>JBGTQJ010000050.1:0-68083 GCA_041941305.1 Saprospiraceae bacterium
TAACGATTCCTACTTCCCCAAATTGAGTATCATCACCAGTATTTGGACTATTGCTGCCAGAGGCAATCGAAGTACTATTACCCTCCACATCCATTTCGGGGCTAATCCCTGTTCCCTGAATGTCAAAATTATACGGAGCCTCATTGCAATCATCATTAGAAATCGAAACAGTAGCTGTGCGCAATCCATTAGCACTTGGGTCAAATTCAATGACAAAAGTAGTGGTGCCCCCCCCACTTGTAACTGGGCTGGTGGCTTGGGTCGTTACAGTAAAATCAGAAGCATTGGTACCACTAATAGCTACCTTTGGATTGCCATCCAAAATCAAATTTGCTGTGCCTGTATTTTCTATGGTAAATGTATGAGCATCAGTACCACCACATACCAAAACATCACCAAAGTCTGTGTTATCCGTAGTCGAAGGAGTCGTATCTCCGTCTTCAATGTCCAAAGCAGGATTCCCCCCCTGAACATTGATTTCAGGATCGTTGAAGGTACTACAAGTACTCGAAACACCATTTCCTGAAGCAACCCAATTAGATGAACTGCCTGTCAACGCAAAATTGGTCAGTGTTCCGTCATTGGTATTTGTGCTGTTGTCCGTCAATGTGGTAACAGAACTGTTATTTCCGCCTACAACACCTTGGTTAATATTATAGTAGGCAACCAAACCTGATTCTGAACCTGTTAATTCACAATCTTTTTGAGCTTGTATTTCATTTTGGCAAAGTGCCCGATTCCAAAATCGGATTTCATCAAAAGCTCCATCAAAATAAAAATTTCCTACTGCTGTCGAACCAATATACATATCACCAGTTGATGATTCCATCATATTGGTATGAGTAAAGTCTACAACACCATTGACATATAATGTAAAAGTAGTTCCATCCCAAGTTAATGCAGCATGATACCATGTATCTGTATTAATCGTAGTTGTTCCATTGATAAGAGTGCCGCCAAGTTTTGTTGTTAACACATTGGAAGATTGCACTGCTAACCATGTCCTATTAGGAGGACCTACTTGGTGAAAAATGGTAGATTGTGCAGGCAAGGCATCCACATTAAACCAACATTCCACAGTAAAATTAGTAGTAGATGGGTCGATAAAATTAGAAATAGTCACATGATCAGAACTACCGTCAAAATCCAAAGCTCCCGCAGTTTCCCCCGTTCCTTGAATGGCAAATTCATAAGGGCTTTCATCAGAGTCGTTATTATTTATTTCAATTGTTGCAGAACGAACACCAACTGCACCAGGCGTAAATGTCACATCAAAAGTAGTTGAACCAGAAGGCGCAACAGGCGATGTGGGTGAAGCAGATATAGAGAAATCTGAGGCATTTGTTCCTGTGATGTTAATAGATGAAACAGTCAAATCTGCTGTTCCAATATTTTGGATGGTAAAGGTTCTGGTAAAACTGCCGTCAAAATCTGTATGATCATCTGTTGTAGGAATCATATCACCATCCGCTATATCCATACTGTTGCCCTGAACATTGATTTCGGGAAGAGCAGGTTCAATTGTAAAATCATTACCTGTATCCCCTGTCAAGCTGACTACATAAGCCGTACCACTCAGTGTAATATTCGGTGCTGCATTCGAAAATCCGGTTCCTGAAATAGCATCTGTGTTGTCATTTGCAATAATTGTCAATGGACCAGAAGGGGTGGTCGGAGCTGTTCCAGATAAAGTCGCTCCATTGATCGCTACACTTCCATTTACCGTCAATTGATCAAAATCGGTACAGGCAGTATTTCCGTCTATTTCAATATTTAGGGTCGATCCTGAGTTCAATGTTAGTCCGTCAAGTGTCATACAACCTGGAGAGGTTCCAGGGTCTAGTATACCACCACTTTCAACAGTCACTGTTTTCTTAACGGTGCCGGTTCCTTTCATGGTACCGCCGTCATTAATCGTCACATCAGCGTTAGGTGATTGACTATTTAAATCAAGAATGCCTTCCTCCACTGTTATTTGACTGAATGTGGGACCTGTAATCAATTGACCTATATCCATTGAGCTTGTCTTGTCAATAACTAAGCCTACATAGCTGCCGTTATTAGTTGCTGTAATGGTACTCGTCCCGCTTCCTGCCATAGTCAAACTTCCAGAACCCGGAATACCTCCGTCTGTAATACTGATGTTTCCGGAAACCACAATAGAACTGCCGTTTAACTCTCCAATTTGAGAAATAGTCAAATCGTTATTGACGTTCAAATCCTGAGTCAGTACAATATTATCATTCCCATTAACAGTCGCTATGGTTACATCATCGATCGTTCCACTAAAATTAACTGTAGTCGCTTCTTTAAACTGAAATATTCCGACCCCGCCTACATTCTCAATGGTTCCAGAACCAGTTAATTCACATCCTCCGCCTGCTCTGTTCAGATCAAAAGCATCTATTAATTGTAGGTTTCCTCCAGTCTTGGAAACATCCAGTTTACTTAATACCCCAGTACCACTAACCGTTTGATTTGTTGACCCGACTGCACTGATAAAACTTGATCCGATAACCGTCGCGTCATTCGTAATAATATTACCAGATACTTTGATATTTTGGCCATTGATTTGACCAATTCTTGTGATTGTTAGATCGTTACTCACATTCAAATCCTGATTCAAGACTAAATTATCATTTCCAGCAGCTGTATTAATTGTCAAATCATAGAATGTTGCTGCAACATCCACAGTGCTTTGATCTCTCAATCTAACTTGACCTGTTCCAGCATTAAATTGTCCCACACTATTAATTGTACAATTTCCAAACAGGTCTAAGGTTTGCGTTCCAAGACTTACTGTACCGCCATAATCACTAGTTATGGTGAAACTTTTAATCGAAGGCGAAGTATTAATCGTACAATCATCTGAACTGACGCAACTGAAAACCGCATTATCGCCAGTCTTAGGAACTCCATTATTTCCATTTTCGTCCACCCAATTACTGCCATTATTCCAATTATTATCTCCACTGCTATTTGTCCATACATGAAAGTTGTTTAAACTATTGGCACATCCCGTTCCCTGAATGGTAAAATTATAGGGATTTTCGTCTCCATCATTGTTGTCAATCGTTAATATTGAAGTATGCGTTGCAGCGGTTTGGGGCTCATAAGTTACATCAACGGTAGTTGAATTACCCGGGGTGATGATAATTGGAAAACTTAGAGATTGCAATGAAAAATCTGTGGTATTGCTTAATGTAATATTGGTAATTTCCAAGTCAGCGACTCCAGCAATATTGTCAATTGTGTAGGTCACTGTTTTTTCTCCGTTTAATAAAACACCTCCGAAATCTGTGTCATCCAAAACAGAAGGAGTTGTGTCATCATCAGCGATATTGATCCCGTTACCCTGAACATTGATTTCAGGTTCTATCCCATTACCCTGTACGGCAAAAGTATAAGGGTTTTCGTCACAATCATCATTATCAATGGTAATGGTTGCACTTTGAATTCCTACGGAAGCAGGGTCAAAAGTAACCGTAAAAGTTTCCGAGCTACTGACTGCAACAGTTGAGGGGATATTCCCGACCGTAAATTGAGCGTCATCACTTGTAATGTCATTAATCGTCAAAACTCCGGTGCCTGTATTTTGAATAGTGAAGGTATGGATGTCCGAAGCTCCTATGGTAGCAAGATCTCCAAAATCCGTATCATCAGCAGTTTGTGGAGTGGTATCTCCATCTTCAATATCCAAAGCGGGATTGCCACCCTGAACATTGATTTCCGCATCATTAAAAGCACTGCAAGTTCCTGAAACACCATTTCCGGAAGCAACCCAATTGGAGGTACTGCCCGATAATGCAAAATTGGTCAACGTTCCATCATTTGTATTCGTACTATTGTCCGTTAATATGGTAACAGAACTGTTATTTCCACCCACAACACCCTGATTAAAATTATAATAAGCAACCAAGGAGTTTTCCGAACCAGTTAACTCGCAATCTTTTTGTGCGTTTATTTCATTTTGACAAAATAGGCGATTCCAGATACGCACCTCATCCATTTCCCCATCAAGGAAATCGTTGTTGTTTCCGTTATTTCCAAAAACCAAATTCTCCGTATTCGTCGCATCCAAATTTGAAGCTCCGTTGGAAATATTTTCCAGAACTCCGTTCAAATACATTGCAGATTGTCCAGTATTGGCATTATATGATATGGCTATATGTATCCATTGGTTAGCTGTTAAGGACACGATAGAATAAACCCTCGAAAATGAGTTGCCAACTCCTTCCACAACCCATCTAAGTCTGCCGTTTGATTGTAAGAGCAAATTATAACCCTGGCCATTTCCAGGGCGCTTATCTATCAACATTTGCTGGCTAATAACATTCGGGTAAAACCATAATTCAATAGTAAAACTTTGGTCATTAAAGTTCAGGGTGCTATGATCAGGGATATCTACAAAGTCATCAACCCCGTCAAAATTTAATGCACCTGCTGTTTCACCAGTCGCCTGAATGGCAAAATCATAAGGATTTTCATCAGGGTCATTATTGTTTATTTCTATAGTTGCAGTGCGAATACCAGCGGCACTCGGCGTAAATGTCACATCAAATGTTGTGGAATCTGAAGGAACGACAGGCGAAGCTGGCGAAGCAGTTACAGAAAAATCTGAAGCATTTGTCCCTGTGATGTTAACACTTGAAATTGTCAAATCCGCATCACCTGTATTATGAATAGTGAAGGTTCTGGTAAAGCTGCCGTCAAAATCAGTATGATCGTTCGTAGAAGGAGAAGTATCGCCGTCGGCAATGTCCATATAGTTGCCTTGAACATTGATTTCTGGAAAGGTAAGACCTGTACCCTGTACAGCAAAAGTATAAGGGTTTTCATCAGAATCGTCATTATCAATAGTAATGGTTGCACTTTGAGTTCCAGTGGAGGAAGGGTCAAAAGTAACTGTAAAGGTTTCCGAACTGCTGGCAGCAACTGATGTAGGAATACTTCCAACTGTAAATTGAGCATCGTCGCTTGTAATGTTGCTAATCGTTAATGCTTCTGTTCCAATATTTTGAATGGTAAAAGTATGTATATCTGAACCTCCATTTACAGCAACATCTCCAAATTCCGTATCATCTGCTACTTGAGGCATAGTGTCCCCATCTTCAATATCCAGAGCAGGGTTACCTCCCTGAACATTAATTTCAGGATCGCCTAAGGCTGCGCAAAGTGCTACTCCGTCAGGAGCACAAGCATTGGCTGCTGTTAAAAAGGGATCGGCATCAACTGTCCCGTTATACCCTGGTCCACTTCCTCCTAAATTAGAAGGACCGTCCGCTTCTTCCCAAAAATTATTTTCTGCTATGATTGAATTGCCGGAATCATTATTAATCGCATAAACTGAAATACAGCCAAAAGTATTATTGTCTATAGTATTGCCGGAAGGTGAACCACTGACAAGTATGCCGGTTGATAAATTAGTAAAAGTGTTGCAAGTAACTGTATTGGAAGTCCCGCCATTTACTTCACAACCACTATTTCGATTATCTATAATTAAATTTTGGGTGGTATTTCCCGAACCACCATCAAGGGTAAAACCATAGCCTTGTCCATTACCATTCAGGTCAACATCATCTATAACGCTATTGGTACAATTGTCTAAATAAATAACAGAAACATTACTGCTACCCACAGCTGCAAGACCACTTCCATCTGCAATTTCAAAATCAACACCTGATACATTTTCATCTCCTATTACTATACCATCCATATTTTCCACTCTTAAGGCACAATTACCAAACCCTCCAAATGTATTATTACTGGCAGTGATAGAAGTCAGGTTGTCTAATTGGAATGCTGGCTCATTATTACCATTTCCCGTATTCACTACAGAATTACCGGTGAGGGTTAAATCCATCGCCCCAGAAGCATCTACACCTAGTTCCCGATATTCCAAATCACAATTGGTTATGGAATTAGAACCTGTACAATTATCCAGGAATATTGCATACCCACTCATTGATGTAGTGGAACGATTTAGGTTGACATCATCGATTGTTAAATTAGAACATCCGTCAAAATATAAAATTGAAGTGTTATCTTCTGCCACATCTGCCAAACCTTTGTTGTCTTCTAAAATGATATCTCCAGTTACACCTCCTATGGATAGATTTGACATATTATTCACCCTAAGGGCAGTTTCTGCTATTCCTCCAAAGGTATTATTACTGGCGGTAACCGAGGTCAGGTTCTGTAAATAGAATCCTGGTTCATTAACACCATTTCCCGAATTAACAACTGAATTTCCAGTGAAGGTAAAATCCATCGCCCCTTTAGCATAAACGCCTATTTCCCGATATTCCAAATCACAGTTGGTAACTGAATTAACGCCAGTACAATTGTTCAGGTAAATTGCATATCCACGCATTGAGGTGGTGGACCGATTTAGGTCGACATCATCAATTGTTATATTTGAGCATCCAACAAAATGTAAAACTGGAGTGTTAACATCTTCTACATCCGCCAAACCATTGTTGTCTTCTAAAATGATATCTCCAGTTACACCTCCTATAGATAGATTTGACATATTATCAACCCTTAATGCAGTTTCTCCAATGCCCCCAAAGGTATTATTGCTGGCAGTTATAGAAGTTATATTACTTAAAGTGATTGCTCCTTCACCCGCACTAGCCCCAGAATTGCTAATCGTATTCCCCGTAACCGTTAGATTCATTGAACCGGAAGCATCCACGCCTTTATCGCGATATTCCAATTCACAGTTGGTAACTGAATTGTTACCCGTACAGTTAAACATGGTAACCCCAAAGCCTGACATCGAGCTAGTCGAGTGATTCAGTTTTATATTATCCACTGTTATACCTGAACATCCCTCAAAATATAAGACAGGATCGTTATTTCCTCCCACATCTTCCAAACCCTTATTATCTTCTAAAATAATATCTCCGCTTGTGCTTCCAACAGACAAACCTGACATGTTATTCACACTAAGTGCAGTTTCACCAATCCCTCCAAATGTATTATTGTTGGCTGTAATGGAAGTTATGTTGTTTATCCTGATTCCTGCTTCGTCTTTGTGGGAACCGGTATTCGTAAATGTATTGCCAGTAACTGTCAGATTCATTGCTCCAGAGGCATTTATACCCATTTCGCGATATTCCATATCGCAATTAGTCACTGAATTAGTACCTGTACAGTTACTCATTGAAATTGCGTATCCCAGTAAAGAAGTAGTGGAACGATTTAAATTTAAATCATCTATCGTCATATTTGAACAATCCAAAAAATATAGAACCGGATTGTTAACCCCACCCACATTATCCAGACCATTATTGTCTTCTAAAATTATCTCTCCACTTGTACTGCTAACTGAAAAATTCGACATATCCTCAACTCTTAATGCAGTCTCTGCATTTGTTCCTCCGAACGTATTACTTTGTACAGATAATGGAGTCGTAATATTTTGTATATAAATACTTGGGTTAGATATACCCGTGCCTGTTTCCTGGACATCATTTCCGGTAATGGAAACATTTGTGCTAGCATCGACAAAAATCCCCCGTACGCGATTGTTTATTTTATTATTTGAAATGGTAACATTTGTACAATTGTTTACTGAAATGCCATTACCCAATTGAGTAGCACCCGAAAAATCCATTCCTTCAATGGTTAAATTGGTTACACCTGAAGCTTCTATTACATAATCATCTAAAACAGAATAATCGGCATGAATCGTTGGTGTTCCTACAGCATATCCAGGAGCTGTAGTCCCATCGATAGTTACTCCTTCAGTTATAGTTGGAAGTGCAGTTGATAAAGTAATCGTTCCCGCTACTGTAAATTCAATAACATCATCACCTGAAGCCGCATTGGCATCAAGGATCGCCTGCCGTAGTGAACCCGCTCCTGAGTCATTCAAATTGGTAACAGTAATGGGACTTGGACCCGCCGTCGCCAAGGTAAAATAATCATCATCTGTAAAATGTATTCCAGTAAAGCAAATAACATTATTGGAATAAGAAGCTCCTGTGGTTGTAGCAGTAGCATCACTAAAATTGCCATCTGGATCCGTTAGTAATGCAAAATCACCCACAGATGAACCTGTTGTTGTAATATTGGTTAGATCGAAACAAATATCCACTGTACCAAGATCTCCGTCTTCATCTAATCTCCACTCACGTGTTAACCGCTGTGTATAAGGACTGGGCACCTCGGTACTTTCAGTTAAATTTCCTTCATCATCTCCAATGGTAATAAATTCATCGTCTGTATCATTGCTGGAAGGATTATCCATCGTAATAATGGAAGTAGTTAATGAATTGATTACAGTACTGGAAGAACAATTTCCACCTAAGGGTCCAATCGTTCCAATCCCAGTAATTTCATTCGGATGGGTAGCAGCATGCTGATAGTTATCGTCAAAGCTAACAAAAGCAGCTCCATATTTGACACTTAAATAGTCATTGATTTGATTCATCTCACAATCGGTCAACACTCTTGTATAGGCGATGACTTCGGCTATTTGCTTATCAGCACTACTACCAGCTGCTACGTATCCAATATTAAGTCTATAATGTCCTAATGCTCCTGAATGAGTATTCGCTGTAGCTGTTAACAGCGATTCACCATCGGCAAAAATTTCCATATCCGTATTATCATGTCTGGCTGCATAAGAAACCCAACCTGTATGAAAATCTTCATACGTATAGCCCCCATTATTAATCTGGTAAGCATCAGAAGTTCCTTTATATTGAAGTTGCCACCGCTTAAGGCCTCCAGAAGCCCCAAAGCCTGCACTTGTGCCAGCTGTAAAAACTGCAGCATTATTTGGTGGGTTGGGATCAGTTGTTCTGTAAACCCAAAAAATAGTCCATACGCCATCGTGATTTGAGGCAAACGCACCTTGTAATTTCTCATCATTAGCATCATCAAATTCAACCACTGGCTTACCATTAAATTGATTGGTCGCCATCGAAGGTGCATTGGCATTGGGGTCATGATTTTGCATGGTACTGAGTAAAGCATCCGCATCATTTCCCGATTTATCATGCCAGGTATCAATATCACTTCCGTTGGCAGGTTCATCGGGGTCATTATCGCCTGTTCGAGTTAGTCCGTCACCGTCAATATCATCACCATCCAACCAAAGATGAATATCTGTATTAATCCCTGCTGGTCCAGTTAAAACAAGCAAGTTTTCAGCCTCGTTTACCACTTCTTCTCGACATTCGTCTATTGAAACTTCATAATTATCAGGCAGGAATGGACCACAAAACTCCCGTTCTCTATCTTCAATGGAAAAAGCAATACTTCCTTTTTGAAGATCATTAATGTAATCATTTCGTAATTTTATTGTTGACACCCTCTTGACTTCCATTTGAATTTGGCAAATAGGCTCCAGATCCATTTCAAAATCAACTCGACCTGCATGCACATTTATCCAAAAAAGCCCTGATAAAAATACCAGACCAAAGCATTTTAGACAGTTTTTCCAACTATTTTGACGGTATGTAAAAAGCTTCATTTTGCTTGTTTTTTTAAATTCTGAAATAAGGATTTCCCATAGGATATCCTCGTTGAGACATCACTCAGAAATTGTTGTATGGTTTTGGGTTTTTATCTAATCAGTACTGATTTTACGGGGCTTAGGACTCCTGATTTTCCGTTTTCAAATTGGATTTTGATGGCGTAGTTGTAGAGGCTGCCCTCAACAAAGTCGGTATCGGAAAAAGTAAATTGATCGTTTGTTAATTGCCTATAATTATCGACGTTGCTTTTACCATTCGATTTGTATATATAGAATTGGTATGGGAAATCCCATCCCTTGACTAGCGGTGGTGCATAAGTCCATTTAAGTTGAATTGCAGTTTTATCTTTATTCAGTTCCACTGTTAAATCTCTTACAGCAAATAATTCTGGCTTAAAAGGAACTCTGCCTTTTTTAGAGGGTGTAAATTCCGAGTACAATCCAGCATCATCTTTTGCTTGAATTTTATATTCATAATATTTTCCGAGATTACAATCTGCATCTCTGTAAAACAATTCTGCGTTTCCAGTTAAGCTATCCATTACTACCCATTCTTCTGTTGTTCCAAAGGTTTTTTTATGAACATAATAATATTCCACATCCTGACTAATACTCGGCAACCATGATATCAGAAGCCCGTTATCCTCTACTTGAATGTCATTCATAATAGGCTTTTGTGGTGGTACTTTGTCAGGACGTTCTACTTCAATTATATCACTTAAATCACTTCGATTACCTTGTTCATCTTTTGCAGCAACGACATAATAGATAACCTCATTCAGAAATTTTTCCTGAATTTGATAGGTATAGTAATTTTCTTTAATTATTCCTTCATGGACAATTGAAAATTCATCTGTTAACCTATTGGAAAAATAAACCCAATAACCATCTACATCATCTGAAATACTATGTTCCCAGGCGATGTGTACCGTTCCATCATCTTCTATCACTGCTTCTATTTTAGCAGGAGCTTCAGGTGGAATCAAATCAGGTACCGAAACAAAATATTCTATTGATGTAATAGAGTTGCCAGCATTATCTGTAGACATGACCTTAAAATAATGAGCCTGTCGCCCATCCAAAGTTTCACCTGTATAAATATAAGATTCAACTTCCTTAGGAAGCAGGGCTGTCAATGTATCAAAAGGCCCCTCCCCTTTTGCTCCGAACAATACCCGATAACCGGCAAAATCTTCTGGAAGTGGAGGAGTACCCCATGTAATATGAATAGTATCTCTGGCTTCATTCAACTTTCCCGAAAGAATAGAAGGTTGAGGAGGAGGGGTTAAATCAACAGCCATGCCACGAACTTCGAAAGGGGAACTGGTTTCAGCAAAGCTATCATTGCCCTTTAGTCGATAGATGTATTCGACATAATTTTCTTCTACAGAATCTCGATAGTGATAAATCTCAATAGGGAAATCTGGTGTCTCCAAAAAAACAATTGGTTTATCTGTCAAAGGAAAAAAGTTACGACCGCCATCATCCGAACGTTCGAGGATATAGGATGAAAATCGCTGCTCGTTTTTCAAACTCCATTCAATTACGAGATATTTGTCTCCTTGTATTAATTCTACATCAATGGGAGGTGGTTGAGGAGCATAGGTATTGGTAACTGAAAGCCGAGCAGTAGCTAGAAAAGTATTAGCTGCCGGACAAGTAATTTTATAGTTGTATTCTTTGTCTTTTTCAACGTCTTTATCCACAAAACGTAGTCCTAATACATCGGCAGCCAAAGAAGATCGTTCAGCAGCAAAAACGGCAAAACCAAATCGATTTTCAAACAATTGAGCTTTCTGGATGAAGTCTCCCTCCATGTTCTTAACATTACTACCATGTAAATTATTAGCTGCTACTAGTGCCATATCATCTCCTAACAAGCGTTCATCCAGTTCATTTTTAGCCCAGGGGCGAACATGTGCTAAAGTATCTATTAACCCTCCACCTATTTCTTCTCTTGAAATATAAAATCCTGTTTCAATCGCATCCAGCCAAAACTCCGAACCATTTGGTGCCCATCGCAGAACAATAGAATCTTCATAAGGTCTCGATTTAGCTACTATTCTGTCGCTCCGCTTATCAGTTTGCATACTAATCATCATGGATAATGGCATCCTTGTAGGAAAGTCATATTTAATGTACAAATCTTCAGGACTTCTGTAACGAGCAATTTTACCAGCCTCAAAATCTATACTATTGCTCAAAGTCTTCCCTCCAGGAAGTGTTGCAGAAACTTTATAGCGATATTTCTTACCAGTTACAATCGTGGTATCCTTATACAATAAACCTAAAGCCTCACCAGCTAGTGGTTTCCACTGTGCCTCATAACAAAGAAAATTATAACGCATGGTATTCGCGTCCAACAATTTATTTTTTGGAAATTGAAATGTAGTATCATACATTAAAGCACCCATTGCCCCTATTAATCCATCTAGTTCTCCAGCATTTTCTTCAAACCAAAGTGTATCTTTTGGCAACATCAAATTGGTAGATGAAGCGCCTGCTATGACAATATTACTTTGGGAAAGCTCCTGATTATCATTGTCTAGTTCCACTCGTACCAGGCGATAACCAATGCTATTCAAAGAATCCCAGTAATCTGGATTCATAGGTTGCCATTGAACCAGTATATGGTCTCGACTTGCTTCTCCATACATCAGTATTAAATCGTCTTGCTGCTGTGCAAGGCTACTGCTTAAGCTAATTAATGAGAGAAGAAATATTATAAATATGCTATTACTATTCATATCTTAAATATTCTGTTGTTTTTTAATTTATTGTCCCATCTCTACCATTGGGAGATTCATCAGGAACTGAAGCGCCTGACACATTGTTAAAATTGAAATATAATTCTAGATCCGTTTCTGTCCCAGTCAATTCCTTGTTCATTTTTGCTTGAATTTCACTTTGGCTTAATGCTTTGCTCCAAATACGCACCTCATCCAGTTCGCCCTTCAGTATACTACCAGCAACGGGAGTGGCATTTACACATAGAAGGGTAATTTTCTTAGTATTAATTGCTCTGTTCTTTGTGTTGGAATAAGTTTCTTCCTGACCATCTACATACAACTTCACTTCTTTTGTGGTTGGGCTGCCATCATTATTTAGCACAACAGCGACATGATGCCAATCACCATCTCGTATATCGGTTGTTCCTGTACGCCAGCCTCCATTCACATGTAGTTTTAATCGACCAGCATCATCAATTAAAATTTGCCATTTATTGCCATTCCCTGCTCCACCCCAATAAACTAGGGTTTTGTTCTTATTGGTTGGCTTTACCCAAGCTTCAAAGGTCCTGCTTCCTTTTCCTCCAATTCCTTTCCAATTGGTTGAGATGTAATTGGCGCTGGTGTTGGAAAAACCACCCCCAGCTGGAGGAATAAAAGGCAAATCAAACTTATCATCTGAAATATTAGTGTCAGCATTTTTAACTGCTGCGAAGAAACAGTCAGCAATTGTACCTTCTTTTAGCGTTACTTTATATTTATCACCATTTGAATCTTGAATGTATAAATGCCTATCTTTCAAATCATCAATATTGAGCAGATTTGGATCACTCTGTACATCAATACTTGAAGGGATTCCTTCTGAATAAGTTATCAATTTCAGCTCCCCATTTTCACGATATGCCAGTAATTCATCCTCATCTTTATTCCATAAAGCTAGGGTAAGGTCATTTTCCAAATCGGTAGAACTAAAGTTCAAATTATAACCAGGAGTTGCTGCATCGGATAATTTTACAAAATCCTCAACTGGATTAGCGGGCATGACAGATACATCTATTTCTTCCATTCCTCCTACACTAAGATCAGTGATTTGATAATATTTCGCTCCATTGCCATCATCTGTTTTGACCCACACTTTGGCGATATTGCTGCCAATCGTTCCTGAGAAGGTATTGCACTCCATTGCGCCATTATCATCTTTATAGAAGAAGCCATCTGTTAAATTGTAGTAATATAGTTTGCCATTGTTTTTTTCGTAGAACAATTGTTTTACAATGGTCAAATTCCCGACGAGATCGCTACTATTTCCTGTGGTTTCAATTTCATAGTCTGGAAGAGGATACAATACCCCATTTCGGTTATTTCCACTAATATCTTGTGGGTTGCTGCTACCATTAAAATTAAAATAGAGCGCTAAGTCAGTTTCCGTTCCAGTCAGTTCTTGGTTCATATTATTTTGAATCTGGTTCTTATTCAATGCTTTACTCCAAATACGAACCTCATCTATTTCCCCTTTTAAGATAGAGCCGCCATTATTTGCTGCCCCAATCGAAACAACACCAGCATCTGAAGTATTAATAGGTCTGCCGGAAGTTGATGAATTATTTTCTAATTCGCCATCTACATAGAGTTTGACATCGTTTACATTGGTATTGTTATCTTTTTCGAGAACAACAGCAATATGGTGCCATGTTCCATCATTGATTTTGGAGGTTCCTATCCTGGTGCCTCCATTCACAGCTATTCTCAATTCTCCATTATTATTAACCATAACCTTCCATCGTTTTCCATTACCTCCAGTTCCCCACTCCGCAATTACTTTATTGCTAGAAGAAGTCTTCACCCAAGCTTCAAAACTTCTGGATTTGTCCTCCGTAATCCCTTTCCAGCTTGTAGCGATATAATTATCGCTGCTATTGGAAAAACCACCAGCGATTGGAAGTGAAATTCCTACGGTAGGTAATACAAACTTATCATCTGAAATATTCGCATCATCTGTCTTTACTGGAGCAAAGAAACAACCAGCAGTGCCGCCTGCTAATAGTGTCACCTTATATTTCTTGCCATTAGGCTTTTTAATGTATAAATGCTTGTCATTCAAATTGGGAATATCAAATAAATTTGGATCACTTTGCACATCAATGCTTATTGCAGAACCACCAGAATAGTTGACTAATTTCAATTCCTCATTTTCGCGATAAGCCAGTAATTTATCATCATTCTTATTCCATAAGGCAAGGGTTAAGTTGTCGGAAAGGTTGTTATCGCTAAAACTCAAATCAAAACCCCCAGCAGTTGCTTCAGAAAACTTAACAAAATCCTCAACTGGTGTAGATGGCATGGCACCGCTATTCACTTCTTCCAAGGTCTGTGTACTAAGGTCGGTAATACGATAAAATTTATCAGCTGTTTTGAGCCATACTTTTGCTACATCATTTCCAATTTCTCCTGCAAAACTTTCGCAAATCATTGTACCATTGACCTCATCAAAGAAGAAACCATTTGTAAGATTGTAGTAATACAATTCGCCAGCATTATTTTCGTAGAATACGCGCTTGATGATCATCAAATCTCCTAAAAGGGTGCTGGTATTTCCAGTGGTTTCCACTTCATAGGCAGCTACTGGCGCAATAAAGGTTCCATTGCGATTATTTCCACTGACATCTTGAGGATCAGTTCCGCTATTAAAGTTGTAATACAGTTCCAAACCAATTTCTGAACCAAGTAATTCATACCCCATTGTTGAAGAAATATCACCTTGGCTTCTTGCTACACTCCAAATTCGCAATTCATCTATTAATCCTGAAAATACTTCCTCACCATTAAATGAACCTAATTCTAAAAATCCTCCCGTAGCTGTATTAATTGCCTGACCGTCTGTATCAGAATAAGTCTCTAATTCGCCATCTATATAAAATACCAGCTCATTTGCATTAGGAGAGCCATCATCTACTAATACTATGGCGATGTGATGCCACTCATTGTCATTAACCTTCTCAGTACCAATTCGATAACCCCCTTTCACTCTTACAGATAACTCACCAGTTGGTTCTACAGCAACTTTCCAATTTTTTCCATTACTGCCCGTCTTACCCCATGATAATATGGTGCCTTCATTAGAAGTTTTAATCCAAGTTTCAATGGTACGATCATTCTTCCCTGTGATACCATCATAATTGGTTTCAATATAATTGGTACCACTACTCAAATCCAAACTGGCATTGAATGGAGCAGTACCTGGTGCTATAACAGAAGGTAGTTCAAATTTCTCATCTGCAATATTAGGATCATCGCCTACAAATACTGCGTGATAGCAAGAATGATCGTCAGCCGTAGCAGGTAAAGTGAATTTTACACGACTGCCATTAGCTCGTTCTATGTAAATTACCCTATCAGCTAAATCAGCCAGATCAATAGTAGCAGCATTCTGCACACCAGGAGTGATAGCAGGCTGGAAACCAGCATAATCTACTATTTGTATGATTCCATTTTCTCGAAGTGCCAATATTTGATCATCCGCGCTATTCCAAATAGAAAATTTTAGAGAACCTGGATTTGATCCATTAAAGTCCCAATTGTATTGAGCGCTATTTGTAACTGGTTGAAATCGTAAAAATTCTGGGATAGTAACTGACGGCAAAGTAGTCTGCTTTTTGAAATATGGATTGCTCAAATCATCCGTGCCGTAAATGTTATTTTGCCCTCCTAAGTCTATCCACACTTTTGATATAGCAGTTCCTAAATTGGATGGTATCGAATTATAACAATTTATAGTACCGTCATTAGAGGAATAGACTGAACCAACATTATCGTAATGAGTGATATCCCCATTCTCATGCTCTATTATCAAGGTTTCAATAACCGTCAAATTGCCATTTAAAGAATAATTGCTTCCACTTTGACTTATGTTGTAGTCTTCAAATGCAATCAAATGTCCTGCATTATCTGTACCTGCCCCATCTGCAAAAACGCTTGTATTTGTATTGAATTTGTAATAAAGTGCCAGATCTGCTTCCGTACCCATTAGTTCTTTTCCTCTATTTTCAATTAATTCTGTAGTACTTCGTCTAACATTCCAAAGTCGCACCTCATCCATTTCACCCTGGAAAATATGTTGGGTGCTTCCATTAATAGGCACCCCTAGTCTTAACTTTCCATCAGTAGCAATTGGAAGACTTGGAAAATCATTTACATCATTGGTTTCTGCCTTCACTCCATCTAGAAAAGCATTGATCTTTTTTATTCCACTATGATCTGAAATGGTCACTGCAAGATGGTACCATTCATTACAACATACAGTTATATCAAAAGTGATGTCATTAACAACCAGTTTTCCTTGTGAATTAATTTTAACCGTAATTCCTGCATTGGTTCCCAATCCGCCCCAGGAAGCGATAAGGACATCATTAACAGTTGGTTTGAGCCATGCTTCAAAAGTTCCCACACTGGTAATCCCGGGATAATCAGAAATTAAGTAATCAGTTGTATTAGCAAAATTCAGCGCAGTATTGAATGGTGCCGTACCAGTAGCCATAACTTGAGGTAAGTCAAAATAAGTATCTGGTATAGTGTTATCTTCCTGATGAAGAACAAAATACTGCTCGCAACTTTCGGCTGCTAGTAAATCCTGAATGGAGAATTTATATTTTTTCCCATCTGCTAATTTTATATAAAGCTTATAAGTTACATTATCAATAATGTCCTCTAAAATCGGCAATATCGTAGTACCTGCTTCAACGGTCAAAGAAGAAGCCAAAGTCCCTACAACAGAACTATAAGAAGCAGAGGTAATAGTATTGCCTTGTCCATGTAAAACGGTATGATTCGTATTACTAATGGCAAAACTGGTTCCGTCTGCTAAAATGTCTTCTAAAAATTCAAGATAGGTAGTATTTGACCCTTCTGACACTTCGTACTTAATGAGTTTTGGGATAATGAGCGTAGGATAATCTGCTGCATTTTGCTCTACAAAAAATCCTGCAGAGAGGTCATTAATTCTATAGATTTTGTCTTCCGCATTTTTGACCCAAATCTCATTGGCATCGGTCGCAAAATTGTAATCAAATGTACACTCAGCCGTATTTGTCTGATTGTGATAAAGATATGCTTCTTCACTATTGAAGACAGACCAGTCTGTGGAATTATCACTATGCTTTACATAAACCTCTTTGACATTCGTCATTGGTTCAAGTACGTAACTTACAACATCCATTTGCCCCGTCGAGCTATTAAGCGAACTGAGCGGTTCTAAACTATATGGAAATATGGCTTCTATGTCAAACCTGCCAGGATCATTAGCAATCTTGTTATCTTCTGATAGCAATGCAAAGTGGCAGTTATCTTCCGCAAGTTCGACAGGTATTCCTACCTGATAATGCTGTCCATCATTATCAATGTAAAATATTTTATTGTTTAAATTACTGAACGAAATCTGTCTTGGGTCATTATTAGAACCAGGACCGTAAAAACGTACTGATTGAGCAACTGGAGTCTGAGGATAGCCATTTGTATAAGCAATAGTCTGTAACTTTCTTTCTTCTTGTAAAGCTAGCATGCGCTCTCCGTTCGCATCTGATTCCCAAATGGCAAAACTAAGTTCATCATCAGTTAGGCTAAAGTTGCCATTCTCTCTATATAAATCGTAACTAATTTCATTAGTGCCTGTAACTTTAGCATATCGGATATAGATTGGTATTGTAAAGTCTGCAAAATCACTTGATGTTTTAACCCCTAAATACTGCCCTGTCAACCCTTCCAATCCAAAATGATTCCCTTCTGTCGTAAGAATCCAAATATCATTCACATTTGTCGCAATTTCGGTCGGAATTTGGGTATTGCAAATCATTGAATTGTTTGATTCATCATATTTTACACCATTTGTCATGCCGTAATAGGTTAGTTTATCATCACTACCAATCACGTACAATTGGTCTATATTGGTTAAATCTCCAAGTAAATTATTTTCATTATCTACAACATAAGGATACATCGAGGCAAGGTCAAACTTGTCTGAGAAATCATTCGCAGAGTTGTTAAATACAATGTATTCACAGTTACTACTTAAAGTACTTAAATCAACAGAATAGTCCTTTGTCGTAGTACCATCATCATGACGAACAAACAAAATATTTCCAGTGGAATTGGCAATCGTGTAAGGCAATAGATTAACATTAGCGCTTTGAACAGGGGCATAAGCAAAACCATCGTCATTATAGCTAACTGAGTTAATGCTGCCTCCTTCCCATAGCGTTCGCAATTGATCCGTGCCTTCCCAAATAGCCATGGTGATATTTCCAGAAATATCTGTATCGGAAAAGTTTAAGTTTAGCCCGGTGTTTGGAGTACTTGCCTGGCTCACTTGAATAAAATCAGGAAGTGTAATAGAAGGATAGTTTTCTGCCTGCTGTTCCAGGAAATAAGTATTTGCCAAATTTGTGATTTGGTAATATCTTTCTTCATTCTCGGCATCTGTGGCCGTTTTTATCCATGCTTGTGTTACATCATCGCCAATGATAGTTGGTAAAAAATTACAGTTAATGGAATAATCTGATCCATCAAAAGCATAGCTTATTTCATCAGAAACAACGTAGAGTTCCGTGCTATTATCATTTTTAATCAGATACATTTCTTCTATCACTTCCATATTGCCAATTAAATTGTTATCAGCATTCACGGCATAAGCAAAAAGACCACCTATATCAAATTTTTCCTCTGCCACAGTAGCCGTATTTCCTCCCAGAGTGACCACATAACAGTTATCATCCAGCTTGTTTTTAGCCAATGCTATTTTGTAAGTGCTATTATCGTCGCGTTTGATGTATAGATATTTATTTTCCAGTCCATCCATACCTGACAAATTGAAGTTGTTCAAATTGCTGGTATTAGATATGGGCGTTTGAGGAATATTATTGATATAAGGTACCATGACAAGTTCACTATTACTGCGTAATGCCAATAGTTTAGCTGTGCCCTCCGAAGGTTCTTCCCAGAGCGCCATTTGCAAATTGGCATCCGTGGAGATACCCTCTGTCAAAAAGCTTAAATCCAGATTGAGCGTAGCAATGCCATCTCCTCCAGATTTGCTCAACTCCATCAATTCTGGAATCTGTACATGCGCCAAATCCGTTGCCTGTTTGAGTATCATATAACCTAAATCAATGTCGGTAGTACCATAGTATTTCTCCGTTCCATTTTCATTGACCTTTACCCAAACCTCATTTACAGTATTACCCAAATGGCTGGGCAAATTCCTACAGTTTGTTTTGTTATTATTGGTCTGAATGAAATGATACGTATTCCCAGATTTCTGATAATAATGAATATTATTGTTGTTTCTAACGATGTATAATTCTTCAATAATGGAATCATCTCCATGTAAATGATTCTTATTACCAGCTTTTCTTACATAATATTGATGACTGGTATTTGCTTCCAAATCAAATTTATTCTCAATATCTGTGACTTCAGCACCTTGTTCTAAAGGCAAAATGTAACATGCTTCTGTCACCTTTTCACTATCTAAATTAAACTGATAAGTTTTTCCATCTGAATTGTTCTTAATGTAGAAAACTTTTTTATTTGGATTTCGCAAATCAATTTGATTCAAATTAGATTTGCTAGTCGGTTCATTCGGAATATGATCTGCATAGGTAACTTCCTTTAATTCTTCAGAGGTTCTTAATGTCAATAATTTTGGAGTGCTATTTTCCAACCAAAGCGCTAGTGTCAATTGATCTTCCAGACCACTGTCGAGAAAAGTCAAATCCACGCGGTCATTTGCTGAGGCATCTAATTGAATGAGTGAGGGCCAACTGAAAGCAGGAAGATCTGATAAGTTTCTTTCTGTAAAATAGGGTTGGTCAAAGTCATCAACACCATAGTATTTCACAGTTCCATTATCATTGCTTTTTAACCAGACCGATGTACTCGATTGAGCTAAGGCATCAAAAGGAAAAGCAACACAATCGTATCCTCCAGAACTTGTCTGGTAACGAATAGTCCCTGAATCGTATTTCTTATAATATTGGTTACCACTGGCATTATCAACTAAATACAGTTCTTCAATATTTGAATCATCTCCTGTGAGGCTCCAATTACCATTATTTTCAACTAAAGTGTATTGGAACATACTGCTCAAATCAAACTTATCTTCAAAGTTATCAGCGGACTCGTTTAATACGATATAGGCACAGTCATTAGCTACATTTAAATTTGCCAGTGTAATTTCATAATCATTTATTTCGTCACCATCCTCATACCGGATATATAACTGATTACCATTCGAGAAAGGTAAATTAGTTTCACTAGTTGTTGTTACTGGGCTAGAAGGAATGTCATTAGCATCATAACTTACTGCATGTATGGAGCCATTATTCCAAAGGGTATGCAGTTTACTTGATCCTTCCCATATTGCCATTTGAATATTGGCAGCTAAGCCTGCGTTGGAAAAGGTTAAATCTAAACCAGTTCCAGGGCTGCTAGCTGTGCTGAATTGCATGAAATTTGGAACAGTAATAGTCGGATAATCACTCGCTTCTTGTTCAATAAAGTACTGCTCATTCAAGTTTGAAAGTTGATAATAGCTTGTTGTTTCAGCTTCACTTATGGTTTTTATCCATGCAGAAACCGCATCATCACCCAATTCAGAAGGGATGGCTTCACAATTAATTGAATAGCTACTTCCGTCGAAAAAGATGTTTTCACTAGTTGAGGAATAAAAAGCAGTGCCCGTACTCCTTTCTATCCATAGCTCATCGATATTATCTATGGTGCCAATTAAGGTATTATTTTCAAGGTCTACTGAATAAGCATAATCCGTAAAAGGCAATTCAAACTTGCTACTAAAATCATCGACGGTCGTATTAAAGATGATATATTGACAGCCATTTGTCAGGTCAATATTATCTACGGAGATTTCATAATCCTTTACAGAACTTCCATCGTCATAACGGACATACAAAGTTTTGCCCGCAACAGAAGAGAATGGCAAGTTATTAGAATCATTCGTTATCGCAGGTGGGTTGGGAAATCCCGCACTATTGTAGGTATAAGTTTTGATTGTTCCTCCAACCCAGTTCGTTTCCAATTGATCACCATTCCAGATTGCCAGGCTTACATTGCTTTGTGAAATAGCATTGGAAAAGGCGAGATCCATCCCAGTACCTGGACTAACAGGATTATTCAACTCTATGAAATCAGGAATGCTAATACCTGGATAATCACTAGCTGAAGCTTCAATAAAGTATTGTGAGTTTATATCCGTTATCCGATAATATTTTGGCTCCGTATCCTGAGTTTTTATCCAAACAGCAGTAAGGTCACTACCTAATTCAGAAAGCATATCATTGCAGTTGATCGAATAATTTGTACCATCAAAAAGAATGTTTTCACTATCAGCTCTATAAAATGCAGTCTGCCCAGCACTCCGCTCTATCCACAATTCATCAATATTTTCTATTGTTCCAATTAAGCCATTATTGGCACTTGACAAATCTATAGCATAAGCATAATCTGAAAATGGCCTTTCAAAGTACATTGTAAAATCGCTATCAGAAGTATTAAAGACAATATATTGACAGCCTGATGCGAGATCAATATTTTCCATATTGATTTGATAATCCTTTGTAGTCGTTCCGTCATCATAGCGCACATAAAGGGTCTTACCAGTCGTGGACGCAAAAGGAAGGTTTGAATTAGTGGTTGTGATAGTAGGATCCTCTGCTAATCCTGCACTATTGTAACTATAAACACTAAATTCTCCTTCTTCCCAAATTGCTTCCATTTGCGTGTCATTCCAAATAGACATCGTTATATTTTCCTGGGAAATAGCATTGGAAAAAGCGAGATCCATCCCAGTATTGGGACTAGCTGGGTTATTCAGCTCTATAAAATCCGGAATGCTAATAGTTGGATAATTATCCACTGTGTTTTCAATAAAGTATTGGGCATCCAAACTAGAAAGCTGGAAAAATTTTGCAGGAGTAGATGAAGTGCCTTTTGTTTTGATCCAGGCAGAAGTTACATCAGTTCCCAAATCAGTGGGGATAGCACTACAATTAATGGAATAATTCGTGCCATCAAATACAAAATTCTCACTACCAGAAGAATAGAAAGCAGTACCAGTGCTCCTTTCTATCCAAAGCTCATCAACATTATCTGCAGTACCAAATAATGTGTTAGTGTTGCTTTCTGGATCAATTGAATAGACATAATCCGTAAAAGGCACATCGAATTTTTCGGCTGCAATAGCATTGTCCGGTGTTTCCAGCACAAGTACCTGGCACCCAGTATTCAAATTGAGCGATGCCAAATCGAATTGATAGCGCATGATACTATTAGCAGTCGAACGCTGAATATATAATTGCTTTCCCGCAACATCAGAAAATGGAATGTTCCCTGAACTGGCAAAATTTTGTGGAGCATTGGGTAACCCTGAAGCATTATAGGAATAAGTGTGTACCTGCGTATTATCTCTAATAGACAACATTCTTTCAGCTCCGTCTGCCAGTGTTTCCCAAACAGCTAAAATAGCTTCTTGAGAAAGGGAAGCATCAGAAAATGCCAAATCCAAGCCAGTCTCTGGTGCGGTAGGAGTAGAAACGACGATAAAGTTTGGTATCGTCAAATCATCAATTTCTGAACTATTTCGGGGAGTCAGATAAAGCTGATTTAAATTAGTAATCGCATAATCTGTTATTGTACCATCAGCATTTGTCGTCTTCAACCATATTTCCCTGATGTTAGCACCTAAGCCCCCGACTATAGTTTCGCAAATCATCTCCTCTGTTTCCAGATTATAAGAAACTCCAAATGACTCATTAAAATACTTACCAGAGCCATCTGTATATTTTACATATAATTCACTGATGTCTTCAATTGTACCTCTAAGCTTAGTCAAATCATCAACCCGCTCTATACCAAAAGCATATTCAATTGTAGGCAGGACAAACTTGCTGGCCACTACCGTATTGGTATGGTTTACTGATAATGGTAAGTAAGCACAATCACCTGTATACTCAATATCCTCTAATAAAAACAGAAAATCATAATAGCTCTCTCCATCAGGAGTATAGTTGATATAAATTCGTTTATTTTCCAGGTTGTTTAAATTGATGATATTGGGAGCGTCGGAAGTAACAGGAGGTGCTGGAAGATCTATATTATAGGTAATCGTATTCAATACATCATTCTCTCGATGGGCTACAATACGTTCGGATCCATTCGACTGTTCTTCCCACACAGCCATTTTTAGATTAGCAGAGGTCATTGAAGAAGAAAATACCAATTGCAATTCATTGTCACTACCAGCTACTTGTTGAATTCTAATATAACCCATCAATGGTAAATCGTCAAAAAGGCTTGTTGATTGAGTGGTAAAATATTTATAATCCAAATTGTTTAAGCCATAGGTCGTTCCATCATTTGATTTCAACCAAACTTCGGATATACCTGTACTAATAGCAGTCGGCATGTCCTCACAAGTGATCAGATTATTTGAAATATCATAAGCAATTTCCGCAGTTTTATCATAATAGGTAGCACTGCCATCCTCCTTATTTATATACATTCCTTTTAGAGCGGTTAAATCACCAACTATCGTTCTTTCACTATCAACTCGTTCAGTTGAATAAGCATAGGTGTTATTTGGTAGTGCAAACCTGGAATCATCTTGAGTGATTGGAGATGCCAGCAAAAGATTAGCACAATCTAAACCCCCGGTTGAATTACCTATTGGGAAATAATAATCATTAATAGTGCCATCTGCAGCGGTATGCCGGACATACAGATCCTTGGATTCGTAATTTGGCCAAACATATTCATCATTGTTTTCGTGTCTTTGGATAGGTCCCACCTGATCGAGGTAATAGTCCACAAATTCTATCGTTCCATCTGTTTTTCTGGAAGCCAGCATTCGGTCTCCATAAGTAACATCAGTTTCCCAAATCGCCATTTCCAATTCACCCGCTAATTGGGCAATAGGAAATTCAAAAGTCAAATTACTGGAAGTAGAATTTAGCTTGAAATAATCGGGTTGCTCAAAGTTTTGGATAGCGGCAGGAGCACTTTGATTAATTAAATAAGGAACCGTCAGGTCAGTACATCCATAATAGTTCCCATCTGTTGTTTTAACCCAAATTTCTTCATGAACCGTCCTGTCAAATTGGTTGGGAAGTGCTTCGCAAGTTAATGCATTGGCCTTCACATCATAATAAAATCCTTCCGTATTAGAATGATAATGGGTAATTCCACCCTCAGAAAGAAGGAATAATTCATCAATATTCTCAAAATTTCCAAATAGTCGTTGTGAGTTTGGTTCTTCTGGTGTATGTGCTAAAGTATATTCATAAACTGTTTCCTGTAAAGTAACTTTATCATCCGAAATGACAGCCGTATTACCATCATCAACAGGCAAATAGTAACAGCCCTCTTCCAGTCTATCCGAATCAAATTCAAATCTATAATCTTTGATTTCGCCACCCGTATCATGACGGATATAAATCACATTTGCTGATTCTGGCACTGGTACTGCAAAATCATTACCCCAAATCTGAATACCTGGAGGCGAAGGAATGTCTCCATAATAATTGATAATTTTAATTCTCCCATCTGGTTCTCTGAAAGAAACCTGGCGTTCTGTTTCATTACGTATTTCCCACATTGAAATCGTCAGTTCCTCCAATAAAGGAGTAGCTGGAATTTCTAAGATTCCAACTCTTTTGGGTCCAAAGGGTGTATTAATCGATGAAGGATTGTTTACATTCCACTCTTCTAAAGATTGGATGCTAAGATAAGGAGGCATTTCAAAATCTTCAATACCAGATGTTTCAGTCACGGATAAAAAATGCGTGTTCATACCTGTTGTCATCAAAAACCTGGAAGGCTGGTTTTGTTTTGCTTTTGTTACAATCTCAATGTTAAATACATCATCGCCTAAATCACTTGGGATAGCGCCACAAGCCAATTTAGTATTCATCTCATAGACTAAATTTTGTTCAGGGAGGTAGTATTCTTCGCTTCCATCTGTTCTGGACAGATACAAAGATTCGATATCCTCGGAAGGTCCAATTAAGTTATAATTGCCATTATCTGCTTGTTGTACCGCAAAAATCCAGGAGACATCGGGTTTTGCAACTGCTGCATAAGCCGCTTCTGAAATCACTACAAAATAAGGTTGGGTTATATTGGCTAACTCATAATAGAAAGTGGCTCCATCTCGTTCAACTTTTAAATAAGCACTTTCTAAGTTGCTACCCCATTGGCTGTTGTCAAATGTTTGGAGAACTTCCATTTGATCATTATTCGTTTGATACAACAAGCTTTGATCCTGAATGAAGTATTTTTGATTATTTGGATAGATACATAAAGCTTCTTTAATGGTACCCAGACTTTGAATTTTTGCATAGGGCATTTCATAAGTATTATCTGCTTGCAATTCCAAATAAGCTTTATAACATCCCTTTAATTCAAAAAGTAAGTCATTGTAGATTTGGATTGTCCCTGTGAGCAATGTTTCGGGACAATCTGTAGAGGACAATAAATCTTGAAAGGCAAATTCGCCGTAATCCACATTTGCAGTCGTATTTCTGACAAATATTTCAGTTGAGCTCAAATCCTCTATACCTTCTGCAAAAGTGCTTACAATAGTTGGCAAGCCAGCAGATCCATTTTCATCATAGGGAATTATATAATTGGTCGTGCCTTTTTTTAAGGCAATTGTTTTAAAATGTCTTTGCAAAGAAAGATCCAGCTCATCAGTAGTAACACTTTCAGAAACTAAAACAGGATTATAACCATTACCACTTTCTTCAAATGTAATGTAATTCAAAGCGGCTTGGAGACTGGAAAAAAAAGTATTATTAACGCTTTTACCAAACGTTGCCATACCTGGAGTCGTTCTCATTTGTCCATGTACGTAAAGAGTATAAGGTATTGTTCCTGTAAAAGAAATTCCAATGTCAGTTTCTTTTCCGGTTTCATTGATTAAAACAGAGCCAATATCTGGAATGGCTTCGCAACGAATCACAGGGTCAGCCTCTCCAATTTTCTCAATCAATAGTCCGTCTGGAGTCCAGTATTTAAAATCTTCTCCCTGAATCAAACAAATGCTTTCTATATCATAATCAACGTCTCTTTCTTGATACAAGATAAGGTCCCCGGTTGGGGTAGATTGCACTAGTAAACCACATCCATCGCAAAAATTGAAATTAGGAGAATTGGGCAAAGTAGAGACAATACGTCCCAGGTTATTTTGATGAATTCCAAAATGACCCTGACCGGTATGATCTATTAATATGTTTGGATTAGCAGTTTGTATGCCTTCATCAAAAGAATAATATGCGATCAAATCCACCAAAGAATTGTTGGTATTTTTGAAAAAGTAATCTCGAATTTCATCATGTGATAATTGTCGGCCCCAAAACCTCAATTCATCTAGTTCAATTTCAATTTCGCTTCCTTCTACTTCCAGGCTAATTCCAGCAGTTGAGTTGGAACCAATAGCAGAATAATTTTCGCTATATTGACCAATCAGCTCCGCATCCTGGTAAATATTTAAAGAACTCCCATAAGTACCTGTTATAGCATAATGGTGCCATTCACTGCCCTCATCAAGGATATTCGTTTGATAATTAGTTTGTTGATTGGATGTTAGAAGGCGAAAAAAATCAGAGGAAAAATCATCTGATAATTTTAAAGCAACTTGATCCTGTCTAAGAATCTTTATGCCTCCACTTTGTCTTTTTATCCAAAAATCAATACTGAAATCATTATCTAAATTCAAGGCTTCAGCAGGTACCAATTTCAGTTTTGTCGTTTCATCGGTTAGATGGATAGAATGATTAGTTGCTCCTGCAACAACTGCTTTCGGATCGACAAACCACTCTGGTAATTCCTCTGAATCACTATTATAGTAACAAAGCCAATAGGCACCCTGACAATCAACAGAAGCATTTTCTGATGACCAAACATTAAAAGTACCATCTTCCAAAACGAGACAAAATTCATAGTTTGCTCCATCATCTGTTAAATCCAATGGTATGGAAAAACCATCACCGTTTGCATTCAAGGTTAAATTGGAATATGGATTCGTACTGGCATCCAAATCCCAAAGCGTCAAGTCCGAACTTGTTCCATAAGCTACCAAATGATCTTGTGTCCTGTCATAGATACCGATGGTAGCAGTATTCATTACGTGTGTATTATCAAATAAAAATTCTAAATCTGTATCATTTTTACGAAATCGAACTCGATTAGATCGGAAAACTTCAGGTTTTTCAGCTAATTCTAAAAATTCCGTTACTGCACTATTAAATTTTTCTGCTTTATAATATCTTCCATCTGATGTTTCCAGATAAGCTGTGTAATATTCATTAACATAGGAAATCAGATTTGTACCATTTGATGGCATATCACGAATACCAAATCCCACATTATGGTGACACTCGCAACGATTTGAGTCATCATCTAAACCAATCCACCTACGCATTGGTGAGCTATAGTGCGGTGTTGCAGAAGAAATGAAGTAGAAGTTCTGGATATCAACAGGAGATTGCTTTATAAAGTTAACGCCTATATTTTCCTGGGCTACCAGCGCAAAATCGCTTGTAATAGTATTTAAATTAATGGCTTCTCGATCCGATGCAATCCAGGCTGTATTATAATTTATACCTTTTAAAGTGCCATATCGTTCATTGCTCGTATAATCATTTATTAAAAATGCACCAGCCCCTTCGTCAAATAAATAGTAAGCTTCCAAATTAGGGGCTGTGGCTTCAAAGCCTGTGATATCTGCCTCAATATCTTGCAATGATTTTTCAACACTCCAAATACTCAATTCATCAATATTACTTCTATAAGGTCCCACTTGTAATAAATTCGAGCTGGAAGAAAAAGAACCTTGAACGTCACCTCCTCCTACACGCTGACCATTTAAGTAAATCCATACCCTCCCATTAGTAGAACGAGAGACTGCCAGATGATGCCATTCTCCTGGAGTAAAAGATCTATTAGATGCATTGCCTTCTGCCCGTTCAGCTTCACCAGAACCAGCAATATATTGTGAATAGATAATATTCCAACGGAAGTTTATTGGGTCCCATTGTATTTTGATTATCGCATTTTCAGGACTATTTGTATTGTGCCATTTTAGAATATCTCCACCCATATTCTCTTCCAACATAATCCAGGCTTCCACAGTAAAGTTATCGGGACACTCAAAATGTTTAAGTTCTACTCTTCCCTCACCATTTAAGGCAATGGCATGGTTGGTATCTCCTTTTGCTTTTGGATTTCTAAACCAATCTGGTGCCGTACCCTCATCAAATTCGCTTATCCATTTCCAATGGTTGGGCTCACAATCTGAGGTTAAATCACTTTGAACAAAATCCCAGGATCCCATACTCTCATCGGCTAATCTAAAGAATAGTTGATATTCATTGTTTGAATTTAAAGTTAGGGGCATTTCAAAGCGATCGGCTAACATCTCGTTTTCATCAATTGACTGGACAAAGCCATCTGCACCGTAATTGATAAATAAATTGACTATCGGGCTTCGGTAAGCAATAATTCGCTCATTGGTTATATCGTACACACCTGCTTCAAAATGAGACATCGTCAGGTTTCCATAAAATTCAAAATTCAAACCCGTTTCTGGATTTTCACCAGAGAGCTTTCCCAACCGAATGCTATTCATCATATCGATTTCACTTGGTTCGCTTGTCATTTCCAAATTTGAAGTCGTCATTCCATTTGAAGATGCTGCATAGTGATAGACCCCATTATCATCTTTTAGTAATACTTTGTAAGAAGTTACAGAGGAATTAAGCACCTCCTCTCTGGAATTCACCATATTTTGGCAAAGTAAATTACTGGCTCCCTGATAATGTTGCCCTGTACCAGACCACCACAAAATTTGAGAATTTCCATTGTTTACCACATATTCTATAGCCAATTCTTCTATTGATTCGAGTGCTTCTTCCGTGTAAAAAGTTAAGCCGCCATCGGGGTTGGCAATCACTCCATAAGGAGCCGAAATGGCAATAATATCCAGGGAAGGAGGAATATCAGAAGCAGCCCAGGCAGTGGTAGCGTCCTGTATTTGCAGCATACCAGTATAGCGATTGTCCGAATGATCGCGAATCAACCATTCTCCTGTGCCTTCATTAAAATTGTAAAATGCTAATAAATTATCGGCATTAGCCACTGGATCAAAACCACTGACATAATCTACCTGGATTTGTGCCTTGGTTCTAGCACCACTAGAAATGGCTAAATCATCAATGCTTCCCTGAAAGCCACTTCCTCCAATTTGAATATAATTGGTATTGGGTGCATTCAAAATTCGCTGCGTTTTCAACAATTCTCCGTCTACATAAATTTTGCCATCACCATACGCATCCTTCGTAATGGCAATATGATGCCAGTCAGTACCAAAATCGTATGCTGCATCAATACGATCCGGTTGTGTTACAGAAGATTCCCATACTATAGTTTCTTGATTATTCTTCGGGAAACTCAATTTATGAAAGGAAGTTTCGTCTTCAGTATTACCCCAGGTCATAAAGGCTGAAGTGGAGGAAAAATCACCTAATTTTACCCATGCCTGCACCGTATAAGAAGCAGGTAGCTCAAATTCCTCCAGGATAATACCTTCTTGTGGTGCCAAGCCTAAAGTATAATCCGTGTGCCCAGTGAGTGGTTCTTCAGGGTCAGAAAACCAGGGTGGAGTTGTTGTAAATTCTGGATCTGGATACAACCAATGAACCACATTACAAGCATCTTCAATCTTCTGACCAGTGAATTCTACTTGGGCATTTCCTCCATACATATTCCCAAGTCCAAGACCCGCCCAAGGTTCAACCTCAATAAATATAGTATAACTGGTCGCTATATCAGCATTAAATGGTAACCTAACAGCATGAGCAATTTCATGTTCCGAAGTTTCGAAGATAGCATTCCCAAGTTCGGCTGTAAAATCAAAATTTAGGTTTTTATCGGGTGTCCACCAAGATTCCAATCGTTGTTTATCATTATTGAATATAGCTATTTTGCTTCTTTCTTTCCAAGTTGATAAGGGAAGTATTGGTAAATAGCAATCTAATCCAGTATGATCTTCTGATGCAGCAATACTAATTCTTTTATCAATTATGAAATCTTCTGGCAAATCAAATTCATCGTTTCCAAAACTAAAATAAGGTCTATGATCCTCCATAGAGAGTTTTTGTCTTATAAATGCACCATCTTTCCAATACTTAATATGAGCCTCTAAAACAGTAAACTCTTCATTCATCAAAACCTCTCCAACGGCAGGCATTTCATCACAAAACAACTCAAATTCCCCATCTATCAATTGATAATGGGTATTGTCATCATTCCAATAATAAGTCTTATCTGGTGTATCTCCTGCATTTGACCAACTAATGGATAGCTCAATTATTTTCTTGGACTCATTATTTGTATTGACTATAAGTCCCTGCTCGGTATCTTCTAATTCAAAGTTACAATATTCAAAATGAGGAAAGTCATATTCTGGTTTACTGCTACTTACCCAAACATCATAATAATTTATTCTTTGCAATACGCCTGTATGTTCATTTCCGCTTTGATCATGTATCAGCCAAGTATCGGATTCATAACTAAAATCATAAAAGAGTATCAAGCCAGCTGCACTTCTAGAAATACCGCTTAAGAAATCTTCCTGTATCTGTTCATAATCTTTAGCATAATTAAAAATAGCAATATCATCTATCTCCATTTCCAGTCCAGCTGATGGATGGCCAATGATCAATGGAGCCTCAGAGTCTTGAATTCCATAAGCGGTTGATTGTTCAACTCTCAAAGTTCGAATGACTCCATCTTTAATTAGTTCAATCGCATTCCCTGAACTACAGGAAAAGGCATAATGATGCCATTCTCCATCTGCTTCAAATTCAAAGTGATAAGTAATGAGACCTTCATTGGTTGAAAAAATTAATCTGTCCTTTTCAGTATATATTTTCCAGGAACCTTCTTGTCCCAGAATATATTTTGCCGTGCCATAATTACCTATATAATCAGATTTTACCCAAAATTCAACGGTAAAATCTGTTGGCAAGGTTAAATCGTCGGCATCTTTAATATAAACATACTGATCAGATTCTTCTAAATTAAGCGCATAGTCAACCGTGCTTTTTGGAACAGGCTGCAAGGGATTTGAAAATCTTTCAGGCTCATTTACTACTGGCGTCGATTCCAAAATCCAACCAATGTTGAAGCATTCTTGCTTATCTACTTCGCCATCAAAATGATACCTATATGCACTGGACTCATCGCCTCCTTCCTGTTTTAAATACAAATAATAAGTTTCACCTGAAGAAAAATCAAAGGGTATACTGACTCGGTCAGACTCATTAGACAGCCTATTAATGGGTTGATAATTATTAAACTGTTCGTCGTAATCAAAGAGTACTGCTTCCTGTGGATTATGATAATAAATAAGCCGATCCTGTTCATCAAATACCGATAATTGGGCATTTGCTAAAGTTCCTAAGCCTCGAAAAAATACATCAATACCTTCAGCACCCTCTCGAGTTCCTAGTTTCGCCTTTTTTGCACTCCTACTGAAATCATTGACTACACCAGGACTGGCAAGTGTAAACGCACTTAGACCAACTCCTTCATTATTAAGTTCATAAATTTGTCCATCTGTTGTTCCAATGATAGCCTGATACGATCCATCAAAACGATCTGGCAATAAATTGAACAGGTCTTCGAAACCATCAAAACAGTCAAAGGTCTTATCCTCCAAAAGGTGCATATAATAATCCCCTTCTCTAGTCCACCAGTCAATTCGATTTCCACCTTGCCCATCGTCTGAAATTAATTGAAGCTCAAAAATGTCTTCAGAGCTTAAGGTTAGCAAAGAAACCCCATCTGCCCCATCATTCTCCAAAAAGAAAGGACTGAGTGCCAAATCAATGTCTTTAGACTCTGGTTTGTCAGCCAACTCAGACTCCGAAGGCAATCTAGGATCCATATAGACTTCATGGCCAGAACCCGGCGGAGCTGATCCATTTCCTCCTACTTTTAATACCCCTAAACGACGCTGGTTGGCTTGGTCAAAAAGCAACCATTGACCATGGGTGTAATTAAAATTGAAATGCATAACTAATTGCTCATCTTCCAAATCAATCCTCTGAGACATATAATCTGAAAAGATTTCTGCTTCATCTCGCACATCGTTCCAAATACTTAAATCATCCAATTTTAAAATAGGCGAATCATCTCCAAGAGAACCAATATAAAAATCCTCACCTGACTCTTCTGTCGTATAGCTACCGGTTTTTTCCTCTATCAAAAATCCGTCTCTATAGAATGATAGACTATTTCCAGCAGAGAGCGTAAAGGCATAGTGATGCCATCTATTATCATTAATAAACCCATTTCTAAAATCAGTATTTGTACCAGAAGTGCTGACTATTAAATCTCTGCCGTCTTGTAAATTGACTCCCCAAATAGCTGGGATTTCAAAAACGGCGGAACTCGGAGAAACTGAATTACCTTCAAAATCTGATTTTCCCCAAAATTCAAAAGTAAAATTTCCCCCCAAATCTAAAGATCTTGTTTGTTCTACTACTATATGGCGCTCCTTGTTTGATAAATTCAAAACACGATCACCGGATACAGACATCGGATACCTTGGTCTGGCTGAATTATTCACCCAGGCAGTGGTTATATCTAATCCATTAAAATTGCCATCCAGACCATGATTAGATACGTCTTTTACAATGGCATTGGAGCCACCTTGACTATAGTCCAAATAGGCTATCAAGTCATTGTCCTCTTTATCAACACCTAAATCAATCATCTCCTGGATCTCTTCTTGCGTCAAATCGTCCCTCCAAATGGTCGTTTCGTCCATTTTTCCATTAAAACCATCATTGTTACCTCCAGAATCACCTTCATAGCGACCTCCAACTGTTATTCGACTATCGGCTTTTGTCTCAATTTGACCATTGTGGATTTTTTCTGCAAGCAATTCCCCATTTAAGTATAGGGCAACTCGGCTCCCATCATAAGTGCCAGCCAAATGAAACCATTTACCATGGCCTATAGGCAGGGGTTGTTTCGCATCTAAAAGGAGAATACCCGAACTGGTTTTCAGCAGAATGTTTGGAATTCCATTTTTTAACCTCAATTCTGCTTGATTTCGAGTACCAACCAGAAATTGGGTCTCTGAATAGCTATTGGGTTTCAACCAGGTGGCTAAAGTCAAAGCATTCGTACTTAAATCGCCTTCTCCCAAATCCAAAAAACCTTCCGCCCCGTCAAATTCCAGGGCAAATTCACCAGCTAAATTTTGATTCTCTTCATCTGAACTTTGATTCTCGTCTTCTTCTCCTAAAATACTTGCAATGTCTATGACTTCTTCTGGATCTTCAAAACGGAATAAGGGAATATCTTCATTAAAATCTTCTATCCAGTGAGCGTCACATTCGCTATCAATAAAATCCGCAGTTATTTGATAACTGGCTTTATTCTCGGTTTCCAGATTTAAAGCATAGAGGGTATGATTGCCAGAATTTAAACCAAAAAAACTGACTAGTTCGTTTCGCGTGTCTGTATACACTTCCCCTCCGGCAGCATAATCAAAAGTGATAAATTTTGGATCATTTGTAAGGGTTCCATCCTCATCATAAATACCAGGCTGGCGATAAAGCACCATTCTATCCTGGTCGTCGTAGATTGTAAGAAGAAAATGATTGGTCAAATAACTCTCGGGATAGTCTAATCTGATTTCTTTACCTTCGGATCGAAGATATAGTTTTGGATCATCCGTAAGTACATCCAGAATCGGATAATCTTGGATTATATCTGCTGGGAATTCCTCATCGCCTTCCTTGCTGTACTTTATAAAATGGACAGGATCTTCCTGATTTTCTAAGACCATAACAGTATAAAAATCCTGCGTCACCGATACTGTCTCTTCTTCATTTTCAACACTAACGAATTCACTTTTTGGTTTCATGATAAAATTAACCGTACCATCCCCACTACCCAAACCGATCGGTTGCGCTCCTGATTCTGGCATATACTCATTCTCATTACAGAAATAATCTAATTCCAAATCCGTAGATCGCCGATAATAGCCGGAGGTCAAGACCGTTGCGGTTATATTGCTTCCTTCCGAATAATAAGCTTCTACAGCATTGTTAATGGAGTTGTTTTTATAATGAATTTTCCAATTTCCGAAAGCATCTTTATATAGCGTAATATCTCCCACTTCTTGAAAATAAACCTCTGAAACCTGAACAGCATCCGAATATTCATAGATGACTGCCGAGGGGCAACAGGATTCAGCATCCCCTTCTATATAATTCCAAAAACTTTCAGCGTCTATTGTTAATTTATCTGTTTTGGTACCCGCTTTTACATAAATGGTATAGGCTTCTGTAGAATTCAATCGAAAGCTAAGGGTATTGGCATCCAGCGTCTCTTCCTGGCTATTATAAAAGCCAGCATTGTCTTCCTGTGGCGTATGAGTGGTGCGTATCACTTTTTCAGCATTGCGAAGCACTACCTGTCGATTTTCCTGATCGTAAATACTAAAAATAGTGGTTTCCTGCATGCTTGGTTTGGCAAATTCAATATCAATGAGGCGGGTACCTTCTACATCATCCGCTGGAGCAGCTGTGATGTAAATGGGACCTAGATCCTCTTCTGCTGATAGAATTGAATTTTCATTGTTAGAAGGTACTGATACAATGGTTGCAGAACTTATAATAAACAGGAAAAAGTAATATACACTATTCATGCTTTTGTTAGTTTTCTTTTGAAAGCCAGCTTTGCTGACATTAAATTGATTCGTTAACCGTGATCCTCTACTTCAAAATTTCAAAAAACAAGGCTAGCCCCTCACTTACCAGACCATTTCCACCAAAAGCTGGCATGATCTGGAAAAGGAAGATTCCAGTCTCTCTTAATCCCAGAGTTCTTCCGGCACCTGGCTAAATTCAGCGGCATTGTTGGGATCCACCTCTTTGAACAATTGAAATCCAGCAGCATTGGTGTCGGAAAGGTTGTAAATCGTTCCATCCACTGTTCTTATAAATACAGAAAAGTTATCGTCGGATTCTATCAATGGCAATTCATCTGGTATCGTCGTACAGGAAAGGCTCGTCGTACCTTCATCTGTGGTTTCATATAAATAACCCTTAAACCAATGCAATTTGTGAGCATCATTATCCTTGTTGATCATATATACCTCGGAGATGTCGAACAAATCCGTTCTTTCTTTATAAAAGATAATAGGATAACCGTTATCATCCAGTCGCATCGTATAAGGTGCTGGATCCAGGTAGCTTAAATCATCGCTACTACCACCGGAAGAACCGCCAGATGACTGATTACCTCCACCTGAGTTGTTTCCAGAACCCGAAGAACTACCACTCGCACCTGAACCTGCTCCTGGATTTACTGGCACATTAATAACAATGCCTCCAATGCCTATATACTCTTCATAAACTACTTCATTGTCCTCATTGTCAAGACCTGGAGGGTTGGAATCATCTCCAGCGACAGGAGTATCGCCAGCTGGTTGACTGCCAGGATCGAAAGCTCCTGGATCAATAAGCGTCAGATCCAATGCAGGACTATAGTCAGCAGGGCTGCGATCATTGAAATGCCAGTCATTCATGACATCCATTTCCAGGAGGTCTCCATGCTTGTGGCTGCCGGAAATGTCTGAAAGGGTAGCACTACCAGGACCATCATTGAAGTCATAATAGGCAAGCATTCCATTTGCACCAGTCTCTACACCATATAGAAAATCATTTTCTATTTCTTCTGTGGATTTGGTATAGCTCCATATAGAAAAGTCATCTAAATAGGAAATGCCCTGGTCATCTTTGTAATTAAGGGTTAGCCGATCAGCTGATAATTCCATTGGTACACCAAGCGTAATCGGATCCCCTATTTTTGCGCCATTGATATATAGTATTACCACTTGATCATCGTCAATAGATTCATCGGAGTCTGGGTCTGGCGGGGTCGGGTCATTGTAAGTGAGGGCGTAGTGATACCATCGATTCGTTTGCATGCCTTCTATGTCTAGGAAGATTCCGCCATAATCGGCATAAGTAGTCGCATAGCATTCATAAAGGTCATTTATATAGCCATCTAATGTTTCTTCTGCTAAAACTTGCAACTCGGAACTGAAAGTGGGAATATCCGCAACTACTTCAGCGCTAAAACTATTGTGATCGGCTATGAATGCTTGAATGGTTGGTACATATTCCTGAAGGGTAACTAAATTAGCTTGAAGACCAGCTAGTATTTCCTGATATGCTGGCATATTATTGACTGCTGCAGTGGCTGCATTGGTTGCTTTAACTTCTGCAATAGCCGTGGCTATGGCAATGATTGCGTTATCGGCAGTGGCTGGTGGAGGATTTTCTTCTTCAACAGTAAGAAGTTCTAGATTCGTTTCAAGAGCGTCAATAACTTCAATAACTTTGGTTAATTTTGTAGCTGTGCTTTCTTCTAGCGAACTTAGGCTTGCATCAAAATCTGCGGGGGGAGCGTCAATAGCATCAATGACTTCGTCAATAACCGTAAAAGCAGCGTCAAAATCTGTCATGACTGCCTCAATAGCTACATTGGCTTGGTCTAAATCTGTCAGGACTGATTCTAAGTCTAACCCAGAACTAGATTCAAGTACTTCATAGTCTTCTAAAATATAACAATCTTCAAACACATTATCGACTGCACCAGAGCTAGATAAGCTTACCCACTCTAAAAGCGCAACCTTTGCTACTGCTTGAATGCTAGTCATGAGACCTTTTAATACCGCTTTGCGTTCTTCGTCGCTAGCAGTAGCAGCAATTACTTCAAACACTAAATGTTCTAAGTAAGTCTCAACTCTAGAATCATTAGAATGATAATCTCTAGTAAAAAATTTCTGAAAAGCTTGTTTATTGTAATAAGCAGGGAAATGTTGTAAATCTTCACTCGTTTCAACATCTTGTGCCATTTGACTTAGCATAAATATAAATGTGGCAATCGCAGCTTCCTTGTTATCATTCTCTAAATTATTTATCTCCCATTGCATCCCAGAAATATCATTCCTTAAAGATAGGGGTATAGTTGTATTGTCACTGCAATCATCAATTATATCATACGAACTAGCTGAATAATTAGAACCTAATATTGCTTGTAAATAATCACTCCTAATTGTATTATAAGCCGCACTAAATGTCTCATCATCAAGGATTAACCCATCAAATAGCTTTACGACATCCACAGCAGCCTCGCTAGCGGCTGGTATCACTTCATCTGCCCAGCTATCATTATCAAAAATGATATAGCTATTATTATTAAGAGATGGCGCTATATGTATAAGGGCTGCTGTACTGACCGGATCCATATCTGGAATCGCTAAACTTGTTTCAAGAACATCGTAGCCTTCAAAAATGCTACAACCCTCAAAAACAAGATTGGCTTCCGTATTAGTATGTAATTCTTTTATCCAATCTAATTCAACAACCTTGGCTATTGCTTGAATACTGGTTAGGAGACCGTTCAACCGCTCTTTGCACTCTTTATCAGTACCAGCTTCATTAATTACATCCGTAATCAAATATTCAAAAAAGGATTTTTCGTCAAAAGGAGCAGGATCAAAGTCTCTTTGCAAAAAGAATTGAAAAGCCGCTTTGTGATAGTAGCTGACATTACTGGTATAGTCAATTTCTGTTGTGATTTCAATCAAAGCAACAGTAAAGGCAGTTATCGCTTTTCTGCTAGAACCTCTTTCTATATCAAATCTAAACATGTTTGTGAAGCTCTCATTTAACAGATGTCGCATGTAGCTGGGCTCGTTAAATTTATCTTGAGCCTCTTCAATTATTCTCAATGGCAAATCTGTATATTCAACTTCAGGAGCAAAATTAAAGTCAGGGAGTACTTCTTCAAAATAGTCCTCCCTACTTGTCCCATAAGCTTCAGTAAACGCATCATCCTCAAGCACTAAGGCCTCATATAACTTAACAGCATTTTCAGTAGCCTGATTGGTGGCAGGTATAACATTATCTGTCCATTCTGTTTCGTTGAATGTAATATACTCGGTATTTGATTTAAGGAATGCTTCTATTTGTAAAAGTGATAAGGTATTAATTTGATCCAATTCTGCTGAGGATGCTTCATTACCTGGAGTAGATGGAGTAACCGCCAAATCTGCTTCCACTAGTTCATTAGTCAAGGTTTGCTCTAACGTTGTAAGGACAGTTCCAACATCTGTTATGGCTTGTTCAAGGGTAGCAAGGCGTAACTCTGCTTCAAGAGCCGTAAAGTGGTTTTCAACTGTTTCCGCCACCTCTGCAGTTGCTAAATAGGTATCAAGCACTGAATTTTCTCTAGTAAGATCATAGTTTTCAATAACTTCAGGTAGAATCCAATCCAAAAGAGTAGCTTCCGCAACTGCTTTAAGACCCCTTATGAGACCTTCCAATAGTCTCTCATGTGCTTGCTCGCTATCTGTTGCTCCAATAATGTCAAATAACAAATATTCTAAATAAGTATCGTTATTGGGATTATCTGAGATTGGGACAATTTCTCTAGTCAATAATGCCTCAAAAGCCGCCTTGTTTTCGGGAGTAGCATCACTTGTTTCAACTTCCACCGCAATTTCAATAAGACTTACCATAAAGGCAGCCATTGCTTTTGTATTGTTTGATGCTACTGCATTTTGTATTCGAGAGGTGATTGATGGGTGATTTTGCATTAGTGAGACTAAGGAGCTGAAATCAGATTCAGAACTAAAATAATAATTTCTATCAATTCTTTGATCATAATATTGTTTATCAAAAGCACTAGTAATAATACTTGTCGAAAGATTATTATTGTGACTATCATCTGCATAATTACCATAATAAGTAGAATAATAATGATATATTTCTCCTAAAAAATCACGATTACCCTCATCATAAATCGCTTCAAAAGCATGCTCATCAAGTACCAAAGCGTGATAAAACTTAATAATATCCGCAGCAGCTTGCTCCGCTTCTGGGGTAACATCCGCTTCCCAGGTAGCTTGATCCCAAATGATGGCGGTAGAAGTCATATTGTGAAGATCTGTTGCCGTAAAATCATTGTAGTCATTTGCCAATTCTATAAAGTCCTCTCTGAAATTTGGCTCTTCCTGAAGGTGTACCATAGTAGGGCATTCCTCGGCAGCCCTTATGGCAGCTACTTCAGATTTATCTTCATTAAAAGTGAAAAGAAAGTCACGATCATTGATAAACGGATAGAATGCTTCATAGGAGTCTGCCTTCATCCAGCCTTCAACCGTCCAGTTGCTTCCTGTAGTTAGAGAACCCAAGCTAACTTCTTTGCCCTCGTCAAATTCCAGTACATAGTCTCCTATCTCAAAATAACCCGCTAATTGAGGAGCAGTTTCAAAATCATTAACTGGATCAATCCAGATAACAGAAAGTCCTTCCCAGAAGGTACCATCTAGGCTTAACATACAGTATTCATCTGCCTGATTTCTAAGGAAGATCGTATAATTGGCACCCTCTATCAGATTAATGTGATAGTCGTGATCCCAGTCCAATAAATTAATAGCTTGTCCACCATAGCCATTATCTGCATATTCCCGATATTTATTTTCTCCACCAAAATAGAGAACTTGCCGATTCATACTTTCATCGTAAATCGCTATATCAAAACCCAAAATGGGCTGGCTATTGCGCCAGTTAAACTGGACGGTACTACTCAAAGAAGCACTGCCTGTACTGAGCCGGTCTATCTTTATCAGACTTTCTTCTTCGACATTGCCTGCTGCATAAGGCGTTTCCGCTATATCTACTACTTTTAAGTTGATAATATCCGGTAATTCATTATTAATATTAATGGTAATATTCAAGGCTCCATCATTAAAAACATCTTCTGTCCTGGTCTCTTCAAACTCAAAGGCATATACCGCATTGGATTTAGTGAACAAATACAAATTATCTTGATGCGTGGGCGTTTGCAGAAAGGATCCCAGCCAGTCTGTCATTTGAAATGAATTACTCTCCGCTCCCTCAGATAACCAGTTGTGTTGTCCGGCATACCATTTGCTGGTTTGACCAGCCTGATACAAACTCAATTCTTCCACCTCCGCAAAAGCGTTGGGATCATTAAAAACAATTTTCCAGTTTTCATCCGTTGCTCTCTGCAGTTGATAGCTTGAGCCTTCGACAAATAATAAATCAGCATTAAATTCCCAGTCATCTCCAGGAGTACTTTCAAAATCATCACTGACGTCTATCCAGACAACAGATAGCTCTTCCCAAAATTCAGTCCCTAATTCTGCCATCTCAAATTCACCAGATTCATCATTTCTAATAAAAATGGTGTAATTCGCTCCTTCTGTCAACTCAAATTGGTAACCATAATCCCCCTCTAGTACAATAATATCCTGCCCACCAGCAAGATCATCTACATAAGCGCTGTACTCATCCTCCTCTGCAAGATAGAGGAATTGTTTCTTCATATTCTCATCGTAAATTGCAATGTCATAGCCAGTAATTGGCAGGCTGTTACGCCAGGTGAATTGGATGAAATTACTCAAGGAGGCATTGCTCGTTGCAACTCGATCTATTTTGATCTTACTTTCTTCTTCGGCATTGCCAGCTACATAAGCTGTATTGGAAGCGTCTACCCATGTTAAATCAATAATATCTGGTAAATCTTCTTCACCTTCTTCATCAAATTCAAAAGAATATACCAGATTGTTTTTTGTGAGCAGGTAGATAGCATCGTATGTTGTTGGTGTTTGTAAATTGAGTTCCAACCAGTCTGTTACCTGGAACAAATTACTCTCATTTCCAACAGAGTACCAATTGTGTTGTCCACTATACCATTTGTTTATTTTTTCAACTGTAACTGATTGGCCTATAATACTGATTTCCTCAGTTTTATATACGCTTAATTCTTCCACATCCTCGAAAGCAGCCTGGTCTTTAAAAACAACTCTCCAGCTATTGTCTGCTACTTTTTGAAGCTGGTACCTGGAATCGCCCCCGGTTATGATATCATCAATGGGCAATTCAATATCTTCTTCTTGATCATCACTGGCGACTGTTGGGGAGGGGATAATGCCCGATACCCAACTGGCAGTTGGAACATCGTGTTCAGGAATAACTCCGCCATATTCATCATTAGATTCGGGAACCGTATGTGTATCATAGTGGATAGTTCCTGTCAAATAATGTCCACTATGATCTGTTAAGGTAGGGCTATCTGGACCATCGTTAAATTTGTAATAAGCCACTAAATCTTCATCCTCTGTAGGAATAATTCTTGTGGAGTGACTTTCGGCAATTTCGGTTTCCGAACGCGTTCTTTTCCAAATACTTAATTCGTCTATCACTATATCTGCTGTATTTCCATCATTAAATCCAATAAAGAGATTATCAGCGGAAGCTTCAATGGTATAATTATTTGTGTTTTCATCAATTAGAAGCCCATCTCTGTATAATTTTCGGCTGTTCCCTCCTTCTGCTACCAAGGCATATTGATGCCAGCCATTATCAGTTACCAATGCTTCATTAAAACTACAGTTGTTGTTTCCTGTTGTAAGGATTAATTGTCTGCCGTTGTTCAGATGAATTCCCCAAGCGTTATTTTTATGTAGTAGTGGCCTCTCGCTTTCAATTTCTGCATCAGTTAATTTAGCCCAAAATTCAATGCTGAAATCATTCGCTATCTCATCCAGGCGATTGTCGTCCTGTACTTCTACATAGCTCAATCCATAGGCAAATTCCAGGGCATGTTCCCCCATACTCGTAGTAACTGCTTGAGGAATTAGATGATTACTCGTCAATTCTACACCCTCCGTCCATAAGATAGAAACTGTAGATATTTCAGGCTGATCATCAGACATTGGTGTAACCTCTGTATGATAGATGGTACCATCATGTTGATTCCCACTTAGGTCCGTTAATACATCGCTGTTTTCCGGAACATCGAAATTGTAAAAGGCGATGAGGTTATCACTTGTGGGTACCTCCATGCTTAAAAAGTCTTCCTGAATATCCTCTGCAGTTTGCGCAACGCTCCAAATACCCACTTCATCCAAAATGATTAAAGATTCTGCAAAGTTATATCCGAGCAGCAATGGATTGTCGGTATTGGAAATACCGAAATTTGATTGCCGCTCTGTAATGAATTGACCATTCCTATATAATTTCAGTTCATTGCCATTGGCGCCTGTCAGGACGTATTGATACCAGGTACCATCATTGATAAAATAAGATCCAATCAAAATTTCTTGATTACCAATTGCTAATCCCAATTGCTCATTATCAATTAAAACTAATTGAAATGCACTCCCTTTTGCAATGATTGAATGGCTCCCTGAACCTACATCAGAAGATTTTGCCCAAAACTCAAAGGTGAAGTCCGTCGTCAAATTATCAAATCCGGAAGCGTTGGGAATTTCAACATGTCCATAGGCAGTGCTAAATTCTAAAGCATAATTGCCAACCTCAGCATTATTAGGACTTGATGCAAGCGCCCCAGCTGGTAGATTGAGGGATTTTGGCACTTCGGAGGCTACCCAAATATCGGTCATGTTACTATAAGACCCCTCTAATTGAGCATCTAACCCAATTCCCCCCATATTTTCAACCGTTTCATCTAACCAGTTTTGATCAAATTTGTAATAAGCAACCAGACCGGGAATGTCCTGATTGTAATCCGGATTGGCTCCAAATGGTCCAAATTCTGCATCGGCTGCAATCTCCGCAACATTTCGAGCAGCGCTCCAAATGCTTAGTTCATCCACTTTTCTGTGATTTGAAGCTCCTGATAATTTTAAATACCCATTATCCAATTCATCAATAGTACCATCACCATTATCATCATAATCAATAAAACCCGTATGAGCCACAGAAGCTTGTTCCACACCATCAACATAAATGCGCAGGTATTGACCATCATAAGTTGCTGTCAGGTGCATCCAGGTATCTTCGGTAAGGACTGCTGGAGTGGTTGCCGTTCCTACACCACTAGTTGTTCTTATGCTAAATTCTAAACTAGTCCCTTGTTGCGTCAATGCCCATGAATTATTATTGTTATTTAGAAAGCCTATAATTGGTTTATCAGTTTGATTGGTTGAACCAACATCAATCCATGTTTCTAAAGTTATATCTCGAATTGGCAAACCCAAGTTCTGAGCAGAGGCACTGTTACCATTGTTATTTGTTAAATCTATAGTGCTATTAGTACCATATAACCTAACTGCAGCATTCCCATCCAATGGCAAAAATACAGCGTCTGCTATGGTCTCATTAAACTGATAGACAGAAGCTCCTCCTCGATTTATCCAATAATCTCCATTGGTAACAAAAGATGCCTTGCCTGCACTGGTTTTAACATAGACGGTATATTCTGCCTGAGGTTCCATGTCAAAGAGTACAAGGTTAGTGTTTGGATCTTTTGATCTTTGAATGGTAAAATCTTCAGATGCACTGGTAATTAGTTCTCCACTATGAGTATACAATGTTTTTACACCCATATAATCACTTATATTTACCCCTGTATTTTGCCATAATACCTCTCTTTTATTCTCACTGTTATAGACACTGATAGCTTCAACATCAAAAGAATTGCCTGTTCCTAATGAGTAAACTAATAACTGTAGAGGATTGACTTCCAGGTTTCGAGGAAAACGGAGGAGTTGCTCGCGTTCAGGGGCAGTTACATCTGATACGATTGAATTATCAGTAACAGTAGAAGAGTTATTGGCAGAAGATTCCCTATAAATGTATGCACCTGTAACTTTATAGATTTCATCATCTCGCTCAATGAATATATCTGCCTTCGTACGGGTGTCACTAATTTTATAATGAAACAATGGGGCATTCAATTCCGAGTCGTAAAACACCTTAGTTCGTTGATATGTACCACTTTCTTCATCCAGTTCATAAATATCTTCTTCCTCATTCTCTAGATCAAGATAAGACCATATTTGCCCATCCTTTTCCAACCAAATGCTTTGCAAATTGTATTCACTCGCTCGATGGACATCCCATTCTAAATAGACGCTTTCCGTATAACCTACTACATCGGGATCAACTTCTTCTTCTGAATCTTCTTCCACTGGTTCTATATAATTGGCGTTTCTTATTAATTTAATATCACTTAAACTGTTGGTTTCATTACCCAAATTTCCAGTTGATGAAGTTGTACTTTGATTATCAATAGAGGAATCATTTCCCTGACGATAAATATTATCATAAGTGAAGGTATGCCAATTATAACTAGTTGGAGGTATCAACTCTTGCCTATAGTTCCAACTATTAATATCTGGAAATTTTAATACGAGTTTGTGTTTCTTACCAATAATTTGCCCAGGGCCATAATAGTGATCTGATTGGTTACCATCAAAATAAGAATAGAAATTTGGAAGATTTGAAGTCAGAACATTAGTAAAGGCAGGTTTAACATCTTCAATATCAGTATAGGATAATTCATCAGTATAAATTTCTAAGATTTCCTCAAAATTAAACCCAAAAGTTCTTGCTATTTCAGCATATGCTTTTGCTTGTTTAGCTATAATGCCAGGTCGATACAAATATATGCGGACTGATTGATCGTCATATGTTGGAACGGATGGATTATTTGAGTCTTGAATAGAAAAACTCCCTACACCTCCCTTCACCTCTATGGTATTCCACCCGCTTGATTCTTCTGGTATTGTCAAGAATGCCCCTAATAAGTAAACATCTGTCTGGAGATCCATGAGTCTTTCTCCCAACTGATTATCAACATATTCTTTAAAATCATCAACAGCTCCCTTTTTTATTTTGTAAAGCTTTGAGCTTGTGCTATTGATGTTATTATCTGCAATATGACATATTAGTTCCAAACTTCTTCGATACTCACTGTGATAGCGTTCAATAAATTGATCAAGATCATTATCGTAAGTATCACTAGGAATATAGCCATCATAGGCCTCCCTAAAGTTAGCGTCAATACCATCATTATATAACCATTCAGCACAGTACAATGCCCAGGCAGGAATATCGCTATAATCATATAATTGTCCTTCAGGCACATCATTATCCGTATCTCTCCATACATCATATAGAGCTTCCTGCTCTGCTTGAGTCATTTGTGCATGTCCCAATTCAACAATATATCTCTCGATAACCTCATCTCTTGCTGTTATTAAAATATCATATAAATCTTCTATTCTGGAAACACTATTAACAAGATAGTCTTCAATACTTTCATTTTCATAAACACTATTATTTGTTGTTCTATATGAATACAATTTACTCTTTTGATTAAAATTTAAGTTCAGCCTTTCTAAATCATATCGATCAAAACTTTCATGAGAAGAAGCAACATTCGGACTGAGAATAATTGGGTTAAAATGCGACTTTGAAAATCTACCGAATAATTGGCCTGATTCAGGTTTCCAGACCTTTCCATCAATTTCATCATTAATATCGAGAGGATTTGTGTAACTAATATCTGATGAATTTAATTCCCCCAAATCTAGACCTCCTCTATTGGAAGATTCTTCTAAAGGATGGTTAAGCGAATAATCCCAATCTTCTAATTCTTGGCTAATTGTTACACTATTATCAAAATAACTCCTCACTTTTTCTGAAAAACTATCATGGCTACTGGTTCCAAACCACATTTCATACAATATTTTTACATCACCATAATTTTCTGGAGCTGATTCTAAATTAGCAATTGGTATGGTCAATGCTACCTGGTAGTCCTCCCCCCCTACTTCCTCCACAGCTTCTTCAGTCACCATTACCTCTGCTGTTTTGGTAATGGGTACTCTTAATATCTGTAGATTGTATAATTTGTTATCTAGTAACCCTGCATCCTTCAACCCTTCAAATTCAACTGTTTTGCCATTGGAAGCTTCTATTTCTACAATGGGAAAATAAAGTGTGACATCGTTGGTACCATTCCCATCAGTATCAACTCCAAAACTTTCTGTGCGAATTTCTTCAGTCTCATAGGCCACCATACCAGGATATTCTGAAACTGGAAAAGTGTAAACGTTACCAGTAGCTCCATTCCCATTTTTATGATATTCTGTTAATTGTACTGTATAATCATAGATATATTCTCCTTCTTCCCCAGCTTCTTCAGCAGAGGCTGGAAATAACTGATCCCAACCTTTATGCTTAAACTCAATTAATGGTATGGCATAATCATCCGTCCAAAAATGCTGACCGTTGGCAGGTTGTGATGTGGAAAACGCATCTTCTATCATTTCAGTTGGGAAATCCCCAGTAGTGAAGGAAATTGTTTTTTCCAAATTGCCATAATTCGTAGTTGAACCATCAGAATTCTCTACTTCTCTATCTATAAGATTCCATTCACCGTCACTTATTTTGAGTTCCCAGCCATATTCAATGTGTAATTCGTAGCGAGAATTTGCTTCTAATAAATCATTAGGTTCTAAAGTAACGGTATTAGCATCTTGAATAACCAGGCTTTCTACCCTTGTTCCCCTGGCATTCGTTAAATACACACCGTCTTCTTTTATTATGGGCTTGTAATATTCTGTATGTTCCTGTTGAAAGGTCTCGGGATTATAGGTCGGAAAGGCTATCACCTGGTTAATAGGTAAATTAAATGCCACCTGAGGTTTTGCAAATATTGGAATATCTGTATCCTCATAATTGTCATTGGAGGGATAGGTATCTCCTATAAGGGGCAAGGATAATTCAGGTAGCCCATCAAGATCCACACTTGTAGTTAAACAACTCGGATCCATTCTTTCTCCTGTTTCCCATCTAAAATTGACACTACCCTTTAAAGCCCCTCCCAATATACTATATGAAGCATAAATCTGAGCTTGGAAGTAGGCAGGATTGGGAAACTCTGCTCTCATGGCTACCGCAGCATATCCGCTAAAGATTTCTGCGCTGCCACTGGCAAAGCCTATATCATATTGTAAGCCCATAGAGGCATCAATATAAGCATAGGCGTTGCCGCGTATATACCAGTTTCTGATACCAAAACCATCGGTAGCATAAGGTTCACATTGAGAATCTTCATATTTCATCATGGAGAGGTCGAAGCCCATTCCTGCTTCAAATTTCCCATAGAAAGGTCCATAGCTGGCCTCGCCATTAATGCCAAACTTCATTCCGAAGAGTATGCCATCTCCATTGGCAAAAAAAGCATCCGCTAGTCGCCCTTCTGCAGTCTCCGTTCCTGGCCATCTTGGTACAATATCTTGTATAGCAGGTATGGGGTCAATATCATGCCCAAACTGTAAATAGAATCCAACTTGTGCGGTGAAAATATCCAATACTTCCATAGTGACTGTCTGATGATCCTCTGGTCGGGGTGCGCCCATTTTGAAATACCATTTTCCTTCTGAGGTACCATGTCCGGGAAGGGCAAAATGAAAGTTACATGCAACATCTGCTGTTACTACATACAATGGCTTAGCTGGAGGTTCCAAACCAGGGGGCTCTTCGTATTCCATCGTTACACTAAAGGCTCCTCTTAGTTCTTTATTCACAAAATCTACTGAAACATCCACCGTTCCCTGTAACGGAGCTTCATCTCTGGTAAAAATATCTTCAGCCTGCATATAGACATTTCCTTGTATGTCTAACTGTTCAAAGGTAAAATCTGTGGTAAGTTGTGCACCTACTTTTACTTCCGCTATCAAGGTTTGAGGTCTATTTGACAGAGCCAAAATAACGCCTATGTGCATGCCCATTCTCCCCTTTGAGGGTTCATAATTATAAAGCGATAGGCCAGCTCCAGGGGCACATAAATCTCCAAATGGGCATTCCACTGCCAAATTTGTATCCGAAACAGCTGTCGGATGAGAAACTTGTCCTGCTGCTAAAGCTGCCTGATCAGCAAAGGCTGGAATCGCATCTGCTGGAGCAATGGCATCGCAATTGTAAAATATGCCCCCACTCGCACCATGTACGGATACAGGTATGGCTCCCAATTGGATACCTTTTTCCGATACGAATTCCAAGTCAAGAAAGAAATAACGATATTCCTCTTCATGATCTCCGCTGATATTGTTATCTTTTACCGTACTTCCAAACTGTCCCATGGCCTTTGCTTGAAAACTAAATCCTCCTTCTACAGTCAGGTCGAGATACCCCTTAATCCCGTCTCCCCATAAAGCATCATTATCCATCAGAATCAAAAACCCCTGTAAAGTCACCGAAGCAAATTCACCATAGATGTATAAAGCATCTAAATCTACATCCCGAAATTCCAAATCCCCATTGTCATTCTGACTAAATTGAAAATCCAACTGGGTAATTGCAGAGAGCCCCGCCACCTTAATTTTGGGCATTCCTTTTTTATTTTTCGTTATGGTAGTAGTCGTGACGGTCTTTTTATTGCCAGTTGCAGAAGAGGTCGAAAGTGAAAGAGATTTCTTTTTAGGATCAAAACTTACCCCTTCTATACTCCTTGTTGTTTTGGCTCCTTTTATTTTACTTGTCAATGCAGAAGCACCTCCGCCAGCTGCAACATAATTATCCTGCTTACGACTAATATTGGGTAGATTCTTAATTGATACACCTACTAAGTTGACTCTAATCCCAACAATCAGACTCCATTCACCAGGACTGGTACAATTAAACTGTAAGGCTTCTATACCAAAGGGAAATCCATTTATGCCCATACCTCCGTCATCTTCCTCATCTTCTTCTGGAGCAGAAAAAAGTCCCCAGGTACCAAAGTCTATTGTACGAATTCCGCCTAAACCATCCTCGGCACCACAAGCTGACTCTCCCCCATTAATGACCAGCCCCTGAAAACCAAGCAAAGGCAAGCCTAAATTAAAAGAAGAGGAATGTCCTCCATCATTTTCATCTGAACTCATGAAAATACCTGCCTTTCCATTTAAAGTGGCTGCTGCCTCAAATTCTCCAATATTTCTATTATAAATAAAATCAATGGTACTGCCCATGAGTTGCATATTCATATTGTCTATGAAAGACAATTCATAAGAGGCATCCGTCAATGCATTTGGATCAAATTGATCGCCTATATGGAAGGAGCCCAGGGGATAAAATTGATTGGTTTCCTCATTATCAAACCAATAGCCTGACAGGTCGCCTACAAAGCTAATCCAATTAAAATCTTTGTCTGTAAAAAGAGGAATGAGCATGGATCCTTCAATACCACATTTAGGTACTAAATCTCCATTATTATTGCCATCATCAAACATTCCAAATATTAATTTACTCACCTCATATTTCCAACCCCCGATATCTGCTCCTTTGCTCTTGGGAATAACATCAGCTTGCATATCAATGCTTCCGATTAAGCCCTCTGAGCCAATTATATCATAGTAAAAATTATTTCCTGTAACCTTCAAAGTTTGTCTGCTTCCACCTTCTTTAGTCATAATTCCCGCAAATTCCACTTCAATTTCATCAAACACCAAGCCTTTAAATAGGTCATAATTACCTACATAAGCTTCCGGGTTGTCATCTCTGTGAAAATCAAAATGCCCTGTTTCAATTCTAATATATTTAAATTCTAATCCATGAATTTGAAAGACTAAATCGCTTCCATCTCGATTCTCAGAATGCAAAGGGGCAATGAAATTCACCAAATCCCTACCATTGATTGTCATCGGAAATACGGCATCTTTGTAATACAATCGCATAGCAGCATCTAAAGAAGCTGCATCTGCCCCCACATTGGTCATTTTTATCACATTCGTTGCACTTGTCTCATCTCCATAGGGGACTATGAAATCAGCTTGCACATTATAATGCTGAAAGCCCTCACATTCTAAATAGACATAAGAACCTTCTGAAGGATCTTCAGAATCATTTCTTCTGAATACCAAATTATTATTATCCGGGTGAGCGATATCTTCTAGCAAGGATAACTTTAAATCACTAAAAGCCACTCTGTCTGGTCCAATGGCGACTTCATCTTTCACAAATACTAAATAATTAGACGAATTCACCACATTTGCTTGATTGTCTCCTACTGATTCAACTTGCTCCGAATCACTGATTCTAACAATCATGGTCAATTCTATTGTAAAGTCTTGTCCTTGTGCCCAACCAACAGGTAGCCTAAAGTCTGTGATCAGCAATCGAGCATTAGCTGGAAAATCCGTTTCATTATCGTATAAAAAATCATCAATTTGTTGAGTTAAATCAAAAGGCAGTGTACCATCAAAATTCATTCGGTGCTCATCCACAGATTCAAGCGTTAACTTTGAATAATCCTTTGCTCCACCATTTAATAATAATTCAGAAAAAACTGGCTGATAGTTGTTCACTTGAAAATTCGCACCTGTTAAAAAAGGAATATTTACTTCTCCCGGATTATTAATATCATCCACAACAAAGCCATTGATATTATTAATTCGGAGCTGTTCCATGACGAGCTGTTGGTGTAGTTCATTTAGTTTTTTGGGATTCAGGTCTTGAGATAGATGACTTCCACCTATGGAGAAATCTTCATAATTGAGTTGCCTTGAGTCATATTTTTTGTTGTAATACTTTAATAAATAGTCATCCAATTTGGCTGGATCATATAAAGGCTCCCCATTGATTACACAATCACAATCTACCTTTCGTACGTTGGCTTCAATTCGGTCTAACGCAAAACCTCCTTGCCCATCTGCACTTGCCCAAAGCACGAGCGTAAGCTCATTGAGTCCTTCTGTAAATTCCAGCTCTAATCCCAATTCTACAGCATCAGAAGCAGGGTGGTTCAATAAATTTAAAGCAGTAATTTGAATGGCTTTTCCTGCTATTTTGATGGAATCCTTTCCTTCAGCTGAACCAAAGTCATCAAATGAATAGCGGTTTTCGGGAGTCGCAAATGGATCTACTGTTAAACCCTCAATGGGCAAGTCTGACAATTCAAAATCTATATCCTCTACTATATTAAAGGCTTGACGAATGCGAAGCACTTTTTCCGCTTTGTCTCCAGTTAAGAGGTCCAAAAATGTTTTCTCTTTTAAATCAAAAGACAATTTTCCATTCATCTCCGTACTTGGAAAAAACTCCTTCCCGTCTGAGCCCAAATCCACCAACTGGGCATTCACCATAGTCCCTTCCTCCACCTCAAATGTTCCATTCCACATACTCATATTATACACCCCAGGCTCAGGACTCGCTTCTATTTCCAAATCCGCCCCGTTGATTTCCAATTCCGCCTGATAATCAAACGGCTCATCCAACAAGGGCACCTGAATCTTACCAGAAATGGAACTCGACTTTGGAGAACCCTCCTCAATCACCAAATTGAATTGATCAACGCTGTAGGGCCAGTCGGTCATGCGCCCTTCTTCCAGGCTTATCAATCCAGTACCTGTAAAATTGCCAAAAGCGCCTGCTTCGGAGAGAAATAGGTCGCCTTGCTGGAGTTGTAGATTTTGGTTGTTGCCCGTAAAATCAAATTCGGGTGGAAGGGTTACCTGCACTTCGTTGAGATGCAGGCCCTGCCAGTTGTTTTCATTGGCTTGCTGATAGCCGGTATTTTCGGTGAGTTCGAGTTTTTGATCTACATTGAGATCTAACTGTCCTGCCTCCATTCTAAAAACAAAACCCGGCAAACTCGGTATGGAAAAATCTTCGAATTTTTCTATTTCTCCCAAATACTGATTGGGATCATTGGTTGCAGCACCCAATTGAAATCGGATGGCTTGCTTGTCACTGGCTCGCACCATTACTTGTTTACTGATTTGGACTTCTGTTTTGAGGTCATAAGCCGTATAACCACTGCAATCCATCGCCATGCTGGAACCATTGTTTCCGGCTTTGATGGTCAATTCAAAAATGCCGGAAAGTGGCGAGCTACCGCCCTCCAGTAAATCCAAATTGCTATTTCCCTTGACGCCATAAGGGGTAATCTCCAGGTTCAAACCTACATATCGCATTACATCCCCGCCTTCCAGATTTTCATAAGCGATGCAATTCATATAAGCATTTCGCTCTGTAAAGCGCATGCCCACCACCGCAATCATCGGAAGGGCTTCGCCATTTGTTTCTTTATCGATTCCAATAGGCAAATTGACCGGAACCGGATCAGATGGGTTAAACATTGAAGTGAGCCGGCTTTGCCCTTGCCCTATCGCGAAAAAGTTTTCCAGGTTTGTAGCATAATCTTCCGTAACGATATTCTGAATATTCCCGGGTACCATCAAACTTGGGTCCAGATAAAAATCGTTTTCTACCACTGCCTCCAGGGAGCCCACACCAAAAGCCCGCATACTTTCCTTTACTTTCAAGTCAATAAAATTCACAGGCAGTTTGGTTTTCAAAAAAGGAATGGTCACAAAACCAGTTCCACTCACCCCATCACCCGAGGGCGTCGCATCTAATACTTCCATATCAAAATAACCCAGGCTAACTATATCGCCCTCCACCAATGGCACAGGTTCTGCTCCTGCAGCATTGACGGGTCCAAAGTCCGTACTGAATACTTCGCAGCCCTGAGGCGTCGGTTTGCTATCTTCTTCATCATCCGAACTGGCTCCCGAGCCCGTTCCCGCTTCAAAAAAGGTAAAAGTGCAGACCTGGCTGTACCCTTCATTTTCAAAAAGCATGCTTGTTGAATGCAGCAAAGAATACGCTCTGACCCTCCATGCATAGGTTTTATTGGGTTCCAATGGGGGCTCCCCAACTGAATAGAGTAGGGAAGGCGCCATAGTGGTGGTCTGATATATTTGGAAGGCGGATTCAAATCCATCATTGGGGTCCGCAATACCTGGCATCAATTCAACCAACGTAAATTCGTATTCCACCGGATTGGGAGAATTGGTGGAACCAATGTGCATCGGTGTCCAATTGAAGAGCAAATTTTGGGGTTCAGGAAATTCCAATTCATCGCCACAGGCTGGCAGCAACAATTGGGGTGGTTGGTTCAATAGAAAAATGCCATATACGCAGGCTTTCCGGGAAATGGGTACATTTCGCTCCACATCAATTACTTCCAGACAAATCGCATTACGCCCTTCGGGAATATTCACACTCCCTTGTCCAAACCCCGTACCTCCCGTTAAACTCATCGGATTGAGGTAGGGCGCCAATGCATTCCCATCAAAAGTTTCTGCCTGAAACTGATTGAGCCGAATATTTTGAGAGACAAAATTGGGATCGGTTTGATAGATCACATTCTGATTGGTCTCAATGCTAAGATTCAATCGCACATCCCGAAATGGCTCCACTGGATCATTCAAGGTTGCCGTAAAGGACAAGTCCTGCGCCCGCTCAAATGTATAAACGGAAAGATCCAGTGAATAAGGCGGAATGGTAAAACCAGTCAATTGCACCGGATATACCTGCTGAGCAAAGCTGGTCATTCCAATCATCAAAAAAGCCGTAAGTAGTGAAAGTAATCTTTTCTTAAACCTCATTTTATTGGGTATTATTTTTTTTTGTTCTGGTTTCTGGGTGCTGGGTGCTGGTTTGCTGGACACTTGTCTCTTGCCTCTTGTTTCTTGGTGCGGGGTACGGGTTTTTGTTTTATTAATGTTTACCTCTCAATTCATTCATCATTCATCATCCATCATCATCCAAAGAAGACTCCTCCTTCTTCTGCCGTTTCTCCTCCTTCCTCGCCTCTCTTTCCTCTTTCGTTTTTGGTTTCGTTCCAAAATTGAATTGATAGCCCAGCGTACCAGTCAATTCAGAGAAACTGGAAGCTGAGCTACCTGATCCTTTTTTGGTGCTCAGCAAGTTCCAGTTCATATTTAGAGATTGACTATCTGAGATTTTATAGCTTAGTCTGAATTGCCCATTTAGGTTGGTTTGGTCATCGGTGTTTTGGTTGGTCATCAGGAAATAATTTAGGTCGAGACCTGTATTGATTTTTCCTTCCAGAAAACCTTTGGTTACGCCTAACCCACCGCCATATCTTCTCATGATCATTTGGGCCAGTTCGTTTTGATTGTAATTCGCCTTTAGAGAAAACTTCCATTTGCTTTCCGACAATGAATAATTGTAGACGAGGTTGCCTACCAACATTTGCGATGCAGCGCTGGACATTGGGTCTACCACCTCATCGGTCACCATTTGTGCATTGAGGGTACCTGTCAGGACATGTTGATTGCTGGAAGCATCCTGGAAACTATAGGAAGCATTGAGTCCTGCATCCTGAGTGACAATAATAACATTGAGGGAATCCAATTCGGGATCCAATAGGTAGGCGATGTCTGAACTGTTATTGGTATAGTTGAGTGTAAGATTGAAACTGTTTAGGGTATAGCCAATATTGGCAGTTCCAATAAATCGGGTCAAGGTTGAAGCCTGGCTGTTGTCCAGATTATTGGTTTGTACACCACCACTTAGATTGACATTCACTGCATTTTCCAATAATCCAAAGCTCAAGTTTCCGGTGATGTCTTCGATGTCATTATTAAAGTAGTAGGCTCCAAGCGATCTGTAATTGGGATCTATTCTTTTATAAGCCATGCCTACTGTAAATATTTTGGCTTGAAAATCAAGGGAAGATTCGAGGGCATTTTTGTACTCGGTGGTTTGTTTGGCGTCAAATAAAAAGCCTGGGTGTGGAAACTTATTGGAAGCGTTGGCATCTGCCGCATTTGGAGAAATAGCGCTGCTGGCGTATTCCACTTTCAAGTTAAAATTGTCGAAAAAGGTTTTTTGCGCATTAATGCCGATGACCAAGTTTTCTTCCGGAGATACTGGATTTGGACTTTCATCTGGTATTTCTATTGAATTCAAATCATCCTGAGCTTTAAAAACGGATAAATCCAGGTATTCTTCATTGGTCCCATAGCCTACTTTCATGCCCCAGCCTTTTCTTTCAAATACGGGTATGTTTGGTGTAGTCAGAGATAGATCGATGGGTTCGGCTTTGGCAAGTTGCCCATACATGGCTGCAATGCGCAGATTGCCTGGAGTAAGCTCCATTCCAGCTCCGAGGAAATTGAGATTGGCAAGTGTAAACTGAGAAAAATTCATGCTTCGATGACCGAAATGCAGCTTTATCCATTTGAAGCGCGGAGAGGTACCAAATCTGACGAAGCGGTTTTTTTGGTTTTCAATTTTATTTTCGACATTATTTCTAAAAGCACGGATGAGTTCTTTTATGTTTGGGTAAGCAGATTCGGTATTCTTAGCCGATACCATTAAGGAGAAAGGAAGATTCAGTTTGTAAATTCGGATATTGGCATTGGCGTTGAGGGAGTAGAAGAAAGGGTCTTGTCGAGCATCTGCACCAAAGGCGCTATAGGAACGCATGTTTAACCCAAGTCCACCATTCATGACAAAGGGCTCTCCAAAGTCACCAAAACCCTTAAATAACCCGGAGACATAATTTTTGAAAAAACCCTTTTCGGTCACTTTATCCAAATCCTCAAAATCAGATATATCCTGGGTATAGGCAAATCCGTGGAGTATTGTTATCAGGACAAAAATTGCGTAGCGTTTTTTCATGTCGATGAAAAAATTTATGTGATTTTCCCTTCCATCTAATTTTAATCCTTGTTGTTTTACCGGTCTATGCTGACTCTAACCGGATTAGGAATTTTGAGCGTTTTCCCCTGTCAATTGTTTTTAAACCTCTTTTCGGCTGGTGAATAATTTATATGTGTAAAGGTAGGAGGACTGAGGTTTGTATTTCCGACATAATGTCTCGAAAAACCGTCAATTTTAATTAAATCAGGCTGGTTTACAAAACGAAACTTTGCCAAGGGCTCCAGCCCTGGAGTTGGAGATATTTTTTTTGCAACAGGGCAGGAGCCCTGGACTTTATTCGTCTGGCAAGCTGGAGCTTGCAACGAGCTTAATTATTTTGTAGGTAAAACCAACCTACTTATTGCTGTGCAAAAAATTGAGATGGAGGAACGCCAAAATGTTTTCGGAAAACAGTAGAAAAGTGTTTAGGATTTGAAAAACCACTCGCATAGGCAACCTGGGAAATGGTTCGGTATCTTTTTGTTTCGAACAAGCGTTTGGCTTCCTGTAATTGAATTTCAAGGAAGTACTTCTTGGGCGTCAATCCTATAAATTGCTTCAATCTCCTTTCGAGTTGTCGCTCGCTGAGGGCAATTTCGTACGCCAGGTCTCTAACGGAATATTTGGTATTGCTCAACTCTCTTTTCAAAATGCTTTCCACCTCCTCTAACCACAAAGTATCCTCTACTGAGATGGCAGGTTTGTTGGCTTCTATTTCTTCCTTTTCTTCGCGATATTTTTGTTGCCATTGATTTCGACTGTAATAATTGTTCAATAAATTTTCAATCCGTGCCATTAATTCTTCCTCCTCAAATGGCTTGACCATATAATCATCAACGCCTATCCGCAATGCCTTTAGTTTATCTTTCAATTCTGCCAATGCAGTCAACATGATCACCGGTATGCCTCGAAAACGGTCACTGCCTTTCAGCTTTTCCAGCAACTCATAACCATCCATCTCCGGCATCATGATATCGCTGATTATTAGGTCCGGTGGACGGTTGTCTGTTGTCGGCTTGCCCCTTTGGGGTTGTCGGCTTGCCCCTTTGGGGTTGTCGGTCGACAGTGGAGAACTAGCCTCATCAGAATGATGACCGTCCACCATCGACCGTCGACCGTCTACCTCCGAGGATTCAGGGCAGGCCATCAAATACTCCCAGGCAACTCTTCCATTCTCCGCAGTTGTCACCTTATAGTTTTCTTCAATGATTATTTGAATGTATTCCCTCAAATTTTCATTGTCTTCCACCAGGAGTATGTTTGCAGGTGGTCTGTTTTTTTCTGTAGGCAAATAGACAGGAGATTTAGATAGTTTAGATGATTTTACTTCGTCCAAAACGGATAGTCCCTCTGTCAAAGCCTGAGTTGAGGGTGCTAGTTTTTTCGGAAATTCAAACATAAACTTACTGCCTTTCTCCAGGGTACTTTCAACAATCAAACTGCCATTCATCAATTTTGCGAATTCCATACACAAAGAGAGTCCAATTCCGGTACCTCCTTCTTTTAAAGCATCGGGTTGAGCCGATTGATAAAAACGGTCAAACACAAATGGAAGGTCATCTGGATGAATGCCCCTCCCAGAATCCTCAACGCACAAATAGATGTGATGGCCTCTATCTTCCACCAAAACGGTAATTTGACCATTTGGCGGAGTAAACTTGAAGGCGTTGGACAATAAATTATTGAGGATTTTTTCGAACTTCTTGGCATCCAGTTCCAGCCAAAGTTCTTTATCTGCATGGTATTCAACGCGATATTGAATTTGTTTTTGTTTGGCCATCCCATCGAAGGCAGCAGTCAACAATCCCAGTAAGGGATGAAAAGCAACCAATTCTTCTTCCAATTCTATTTTGCCCGATTCCATTTTAGTGAGATCCAGAATTTCATTTACCAGTTTCAGTAGATTTTTCGCACTCTTTAGGTTGAGCTTGGCAAGGGTTAAGTTTTTAGCACTCAATGTCCCACTGTTTATCATGGATTTAACAGGTCCAAGAATAAGCGTTACAGGGGTTCTCAATTCGTGGGAAACATTGGCAAAAAAGCGGGATTTAACTTTATCCAATTGTCTTAATTCTTTCGCCTGCTGCTCAATAATCAATTTATCTTTTTCAATTTGCGCCGTTCGGTCTTTTACCCTTTGTTCCAATTCCTTTTGCCGTTCTTTCAATTGCCTCGTCCGCCATTTGTAAAATAAATAGACCATCAAGAGGAAAGTCAATAGGGACGCAATTATGAAATTCGATTTTAAATAAAAAGGTCTCAAAACATGGATTGGAATGTTTAGCCCGGGTTCTGCCATTTGTCCGTCAGGCAAACGTCCTTTTATTTTCAACACATACTCCCCATAAGGCAATCCGCTGATGCGAATCCAATTGGATTTATCTTCCTGCCAATCGTCCTGGTAGCCTTCGATCTTATAAGCAAATCGATGCTTTTCCGCATCCCGATAATCTGTCAAGGCAACTCGAATATTGAAGAATTTATCTCCAGGTTCCAAAATAATCTCACCCTTTTCGATGACTTCTTTCAATCGATATTCAATTTGGTCTGCATTAGCTTTATATTGCTCAAAATCCAAAATCGACAAGGGGACATTTGGATTGAATTGCACATCCTTAAAATCCTTTGGATGAAGCACATTAAAACCCTTATAACTTCCCAAGACCAAAGTCCCATCCGGCATTTGAGCATGTGCATATTCTTGAAAACTTTTACTCGACAAGCCTTCTCCTTCCCGATAGGTTTTGGACAAACCAGAACTAATTTGAAATTGAATCAAGCCATGCGGGGTGGGCATCCAGACAAAACCGTAGTCGTCTTCGTAGGCGGCGAGGAGTTCGTTGGTGGAGAGGTTCTTATAGTGTCGGTAGACGGTAGATGGTAGACGGTCGCTTCGCTTGACGGTAGTAGTTGCTTTTTCATTGCCTTCACCGTCAACCGTCAACCGTCTACCGTCTGCCGAAAAAAATATCAACCCCTGCATCGTCGCCAACCAATACCCTTCTTCTTTCGCCTCCGACATATGATAAAAATCCTTGGCTGGCAAATAAAAATCTCCTTCTTCCATCTCACCATATCTCGCCACTATCCCTTCTTCCTTCGAAAATAAAAACAAACCTTCATTACTACCTATCCAAAAATGTTCCTCACCGTATTCTTTAAAAAAATGGACTTTGGAGGTTTGGAGTACTTCAAATTCATTGTATTGCTGAAAAGCTTCTAAGGCATGACCATCAAGATAAAACCATTTCAATCCTTCTCTATCTCCTACCAAAAAACGATTATCTATTTGAATCATTTGGCTTGGCCAGAAATCTGTTTTATTTATCACCTTAGGATAAACTGTAAGTTCATAATATTGGGTATTTAATTTTAACAATCGAGAATTTTTAAGTTTTGGGGAATTGTTAAACAACCAAAGCGTCGCCTTATCGGGAACTGAATACCCACTTTTTCTTAATGGATGGTTGTATTCCTGATTGGAAAGCATTGGTAAAGGTTTCAACTCATTCGTTTGAGTATTGTATAAAAACCATTCCCTTTGAATGCTTAGCACTAATTCGTGTTCGGAAATAACATAGGCACTTATTGCAAGTTGTTTGACTTGGTTCAAAGCGTTCAGGTGCACAATTTTCTGCGGTTTAAATTCAATAGCCTTTATTCCGTTTGGCAATGCCAACCAGGTAGTTTTAGTCTCATGGTCAAAATATTCATGCCTGGGTTCTCCTCTGAAATGCTGAAAAAAATTCGGGTTTTCTTTTTCCTTTACCCAGACTTTTTTGGTCTCAAGAAAGATATTAGAAATATTTAAGCCTTTAGGATAAATCCCTTCAGTGTTTTTTATCCATCCGAGGTCTGAATGAAGCAATTGTCCCTGTTTATCGGTAAAGAGGTTTTGATCATAATGAACATAATCCTCGTTTTTTGGACAACAAGGCAATGAAAAATCCAGGGTATCTATTATTAAGCTCCCATCATCTGCTTTTCCAATTTCCAAATTCCGCACCCGAAATTTCTCCAATTCAAAATGGTTAGTTCTAAATCGAGTGACATCCAAAGATTTAATATCCGATGGCAATTGAAATTGTTGACGAATCATTCCATTGGTATCAATTGCCAGGTAATGCATGTTTTCCCGAAAATATTGCCACCTATTGATCATGTCAAAATCTATTGCTCCCAAAATTGCATCATTAACCTTTGTCCATAAGGTGGGAGTAACTTTGGCATCGCTAATGGGCTTTTCCCGAATGCCTGCCTCCTTTGACCATATCAGTAATTTTTTATCTGCCGTAAAATAAATTTTAGCGGAATCCTGTCCAATTCCACGGATTTGAGAAGTCTGAATACTAACCTTATCTCCAAAGCGCTCCTCAAATGTCATCACTTCTTTTGTCAAAGGATGAAAAAAGGCCAAATCTCTTTGACAATTGGGTTTGCCGATACAAGTCTTATGCAACCAAAACCAGCCCTCTGTATCTTCAAAAATTTCCATGATTTGTCGGAAGGGCAATCCATCTTTTTCGTCAAAATGGGCAAAGTCCTGTCCGTCAAAGCGATACAAACCAAATTGGGTGCCTATCCAGATGATATCCCGGCTGTCTTTGTGAATGAAATTGGCATAAGTGGAGAGTCCATTGGTTTCGTTGAAATCCTGGGTTTTCACCTCGATCTTTTGAGAGAAAGAGGGAAGGAAACATAGACAAAATAGAAGAGCAAAGCTGAATTTTCCTTTTTTCACAGGGTTTGAAAAAAGATAGTTTTGGCCTCCCCAAAACCTTTTTCGGCAAGCTAGCGACTCATATAAATAAGATATATTCAAACAGGCCGTCACAATGTTGTTTTCTCAGTTGGGTTATTTTGCAATTAAGGTAAGGAAAATAATAAATTTCAACAACCGTAGCACAAGCTGCTGATACCATTGAGTGATGACTTGCGAATGGCGAGATGGTGTTAGCAGTGGAGCATTGCTAACACCATTTTGATTCTCCCCAAGCTAAACCGCAATGGTATCAGCAAAATACAAAAAAACAAGCCCGTTGCAAGCTGGAGTTTGCAACGAGCTTTCCCGCTTATTGCTGTGCAAAAAATTGAGACGGCGGAACACCAAAATGTTTTCGGAAAACGGTTGAAAAATGTTTGGGATTTGAAAAGCCACTCGCATAGGCAACCTGGGAAATGGTTCGGTATCTTTTGGTTTCAAACAATCGCTTGGCTTCCTGCAATTGGATTTCCAGAAAGTATTTCTTAGGCGTCAATCCAATAAATCGTTTCAGCCTTCTTTCGAGTTGTCGTTCGCTGATCGCAATTTCGTGTGCCAAATCCCTCACGGAAAATTGTGAATTGCTCAACTCTCTTTTCAAAATGCTTTCGACTTCTTCCAACCATATAGTATCCTCTACAGAAATTGCAGGTTTATCTACGGGCTCCTCTGGTTTTTCTTCGAGAAATTCACGCTGCCATTGGTTTCGACTGTAATAATTATTCAATAAATTTTCAATGCGCGCCAATAGTTCTTCCTGTGCAAATGGTTTGACCATATAATCATCTACTCCTATTCGCAAAGCCTTTAGTTTATCTTTCAATTCTGCAAGCGCTGTCAACATAATCACGGGTATACCTCGATACTGATCGCTACTTTTCAGCTTTTCGAGCAACTCATAACCATCCATCTCTGGCATCATGATATCGCTAATTATTAGATCCGGTGGACGGTTGTCTGTTGTCGGCTTGCCCCTTTGGGGTTGTCGGCTTGCCCCTTTGGGGTTGTCGGTGGACGGTGGACGGTCGGTCTTTTCCGAACGCTCACCGTCAACCGTCAACCGTCCACAGTCGACTGTCAAATAATCCCAGGCAACTCTTCCATTCTCGGCCGTTGTCACCTCGTATTTTTCTTCCACAATCAATCGAATAAAATCGCGAAGGTTGTCATTGTCTTCTACAAGCAGGATTCTTGCGGGTCCAGACCTTTCAATAATCGGGGTCATAATGGCGACTTCTTCAGCAAGAAGAACACTGTCAGGGGATATTTCTGTAGCCAATCTATCCTGCTCTGCCTCCACAATACGTTGCGTTGCTTTTTTCGGAAATTCGAATTCAAAAATACTGCCTTTCCCCAATGTACTTTTTGCGACCAATTGTCCTCCCATCAGTTTGGCAAATTCCATACATAAAGACAAACCGATTCCCGTTCCTCCTTCCTTTTGAGCATCCGGTTGAGAAGATTGATAAAAACGGTCAAAAACATGAGGCAAATCTTTTGGGTGAATGCCTCTACCCGAATCTTCAACGCTTAGTAAAATCCTGCTTTCTCTTTCTGCTGCCCGAACGATAATTTGACCATAGGGAGGTGTAAATTTGAATGCATTGGACAATAGGTTATTCAGGATTTTTTCAAATTTCTTTGCATCCAATTCCAACCAAAGTTCCTTATCAGCCAGGTATTCGAAGCGATATTGAATATTTTTTTGTTGCGCCATTCCGTCAAATGCAGAAGTTAATAACTGGAGCAAGGAGTAAAACCCAACCGGTTCTTCTTCTAATTCTATTTTGCCCGATTCCATTTTTGTTAGGTCAAGTATTTCGTTGACCAAATTGAGGAGGTTTTTCGCACTTTTTCGACTGAGTTCGGCGAAGGTTTGGTTTTTTTGATTGAGCGATCCGCTTTTAATAATTGAGTTAAGTGGCCCTAGAATAAGGGTTACAGGAGTTCTTAATTCGTGGGAGACATTGGCAAAAAAGCGAGATTTGACCTTATCCAAATTTTTGAGTTCTTCGTTTTGTTGGCGAATGGTTTGGGTAGCTTTTGCCACTTCAGCTTCCAATTCCTTTTGTCGCTCTTTATATTTTCGGGCTCTTTGGTGATTATAAAATAAAACAGCCAACAAGACAACGAATCCTGACAAAACAAAAAACCAGGTTTGTAGGTAAAAAGGCTTTAAAACCCGAATCGGAATTTCCAGCCCTGGTTGGGCAATTAAGCCATTGTGTAAACGACCTCTTATTTGGAGTACATATTGTCCGTAAGGCAAACCGCTGATTCGAATCAAATTGGATTTATCTTCCTGCCAATCCTTTTGATAGCCTTCAATTTTATAGGAAAATTGATGTTTTTCAGCATCTCTGTAATCTGCCAAAGCTACCCTGACATTAAAGAACTTATCGCCAGGTTGTATGACAATTTCATTATCACGAAGCACCTCAACCAAGCGATATTCTATTCGATCGCTTTCATCTTTATGTTGTTCAAAATCGGTAATAATCAATGGGATTTTTGGCATAAGCTCCACATCCCTAAAATGTCTTGGATGAAAAATATTAAAACCTCCGAAAGCTCCAAAATACAAGGTACCATCAGCAGATATAGTATGTGCGTATGGTTTGAAAGTACTATTGCTTAATCCATCTTCCTTCAAATATGTTGTCGATAATTCAGAACTGATTTGAAATTGAATGAGCCCAGATGGAGTCGGCATCCATACAAAGCCAAAGTCATCTTCGTATGCAGCGTATATTTTGTCTGAAGAAAATCCCTTTTTCTTGTCAAAATTTAAAAACCTTTGAATTTTAAATTGTGGTCCATCAACAACAAGGTGAATAAGACCGTTCATAGTTGCCAGCCAATACCCACCAGATGCGGATTTAGAAATATGATGAAAATCACTAGCTGGTAAATAAAAATCCTTAGCTTCTGTATTGCCGTATCGGGCAATGATTCCGCGCTCTTTCGAAAACAGATAAAGCCCTGAATCCGAACAAATCCAATAGTGACTACTGTCCTTTTTTTGAATAAAATGAACGACACTTGATTTCAGGCTTTCAAATTCATTGTATTGCGTAAATTCCGCAAAAAAATCCTGGTCGATATCGTAGTATTGAATGCCTTTATTTCTACCAAACCATAAAATATTGCCATCTTTCAAAAGCAATTTTGCATCGCCATAAGGTAACCGAGACCTGGTATAAGAGAAATCAGCTTTGTTTATTTTAAGCAGGTAAATTTGATCGTCATCCGTTGCCCATATTTCTGAATCTTCTGGCTCAGTGCAATAACTTTTTGGCATATATGGCTCAGGCAGTGATTTTAATATTTGTTGATAGGAATGAACTCCATCCTTCCGAGTATATAGCGTAGAATAATAACCTGTTATCAAAATCACATTTTCATCATCCAGATTGAGCGCACCCATTCCTCCGCCTTTTAGTTTCGGATTAAATGCATGATGAAAATGCACTTGCTGATATCTATAAGTTGTTATATTTTGCCCTCTTGCTCTCCAGACCGTATTGGTCAGCGTATCAAAAATATGATGAGCCGAACTGTTTCCGACAACCAATTGCTGAAAAGCAAGATCAGTGTCCGCTTCTTGATCTCGGTTTAACCAGACAGTTCTTACTAAAGAATGATGTATAATTTTATTTGGGTTTGACTTAATAGGATAAATTGCTTCTGGAGAAGAAATGGCTCCTATTTCAGCATGAAAGTTTGCTCCCTGATCATTTTTGTAAAGTCGCTCGTCAAAAACTAATCCTGGTAGTGCAATTTTAGGATAACTGTTTACCTCAAAGGCTAAAGTGTCGATGTATAGCGAACCATTAGGGCTAAAGGAGATTTCCAAATTTTTTATCCAAAGACGGTCAAAGTGAAAAGCCTCTTTGCCAATATTTTTTAACTGAAGTATCCTCAGTCCAGGAATTGAAAATGCTTTGGGTGATTGTACCAGCTTACCATCCAGGTCAATTGCGACATATTGCAAGTCTTGCTTCCCGATATCATCCAATTGCGGATTTAACGAAAAAGTGTCTTTACTTTCAATATATACTGCACCTAGAATTCGGTCATTTATTTTGGTAAAAAGATACGGAGTTTTGGAAAGTCCCTTTATCTGTACGGCTTGTAATCCTGCTTCCAGGGACCAATTCAACAATTTTTGATCAGCCGTAAAATATATCCTTATTGAATCTCGAAAAATCCCTTCTATTTGATTCGGTTTTACACTTGCCTGGTTGAATCTTTGTTCAAAAGTCAGGACTTCCTTTGTTAAAGGGTGAAAAAAAGCTAAATTCTTGTCACAACTTATTTGGTCATCATAGCTTTGATTTTTACAGTTTTTGTATAGCCAAAACCAACCTTCACTGTCCTCAAAAACTTCATCAATCCGGAGAAAAGGCAAGCCAATATTTTCACCAAATTGCTCAAATCCTTGCCCATCAAAACGGAAAAGTCCTGTTTCAGAACCAATCCAAATCAATCCCCGACTGTCTTTGTGAATGTATTTGGGCGTAAAATAAAATCCATTGTCCTGACTGTACTTTTGGGTAGTAACGGAAATTGTTTGACCGAGAACGAATTGTCCGACCAAGCAACCTATGATGAAGAGGATTATTTTGGAAAAATGAATATCCAATTTTACTAGTACTTTTCTATTGCAATTTAATTCAGGTTATAATTTTTTTGGAAAAACTTGATTCTTCAAAATTACAATAAAAAAACATGCATCATCCTGAATTTTGCAATAACTTTTCTACTATCTCCGGTTCATCCAAATAGCGATCGTACTGCTCAGAGAGATCCGATTCAACCTCGTACAGTTCAGGTCGTTCCATTTCATACTTATTCCAATAAACAACTGGCGGTGTTTGCTTCACATGCAGCTTCCACTTACCTGAACGAACGGCATGTAACTCCGCCATTCTCCAATAATAAAATTCTGTACGAGGACTTTTATCCACCGCTCCTTTAAAATTGGGGATAAATCAAATCCATCCATCTTTCGATACTCCGGAATTTTGGTACCTGATAGGGCCGCAACAGTATTGATTAAATCAAGTGTTGAACCCATTTCGTTAATCAATTTTGGCTGTACGATACCAGATCCTCAAAAGATCGTTGGTACGTGCTGCCCGACTTGGTGTACAGAGCGGTTGTGAATAGCAATGTTCAAATCGAATGCCTTTGGCAGCCATTTGATCGAGATAATGCGTTTGATAGGGCTCACCACCATTTGCGGCCACAGTTTCGAACCCCATATCGTCTGCCATGATTAGGATGATGTTTGGGAGAGTTGGAGTAGTGATTTTTTATTTTGGCACGAGAAAGATATAAATAAAACGCAAAAAATAATTAAGCTTTTTGCTTTCAACATATGAACCATTCAAGTAACGACAGATTTTTAGGTGACATCTTCAAGGAACGAAGAAGGTGTCATCTTAAAATCTATTTCAGAATAAATACATCCAATTTAAAAGTTTCGATTGTTTTTGAGCTCATTCGTCATTCGTGAGGTGACACCTTCTCCTGCGTCGAAGATGTCACCTCACTCAGCTAGTCATCTTCAATTATCAAATACTCTATATAACTATCACAGATTTTTAGGTGACATCTTCAAGGAACGAAGAAGGTGTCATCTTAAAATCTATTTCAGAATAAATACATCCAATTTAAAAGTTTCGATTGTTTCTAAGCTCATTCGTCATTCGTGAGGTGACACCTTCTCCTACGTCGAAGATGTCACCTCAATCTGCTAGTCATCCTCAATTATTAAGTACTCTATTCTTGTCAAATCTACCTCAATTTGATCATGAAATTGAGAAAACGCTTTTTTTCCTCCAAACCAATCTAAGACTACTTCCCTTTTTAAACTCGTAGGCTTTCCTGAAAGTATCGATAAATAGGAACTCCATGGATAATTTCTAAAATCATTTTGAATCCCATGATTTTTTGAGTTAGCATGGATATAATAAAGGTTATCAGGAATTTTATCGTATTCGCGCATGTGCGGGTGCGCGCATACGCGCGGGCGCGAAGTTGTAACCTTTTTCCTAATAGCCTTTAATAAATCAAATAAGCAAAATGAGTTTGATTAAAAACTTCCACCCGCTTAAAAGGACGATAAAACAAATTACCACTTCGACTATATTTTTGGTTATATTTCATTGCGTAAGAAGTAAACAACCTTGTAAATTGGCTTGCTATTAATTTTGGCGTAATTCTCAAATCCTCTTCAGTTTCCAAAAATTCCCGTTGGGCTATCATCAAGTCTTTCAATTCCATATTATTAAGCATTTTAGTAATCGCTTCTATGCTTTTCACTTGAATCAAGAAGTGAAAATGTGTACCCATTAAACAATAGACATAAGTATTAACATAAGACAATAAATATTCCTTGTATTTCTGCAAAAACAGCATCCTATCTCCATTATCTCTGAAAAGAGCCTCTTTATTGTTGGTTCTATTATATATGTGATAAAATCTTTCTGATTCTAGTGGCACAGAGTAATTGCTCATAATTGCAGGGTTGGTTATCCTTACAAATTTAGAGTTTTAGAGTTATTTAGGAGGTGACATCTTCAGAAGAATGAGGAAGGTGTCACCTCCTAAATAACAAATCTAATCCAAACTTCAACGCTAAGATGACACCTTCTCCTGCCTCGAAGATGTCACCTTAGCGTTTGTTTTAACATCATATCAGCCAATAATTATGTGCTAATAGCCAATACGTAACATCAATTACCTAGTAATTAACCTTGTACCGTAAAGAGAAATCATCCTACTTTTCTCCAATAATCAGCAAATTTTCCGGTAAACCTTTCATAGGGGCAGCTTCCCAATCACCTACATAGGTACCGTATTCGTCGACTTCTAAAATAGAACATCCCCCTTTTATCACTGCCTGAAAGAAATCACTCACCGTCCAGTGAAATTCAAAGCTTTCTATCTCTCCCTTTGCACCATACAAGATATCTTTAGTTTGGAAATACCGATAAGGCCCTCTTTCAAAATAAGGATTCTCTACAAATAGCTCCATTTTTGATTCCTTCCAAACTCTTCGAAAGGGATGGTATTCATCCACGATAAACAATCCCTTTGGTCTTAAAACTCTGATAGCCTCAGAATAATATTGATTCAAATCTGAAACCCAGACCGCTACATGTCCGCCCGTATAAACCAGGTCAAATTCATTGTCTTTCAGAGCCGATAGCTTGGTTACGTCACTTTGCAGGAAATTGATATCCAAACCCAAAATATCTGCCCTCCAAGCAGCCACTTCCAGTTGTTTTTCGGAAATGTCAACGGAAGTCACTTTTGCTCCTAATCCCGCAAGCGCAAAAACAGCCTGGTTGTCTCCACTGCCCAAAACGCAAACTTTTTTGCCTGAAATATTTTTAACCCTATTTAAAACCTTTTCGGAAAAAACCAGTGAAGGGTCCTTGTGACATTTTTTCCAGATTCCTCGACTGTCAGCACATTCTGCCCAACGTTGAGAAGAGGCATTCCATTTTTTTTGATTGGCCAGGTGCATTTCATTTAAGGTGTCCATTTAAAGATCTTTTTTGTCAAAAATGAGTTCTAGGAAACATGCATCATCCCCCCAAAGGCAGGGGTGATTGGTTCTAATTTAAACTGTTTTTAATCAAAATTAAAA
>JBGTQJ010000051.1:0-68003 GCA_041941305.1 Saprospiraceae bacterium
GAGAAGACCTCGAGCTTAATGAAGCAGGAGGAGATGCGGTTAGTTGGTCATGGACTGGACCTAATTTTGCTTCTAACGAGCAAGACCCGGTTATTGACAATGCTGATTTTGAAGTAGGTACATATGCACTCACTATCACAGATGCGAATTCTTGTACCAATGAAGCAAGCATTGAAACTTCTATAGCTTCGGGAGCTGATTTTGAATCGAAGTTTCTAATTAATCAATTAGCTTGCGTGGGAGATACCATTCATTTTATAGAGATATCAGAGCTGGATTCTCTTCAATCTGATTCTCTTTTCACTGCATTTGAATGGGACTTTGGAGATGGAACAACTTCTACAGAAAGAGACCCAATGCATATCTACAATGCACCTGGTGATTATACAGTATCCGTCACTGTCTTTTCTGATGCTTGCCCCAATATCTCTATTGTAAAGACGATTACGATTGAGAATTGTAGGAGGGCGCCGGATGAGAATACACCATTTGCATATATCAACCTTTATCCCACAGTGAACGATGGAAACTTTAGATTAAAAGCGGAAACCAAAGAGAAAACTGATTTGACAATTGAAATATATGACACAAAAGGTGTACTGATTCAAGATAGCAAGAGAAGAGATGTTTCAAAAATTGACGAATCATTCTTCATTGAGCGAGAGGGCATTTATTTTGTTCATTTGCATGCAAATATTGTGGATGCTTATAAAGTAATGAAAATAATTGTTGGAAAGTATTAATGAATTCCATCAACCTTCTTCATCCACAAATCGATACCCTACGCTAAAGAAGTGGCTTGTGGGCAATTCTGTTCCAGAGCCACCTCTTACAAATTGCTGGAAGCCATAGCTCAATCGTAAATAATCAATCAAGAAGTGCAGCCCAAAACCATATCGGTTGATGGATTCACCATTGTCGTAATCTGAATAGCCATAGAAAACATTGACATGGTAATTGTCCTGAATGATTAAGGTGAGGTTGAGATCTCCAGCCAATTCATTTTCTGGGTTTACAGGTCCCCCCGTTTCAGGGAGGAAATAATAATCAGCATATTTTAACAAAAGCGTTGGTTTGAGACGAAATCGGTCGTTGATGACAGAGTTGAATCCTCCAAAAAGATAGTAGGGATTCTCTCTGCGAAAAGATTGGGCAAGTATCCTATTCTCATCCAAAAACCCTTTTTCAAATACCTGGAGAGAAGAAATTCCTGCAAAATATTTATCAGCGGTAAGAAAAATACCCAAGCCTCCATTTATCGAAACAAAACTCTTAAAATCGGTAATCAGATTTTGGTCTTGCTGGAAATCAAAAAAACTGACACCTACCATACCACCAAAAGAAATCCGCCCAACGTCCAAATCTACACTATAGCTATATGCCGGACGGAAATTTATTTCTGTCTGAATGCCTTCTTTTTCAAAACCAAAAACGGCACCCCAGTGAGCGTGCTCAGAAGACCAGATAGGCGCTTGCAAACTCAACTGTACAGAACGATACAAAGAATTAAATTCTGAGAAATTTCCGAAATAAATCAAATCCATATTACCATAATCCAGTGTACCTGCAAAAGCTGGATTGATGCTCAAAGCATTGAATTGGTATTTTGCGACAGAATGACGGGCAAATTGAGCGGATAATGAGGCGCAGAAGAAAATAGCCAGCGTGATAACTAAGTATATTTTTTTCATAAATGTATATGGTTTTGTATAGATACAATTGAACTTTCTAAGAATGACAAATTCTTATGGCTTAAGGAAACCAAAAATATTTTCGCAAAAATAGGGAATGGAAAGTTTTAGAAAAGGTCTTTTTGAAAGACTATGCGAACAATTCATTAACTCCAAATGGAAACCATTATTGCACTTATCAGAAATTTCACATCACTTATTGCTAAATCCCCTCACTTATCGGTTCTTACTGGAAAAAAATTGTAGGTAGCCATAAATTGTCGTCAGATTTCAGATTTTATATGTATGACCTCTTGAAACCAAATCATCGTAACAAAACACGCTCTCAAGAACAAGTTCCTTTCAGCCGCTAGTTGCGGCTTTTTTTTATGGCTCCCAAAAAAGAAAAGGAGCACCGCTAGTGGCACTCCTTTTCTAAAGGTATTTGTTCTCAAACAATTTAATTAAAATAGTCTTTCATTTTTTCGAAGAAAGAACTCTCCGATTTTCCTGGTCGAGGCTGGAAATTTTCCATTTCCCGTAGTTTCTCCATCATACGTCTTTCCGCATCGTTCAGTTTCTTCGGTGTCCAAATATTTACATGAATGAGTTGGTCACCTTTTCCATAGCTTTGAACACTAGGCAAGCCTTTTCCTTTCAGTCTGAATATTTTACCAGCTTGTGTTCCAGGAGGTATTTTGATTTTGACTCTTCCATCAATGGTAGGCACTTCTATTGATTTGCCAAGAGCAGCATCTGCAAAATTGAGGTAGAGTTCGTAGATCAAATTCATATTATCCCGCTGCAAGGTTTCATGCGGAATTTCTTCAATATTGATAAGCAGATCTCCTGCCGGACCGCCTTTTGCTCCTGCATTGCCTTTTCCAGACATAGACAATTGCATACCCTCTGCAACACCAGCAGGGATGTCAATTTCAATGGTTTCCTGGTCGTAAATCTTTCCTTCTCCTTTACAATTGGCACAATTCGCAGTGACCATTTGACCAGAGCCATTACATGTTGGGCAAGAAGTCGTCGTTTGCATTTGCCCAAGGAAAGTACTTCTGACCTGTCGTACATAGCCAGAACCGCGACAGGTTGAGCAAGTCTTTACTGCATTTGCATCCTTGGCTCCGCTTCCACCGCAGGTTTGACATCCTACTTGTTTTTTGACTTTGATTTTTTTAGTGACGCCATTTGCTATTTCTTCAAGCGTCATTTTTACTTTGATCCGTAAATTGCTGCCTCGCTGTCCTCTACCTCTTCGGGATCTGGAAGAGCCGCCACGGAAGAAGGATTCAAAAGGGCTGCCGCCATCGCCAAAGATATCGCCGAATTGAGAGAAGATATCTTCCATGGTCATGCCACCACTAAAGCCGCCGCCGCCCTGATTCACTCCAGCATGTCCAAAGCGATCATATCGGGCTCGTTTATCTGCATCACTTAAAACCTCATAAGCTTCCGCAGCTTCTTTAAATTTTTCCTCCGCTTCTTTATTGTCTGGGTTTTTATCCGGATGATACTTGATTGCTAATTTACGATAAGCTTTCTTGATTTCTGTCTCTCCTGCACCTTTCTCCACTCCAAGTACCTGATAATAATCTCGTTTTGCCATTCTATTCAGTTGGCAGTTTCCAGTAATCAGTTGGCAGTCCGCAATTCGAAAAACTGCATACGGCAAGCTGTCTACTGCAAACCAGTTTTACTTTCCAATCACGACTTTTGCGTGGCGGATAATTTTATCTTTCAGTTTATATCCTTTCTCGATTGTGTCAATAATTTTTCCTTTCATATCATCTGACGGAGCAGGTATTTCAGTGAAAGCTTCGTGCAATTCTGCATCAAAAGGCTCCCCATTGGTCTCCATTGGCTCCAGTCCTTTTTGCTTAAGAATATTGTATAATTTGTTATAAACCAAGGTAACTCCTTCGCTAAAAGGTTCTTTACTACTTTCGTCTTCTGCATTTTTCTTTGCCCTGTCAAAATCGTCCAAAACTGGCAAAAGAGCTGACAAAGTGTCCTGAGAGGCAGTCTTCATAAATTCGATTTTTTCCCGCAAAGTCCGCTTCTTATAGTTTTCAAATTCAGCCATTAGGCGCAAGAACTTGTCTTTAAGCTCGCCATGCTGCTGTTTGAGGTCCTCAATTTCCAGCTTTAGTTTGTCTTCTTTAGATAATTTCTTTTTTGACTTTGAAGACTTAGTTGATTGATTATCAGCGCTTTGTTGTCCGTTTTCATTCTCGTCGCCATTTCCATTGAGTTTTTCCGAAATGGCCTCTTGGTTGATGACATCTTCCTTCATATCTTTTTTTGTGGTTTTTTTCTTTTTGCTCATATTAAAAAATGGATTTTTCATTACTGAGGCTGTACATCAATATTGTTGCCATTAGGTTTTTTTGGTCATTTTGGCAGAAAATCATTATTCCATATGGTTTAAAATGGCTACAGAAATTGGCTTTTTAGCAATTGGGCATTGAAGTTTAAACGATCTTTCCCATTTTGCATCCAGAAAAACCATCAAAATATGACAAAAGCAGCTATACCTGTTGTTTCCAAACAACTGCTTATTCCTTTTGCGCTTATTACTTTTTGCTTTGCTCTTTGGGGCTTTGCCAATAATGTGACCGATCCTTTGGTTAAGGCATTTGGTACTATTTTCAATCAAAGTGCTTTTATCAGCTCATTTGTCCAAGTAGCTTTTTACGGTGGTTATTGTTTTATGGCCATTCCTGCTGCCATTTTTATCAAAAAATATACTTACAAATCTGGCATATTGGTTGGACTGGCATTGTATGCTTTTGGAGGATTATTGTTCATTCCAGCCAGTTTGGGAGGCATCTTCTGGCCTTTTTGTGCTGCTTTTTTCATAATGACTTGTGGATTGAGCTTTCTGGAAACCAGTGCCAATCCTTATATTCTGGCAATGGGAGATGAATCTACTGCTACCCGTCGCCTCAATTTTGCCCAATCATTCAATCCTATGGGCTCTATCATCGGAATTTTGGTTGCCAAGGATTTTATTTTGGCCAAGTTGAATAAGTTGAGTTCGGAAGAACGTGCTGACTTACCAATGGAAGCGTTTGATGCAGTAAAAATGGCAGATTTGGCGGTAGTCAGAGAACCCTATGTGGCTATCAGTATTGTGTTGGCAATTGTATTCATCCTCATTTTTATTACCAAGATGCCAACAATCAAAGATAGCGATGGTAAACTGGATTTGGGAGGCACTTTTAAAAGATTACTTGCCAGTGCCCGATATCGGGAAGGAGTTATTGCCCAAACCTTTTATGTCGGCGCTCAAATTACTATCTGGACTTATACGATTCACTATGGAACAGAAGTTTTGATGAATGAAGGCATGATTGAAGCGGATGCTGCTGCTGCTGCAGTCAATTTCAACTTTTATGCAATGGTGCTTTTTGCGATAAGCCGATTTATTTGCACTTACCTTCTAAAGTATATCAAACCAGGTTCTCTATTGATGTACCTTTCTTTAGCAGGGATTGTCCTTTTGATTCCCGTCATTTTTGTAGGCGGTCGCTTTGGATTGTACTCGCTTGTAGCAATTTCAGGATGTATGTCTTTGATGTTTCCAACGATTTACGGAATTGCTTTGAAGGGTATTGGAGAGGACGCAAAACTAGGTGCTGCGGGATTGGTAATGGGCATTGCTGGTGGTTCTTTATTGCCACCTCTACAAGGATTGCTTCTCGATAGTTATAATGTCCAAATTTCTTATTTAATGCCGGTGATTTGTTTTGTAGTGGTAGCCTGGTTTGGATACCGGACTTTTAAGGTACACAATGCGTGATTTGAAGCGTTGAAAGTGGTTGAAAAATATTTACCTGCAAAACCAATTCAACATTTCTTTGACATCCTCTCCATATTCTCTGGTATAGAAATACTTAAGGGCTAGTCGAAAGTTTTTACAAGCTTCTGAGGTATCTGCTTTCTCCAAATGCAATAGCCCCAGATTTCTTATTGCAAGGGCATTGTCTTTATCTATTTCAAGGCTGGCTTTAATATCAGCTTCAGCTAATTCGAGCCTGCCAATCTTTAAATTGGCGTAGCCTCGATTATTATCTTGTAAGGTCAGGTTCAAGTTTAAGGCCAAGTTCAAGTTCAAGACCTGAACCATCTTGAACTTGAACTTGACCTTGACCTTGAACTTGAACTTTTCAAACAGTTCGTCTATTCCTAAAAAACTTCATAGGTACCCATAGCATACCAAAACATTCTCCATCTTCTTTGGTCATCTTTTTATGATGTACTTTGTGAGCTCTTCTAATGGCTTTGAAATAAGCATTATCCGTTCTGGTCAGCCATTTGAATCTTTGATGAATGAAGATATCGTGTACCATGAAATAGGCGAATCCATACAAGGTAATGCCTGCACCTATCCACAGTCTTGGATCGAATGTTTCACTGCCCCATCCCAGGAAAATAAGTGCCATGCCTGGAATAGCAAAAATCAAAAAGAAGAAGTCATTTTTTTCAAAGAACCCTTCGTTTTCATGGGTATGATGATCCTTGTGGAAATACCACAACAATCCATGCATGATGTATTTGTGGGTAAACCAGGCAACGCCTTCCATAAAAATGAAAGTTGCGATGATGATAAGAATGCTGTAAGTAACCATTTTTCTCGTTTTCTAAATGTTCTTCTCTGAGAAACTGTTTGTTTTTCAACTTCTCAGAGAATCCTAAATTTTATTGCAATGCTTGTTTGTATACTGCCAAAGCTCTTTCCCGAGCTGCTTTGTGTTCAACTATTGGTTTAGGATAATCAAATGTATCAAATTCGGGTATCCATTTACGGATATAAGCCCCGGTTTTGTCAAATTTTTTGGCTTGGCTTTCCGGATTGAAAATCCTGAAATAAGGGGCGGCATCACAACCTGTGCCAGCTGCCCATTGCCAGTTGCCATTATTACTGGCGAGCTCATAATCCAGCAATTTTTCAGCAAAGTAGGCTTCTCCCCATCTCCAGTCTATGAGCAAATGTTTGCACAAAAAACTCGCGGTAACCATTCTAACCCGATTATGCATGAAGCCAGTAGCATTCAACTCTCGCATACCAGCATCTACCATTGGGTATCCCGTTTTCCCTTCACACCAGGCTTTAAATTCAATTTCATTATTGCGCCATTCAATAGCTTCGTATTTGACTTTGAAGCACCTGTCTACCACTTTTGGGAAATGCCACAAAATCATTTGAAAGAATTCCCGCCAAATCAACTCATTCCAAAAGGTTTCGCTCAAGTTCATAGCCTGCCGAACCAATCGCCTGGTACTTATCGTTCCAAACCGAAGATGTAAGCCCAGGCGGCTGGTACCGGCAATTCCCGGAAAATCCCTCGTTTTTGAGTAATTGTTGATTAGAGCCTCCGAAACTTCATTCGGAGGGTAATTGTTTTCTCCTTTTTGAAAGCCTAAATCCTTCAAGGAAGGTAATTCCATTGCTTTCCCTTTGAGAAAATTGTGGATTAAGCTTGCTGAATCATGTGTTTCGAGATGTTTTGGAGTTAGAATTGATTTCCACTTGCGGCTATATGGAGTGAAAACGGTATAAGGTTTCCCGTCATCTTTTAGCACTTCTGACTTTTCCAGAATTACTTGATCCTTAAAGGATTGAAATTTTATCCCTTCTTGCGCCAGTAAGTCGATAATTTGCTGGTCTCGTTTCCTTGCGTAGGGCTCATAATCGTTATTGACAAAAACATTTTGGATAGCATATTTTTGAACTAAGTGCTGGAAAACCGGCTTCGGCTTTCCATGATGTACTTCCATTTGTCCACCTTCAGCTGCTATCCTTTCTTTTAAAATAGTTACTGTTTGGTGAATGAACCCAACTCTTCTATCTGCAGGATCTTTTAGTGAATTTAGAATTTCTTCATCAAAAATGAAAATAGGCAATACGGGGATTCCTGCTGATAGTGCCTTGAATAAACCAACATTATCTGCCAAACGAAGGTCACGCCTAAACCAAAAAATGTTGATGTTTTTTTTCACGATTGTAGTTGTAATCTGTTCCAAATATCAATTTTTTCAAACCCTATTGAATCTCAACCTCAGGAAACTACTGAATGTTAACATCAGTTTCTGAAAATTGGAAACCCGAATTCTGCTCTCAAATAAATTCGTGGCAGGTTGTGTTTTGATTTTTTCAAATAGGGTCAAATAGTAAATATAGGCAGCATAGACACCTAGTTTTGCTGATTTTGGCAATCGGCGAATGCCTTTCAATGCCTCTTCAAAATCTGCCTTGATGTCCATCTCAATTTGACGTTTTTGGTCATTGTTGAAATTCTGTAAATCGACTCCTGGAAAATAAGTTCGCCCCAATTCCAGAAAATCCGCATTCAAATCCCTTAGAAAGTTCACTTTTTGAAATGCAGCACCCAATCGCATAGCCTGTGGTTTTAAAGCTTCGTATTGTGCCTGATCGCCATTTGTGAAAACCTTCAAACACATCAAACCAACCACCTCAGCAGAACCCAGAATGTACTGCTCATAATTGTTTTGATTGTAGTCCATTTTGTTCAAATCCATTTCCATGCTGTTCAGGAAAGTATCAATCAATTCATTGTCTATGCCGAATTGATGTACGACCATTTGAAAGCTGTTCAGGATCGGGTTGGTGCTGATTTTATCTTCAATGGCTTTGTAGGTATCTTGTCTGAATTCTTTTAACAATCGGGCTTTGTCGAAATTGTGGAAACTATCCACAATTTCATCAGCAAGCCGCACCCAGCCATAAATCCCATAAATCGGATCATGAATGCTTTTGTGCAATAAAAAAATTCCCAAAGAAAAACTAGTACTGTACAGTCGGGTGGTCGCTTTACTCGTCTTTTGCGAAAGTTGGTCAAACAATATTTTCATAATTAGTAGTGATTAAAAAAACTTCATCCTTTTGATTTCGTCAATTAAGCTCAACTTCATTTCTTATCAGTCATTTGTTCTTCGCTTATTTGGTGAAATTATTTTTTAAGGCTTTCTAAAATAAAAGGGTCAAGAGTTAAATACTAAGGGTGGACGGTACATTAGCCGCAGCTTTTGCCCCTCCGCCGTTTGACTTGAGCCGATGTACCTTCGAAATGAGGTCAGAAACAACAATACCAGATATAAGCGAGGGAGGTACCCCTGGCCCTGGAACTGTCAGTTGGCCTGTGTAAAAAAGGTTTTCGACTTTTTGGTTTTTCATTCTGGGTTTGAGTATGGCAGTCTGCATAAGCGTATTTGCCAAACCGTAGGCATTGCCTTTGAAGGCGTGATAGTCTTTTTTGAAGTCATTGACAGAATAACTTCTTTGGTATATTATATGTGATTCGATGTCTGTTCCACAATGTTTTTCAAGGCGCTTTAGAATTGGACGAAAAGTTGATGCTCTTAGTTCAGGAGAATCCTGAAGTCCTGGAGCCAGTGGTACCAACAAAAACAAATTTTCCTTACCGGCAGGAGCTACATGCTGGTCTGTTTTTGAAGGGCAACATATATAAAATAATGGTGCTTTGGGATATTTAGGTGTTTCATAAATATCAGCTGCATGTTGTTCAAAATCAGTATCAAAAAATAGGTTGTGGTGATGTAATTTTGGAATCTTCTTATCTACGCCTAAATAGTAAATCAGGGAAGAAGGTGCCATCTTTCGAGTATCCCAGTATTTGTCAGAATATTGTCGGTATTGAGGGTCCAATAATTTTTGTTCTATGTGGTGATAGTCTGCACCTGCGACAACGATGTCTGCGGCGATCAATTGATCCTCTACGTAAACTCCGGTTGCCTTCCCGTTTTCTACCTTTATTTGATTGACCTCGCAATTTGTTCGGATTTCAACCCCCAACTCTTCCGCAAGACTTTTCATCGCAGCAATGATTTGAAACATACCTTTCATCGGGTAAAAAGTCCCCTGTGCAAGGGCTGCGTGGTTCATGAGACTGTAAAGTGCAGGTGTATTTTGGGGAGTTGCACCCAAGAACAAAACCGGAAATTCTAATAATTGAATCAGCTTTGGATGCTTGAATTTTTGCCTGACGTGCTTACTAAAAGATTGGAATACGCCTAAGTAAAACAAGCTTTTCAATATCCGTATATCAAAAAACTCTGTAATCGAAAGCCCTGGCTGATATACCAGGTCGCGCATGCCTACCTCGTATTTATAGGCAGCTTCTTTTAAGAATTTTTTGAGTTTGAGGGCAGAACCTGGCTCAAGAGACTCAAATAATTCATACAATGCTTTTTCAGAAGCCGGCACTTCCAAAATGTCATCTTGTCCAAACCAGATGCTGAATCCGGGATCCAACTTTTTTAAATCATAAAAGTCAGAGACCTGGTAACCAAACTGTTCAAAAAATGATTCAAATACATCTGGCATCCAGTACCAACTCGGTCCCATGTCAAATGTGAAACCCTCTGCTTCAAACTGTCTGGCCCTTCCTCCAACAGTCTCGTTTTTTTCCAAAATGGTCACTTGATATCCCTTTTTTGCCAAACAGCATGCTGCTGATAAGCTGGAGAATCCGGAACCGATAATAATAACTTTAGACATATCTTTTCAAATATTAGAGAACGGGAGCTAAAACAGGCTTTGTTTAAGATTGTTTAGAAAATTTGGAAAAAAATTAAACAAAACTGTTGTTTAATTAGACTATTGCTTGCCTGGACAATTTAGTCAATATACGAATGAAAAAGAAGTTTGGACTTTAGAAAAGATTCAATAAATCGGATGGATTTTTATGCAGGAGTATATTTGTAAAGGGAGCCGAGGAAAACTGGAGAATTTGGACTCCTGCGACATGGATTTTTGTTTGGCCATAGGTTTCTGATAGTAACTTTAAATAATCCTGAATGTCTTCTTTAGGCTGGTGCCTTATAAAGAAGGTCAATAAATTGTCAGGATGTAGTGTTTCTATCGAAGACTGGAGAGATTCAAAGGGTACATCTTGCCCCAAATAATAAACCTTATAGCCCCTGGAACGAAGGAGGTGGTTGGCAAATAGCAAACCAATTTCGTGCTGTTCACCTTCAGGTAAAAAAAGCAGGAAATTTTCATTCTGCGTTGGAAAAACGGGTAGTTGATCAATCGCAGAAAATAATTTTTTACGAATCAGATTTGAGGCAAAATGTTCTTGACCAGGATGAGCTTTCCAAACTGACCACATCAATCCAACTTTTGAGAGAAATGGATAAATAATATTTAACATGGTTTCTTTCAAACCCATCAAAAGCAAAGCGGAAGCAAAGACTTGCTCAAATCTGGCTTCGTCAAATTCCATCATAGATAAGGTCAAGGCATTAATGTGGGAGGAGTATTCTTCACTTTGGGTTGATGTATGCTCAAAAATATCTTCCACCTCTTGTTGCAGGGCATCTTGAGAAAGGGCGCTGGCTTTAGATATTTTCCAGCCATTATTTAAAAGGGTGGTCACATTTAGCAATCGCCTCAAATCCTCATCTCCGTATTCTCGAATATTGGTATCTGAGCGTTGAGGAGTCAAAACACTATAGCGTTTTTCCCAAATTCTTAAAGTATGGGCTTTAATACCTGAAAGGAGTTCGAGATCTTTGATGGAGTAGGACAAGTTAGTTTAACTGTTTAAGGTTGAGTTGAAAATTAATAAACAAAAGTAAAAGGAATAATGGAATATTGGTTTTCTGGGTGCTGGTTACTGGGTACTGGTTTGGTTTCTGCACACTGCAAACTGCACACTGATCTCTGAATGGTGGCAACTTGTGTTGAAAAACTAAAGTACTTGCGCTAACATTTCAAGGATTGCCAGGGCTCCGGACCATATCAATTATAGATCTCCATTTTTCAAAACTTTTTTCAAATCTTTTACAATCCATTGTGAAGAAGGTCTTTTGGCTTCTTCATCCACAATTTTTCCATCTTCATTGATGATGAGGAAAAAGGGAATGCCTCTATGTCCCCACCGGGCTCTAATGTCTTCCATGCTTTCCTTTGTTGCTTGTACATGCAAACTTTGTTCATCAACTCCCTTCTTTTTGAGCCACTTGCGCCAAACTTCAGCACTTTTATCCACAGAAACGTACATAAAAACAAGCTCGGATTCCTCTTTGAAAATATCCCGAAGTTCTGCAGAAGCGGGCATTTCCCGAATACATGGCTTGCACCAGGTCGCCCAAAAATCCACGTACAACACTTTGCCACGCATATCGCTTAAACTTACCGTGTCTCCTTTATGAGTTACAAATTCATAATTGGGAATCTCACTGCCCTCATAGGTTTGTTGTAATTCTACCCAAAGCAGGCGAATGTCTTCTTTGGCTGAAGGAGGTGCGTCACTTTTCATGAAATCCTTCATTTCTTTATCGAGTACTTTGTAATTCCAACGATTGGCATCTTTCAAGACGATATATTGAATAAAGGTCTTGTCACTGCGCATTAGCTTCTTCCCTGCAAAACGATATTGCTCTTTTGGAAAACCCGAATAGACCCAATCGTAATTGGCTTGGGGCTGTATATATTCATTAAACCAGGTTAAAATAAAATCTCGGTAACTTATTTGTGACAAAAGGTCTTCTCTTCCAAAGGAGATATCTCTCAGGAAACTATAATAACCGTCAGGTAATTTAACTTTCTTTCCTTTATTAAAAACGCGGTACTCTCTGGGGAAATCCAACAAGGCCTGTGCGGTTTCATAACGGACTTTATTGGTCAACCATTCTATTGCCCATCTTTCTGGCATGGGCATGGTTTCTGGATTAAAGTTTTTAATGAAATTCAATCTCTTTCTTTCATAATCCTTTACTAACCGAAGGTATTCAACGGCATCGCCTGATTTAAACAATTCTGCTTTCTTGATATAATCCAAAATCGGATTGGAAAAGAGGGCATATTGCAAGAAAAAATGATTTTTAGGAGCATCTTTTCCCGACCAGGCAATCAATCGCTCACCACTTTCCTGAATCATGTCGACATGCAGGCTATCACCGGGTTCCAACAACATGGGTAAGGTTATTCTATCAATTACGAAAGCAGCTTCCGTTCTTTCATTGATGTCAAAATCAATGCGAAATCTTCCATTCTCTACATCTGCTTTCAATGTCGTCGATCTTGCGGAATAGTCTGTAGGAGCTATGTATAGAAAAACTTGAGAAGCAGTATCGTTTTTAAGTAATCCAGTGAAAATTCCTCCATTGGCAAAAGAAAAAATGGGAAGGAAAAGCAGTGTGGATAGTAGCGTGATTAGATATTTCATGTCTTGATTTTTTATAGCTTTAAGTAACATAATTAACCATTAATTTTTTGATTTCCAAAAAAAATACGAACACATGGGTACATTTCATTTGCCTACGACACATTCCCCCGACAATCATATTTCAGGCTCCAGATTTTTAAATTGAAAACCACTTGAAAACCAAATGATAACATTGTTTTGAATTTAATGTTTGAGCCAATTAACCCTTATATCATTAAATCATGAAAAAATTAATCTTCTTTTTGTTCACGCTGGCTGTTGCATTTCAGACTGATGTTTCAGCTCAATACAGAGTTATCAAAAGCAATGCGCCCGCAGCTCAAAAAATTCTTACAGAAATTCCTGAAGCCAATGTGAAAAGTGTAATTGCTTCTAATCGAAGAAGAGGTTATGTACCCGTATTTATTGACGGTTTTAATCACAGCACCAAGGTGGCTACCAATTCTGGTACTTTGAAAACCTTTTTTAACATCATTTTTGAAAAGAAAAATGTAAGCATGTACGATGTGAATGTAGCCGCTCCATTTATCGTCTATACTGCTGGAAATGAACGTATTATCTTTTTGGAAAGTTACAAAAGCGAAGATGGTAAAATCAAATTTGCCATCATTTACAAAAATGACACGGCAGTTAAATTCAAAGGTGTACATGTACCTGCCAATCAGTTTCAGGCTAAATTCAATCAACTCAAAGGTCAAGGTTACCACATTAGCACCCGCTCAAATGTGAAAAAAGGAGGAACTGTTTACACCACCGCTTTATTTGAAAAAAGCAATGTCGGTACCTGGATTTCAAAACCTAACAAAACTGCTGCACAAGCTACCCAGTTAATGCTTCAGTACCGAAATCAGGGATTGACTTTAAAGCACATGGACGTTCCAAATTACAACAAGAAATACAACTTGATATTTCACAAAAAACCTGCTAGCAATGCCTGGTATGCAAAGAATAATTTGTCTCAGGCGCAACTACTCAATGCAATTGCTCAGGCAAAAAACAATGGCTATAAAACCACCATCATTTGTGGATTTGACAAGCCAGGATTGTGGAATGGAAACGAAATAATGAAGATCCGTTATGCAGTGACTTTTGTAAAATAACGGGATAACATTTCGGTGATTTGAGCCTGCTTTCCTTGTGGTGGAGAGCAGGTTTTTTTGTTTTTTTCAATATACTTGCATTTAATATAGAATTTCTTCACCTTGCAAGCTTTTAAGCGTGCAAAGGCAAAAAATACTTTTTAGAATACTTCCCTTGTTGTTTTTTCAAACATATCCAAACACCTAAGGCTATTAGCAAATATTTGTTAGTATAGATAATGGTTTTTTTATAATTTGAATTTCGAGAGGCGAAAATTTTATATTTAAAATTCATATCTAAATAAACCATTTTCATTTTGAGCACCTTGAACAAGGGTGTGACTCCCCTTTTTACATACATCAAAGACAAACTACACAAACGGATAATATATCAAGTTGCGAAGTAACAAGCATGCCAGCATTTGATGGTTTGGCGATGAGTTTGTGTCCAACTTGCATTTATTAATATCATTCATCAATATTCTTTATTAAACCAAACCAAGTAACACATGATGAAGAACTTCACCATTTTATGTACGATCCTAAGCCTTTTTGTTTGTACAACAGTTTTTACACAAAACTATTATTACGCACCAGAAGGAAAAACTCATTTGAAAACCTCTACGGACAAAATCCTGATTAAATTTAAAGCAGGTACTGATTATGAAACTCAAAAACAGATTTTAGGAAACAAAGAAAATTTGAATCCTCTTGAAAGAGAAAACCTACTACCAGCTCCAGACATTACACTTGTTAATTTGACCAATGAAACAGAAGAATCAAACATTGAAACCCTCCTTGATGAACTTGAATCACATGATTTAGTTGAATATGCCAACCATTTTCTGGCATCAAAAGATGGTGCTTTGCATGGCATCATGGATAAGGTCATTGTAGGACTGAAGCATGAAAGCGATGCGCCCACCCTTGAGAGCATTGCGAGGGGATTTGGTGCAGCTGTTGAATCCAGAAACGATTTTGACAAGCTGATGTATCATCTGGTGGTAGCTCCAGGTTCAGAGCGCAATGCACTGGAGGTAGCCAATTCCCTTTTTGAAACAGGTTTGTTTGCCTTTGCAGAACCTGATTTCTTGCGAATTATGAAAAAATTCAACACCAATGATACCTATGTCAATGATCAATGGTCATTGAATAATGATGGCAATAATACTTCGCAATGGAATGGTATAGCTGGCTCAGACATGAAAGTCTTTTCGGCCTGGAATACTTCAACTGGTTCATCCAGTATTTCTGTAGCTATTATTGATGAAGGTGTTGATTTGGCTCATCCCGATTTGGCTGCCAATATGTTGCCTGGTTTTGATGCAACCGGACAAAATAGTGGGGGTGCACCTTCCGGCAACGATGCTCATGGTACAGCCTGCGCAGGGATTGTCGCTGCAGTTGGCAACAATAATTTGGGTATTGCCGGAGTGGCTTACAGCAGTAAAATTGTGCCTGTAAGAATTGCATATGATGATGGCAATGGTAATTGGATTACGTCCAATACCTGGATTGCAAATGGTATGAACTGGGCTTACCAAACTGGTGGCGCAGACATTTTGAGTAATTCCTGGGGAGGGGGGTCTTCTTCCTCTGCTATTAATGGCGCCATTACTGGTGCCAGAACAAATGGACGTGGTGGTCTGGGTTCACCTGTACTATTCTCTGCAGGTAATGGGAATGGCGCAGTAAACTATCCTGCAAACAATAATGAAACCATCGCCGTAATTGCCATGAGTATGTGCGATGAGCGGAAAAATCCATCTTCTTGCGATGGCGAAACCTGGTGGGGTTCTGATTACGGGACCAATGCAGATGTTACAGCACCAGGAGTGAAGATTTATGCAACGGATATTTCAGGTTCTGCTGGTTATAGCAGCGGGGACTATATATCCAACTTTAACGGAACTTCAAGTGCTTGCCCAAATGCAGCAGGTGTAATGGCATTGATACTATCCGTTAATGGAAGTCTCACTGAAACTGCAGCCCGCGCAGCATTGGAAACTACTTGTGATAAAGCAGGAAATTATACCTACAACAATAATGTACCTGGTCAACCCAATGGCTCCTGGGCTAGTGAAATGGGCTATGGTAGAATCAATGCAGATGCCGCCTTGAATTCTCTCGCACCACCTACCAATGATGATGCAGGTATTTCTTCTATTATTGCTCCATCGGGGACAATTTGTGCAACTTCTGCAGTGCCACAGGTCATTCTGAAGAATTTTGGAGCAAATAATTTGACGAGTGCAGATATCATCTATGATGTAGATGGAGGGTCTTCTTCTACTCATAACTGGACTGGAAATTTGGCACCACAAGCTACGACTACGGTAACTCTAAGTTCTGTTTCTTTTGGTGGCGGTGCTCATACATTTAATGCTGCTACCAATAATCCAAATGGTACATCAGATAGCAATACCAACAACGATGGTGCTTCCTCCAATTTCAATTCCGGAGACCAGGCCATCACATTGACAATTGTTACTGATAATTACCCCGCTGAAACAACCTGGGATATCCGGGATGCCAGTAATAACCTAATTGCATCTGGAGGTCCTTATGCCCAATCCAACACCACCTTTGTGCACAATTTATGTGTACCAGGTGCCTGTCATGATTTAACCATTTATGACTCCTATGGTGACGGTCTCTGCTGTGCCTATGGAAATGGTTCTTATTCCTTAACCGAAGATGCGACTGGGACAGTACTGGCTTCTGGTGGGCAATTTGGTTCTTCTGAAACGACCAATTTCTGTGTTCCTACAGCCGGACCTACTCAATATACCTTAACGACCAATATCAATGGTGATGGTTCTGTTGCTTTGAATCCTCCTGGTGGTACTTACAATGCTGGTACTCAGGTTACACTAACAGCTACGCCAAACGCTGGTTCTCAATTTGACAACTGGAGCGGAGATGCATCAGGATCCACAAACCCATTGACGGTCACTGTAAATTCTAATATGACAATTACTGCCAACTTTAGCGTGACTGGTGGTGGCTGCACATTTGTAAACATTGATACAGAAGATTTTGAATCAGGCTGGGGTATTTGGAATGATGGCGGTTCTGATGCAGCTAGAATTAATAATGCGACCTATGCCAATAGCGGGACTTACAGCATTCAACTAAGAGATAATACCAATACTTCTGTAATGACCACCGATGTTTACGATTGGACGGGCTACGATGACATCAAAGTAGACTTTGCATACTATGTCGTCAGTTTTGACAATAGCAATGAGGATTTCTGGTTACAAATTTCAACTGATGGAGGAGTGTCCTTTACTACTGTAGAGGAATGGAACCGGGACGATGAATTTGTGAATAACCAGCAATACAATGATTCTGTAACCATTCCAGGGCCATTTACTGCGAATACAGCTTTGCGTTTTCGTTGTGATGCATCTGGAAACCAGGATTGGGTCTATATTGACGATGTGGTGATTTCAGGTTGTCCAGGCTCAGGTGGACCTACACAATACAATTTAACAACCAGCGTCAATGGAAATGGTAGCGTAGCTTTGAATCCTCCAGGTGGTACCTATAATGCTGGTACACAAGTGACTATGACTGCCACCGCAGATCCTGGACATCAATTCGATAACTGGAGTGGCGATGCTTCCGGTTCTACGAACCCTATCACTGTAACCGTCAACTCCAACATGAATGTAACTGCCAACTTCAGTCCAACAGGTGGAGGATGTACCTATGTGACTGTGGATGACGAAGACTTTGAAGGTGGTTGGGGGATGTGGAATGATGGTGGTTCAGATTGTAGAAGAAGTGCCAATGATGCAGCTTATGCTTCTTCGGGTACCTATTGTATCCGATTGAGAGATGATGATCCCAACTCTTCCTTTATGACAACGGACAATATGGATTTGTCCAATTATGATGAACTGACGGTTGATTTTGGATATTATGTCAGAAGTTTTGAAGGTACTGAAGATTTCTGGCTCCAGATTTCAACAGATGGTGGTGCTACTTTCACCACAGAAGAAGATTGGGTACGCACCATTGATTTCAATAATGATGAGTTTAAAACGGCTTCCGTGGTTATAGCTGGTCCATTTTCTTCAACAACCCAATTGCGTTTCCGATGTGATGCTTCCGGCAATAGTGATTGGGTTTATATTGATGATGTGTTGGTGACGGGATGTACCACTGGACCAACGGGTGGTAATAGCGAAATATTGGTAGAAGAAAATCCAAAAGAAGAACCAGCTTCGGAAACTATAGATGTATCCTTCACTGAATTATTGCTCTTCCCGAACCCAGTAGCTGATGAGCTAACTGTTGCTTACAAAGTCGCTACTATGGAGCAAGTAGAATTGATAGTGACAGACTTTACTGGGAGAATCTTGAAGATACTTGAAGTACCCGGTGGAGTGCATCAGGCACATGTGGATGTGAGCCAAATGGTTCAAGGTTACTATCTGGTTCATTTAATTTCAGGTAAAGAAAGAACTAGTAAGAAATTTGTGGTTGTGAAATAGAGCATTTATTCAAACAAAAAGGGTTTCAGCTTTTCTGCTGAAACCCTTTTTTGTTTTTTTCGAATTAGCTTACGACCTTTGGGAAAGGGAAATATAATAACATGGATTGGACGAACATACTTTTGACTATTGGAATAAGCTACCTGGCGCTTTGCCTTATCTTTTATTTCCTGCAAGATTTTTTCTTTTTTCGTCCTGAAATCCTTCCCAAATCCTTCCAATACAGATATCCCTTTCCTTTTGATGAAGTTCATTTTGATATGGAAGATGGAGGCTACATAAATGGAATTCATTTTCAAGTACCCAATTCCAAGGGCGTGATTTATTATCTAAAAGGCAATTCAAAAAGCATTAAAGGCTGGGGCAAATTTGCCAAAGATTTTGTGAGTAAGGGTTATAGCTTTTTTATGGTGGATTACCGTGGTTTTGGCAAAAGCTCGGGAAGGCGAACGGAAGTGACCCTATACAATGATGCTCAACATATTTACAAATGGCTTTCTTCCCAGTATCCTGAAAAAGACATCGTCGTTTATGGACGCTCAATGGGGAGTGGCATCGCTACTCGAATTGCATCATGGAATAAACCCAAAATGCTTATTCTCGATTCGCCTTATTTCAGTTTTTTCTATCAGATCAGAAATTATGCATTCTGGATGCCCCTTCGATGGATTTTGAAATATCAAATTCGAACAGATTTTTTCATTAAGAAAGTCACCTGTCCCATTTTCATCGTTCACGGTAGAAAAGATCGATTGATAACGTTCAAGCAAAGCGAGATGCTCAAAAAGCAAGCTCAACAGGAAGTACATCTTTTTCCTGTAGATGAAGCCGGTCACAACAATCTTCCAGAGTTTTCAGAATATCACGAATGGTTATACGATATTTTAAATGACGATTTGGAAACCTACGATTCAACGATTTACAACAATAAAGCTGTAAAAAGGAAAGTGGTAGGTATCTAATAGTTGGAAGTGAGAACAATCAAGTAAATATTGTAGTATAGCAGCATTGCAGAATTGTAGCATCAATTACCTTTTCCAAACATTCTGACATACTTGAGGAGGGGCATTCCAGACACATCTTCGTTTGCCGTAACTCCTTCGATTTTTGGAAGGATTAAGACGCCAAAGTCAACCCTACTTTTGGCATTAAACCAACTGCCTCCCAATGAAATCAAATTGTAATAATTTTCATCACCGTAATAATCATCTCGCTCAAAGAGGTTTATTATTTCAAGGAAAAATCTTCCTTTATGTTTAATCCTCCAGGAGCCTCCTAAAGTAACCAGGTCAAATGGTCCCTCAATAGTTACCCCTTCAACAATAGGAATTAATTTTCCATAGCTCAAATTCCAATAATTTTCTTCCGTGCCGATTGAAATGCTAAGTGTTGGATATCCATACACCCAAGATTCTGGCGAATAGGTAGGATGGTAATTCCCTATTACTTCAGCGGTTATGCCAATGTGGACAAATTCGCCTACATCAAAGGCGAATTTGGTTTTCATATTCCAAACAAAATTAAAAAGGAAGGGAGCTACCCCAATACTTGCCGAAATATTATTCGTAAATCCGTAATGTAGAGAATTACCAATTATCATCGTATTTCTATATTCTCCCTTTTTAGCCCTTAGACCAAAACCAGACGGTATAAAGAATGAATATTGATGACCACTCATTTTAATGCTGTCATCCTGTTTTTTTGTTAGTGCATCAATACTGTTTTCCATCTCTTGGAAGGAACCCAGAGGTATTAATTCTAAAAACTGTGCTTGTTTTGAAGAACTAGAATTTGTTTGAGAAGAATATAAAAGGGGAAATGAATTCACCATTTCTTGTGAAAAAGACTGAAATGAAATAAACAATAGAAAGAACCAATTAAGCAGTCGTTTTATTTCCATTTTGTGAACAACCTTAAAGGTATGTTTAAAGAATAAATTTCATGTAGGACAAAACCTGGATTTTTATTAACTCCAGATCAAGCTATCGGCTAAGTATTCATACCCTCATTAAACAGCTTACCCCTAATGGATTCCTAATTATGCTCAAAATAAACTCCCGGACCTGCAACCTAATATGTCTACCTATTTAATCACTCATCTCAATATAATTTTTACTTTTGCTCCCCGAGTTATAAGCTTCTTGCTTTGTTGTTTTTGTAGCCCCTAATGGTTCTAAAATGATAAAGCGATGAAGCCATCAAACATTGAAAAGCCAGCTCAAATGAAAATAGCAGCGAATGATCCTACCCGAAAAAGTTGGGTAGCCATACCCATCAATAGTGACTTTCCCCTTCAAAATTTGCCATTTGGAATTTTTAGAACAGATAGCAACCCATCGCCTAGAGTGTGTACCGCAATAGGGGACAATGTTGTGGATTTGGCAGTGATGAATTACCTGGCATTGTTTGATGATTTAGAAATTGAAAATGAGATTTTTAACAATCGATATTTGAATGACTTAATGGCTTTAGGCAAAAAAACTTGCCGTGCTTTGAGGGATCGGTTGGCAGATATTTTTGAAGAAGGAAATAATGAAGCTAAGGGGCTCGCATGGCATTTTATGCATCCAATGGATAAGGTGGAGCTGTTGATGCCAGTGAAAGTGGGTGACTATACTGATTTTTATTCTAGTATTGAGCATGCGACCAATGTAGGGACGATGTTTCGAGGTAAGGAAAATGCACTAATGCCCAATTGGCGGCATTTGCCTGTCGGCTATCATGGTCGTGCTTCTTCTATAGTGGTTTCAGGGACTCCAATTAAACGACCTCAGGGACAATACAAACCGCCAACTTCGGATGTACCAGTTTTTGGACCTACCCGACTACTCGATTTCGAATTGGAAATGGCATTTGTCGTAGGAAAAGAAACGGAGATGGGAACATCGGTATCTACTGCCGAGGCAGAAGAATATATCTTTGGAATGATGTTGTTCAATGATTGGTCTGCTAGAGATATTCAAGGTTGGGAATATGTACCTTTGGGACCATTCCTGGGCAAAAGCTTTGCTTCTACTGTTTCTCCATGGGTGGTTACCTTAGATGCTTTGGCACCTTTCAGAGTAGCTGGTCCAGAACAAGAACCAAAACCGCTACCATATTTGGAATCTAATGGTAACAATAATTACGATATTCACTTAGAAGTGCAGATTCAGCCAGAAGGTGGAAACGCCCATACCGTTTGCGAGTCAAACACAAAATATTTGTATTGGAATATATTCCAGCAATTGGCACATCATACAGTGAATGGTTGCAATCTGAATGTAGGCGATATGGCTGCTTCTGGTACCATCAGTGGACCAAAACGAGAAAACTTCGGCTCAATGCTTGAAATTACCTGGCGTGGCAGCCAGCCTGTACAAATGCCAGATGGAACTGAAAGAAAATTCATCAATGATGGAGATACTGTGATTATGAAAGGTTGGAGTGAGAAAGATGGCATTCGCATTGGCTTTGGAGAAGCAAGGGGGAAGATTTATTGATGCTACGATTCTGCGATTCTATTATACTACAATTCTATGGTTTGATGTTCTGATACTGTGAATTATCATAGAATTACGATAACAAAAGATTGCAACATCGTAGCATTACAACATTATAGCATTGTACCATCACAGAATTGCAGAATTAAAAAATCATAGAATCAAAAAGTCCTATTTTTGCTGCATGAAAAATACCCGAACAATACTTTCCATATTTGGTTTTTTGTTTTTGCTGGCTTGCGGAAATTCTGCTCCTTCTGAGACTCCACAAGAGCGGCCATCTTCTGATTCAACGAGCTCGGCTCAAAAACCATCCAAATCAGAATTGCTGGAACAACAGGAAGCAACCGACATTGCCGAATTGGTCAATGCCTATGATGCACCCGAGCGGAGTGATTGGCAAAATCCAAGCCTGGTGATCAATATGCTGGGTGATTTGTCTGATAAAACGGTTGCAGATATTGGTTTTGGTTCTGGATATTTTTCAAGAAGATTGGCACAGAAAGCCAAAAAAGTAATTGCTATTGAAGTAGATGAGAGATGGATTCAGTATATGGATAGCGTAAAAGTTTTAGAATTATCTGAAGAATTTCAAAATCGTTTGGATATCCGGCTTGCGACCCCTGAGGATTCTAAATTGGAAGATGGCGAAGCTGATATTATTTTGATTGTCAATACCTATTGTTGGTTTTTGGATAGGGTCAATTATTTAAGCCACTTAAAAACCAAACTGGCTCCCAATGGAAAAATTTTCATAGTTGATTTTAAGAAAAAACGACTCCCTCCAATTCAGGAAATTCCAGACGCAAGGTTTAGAGTTCCACTGTATCAGGTAGAAAATGAATTTTTACAAGCGGGATTTGCCAATATTGCAACCGATGATAAATCTCTTGATTATCAGTACATTGTAATGGGGTCAAATTAGGAGAAGCCGTAAAGTTAACCTGAGGTTCGAGTTCAATTAATTTATTTTCAATAACTCTTAATCAAACCTGTATCATCCCCCAAAGAGACAGGCTGAATTTTGCATTTAAAAAATGGATGGTATTTATACTCGTTATAGTCTGTGATGGATCTTTGTGCCATTTCAGAATACAATCTATTCAACTCTACCAATTCGTCATTTACATCTCCCTCCAGGTCTTTAATATTTAAGCCTAATTCTTTCGCTTTTTTAGAAGTAATTGGATAACCATGAGAAGGATACTCTGAGTTGAGGTGATTGCTTATCTGATTGACTAAGTCCGCATTGTCCATATGATAAGAGAGAATTTCTGTTGTCAATTTTATAGATAGTGAACTTGCCCTATCAACCGCGCCAAATACAAGCGGGTGTATGTATTCATATAATTTTGAATAAGGGTTTTTATCATTTTCTGATTTCTCCGCATTCCATAATTTTAATACGCTATCCAGTTCATTTTGGTTGACGCTTACGAGGTCGCCATCTGTATCTACAGGCGAAAGGTCATGAGTTACAGAGGTATCAATTGCGGTTAAATAAGACAATGGACCCATTTTGATTTCCTCTGCACCAAGTGCCAACATAGTGGCAGATGAAGCGCAATTGATGGGTGCCAATACAATTATTTTTTTATAAATCTGTCTTAGTAAATGGATGATCCTTAAAGCAACTTTTCCCGAACCTCCACTGCTTTTTACAAATAAATACAACTTGTCAGATTTGACTTGTCTTTTCTTTTCAACAATTCGTTTAACACCACAAGGTCATTGATTGCCATAGAACTATTGTAGGCTCCCCAATAGGCAATGACATCGCTTTGATACCTTTTTGAAATAGACTTTAATTTCCTCTGGGTTTCAGAAAATAAGACAGGAGGTTTGTTTATTGTAATTTCTTCGGGGAATATATTATCGAGACACCAGGTGGCAAAGTCTGAGACTGGATTACCTGGAAAGTTTAATCCACAACGATTACGAAAAAAGGTACGAGTTGGCATTAAAACTCATTGAACTGGATCCCAAAAGTGAAATTGCAAAATTTAGCGCTGCTCAGGCAGCAAGTAGTCTTAACATGTTCCAGGAAGCCGAAAGGATTTTCAGATCATTCGAAAGACCAGATGCCTCATATATTGAGAATCTTGGCTATGTGCACCATTTGCTTCCCTTGTTCAATTATCCCCCATTTCAGGAGTTTGTCAAACCTAGACAAGTGCCAGAATAATTGTTTTCATTTTTAAAAGCCTTTGGCTAGACGGCTTTGCTAAACTTCAAAAGTTTAGTAAAGCTAGAACCCACCATTAACTACTCACGAATTAAATTAATCGTAGCTCCTCTAAAAATTTGACTTTTCCCAGAACTTCACTCGAAGCAAGGACCAATGCCTGGAAAATTGTCAATTCAAAAATTTCCTAGGTCTACTTTTATTCTCCCACCATTTTCAAAAAAGAAAACATCTTTCTTACCAAGTCGTCGTCAAAAGCTACATTTTCTAAAAAACTCAAAAGTCATGTTCCACAAAAAGAAACGACGACTCGATGCCGCCGTCAATGCTGGCTCCATGGCAGATATTGCTTTTCTGCTACTTATCTTTTTTCTGGTTACCACAACAATTTTGAATGATCAGGGCATTTTGGTGATGTTACCTCCTTATTCAAATGAACCAATTCCACCCAAGCCTGAAGATTTAGTATTGACAGTAAAAATCAATGCTGCCAATGAATTGCTGGTCGAAAATGAACCAGGAGATTTGGCTACTTTAAGGGAACGAACCAAGTACCACATCATGAATCCGGACAAAAAAGAGGGTTTACCAGAAAGACCAAGTCAGGCAATTGTCTCCCTTCAAAACGATCGAAGTACAGACTACCAAACCTACATCGGCGTCTACAATGAACTCAAGGCTGCCTACAATGAGTTGTGGGAGGAAGCCTCTGCCAAACTTTACGGAAGCCCATATGCAGTTTTACCAAAAGCCCAGCAGAAAGCCATCAGGAAGCAAATACCCTTGGTGATCTCTGAAGCAGAACCCACCGATTTCGCAAAAACCCGATAAACTCTCCATCTATATTAACCTTCCTGAGCCGCCTGGTAGGGTGGCTCGGTTTATTTAAATCGATATCTCTATGAAAACTTTAAAAAAACACAGCACAAATGAACGCCCTGTCATCAACACAGCATCATTGCCGGACATCATCTTTATCCTATTGTTTTTCTTTATGGTGGTCATGGTGATGCGTAATTCTGAACTACTCCTGGAAGTGCAATTACCTAAAGCGACAGAATTGGATAAGCTGCAAAAGAAATCTTTGATCAACCATATTTACATCGGTAAACCAAAAGACAGGCGTTTTGGTGATGTCCCAAAAATTCAAATCAATGATGCTTTTGTGTCAGTAGATGAAATTGGAGATGCTGCGCTCCATTTTTCCAATGGGGTTCCGGAATATTTAAAGCCTAAAGTCATTCATTCTTTGAAAGTGGATGAAGACGCCCATATGGGGATTGTGACTGATGTGAAACTGGAACTGAGGAAAGCCAACCAGTTGAAAGTGAATTATGCTGTGAATGAAAAGGAGTATTGAGAAAGCCTATGGCTATCGGGGTTATTTTTTGGGTAATACGACTTCAAATTCTTTGACGGGGGTTTTATCTGTCCAATTGCCCAGGTTTCTTTGTTGCCGGGTATTGCCAAAGGCATATTCGCACCATTCACCGGTGGTGGAGCATTCCAGTAGGGCATCCAGGAATTTCCAATAGCCGTAAAAGTCAATGGCATCCAAACTGGACATATAAAGTGCCCGGCTTACTGTTCTGTTTCGGTGACCGGAGTCAAAATCTTTATCCAGACTGTAGGATTCATTGTGGTAGGCACTCAACTTTGGATTGCCATGTCCGTCGCGAGATTGTCTGACGAGATTTCGATATTTCACATTTGTAGCCTCTTCAAAAATTTGGACTCCCAACTCATCGCCTACTACGTAATCATCTTCACTCACGACTATTAGCATTTTGACATCAGCAGGCATATCTGCATAGCTTTTCAACCGTCCCATACTTACAAATCCGGTACCTGGAGCGCATAGTAGCAAAACTTTTGGCTCGGGAATTTTATATTTTTCAAAATTGATAGCTAAATCTGTAGCTATTGCACCACCAAAAGAATGACCTACAATTGCCAAAGGCTCTACAATTGGTTTCACATGTTCCTCTTTTTTCAATTCTTCCAGTGCATCTTGAATAGCAATACTTACATTCTTTGCAAACATATTCGGCAAGGGGCTCAACAAATGCTCCTGATAGCGCGGAAACAAAACGATGTTGCCTTTTCTGACTAAATGCTTTATCCACTTGCCATATATCATTGGGTTCAATGCCCCGTAGCCATGTACAAAAACCACCAGCCTTGCTGAATCTGGTTGTGGCATTCTAGGCTCAAAGAGCCAATAACCGTCTGCTTTTTTCGCAAAATCCTGAAAGAAAATGGAATCGTGAACATATTCGGTTCCCCCTGGACCAGTAAGTGGTTGTTCAGGTGGAATTATGACTTCCTGTGCATGTGAAAAGATAGAGGTTAGTAGGAAAAGTAAAATTGCAAATTTCGTGAGATTCATTTAATGAGATTCTTATTATCCAAGTAGATCTAACAAGTTTATACTAAGAGTATGTCTAAAAAAAAGCAAGATAAATTTACCTATTTATGCTCGATTGAAAAAAAGAAAACCTGAAAGGTCATTGCTTAACGTGAATAAAAACATCCAATTCCTCAAATCGTTGCAAATAGCCCACTTTTCAAACTTAAATAAACACAACAAAATAACCTTATCATTTCGTCAAATAAGAGAAGACTGAATGTCTGATAAGACAAGAAGTTGAGCTTAATTTAATGAAATCAAATGGATAAAGTTGTTTTTTAATCACTACTAAATGTACATTTACGCCCCTTTTTTAATGAATAATGAAGGAATGAATAATTATTTCGTCATTATTTATTCCTTCATTATTCACTATTCATTAAAAATGGTCGGTGTCATTGGAGTTGGAAGTTTCGGTACAGCAATTGCCAATTTGTTGGCCTACAATACGGATGTGATTTTGTATAGCCGCAAGCCCCAATTGATTGATGCCATCAATACCCACCATTTTCATCCCGATTTAAAGGTCAAAGTAGCTGAAAACGTAGTATTGACCGGGAGTTTAGAAGAAGTCGCAGAAAAATGCACTTTGATATTTCCCGTTGTACCTTCCGAAAATTTTCGGGCAATGATGCAGGACTTGTCACCTTTTCTGCGTCCGTATCACATGATCATACATGGAACAAAAGGATTTGATTTGAAGGGTTTAACGGATGAAGACCTGCAAAATGGAAGAGTTACCAGAGCCAATTTTTGCACCATGAGTGAGATCATTCGACAAGAAAGTGTGGTCGTTCGGGTGGGTTGTCTTTCAGGACCCAATTTGGCAAATGAGATTTTTGATGGACAGCCTACTGCAACGGTTATTGGCAGCAAGTTCGATGAAGTCATTCAAGCAGGAATGAAGGTGTTGAACAGCAAACATTTTCAGGTATTTGGAACCCATGAGATTTTGGGCGCTGAATTGGCTGGAGCACTAAAAAACATGATTGCCATTGGTTCAGGAATTTTGAGGGGATTGGGTATGGGGAAAAATATTCAGGCATTGCTGGTGACCAGAGGGTTGATGGAAATGATCAATTTTGGAAAAGCCCTGGGTACTTCTCCCAAAGCATTTGTAGGTACTGCGGGTATCGGTGATTTGGTATGTACCAGTACCAGTGAAAAAAGCCGAAATTTTACATTTGGAAAACGTTTGGGACAGGGCGAAAAAGTAGATGAAATAAAAGCTTCTATGCCCGAATTGGCAGAAGGAGTCCGAACCATTAAAATCGCCAAACACCTGGCAGATCATTATGGTTTACATGTCCCAATTACCCAAATGCTTTATAGAGTGGTCTATGAAGGATACGACATTAGCAAAGGCATTGAGTTTTTGATGCGTTACCCCTATTATGTAGATGTGGATTTTTTATAATTTGTGTGTTTAAGTTTTGAACTTATCAAGTCTTTATACTTATTTTAATCTTTTAGTTTCATTTGAAGTAGCACTTGTATTTAAACTTGAACTTGAACTTTCCAATGAGTCTACGTCCAAAATTTGATCTTGAAAATTGTCCAAACTGTGAATTTCCATTACCGGAAGCAGCACATTATTGCCCCGCTTGTGGGCAAAGGAGAACAGATGGACGCATTACTTTTCGAGAGATGATGACGGAATTTGCCGATGCGCTATTTAATCTGGATTCTCGCCTGTTCAACACCATTTTTGCATTGTTTATTCCCGGCAAATTGACGAATGAATATTTTTTAGGGAAACACAAACGCTACCTGCATCCCTTGCGAATTTTTCTATTTATGACCATTGGTTTAATCGCCGCAGCTACTTTTGGAATAGGAGATCCTGATTTTATGGGTATTGGTGATGAAATCAATCGTAAACGAGCCCAACACGATGAATATACTTTGATGATGGAAGTGGATTCGAGTATTGAGTTGACGGCAAAGGAATTTCCATCCAGGGAAGTGCGTACTGCAATGGATTCTTTGAAAAAAGATTTATTTACCGGACGAAGACTGAAATCCTCCCGAGATAGTCTTGACCTGGCAAGAAGTTTTAATTTCACTGGCTTTGAAAGGTTGATGATAGCCTGGACGGATTTGGATAACCTTTCCCCGGATTCCATTTTGACCAAATATGGAATTACCTCCACAAAAAACCGTTTATTGGTTGGACAACAAATTCGATTGGCGACTAAAGGGCAAAATTTTGGATTTTACCTGATTGGAAATGGCTCCTGGATGGTATTTTTTATGATGCCATTCCTTGCGTTGTTTTTAAAACTCCTCTATTATCGACGCGGCTATTATTATGTCGAGCATATTATTTTTTCATTTCATACACACAGTTTTGCTTTTCTATTATACATCATTATGATACTATTTGGAGGATATGCTCCAGGTTGGATAATTGGAGGAGGCTTTGTCGTGTTGATTATCTACCTATATATCGCTATGCTCAAAGTTTATAAACAGGGGAAAATCAAAACTTTTATCAAATACATCTTAATTAATACCTTGTATATTTTAGTCTTATCTATGGCTGTAGCATGTACGGCCTTGTTGAGTTTTGCTTTGTTCTGAACTATAAGATACTTTCTAATTCTCAAATTCTCAAATTCTCAAATTCTCAAATTCTCAAATTCTCAAATTCTCAAATTCTCAAATTCTCAAATTCTCAAATTCTCACACGCTTTAACCTCAAGCCAGAAAAGACTTTTTTGAATTTCTTTCCACCTTTGCGGAAGAAATAACCTGGAAGGAATTAAAGTATTATTTTTACAAAAAGAATTGTGTTTACAATCCGCTTACAAACGAAAATTACACGTGCTACAAAAGAACCTCCTCATATTTCTTTTTTCATTTCTCCTTCTTGAAATTACCTCCCTTCAAGCCCAACATGAAGATGTTATTGATCAAATAGAATCCCTGCTTGTAAAAGACGAAATTACTACGAATGATAAACCTGACAGCACCATTGCCAGGGGGCAAAAAGTATTGAACCTTGCTCAAAGGGTGGGGCATAGAAAATATGAAGGAGAGGGACATTTTGAAATAGGTCGGGGCTATATGGGGAAAGGGCAGTGGTTGGAAGCACATGAATCATTTCAAACTGCAAAAGACATTTTTCACAATATTGGTGATTCTTTGGCGATGGCAGCTGTGCTTAACCAAATGGGCTATTCTTTTCAGGCAATGAGGCAATACGACAAAGCTTTGGAAAGTGTACTCAATGCGCTGCGGTTGAGGAAAAAATTTAATGCAGAAAAAAGATTGGTAGCTTCTTCTGAAGGAGGCATTGGATTTATTTATCAAAATATCGGAGATCTGGAAAAAGCGATGGAGCATCATATGAAAGCATTGGACTTGCGCAGAAGCTTGAAAAAACCACCCAGAATAGGTATAGGCTTGAGTATGAAAAACCTGGGTGTCGTTCATTTTAAAAAAGGAGAATATGAAATAGCTCTGAAATATTTGAAAGAAGCTCTGGATACGTTCATGTTAAATGATAACCGCCAGTTTATTAGAAGTACTCGCATTCAGATAGGAGATGTATTGATGGCTCAAAACAAACTGCAAGAGGCAGAAAGAGAATATTTAATTTCCCAAAAAATGGCAGATGAAACGGGCGGGGTGGGTACCAAAGCCCGCTCCTATAGCCGTTTGGGGCGCGTATATCAAAAAATGGGGGAGTATCAAAAAGCAATAGATTGGTTAACAAAATCTGTTGAGTTTGCAGAACAAAGTGGCGACCGCAAAATCTTAACGGATAACATCTATCAACCTCTTGCTGAAGCATTGTTTGAGGTGGGGGCAACGGAAAAAGCCTTTCTATTCCTTCAAAAACATGCAATCCTTCAAGACAGTGTGTACAGTGAAGAATCTGCCAAGCGAACTGCCCTTCTAAAAACGGAATACGAAACAGATTTAATTGAAAAAGAAAATCAAAACCTTCGTTCCCAACAGGAGCTCCGAGTTCGGGAAAGGAATTATTTGATTCTTGGCTTAGGTCTGGTTTTAATCCTCCTGTTTTTGATTTTTAGAGAAAATCGCCAGCGCAAAAAAGCCTTCAATCATTTGTTGAAAGAAAAAAACAAAACCGAAAGTTTATTGCAAGAACTCAAAGATGCTCAAATGCAATTGATTCAATCTGAAAAAATGGCTTCTTTGGGTTTGCTCACGGCTGGCATAGCCCATGAAATAAATAATCCCATCAATTTTATTGCCTCCAATGTTCAAGCACTAAAACTCGATTTTCAGGAAATTCAGCAATTACTGGAGAAAGTAAAAAAGCTGGAAAGTGGCGTGACTTCCGCCGAAATCATAGCCCTGGAAAAAACATTGAACTCTCAGTTCTTGCAAGAAGAAATTGATGAATTGATTGGGGGCATTGAAAGAGGAGCTGAAAGAACACAGCATATTATTTCAGGGTTGCGAACGTTTAGCCGCGATGTTGGGGAAAATTTTGCAGAAGCAAATATCCACGAGGGCTTGGATGCCACTTTGATACTTTTGAGTAACAAATTCAGACACCAAATCAATGTCCATAAAAAATATGGAAATCTGCCTTTTGTCAATTGCCAATTTGAGAAAATCAATCAGGTTTTTATGAATGTATTGAGCAATGCTATTGATGCAATAGATGGAGAGGGAGACATTCACATTACGACCAGGTATCTCAAAAAAAATAATGAGGTGAGCATTAGTATTAAAGATTCAGGAAAGGGAATGAATGAAGTGACCCGCCAACGAATATTTGAACCCTTTTACACAACCAAAGATATTGGCAAAGGAACTGGGTTGGGTCTAGCCATTAGCTACGGGATAATTGAGAAACACAAAGGAAGAATGGAAGTGATAAGCGATGAAGGGAAAGGGACGGAATTTGTGATATCACTTCCAGTTTCCTTAGAGGGTGCTAAAAAATGATTTGAATATTTGGAGGATTATTTCTTCCTTTGTTTTTAAAAATCCAAACTGAATTTAAGATTTACGATATGGTGCTCCTTAGACGCTGATAGTAGTATAGGCTCGTCTTGTTGGTTTAATTTGTCTAAATATATTCTCGGAGGAGCATTATCATATAGATATCGATATTCAAGAGCTATCCCGACTTTTTTATTCTGAAAATCATCCTCCTGGCTTAAATTGATATTTAAGGTGATTCTGGAATCCAGCCTCCAATCCATATTATCATCATCTATTCCATCAAAGTTTTCAGGACGTACCTCACTTTTATTTAATTCCCAGAATTTCCATTGTAAAGGATAAATAATATATGGACGAAAACTGAGAGACCAATTATCAGAAATCCGCCAATCAAAAGTTGGTCGAACTTCTGCTCTAAGATCTTGGGTAGCATCAAACTCTCTGGAAAAGAATTGAATTAGGGTACTATCACCATCAATAAACTCAAGTGAATCGCTAGCCATCGTTTTTTCCGTTTCAGCAAAAACACCCACTAAAATGGCTAAGCGGCATTTACTGTATTTGGTAAGGATTGCAGTTTCTGTTCGCCTTTGAGCATTTTTCAAATCCTGTACATCTTTTTTGGTAGGTTCCTTAAGCTCGGAGTCTTGACAGGCATCTTTTACACATCTATACCAATCCCGATTGGCAAAATCGTCTGAAAATTCTAGCGTGTATAATTTTTTCTTTTTCTTATCTCCATCAGTTGTCATTTTCTTTTTCCACCACGACCAAATAAGGCCAGCGCCAACCTGATATCGCTGTTCAATTCCCAAAAATCTATCCGTAAATCGATTGAGAAAAATGAAATTTTCACGATAATATTCATATTTTTTATTGGGTTTTATGCTTGCATAATCCCGTCTGGGAAAATAGTCATAGGAGATAAACATATCAGACACATTTTCCTGAAACTGTCCATTGTTCACTTCAATTCTTACATCGGTTGAAAATTGGAATTCCCCCGGATAGGTACCACGAGTAATTTTTATTCCCCCATTCAAATCGAATTTATTGATATCTCTTGAATCGTTTTTGTTAAAACCAAAAGTTGCTGTCCCCTTAAGTCTTTTTTGATCTTCCTCTTGTTCCCGCAAAAATTTGACAGTCGTCCAAAAATTGTCAATTTCTTTTTTGTGTTTGGGGCTGCTAACATGCTGGCTTGATAAGCCAATGAATTTGTCTGCAATTTTTTGGATAGGCTGGGGGGCAGCAGTGGTGCCTGAAATTATTTCACGTTCAAAATTAAGGGTAAATACCAATTGTGATCTAAGGAATCCTTTCGCAGGGATTGTATCAGAAATTTCAAAAATAAGTTTCGGGTTTGAAATTGAAATTAAACGAATATTAAGAATCAACGCATATTCTGAAGAATCACCAAAAATCCAATCCCATGTTCCTGTGAGTAAAAGGTCAATATTTTGCCTTTCTAAGGCTTTAAAAAGATTTTGCCTAAAAAATGGCCTCGGGTATGGTTGAGCGAACAAGTGAATGGAATCTATTGAAATATTTTCCTCAAATTCTGAGTTATCCATTAGGTCAAAGTTTCTGCTTGAGGTATTGAGAATAGTCAAAATATTGTTGGAGAGGGTAGAACCAATCTGAGCTTCTTTAAAGCCAGGATTTGTAATGGGTGAAATTGCCAATAAGTTTTGATTGTTTTCTTGAAAATATTTTATTGCTTCATTTCGGAGTTTTTCGCCTATTGATTGTAATTCTTGAATAAAAATTGGATTCTGAGAATTTAATTGATAAGCAAAAAACAAGAAAAATGAGATAAAGATATATTTATTAAATATCGTTTTTGATGGTTTTAGAAGTATCATTTTTAGAGGTTTGAATAGGTAGAAAATTCTATTATAGTTTCAAAGAACTATGGGCAAGGGTTGGTAAATTTTAGGGATTCATAAATAGTATTATCAACTCTAATTAATTCTTCAAAGTTTCTTAAAAATCGACTGTCCTGTGAATCAAGTTTTTTTATTCTGTAAACTTTTAATTCCAAGCTGACTGTTTCAGTTCCACGACCTATAACCCCCTTTATTTCCAATGCATGAGTGCTAATGTAATTTTGACTGAGAGCTTTAATCCCATTGTTTCTCTCAGTAATTGTTCGATTTGCCTTCTGTGCATTGATTAGGGCTTCACTCTCCATAATAACTTTTATGGACTCATTTTCATAGCATGATTTGAACCCATTATTAAAATCACTGGTTAAATCAAATCTCAAGTCATCAGTTTTAAAATATTTGCTTTTTTTGTACGTGAAATTTCTAATAAGAACAGAATCTGATTTGTATTTTAATAACTCACTCTTAAGTTCATTTCCTACATGTGCACCATATTGGAATACCATTGCTTTGAACTTGCAGGAATTACATTGAGCTTTAATGTGAAATGAATGACCAATTGAAATACAGAAAAAAACAAAAACAATAAATTGTTTCATGGTATTTTGATTTGAGGATTAATATTTCTTTAATTGAAATCTGATTTTTGTATTATAATGGGTAATTCCCTTTTAAGTATTTTCAAAATATCTGTGGAAGCAGCTTCTAGCCCTGGTATACTATCTTTTAGGCTATGGTAATAGTCAACGTCATTGAATAAATTTTCTTTTAGATTAAGTATCCTTCCAAAACCTGTACTTACATTAAAAATCTTTCCTCTTAAAGTCTGAGTGTAAAACTCTGTATTGGGAACTGGTGAACTATCTTCTTTTATGATGATTTTTTCAAAAAAAATCATAAATTGTATCCGATGTTTTAAATTCAATTTTTCGAAAATTTCAGCATTGGAGTCGCTTTCAATGATTTGCTTAAAAACTGACTTATTACAGAAAGTGGGTTTAAAAAAGGAGTTATTAAAAATCCTTGTATGAACAGAATCTATATTTGAAAATTTTTTCAAGTGGGGCTTTAGTAAAGATTCAGAAAGAAAATAATCAAATTCATTATTTGTAGAGTCAAAAGCAACTACCGCAACATTTGTCCCATACGAATGACCTTGCAAGAAACTTTCATTAATATGCTTTTTATATTGATTGGAGTTTAATAAAAGTAAACCAATTGCGCCTCCACCACCAGCAATGAGAACAATTAACCAAATAGTGTTTTTGATTGCTGTGATTATCCTATTGAGCCAATCTAAAAATACTTTTATTGTCTTCCATATTTCTCCTTTCTCTTTAGGCTTATATGATTTTAAATCTTCAATTATCTTTTTTAGTCTCTCAACAACTCCTTTATATTTTTCAGAATTGCGACTTGCATTAGCTCTAAGGCTATTGATTTCACGTTCTATTTCATTGATTTGTGATAGGTATTTATGGTCTTGCGGAAAAGATGACTTGATTGATGATAGAATTTCAGATAGGTCAGTTTTGGTAGAAGAATTTCTAAGGCTTTCTTCAAGGGTTTGGAGTTTTTCGTTGGTCATGATGAAAGGTTAATAAAGTTGTCACCATGTAATTTTCTCAAAAGCGTGCTCAAATATATAAAAAAATAACAATATGAAAAGGTTTTGTTGTGTCCCTATAAAAAATAATCGCCTTCACTATTAAAGTTAAAGTGAAGGCGATTATTGATAAAGCCTATATGAAGAGTTGATCTTTAACGCTTCACAATTCTAAACACCTCCTCCTCATCATCACCATATTTCAACCTCACGAAATATACGCCTTGCTCCAAATCGGAAAGCTCAACCTGGTGCTGGATAGACTGATGATCAATTGTCCCCATGCTGAATTGCTTGCCTAGTGGAGAAAATATCTCTAACTCAATATCTGTTGAAATACTTTCGTCAATATCTATGATCAATTGCTCCTCGACCGGGTTTGGATAAACCATAAACCTGCGATGATAGGGGAACAAACTAGTTGATACCACATTGGATTCTGCGAAATGAGTTCCAGTGTCATCTTCCACCCTAATCTTATAATAGCTGGTTCCTCTTTCCGGTCGGTTATCCATGAAATAGTATTGTGCAATGCCTGAATTTTCAGTTTGAGCTACATAACCAATTTCATCGAAATCAGTACTGTGTTTGGAACGAAAAATCGTAAATTCCCAATCTCCTGGAATGGCTTCCATTTCCCATTCTATCTTTACTTCCCCATTAGGCATTGGACCCGCATTGATGATGATGGGATTTCCGCAAAGTGGTGGAGAATCGGTAACAAATATTGCCAGGGCGGTAGTAGCCAAACAACCATTTGCTTCTACATCCAATGTGATATTTACCACTCCAAAACTATTGAAAACAACATTGACAATTTGTTGATTGGAAGTGGAAGGGTTGGCGGAAAAGCCGAAATTCCAGGAATATGTGGCGTTTGGTCCTGCATCTGCCGCAGAGTAGGTGACTACATCTCCTACACAGACCAACTCCGGCCCTTCAATGACTGCTGTAGCAGCAGCATCTACTGTTTTGGTGACGATGTTGGTTTCGAGGTAAGTATTGCAACATTCTCTTCTGGCACAGCGAGCAAAATAAGTTGTTTCATATAGTACGCCAGGATCGTATTCATGACCCGTAGCTCCGGGGATAATGGTCCAGGTATTTGGATTGAATGGACCTCCTTCTGTAGACATCATCCAAATGATTTCCAAGTCGCCGTATCCTCCTGTCGGTGGAGAAACTTCTGTAATCGGACCAGCGTCAAAACCAGGTCCACACAAGGTTTCGTCACCCTCGATTTCACCAGGATTGGTAATGTTGTCACATTTTAAGTGTATACCAATATCCATATCCAAATAGCATTGCCCGGCAGCTAAATTTACATTTCCTGAAAAGCCATCATTAGGATCGATATCACTATCCGAAGCTTCTCCACAGGCGTCTAGTTGAGTGAATACAAAACCAGTTGGGATGTCTTGAACAAAAATTCGATATTCTCCAGGAGGTAGTCCTTCAAAAAGGTAAAACCCTAGCAAATCAGTTGTCGCATATCGAACGATAAGATTCCCCTGATTGTCATATCCACTTAGCTGAATTTCTATATCGTGAATACCTGGTTCATCTGGATCCTGACAACCATCCCGGTTCAAGTCGATCCAGGCAAAATCTCCAAGCTTGGCAGGATCCTCCAGTGTTATACTACAAGTAGAAGTGCAATCATTGGCGTCAGTAATTGTGACTGTGTATGTTCCAGCTCCTAATCCAGTGGCAGTTTGGCTGGTTTGTCCATTGTTCCATGTGTAGGTATAGGGGGGAGTTCCATCACTTGGATTAGCAGTAATTTCGCCATCTTCTGCACCAGTTGTAGAAATTGGAGTAGTAATTTCTATGGTACATGTTGGATTTTCAACTTCTGCTACAATTACAGTGGCGCTATCCTCACATCCTTCTGCATCTGTTACGGTCACAGTATAGGTCCCGGCTGGAACATTTGAAATACCAGAACCGGAAGCACCATTACTCCAGGAATAGGAATAAGGTGGGGATCCACCAGAAGCATTTGCTGTGGCAGAGCCATTGGAACTACTTTCACAAGAAGCAGTGGAGGAAGTAGAAATATCGATATTGTAGTCATTCCCAATAGTGACCGAACTTTCAGCAGTACAGCCCTCGGAATCCGAAACAGTTACTGAATAGGTTCCTGAAACTACATTATTCAATGAAGCTCCGGATTGCCCGTTGCTCCAATCGTAGGAATAGGGTGGGGTGCCACCTGAAATAGATGTTGTAGCTCCTCCATTATTTACTCCTGGGCAAGAAGCATTAATTGGGTCAATGGAAATGGAAATGGCTGGAGGATCATTAAGTGTCACAGAAGAAGTTGCTGAGCATCCCTGGTCGTCTGTAATGGTTACAGAGTAGGTTCCCGCTGGTAAACTGGCAACCGTATTGGTTGTTGCACCTGTACTCCAAATGATATCATAAGGTGGTGTTCCGCCAACAGGTGAGGCATTAACAGAACCACTTGATTCTCCAACACAATTGGGATCAAAACCACTGATTAGGATGTCTAAAACAGGTGCTCCGCCAACTGTGACGGAACCCGAAACCGTACAATCTTTTGAATCAGTCACGGTAACAGTATATACACCAGGCGATAAATCCGGGTTGACAGGTGTAGTAACACCATTATCCCACAAATAAGTATATGGGGGTGTACCTGCGAATCCAACTGCTGCCGCAAAGCCATCATTGCCAGAATCGCAACTCACATCGCCTCCGGTTAACATTACCTCTACATCGGGAGAGCCGCCAACATCCACAGAAGCCACTGCATTGCAGCCGTTTGAATCATTGACGGTAACGGTGTAGGTTCCCGGAGCGAGATCTGTGATGGTCATATTAGTAGAACCATTGTTCCATTCATAGCTGTATGGAGGTGTGCCTCCAGAGGCGGTTACAGTTGCTGTGCCGTCTTCAGTTCCGCAATCAGAAGTAGGTGTAGGGACCAGGTTAATAACAATATCTCCATCTTCCACTATGGTAAATCCTTCGGCTGTTTGACATCCATGAGCATCGGTCACAACTACCTGGTAGTCCCCAGGTGGTAAATCTGTTACAGTGGTAGTCGTTGCACCGGTACTCCACCAATATTGGTAAGGCGGAATTCCGCCGCTTGCTGTAACAGTAGCAGTCCCTGTTCCACCACTTCCACAAGGAGGATTGGTAACGGTAACAGTCACATCCAAAGACGTTGGAGAACCGATTGAATTATTGCCAGTAGCCGTGCAGCCGTTGGCATCTGTAACTGTCACAGAATAAAATCCAGCAGGTTGATTTTCAAGTATTTGAGTGGTGCCACCTACATTCCAAAGGAAAGTATATGGTCCAAATCCGCCCATAACCACAGCAGTCACACTGGCGTCGCAATCTGTGAAACAATTGAGGTCACTGGTCAAAACTTCCACGGTTAGTTGTGCATATATGATTTCGCAGGCTGCCGTTTGGCAACCATTTGCATCCGTTACGGTGGCGCAATGCTGTCCTGGAGATAATCCTGTCGCGTTTTCTCCTGTTTGTCCATCATCCCAGGCATAGGTGTATGGTGCAACTCCGCCAGAAGCAATTCCCGTTGCATTGCCATCTCCAGCACAAATATCATCTACCTGAAAATCGAATTGTAGCATGGGTGGATTATTGATGGTATAGCTTCCAGTTGCTGTAGCACCAGTGGCATCTGTAGCTGTTACCACATAAGTTCCGGCGCCAACTCCCATGATGGTTTGACCACTCAAAGCATTGTCCCATATATAGAAAAAGGGCGCAGTACCACCATTGGGTGTCGCACTCACCGTGCCATTGGTAAATCCAAAGCAGGATGGATCATTTCCATCCATCGAAAGGGTATACTGACCGAATACGGAAAGTCCACAACAAAACACAAAAACTACGAGTAATTTTTCTCTTAGCATGACGAAGGTTTTATTAGTGTTTGATTTTTCATAGTTGACTTAAAGCTCAAGTCGAAGGTTTATCGTTCAAATACACATTGAACTTTATACCTCATTTCTTGAATCCAATTTGATTTTATAAAGCACTCAATGTAAGGGGAACTTGCCATCGAACGGGGGGAAGTTGATTTCAATGGACATAACTCTTACAGTTAACTAGTGATTTCTATACTTTACGTTAGGGTCTGATTGAATGGGTAGATGGGTATTAATCTAGAGCAGTGTTATAGCTGCAATTATTAATTCGTAAAAATTTACATATCAATAATTTTACCATAAACCAAGCACTAAAATAGAAAAGTTTTTCTAATAAAAAATGGTCAGATTTGGCTTTTGAAAACATATTATTTTATGATATAGGAATAGTTTTGTTAGGTGCGCATTTATACTTTTCCTGAATAGAATCAAATCGTATAAATACGTACTGAAAAGGGTAAAATTAATGGACTTTAAGGGTTTTCTGAAAAATAGAGAACCAACTAGTTTAGAGAGTCTAAACACAGGGAAAGATTTTTAATCAAAGCTTTCCAATCCCTGAGGGCTTAGAAATCTCTAATTATCTCTGATAAATCAAAATTTACAATCTCAATTAAATGATTGGTTTTTATACTCTCAATAATTTTATAGGGTAGGTCTTCCCCGCATTCCACTGTGCCACATACAAGTTCTCATCATCATCCACGCACACATCATGGGGATGTTTGAATACCTGAACTGCCTGATGCATGTGGTTCAATTTGCCATCCACATAAGTTGGAGTACTACCTCCGGGTGCGGAAATCAATTTGTCATTCTTATCTAAAATGGAAACAAAACCCGTGTTTGCAGAGCGGTCATTTGACCAAATGGTAGCGACGTAAACATTTTCTCCATGAATGACTGGGCGACAAACGTAACAACCCGGTAAATTGATGACATTCAATAACTTGCCATCCAAGGTAAAGCGTTTGAATTTATTCTGATTCCGTGCTGTAATCAACAAGGTGGGATTGCTTCTATCTCTCAAATCCACACAAACGCCGTGGGCATTGTCAAAATGTTCTTCTCCTTCACCACGACCTCCGAAAATGTTTACCAATTCGCCTTTAGCATTATAGTGCAGAATATATTGCATGCCATACCCATCAGAAACATAAATATCTCCATTGGGAGCCACGGCAGTTTCTGTAGGAACGTATTGCTCCTTTTTTTCATACTTACCAGAATCGGCAGGATAGGGGAGGACCATGACCACTTTACCGTCAATTGTGGTTTTGATAACTTCATGACGACTGTTGTCAGAAATGTATAGAAACTCTTCACCTCCTTCATTGCTCAAAGTAAGCCCATGTGCCCCCGGGAATTCCGTTCCCCATACTTCAAGCAACTTTCCTGATTTGTCATAAATGATCACATTGTTTTTGGTGTGATTGGTGAGTAACAGGATGCGTCCCCTGGAATCCTGAACCATTTCATGGCAATCATTGACTGGATAGAATTTTGGGTCAAGCGCCCCCCAATTCATGTCTATTTTGTATCGATGGGAGTTATGCCCTATGATAAAATCCTGATAAGGAGCGAGATCTTGTTTTGCGGAGGTGAGGTGTGGGAGGAAGAGGGTTCCAGTGAGGCCGGTAATGGAAGCATTGATGAATTGTCTTCTTTTCATGAGTAGATAGTTTAAATGTATTTTTTGGTCACTAAAGGTATGGAAAAGAAAGGTAAATCCTGAAACAAGGAAAATGTGTTGGGCAAGATAAATATACATTTTTGCCCAAACTTTTTTAAATGAAGAATATTACGGGGTCTCCTGTAGAAGGAGATGATTTTTTTGGTAGAGAAAAAGAACTGGAATTTGCCTGGAAACATATTCAAAAAGGCAATTCCTTAATTCTTGCTGCGCCAAGGAGGGTTGGGAAATCCTCGTTTGCCAAAAAACTACTTTCCAAAGCCAAGAAAGAAAAATGGTATAGTTTGGAAATTAATTTGGAGGAAATTACTTCAGAAGAAGCATTTATAAACCTTTTTATTGAAAAACTGGAACAACAATCCTGGTGGTCTAAGATAAAGAAAAAATCGAGCAATGGCTTAGACCAAATTCTTTCAAGCATTAAAGCAACTGTTGAACATGAGGGAATTAAAGGAACATTGGAATGGCAAAGCAAAAAGGAGAATATATATGAAAAGCTAAAACAGCTACTTGATCATGGAGAACCGACATTGATAATGGTAGATGAAGTTACGATTTCTAATACAGAAGATGATTGGATGCGCTTCGCAGCTGTAGTTTCCAAATTAGGTTTTGGCAATTGGTTGTTAAGTATTCTGGAAGAAAATGGCTACCATATTATCCTATCCCCTTACTTCACTGCCATAAAAGCCATCAACGAAAAAAATGAAGAGGGTTATTTAAATAGTTGGGCTGTTGAAATCAGAGAACCAGCAAGGAAAATTGTGGAGATGATAAAAAGGTTTATGAGCTAGAAAATCGGGGTTATCCAGCATTTTCGGCAATTCTCAATTTGAAAAATATTTAAGGTGATGCATTGAGAGGAGCTGTGGAGGGAGAGCTAAAGGTGTTGCCTTAAATATGCATTCCAGGCTCCTATTTGAGGCAACACCTTCTTTTCACTGCCCCAGTCTTTGCTAGAAGGCATCACCTCAAAATCAAAATGGAAATGTTTAAAATTTGGGATGATAAATTTATTTTTCCTATTCATGCCTTATCGTCTTCACCGGATTCAACAATGCCAATTTCCAGGTCTGAAAACTAACCGTCAAAAACGCAAACAGTACAATAAACACAATTGCTACAGACAGAACCCACCAGGGGAAATTGATTCGATAAGCATATCCATTCAACCAGTCATTCATACTCAAATAGATCAAGGGCAGACCTAGGACGACGGCAATAGCAATGAGCTTGAAAAAGTCTTTGAAAAAGAGCAAAACGATATTGCTGACAGAGGCACCCAGCACTTTTCGGATGCCGACTTCTTTGGTTCGTTGCAAGGCCAGGTAGGAGGAAAGTCCAAACAACCCCATACTTGCTACGAGGATGGCGAGGATGGAAAAGTTGAGGAAGATGAAGCCGAATTTTCGATCTTCCAGGTAAAGTTTTTCAAAGCGTTGGTCAACAAAGGTATAATTCAGTGGTTCATCGGGAAAGAAATTATTCCAAACGCCTTGAATTTGCTCAATTCCATCCAGAGGATTTTCTCCTTCAAGTTTTACAACCGTAGAGGAAGGTGCCTCCTCATGTGTAAAAATAGTGGGTTCTATATTGTTTTTTAGCGAAGACCGATTGTAATCTTCAATAACTCCCACGACCAAGTATTTCTGATTTTCCGGGTCGGTGCCAAATTGCAAATATTCATTAATGACAGATTCGGGATCGCTGATATTCAATAAATTCAATAAAGATTGATTGACGATGACTGCGCTGGTATCGGAAGCCAACTGGTGGTTGAAATTGCGTCCGGCAATGATTTTTACATCTAAAGCAGATCGTAAATCCTCATTTATCCAGGTTCGATAAGTGGTCGATTGTACGCGATCTGATTTACCAATTATTTTCAGGCCTGCACTTGTGGAACTAATATCAGCACTGCCGCCTCCCGGAATATTCGAAATCCCTCCAACGCTGCTCACATTTTTCAATTTGCCCAATTCATCTGCAAAAGCCTTGTACCTGCTAATGTATTGTTCTCTTTCCATATTTCCTCGACGAGGGGTTTCGAACCCAATTACTTGTTCGATATCAATACCCAAATCCCTGCCAGTCATATATTGAATTTGTTGGTAAATAATGACCGTGGCTGTAATCAAAATCAAGGAAGCTGCAAACTGCACCACCACAAGGGTTTTGCGCAACCATGTGCCTTGTTTTGACCTGCCAAAACTGCCCTTCAAAACCCCAATTGGTCTAAAAGATGATAAAATGATGGCAGGATAGAACCCCGTGACTATTGTTCCCAACAAAAAGAAAAGACCCAGCTGAGTCAAAAAACCAGTATGATTCCAAACATCTGTCAATACGGTTTTTCCAACCAATCCATTAAAATAGGGCAACAAAACCTGGGCAATTGACAATGCCACCACAGCCCCAAAGAAGTTGATCAATAAAGATTCAAACAAAAATTGCCCAACCAGTTGTTTTTTCTGTGCGCCAACCACTTTCCTCAATCCTACTTCTTTAGCTCTCTCTACTGCCCGAGCGGTAGAAAGATTGATATAATTGACCCAGGCTATGAGCAAAATAAAGATGGAAATAATGCTCAGGAAATTCACTGCTTGTGCACTGCCATGAATTTCTGGCTCATAGGTGAAATCCGAATGAAGATGAATATCTTTTACAGGCTGTAAATTAAAAACAAGTCTGGCTTCTTCTCCAAGGTATTTTTTTGTTAATCCTGGAAGTTTTGATCGTAATTGCTCCAGGTTTGCATTTTTATCTAAAAACAAATAGGTGTAATAATTGAAGCCATTCCAGGCATCATTGTCTATGCGGTCTTGAAAACTTCTTAAAGAAACAAGCATATTGAATTTATAGTGTGTATTCTCTGGAGTATCCTTGATGATTCCCGTTACCTGGAAAGGACGGTTGAATGTACCCAGCACTTCTATATTTTGCCCAACCGGATTTGTATTTCCAAAATATTTTTCAGCCTGGGATTTCGTCAAGACGATACTATGTGGTTCATTCAACATTGTTTTCTTATCACCCTCAAGGACTTCATAATTAAAAAGCCGCAGAAAATTGGAATCCACTGCAATCACATCCCTTTCTTCTACTGGTTGGCCATCTTTCCTGAATGACATTCGCCAGGTCTTGTAGGTCGTGGTATATTCAAGAACTTCCGGCAATTCTTCTGTCAATGCTTTTCCGGAAGGTGCAAAAGACATGGCATCTCTTACCTGAATTTTTCCATCCAAAACATCATCCGTTGTCAATCTGTATAATTGTGAAGGGGCGTAATGAAAGCCGTCGTAGCTCTTTTCAAATTTGGTGTATTGATTGATAAATAAGAATGCAGTCAAGCCCAATGCCAAGCCCAAAATATGGATCAAGGTATAAGCTGGATGCTTTTTTAGATTTCTAAAACTGATTTTGAAATAGTTGCGAATCATGTCGGGTGAATTATTTGGAAAAAAATGAAAAGGGCGAATGATGGTTGGTCGGAACAGCAAGAACACTTCTTTTGCAAATTGCCATTCAGCTTTTCGTAAATTGCTGGCATTGGATTGTCGTTGAAACAACTCATTCAAATCACCCTTGATGTCTTCATAATAGTCAGGGTGACAATACCATTTAAAAAATCGTTCTGACCAGGTTTTTATCATATCTAAAAAAAATGAATCATCCCAAAATTTTAAGAAGGAACACAAGTCATTGATTTCTAATCAACTATATTTCTGTTTTTGTTGTCGGTTGTCGGTTGTCAGTTGTCGGTTGTCAGTTGTCTGTTTATCTAACCGACAACCGACAACAATCTGATTATCAATTTTTTACAATAAATTTTTCCTCTAAAAAGGTTTTCTGCCTACGGCAGTTTTTAAATCTTGAACTCAAAAGCCAAATCCGGAATGTCATTCCACAATCCATTTCTTACCTCTCTGGTATAGTCCAATGCTTTTTTGCCGAATGCGGTCATCCTAAAATACCGCTTGCGTTTGCCGCCACGCTCATTGGTCTTCTCTCCAAAACGAGAGACCAAATATCCCTTATCCTCCATTCGCCTCAAAGCGGATTGTAAGGCTCCGACACTTACATTTCTTTCTAGTCTGTTTTCAATCTCATCTTTGATCGCAACTCCATAAGCTTCGTCATACAAGACGCCAACGGTGAGCAGCACGATCTCTTCAAACTCGCCAAGTGGGTATTTTTTCATCTATTTTATTTTTTAATCACAAACCGGATGTAGTATTGAATGGCAAGGTAGGAGTATTTTTATTAAATTCCTAATTGTAGTATTGGTTGATTTCCTCTTCTGAAATTAACATCATGCACTTAAAATGTCCTTTTGGGCACTTCTTGTATCCAATTTTAGAACAAGGACGACAGGAAAGTTTTTTGATTTCGATGGTGTGATTTCGCTCAATTCCTGATTTGTAATAGGGATACATCCCGAACCCTGGAATCGTATTGCCCCAAATAGATATGATTTCCTTTTGAAATGCAGCAGCGATGTGCATCATGCCTGTATCGTGGGTGATAACTTTTTCAGCTTCCTTTATTATAAAAGCGGATTCGTGAAGATTGACTTTACCACAAAGATTGAGTACATGTTTACCGGCTTCTGTGGCAATAACCTCTCCTTCCTCCGCCACGTCTTTACCGCCCAGTAAGACAATGGTATTTTCTGTTTTTTGGCAAATAGAAATGATTTTTTCTTTTGGCAGGCGCTTGGTAGCATGGGCTGCCCCGATGGCAAAGGCGATGTAGGATCGGAACCCTACTACTTCATTCCCCTCCGGCTGCCCAACCTTCCCTTTTTCACCTTGTGAAAGCTCTCCCATCCCCTCCAGGGGGTTAGGGGGCTGCGTTGGCAAAAAATACTCCAAGCCCCCCCCGTCATTCTCAACTCCAAGTTCATGAACCGTTTCAAAATATCGATCTACAATATGCTTATTTGGCAAGCGATTGATTTTAAAATTGACCATCAACCATTTTTCAAAATTGATTTTGTTGAAGGAAAAGCTTTGTGCAGTCAGTGCTTTTTTGACTTGCCAGCTTCTGATGTTTTTATGCAAATCAATGATGTAATCGTATTCCTGATTTTTCAATTCCGGGAGCACTTCCGCAACTTTTTTCTGTATCGTAAAAATTTGATCGATATGAGGATTGAATTCTAGTAACGTTGCAAAAGATTGTTTGGTGAGGTAATGAATTTCAGCATTCAATTGTTGTTTCAAACAACGAACGATCGGAGTTGTGAGCACAATATCGCCAATACTGGAAAATCGAATGATGAGTATTTTCATCCAACTCAATATTTTTGAAGATTTTGGATTCGGTTGCTAGTTGCTGGGTTCTGGGTCCTGGATACTTGGTGGATTCGTTCTTTATTTTCATAAAATATAAAAAGAAATTTCCAAACTACCCCGCACCCCGCACCCCGCACCCCGCACCCCGCACCCCGACACCCCGACACCCCGACACCCCGCACCCCGACACCACGCACCCCGCACCCCGTTCTCCAAAAGAATATTCGAATAATCAAATTCCCATAACAATCTTCATTTGATAACCAACAACTTACAGGTATCCCATTGATTCAATACTTCATATTCATAAACTGCATCTAGTTTGGGATACACCTTTTTTTCGCAGACCATGATGGTATCTCCTACTTCAAACTCTAAAGGTCCTGCACCAAATTCGTATTTGTTCATCTCAAAATCTTCTAACTCCTGAGCAGTGATGTTGAAATCTTTTAAATTATAAACGCTCCGGTAAAATTGAATATGAGAATTGAAATGTCGATGGACAATTTTGTAGGTTTTGATGTCTTGATTTCGCTCCATAAAATCTTTAAACTTCAAAAATTTCAAATCCCAGGGTGGATGTTTTTCCTTATAAATTCTTTCAATCGTTTTTTGATAGGGTTGAATGAATAAGGCGATGACAAATAGACTTAAAAACAGGTATTTGTAATTCAGGTTTTTGATATCAATATAATTACAAGCTCCCTGGTATAATCTTTCCATTCCTATTCCAACCAATAAGGCAAGCAGTGGATATGCGGGGGCCATATACCAAACCACCCGGGTTTGACCCCCAATCAATACCAAAAAGAAGAAAACCAAATTGAACAAAATAAAAACAGTGAATGCTGAAAGTGTCCTGGATTGCTTGTTTTGGTATAGTCCCGCAAATATTCCCAGAGGGACCAAAAACAGCCAGGGTAAAAACCGCTCTTTATACATCAACTTAAAGTAAAAATACCAGGGATGTCGGTGACCTTCCTTGGAATCCAAATAACGCCCTCCCAATTCATTCTCCCAGACTGCTTGCAGGTATCCGGGGTTGTAGATCTCTCTCAGTAGGTAAAAGCCTCCGACTACCAATAACAAGCCCGAAATTGCCAACCAGGTATATTTCCACTTCAATAAAGGAAGCAACTGCTTTTTGTATAGAACATAAAACAGAAGCCCTGGCAAAAAGAAAAAGGCGGCAATGCTTTTCGTGAGCGCAGCTAAAATGAGGAAAAAGGTGAAGAGGTAAAGCCAGTGCTGATTCCATAAACCCTTTACTGCCGCCGAGCCCTCACGCTTACCATTGCTCATGCGAGAGACTCGGCTTGTTACTACAGACGATGGCATTTCTCCCTTTAGGGGGCTAGGGGGCTTGCGATTGCCATTCCACCTAATCATCAAAAAGAAGCACAACAAACTACCCGTCAAAAAGAAAGTCAACAAAGCATCAAAATCGCCTGAACGCGTTACGTGCTCACTGATATAGCCTCTGGTACTTAGCAAAACGAGTCCTGCAAAAAAGCCGATCATGGTTTTTTTCAAGACCCGGCGGCTAAAAAGAATGAGTATAAAAATGGTACCCAAACCTGCCAGGGCCGCAGGTAAGCGAACTGCTAATTCATTATAGCCCAACAATTTCATGAAAATAGCCTGGCACCAGATCAAGAAAGGAGGTTTGGTTCCCCACATTTCCGGTTCACCTGCATAATGTGTCACCAACCAGTTCCCATTTTGCAGCATATCAAAGGCATTTACCGCCCGACGACCTTCGTCCCACAACCTTAAACTCAAATGGTCAAGGTGTAGGAAAAGTGGGAAATAGCAAAGTGCCAGAAAAAGTAGAAAAAATAATATGTGGACTAATGGCGGTCTTTTCATAAAATGTTTGAAAAGGATATTTGCTTGAAAAGCGGCCTAAATGTCTAAAGAAAATAAGTAAATGGAGATAATCAATCTTCTTTTTTCTTTTTGAATAGAAAGTATTGGATGCCAAAATTGAATTCAAGTTGTTCGTTTCTTTCTGTTGAAAAGACAGCTTCTGTCTCTAGCTCGCCTGGCAATTCTGTTTTCAAATAGGCATCCAGGAAAATATACTTGGAAGTCAACTGTAAAGCTATATTTTCAGAAAGGAAATATTGCCATTTTAGTTGAAAACTCGACCGCAATTGATTTTGCCTGATTGGGATTAAAGAATCCCATAGCAAGATTTGATCTCCCCAAATATTGTGGAGGGAAAAATCAATTCCAGATTGAAGTACATGCCTGGAATAAAGGAAGTAGTAAAATGCTACACCGGTAGAAACTGCGAAATCATTGGTGGTGGTAATAAAATGCCTGGTTCCAAATATTAGCGTAGTGATTGCTTCATAATCAGTTTTGCTTCTGTAATACTGAAAGCCATAATTGAAAGTGGTAAATAAAGTTTTGGAAATTCCTTTAATATGCTGCCCCGAAACTTCGATGCCATATCTAAAAAGAGTGGGATAGAAATCATTATCCAATTGGACTCGCTCTAATTCAAATGCAGTATTTATTTTCCAGTAATCATTCAGGAAATAGCTAAAAGAAGGCTTAAAATATATGGGGTCGTCTAATGAACTACCTCCAAAGTCAGTGCGGAAATCTGCTCCAATAATTGAATTGCCTTTTTTGAAATAAGATTCAGCAAGTGCCGCGCCACTCGCATAATGTGCCTTTGGTTTTTGATTAATAAAAAATTGGAGCCCAAGTTGGATTTCATTTTTGGGTGGCCTCGGATAAAAACTATTAGATGCATTCAGGTCTTTTCTAAAGGCGCTATACATCGAACTGAATTCCAGGGCAATATTGCTTGACAGGAAAAAATCAACTCCAAAACCACCAATAGGTATCATCCTAAAATCTTTTTCCTGCTCTACATCATCCCTAAACTTGACTTTTGAGGTATAAAAATTAAATCTCGATTGAATTTCCCCAAATACTCGAAATCTTCCCTTGCTGAAATACATTCTATAAAACACAGGAATGCTATACCGAGCCATAGTCAGCTCAGAATCCCAAAGGGATTGATCTCTTTCTTGATAATAAATACTGATATCATAGCCTAAACCAAAAACAGAAAGCTTGCTGTTGAAGTAACCCAAATTGGATTTTAAGTTGAATGATGTTGTTTTTTGATGGTCTGCATCTGGATTATTATAGTCAACAAAAATTGTATTCGATCCATTTAACATCCAGCTGCCATTGTCTACTTGAGCAAGTGCTTGCAATGAAAAAATGAAATTCAAATAGAAGAAGCCAATTCTGAGCATGTTCATTGTTCTATGAATTCTAAAAAATAAAATAATACAAAACAAAAAAAGAGGCTCGTTGCAAGCTCTGGCTTGCAAAACGAAACTTGGTACAGGGCTCCTGCCCTGGTGTTGCCAATGCTTTTTGATGCAAAAGGGCAGGAGCCCTTGACTTACTTACGTTTGGCAAGCTGGAGCTTGCAACGAGCTTTTTTAAGTAAGGAAAAAGTATTAAACTTTTTTGATGGGAGTGAAATATGATTCCGTGCATATATACCGTTTTACGATTTCTTGAAAATAAAGAAATACAACCCAATATTTAGGTTAAGTCGCTTTTCGTGATCCCTATAGTCCAAGGTAGAAAAAGTTGTTCCTGCTTCCTCTTTTATTCTGGAAAAGGTATCCAAATATTCAAATTGAGTGGAAAATTCAACAGCCAAATTACGCATGATAAAATATTGCCAGGCAAAGAAAATCTGGGAGCGAAAGCCTGTTCCATGGAGGGACATTGGAACAGGATGTGGTTCCAGCACAGTTCCATAAGGTGTATGATAGAAAAATTGAATCCCTGTTTTTATAAGGTTTTCGGAATAAAAAAAGAAATGAATGTCCCAGGCACCTCCAATCATCAACTCATGCTCTTTCAAATTTAAGGTGATTCGTTTCCCGGTATTGAACGCTCTAAATCTATGATAATCGGTACTAAGGGTTTGGTGTTGGGCAAAGAGGCTAGTCGAAAAGTAGAAATTTTGGGAAATTGGAATGAAGTATTGGACAAAAGCCTTGGCTGCAGATCTGCGCCGTATGGGTTCATAGTCTTCATCGTATTTCCGCTTTTCTATCAATAAGCCACCCCCGATTTTCCAACGGTTGTTTAAGAATAAACTAAAAGTAGGCTCCCCTATCGTGTGAATTATTTCATTGCTTTTGATTAAATCCAAAGCAAACCGTCCACCCAATTGGTAAGTCCCCTTTTTGAAATATAGTTTTGATATTTCCAGGCAGTTAAAGCATTCATATGTTTTTTCCATGTCTAAAAAAAACTGAATGCCAAAATCCAGATTTAGTTTACTACCATCATTGGGATAGTCTAAGTAAAGGTCAATATTTCTTCCCGCAAATCGATAGGAAAGTGCAGTTTCAATTGCCACATTTTCAAATAGAAAAAAATTGATGCCGGCACCTAACCAGAAGTTGATAAAAAAGCCATCATAATTATTTTTAAAGGAACGGGCATCTGTCCATTGGAAATTTGAGAGGAGTGAGGCGAAGGTATTGACCTTTCCAGGGTTGAAGTAATGCCTGGCAAAAATGGGCATTTTCGTTATGATATCAATGTCACTATCTTTTTGAAATTGATAGTCGATTATTTGATAGGAAAAATCAACCCCCAGCCCAACCATCGTATTGGGTCGAAAAAAGTATCCCCAGTTGGTTTTCAAATTGATGCGATAAGTATGTTCATTCCACTTTTCAGAATTATCGGAGTCAAAAAGAAAATCAAAAGAATGGTGACCATTTAAGAGTCGGGTACCTTTTTCTATTTGTGAAAAGCCCAGCAAAGCACCAAGTTGGAGAACGAAAAATAAAGCTATTCGGAGCATGTCATTGGTCGTTTGATTTCTTGGAAATGAAATATGAAAAGCCAAGCCCTGCTTGTATTCTGCTTACATAATTATTGCTTATAGTTTCCAGTACCAATAATCTGTTTTCAGATTCCAGGATGTTGTATTGTGCATATATTTCTACTGCCATGTTTTTAAATACAAAGTGTTGCCAGGCGATTTGCCAATTGGCATTCATTGCAATAATTCGAAAAGTGGGATCTGATTTTTCTCCTTCAATTACTTCATGCTGTTTTCCATTTTGAAATTCAGTAGATAAAGTGGTTTTGAGCAAGTTCTTTGAAGAGGGGAAAAAAAGGAAAGCCACAGATGGTCCGAAGAGAAAATTATGTTGGTGCCAATCTATTGTACCTATAGTAGAGGGTGATATAAAGGATTGAAAAGTTTGTTTGGAATGCGAGTACCCCAATTTAAAACCAGGGGCCAGGAAAAAAGTATTGAAGATGGGATGGTAATAGGTTAAATGAGCTGCTATTTCCTCTGAGTTCGATTCTAGTTCATTGAATTGAAAAAACTTTTGATACCCCAACCTCGTACCAAGTTCAATTCTATCTTTTAAAAAATACCGAAATCCCAGATCCATTTCGAGTCTTGGCTCTTCATAGTCTTTTTTAAATAACCTTCCCCACCAGGCACCGGAAAAAATAGCATTTCCTTTCTTTAAGTATTGATTAGGCAATTGTTCACCTGTTTCATAGGTTGACTTTTCGCTCCGATTTAAAAAAAGCTGAATATTTAGATTATAGTGCCACTTGAGATCAGTCCCACGAAAAAGCCAAAATTCTTCACTATCTCCAACTCTATAGTTTAAACTACCCTCAACAGCGACATCTTTCGTTAAAAAGTAGTCAAAGCCAAAGCCCAGATCAAAATAAGTGTAATCGTCTTTGAAAAATTCTTCACCATTAGATTTTATTTCAATTCTGGAAAAATTGAATTGCAAATGTGTAAACCATCTTGTTTTTCCTGGATTTAAATATTGTCTGTAAAAAATGGGAACAGAATAACGGAATAAATTAAAGTCCTCCCCAAGAAAAATGTCTTCAATAAAATCTGTGGCAAAAGAAAAATGCAATCCAGTGCCAAAAACAGTTCCGCTTGTTATGAAATATCCTGCTGAATTATTGAAAGATAAGCTTGTAGTATTAAAATTCGGTGAGGGTGAAACTTGCTTGACAGAACGGAACTCAAAATCGTTTTGAGCGCGAATCAACCAACTACCTTTCTGAACTTGTGCAATGCTAATGGAATTGCAAAACAGCAATAAGAATAGAGTCGCGTTTTTTAGCATGTTAAGAGATTTTATCGAAATTGAATATTGGAAACAGAAAGATATAGATTCTATTTGAATTTTGTAAGGTATGTCAAAAAATAAAAGCAAATGCGCTTGTGATAAAACCGTGATTTTTCCGTGATGCTACAGGAATAGACTGTCCTTATCTTTGTAGGGAAATTCTCAATTAAAATTAAAATGTCTCAATGAAAATGAAAATTTAAATAGCTAATTTTCATTTTCATTTTCATTTTCATTTTCATTTTCATTTTCATTAAGTATATAGAGCTTGTTTAAAATTCCATCAATCGGCTGCAAGCGACAAATTTTATCCTGCACTTTGTTAAATTTTTCGCCAGATTGCCCGCATCTCCCGATAGCTATCGGGACAAAATTTGCCTCGTTCAGAACAAAACTTGCTCTCTCTCGCTCAATCATGAAAGTTTAAACAAGCTTTTAGGCTAGAAAATCAATTCTTCACTTTTTTAAATCAAAACAATGAATAAGGCCACTCAAATTATTTCCTGGTTACTTAGCATAGCGATAGTAGTCATTTTAATTCAAACGCTGTTTTTTAAATTCACCGCTGCTCCCGAAAGCGTGTATATTTTTGAAAAGACGGGCTTGGGCGATTTTGGTCGCATTGGTTCTGGTGTGGTAGAACTGATTGCGAGTATATTGCTGCTTATACCGAGAACCGTTTGGTTGGGTGCCTTAATGTCGATGGGAACAATGGCAGGAGCTATCCTTTTTCATTTGACTTCATTGGGGATTGAGGTGATGGAAGATGGCGGCACTTTATTCTACATGGCAGTTGGTGTTTTTATTGGAAGTGCAATTGTGTTGTATTTACATAGGAAAGAAGTACCTTTGCTAAACAAAATAAAAAGAGCCAATTAGAAAGTTTCTTTTTTAATGCTCATACTCTTTGATAAAGCTGATATACCGAAACCGATTTCCATATATATCCAGACAACGGGACCCTCGTCGCCACTTTGAGCACGAGGGTTTTTTTAAAACCTGCCGTATTTGTGTCCCAATCCAAAAAAAATATCCGCTTACGTTTGCTTTCCTATATTGTAATTGCGTACATGCTCCTGGCTTTTAGCTGGTGGTCCGTTTTGTTATTTACAAAAAACAAGGATGCATTTTTCGCAAAGAGAGATTTGTTGATGATTGGAATGATCGCAGAGGGTATTGTGGAAAATGAGCAGCAATTTCATAGCACAGCTGATTACCAAAAGCTTAGAAAGGAATACAAGCGGCAAGAAATGATGATCTTTGGAGAAGCTACCGTTTTTGTATTGACCTTGATAATTGGAATTTGGTTAATCAATCGGGGTTACAACAGAGAAATGGAAGTTGCACAACAACGTAGAAATTTTTTGTTATCGATTACGCATGAGTTAAAATCACCCATTGCTTCCATAAAATTAATTTTAGAAACATTCCTGAAACGGAATTTGAAGCCCGGGCAGACGAAAAAATTTACGGAAAGTGCTTTGGAGGAAACGGAGCGATTGCATACTCTGGTAAATGATCTTTTACTATCGGCAAAACTGGAAACATCCTACCAGCCTAACTTTGAATTCCTCAATTTGGTGGAATTAATAGAAGACCTGGTAGAGCGACTTTCTACAAAATACCCAAATGTGAATTTCTTTTTTCAAAAAAATGACGATATTCCGACTTTGCAGGCTGAGCGTTTGGGTATGACTTCTGTAGTTTTGAACCTTTTGGAAAATGCAGTAAAGTATTCGAATAAAGCACCGAAAATCAGCATTGAATTGAGTTGTGAGAATAATACAATTCAATTAAACGTTGCGGACAATGGCATCGGCATTCCAGAAAAGGAAAAGAAAAAGGTATTTGAAAAATTTTATCGGATAGGAAATGAAGATACCCGGACAACTAAGGGGACTGGTTTGGGTTTACACATTGTCAATCAGATAGTTTTGGCTCACAAAGGGAAAATTGCCATTGTAGATAATGTTCCCAAAGGAACGATTTTCAAAATTGAGTTGCCTTGTTAAAATATGTTGGATCGCTTCGCTGTCAGAAGTCAGAAAGTCTGACCTCTGACAGCGAAGCGATCTACCTTTAAATAGTCTGTCTTCTAAAAAAATAAACATGAGAATTCTTTTGGTCGAAGATGAAGAAAACATTCGCAAAGTTGTCAAGCTGAATTTGGAAATGGAAGATTATGAGGTAGTAGCTACTGACAACGGACGAAATGCCATAAAATACTTCCATGAGCAGCATTTTGATTTGATTATTCTGGATGTGATGTTGCCAGAGATGAATGGTTTTCAAATATGCGAACAGATTCGATTGACCAATATGGAGGTTCCTATCATTTTTGCGACTGCAAAGGATACTGCGATGGATAGGATTTCAGGATTGAAAATGGGAGCGGATGATTATATAACCAAACCCTTCAACCTGGAAGAACTGTTACTAAGAGTCAAAAACCTGATCAAACGCACGAGCAAAGCACCTGAAAACACTCCCGAAGTCTATGAATTTGGTAGCAATAAAGTGAATTTTCGAACTTTTGAAGCGGAAGGGCTTCCAGGACAATTTATGCTCACTAAAAAAGAAGCGATGCTTTTGAAATTGCTCATTGATCGAAAAAATGAAGTCGTTTCGCGCCAACAAATTCTGCAGTCTGTCTGGGGCTATGATGTTTTTCCCTCTACCCGAACAATCGATAATTTCATTCTATCCTTCAGAAAATATTTTGAAAAAGATCCCAAGAACCCTGAGTTTTTTCAATCTGTCAGGGGAATTGGTTATAAGTTTGTTGACTGAAACGGTAACACTTTAAAACTTTTCCCTATCTTTGAAGTCCCACAATCTTACCCAATAGATCCACAGCATTCAAAACTTTGACTGCTATTTTTCAAAAGTGGAAAAATCCAGACTACACATTAAGCACTTTTGCTATTTGTAACCTCTTATGGTCAATATATTTAGTTCAAGAGTAAGTTCAAACCCGTCAGCTTAGTTTCCTTCAGTAAGCTGATTGTGTTTGGACTTACTTTTGAAAACTGAATTCAGCGTATGTTTAAAAATACGCTTATCGATTTGAAGAGGCATAATTGGCAAATACTAATTTGATAAACACAAGACAACTGGAATATCTTTTCCCTTTTGGATAAAAAATTAAACCGTAAACCCTTAATCTCGCACACAGAACAGACATAGGCACCTGATGGAGTGGGCAGTTTTCAGTAGGCAGTTTTTTATACCATCTTTAATTTAACCCGTTCACAGTCCACCGTCTGCCGTCCACCATTTTCAATTAAGAGCATGTTTAAATTTGCCGTTAACCGTCAATTGATGGAATTTTATTTATGCTCTAAAAAACAAAAATGAAGACCTATGAAAAATGTTTACAAACGCTCTTATTGGATTTATTTGTTGATCAACTTTTTTATCATCTCTGTCCAAGCCCAACCCAGCATTCAAAAGATGCAGGCACATGGACACCAGCACGAAGCCCAGCCACTTTTTGTAGAAAATCAGCACCAATGGCATGAGAATGTGCGGTATAGAACTGGTTTTGGTGGTTCTGTAAATTTATTTTTGGAAGAAAAGGCATTTACCTATGTATTGAGCCATTCTGAAGATTTGAAACAGATACACGATCTCGCCCTCATTGACCGAAAAAAACTAAAAGACTTACAAATCAGGCAACATGCCTACAAAGTTTATTTCGTTGGTGCTAAAAAAGCCAGTTTGAACGGAGAAAGCCAAAAGACACATTACCACAATTATTTTATAGGTAAAGATCCTGCTAAATGGGCAAGCGAAGTACCCTTGTATAAAGGAGTACACTATCATGATTTATATTCTGGTATTGATTTGAAAGCCTATAGTCAGGATGGGCATTTCAAATATGATTTTATTGTCCATGCAGGTGGCGATGTTGCAGATATACAATTAAAGTATGAAGGTGTGGAAGATTTGTCATTGACTTCGGGTGATTTGCACATCAGAACTTCCTTTCAAAGCATGTTTGAAAAGAGACCCTATGCATATCAAATTATTGATGGAGAAAATATAGAAGTAGCTTGTGAATATGTTTTAGAGGGAAACAAGTTGACTTTTAAATTTCCAAATGGCTACAATGTTGATTATCAGTTGATTATCGATCCGACTGTTATTGCTTCCACGCTTTCTGGTACTTCTGGGTTTCAAAACTTTGGACATTCTGCTACTTATGACAATGGTGGAAATATGTACACGGCAGGACGTTCATTTGGACCAGGATATCCGGTGACCCTTGGTGCTTTTCAAACAAATTATGGAGGCGGTAGTTCCGATATTGTCGTCAGCAAGTACAATCCTCAGGGAAGCAATTTGCTCTATGCAACCTATATCGGAGGAGCAGGCGAAGACTTACCACATAGTATTATTACTGATTTCAATCAGCAACTTTATATTTATGGTTCTTCGACCTCATTTGATTATCCAACAACTCCCAATGCAATACAATCTAACCAGGAGGGAAATGCAGATATTATAGTCACTGTTTTGAATGCGGATGGAACCGGGCTGGTGGGGTCCAGTTATTTTGGTGGAGATGAGGATGACGGTTTGAATAATTCCTCTCTAAATTCGAATTACGGAGATAATTATCGAGGAGAAATCATATTGGATGCCCAGAATAACATTTATGTGGTGAGTTCCACCAATTCAGATAATTTTCCAGTAACAGGGGGCGCCTTTGATCAGACCTTCAATCCGATAGCCACGGGCTTTTTTGTTGAAGCTCAGGATGCGGTTGTTTTTAAAACCAATAGTGATCTATCTCTTTTGTACTGGGCGACTTATTTAGGAGAAGACGATCCGGACATTGGGAATGGTATTCGGGTTGATGATAGCGGGAATGTTTATGTGACAGGCACTGCGGGAGGAGGAAATTTCCCAACCCATTTAAGTTCAGTAAAACCAACATGGCCTGGAGGTGCCGAAAATGCATATGTGACCAAACTTTCTCCCGATGGGAGTGCAGTTTTAAGCAGTACTTTCTGGGGCTCTGACAATGATGAGCATTCTTATTTTATGGATTTGGATGATGATGGCAACGTCCATATTTATGGTCAAAGCTCAGGAGGGCAAATGCCGGTCACGCCTGGTGCATACGCCAATCCAAATAGCCGCCAGTTTATAACAGCTTTTACGGAAGACTTGTCGCAGGTCGTTTATTCCACAGTAGTAGGGACAGGTTCTTCTTTTTTGGTAGATTTCGTTCCGGTAGCTTTTATGGTAGATAAATGTGATGGCATCTATTTTTCCGGATATGAAGCTTCCGGAGGCTTGCCACTCACCAATGATGCCTTAGCGAATGCGCCTGGCACTTTTTACCTCGGGGTTCTGGAGCCTCTTGCTACAGGCTTGTCTTATGGAACTTATTATGGCAATGCAGATCATGTAGATGGTGGAACGAGTCGATTTGACAAGGGTGGGGTGGTTTATCAAGGTGTTTGTTCCTGTGTATTTACCGGATTACTCAATACCACCTCCAATGCCTGGGCGACCGGGCAATCGACAGACTGTGATGTAGGCGCTTTCAAAATTGATTTTGACATAGAAACGGTTACTGCCCAGGGAACTGCCAATCCGGCAACAAGCGGCTGTGTGCCTTTTGATGTCCAATTTACGTATACGGGGCAGGACGCGGTAGCCTGGCAATGGGATTTTGATGATGGTGGGCAAAGCAATGACATGGATCCTTTTCATACCTACACCGAAGCAGGGACTTATAAAGTTACATTGATAGCCACCAATCCAGATGCCTGTAATCCCATAGATACCTTTTATTTGACTGTCGATGTATTAGATGGGTCCACTAATTTAATTGATACGGCTATGTGTGACAATGAACCTATCTTTTTGGACGCAACAACTCAAAATGCGACCTACTTATGGCAAGATGGATATACCGGAGCTACCTATACGGTTTCAAACCCTGGCGTATATTGGGTGGAAGTTGATATTGGAACTTGTACGAGAATTGATTCCTTCAACATTGTACCATTGAGTAGTTTGGATATCGATTTAGGAGCGGATACTTCCATTTGTGACGTTTCTAACATTCTTTTAGATGGATTAGACCCGGGCGGTGTGTCCTACTTGTGGAGCAATGGGAGTTCATTGCCTACAACCAATATCTCTACCTCAGGTAATTATTGGCTGGAAATCGTGGATACGATTGGATGTAGGAGTCGCGATTCTATTTTCATAGACTTTGGAATCACTCCTCAACCAGATTTAGGCGTAGATACGACCTTGTGTGATGGAGATAATACCACTTTATCTACCTCTGATGTAAATGTGACTTATTTGTGGTCAGATGGGTCTACCGAAGCAACCCTATTGGTTGATCAAGCAGGTACCTATTGGGTAGAATTGAATAACAATGGTTGTGTAAATACAGACTCTGTTGCCATTGGATATTTTCCACCAGTGTCAGTTGCTATGGATGGTACAGATATATTGTGTGAAGGGGAATGCAATGGCACAACCAATGCTTTGCCTAGTGGAGGTTCAGGAACTGGTTTCAATTATGACTGGGACAATGGTTTATCAGGAGCTAACCTAACTGACTTGTGTGCCAATACCTATTTGGTCACAGTAACGGATGATGCCGGATGTACTGGCAATTCCTCAATTGTCATTCAGGAACCTCCTGCATTGGAAATGTCAATTACCACTCAAGATGTGGAATGCCCCTACGAAAATGACGGAGCGATTGAAGTGACTGCTGTCGGGGGTGGTGTCCCAAGCTATTTATACGCATTTGATGACAACCCGTTTACAGATATTAATGGCATTGCCAATTTGCCTGGAGGAGATTTTCTCGTGCAAGTCATGGATGCCAATGGATGCATTCTTGAAGAAATCATTAATATTCATGAACCAGAAGGTTATGATATTTATGCCGGCGATGATAAAGAGGTGCTTTTGGGAAATCCAACTCAATTGGATGCCATCATTTTGCCTTTTACCAATCAACAAGTCCAATGGTTGCCTCCAACCTTCCTGGATTGCCCCGAATGTCCGAATCCCAATGTGCTGGCAACCGAAACTACCCTGTATACCCTAACCGTTACTGATCCTGAAAGTGGCTGTTTCCTAGTAGACAGCGTACTGGTCCAGGTAAGACCCGTTTATGACGTCTTTATTCCAAATGCTTTTTCACCAAATGGAGACGGGAATAATGACAATTTTACCGTATATGCCGGTCCTTCAGTAACGACTATTCTTGACTTTAAGGTTTTTGATCGCTGGGGAGAAATGGTATTTGAAGGCCAAAATTTGGCACCCAATGATCCAAAATTGGGATGGGACGGCACCTTTGATGGAAGATCCTTAAACCCAAATGTTTTTACCTACTTCGCTAAAATTGCCTTCATTGATGGCGAAGAACAGATGTATGAAGGAGATGTGGTTTTAGTCAGGTGATTTTTTAATGAAAATAAAAATGACAATGAAAATTAAAATGTGTAAAAGGTAATTTTCATTTTCATTTCAATTTTCATTTCAATTTTCATTTTTCTCCCATGGCTGTGCGTTGTCTTTCCCTCAATTAGTCCTAACTATGATAAATGCCACTTAGGAAGCGTCATGGTTAGGGCTTTTTGTTTTATTTGCAGTCTGTTTACTAAATAAACGTTGTTTATGAGAATTGCACTTATCGCTCATGATGGCAAAAAACCAGAAATGGTCACCTTTGCCATGCAAAATAAGGACAAGCTTGTCCACGCCAAAATCTATGCAACTGGAACTACGGGTGAGCATATTCAAAACTCGACCCAACTTAAAGTAGAGCGATTGTTATCGGGGCCTCAAGGCGGAGATGCCCAAATCGCATCTTTAGTAGCTACCCAAAGACTGGACATGGTTTTCTTTTTTCGAAATCCATTAGATAAACATCCTCACGAACCAGATGTACAAATGTTGATGCGTCTATGTGATGTACACAATGTCCCACTGGCTACAAATTTGGCAGCTGCCAATTTGATGATGAAAGGTTTTTTGAAAGGTTAATAACCTATATCATCCCATCTGTTAAAACGAAGTGCGCGAAGTAAATTAACTACATAACCCTTCGCAATTGAAGGATCTACAAGTACACCAGAAATCCCATATCTAGTCGTTTCATTCACCCTATACTAAAAGGCGATGAGTTCGAGGCTTTCAAATGTAAAGCTTCCAGCTCTAAGGATTTAACCAATCATTCATAACAAATATGGTTTTTGGTCACCTCAGATGTCCAATTATTTGCATAGAAAAGCCTGACGGACGAGCTTTGGGCTGTTGTACTGATTTTGATTAAAAGATCTCCAATGTTCTACTATCTCAATATTTTAATGGTTACAAACACGGCATTGCCACATTTAGAATAAATAGATGAAAAGTGGACATCATACTGTGATTTACAGCCCTCATTTTTTTAATGAAAATAATTCATCTCAATTTTTGAAAAAGAACCGCAACGAAATTGAACTGTTTCTGTCATTAGTATGTATTGGGGGTAGAAGCAAGAAGCACCCAGTTTACAGTATGCAATATCCAGAGACCAGCACCCAGCACCCAGCAAACCAGGAACAACCACCCAGAAAACCAGCAACTAGATCACCAGACTAAACTCAAAAAAGTATGAAGCGAGCCCGACTACTACTCTCATGTATTGCCTTATTATTTTTTCAAACCCTTTTTGCTCAGGAAAAACCACCCTATCCAACTCGGAAATATTTCACACAAAGAATAGCAGAAAAACCGCCGGTAATTGATGCTGTTTTTGATGAAGAATGTTGGGATCAGGTGGAATGGGGGCAGGATTATACCCAATCTGACCCCTACGAAGGCATCGACCCCTCTCAGGAAACCGCCTTCAAGATCTTGTATGATGACAAAAACCTGTACATCGCTTATCAATGCTTTGATACAGAGCCGGAAAAAATAGAGAACCGAATGTCACGCCGGGATAATTTTCCAGGTGATTGGGTCGAAATCAATATTGATAGCTATCATGACTTGCGTACCGCTTTTTCATTTACCATTTCAGTTTCTGGTGTCAAGGGAGATGAGTTTATTTCCAATGACGGAAGAAATTGGGATACCAACTGGAATCCAATTTGGTATGCAAAGACCAGAATAGATGAAACTGGTTGGAAAGCAGAAGTCAAAATTCCACTAAGCCAATTGAGGTTTGCGAACAAAGAGGAACATGTTTGGGGAATCCAATCCACACGAAGATTTTTCAGGGCGGAAGAACGATCTCTATGGCAGCCTGTTCGGCAAAATGATCCTTCCTGGGTAGGGAGGTTTGGCGAACTGCACGGCATCAAGGGCATCAAACCCCAAACACAGATTGAATTACAACCATATCTCCTCGCTCAGGCAGAATCATTTGAAAAAGAAGAAGGCAATCCTTTTGCTACTGGATCAGATACCAAACTTTCGGGCGGATTGGACGGAAAAATTGGGGTGACCAGTGACCTGACTTTGGATTTTACCATCAATCCGGACTTTGGGCAGGTAGAAGCAGATCCTTCTCGTTTGACGCTGGATGGATTTAGAATCTTCTTTGAAGAAAGGAGACCGTTTTTTATTGAAAACCGAAATATTTTTAATTATCGATTGACGGGATCTCAGACCGATGCTGATTTTGATGGCGATTTGTTGTTTTATTCAAGGAGGATTGGAGGAGCGCCACATCATTATGCAGCAGGAGATTCCGACAATGGTATCTATACCACTCAACCTGACAATACGACCATTCTCGGTGCTGCCAAATTTAGTGGCAAGACACAAAAAGGATTGTCTATCGGAATTTTGGAAAGCATCACCCAAAGAGAAATGGCAGATATTGACAATAATGGAGAAAGCAGTGAGCAGGTGGTGGAACCTCTCACCAACTATTTTGTGGGTAGAATTCAACAGGATTTTGATGAGGGCAATACGGTTGTTGGCGGCGTGTTTACAGCCGTCAATCGCAAAATCGATGACCCTTCTTTGGAATTTTTGCATAAATCTGCTTACTCAGGTGGACTAGACATTTTGCATCGTTGGAAAGAACGTTCCTGGTATGTTGGTGGCAATTTCTTTTTTAGCAATGTTGCGGGAACGACTGAAGCTATTACAAACACCCAGGAATCTTTTGAGCATTTCTTTCAACGACCAGATGCAGATCATTTGGAAGTGGATACTACGGCTACTTCACTTTTTGGACATGGAGGTAATGTTAGAATTGGGAAAAACGGAGGCAGGTGGGGCTTTGAAACCGGAGTGACCTGGCGTTCTCCTGAATTGGAATTGAATGATATCGGATTTTTAAGAAACACAGACGAAATCAACCATTGGACCTGGGCGGGATATCGCTGGCTCAAACCCTTTTCCATTTTTAGAACCATTCGCCTAAACTACAATCATTGGTCCCGGTGGGATTATGGTGGGAATAACATCTATCGTGCCTTTAATACAAACGCCCACTTTAGGTTTAAGGATTTTTCAGGGATGGGCACAGGTTTCTTTTATGATAATCTGGAGATCTCCAACAATTGGCTCCGCGGTGGGCCTTCTTATCAAAAACCAAATGGAGTAGCAACCTTCTTCTATGGTTTCACAAATGAAAATGCGAAGGTGGTGCTCAATTGGAATTCCTTTTTTGCATGGGGATTTGAGAAGTCCGTCAAAATTATGAATTACACTTTGGGGATGAGTGTCCAACCCTCCAATGCACTGCGCATTACCATTCGACCATCTTACAATATTTTCAAAAGAGTTGATCAATATGTAACACAGACGGAATTAGCGAACGAGACGAGATATGTTTTGGGTGAAGTGGATCAGCGGACTTTTAGTACGACCATTCGCTTGAATTACAACATTACCCCAGATTTGACCATTCAATACTATGGACAACCCTTCATTTCAAGAGGGCGATATAAGAATTTTAGATACATCACAGATTCCAGAGCCAGTGAATATTATGATCGTCATGCCTTGTATACTGATGATCAAATCACTTATGACGAAATAGCGGAACTATACTCCGTAGATGAAAATCGAGATAAGGCTCCCGATTTTACGTTTGGAGATCCTGATTTCAGCTTTATTCAGTTTCGGTCCAACCTGGTGGCTCGGTGGGAATACATTCCAGGCTCAGAGATCTTCCTGGTATGGTCCCAAAGTACCAATGCATTTGAGGATCCAAGTTTAAATTTGCTACCTAGCCTTTTTGACAATTTATTCGATAACAAACCCCACAATATCTTTTTGTTGAAAGTGACCTACAGATGGTTGAAATAAAAAAATGGAAAAAATAAAAAAACCCGAGGGATCTCCTCGGGTTGGAAAAAAACGAATCTTACAATTCTTTAACCAAAACTTACACATTAAAGGTTTTGGCAATAAGTATGCCAGAAATTACGATTTTTTTTAATTTAAAAATATTTCTCCTGTGTAATTAGGTATAATTTCTTTCTCCTGTGCCGTGTCGAAAAGCTTATGTATTGCGGCTTTTCCAGTTTTTTGCAAGTCTTTTGTAAAATCGTTTACATATAATTTAATATGGTTATACATGATATGCTCTTCCATTTCCTGGGCATGAGCTTTGACAAATGCTCGCGTTTTTTCAGGGTTTTCCATCGCAAATGCTACACTTCTTTTCATTATCCGATTTACTTTTTGTTGAATGTCAGGTGGTAAATTTCTTTTTACGACAATACCACCTAGCGGAATAGGCAATTGAGTGCTGCCCTCCCAATACGCTCCCAGATCCATGATTTTTCGCAAACCTCTTTCGTGATAGGTAAAACGATTTTCGTGAATAATCAATCCTGCATCCATGGTCCCATCCAAAACGGCCTTTTCAATGTCAGAGAATAACATTTCGGTTTTGTTTTGGGCATTTGGAAAAGCAAGACTTAGCAGAAAATTGGCAGTCGTGTATTTTCCTGGTATGGCAATTTTAGCATCATTAACTTCCTCTTGTGAGAGTTTCTTTTTTGAAATCAACAAGGGACCACAATTGTTCCCTAAAGCACTTCCAGCATCCAGCAATACATAATCTTCCAGCAAATAGCCAAAAGCATGATAACTCAATTTGGTAATGTCCAGTTCTTTGGCAAAAGCTTTCACATTCAATTCTTCCACATCCGCCATCAACACTTCAAACTCCAGACCTTCTGTATCGATCTTTCCATGGACCATTGCATCAAAAATAAAAGTGTCATTTGGGCAAGGCGAAAAGCCGAGGGATAATTTCATATTTTTGCGCTAATATTGTGTTTGAGTATTCGTGTGTTCATGTGTTCATGTGCTTTTCACGAAACTTGAACACCTGAAAACAGGAACACATGGACACACAAGGTCTCCAAATTCTTCACGAAGATAATCATCTCATTGCGGTAAACAAGCCTGGGGGCTGGCTGGTTCAAGGAGATCAGACAGGGGATACACCTTTGGTTGAGTTTGTAAAAGGATATATCAAAGATCGATACAACAAACCCGGGGCTGTATTTTTGGGCGTGATTCATCGCCTGGACAGACCGGTTAGTGGGGTAGTGGTATTTGCCAGAACAAGCAAGGCCTTGGAGCGCATGAATCGCTTATTTGCAGAAAGGAAAATAGAGAAGACTTATTGGGCAGTTGTAGGAGAGCGGCCAAAGCCAATTGAGGGGCATTTGACCCATTATATTTTAAAAGACAAATCTCGAAATGTTGCAAAAGCCTATGACCAGCTTGGCAATCGAACAAAAGGTGCCAAAAAAGCCGATCTGGATTACGAATTGATAGGTTCCATCGGCGACAACCATTTATTGAAAGTGACTCCACACACTGGGCGCCCACACCAAATTCGGGTTCAATTGTCAAAAATTGGCTGCCCGATTCGGGGCGATTTGAAATATGGCTTCCCAAAAGCCAATTACGATGCCACCATTCACCTACATGCCAGGAGTCTTTCCTTCATTCATCCTGTTAAAAAAGAACCCGTATTCATAGAAGCAGATCCACCAGACGAGCAGATATGGAGGCTTTTTTAATGCTACAATACTACAATGCTACGATGCAACAATTGCAGCATTATAGTATTATATTATCTTCGCGGGCAAATTCAAAAAATACTTTGAAATGAAGCATATTACCGTTATAGGTGCAGGAACGATGGGCAATGGGATTGCTCACGTATTTGCTCAAAAGGGATACCATGTGAGCTTGGTAGACATTGCTCAAAGTGCTTTGGATAAAGCATTGACGACCATTAGCAAGAATCTCGACAGGATGATTGCCAAGGAAAAAATATCAGAAGCAGATAAAGCTCAAACCCTTTCAAACATTGTAACCTATACAGAAATGTCAGCAGGAATGGGAAGCGCTGACCTGGTTGTAGAAGCTGCCACTGAAAATGTAGATTTGAAACTGAAAATATTCAGAAGTCTGGATGAGCTGGCTCCTGAGAATGCCATTTTGGCAACCAATACTTCGTCTATTTCGATTACAAAAATTGCAGCTGTAACAAATCGACCGGAAAAAGTCATCGGCATGCATTTTATGAACCCTGTGCCAATTATGAAATTGGTAGAGGTGATAAGAGGGTACGCGACTTCTGATGAAGTGACCAACACGATTATGGAAACCTCCAGAAATTTGGGTAAGGTGCCTGTAGAAGTGAATGATTATCCAGGATTTGTCGCCAACAGGATATTGATGCCCATGATCAATGAAGCGATTTACGCTTTATACGAAGGGGTGGCAGGAGTAACAGAAATTGATACGGTCATGAAGTTGGGGATGGCGCATCCAATGGGACCTTTACAATTGGCAGATTTTATTGGTTTGGATGTTTGTTTATCTATTTTACATGTTTTGCATGACGGCTTTGGGAATCCGAAATATGCTCCTTGTCCATTGCTGGTGAATATGGTGACAGCCGGAAAATTGGGACGTAAGTCTGACGAAGGGTTTTACGATTATAGTCAAGGTGGGAAGGATCTGATTGTAGCGAAGCATTTCAAATAAGCCGTTTGCAATTTTTAACTTCCTGTGTTTTTGCTTTAAGTAGTGATTAAAAAATAACTTCATCATTTTGATTTCGTCAAATAAGCTCAACTTCATTTCTTATCAGGCTTTCAGCCTTCGTTTATTTGACGAAACGATGAAGTTATTTTTTAAGGGTTTCTTAACCTGAATTTAATAATATTGTACTGGTAGCTATTTTGAGATGAACTGATAAAAGAGCTCAGACGATTTATTTTTAGGCTGCTTTGTTTTGGGACCGTTTCATTGTCAGACCATTTTATTTTTAGATCGCTTCGCTGTTGGAGGTCAGACCTTCTGATTTCCGACAGCGAAGCAATCTAACCTCTGACAGCGAAGCGATGTCATAAAAAAAAACAATCAAAATTATGAAAATAACCAGCTTATTACTTTTTGTATTACTGGGGCTGCTTGCCTGCAATCCTCCTTCCAAGTTAGCCGAATCTGGCAATTATGATCAGGCTATCAATCAAGCCATTTCCAAACTACGGGGGAAAAAGAAAAAGAAAGCCGAACATGTAGCAGCACTTGAAAAGGCATTTAAAAAAGCTACCCAAAGAGATATGGCAGAAGCGGAAAGCTTGAAAAAAGAAGGGCAGGAAGAAAATTGGGTACGGGTATATAAATTGTATTTAGCCATCAAAACGCGCCAAAGAAAAATTGAACCGCTATTACCCTTATATGATGAAAATGGTAAAAAGGCAGAATTTAAGTTTGTCAGGGTGGAGGAATTGGAGCGCGAATCCAAATCTAAAGTAGTTTCCTTTTATTACGACCATGCCCGTGACTTATTGGAGGAAGCAGAAAAAGGCAACCGCTTTGCTGCTCGTGAAGCCTATGACGAATTGAAAAGGATTGATGAATTCTATGAAGATTATCGAGATAAAGATGAGTTGAAGGAAATTGCGAGAGAATTGGGTACCACTCATGTCCTTTTCAAAATGGAAAACAATACCAATCAAATTATTCCAGAGGGTTTTGAAGATGAAATTAGACGTATGAGTGTGGCTGATCTTGGTAGTACCTGGAAAAAATTCTATTCGAATCCTAAAGCCAAAAGAGATTTTGATTATTTGGTGTTGATGAATCTATTGGATATGGACGTGAGCCGGGAATCTGAAAAGGAACGGGAGTATGTAGACGACAAAGAAATTGAAGATGGATTCCAATATGTTCTGGATGAAAATGGAAACGTGATGAAAGACACGGCTGGCAATGATATTAAAGTTGCCAAAGTGAAGATCATTAAAGCGACCGTTTTTGAAATTTACCAACATAAAGCTGCCAGGGTAGGAGGGCGTCTCGAATATTTCAATAATAAAACCAGAGACATTATCAAAACAGACCCGGTCGGGGTTGAAGCAGTATTCGAAAATTATGCCTCAAGGTTTGAAGGAGATGAAAGAGCCTTGACAGAGGAATCCAAAAAGCGGATAGGCAACAAGCCCGTTCCGTTTCCAAGTGATGAAATATTACTAATGGATGCTGCCAACAAATTGAAATCGGCGATTCGAAGGCAGATAAAGAATTTTAAGGGGATTAAGTAAATTAAAGTACTCTGCATAGGACGAGGTTAGAGCTGAAGGGTCTGTATCATGGGTCAAATTTCTGATAGACTTGCCAAATTTTGCCCTGCCCTTATTCCCCAGCGCTGTTAAGTTCTATCGAAAATTGCCCTCGCAGTCCTCTTAGCCTCTGTAATAAGCCGAGTCTCTCGCCAGTGGGAGGAGATGAGTGAGGACTCGGCTGCAAGATTTGAAGCCACCACCTCCCTATCGGAGACATGGTTTGTTACGCATTTTAGAACCAATCAACCCTGCCACCGGAGGGGGACTAAGGGCAGGGCTGTTAAGTTCTATTATTGAAAGTCAAAATGTAAAATGTAAAATGA
>JBGTQJ010000052.1:0-66896 GCA_041941305.1 Saprospiraceae bacterium
TTAAAGGTGATGAACACCTTCAATATAGCAATTTTTTAAACATGACATTGTCAAGGTAACTTAATTCCCGCTATTTCAAATATATATTTTGCCAATAGCATCCATCCTCGTATTTTCAAGCCGACAAAAAATAAGTAGAAGCTGGAAGACAACAATTTACCGATAAATTGTTGTCTTCCAGCTTCTACTTAAAAACACCCATTATGAAAAGAGCAATACTAACCTTTTTGACATTTTGTTTTTGTTTCTCCATGACTTTAAATGCTCAGGTAGAGTATTTCGTCTTATTGCATACAGGCGAACAGATTTGGGCAGAAAATGCAAAGGATTATGCTGAGCAATCCTTTATTCATGCAAATGAGTCAATCGATGGTCACTATTATCGTTTATTACAGTTTTATGAAATTCCAGATCAGCATGGTTTGGATGTTCTGGCTCAACTGGGTATAGAGCTTTTGGAATACATTCCCAATAAAACGTACCTGGCGAGTATTCCAGTCGATTTTGATGTGAATTTATTCTACGACCTGAATGTGCGTTCCATCATGCCAATTGTGACGGACTTGAAGGTGCGAACAGACTTGCTTTCCGGCAATGTTCCAGATTGGGCGGTAAAAGGACAGCAAGTGGAGTTAATGGTCAAATATTATAAAAACCTGCGCCACGATGCCATTTTGGATTATTGTAAGGTAGACGGGATCAAGGTTTTGGGAGAGAATGGATACAATAATTTCCTTCATGTTCAGATACCCATCCAAAGGATCTTGGAAATCGCTTCCTTACCATATATTTCTTTTATGGAGCCAATTGCAGAACCAGGTCAGCCAGAAGACGATGGTGGACGTTCATTGCATAGAGCGAATGTGATAGACTCAGATATGCCATCGGGAAGGCATTATAATGGAGAGGGGGTGAGTGTATTGTGTAGAGATGATGGGGTCGTTGGACCGCATATTGATTTTCAGGGCCGAATGACCAACCTGACGAATGATCTTACCGGAACCCATGGAGATGGAGTTTCAGGTATTATGTCAGGTGCAGGTAATTTCAATCCTAGGTTTAGGGGTATGGCAACGGCCTCCACACTATGGGTTATTAATTATCAAGATGATTTTTTGGATAATACCATGGAGCTGTTCTTCACTGAAAATGTAATTATCACCAACTCTTCCTACAGTAATGGATGCAATGCTGGATATACTGGAATTACAGCTATTGTAGAACAACAATTATACAATAACCCTACTTTAATGCATGTCTTTTCTGCTGGTAATTCCAACAACAATAACTGTGGTTATGGTGCAGGGAACCAATGGGGTAATATCACTGGAGGACACAAACAAGCAAAAAATTGCATAGCCACTGCAAATTTATTTGTTGATGGTGCTCTCGTTAATTCTTCAAGTCGGGGACCTGCTCATGATGGAAGAATCAAACCTGATATAGCAGCTCATGGACAGGGGCAAATTTCGACCAATCCTAATCAAGGTTATCAGGATTTTGGAGGAACTTCTGCCGCTGCTCCGGGTATTGCAGGAATCAATGCAATGTTGCAAAGTGCATATATGCAATTAAATAATGGTGAAACTGCTGAAAGTGCCCTTATAAAGGCTTGTTTGCTAAATACCGCGAATGAGATGGGAAACATTGGTCCTGATTTTAAGTTTGGCTGGGGACATGTAAATGCTTACCGGGCAGCTTTAACTCTTGAAGAGGAAAGGTATTTTAAAAATACAATAAATCCCGGGGAAACGATTAACCATACTATTGCTATTCCCGGAGGAGTTCAAACAGCTAGAATTATGGTTTATTGGGCAGATCCTGAAGCGAGTGTAATGACGACCAAATCACTAATTAATGATTTAGATATAAAAGTCATTGCCCCTGATGCAAGTGAACATCTTCCCTGGATTTTAGATCATACACCAGATCCGGCACTGTTGGATTTACCTGCAACAAAAGGAGTAGATCATTTGAATAATATGGAACAAGTTTCAATCGATTTCCCTGCTGCTGGAGATTATACTTTAGAAGTATCAGGCTTTGAATTACCATTTGGTAATAAAGAATATTGGGTTGTTTATGATTTTAGAACGACGCAAATAACAGTCACCTATCCTAATGGCGGAGAACGGTTCGTACCCGGAGAGACAGAATGGATCCGTTGGGATGCTGAAGGAAATGATGGATTTTTTCAGGTATTTTATTCTTTGGATAATGGAGATAACTGGGAGTTTGTGGAAGGTCTTATAGGCGATGCAAGAATGGTTGAGTGGGTAGTACCTGAAGCCCTTACAGGTAATGCACTTTTCCGGATAAGTAATGGTCCAGAAACTGATATGAGTGATGGTACATTTTCTATTGCGCCAGTCCCCAATGGCATAGATGTAGCTCAAGCTTGCCCTGATTATATTCAAGTTGCATGGTCCCCAATTGAAGAAGCTACCTCTTATGATGTTTATCTTTTGGGTGATAAATTTATGGAAGTTGTCGGTAACACAATTGATACATTCTTTAATATTCCTACAATAAACGGAAACCCCACACTGGATTATTGGTATGCAGTCGGAATGAATGATGCAACAACGAATGCTACTGGAAGACGGACAATTGCCAGGTTTTGGAACGGAGGCTTGTCAGACTGTGAAGATCTTCAGAATGATGTGGGTATTGAAATAATACTTGCACCAGCATCCTCGTTAGCTTCCTCAGACTTATTGCTTGGTTGTGATGAAATAGATCAACCAATTTCCATTGAAATTAGGAACAATGGACAGGTACCTCAATCCAATTTCGAGGTAGGCTATCAAATTGATGATGAACCAGCAGTTACAGAAACTTTTACCGAAACTATTGGATCAGGAGAAACAGCCTCTTACACATTTGCTCAATCGTTTTCAACCGATATGGAGACGTCTTTTTCTTTTAAATCCTGGACCAATCTTCTAAATGATGAAGCCGGTTTTAATGATACCGTTTCCCAAACATTAAACGTTTCATTTTATTCCGGTTTCGGTGTTTCTGGAATCAATTATTCAGAAAATTTTGAGAATCCATCATTTCCTCCTCAAGGCTTTTTAATTAATAATCCTGATCAAGGCGTAGAATGGCAAGAAGCTGAGGTTACTGGAATTAATGATTTTCAAACCAGAGCCACCGTATTTCCAAATGCATTGACTGTTGCCAACACTAGGGAAAGAGACGAGTTTATTACAGAGTTGATTGACTTAACTTCCATATTATCTGGAGTGGTGACTTTCGATGTGGCTTATGCAATGAGAAGCAATCGGACGGATACACTACAAATTTGGGCTTCGGATGATTGTGGAGCTACTTTTAAATATAAAATATTTGAGAAGTTTGGAAATAATTTGACTACTGCCTCTCAAACCAATGGGTTTTTCCAACCTTCTGGTGGAAATCAATGGAAAACTGAGTCTGCAGGTCTGGCAGATGTATTGGGTGGTTCAGCCATTTTGAAATTTGTCAACATTAGTATGGGGGGGAATAATTTGTATATAGACAATATAAATATTACTCAAATTGATTTTCCAAATGCCATAATAAGTGCAACTAAAACAGAAGCTTGCCTGAATAAATTAATCGCCTTTACCGCTGCTTCTGAGGGACCTTTTATTACCCATGAATGGAGTTTTGGCCCCAATGCTTCTATACTTAATGCTTTTGGAGAGGGGCCTCATTTCGTATTATTCCTGACTCCAGGAATTCATCCTGTGTCACTCTATGCCACAAATGGGGCAGGTACAGATACGATGATACTTGAAATATCCATAATAACCGACGATCCCATCGCCTCTTTCGATGTATCCAACAACAACGGTCAAGTCACCTTCACCAACACTTCCACAGGAGCTGAGGAGTTCTTATGGAATTTTGGAGATGGCAATACCAGTAATGAAGAATCACCAGTGCACATTTATACGTCGCCTGGCTCTTATGAGGTGACCCTTATTGTGGAGAATGATTGTGGTAATCATACCATTACACAAACCGTGGATATTACAACTGGTGTCAATGACTTAAACCTCAATTTCTCAGCAGCTTTAATGCCGAATCCTACTTCTGGACTATTTGAAGTGGTTTTGGAAAGTGACGATTCCCAAACATTGACGATTGAATTATTAGACCTTCGGGGAATATTGATTCAAAGAGAAAAGGTGATGCCAGGAAATGGAATTATTCGAAAAGCTTTTGATGCGAGTGAATTGGCTGCCGGAGTGTATTTTGTGAAAATACAAGGCGAGGAAGGCTTTTTGACTAAGCGAATTGTTGTGGAATAGTACCAAACGATTTTTATAAATAGGGAAGCCGGGCTTTGGGTCCGGCTTTTTTATTGGTGGATTCAAGTTTATGGCTAGTTTTTATTATTTGCTTTCAATCAGCCATATAATATTAGCGATTATTATCTTGCAGTCACCTTAAAAATTAAGCCATGTATTATGAATACCATTCGAACTATACCCATTGTCATTTTCTTATTGATTACACCTTGTTTGGGGTTATCACAAGGTTTTACCAATTGGATAACAGGCGATACGGCTGATTTTTCAACATCCAATCATTTAGGAGGCATTGTCCTGGCAGGTGGTGGAACCGACAATGATCAAGCCATGCAATGGATGCTCAATCGGGCTGGGGGAGGAGACATCGTGGTGATTAGAGCTTCTGGTTCTGATGGTTACAATAATTATTTCTATTCAGAATTAGGGGTGAATGTCAATTCAGTGGAAACCATACGATTTGATGATACAGCTGCATCCACAGATGCCTATGTCATTCAGCAAATTCGGAATGCCGAAGTACTATTTATTGCAGGAGGGGATCAATACGATTACTTTCAATTTTGGAAGGATCAACCAATTGAGGATGCGCTCAATTATTTGATCAATGAGAAAGGAGTAACCGTAGGTGGGACAAGTGCAGGTATGGCCATTTTGGGAAATGCTTATTACACGCCTTCTGGTGGATCTCTGGATTCGGATGAAGCACTCTCCAACCCCTTCCATCCTGACATCAACATTCTGGGAAAAGATGATTTTATCCAAAATCCATATTTACCGGATTTGGTGACAGATACCCATTATGACCAGCGGGATAGGCAGGGGAGGCATATGACATTCCTGGCTAGGCTCGCAAATGATTATGGCATTCAATCATACGGTATCGCATGTAATGAAGTCACTGCTGTCTGTATTGATGAAGCCGGAATTGCCAGGGTTTTTGGTGAATATCCGGACTATCCTGATTTTGCATACTTTCTCAAAAGTAATTGTCAAAGTGAATTTGTACCTGAAGTAATTTTAGATGGAAGCCCTTTGACATGGAATCGCTCACAGGCAGCCCTAAAGGTCTACAAAGTTCCCGGTATGGTTTCTGGTGCGACTAATTTTGATTTGAATGATTGGGAAACTGGAAATGGTGGTGACTGGGAAGCCTGGTATGTAGAAAATGGAGAACTTTTAAAAAATTTAGATTCCAATTCTGATTGCGATGAAACGACAGCGTTAAAAGATTTAGGAGTAGAAAATGATTGGATTCAGGTTTTTCCAAATCCCTTTCAGACTGAGGTATTTGTCAAAAGAGACAAGGACATTCAGGCGGCTACTATCAAAATATTCGATATTACCGGAAGTATGGTTTTCGAAAAAAGGGCTAGCAGTAAAGTAGAATCTTTAATGTTGGATCATTTGAATGATGGGAATTATATTTTGGAATATCAAAATGATCAGCAAGTTATTAGGAAGAAAATCACAAGGCTTTAATTCATTTTCCTGACTTAAGAGTCGGAAATCTAACACAAAAATGGAACAAAATGAACAACCAATCCATCTTCCAAATCCTTTTGTTGGGCGTCTTCCTACCTATCCTTTCCATTTCCCAAAACAAATCCGAAACCCTTCAAATAAAAGGACTTCAGGCGCCTGTCGAAATTATCATTGACGAATGGGGCATTCCCCACATTTATGCCCAAAATGAAGTAGACCTGTTTTTTGCACAAGGCTTCAACGCAGCACGAGATAGGCTGTTTCAATTAGAAGTTTGGCGCAGACAGGCTACTGGTACGGTTGCAGAAATACTTGGTCCCAGGGAGCTCAAAAGAGACATCGGTACACGTTTGTTTCAATTCAGAGGCGATATGATAGCTGAAATGAATCACTATCACGAGCGAGGTACATCGATCATTACTGCATTTACGAATGGCATCAATGCTTATATCGAACTTACAGAAAAGCAACCGAGTTTATTGCCATTGGAATTTCAATTGCTCAAAATCAAGCCTCTAAAATGGACCCCAAAAGAAGTGATTTCCAGGCATCAGGGTTTATTAGGGAATATCACTCAGGAATTAAAAATCGGCAGGTTGGTAGCAAAAGTTGGTGTTGAAAAAGCAAAAGAGCTTTCCTGGTTTCACCCAAATGATCCCATTTTAGAAATTGATCCCAAAATTGACAAAGACCATTTGTTTGAAGATATTTTAGGATTGTACAATGCATATAGAAATCCAGTGCGATTCCAGCCAGAAGACTTGATTTCTAATGCCAGCATAAAGGATATGGATCTTTACCGGTCACTGGTGGAGGCAGATGAAGCAGCTTATGAACTCAGCCAAAAATACGACCTCAACACCATTGGCAGCAATAATTGGATAGTCAATGGAGACCATACTCAATCAGGTTACCCCATGATGGCTAATGACCCTCACCGAACCCAGGCTGCCCCCTCTTTGCGTTACATGGCACATCTGGTAGCTCCGGGATGGAATGTCATCGGAGGCGGAGAACCCGAAATCCCGGGAATTTCAATCGGTCACAATGAATTCGGAACCTGGGGCTTAACTGTTTTCCGAACGGATGGTGAAGATTTATTCGTTTACAAAACCAATCCTGAGAATCCCAATCAATATTGGTACAAGGGTGCCTGGGAAAATATGCGCATCATTAAGGACACCTTTCCTGTTAAAGGACAAAAACCCGAAATAGTAGATTTGAAATACACTCGCCACGGACCGGTGACTTTTGAAGATACTGATAAAAATATTGCCTATGCTGTACAATGCGCCTGGTTGGAAATAGGAGGTTCGCCCTACCTCGCAAGTTTGCGCATGAATCAATCCAGAAATTTTGAAGAATTTCGGGAAGCTTGCAATTATTCCAATATTCCTGGAGAAAATATGATTTGGGCAGATAGAGCGGGGAATATTGGTTGGCAGGCTGTAGGGATCGCTCCGATTCGCAGGAATTGGAGTGGTTTGGTACCAGTCACTGGAGATGGTTCCTACGAATGGGATGGGTATCTGCCTATTATTGCCAAACCTCATGTTTACAATCCGGAAAGTGGTATTTTTTATACCGCCAATGCCAATGTCACTCCAAATAATTATATCCATAAAGATGCTTTGGGCTTTAGCTGGAGTGACCCATATCGACAGACAAGGGTGGCGGAATTGCTAGGGAATGGACGCAAACATTCCCTTATGGACATGGCGGTTTATCAGACCGATTATTTGAGTATTCCAGCAAGGCAATTAGTCCCCTTGTTAAAGGGATTGAGTTTTGAAGACCCTACAGTTGAAACTGCCCGGCGCTATTTAATTAACTGGGATTTTAGGATGGAAACTAGCTCTATTCCTGCTGGGATTTATCATGCCTGGGAACAAGAATTGAGAGCTGAAATGGAATTATTGATGGTTCCAAAAGAAGCAAAACCATTTGTAACTGTGCAAATGAAAAAAGTCATGGACTGGTTGATTTTGCCAGATGGAAAATTTGGTGATGATCCCATCAAAGGGCGAAATGAATTTTTGAAAAAATCCCTTCAACAGGCGACCAACAATTTGAAAGGAAAATTAGGGAGCAATATGAACTATTGGTCTTTTGGACAGGAAAAGTACAAACATATCCTTCTAAAACACCCAATGAGTAATGCAGTGAAAGCAGATATTCGCCAAAAACTCGAAGTAGGGCCTGCTCCTCGTGGAGGCAATAGTTTTACAGTCAACAACACCAGTTCCAATGACAATCAGTCTCATGGTGCTTCTTTTCGAATGATAGTGGATACAGGTGATTGGGATGCGTGTTTGGGGACAAATGCACCTGGTCAATCTGGCAACCCGGATCATCCACATTACCGAAATTTATTTGAAATATGGGCTAAGGATCAATATTTTCCAGTTTTTTATTCGAGGGAGAAAGTGGAATCGGTTAAAGAAGAAGTGTTTCGTTTATTGCCCGAAGGATGAAAGGTTTCGTTTTAGAATATTATTCAAAGATCTCTTCGAGCTCAATTGAAAAACCAGATATGGTTTGACTAGTAATGGTACCTTTTTCTTCAACTTTATTTGTTAAAATCATTTTATCATTTTTATTTAGAAAGGTTTCAACGGTTTTTTCTAAAGGATCAACAAGCCAGTATTCTCTAACACCATACTTGCTATAGCTGGTCATCTTTTCCCCTTCATCTTTCCCTTTTGTACCCGTAGAAAGTATTTCTACAATAAAGTCAGGCGCCCCCAAGACGAATTCTTGTAATATAGACATTCGAGCATTAGAAATAAACAAAATATCAGGCTGGTAAACATTGTCTTTGGAAAAGTGTACATCCATAGGGGCAGTTAGAACTTTTCCCAATTTGTTTTTTCGAACATGTAAGTTTAAAAGTGTTGATAAGTTGATGGAAACGATTTGATGGGTAGATTTAGGTGAGGGCATGTAAACTAATTTACCATTTATCAATTCATAAGGGGCATTTTCAGGCAGGGCCAGGTAGTCTTCAACCGTAAAATCGTTTCGACTTTCCTCAATAATCGTAATGAAAATTTCTCCATCTTTTTCAAAAACCAATTGTCCCTGGAATACTACAAAGCTCCTTCCTTTCAACAATTTTTTAAAATCTGCTTGTTGAATGTGGGTATATAGATTTAAGAAAGAATTGACTGCCATTGTTATTTTTTTCAAAACAAAAATAGCACTTTTTGAAAAAAGAAATTTGAAGTGAAAATTGGAGTGAATTATTCCCCCTTTCTCGAAATAATAAAAAACACGCCCAATAACATCAATATTGCCGCAATAAAGGATTGGACTGTCAAAACTTCATTGTTGAAGCCCCAACCGAGCAACATGGCAACAATCGGATTGACGTAAGTAGAGGTCGCAACTTTTTCAGGTGATACTTTGGACAGCAAATAATTAAAGGCAGAAAAAGCGATAATAGAGCCACCAATTACCGAAAACACCCAGCCTCCCCAGGCTTTTGCAGAAACTGCTTGAATTTTAAATCCTTCCATCTCCCCCCATAACAGGCTCACTATGACTAAGATGGCTCCACCTGTTACCATTTGCATTGCTGAGGTCAACCATTTGGAATCTGGAAAGTCTTTGTCTGTAACAAACAAGGTCGCATAACCCCACATCGTAATGCTGAAGAGGATGATCCCGATACCCCAAAGTGTATTGCTGTCCGTCAAAAATTGTTCTTGCCAGACCAAAACTGCCATGCCGGAGACCCCGAGAAAGATGCCCAACCAGCTTTTTAGTTTTGGACGTTGTCCTCGCATATTCCACATAAGCAAAACGATCACAAGCGGTTCCAATGCTACAATTAAGGAAGCGATTCCAGTATCCACAAATTGCAATGTCCAGATCAATGTGCCGGTTCCGGTTACCAAAAAGAAGAAACCTGAAATCGTCGCATTTTTCCATTGTTTCCAGCTGGGCTTAGGTAAGTTTAAAGGGATGGCTATGACAAACATGATGGCTCCTGCTACCAAAAAACGGGTAGCACTCATCATAAAGGGAGGAATATCCTGAATGGCTAAATAGTTCGCCAAATAAATGGCTCCCCAAAGGAAATAAATTGCAAAAAAAGCCAGTGGAATCAACCACTTTTCTGTCAGGAGTTTTTTCATGAGGGGGCAAAGGAAAGGAATGTTTAGGAGAGTTTTTTCATTTTTTTTTGAAAGGAATTCATGGAAATGATTCAATATGATCAATAGCACAAAAAGAAAAGCCCTAACAGTACTTTTGTCCTGTTAGGGCTAATGGTTAAACACTTTAGTTACAGTCGCAGTTGGCGACCATTAGACTCGAAGTGTAAATACGTTCTTAGAAGATATACTTCAAGCCCAATTGCAATTGCCAACGAGACAATAAGCTGAAATCATCAGTGAATGTACTGGTCAATTCAGGATCAAAGCTGTACGTTGGATTGAAATCTCCATCAATGGAAACCCCAATTGGTTGTGTTGTAGTTGGGAATTGACGCACACCCCAATCAGAATTGATTAGGTTTCCAAGATTCAGGATATCAAAGCTCACCTGAACCGTATTCATTCTTTGTCCAACATTGATATTGAAATCCTGTAAGATTCTAAGGTCGATAGTGGAGAACCAAGGTGTCAATGCATCGTATTTTTTGGCATATTCTCCTCTTCTTTCATTCAGGTATTCATCTTGAGCAAGGTAATCTCGCATGGCGTTCCGCATTTGTTCTGGAGTGGTTCCTTTAATAGGATCTCCGGAAAACTGCATGTCATTCAATTCAGCATCGGTGGGAATGTAGATCAAATCGTTGAGTCTGGAACCATCATTATTAATGTCTCCTGCGTAGGTGTAGCTATAACGGTTTCCCTCTGCAAATTCAAAGAACAGAGCGAGGGAAGTTGCCATTTTATCTTCTTTATAACTGAATCTTTTATACGCTCTTCCCACTACCCGGTGGCGATTGCCATAAATAGAATGTGCCAATACATCTGCATTCACATTGCCAAATGCTGGATTTCTATCATAGGCATCTCCAGAGATTTCTGCTTCAATTGAACTTACATCTTTACTAATTCCATAATTGTAAGCTATACTGGTAAACAAATCATTTCCCCAATCTCTGTCTAGTTTGAAAGTTGCATTGAAGGCGTATCCCTGGTCAGAATTTGTGAAGACATAAGCATTGTTTGCAAAATCTGCGGTTCTGTCATTAACCGGATGGTATATTTGGCGGTTGTCAACTCCCTGCAACTTGGCAGTAGGTGGACGTAGACCATAATTTCTAACCATCATTGCATTGATATCCTTAGAGTAAATCAAATCAACAGATGCCAGCCATCCTCCTTTCATTTTGTGGTCATAACCCAGGTTTCCTTTAAAAACCTGAGGGAATTGGAAATCGGTACGGGTTACTTGGTAGAAGAAGAAATTCGGGTTTCCAACATGGTTGCCTATCCAAACAAATGGGAAGCGACCTGTAAACAAGCCTGCCCCACCTCGTAATTGCTGTGTCTGGTCTCCTTTTACATCCATATTGAATCCAAATCTTGGAGAGAATAAAGGTGTTTGTTCGGGCAATTCAGTATGGTCAAAAGTTATCTCCTGTCCCCATTCGTCAAAGTAGGTAATGAAAGGGAAATAGCAGCATTCCGCAGCATAAGTATCGATGAAATTTTGGGTTTCATCTTCAGTGTCAAAATATAATGGAACATCCATTCTTAAGCCCGCAGTTAAAGTCAAATTATCTGTTGCTTGCCATTCGTCTTGCAAATACAAAGAGAATTGTCCAACATGAGGTCTTGCCCAACTCCAGTCTGCTTCTGAATTCCCTTCAAAAGTTGCTCTGGCACCCTCTACCAAGGGGTCCAAAACACCAGCATTCAAACTATCGAGGAATGCCTGTGTAGAGCTGTAATCACCAAAGGTTCCGCCATAAGCATTGAGATTAAAGGAATTGTCAAAATCAAAATCTTCATAGGCAAAACCAAATGTCAAGGTGTGGTCTCCAGCATATACATTGAAATTATCTGTAATTTGCAAAACTCTTTGCTCCAGACGATTGTGGATAGAAAATGGCTCATGACCAGCAATGATGTAACGCTGAAGATCTTCCTGAATAGAAATAACCGGGAATGGCTCGGAAAATGGATTTCTAAAATCGTCAAAGAAGGTATAACCTACCTGCAGCTTGTTTGCTGCCTTGTTTCCAAACAAGGATTTCAACTCTACGATTCCAGAGTAAATGTTGTTGTTAATTTCGTATCCGGAATTTTGAAATTGTAGGGTCGTAAAATCAGGTCCACGACGCCCAATCGCACTTGGGTGCGCAGGCTTGTCTTTTGAGGCATCCAACCAATTCCATTTGAAAGTCAAACTATGGCTTTGGTTAATTTGCCAGTCCAGTTTGAAAATGGACTTCATATTGTTCGTTTCGTGAATAAAGTTCTCATAAGGTCCAGTTTCATATCCAAAGCGGCTGAACAAAGCGGAAGAAACGGCATCCAAATCGGAAGCTGCTACTCTTGACACATTGGAGGCGGTCAATCCAGCTCGATCGGCGATAAAGCTGGAACCCAAATCTTCTCTGCGCTCCAATTCAAAACTCCAGTAAAAGAACAATTTGTTTTTGATAATCGGACCTCCAATGGAATATCCAGCTTGTAGTTGCGTAAGGTCTGGAACAAAAATATCGTTGCCACTTACCTTGCTGCCGGTCAAGCCATCATTGCGGAAATAGCCATAGGCGGTGCCATGAAATTCGTTGGTTCCACTTTTGGTTACTGCGTTGATTGATGCACCTGTAAAACCTGCCTGTGTAACATCAAAAGGAGACAAATCTACTTGAATTTGAGCCAGAGCTTCCAATGGAACCGGCTGTGCATCTGTCTGACCACCAGGAGTGGCTGCATCCAAACCAAATGGATTATTGAAAATGGAGCCATCCAGTGAGAAATTATTAAACTGATCGTTTCTTCCCAGGAAGGAATTCCCACTTGAAGCTGGTGTCAAACGGTAAAAGTCGGCTGCCGAACGGTTAATGGTAGGCAAGGTCTGTAGTTCCAGACTACTAATTGTGGTCTGCGCTCCGGTACGGTCGCTATTAATTGGATCATTTGCATTTGCGGTAACTTCAATTTCCTGAAGTTCTTGTGCTGTAGTTGTAAGGCTGAAATCAATGTCCAGTTTTTTACCTAAGGCAAGAAAAACATTGCTTTGGGAGCCATCTTCGAATCCGACAAAACTAGAGGTAACCGTGTATGGTCCCCCAATACGAAGGTTAGGCAGGGTATATCTTCCGTCTTCACGTGTGGTGGTGCCATATTGAGCTCCGGAAGGAGTATGGACTGCGACGACGGTTGCTCCTACTAATGCTTGCCCTTCATTGTCTTCTACAGAACCGAAAATGGTAGCTGTTGTAATTTGGGCAGACAATGGTACAAGGCTTCCTATAGTTAAGAAAGCCAGCAGTGAGAGTACTGATCTAAGTTTCATATAAGTATAATTTGGTGAAAGTAATTAGGTCCCTTAAAACCAAAGTAGAGAGTTTTTTGGATTTAATTATCCATCAAGCTCCATACTCTAAGTCCCGAATCGTATTAATGCAGGCAAATATAATTAAGGAGCATTATTACAAAGAAGAATTAATATTAAGTTTACTTGAAGTTAAACTTCTGAAAAAAGCGAAATAAATTAAATCTAATTAATGACCTGAAATTCAATACAATAAGAAAAATATTTTATGAAATATTATAAAAAGTAATATGATGTTATTTGCTCCCATACAACAAATCCTTCAATTTTGAACCTTTCAATTCAGCTACGAAGTAAGCATCCCGAAACTTTTCTATTGAAAATTTTATCTCTTGTTTTAGTGTGGCAAACTGATGAGGCAATTGCTCCAAACAGTTTTCTTCATTCTGGTAATTAGAGGCAATGACTTCAAATTTGAGGTAGTATTTCTCACCTTGAGAAACGAAATTGGAGTATTCATTTAGAAATTGAAGCAATCGATCAACAGAAAATTCCAAATTGGCGACGCCACGTGCAAATTTTCGGGAAGCCAACAAATCACTCTGCCCTTGCGTATTTAAAGTCTCCAATTCCAGGATATAATCATCCAACATCACATATACCGTTTCCCAATCATCTTCTTTCCTACATTCTTCTAAAGGCGTCGTATAACCAATAATTTTACTGTAATCCTTAAACAATCGATCACATGCCTCCTTCAAACTTTCATTGCCTTCTTTTAAAAATTCCGTTTCGTAATAAATCGTATTCAAATCGGCATTCATGCGCACTGTAAAATCCAGAATGCAGGCAATTTTTTCCAAATCCTCTTCTTTTTGCTTTTGTTCTTCTACACCCAGGATAGATGCAATCAATGTGAATGAAGCCGACAGAAATGGATTGGTCTGCATGATGGGAGGCATTTGCATTGCATTCTTCTTGCTGAGGCGACTACTCAATACTTCTGAGGTTTTTTGAAATTCCGAATAGGCATTTGGGTTAGACAATTGTGAGATGCTATTCCAGGTCTGCAGGGAATGAAAATGATGATCCAAGCCTAAGATCTTTTCATACATCAATTTTAATAAATCCAGTCCTTTGCGATATCTGGTCTTATCCAAACCAATTTGGAAAGCCCGTTCGGTCATTGTTATTTGTTCGCTGATTGCATTTTTTTCTAATAATGCAGCAATCAATTGTCGGTCTGTAGCCTTTTCGTTTTTCAAAATTTGATTGAGCTCAAACAACCGAATCTCCAAAACCTCCATTTGTTTTGTGAAATGGCTTTGTCTCTGTTCCATTTCTGTTTTTAATTCCAATAAAACTGCAGTAAACGAAAGAGAGTCCGTAATTGAGAATGCGTGTGATTTTGTAATGTGGAAGCATAGCAATAGCCCCACAAGGAAGATTGAATGTCGTGCCTTCATGTCCAATTTATTTTTGAGAATTAAGAATTTCGCTCGCTTTGTATTAAGATGATTTCACTGTTACATTTACATAAGATAGAATTTGATATGGTAGAGGTGTAACAAAATGTATGGTGAATATCTCGACCCATCCTAAGATGAGGCGAACACCTCGCTATACATTTTATTACACAACCAAAATGGTTGCTACGTCTTAAAATCAAAAATGGTAGTTTTCAAGATTTGGTTTTGCGTATGTTTAAATTTTTAAACATACGCTTAGTTGATTGAATAATGTTACACTTTCAAAAAAGTAACTTTTTGTCAGGTTCTTAATTTCATTAAATGAAAGTAAATTAGAAAAGGAATATGGCTTTTAAAAACTTGATATTTGAATAAGTCAGGATTTTGAATTGATTGATCGAGGCTTAAATGCTCAAAGAAAACGGTTGAGGCAAATGTTCATTTTAAAAGAGTACCGTCTTAACATTTAGGGTTGGCAAGATTGCTTCGAGGTTTCGGATTTTATTCCACCTCAAATCCAATTTTTTCAAATTTTTAAGTTGATGGATACTTTTAGGTATAGAAATGATGCGATTTGCCCTTAAGTCTATTTGCTCCAAATTTGCTAATTGATGAATGGATTCAGGGATCTCATGAAGGCGATTGTTTCGCAAATCAAGATGCCGAAGGTTTTTGAGATTGTAAAAGGAAGATGGAAGCGTATTCAATTGATTATCCCTTAAATAAATTGCTTCAAGTTTTTGTAGCCTTCCTATCGAATTTGGTAGTGTTTTTAACTGATTATTGTACAATCTCAACTCTTTTAGGTTTTCCATTTCACCAATTACCTCAGGTAGTTCTCCAAAACGATTATGTGTCAATCCCAGGTATTTGAGTTTCTTCAAATTGCCCATAGAAGGGGGTAGGGTACTGAGTTGATTGTCGCTTAAATAGAGAAAATGCGTCAGGTTCTGTAGCTTACCCATGCTTTCGGGCAGGACTTCCAATTCATTATGTCCCAGATCCAAAGTTTGTAAATTAGTCAGGTTGCCAATACTTTCAGGTACATTCGTCAATCCCATGTCATGGATGTACAATTCCTTTAGCTTGGTCAGGTTGCCGATATTTTGTGAAAGGTTTTTTAAAGGATTGGAACCGAGGACTAAAATTTCGAGTTTGTTCATTTCCCAAAAAGATGCTGGCAATGAATTTAGTTGGTTTTTGTGAGTGTGCAATTGCCTTAGATTTTGCAATTGCCCAATATTTTCTGGAAGGGTTTTGAGCTGATTGAAGTCTAAATGAAGGATTTCCAGTTGCCCCAATTGTGAAATATTGGAAGGTAAACTGGTTAATTGATTGTGATCCAGGTAGAGCTTATTTAGGTTTTGGAGTTCTCCTATTGAATCAGATAAATGATTGAGCTCGTTGCCAGTGAGATCGATTGATTTTAGGTGTTCAAATTGAAATATACATTCAGGAAGCTCTGCCAAATTCAGGTATCTCAGAGATAAGGATTCTATCTGGTTATTTTTGACAAAGGCAGAAGCAATGGAAGGAGCATTATTTTGAATTGATTTATCTGAAGTTATGTTAAGCTTTACCCCTGTTGCATTCAACCAATTTTTTAATTTCTTTATAATCATCTGCATACAGCTTTTAAAGACTATGATATAAATCCATTACTTCGCCCGTTACTTTCTTTGCTCCAAATTTTTGAACATGTGCGTACCCTTCTGAACTCAACTTCTGATAATAATCTTCATCACCTAAACATTTTTCAATACCAAAAGCAATTTCTTCAAAATTTTCTGGATTTACATAATAAGCTCCTGCTCCTCCTGCTTCTGGCAGGGAAGAGACCTTGGAGGTAATGACCGGGGTTTTACAAAAAAGAGATTCAATAATCGGCAAACCAAAACCTTCATAAAAAGAAGGGTAGAGTAGGAGCCTGGCATTTTGATACAGGATTTTCAATTCTTCAAAATGAACATTTGGGTAAAAAAGCACCCATTTTTCCAATCCTTTGTTAGCAATATATGCTCTAACTTTTTGTTCATATTTTTTCCCCCTTCCAAAAACAACCAGGGGCAATCTCAAATCATTTGGCAATAGTTCCAGCGCCTTCACACAGCCCAATAAATTTTTTCGCTCATTTATTGACCCCACATAAAGTAAATAGTCCTTTGGAAGTGAAATTTTGAATGCTGTAGATGGATGGGTGGTGTTTTGAAATGTGTCATCACAAGTTTGATAAATGACTTTAATTTTGTATTCATGAATATCATAAAAGCGAATAATATCCTTCTTAGTACTCTCGCTAATTGCAATTATCACATCTGCGTGTTTACAGGCATACTTAAATTTTTTATTGTAAATATTTCTATCAAAGATTGGGAAAAAATCAGGGAATTGGCGAAATGCCAAATCGTGGATGGTGACGATACTTTTGACTTTTGAACCTTGGATACCTATGGGCAATTCATGACTAAGACCGTGGAAGAGGAAAATGCCATCATCTACCCAATGTTGCTTCATCCCTGACAATCGCCAAAGGTTTTTTCCAAATTTGTTTTCGGGTAAATGAATTTTAAAGGATCCCTTTTCCAAAAAGGGCTCGGTTCTTGAATTTTGTTGGATTTTTGGAGTATATAAGTGGTATTCATTATCGGGAAAATATTGACTCAAATTGCTTAATAGCGTTCGGCTATAATTTCCCAGTCCAGTGAAATTATTAAAAAGCCTTTTTGCATCGTAGCCAATTTTGAGCATGGTTTCGGTTGTCGGTTACCCTTACCGGGTTGTAGATTGCCTAATGATTAATTTGGAGGGCGAAGATTTACCAAATTTTGGAAATTTGGTAAATCTGTCTTCAAAAATTACCTTTAATCTGAAAAGTAGCATCATCCCGTATTTTTTAATTGTTTCTTAAATCATTGAATTTCAACTCACTATGTAATGTGTCTTTGTTGCGGGGTGCGCGTTGCGGGTTAGTCATACCCGCAACGCGCACCCCACAAAAAGTTGATTATCAATAGATTAAGTAAAGAAGGTAAACGAAAGAGTTTTTATTGCCAAAATACGGGATGATGCTGTATAGGAACCTTTTGTTGCCATGCTCGTATAAAATCAAAAAAATCAAATTATGAATGTAACGACTGCCTACGCAGAAGCGCGAAATTATATAGAAGGCAAATACCAGGATGTTGGACATCGTTGTATGGAGGTCATCAGCCCTTTGACCGGAGCCACCATTTCCAAAGTCCCGCTTTCCGAGAAAAATACCTTGGATGAAGCCGTAAAAGCGGCTCAAAGAGCCTTGCCAGGTTGGTCTGATCAAACTGTAAAAGAAAGAGTACAGATCTTTTTTAAGTTTCGGCAACTGCTGGAAGAAAACATGGAAGAGCTGGCTGAATTGGTACATATCGAAAATGGCAAAACCATCGGAGAGGCGCGTGCTGAAGTCATGAAAGGCATGGAATTGTCCGAGTTTGCCTGTTCCTTGCCTCAAATCATCAGCGATGAAATACAGGAAGTAAGTAAAGGCGTAGAATGTAGAACTTCCCATGCCCCTTTGGGAATTGTAGCTTCCATCTCACCCTTTAATTTCCCATTTATGGTACCGCTTTGGACCATTCCGAATGCATTGTCTTTGGGCAATTGCATGATTTTGAAACCTTCGGAATTGGTGCCATTGAGTGCTCAAAGAATTGCAGATTTATTGAAAGAAGCGGGCTTGCCAGATGGGGTTTTTAATATTGTGAATGGTGACAAGGAAATCGTGGAAGCCATTTGTGACCATCCGGAAATTGCAGCTGTTTCTTTTGTGGGCTCGACACGGGTTGCCAAGATTGTCTACAAAAGAGCTACTTCCAATCTCAAAAGGTGTCTCTGCCTGGGCGGAGCCAAAAATCATTTAATTGTACTTTCTGATGCCAATCCGGATATCTCTGCGGCTAATATCGCGGCTTCCATGTCAGGCTGTGCTGGTCAACGATGTATGGCAGCTTCTGCAATGGTCGCTGTAGGACAGGTTGAACACATCATCAACCAGATTTGTGAAGAATCCAGGAAGATCATACCTGGCGAAAACCTTGGTTCTGTCATCAGCAAAGAAGCCAAAGAACGAATTGAGCGATACATCGATGAAGCGGAAGCTGCAGGTGCAAAGGTTTTGGTCGATGGCAGAAATGCTTCCGTAGCTGGACATGAAGGTGGATTCTATGTTGGTCCGACCGTCATTGATTATGTGACACCAGATATGAAAATCGCCAAAGAGGAGGTCTTTGGCCCCGTTTTGGCAATTATGCGTACGGATGATATCGATGAGGCCATCCGAATTGAAAATAGCTCCAATTATGGCAATGCTTCCTCTGTGTTTACCCAAAGTGGTGGCCTGGCGAAATACGTGATAGAAAAAGTTAGTGCGGGCATGGTGGGTGTGAATATTGGGGTGCCTGTACCACGCGAACCTTTTCCTTTTGGCGGATGGAATGAGTCTAGGTTTGGCGTTGGAGACATTACTGGAAAGAGCTCCATTCACTTTTGGACGAAATTGAAAAAGACGACCACTAAGTGGAATCCGGAAGCTTGGGTGGATTGGACAACCTAGATAAAATTTAATTTAATGGGATTCAAGGAAAATAATTCGCCAACGAATTATTTTCCTTGAATCCCATTAAAAATCCAATATTGATATGAGCAGCGAAACAGCTACTACCAACAAAAAAGACCAAATCCTCGAAAAACAAAAAAAATACCTTTGGCCCAACCACCTTTTGTATTACACAGAGCCACTCCCACTAGAGCGTGGTGAAGGCATGTACGTCTGGGATGTCACCGGCAAAAAATACCTCGATTTCTTTGGAGGGATATTGACAACTGCTGTTGGGCACAATCGCCCGGAAGTAGTGCAAGCAGTGAAGGAACAAACGGAAAATTTGATTCACTCTTCTACTTTGTACCCTAATGAGCAGCATGTCAATTTGGCGGAAAGAATGGCGCGCCTTGCACCTGGAAAACTGGAAGTTTCCTATTTCACTCCTTCGGGAACAGATGCGGATGAGACCGCGGTGTTTTTAGCTAAACAAAATACAGGTAGACAGGAAATCATTGCGCTTCGACATGGCTACAGTGGGCGTTCGGCTATAGGAATGAGCTTGACCGGGCAGTCCCCCTGGCGTGGAGGGGGAACCCATATTCTGGGTATCAAACATGCATTGAATCCTTACTGCTTTCGATGTCCTTTAAAAATGACCTATCCAGGTTGTGGAGTGGCTTGTGCCAATGATATCGAAGATGCCATCAAAACGACAACTTCCGGGAGAATTGCAGCATTTATCGCCGAACCTATACAAGGGGTAGGGGGATTCATTACACCTCCACCGGAATACTTCAAAATTGTGCAGGATATTGTTAAGCATTATGGCGGATTGTTTATTGCCGATGAAGTTCAGACCGGCTTTGGACGTACCGGCGATAAATGGTTTGGGATAGAGCATTGGGGCGTGGAACCAGACATCATGACCATGGCTAAAAGTATTGCCAATGGATTCCCATTAGCCAATACCATTACGACACGAGAAATCGCGGAAAGCACCCGTGGAGGAGGTTTGACCATCAGTACTTTTGGAGGTAATCCGGTTTCCTGTGCGGCTTCTAATGCCACCATTGAAGTATTGGAAAAAGAGGCGCCCCCTCAATATGTAGCAAAAATTGGAAAGGTATTCAGAGCAGGTTTGGAAAAATTACAGGAAAAGTATCCCGTCATTGGTGATGTCCGAGGTATGGGTATGATGCAGGGACTGGAGTTGGTCAAAGATCGCGAAAGTAAGGAGCCATCCACCGAAGCCACCAAACATCTTTTTGAAGCAACCAGGGAGCTGGGACTACTAATTGGCAAAGGTGGTATGTATGGCAATGTAATTCGAATTTCGCCACCGATGACAGCAAAGGAGGAACATATTGGAGAGGCACTGGATTTATTGGATAAGGCATTTGCCAAAGTCCAGAAAGCCATGTGAAAAGCTGGAAAAATGTAGCCTGGTTCTCCAATATTTCTTATTCTTTTTGCTTTTGAATTCTGTAACTTTCACTTTGTCTTTCATTATTCTTTAGGGAAATTTTTTCTCTAAATAATAAATTTTTCCTCCAACGTTATTAAAATTGTAACTTTTTCTCTCGAATCCATTACTCGAAAATTCTCTTTATGCTAAGGTTCAGGTTACTTTCTCTTTTGCTCCTTTCCGTTGTTGGCTTATCTGCCCAACAATATTTCCCTATTAAAATGGACAAAAAGTGGGGCTTGATGAATGCAGATGGCGAAATTGTGTTGAAGCCTAAATACGATGCCATTGGTGAATTTAAGCGTTTTGGATATGCAGTAATGCAACGGGAAGGGCATGTCGGGATGCTGAACCAAAGTGGGGAAGAAGTCGTCCAACCCAGGTTTGATGATTTAAAAGTATTGGATTCTACCTTGATTGCGGTGATGACCAATAACCAATGGATGGTCATCAACCTGAATGGGAAAGTGGTTTTAAAACCAGGTTACGAACGTGTGAAAGCTTTGAGTAAAAATTATTTGGCATATACAAGAAATCAAAAATGGGGCTTGGTAGATGTCAATGGAATTTTAATCGCTGAGCCTAGGTTCGACAATATTTCAATTTTAAAGCAGGATTATTTTTTGACAAAAAAGGATGAACTTTTTGGATTGATGATGAAAGATGGAATGGAGGTCATTGAACCAAAAGCTACGGAAATCAATATCTTTAATGAAAACTTGTTTTTCTACAAATCTGAAAAGAAATGGGGGGCAGTAGATAGAAGTGGAACACCGGTTTTGGCAACAATATATCAGCGCTTTTCAAAAATATCGGATGATTTTCTAAAGTTAGTTGCAGACCAGAAGACTTACCTTTTTTCTCTCAAAAACAATCAGGTTATTACAGGCGGTCAATTTAATGCGTATTATCCATTGACCAATCGGTATGTCATCTGCAAGCAAATGCGAAAACTAGGTTTGATAGATGATGAAGGCAATATGATCCTTCCCGTCAACTTTAATGAGATACAAACTTATTCTGAAAACTTTTTTCGGGTCAATCTCAATGGTAGATGGGGTATTGTAGACATTGAAAATCAAGTCATTATTCCTTTTGACTTTGATTATATTTCTCCCATGAAAGGCAGCTACTGCGTAGTCATTCGCAATCGAAAGATGGGTATTGCCAATTTCAAAGGAGAAGTCGTTGTCGCCCCAGATTTTGATAGAATAGAATTGAAGGATAAAAAAGCCAATGCTTTCAATGGGAAGCAATTAACAGTTTTCAGAGCTGAGGAAGACGGTCAAATGTTGGAAGAAGGAAGTTATAAAAAGCATATTACCATAAAAATAGGAGCTGCCAAGGCTTTGCCGAATTGGAATCCAGATATGCAAGTGCAGAGCCAGTACGAGTTGGATGATTTTGAGTGGTTTTATTCTCCACAAGATGACAAGTGGGGTTTGCGTAAGTTGACAGATGGCAGTGTTCAGATCGAACCTACATTTGATGAAATCAGAGTACTTCGGGATATGGGCTTGACCATGGTCGGCATTGAAGTTAGAGATTATTATGACTTTGGACGTACTTCCTACCGCTTCGAAATGGCTTATGGCTTGGTGAATAACAAAGTTGGACTTCTGGTGAAGGAAGTTGATTTGGTGGATTTTAGATTGACGGATTTTGAAAAGGGGTATCCAGCGGCACGTTGTGTATTTATCAATGGCAGGCATGGATTGATAAACCGGATCGGAAAAGTTGTTCAGAAGGATTATGCTTTTATTGGGGAATTTCACAACGGAATGGCAAGGATGAGTAAAAAAGGCAGACTCTCTGCAAGTCTGGATATTCGCACCAAGCATTTGGGCTTTTTACACAATTATTTGAGGCAAATGAAAGTGCCAGTAGTATTGCGTGACTACACTCAATTTGACCAGGAAATTGAGTCTTTGGGCAAATTGACCTGTGAAAATTGTGAATGGGGTTATTTGGATACGGCAGGAATTGTTATGGTGCCTCCAGGTTATTCATTCGCACAGGATTTTGTAAATGAAGTAGGTATCGTGGAATGCGAAGGGAAATGGGGGATGGTGAGTATTTCTGGAGAAAATTTGCTTCCCTGTAGATATGATGGCGTTAGTTTCCTGGAAAATACCGACAATCAAATCATTAGAATTTATCAGAAAGATGAAAAATATGGGTTGATAGACACATTGGGTCAATTGACTGTAAATCTAAAGTATGATGACATTGGTTCTTTTAGTGAAGGAAGGTTGGCAGTGATGCGAAATGGTATGTGGGGTTTTGCGAATGCCAGTGGATTGGAGGTTATACCATGTCGTTTCAAACAAGTGAGAAATTTCAGTGAGGGTAGGGCGGCAGTGAAAGTAGGTTCTAAATGGGGCTATATTGACAAACAAGGAAATGTCGAAATAGATTTTAAATTTTTCAGAGCGGGCAGTTTCAACAACGGTAAAGCCTTTGCTAAAAAAGGGTCTGAACCCTATGGATACATAGATTATTCGGGTGCATGGGTGATTGAACCAAAATTTACAGAAGCATTCGACTTTGATAGAGGATTGGCAAGAATTTCTGAATACCAGGGAGAATATCCACGCATGGGAATGATTGATCTCGATGGCAATTACATCGTTCGCCCCAGGTTTTTCTCTATTTCTTCTTTTGATAGACATGGTTTGGCCATTGTTGCCTATGGTACTGGTTCAAGATTTGGTTTAATCAATCTTAGTGGTGAAATTATTACCAGTCATCATTTTCGCGAAATCTTTCCTTTTAAAGAGGGTTTGGCAAGAGTTAAACAAAAGCATACATACGGCTTTATCAATACCAATGGAGATATGAAAATTTCTGGAAAATACAGCAGCGCAGGCGATTTTTCTGAAGGAATGGCTTTTGTGAAAATTGATGGCAAATGTGGGTATATCAACAAACGAGGGAAAGTGGTCATTGAACCAGAATTTTCTCGTTGTATGGACTTTGATGGTGGAAAGGCCGTCGTTTTTAAAGGCAATCAAAAAGGAGGGTTGATCGATAAAAATGGGAATATCCTGATAGAACCAAGTATCAATCGCATGTTAATATTTACAGAGGGACGAGGCTTGGTATTGGGGGATAGCTCTCAATACTATTACATCACTGAACAAGCCCAAATTTACGATGGCATGTATCAAAACGCAGGAAAATTTGAAAATGGGGTGGCAGTTGTGAAAGAGAATGGTCGTTGGGGCATTATCAATCAAAAAGGGATTGAAATCATTCCACCGAAATACGATAAAATAGACCAATTCGAAGACGGTTATGCCAAAGTACATATTAAGGGTTTTAACGGTCTAACCAATTTACAGGGAGAACTGATTATCCATCCTGATTATGAATACATTAGCTATGCAGGCGAAGGGCTGTTCCGTGTAGAGCAAGGCGATAAAATTGGATATTACGATATGGAGGGCAATTGTGTTTGGGGATTGATGGAGTGATATTCGGTTATCAGTTGTCAGTGGGCGGTTGGCAACTTGCCCCTTGTCCAATTCAAAGAATCCCTTTGGGAAGGACTCCTTTTGGGATGGGGTTGTCGGTTTTTTTGTGGCTTTGCTATTCTTTTTTCTTTCCTTGGGAAAATTCCTTTCTTTTGTCCTTCAACTTTTTTCTGAAATAATCAGAACAGATAACTCCAAAAGGCAGGGGTACAAAATTCTACTTGATTTTTAAATAATGAAATAAAAATCAAAAATTCCCCTATGGTTTTATGAATATTTGGCTTTTTCATTTTTATTTTCATTTAAATTTTGATTAAAAACAGTTTAAATTAGAACCAATCACCCCTGCCCCACAAGGGCAAAAAGGTAACTGGATACTGTCAATCAAGCACATGATTTTTTTATTCGAAATAGGCTTTCTACCAATTCGCATTTGGGATATCATTGACATCCTGATTGTAGGGTATTTGATTTATCGCTTGTATCGGCTTTTAAAGGGCAGTATCGCTTTTAATATCTTTATTGGTGTCGTTTTATTGTATGTAATTTATTGGTTGGTGGGTGTTTTGAAAATGGATTTACTCTCCGAAATTTTGAAGCAATTTGTGAATGTAGGGGTGATAGTTATTATAATTATTTTTCAGCCTGAAGTTCGAAGGTTCTTATTATTGATTGGCAAAACTACCCTGTCACAGCGCTCTACTTTTTTTGGGAATTGGATAGATCGAAATTTTGAGGATTTAGAGAAAAAGCAAAATAGTATTCAGGAAATCAAATCTGCCTTGTTGCGGTTGAGTAAGGAAAAGCTGGGCGCATTGGTGGTACTATCCAAAAATATAGATTTAGACAATATCAGTCATTCTGGAGTACCCGTCAATGCTGAATTGAGTCAACAACTGCTGCAAAGTATTTTTCAGAAAGAAAGTCCATTACATGATGGTGCTGTAGTGATAGACAACCACAAGATATTGGCTGCCAGTTGTGTATTACCCGTGTCAGAAAGCCCCTCCTTACCAAAAAATGCAGGCTTGCGTCATCGCGCTGCTGTGGGTATTACTGAACGCTCCAATGTTGCTTCGTTTATAGTTTCGGAAGAAACAGGTTCTATTGGCTTTGCTTATGAGGGGCATTTACAGAAAAGGTTGTCAGAGCAGAAGTTATTGGAGTTGTTGAATGAACATTATGTTTAATAAATTGAAATGAATTCCCCTTGAAACAACTCCCTCTCCCCATTCTCAAACTCAATCTCAATGAGGTAAACAAAAACTCCTCTATCCAATGATTCTCCCTCGTAGGTCCCATCCCACCAATTGGAAGACGAAACGATAGGGAAATTAAAATCTTCATAAAGTAAAGCTCCCCACCGGTTGAATACCTGAAAGGACAATACTGTAGCTTTGGAAACATCCGGTGTATAAACTCGAAATACATCGTTGAATCCGTCATTATTGGGTGAAAAAATATTGGGGATAAACACCGGGCATTTCAATAAAGGCACTTCTACGGTTTCGAAAATCTCACAGCCCCAATCATCTGTAATATTGATCTGATAGGCTCCGCTTTGTAGATTTTCAAAACGATTTTGAAGGATGGGAGTCGCATTGTCCAAAGCATAAAAAACTTGCCCCAAACCCCCATCAATGATTACTTCAATTGACCCATTGCTGGCACCACAAGTCACAGGTGCTATCAAAAAATCCCTGATTTTCAAGCCAAAAGAAGACAAAAATTCTGTGGAAGCTGCTGCGCCTGTTAAAGTGAAGTTTACTGTGCAAACTTCCTGGGCTGTTTCAAAATTAAAGTCCAACAAATAAATACCAGATTCACCCAGGCGGCTTTCGATTCCATAAATGCTTGATTCAGAACAATTTATTGGAACCGTAACCAGCCCCGTAAAATCATTCATGACTGGAAAGTCGTGGCTTGCGAAACTACTATCCAGATTATTCAAATTGATTTGTGCCATCGGCCCTTTGGTACTCATATATAATTCGCCTTTATAAAAACTCATATCCCCTGCTGCACCGAATTCGATAACCCCAAAATCTGTTTCTACATCATTGATTAAGTCATAAGCAAACAAAACGTTTTGGCTACCAGAAGTATAAAAAATTCCTTCTGCATCTGTGGTCAATGCTTTAAATGCCTGATTGGGCGCTTCGAAAAAATGTACTACCTGGATGGTTCCGCTCAAAGTATCTATTTCAAATAATTTTCCGTCACTTGAAATGCCGTAAAGGTTGTCATTGGGATGAAAGGCGATGTCATTGATGTGCACAGGATCGGAAACTTCCACCACTGTTTCCATTATACAGGTATTCAGGTTGAGTCTGTATATATTGTTGGCATCGCTTAGGTGAAGCAATTGTGCATTTAAACGAAATGAGGATAAAAGGAGTAATGTGGTCAAAAGGACATGTTGCATAAAACAAATGTATTTTTTGAACCAGAAGAGTTTTTTCCTAGATGCTGAAAACTAAGCAGCCGCTTGTAAAGTAAGGCCTAACCTAAAGGTAATCTTTCCAATTAGCAAGTCAATTGACATTTTTGATGTGCATTTATACGAAAATGGGTGTGTTCAATCGTTTCACTATTCAAATTTTCCCAATAGCCCTTAATTCCCTCTTCCTGACGAGTTAGCAATCACAAATCCTTTTAAACATACTCTCAAATAAAACCACTAAACATGAAAAATTGCAGCTGTTTTTTATTGTTAATTGTATGTTCATTTTTCACAATTCAATCCTGTCAAAAGGATGCTGATTTAGTCGACAATCAAGTAATTGATGGAGTTCAATCCTATACCAATGTTCCTGCATCCATGTGGGAATATTTCCAAAGATTTGAGGAAGAAGGATTAGAAAGAGGGTACGTTGTAGATTTAAATGCCCAAAATATTTCAGCGGAAATCAGGGAGATTTCGGAAGATGGCGTCGCAGGCTCCTGCTCTTATGGCTCTCACACGCCCGGGCATATTGTGATCGATCAAACCTTTTGGAACCAGGCGAGCGATCTCTTCCGTGAAATGGTCATTTTTCATGAATTGGGACACTGCTCTCTTTTTAGAGGGCATTCTGAAGCGACCAATGCAAATGGTACTTGTCAAAGTATTATGAGAAGCGGAACTGGAAGTTGTAGGGACAATTACCGCTTTACCACAAGAGAAGGATACTTGGATGAGCTATTTGAAAATACTGGAATGTAAAACCGATAGACCAGGCTTTCCCTGAGGGACTTCCTTTGGAGCAGCCTGACTGGTTTTAAGGCATTTATGCCGGAGTTAGTAGCAATACTAAGATTCAATTCAAAAGTACAAACCTAAAGGATTTTAAACTGGACAAACTGATAGGATATTTCGGTAATCGTAGCACGACTCTCCTTAGCCGTGCCCACTTGTATGCTCATGCTGCACGGCTAGGCAGAACCCTAGGGCTGTTAAGTTCTATTATTGAAAGTCAAAATGTAAAATGTAAAATGATAAATTTAAAAGTATGGGCATTCATAAAGACCTGATAACGAAATTCTTAGAAAATGTGAACTTTTACATTTATCATTTTGACTTTTAACTTTATTAGCATAGAACTTAACAGCCCTGGGCAGAACCCTGCTTCGGTCTATTTCTGATTTATTAATTGAATCTAAATAAGTTTGTGTTATCGGTGCTAGGTTAAACAATCAATAACCGTCTTCAAGGCTATAAAAATGGGTTCCCTACCTTCTTTTGTGAGGGGTAGTTCAGGATCCTTTTCATCCTCTTCTGCCAAGGTCAATGAATCCTCTACAAAAGCCAATAAGTCTTCTTGAGTGGTGTCTTTAAAAAAGACATCCAGCCTATCCCTAAATTGCTTGGAGACACTTTCATTTAGCCTTTCCCAATTGTCTTCCTCATTTTCTGCAATCTGTTTTTGAGTGATCTTTGTTTGGGAGGGCTCCAATCGTTCGATTGATTTCCATATTACCAGGGCAAGGTAGAGCATGTAGTCTTTTTCACTTTCTGTGAGTACCAAAAAAGATTCTGAAGTCAAATAGGCAAGGATTGCAGGTTGATGCGTTTTAAGTTCTTTTAACAAAACGTCTACTTGGCCATTTAATGTGCCTATATTTTGAGCTACCTCGTCAATAATTAATTCTGGGATAAATTGCATATCGAATGTTTAATTAAGACTATATTTAAATTTTTCCCGCCTGAAAACCAATATCTTATGAACCTGGCTTCTCCAAAGGAGTCCTTCGGACAAATTAATTCAATCATTTATCCCGATAAACTTCCTCATTAATTTTTCGCCAGAATCATAAGCTCTTGATTTTTCCCGAAGGGATGCCTTTGGCACAGTTTGTAAAATTTTTAAACATACTCTAAAGACTCAAATGTACGAACCAATTTTTTTTCTTTTCTTTGAAGTGGTTCCATACTAATTGAAATCCTCGATTCTGATTTTCAAATCCTCAAATTATTTTCACCATGCCTCTGATGAAACGAATACTTTTCTTCCTTCTCGTTACCTCTTTTTTTAGCAATTGTAAAGGAGATAAAACTGAAAACGATCTTAATAATGGAAATGCTTCGGAAAAGCCATTGGAATCAAAAGAACATTATTTTCACCTGAAGGGCACCATTAAGGAGATTCCCATAACAATGAATTTGATTCATCGGATAAACGAAAACCCTGCCGAGTATGAGTCAACTGAATCGTATTCCGGGATTTACTTCTATGACAAATACATGGAGCCAATCAATTTGTACCATGAACCCCTGGATTCTGCTAATGTGCTCAAAATGAATGAATGGTCGTCAGATGATGTAGTCAATAGTTTCATTGGCAATTTTGAAACACCTTTTTCCTTTAAGGGGGATTGGCAGAATGGACTGCGTCAATTTTCACTGCCATTTAGTTTAAGAACGAGCTATCCGGAAGGCACCATTCCTCTTTCCTTTCAAAGTTGGAAAGCCCATCAATTTGCAGATTCAACAAAACAAACTGGCCCTGGAGTTACGTACTCAATCGGAGCATTATGGCCAAAAGAAGATAATCAATTTTTACGTGAAGAAATCTTGAAAATATTGGCAGAAACGGACGACTTACGTGGCTATGAATCCAATACACCGGCTGAATTGTTTGAAGAAATGAAAGCGGATTATTTTGCTGAATATGTAGAAATGGTCAATGATTTTTTACAAGTAGATGGTGCACATATCCCAAATTATGATAACAACCTGGATATGTTTGTAGTATGGAATGAGGATTCTGTTTTGGTATTGGGAGCGAATTATTACATGTATGAAGGTGGCGCCCATGGCATGTTTACGACTCAGTATTTTAATTTCGATTTAAAAACCAATAGCCGAATTACACTCACTGATGTTTTTAAGGATAATTATGAAAAGACCCTAACCCTTTCTCTAAACAATGCGCTTAGAAGAAAATACGATTTGCAATCTGATCAAAGTATCCTGGATATTGTAGATGTGGATCAAATACCAGTCACAACCAACTTCTTTCTCACTGGAGGAGGGATCGGTTTTTATTATCCACCTTATGAATTGGGACCCTGGGCTGCGGGAGATTTCCAGTTTTTTGTCCATTTTGATGATATTGAAGATGTAGTGAAAGTGGAATTGCTGGAAAGGATATAATGGTTGGTACCATTGTTCCAACTGGTTCCAGAATGTTAATAATTCTTTTCCTACAATTTTGAGCCATATTGAACTATTTTGAACATTTACAGTGTTCAAATAGCTATTGATTTAAATTCTATCTTTACCAGCCATTCCTAAGCACCCGACATGAAGAAAATTCTCGAAACCATTCGAATTGCCCTTAGTGGCGAAGAAAAAAACTTCACTTCTGGTAGTATTAATCGTGCAATAATCTTGCTGTCCATTCCTATGATTCTGGAAATGGTGATGGAGAGTTTGTTTGCTATTGTGGATATTTACTTTGTAGGCATGGTAAGCAAAGAAGCTGTGGCTACAGTTGGATTGACCGAGTCTGTGATTACGATTGTTTATTCCCTTGCAATGGGTATGGCAATGGCAGCAACGGCAATGGTATCGCGTCGGATTGGAGAAAACGAGCCCGAAAAGGCTGCCTCTGCGGCATTTCAGGCTATTGTGATGGCAGTGGTGGTTTCAATTTCACTAGGGGTGGCTGGGTTCATTTTTGCCGAAGATGTATTGAGGTTGATGGGGGGCAGTGAGGAGCTGATTGCATCTGGAGTAGGGTACACAAAAGTGCTATTTGGATCGAATATAGTCATTATGCTGATTTTTATTCTAAACGGCATTTTTAGAGGTGCGGGAGATGCGTCCATTGCAATGCGGGTACTATGGATTGCAAATGGACTAAACATAATCCTTGATCCATTATTCATCTTCGGAATTGGTTTTTTCCCCGAGTTGGGGGTGATGGGCGCTGCTGTGGCTACCACCATTGGTAGAGGCGTTGGGGTAGCTTATCAATGTTATATTTTGTGGAATGGTAAAAGCGTCATAAAAATCGCTCGAAAACATTGTGTCGTAGTTTGGGAAACCATCAAAAAATTGGCAGACGTTGCCTCTACGGGGGCAGGTCAGATGATTATTGCCTCGGCTAGTTGGATATTTATGGTGAAAATTATTGCTGAGTTTGGAGATGCCGCGATTGCAGGATATACCATTGCCATTCGCATACTGATATTTACCATATTGCCTAGTTGGGGGATGGCAAATGCAGCTGCTACCCTGGTAGGACAAAATCTTGGCGCCAAACAACCAGAAAGAGCGGAGAAATCAGTTTGGCGGACATGCTGGTTGAATACTGCTTTTCTGACTTTAGTAGGAATTATTTTATTTATTTTTTCAAAACCGGTAGTTTCTCTGTTTTCTCAGGACCTGGAAGTGGTGGAAGCAGCTACCTTGGGCTTGAGAATCTTTTGTATTGGCTACATTTTTTATGCTCCTGCTATGATTATAAGCCAATCATTTAACGGTGCTGGTGATACCAGAACGCCTACAGTGATTAACATCATTTGCTTTTGGCTTACGGAGATTCCACTGGGTTATTTTCTTGCAAAAACCTTAGAATGGGGACCTTCGGGAGTCTTTTGGGCGATTGCAGCAGCTGAAGGCCTAATGGCAGTAATACTAGTATTGATGTTTAGAAGAGGGAAATGGAAAACGGTGCAAATATGAATTCGAAAAATTGTCTGAAAATATATTTCGATTCTGTTTAAACTTTTTATCTTTGGTGGCGTAATAATCCGACCCATTCATTTTAACACTTTCCCAAGCTGCTCCAAAAGCTTCTCATTTGATGAGTTGTTGTCAATCCCTTAAGCTGCTCTACCTTTTTGTGCTTGAACTTTAAGCTCATTGATATTAGCCTTTATATCCCCCTACTTTTGGTGGTGTCCTGTTTTTTATATTTCCCCTTCGTATACAATTTTCCAAATTTTCCCTTTTCTGGAGTCTGTGATGTATAAAGAACCATCTGGTCCAAGAGTCAAACCTGTAGGGCGGTGTTTAGCGTCCCTGGGGGAAGCAATATTGTCTGACCCTCCAAATCCTTCCGCAAATATTTCCCAATCTCCCGACACTTTGCCATCTTGAAATGGAACGAATGCTACAGAAAATCCTTTTTGAGGAAGCGGAGCCCTGTTCCAGGAGCCATGAAAGGCAATAAAAGCTCCATTTTTATATTGTTCAGGAAATTGCTCAGCATCATAGAAGACCAAATCATTCGGGGCAATGTGACCTGGAAATGCGACAATGGGTTGTATCGCATCTGAACAACGACCTACCGTTTTCCCATCTCCTCCATACTCAGGACAAAGTATTTTCTTGCTTTGAAATTGGTCATAAAAACAATAAGGCCAACCACAAAAGTCTCCTTCCTTTAATTCAAAAAACTCTTCTGCTGGCAACTCTGCGTTTTGCTCGTCATTGTACATATCAGGAAAAAATTGACTCAACTGATCACGCCCATGTTGCAGAACAAACAAGCTGTTTGTTTGATGATTCCACTCTATGGCAATAGCATTGCGAATACCGGAAGCAAAGCGAGTGCCATCCTTTGTCTGAGTTTGTGCAGGAGTATTCGCATCAAATTTCCAAACTCCAGCTTGGCGTTCGAGTTGTGGACAGGGATCCATTCCTGGTGACCCAGCCGTTCTCATTTCCTCCATACAACAATTGGAAGGAGCCCCTACATTAACGTAGATATTGCCTTGACCGTCCAGTGCAAAAGTTTTATCGGGATGTTGTCGCTGTTCAGGAAAGCCACCCGCTATCAGCACTCTACTGTCTTCGTCTGGCAAAAGTTCATCTTTATTGAGTTGATATCTAAAAACAGCTTCATGAGAAGAGCAATACAAATAATCCCCTTCGATTGCCATCCCTGACCCTTCGTGATTCCCAAACCGCTTTATTACATCTGCTTTTCCATCTCCATCCGTATCGCGCATAGCCGTCACCCCATATCCATCCTTTAATTTCCGCATTTGAACGTAGATATCACCATTCTCTCTGACTGCTATATGCCTGGCCCATATTCCTATACTATCTGAAACTACCACAGCTTTAAAACCATCTGGTAATTGGATACTAGGGTCGTATTTGGGCTGAGGTATATCTTGTGTTTGAGGGGATTGATTGGTTTGTTCAGGATTTCCGCAGGAAAAAATGATGAAAGCCGCGAATACAAGAAGTATTGGGAGTTGTTTTTTCATTTTGCTATAATTTTAAAAAAAATGAAGGTTAAAGGAAGCAATTCTCATTTTGAAAATTTTTCTCAAGTTTTAGTTCTGGTTCTGATTAGCGGGGTTCAAAACCCTGATACTCCTGCATTTTGCAAAAATGTGAATTGCTGGGATAAAGGTAAAAATTGTTTTCAGTAGCCAATTTGGAGGAATTGTTTTTGATCATTCACACTTTTGCGCCACGATAAAAAGGTAATCTCCCTCTTCATTCTCAAAATGCTTAATAACTTCTTCAATCTTTCCACTTACTAAATCTTTACCTAGTTCCTGAAGTCCTTCTTCTACTTCGTGTATATTTGCCAAATTCGAAAAAGAAGAAATCCCTTGCCGAACATTGGCTTTTAAATAAAGTTCAGGTTGCTGCTTTCCTACGTACAAAAACATATCCCGTAAATCTTTTTTAATGAAATACTTTTCCCTGTGAATGATTTTAAAACCTGTTGCATGCATAGCATTTCTTACCTTCTCCAAATCAGGCATTTGAATGATGGAATCCTGAAGCATTTTTGGAAAATAGTGATTTAGCCAATATCCTTTCATTTGCCCTGGGGTGGAGGTGAATATTACGATTTTTCTCATTGGCTTTAGGACTCTACATAATTCCTGAAACCCCAATTTCAAACCATTCCAGTGATGCAGGGTTAGACTTGCTATTGCACCATCCATTGCCGCATCTCTAAGCGGGATATTTTCAGCAGTACCTTTTTTCCAAATGATGGCTCTGGATTTGGCTTTCGCTTTTTCAAGCATGGTTTCAGAAGGGTCAACACCATAAAACCTATAATCTGGATGACTCAATGCAATCGTATAGTTGCCAGTTCCACATCCAATGTCCAAATATTGTTTCCCTTTTTGGGGATTCAAATGATGTAAAAGCCTCCCAGTCAAATATGGATCTGCCTTCCTGGTTTCATTATATCCAATTCCAATTGTGTCATATTTGGCTTTCATTTTTTTTTGCAGGCAAGTTAACTATTTTTGCCCCTCAAATCACGGCTCTGGAAATGAATAACTGTTTGACTAATGGAGCGTAATTCATTCATTTCGATCGCTGTGTATTATTTTTCCCGGTATAACAGCACAAATCTGGAGATTGAACCAAATCCAAAATTTTGAGTATGATGTTACAAATGTTTAAATCTAAAATCCACCGGGTGAAAGTGACAGAGGCTGATCTGAATTACATCGGGAGTATTACCATCGATGAAGATTTAATGGATGCTGCCAATTTACTGGAAGGGGAACGCGTACAAGTCGTCAATAATAACAACGGCGAGCGATTGGAAACCTATGTGATTAAAGGGGAAAGAGGCTCAGGAACCATCTGTTTGAATGGCGCTGCTGCCAGAAAAGTAGAGGTTGGTGACATCGTATTGATAATCGCTTATGCATTGATGAGTTCAGAGGAGGCAAAAAGTTTTAAACCAACGGTAATCTTTCCTGATGAGTTTAATCGAATTTGAATCGGGTTGATTTGATAATCCTTCAGAGGATTCTGTGAAAAGTCGATTTTGTTCAAAGGGGAAACATCAATCATTTAATTTGAAAAAACAGCTTTCCAATATTCTTAAGTTTCTGCTCTTCTTCAGCATAGGCGCCATCATTTTATACCTTGTCTATTTGAGCCAAAATGAAGCCTATCAGGAGCAATGTGTAATTGATGGAATCTCACCAGAAGACTGCAACTTATTACAAAAAGTCTGGACAGACGTCAAAGGCGCCAATTATTTTTGGATTTTGATGGTACTATTGGTGTATGTGACCAGCAATGTGAGCAGGGCAGCTCGATGGTTGATGTTGATACAACCAATGGGTTATCGCCCCAAGCGGATGAACGCTTTCCATACGGTGATGCTGGGTTACTTTGCCAATTTGGGCTTGCCAAGGATGGGCGAAATTGTCCGAGCAGGCGTTTTTTCAAAATACGAAAACATTCCCGTTGAAAAAGTAATGGGTACCGTAGTGACCGACCGAATTGTAGATGTGATCAGTTTGGCTGTAGTTATTGCTTTGGCATTTGCCCTGGAGTTTGATACCCTTTGGAATTTTGTGATGGAAGAAAGGGCCAAAGGCGAAGGAGCTGAATCTGGTAGTAATTGGATTTCCTGGTTGATATACATCGGTGGTATTCTGGGAGTAGTGGGTGGTTTATTGATTATTGTCTTCTTTAAAAAAATCAGACAAACTGCCATTTACCAGAAAATTCTAAACATCCTCAAAGGCTTTGCAGAAGGAATTCAAAGTATTCGGAAATTGGATAGGCCTGGTTGGTTTATTTTTCATAGTTTCAACATCTGGTTCTGCTATTTCTTGATGACCTGGCTGGGTACTTTGGCTTTCGCGCCAACTGCAGAATTAGGGATGATTGCCGGACTTACCATTTTTGTGGCGGGCGCCTTAGGTATGGTTATTCCTGCTCCAGGAGGCATGGGCTCTTATCATGCTTTGGTCATCGGAGCTTGTGCACTTTATGGTGTTTCGGGTAATGATGCCTTTTCTTTTGCCAACATTCTATTCTTTTCCATTCAGGTTGGGGCAAATGTACTTTTGGGGATAATCGCTTTAATGGCATTGCCTGTTATCAATAGAGGTTACAAGGGAAGTGGTTTGGAAAAATCTTGATTTTGGTGGAGTTCAAAATTGTTTAACTATTATTTCAAATGGTTCAAAACTGCTTTAAATATAATGCACCTAATACATATTAAATCCAAAATACAGACCTGGCAAGCCATTGAAGAAACAGTGGCGGACTGGAAAGGCAGTGGTCAAAAGATTGTCTTTACCAATGGCTGTTTTGATTTGCTGCATTACGGGCATATTCACTATTTGTGTGCAGCAAGGGATTTAGGAGATAAGTTGATCATCGGTTTAAACTCAAAAGATTCTGTAGCTAGATTGAAGGGAGCACATCGTCCCATTAATGATGAATTAACCCGACAGCATTTGCTGGCTTCCTTGGATTTTGTCGATGCAGTCGTTATTTTTGAACAAGACACGCCTTTGGAATTGATTTCTATTATTCTTCCAGATATATTGGTCAAAGGAGGAGACTGGAGTGAAGATCAAATTGTTGGATCAGGGCTCGTAAAGGAAAATGGAGGACAAGTGCTTAGCTTGCCATTTGTGGAAGGATATTCTACAACCAATATTGAATCCAAAATCAAAAACATGAATTAGTTCCTTCCAAGTTATTTTTTGCGAAAAGGTGGCAAGAAATTTCCGGGGACTCAATAAAGCCAAGGGTTTTAAGTCCAAGTTCAAGAATCAAGCTCAAGTTCAAATATTTGAACTTGGACAGTACTGGCTGCCTCAGGTTAGGGAATCTCAAATTCTAATTCTTATAAACCAACTATTCACTTATGAAATTACCATTGTCTTTTTTCATACTTATTGCTCTTGGAGCCTCCAGCATTGCCCAAACTGAAAATACACAATCATTTCAACCCTATTTCACTGCCATCATCGTAAGTGATATAAATACATCCATCGATTGGTATTCAAAAAATTTAGGACTAGTCGTCCTGAATAAAATGGAAAACGAAGAGCGAGGTTTCAAGCAGGCGAATCTAAAGGGTGAGGGAGCTATACTTGAATTGATTGAATTGAAAGGCACCATGTCGCCTAAGGAAGCAATGGAAGGAAAACCCAAAGCCAGGATCGAGGGTTTATTTAAAGTTGGTTATTCCGTTGCTGATTTTGATAAAACGGTGGAACAATTCAAGCTCTCAAAAGTCGATTTTCATGGGGATGTTGTCCAGGATCCTAATACCGGACAACGAATGGTCATTTTAAAAGACCCAGATGGCAACCGTATTCAGATTTTTGAACGTGAAAACAATTCTAAAGCTGCTGAAGCTATTATTCTGGAAAACATCGACAATTTTTCAAAAGCCCTGATGGCTGCCAATTACGATGCAGTAGTTGATGCCTATACAAGCGACGCAAAGATTTTTCCAGGAGGAAGAGACATCCTTCATGGCAGCGAAGCCATTCGCAATTACTGGACACCACCAGCCGACAGAAAAAGTAAATTGATTTTTCATAAAGTTCATCCCAAAGAAATAAAGATAATTGGCAAGGAAGCCTATGATTGGGGCTATTATGAAGGAAAAACGCAAATGGAAGACGGGAGCATTTCCTCCTGGAAAGGCAAATACATCATCACCTGGAAGGAAGTGGAAGCTGGCGTTTGGAAGATTTATCTGGATATCTGGAATCGGGTTCCGAATGATAAATAATAGAAGACATGAGCCATCCCAAAATTTTCAAGCTTGAAAATTTTGGGATGGCTCATGTCTAAAATAACCTCCTTTCACTCCAATAAAAACCTTAGTTTCCAGAAATTCAATTTCCCAGTGTCCCAGGCTGCATGGTCAACAACCCTCAATTTCCAGGCTCCTCTGATAGATTTTCCACGCAAATCTGATAAAACAGCTGTGTTTTCTATAGCATAAGTTTTTATGATATTGTCTTGTGATCCCCCAATGCGGTTGTGCAACAAGAAACTATTATTTCGAGGAGAGATTAATTCAACTTTCAAATCACCAATGTAAGTATGAGTGATGTCTATGGAAACTTCTATTCCTTTAATCCGACCAGATTTACTCACATTTAAAGTTCTTTCTATTCCCCCCACAGCATTGTCTGGAATTCCGGTACCTGGATTTTCTTCAACACTCACTTCCTTGATAGTTGGCACCCCCAATTCCAGGTTCCAGCTATTCAATATGCCGGTATCCAGATGAGCCTTGTCTTGAACGGTTAGTTTCCAATCTCCCTTGACCAAATCGCCTTGAAGTAAGGCGAGCTCTGGAGCGTTGGTCACATCAAAAGTTTTTTTGATGTTGTCCGTTGAAGCGCCATTCCGATTGTGTATCCTGGCTTCCCTGCCAGAAGGGGAAATTATCTTGATTACCAAATCACCAATATAAGTGTGTGTGATATCTACCCCCACTTTGATGGTTTGCAGGATTCCTTCATCCGGGCAGTTTATCACATCAGTTACCGCCGGACCATCCCAATCGGGAATGGCAAGTTCTGGAGCAGATGATTTTTTAAAAACTACGGTATCCTGATCTTCTCTGCTGGCAATGGCTGCCCTTACTGCTGCCGCAGCATCCACATTGCCATGTCCAAACCAGGGGCTCCAGGATCCATCAGCCAATCCAAGATCCTGAAAAGAACCATTATCAAATGGAGTTACGGGTGATATATCCCAGGAGGTATTGGAATTATAAGTAGCAGCAGGTGTACGAGGATAACCGCCAAATCTCAAATCCTTGGAGGCTGTTTGTTTCAAAATGGAAATGACTTCCGCCGCAGTTAATTCCGCATTTGCAGAAATCACCAATGCCGCTACCCCAGCAACTAATGGAGTAGCACTTGATGTACCTCCAAATGTGCGGGTCACTCCGGAGCCATTTCCAGTTGCTGTTTCAATACCCAAACCATCCACTTCCATTCTGTGGTAGGTATGGCTATTGCTGGATGCTGCACAAAGGCTGATACCCGTCCCATAATTGGAATAATGACTCCTCTTTGCATCACTTGCCAAAGCGGCAATGTGCATGACACCTGGAAGATCTACCAAATTGTGCCGAAAAGACTTGGAAGTTCTAACCCCAACCCATTGCCAGGAGCCATCAAAGCGTTGAGACCATCCCATGGTGTAAGGAATATTTAAAGTAGAATTATGTTCAATCGGGCAATTGTCATTTCCAGCTGCCCATAGAAATACGATGCCTTTGCCCCTACGACCACCAGTGCTGGATAAAGTCCTGATTTTATCTATAACCTCATCTTCCCAAATACTGGTTGGAGAACTCCCCCAGGAATTGGAAATAATGTCCACCTTATCATCCAGAAAATTTAGGGCAGTAATGAGTTTGGAATCACTGATAAACAAACTCGGACCATCGGATTCCCATTTGATTGGCGCCAGACGACAATCAGGTGCTGCACCCACGGTCTTCACAGCATCCACCTCGCCTGCAATCACCCCAGCACAGGAGGTTCCATGATTGGAGCCTCTTTCATACATCCGATTGCCATCCGCTTCAATATCTGCATTGGATATCAGTCTTTCCCCTCTGAAATAACCCCAGGCGGCAAATTTATTGGCAGAATTGAAATCATCGTGATCCAATCTGCAACCGTCGTCCGTCACCCCAATCACGACCTCTGAGTTTCCATAATTGCCTAATACGTCCCAGGCAGTCTCGCAATGAGAAGAGGAACGATCGTCCAATTCCCGATGATTTCTTCGGGTGTGTAAATGCCATTGATTTAGGTAAGAGGTATCAGTAGGAACCAGGGTTTGATATTTTTGAATGATCCTGTTCAAATCATGGCCTGCATTCTTGACAAGTGCTTCCTCTTCAGTTAGCTTAACTACCAGTTTAACCGGATTTATTCCTGTATAATCAGTCAACTGAACCAAAAAATCTTTCGGTGAATATTGAGCCTTTAGCAGCAGGCTGTAATTTGCCAAAAACTCATTTAGTGTATTTTTTTTTGGTTCCTTTTTAAAGCGAACAAAAATTCTGTCTGTTATCAAAAAAGCATCTCCTGTTTCCTGAAGATGATAGGCATGATGGGTAGGTGCCATCCCCCTTCCTGCAGTCATGGAAGATTCCAGTTGAGCTTCGGAAACCGTAATTCTGGTTGAGGCGGAAGACACTTGTTCCATTTCACTCCAGCCTGTCTCCAGGAGATTTTCTGGCAATTGACGAATGACAAATTGATGTGGCTTTTTTTCCAATTTCACTTTTTGTCCACAGCGGTACGTATAGGATCCATTTTTTGAGGTCATATTGAATTATTTTTAGTGATTCAATGATTAATCACTGTTTTTTGCTTTTTGTTAGTGTTTTTGTATGCCTTTTTTCAAATTTGAAAATATGCTGTACATTCAAGGGTTTATATCTCTTTTTTACACAAATCTTTTTTCACATGCCCAGATATCTTGCATTGTTATCTTTTTTTTCACTTTTCGCATGCCATACATCCCCAAATCTTGAAAAAACAAAAACGGAAATCCTTGCCTTGCACGAACAAGAACGCAGCTTCCATTTTGAAAAAAAAGCTGCCGAATTTGCTGCAACATTATCAGAAAATGCCCTGATGATTAACAAAGGCAGGGTGAATACTGCTTCTCAGGAAGAAAATCAAAAACGCTTCGAAAGCTACTTCAATAGTGTAGAATTTTTGGAATGGGACGACATGACAGCTCCAATTGTACGTCTTTCTGATGACGGCAGTATGGCTTATGTTGTTGTAGAGAAAAAGGTAACAATTCAGGTAATCCAGGAAGCTGACACGATTCAAAATTCAACTCAATTTGCCTGGGTTTCGATATATGAGAAAGACAATGGAAACTGGAAAATTACTTGTAATGCTTCTACCAATCAGGAACCCGCTGGCACACATTCCAAAGTAGCGGGAGACCTGAATAAATCAGAGATGGAAGTCTTTCGTTCTTTAGAACAATTCAGCCAAGCCTACCGCGATGCAGATGTTGAGACGCTAGCCGGAATGCTCACAGATCAATACATCCATAGCAATAGTGGAGGCTCCGTTATTCGAAAGGATGCTTGGTTAAACTGGATTTCCTCCAGAAAGAAACTGATAGATTCTGGTGATTTGAATTATGCTGAATATTACAATGAAGATGTGGTTATTGAGACCTATGGAGATGCAGCCTCTGTGCATGGCGTAAATATTTCAATAGGCACTGAAAACGAGGAACCATTTGAAAAAAAAATTGCCTTTACACACACCTGGGTGAAGGAAAATGGGGCATGGAAAAGGGCTTCTTTTCACGATACCAAAATAGATTAAAAAGTACCACGGCTCTCCAGAGCATTGAACCCCGATTCAGTTTCACAGCCCTCTGTATTCATTTAGCGTCGAAAACTCAATCTCCTTGCGCCCCCAGCCTCTGAAGGGTTGATTGGTTCTAAAAATATGCTCTTGGAATTTTTTCAAGTTCAAGTTCAAGACCAAGTTCAAGTTCAATTCTTGCGCTTGAACTTGGTCTTGAACTTGAACTTTCAACGGTACTTTATTGGCGAATCAATACTTTATACTCCCAGGCTTGCAAGTCCATTTTTGTAGTTTCTGATAATTCTAGTGCATCACCAGAAAAATGTTCACGGTATTTTCCTGCCATTTGATCGCTTTTCAAAGTTACCGACCTTCGCTCCCCTGAAAGGTTGATAATTGAAAGGATCTGACTATTACCCTTTTCCCTACTAAACGCCACGACCTTATTGGCATGATCATTTTCAATCCTTTCAATCCATCCACCTGCATTGCCATTCCAAAGTGCTGGATTTTCGGCTTTTAATTCATTCAGTTTGGTGTAAAAAGGAATCAATGATTCATCTGACCAATCAATTTCATCCTTTTCAAAAAATTCCAGCCGCTTGTTCAAACCCGCCTCTTGCCCGGAATAAATGAGCGGAATGCCTGGAATGGTAAAAGTCAATACAGCAAAGGCTTTATGTCCTTCACCCAATCGTTCATACACAGTACCTGCCCAGCTATTCTCGTCGTGGTTGGTGATGAATTGCATGGGATAAGCACCCTTGGGGAAATTGTGTTTTACGCCTTCGAAGTAATCAAATATTGCATTTACACTTTCATGCCCCTTGGCAATTTCATTCATCACATGATGCAAGTGCCATCCATAATTGGCATTGAAAGCCTTATTCAACAACCAAAGCTGATCTGCATTTTCAGCCACCATCCAGACTGGTTTGATTTTGTCAATTTTAGCACGGGTGTCTTCCCAAAAATCCGAAGGTACTTCACCAGCAACATCACAACGAAAGCCATCAAGACCTACATCTTTAACCCAAAAAATCATGGCTTCTGCCATCGCCTTTCGCAAATAATAATTGTCAAAATTGAGATCTGCAACATCAGACCAATCGAAAGGCGCCACCATTTCTCCATTATCATCCCGCGTATACCAGTTAGGGTGATTTTCGGCCCAGGCATTGTCCCAGGCTGAATGATTGGCAACCCAATCCAGGATCACCTTGAAACCCATCCCATGTGCTTTATTGACGAGTGTTTTGAAATCTTCCATTGTCCCAAACTCAGGATTGATGGCAGTATAGTCTTTAATGGAATAATAGGAACCCAAAGTTCCTTTTCGCTTTTTCACTCCAATGGGTTGAATGGGCATGAACCACAAAATATCGATGCCCATATTACGCAAACGAGGAAGGTGCTCTGAAAAAGCATCGAAGGTTCCCTCCTTTGTATATTGTCGTACATTGACCTCATAAACGGAAGCATACTTTGCCCACTCTGGTTCTATGGCTTCACTATAGGTAAAAATTTTAGGTGGTTTTTTAAAATTGGGCTTTTTAAAAAAGTGGAAGATATCCTTTCCTCCTTTTTCCTTCCCCACTTTGCTGCCATCTTCATTTCGGAACACAAAAGCCAATGCCACAACATTACCACCGGTAGTTGGAATACCGTATAAATCTGCAATTTTGAATTTCAATTGATAGGTATTGTTGCCAACCCTATCCAGTTTCAGCTTATCCTGGTTGGCGCCCCAGTCTGCCACCACCTTTTTCCAATCTCCCCCATGTGTGCTTTGATTCGTAATCAATCCAGTGTGGGCATAAATATCGCATTCGCAATTGACGAGGCCTTTGTTGCCTTCATCGGCATGAAAGGTCAAAATCGTTTCTTCATTGAAACCAGGTTTTTCGGGAGATAGAGTAATTAATTGTGCATTTACCATAATCGTCGCTAGTGTAAAAAACAGGAAAAGGTTTAATCTTTTCATAGTTAAAAGAAATAGTCAAAAGTTTTCAAATGATGAAAGGTAAAAAGCGGCACAAGAAAATACTTGTTTTATAATTTTCAAAATGTTTGGAGAAGGACTTAATTTCACTGTTTTTAATCCTATTTATTAACAATTTGATTATCAATGAAATACCTCACGATTATCCTATCCTTTTTTTCTTTCCTGGCTTGCCAAACAGAAAACCCTCCAACTCAGGCAAATCCTGATGAAGTCACCTTCCGACAACTCAACAAAGCCTACCTCCAAAATTGGCTTGAGAGTGATGAGGCAGGTGTGCTCGCTCTTTTTGAAGCTGATGCCCGCATCTCACCGAGTAGCCTTTGCCCAATAGATAGTATTGACAATTTAAAAGCCTTTTGGTTCCCGAATGATGGCTCAAAAACTACCATTCACCGTTTCGAGGCAGAGGAGTTGGCTTTAAAAGTCTTGGACACCCTAGGCTATTCCACCCAAAAAACCTATTTGGAATGGTCCTACGAATTGGGCGAAACCAAAATGGGGCGCAAACAGGAGGGCATCGAAACCACCATTTTCAGGAAACAGGCTGATGGCAGTTGGAAAATCTGGAGAAAGATGTGGCAGGATGTGAAAATTTCAGAAAGATGACGACCGCATCGCACCAAAGCGCTCGCCGTCATCATCTGTTATTTTTCAAGGCAGCTTTTAAGAATTATTGATGTCATTTTTAATAAATCAAAAAACATTAAGATTTACGGCATTGAAGATTTTGCCGTTAATAAATTCAATTAGAGCTGAGCAATGAGAGTACCCATGTTTGAGCCCGACATAGGAGGGTGAGTTTGGGTACGAGCGGGAAAGCAATTGAATTTTAGGCAAAATATTCCAAGCCAAGATTTTTTTGCTTCTTTTTTTATCAACTGAAAAAAAGAAGTCATTCTTATCACCTGACAACATCAAAACAATGCTAAAGAACTACATTCTTATCGCTATCCGTTCCCTGCTCAAACACAAAGGATTTTCCTTACTCAACATCGTCGGTCTCGCCATAGGTATGGCAGTTTTCCTGCTCATTGCCCAGTACGTCAAATTTGAGCGCAGCTATGAGTCTTTCCTTCCAGAGGCTGACAACATCTATCGCCTGGCACTCGAACGTTATCAAAATGGCGAACTCATCATCGCCACAGCAGAAAATGTGCCTGGCGCCGGGCCTGCCCTGCAAAGTGAATTTCCAGAGGTGGAGAGTTATGCCCGCTTGTACAATATGGGCTACAAAAACAATTTGATCATCACCAATGAACAAGCCCAACCAGAACCCATTGCTTTCAAGCATCGCCGTTTTTTGTATGCCGATTCTTCCTTTTTGGCTTTGATGGGTTATGAAATGTTGCAAGGAGATGCCGCCTCGGCTTTGGCAGAGCCCAATCAGGCAGTGATATCTGAGGAGTATGCCAGGAAGTATTTCGGAAATGAAGATCCAATGGGCAAAGCCTTGAGATTGCAGGATGATGATTATAACGACGAAGTGGCTCAGGTTTCCGGTGTCTTCAAAACCTTGCCTCTCAATACGCACTTGAAATTTGATGTATTGTATTCTTATAAGACGCTGATTGGACGGGGTGAGTGGGCTCCGGAGCGATACCATACAACCTGGGGTAGAAACGACATGTACACTTTTGTAAAACTTAAACCGGGAAGTGATCCAACGGAATTGGAAGCCAAGTTTCCGGCAATTGTGGAAAAATACAGCCCTGAACTGGCAGAAAACAATCGAAAGGATGTATTGTCGCTACAACCGCTTAGAGATATTCACCTGACTTCTGACCTGGCAGAGGAACCAGAACCCAATGGCGACGAACGAATTGTTTTCTTTATGTCATTGATCGGTTTCCTTGTCCTGATTATTGCCTGGATCAATTATGTCAACCTCTCTACCGCCAGAGCGATGGAACGCGCCAGGGAAGTAGGAGTCAGAAAAGTCTCTGGAGCCTTGAAAAGTCAATTGGTCAATCAGTTCCTCATTGAATCTGGTTTGGTCAATTTCACTTCTATTTTACTCGCTTTTGGATTGACTGTGATGGCATTGCCCTGGTTCAACCAATTGACTGGACTAGATTTTACCATTTCCAATCTGGTGGCACCCTGGTCTTTAGCCTTGCTGTTGGGTATTTGGCTTGTTGGGACTTTCCTTTCTGGTTTGTATCCTGCCTGGGTACTGTCTTCTTTCCGTCCAGTGACGGTTTTAAAAGGTCAGTTTAAAAATACCAGTAGTGGTTTATTACTGCGAAAAGGACTTGTGGTTTTGCAATTTGCCGCCTCCGTTGCACTTATTGCTGGCACCTTCATTATCTATCGCCAACTCGATTTCATGCTGAATCGGGATATTGGAATGAACATCGATCAAGTAATGGTAGTTGAACGTCCCGGCATCTCTCCACGCGACCGTCAAGCCAGAAATTCAGCAATAGACGTTTTTAGAGCTGAATTAGCTAAAAACCCGGATATACAAGGAGTTGCAGCGTCCGTCACCATACCTGGAAAACAAAGAGAGTACAAAGCAACTGCTCATCAATACGGAGGAACCGAAGATAATGCAGTCACCCTGCGGTTCAATAGTATGGATTATAACTTCATGGATGTCTTTGAAATGGAACTATTGGCAGGACGTGAATTCTCCGAAGAATTTCCAAGTGATATGGATACCAGTGTGCTCATTACAGAAAGTGCGGCAAGACGGCTCGGTTTTGAAAAGAATGAGGATGCTTTGGGGCAAACCATTGCCATACCTATGTTTCGTTGGAATCCAATAGTTGTAGGAGTGGTCAATGACTACCACCAGGTTTCCTTGAAAAAAGCAGTCGACCCTACCATTTTCTATTGTTCTCCCTATTCTGCCGAGTTCTATTCCATGAAGGTAAAAACGCAGAACCTGCCACAGGTTGTCGAGCATGCCCGACAGGCCTGGAAAACGGCTTTCCCGGGAAATCCATTCGACTTTTTCTTTCTGGATGATTATTTCAATGTGCAATACAATAATGAACAACGTTTTGGGAAGCTGGCAACCGTATTTGCTTTACTTGCCATTTTGGTCGGTTGTTTAGGTTTGTTTGGCTTGTCCGGGTATTCCATTGCACAGCGTACAAAAGAAATCGGCATCCGGAAAGTTTTGGGTGCCACCACTCCAGGTTTGGTCACATTGCTTTCCAAAGATGTATTAAAGCCAGTTGCCATAGCGATTCTATTTGCTGCACCGATTGCCTGGTGGGCAATGGAAAATTGGCTACAGGACTTTGCCCACCGGATTGAAATTCAATGGTGGATATTTTTAGCTGCAGGTCTGATTGCTGTTTTTGTAGCTTTCGTGACGGTAGGCTTTCAGGGGGTCAGGGCTGCTTTAGCAAATCCTGTGGAGAGCCTGAGAAGTGAGTGATAATTAATTTATAAACATCATCCGCTCTCCTTTTTTCTCTTCAAAAAACTGCCCCTGATGCCATGCCAAATGCCCACTCACAATGGTGCTTTCTATATTCCCCTTAAAAGTATGCCCCTCGAAAGGTGACCAATTACACTTATAATATATATTGTCTTTTGAAACCTGCCATTCTTTTTCCAAATCCAGAATAAGCACATCTGCCCAGTAGCCTTCATCCAAATAGCCCCTTTCTGCCACTCGAAAACATTCAGCAGGTGCATGGCACATTTTCTCCACAATTCTTTCCAAACTGATTTTTCCACGTTGATAAAATTCAAGCATCACATTCAAGGTATGTTGAATAAGGGGAACACCTGAGGGAGCGTTGAAATAGGTGCCCTGTTTTTCTTGCCAGGTATGGGGTGCGTGATCCGTAGCAATGATGTCCAGTCGATTGTCCAATAATGCCGGAAATAAAGATTCCTGATGTGTACTATCCTTTACTGCAGGATTGCATTTGATTTGAGTACCTTTTGTGTCATAATCTGCCGCATTAAAATAGAGGTGATGTACGCATACTTCCGAAGTAATTCTTTTTTCAGACAGAGGAATATCATTTCGGAAAAGGTCCAATTCATCTTTTGTAGAAATATGCAGGATATGCAATCTGGTGCCATATCTTTTTGCCAAATCCACTGCCAGTGAGGAGGATTTTAAGCAGCCTTCTGCATTTCTAATTTCAGGGTGACACTTGATGGGCACTTCTTCTCCATATTTCTGACGGTAGATTTCTGCATTCGCGCGTATGGTTGATTCATCTTCACAGTGGGTCGCAATCAACATGGGACATTTTGAAAATAAACCCTCCAGTGTCTTTCTATCATCCACCAGCATATTGCCAGTACTGGATCCCATGAAAGCCTTGATTCCACAAACATCTTTAGGGTTGGTTTTCAATACTTCTTCCAAATTATCATTGGAAGCTCCCATAAAGAAGGAATAGTTGGCGAGCGATTTTTGAGCAGCGATGTCGTATTTGTCCTGCAACAATTCCTGGGTCAATGCCGGTGGTTTGGTATTGGGCATTTCCATAAAAGAAGTTACTCCACCAGCTACAGCTGCTCTTGGTTCAGTATATAAGTCCGCCTTGTGGGTCAAACCAGGCTCCCGAAAATGAACCTGATCATCTATGATGCCAGGTAAGACATATTTACCAGTAGCATCGATTTCAATATCTGCTTTTCTATCAATGGTAGCACCTTTTTGTTCGATTCTGCCATTTTTGATAAATAGGTCACCAGATTCGATGGTTCCCCGATTGATTATTTGGGCGTTTTTTATTACGATTGATTTCATTTGAAATACGGTTGACGACCAAGGGTAGACGGTAGACGGTAGATGATTTATAAATCCATCTACCGTCTACCGAAAAAATAAAGTGCGTGAAGATAAAAAAACGAAACGCTGCTTTCCCAAATTTTGAAAATTTCATACACCTTAAAATCTCTTTTTACTATCAAAATCCTTCCGCTTAGTAGAAATATGCCTCTTAATCCATATTCCAGATTTATTCCTACGTAAAAACCCTTAGTTCGACTTTTCATTTTTTCACTTCGAGTCTTCCATTATGGAAAAAACCCTTTCAAAATGAAAGGGTTGGAAAAGGCTTATTTTTTTTTGAAAATTTATTTTTGAGTTTAAAAAAATGATAATCAATGGTTTATACATAAAATAAAAAATATGTCACTTGGCGGCCTCAAATTTGGCATAGGGTAGATAATTCTTTGACAGTTTAACCAGGTAAAAAAATGGAAATAGCAGTTTTCACCTCCAATTTATTTCTCACGTTTTTGCTCTTCATGATTTTGTTGAGCTTGAGCGAAATTCAAGATTCATAACCTGGAAGTAATTAACCAAACCAAATCTACCTCATCGAACCAGCTAAAACCAATTTGCTAACTTAAAACCTTAGGCCTCCATGACTAACTTAGAATTCAATTGCCAATTTGATGCGCTACAGAAAAAGTTGTTGCCCTTTGCTTACAGACTAACCAATAACTTTGAGGATGCTAAAGACCTCGTTCAGGAAACTGCCATTAGAGCTTTCAACAACAGAGAGAAATTTGAAAATGGCACCAACTTCCGAGCATGGGTCACTACAATCATGCGTAACACCTTTATTAATTTTTACCGCAAAAAGAAAAACCGTGCAACTTCTTCAGAACCAACTGACAGCTACGTTTTTGTCAATGAAAATCATGCTGTTGACAATTCTGCTGGTTCAAATATCATGATGAGAGAATTGCAAAGAATTATCAGTGAACTGGATAATACATACCGCAAGCCATTCATGATGTTTTACGAAGGTTACAAATATGAAGAAATTGCAGAAGATATGAGTTTGCCAATCGGCACTGTCAAAAGCCGTATTTTCTTCGCTCGTCGCCAGCTGAGGGACTCTATCAACTACCAATACGCTTATGACACATCCAGAGCAAGAGCTTAACTCGGTTCGAAGTATGCAGTTTTCAGTGTGCAGTTGGCAGGAAATAACCCCTCATTGCCTACTGCATGCTGAAAACTTTCTACTGAAAGTGAACATTTTTGAAACTCCTCACATAACTATGATTGACTACTATATTGAACCAAAACCCAAAGTGAAAACATATTAGGTGCACTAAACCTTTGGCCATTTTAGGATGGCTACAAGAAAATTAGGGATGCTTTACAAATTTTTTATCCAAATGTTTTTGTTCGACTTTGTTCGGGCGAAAACATTTTTTTTGTGGTAGATTACAAGCCTCCTTGTATCAGGAAATAAATGATTGCTACGATACCACCTATTATTCCCATTGTCAATACCAGCATTAAATTTCCAAGTATGACCGCTAAAGTAGAGCGCCAAAAAGCACCAAAAGCCGAAACTTCAAATAGTTTTCGACTTGCATAAGTGTAAAAGAGAATTGTTAAAAGGTAGCCTGTCCACATTTGCCAGGGCAATAAGGATGGGAATGCCACAAATATGAAAAGGATAGGAACACCGATAAGCGTTGTTTGTCCAAGCAAATAAGTGTTGGCTACTAAATGCTCCGCATAATTGTATTCTTTTTTTCGGAAAAGCCACTTGGTCATTAAACTCATAAAGGGGATCAATAACAAAACAATAAAATTGAGCCAATTCTTAACCTCTTCCTGAAAAGTTTGCTGTATTTCCTGTTGCCGGGAGTTCCTATCTTCAACGCCTAATAACTCATTCATCCCTTCTTGTATATCAGCTTGTTGTGCATCAAAAACCCCTGAACTGATATTCAATACTACAGAAATAGTTGCCCAAATAAGTACATACCTAAATGGATTGTAATAACGCACTGTTTTCCCACTAATCACATCCTCGACCACTTGCCAGGGAGCTTTGAACAGCATCACGGTTGTATGCCAAAATCCGGTTTCGATATTGGTCAATTGAGCCAGAAAATTGCTCCAGATGTTTCTGACAGTTAAGCGTTCAGTGATCAATTTTTGCCCACATTGTGCACAAAAGCGCCCATTTAAGTTTGCTCCACAATTTTTGCAATTGGTATGTTCCATTTTTTGAAAAAAAGATTTTAAAGATATTGCTACTTCTTTGGTAAATTTAGGTTTTTAGCTCAAAGTCACTATCAATAAGGAAGTAATTTGTTGAAAATAAGCACCAAACCATAATTACTTATAGATAATTTTAGCTTGGTGCTTAATCGATTTATTAACTGTCTAATTTTGCGGAAAAGAAAGTGGATTTGAGAAGGACTATTATTACTACACAAGTATAGAAGCTTCCATATTTCGTCCCTAAAGGGACTTGGGTCTTTGTTGGTATTAGGTCATTACCGATATTTCATGCCTAAAGGCACTTTATTCACGTCTTTTGGAGTCCCTTTAGGGACGAAATGTGGGTAAAATCAACGAACTAAGGAATTTGAAAGTCCTGTAGAGACGAAATATGTAGCCAAAATTTGTGGGCTATCAATAGTTTGGTAAGAACCCCCTTATTCTTGAATCACTTTTGTCTCTTGGAATATAAATATTGCTTTATTGAGTCCTATAAAAAAAATAATCATCACTGGACCAGAATCATCTGGAAAAACGACTTTAGCTAAACAGTTGGCTGCACATTATGAAACAGTTTGGGTGCCTGAATACGCACGTAGTTATTTGGATAGCTTAAATAGAGACTATGTGTTTGAAGACCTTTCAGAAATAGCCAAAGGGCAAATAAAGTTAGAAGAGAGTCTAGAACCAAAGGCGAATACTTTCCTTTTTTGCGACACCTCAATGCTCGTGATGAAAATCTGGTCAGAATTCAAATATGGGAAATGTAACCCTGAAATATTAAGACAATTAGAATTGCGCAAAAAAGAGGTCTTTCTCCTATGTGGGACGGAAATTCCCTGGGAATTTGATGAACTAAGGGAAAGTCAAAACGAGCGAGAAACTTTGTACAAAATCTATAAAAAAGAACTACTAAATATGGGCGCTTCTTTTTTGGAAATTCAGGGCAGTCCAGAAGAAAGATTGTACCAAGTTGTTGAGTATTTAAAAGATCACTCCTTAGCTAATTGATGGATGATTTAATTGATTAATGAAAAAAGAATAGATATCCTTAAATAACCTTTTGTTCATTTATACCAGCTTTCCTATCTTTGCCCCATCTCATTTGGGGTGGTTTTAATAATAAAGCCTGAGATTATACCCATCGAACCTGCCCGGGTAATGCCGGGAAGGAAAATGAGGTTGGACTTTTTGTTTCAAAATTTCCTTTCCTCACCATAAGTATGTATGCGCTCCCAACCCCACGGGTAGCGGGATTTTCAAAATGATTTTTAGGTTCGCACTGACTATTCTGAGATGGATGTTTCACGATTGAAGTCTGGAGCGAGTTTGGAATTGATAACACTTTGCTTTTTAGGGTGAAGTTTAAATGGACCAAATTCTCATGCGAATCTCAAAAACTACTTTTCTATTTATCATGAAAACACCATTGTTTTTTCTGATAGGATTTATGCTGTCAGCGCAACTCTTCGCCCAATCCGAAATCACCGGGCAAGTCACAGACGAAAATGGGGAACCACTCGCAGGTGCAAGTGTAATTTTAATCGAAAACAACAAAGGTACTGCTACCAATGAAAATGGAGTATACCTTTTTGAGGGATTGAATTCTGGCGAATATCACCTTAGGGTATCCTTTGTAGGCTATGAAAGTGAAACCCGGAAAACAAAAATTCCGGAGGGGTTTGAACGAGGTATATTACATATCCAGATGTTGTCCAAAATTGTAGGGCTGAATGATGTAGTGGTGAGTGCCACAAGAGCTGGCAGTAAAGCTCCTTTTTCGTATTCCAATATTCAGAAAGAGGAACTGGAACGAAACAATTTGGGGCAGGATGTACCCTTTTTGTTGCGTTGGACACCTTCTGCTGTAGTTAACTCTGATGCTGGAGCCGGGATAGGTTATACAGGTATACGAATTCGCGGAACCGATCCTACACGTATTAATGTAACGATCAATGGGATTCCCTTGAATGATGCAGAATCTCAAGGTGTTTTTTGGGTAGACTTGCCCGATTTTGTGAGTTCCACAGAAAATATTCAAATCCAGCGTGGGGTAGGCACTTCCACCAACGGGGCAGGTGCCTTCGGAGCCACCATCAATTTGAATACCACTACCGTCCATGAACAAGCTTATGCAGCATTTGGAGGCACTTTGGGATCCTTCAATACCTGGAAAAGCAACGTGCAATTTGGTTCTGGGCTATTGAATCAAAAATTTACACTGGATGGTCGACTATCTAAAATTCATTCAGATGGCTACATCGATAGAGCGGAAGTTGATTTGGAATCCTTCTTTTTTTCAGCAGCTTATTTGGGTAAAAAAAGCGCTGTTAGATTCAATCTGTTTTCTGGCCATGAAGTTACTTACCAAGCATGGAATGGTGTTCCTGTACAATACGCCAATGATGATGAATTGCGAAAATTCAATGTTTCCGGAATAGAAAAAACCAATGGTGCCCCTCATGACAATGAAGTAGATGATTATACCCAGACACATGCTCAACTGGTCTTTAATCATCAATTCAATCGCAACTGGAATTTGAATTTGGCTGCACACTACACACATGGAGAGGGTTTTTTTGAGCAATACAAAGCTCTGGAAGACTTTAGCGATTATGGATTGAACAATATTCCAATCACACAAGGGGATGCGGCATTAAATATTGCTCTTGACTCTCTATATGGTGCCTATACGGATGAAAGGATAAATCTTGAAGTTGATTCTGTTTTCATTTTTACAGAAGCTCCTCCTTGGGAAGATACGATTTATCAAATTACTGCCAGTTACAATAAAACGGATCTTATTCGTCGAAGATGGCTCGACAATGACTTCTATGGAGCTACCTGGGCATTGAATTATATCCGAAATGACAATCGAATGCAGGTGACTTTTGGTGGAGGATGGCACCAGTACACGGGCGATCATTTTGGTGAAATCATATGGGCGGATCTCCTTCCAGCCGGAACAGAGCCGAATCATCGCTATTATTTCGGCACTGGCGAAAAGACTGATTTTAATGTATTTGGAAAACTCAGTTACGACTTAGGAGCTTCTCTAACTTCCTTTCTGGATTTGCAATATCGGTCGGTAGATTATGAAATTACAGGTACGGACAATGATCGGGTCGACCTTTCAACTTCTGACAACTTAGGTTTTTTCAATCCCAAATTCGGATTGTTTTACGATTTAAAATCCAATACCAAGCTTTATGCTTCAGTAGCAATTGCAAATCGGGAACCCAATAGAGGTGACTATAAGGAAAATCGAAAACAAGGCCTGGAAAATCCGAAACCTGAAACCCTGTTGAATACGGAAGTTGGGCTCCGTCACAGTTGGAGAAAAGCGATGGTCAATGTGAATTTTTACCATATGAATTACAAAGACCAATTGGTACTGACCGGGCAGGTAAATGATGTGGGTGGTGCGCTTAAAACCAATGTACCAACGAGCTATCGAATGGGAGTGGAAGTCGCAGGTGGTCTTGATGTGGCGAAAAAACTAAAATTCGAAGGGAATTTAACTTTGAGTCAAAATAAGATCAAATCCTTTACTGAATATCGGGACAACTGGGATACGGGTATTCAGGATGTTATTGAACATGGTGAAACGGATATCGCATTTTCCCCCAATATTATTGCATCAGGAGTTTTTACATTTGATTCCCATAACGATGACAATTACCATATTGAAAATCGATTGAGCATTTCACTTTCAGGAAAATATGTAGGCAAGCAATTTATCGATAATACCTCCAATGACAAATCCTCATTGCCAGCCTATTTCTTTAGTGACCTAAGCTTCCTTTATTGTCTCAACACCAAATTTGCGAAAACAATTGAATTCAAGTTTTTGATTAGAAATCTCCTCAACAATAAATTTTCCAGCAATGCCTGGACTTATCGCTTCCAGTCTGCCTTTTACAACCCTGTTCCGGATGATCCATATGCAGTAGCTGAGGGTGACGGGGTGTATAATTTGACGGGTTTGTTTCCCCAGGCAGGGATCAACTTTTTGACTGGGATCAACTTGAAGTTTTAATCTCAAGGACAATGAAAATGAAAATATTTTCATTTTCATTTTCATTTTCATTTTCATTTTCATTGTCCTTGTCATTAACTCAACTATCCTCCTTATTTGTTTCCTTTCCTTTGATTCGCCCTTTCCAGGTTCCATGTGCTTTGGTCTTGCCTTCTAATTCACCAATTTTATCTACTTGCAAAAAGTATTCATCCAGTGAAATAATGAGATTTGGATCTTCTTTTCGATAACCTATTATGTGGTATTCCCGCTTTAAAGGATTGTATTTACCTTTCACAAACTCTTTAGCAGTCGTGCCAATTCTGCTATCGTAGTGGTTGATACTCAATTGAGAATTTTCATCCATGTTGGCGACTTTCCAATCAAAAAATCCTTCTACTTTATTATTTTCAGCATGGTGGAGGTATAAGTCAAATTCAAAACTGTAGGTGGTGCCAAGTTTCGACCATGCCCCCTGGAAATGTTTGTTTTGGGAAAAAAGAAAGGTTGGGAGGGCAAGGATAAATAAGGTTTGGATGATGGTTATTTTTTTCATAATCTAAGAACAAACAAATACCTGTTTTATTGTTTTGGTTGTTTTCTGTACAAGGAAGCAGCCTTTTTTATTTTTTCCCAACTAATTATTTTGGAATAAAGTCTAATAAACTTCATCTATTTTCCCTGAACAAGATTAATAAAGGAAGAATGTATATTTTCCCTATTTTTATTTCAAAAACGAGACACCATGACGAAAACTTTACTACCTAACTATTTCTTAATATTCTTTTCCCTTTTATTCTTAAAAGACATTCAAGCCCAGGGATGGGAAATCGCCACACAGCACCCAAGCGTTTTAATGAATGATATCCAAATGCTCGCTGATGGGGAGACTGGTTATGCCGTTGGTGGCGATTTGCAGGGTGGTGCCTACCTTAGTGTAATTTACAAAACTACTGATGGGGGCGATAGCTGGGATTTGCTCTATTTTCCAGCATTCAATGTTGTCAAACTAAACAGCGTTCATTTTGTGAACCCTGAAAAGGGCTTCGTAGTAGGCAATGACGGAAAAATATATTTCACCTTCAATGGTGGTGGTTTATGGACCTCCATCCCCAGTGGCACAACTCGGATGCTTCAGAAAGTGTTTTTTGCTAACGAAAACGTCGGTTGGATTTGTGGTGGAAGATTCGATGGCAACTCTTTCCTCATTTTGAAAACGACAGATGGCGGACTCACCTGGACGGATTTGAGTTTTGGAACAGCTGCCTACTCCACAGAAGAAATTTACTTTCTGGACGAAAACACAGGCTGGATGAGTGGTCAAATGTCCAATCTTGAACCACATATTCATAAAACAACAGATGGAGGGCTCACCTGGATTCGCCAAACGCTTCCTTATCAAGACATCAATATGGGCATTCCCGATATTCGATTTGCAACCAGTCAGAAAGGTTGGGCTGCGACTTCCAGTATTTATGACAGCGGTCCAATTCTGTACACTGAAAATGGTGGAGATAACTGGAATATTCAAAGTTACACTGGCATGCATTATCATCGTCTCGCTATTCGGGATTCTATGAATATTGCTATCAATGCTGTACGAATACTTTCTCCAGGTAATCATCAGGTTTTGGTAAGTGAAGATGGAGGTTTCAATTGGGATTTCTATACCCCTCCTGTTCGAAACTACACTGGAGGGATAGAATATCAAGGTGATAATATCTGGATGGCAGTCAAGCAAAGTGCGCTATTTAAAAGTGAAGATCGGGGTGCTACCTGGGACAAAACAGTTTCCTCAGCTTTATTTCAGACCATTGCCTGGGCAAATCCCTCACATGGATGGGTAGGGAGTGGTCATCCTTTTGGCATACAACCCTTCTGTTTGAGAACTACTGATGGTGGCAATTCCTGGTTTGAAGACAAAAATGCTCCGGGTGGCTCACAAGTCACTTTTGTAGATGAAAATCATGGCTGGATACTGGAGGAAGGCAATGGCGCTGGCATATGGAGAACGATCAACGGTGGTCAAAACTGGAATCTATTTTCTATAGGTGGTGGCAGTGCCTATATCGGAGGTATTTCCTTTTTAGACGCTCAAAAAGGATGGGCTTATGGTAGTGATGGTACTGTTAGACATACCCAAGATGGAGGACAAACCTGGATAGCACAAAATTTAGGGGTGGGCAGTTTGTTTGTGCAGGAAGTCCAGTTTTTAGATGAAAATGTTGGATATGCAGCAGGTGGCTTTGGAAGTGGAACTTCCTTCATCGCCCAAACGGTCAATGGAGGGCAATCCTGGATTCTGCAAAACCCTGCTACTCCCGAGCAGGTTTTGGATATTTTCTTTTTGGATGAATTGGAGGGTTGGGCAGTGACTGTTTCTGGAAAAATTCAAAAAACGGAGGACGCAGGAATGACCTGGAATTTGATTGGTTGGGTCGATCATGACTTTGCAGAAAAAATTGTGATGGTTGATCAGCAAAATGGCTACTTACTTGCCAGAAACACTACTGGGGCTTTGTCAAGTGGCGGAGGCTACATTTATAAAACTACCGATGGGGGGGCTTCCTGGGACTTTGATTATCACAATCCCTGGCCTCATTCCAGCATTGCAGATATTACAGTTCAACCTCAAACAGGTGTAGTCTGGGCTTGTGGAGATCATCATTCTGTACTGTATTATGGCAATTTGACAGGAACGAAAGTGCAAAGCCATTTATTGGATTTCCAATTAAGTCAAAACTATCCAAATCCTTTTTCTAACTTAACAAGGATTCCCTATGAAATAAAATCCAAAAGCACTGTTCGTATTTCAATTTATGATGCTACCGGGAACCTGGTTAAGCTACTTGCAAATGAAAACCAAATTCCAGGCGAATATCAAATCCATTGGGATGGAAAACACGAAAATGGTCGTCAAATGCCCAATGGTGTTTACTTTTTGATAATGGAAGCAGGAGGACAGGTGAAGGCTTTGGAAATGACAATGGTAAGATGATAAATTAGAAGTGAAAGAGTTTTAAAATCTTTCACTTCTAAACAATCTGCTTACTTTCTCCCTTGAAAAATGGTTCTTTTATTGCCTCTCTGAGGCGCATATTCAAACTTGATGGCCTCAAAGTTCAATGACAGTTGGTCTACAGGTACTACGTCTCCAGCTGCACTACCGCTGGATTGATAGCTACTGATAAGAACATTTTTCATGCTTATGATATAGTATTCAGAGCCACGATTCCCAGCTTTTCGGCAGGTTAAGGTCACTTGAGGAATATGTGTTCCATTGGCACAAGCCAACATCAATTTTGGACTTGCTTTTTCATAATCTACTGTAAGTACAAAGTCTTTTAAATCGCTTTTTCTTTTTGGTACAGAAGGAATAGGTTGTCTGGAGGAATTCGACATGCCCCAACTCCAGGAGAGTACGTCAATTTCATTCTTGTGTTTGTCATCTGTAGATTCACCAGGTACGCCTTCAATTTTCAGGAAATAATCTACGGCTGCTGCTGTGTTGCCTTTATTTACACTAAAGGTGGCTGGACGCTGCGCAAGAGCACTAGCTGCAAATACAAACAAAAATGCAAAAGTTAAAAAGGTAAAATTTTTCCAGTTTTTCATGATAATGAATTTTTTAGATGAAGAAATCAGGTTTATTTCTTCAATGTGTCCGGAGCTGGAAAAATGTACCCTTTAGAAACTGTTTTGAAATACATCAATAATTTTTTTATGCCTACTTTTTAATCACTCTTCGTTGCAAAAATCCTTATTTAGCTTTCCCGATAACTATCGGGAAACTCCAGTTTTTGCGCCTCAATTGATTAAAAATTAAGCTTTAAATAATTTCATTGACGATTTCAAAACAGTTTCTTAATAATGAAAGAATTCCATTCATTCATCCTTAATCATTTATCATTCATTCATTCATTCATTAAATAATTAATCATAGCGAGGTGATGGTCATCGTGTTCAGCTACGAAATAAGCCAAATCAATCATTTTCATGGGCACCAGGAGTCGCGGGTGGAGGGCAGTTTTCTCGAAATCTTTTGCTGGAACTTGCTCTAAAGCTGCTGTCAGTTTTTGTCGCTCAGTTCTAAATTCGGAAAGTATCGCTGCAATTGATCTATCATTGTGATGGGCATCAAAGGTTTTGCGATTGCTTAGGTCTGCTTCCCGCAAAACCTTTTCTCCAGCGACGATATCCTTTACCCTGCCGTACCACAGTGGTTCCAAATCCAGCAAATGACCGACATGCTCCTGAATGGACCATTTGTCTTTGTTCTTTTGGATAAGTTTTTCAGAAGCAATATCTTGTATCTTTGCTTCCAACCTAACTGCTGTCCCTTTTAACCTTTCTACTATACAAGGAAATATCCCAGGTTCGTGTTGATGATTGAATTTTCGAGTAAACCATTCTTTGGGTTGCATAAGCAGGTGGTTTTGAGGACGTAGCAGGATGATTTTGGTTTGCCAAAATCATCCTGCTACATCCTCATTATTATTTTGTCCAATTTATACAATTTCAAAAAAGCTTCGTTTTCCGTATCTTGCTTTTTTTGCATGAAAAAATCGAATCCTTTCTATGAAAATTCCTTTTAAACTTCGATTATTCCTTTGGTATCTGAGTTATTTCACAAGAGACTACACCCACTTGCCTCCACACATAGTGCGCAAGAAATCAGATAGAGAATTTCAGAAAGCAGTCAACAAAATTGACTTTGCGCCTATTGAAATGCATCAGGTGACCAATAAGGAAATAGCTATGCGGGATGGAGAAATGATTCCAATTCGGATATTTCAACCAATCGACGAAGAAGGGCTTCCACTTATTGTCTATTTCCATGGAGGAGGATTTGTTCTTCGGAATATTGATTCACACGACCGTGTCTGTCGACGCATTGCCCATTTGAATCAAGCAGTTGTGATATCTGTTGGCTACCGATTGGCACCGGAATGGAAATTTCCAGTTCCTTGTCAAGACTGTTATGATGCAACGGTTTGGGTAGCTGAACATGCAGCCGAAATTGCTGGAGACCTGAGCCGATTAGTCGTCATGGGAGACAGTGCTGGTGGCAACCTGGCAACGGTGGTGAGCCGCTGGGCAAGAGATTTGAATGGACCAAAAATCACTGCCCAGGTGCTGATATATCCTACTGCTGATGCCCGAATGGGTCATCCTTCAATGGAAAAATATGCAAAGGGCTACCTTTTGACCAAGGATTTGATCAAATGGTTTATCATGCATTATGCGAATAGGGAAGCAGACATTTTGCATCCAGATTTCTCTCCCTTGCTTGCCGAAGATATAAGCAATTTACCTCCTGCTTTTATATTTACAGCAGAATACGACCCACTTAAAGATGAAGCCAAAGCATATGCGGAACGGCTCAAAGCAGCAGGGAACAAAGTGGTTTACAAAGAATACGATGGAATGATACATGCTTTTTTCAACCTGCCAAAGATTACAAAAGTAGCCTTGGAAGCACAGAAGGATATTCAAACGTTTTTAAAACAGTATTTGTATGAAAAAAGCACTTTGATGTCATTCACTTAAGAACTTGTTTAAATGAAACTCCATCTTGCTTTTTCTCTATATACGATGAGCCTATTGATCATCAATCCTAATTTTACTCAAAGCGCCCCTTCCCAAATCACTCATCAACAATACAATCCAAATACTGCACTTTGGGAAGATTTCAAAAAGGAAATTTTTCAGTACGACCTGGAGGGCAATGTAATATCTCGCCACACGGATAAATTACCCGATTCATCAAACGTTTTGCACCCAAAATACCAGGGTTATTACGATTATGATGAGCGGGGAAACGAAATCCAGTATGTCAATAATCATTGGAATGAAAGGCGCTCCAAATGGGAATTGAGTTTAATTAGAGAAAAAGCTTACGATGAAAACGATTTACAAATACGTCAAATTTGTTTTAACTTTTATGATGGGGCATTTATTAGCGAGGAAAAAGAACTATTCTATTATAACCCACAGCACCAAATTGATTCTGCCCTTACTTTTCGCAAAGCAGCAGGGGAAGATACTTATAGCAACCAAAGCAAAGAATACCATTTTGGAGTGGAAACGAGCAATTGGATAAATTATGAAAAATACAGATGGAGTAGCTCTTCCAACAAATGGACAAAAAGTATAGAGGGGCAATATCTGACCAACGCAAAAAGCCAAACGATTGAATCCCACTACGACTACTTTTCTTCGAGCGGTTCCTTCAATCATAGTTGGTTCCAATACGACCACAAGGACAGATTAATCCTGGAATATATTTCCTACAAAGCCTTTGATTATGAAGGGATTTGGAAAGATAGTCTGGTTTATTTTGAAGATGAAAACGGTAAACTATTTAAAAAAGAAAGGCATGTTTTCGATCACATTTTCCAGCATGGGGATCCTGTTATTTCAAAGACCACTACTTTCTATACTTATTATTGTGATGGAAGGTTGAAAAGCATATTTGAAGAAAAATTATCAAATTTAATTTTACGCCGTTCAATTTACGATTACTCAACGGGGGCAGATTGCAAGGCCCCTGATGGAGCGCATGACTTTGAAGTCTTCCCAAATCCTGCCAACAGTCAAATTACTCTAAAGACCGATTCCTGGGAATTTTCAAATATGGCTATCCAAATCTTTGATATTTTGGGTAGGAAACAATTTAATCAAACCATTGAACATCAAACTACCAGGTTGAATTTGGATATTTCTAACCTGGATGAAGGTCTATATTTTTTGAGATTAGACAATGGAGAAGACAGAATTGCAAAACCTTTAATAATTGAGCGGTAGATTTATTGTCAATAGGTATATGAACGAACCTTATTCTGAAAAAGATACTCTCTATCAACAAGCAACTCACCTGACTTCCCAATTTTTAACGCGATTTCTTTGAATTCATGTGAAACCCAAAACAGGTCAAAATGAATTCCAGAATTTTACTTTTAGCCTTTTTCATTACACATTTAGTCAATTTGGCATTCAGTCAAAAATTGCCATCGAGAATTATACACCAACACTATGATATCGAAACAACACTTTGGGAAAACACAGAAGAAGAGCTTATAGAATATGATGAAGTTACAGATATCCTGGTTCATACTTTTTATCGCTGGGATGATTCACTTCAAACTTTTTTGCCAGATCGAAAATATCAATTGGAGTATTTTGAACAAGACAAGCTTGAAGTCGATAATTCTGTAAAATGGGAGTATTATGCCCATCCTTTGTGGTACCCAGAAAAAGATCCCTGGACCTATCAAGCTTTTGGTAATTTGAAAAAGTATTCCAAGTGGGAATGGGATACGACCCAATCTGATTGGACTATTGTATTTGAAGAAACTTTCTTTTTTGATGAAGAAAATTGTTTGATTAAACACTTATTCACCCGTTATTCGAAAGGAATAATAAACTTTGAAAGATCACGTGATTATGTAAATGAAGATTCTTGCAAAGTCTCAGGATCCATGTCTTTCATTAGGACTAGTGGAAATAGCAACTTTAGGAAGGAGACCCTAAAAACACATGAATATTTTGACAATGATCTTTTAGAAACCATTACCATCTATATAAGGGATTTTTCAAACCAATGGGTTAAGAAAGCAGTAGATTCAGCTTTCTATGATAACAAAGGTAGGTTGATAGCTGCAAAATCAACCATTGATTGGACTAATCACAGATGGGATTATGATGACAGAGGTCGTTTGATATTGGAACATAGTGAGCTGGTAGGATTCGATATACCCCTACTCTCAACAGATAGCACAATATATAGAGAAGATCACAAAGGAAAATTAACCCTAAAAGAAGTTTTTCATTCAGGTCATGTACCCGCAGGATTTGAATGGTATATATTAATTTCGAATAAGACGACTCATCACTACTCCTATTATTGTGATGGCAACATAAAATCTATTCGAAGCGACAATCTCGATGATTTAGATTTGAATCGCTCTTTTTATGAATACGAAAATGCACCGAAATGCTATTTTCCAAATTGGCAACCGAATTTTGAATACTTTCCCAATCCTGCCAACAACCAAGTTTCTATTCATACTCAATCCTGGGAATTCTCCGAGACCAAGGTCAAAATCCTGGATGTCTTAGGTAGGATTCATATAAAAAAACCAATCGATTACCAAACTACAAGATTTGATCTTGATGTTTCAATTTTGCCAGAAGGATTGTATTATTTGAGTCTTGACAATGGGGAAGAAATTGTGACTAAACCAATTATGATAAAAAGGTAGCTAAAATCACCTTTGCTCCATCCATTCTTTAAATTTCAGCCCCCTCGCTTCCCAGGTTAATTCTTTTGAAGTTTCTCTTGACTTATCTGATAGTTTTTGGCAACGGGCTTCATCTGCCAGCAAGGCGCGAATCGCTTCTGCATTTTGGATTGCATTATCTGGTTCTACCAAAATGGCATTTTCTTCATGAACCAGCAACTCTTGCATATCTGCCAAATCGGGAGCGACAATGACCCGTCCAGCTGCCAAATATGGAAATATTTTGAATGGCAATACAGTCCGTCCAAATTTTTCAAGTGGAGCAGAAACTGGCGGGATGATGAGCATTTCCGCTGCATACAAATAATCAGAAACCACCGAAATGGGTTGACGACCGGGCAGGAGAATATTGCTTAAAGATTTTGAGGCCGAATAGGTTTTCAACCTGTCAATGTCTTCCTCGCGTCCTCCTACCAACAAAAATTGAGCATCTGGAACATGTTCTGCAATATCAATCAGGCTTTCGATGCATTTGTTTTCCTGCATATTCCCGGTGTACACAATGTATTTTTGATCCGGGTCTAACCCTAGCTTTTGACGAGCGGCTGATTTGGATAGGCGTGGTTGCATATCTGCATCGTCGTAACCATTGTGTAGAACCAATAACTTTTCTTCAGGAATCCCTGCCCGAATCATAGAATCTTTAGAAACATGGCTATGCAAAACCATTCCTACAAAGAAATCCTTTTTCGCTCTTTTGGCAAACCAGCGCATTGCTTTTGGATAGTCATCCCCAAGCCGTCGATAGGTCTCAAAAATGAATTGCTTACCAAAAAGAATACAAAGTAGAGCAGCAAATTTATTTCGGGTGTAGACGATCTTGTATTTAGGTTTAAACAAAGCATAAAAGATCGCAGCTAGGGAGTGGAAAAATTTCTCCAGCCGCCAATCACTCGCAGGCATCACATTCTTCAATTCTTTGATTTTCAAGACCGGAGGCACATTGTAATAGGAATAAATTGCCTGAACTACGTCGTATTTCCAATTGAAAAAACTTTTCTTCTGGACAGGGATTAATAGCTCAACCGGAACCCCTGCCTCACTCATGGCACTTGCATTTTTGATCACTTGTTGGGTATTGGTATCGTGATGAGGATATCGCTCACTGGAGATCATTAAGATTTGAGGAAGGGAAGTACTTTTTTTGTCTTTTTTCATTAAAAACTTAAAAGTTCAAGTTCAAGACCAAGTTCAAGTTCAAACAACCTAAAATGAACCTGGTCTTGAACCTGGTCTTGAACTTAAACTTCTTTTCCCGCTTGAACATGCGCCTGCACGGAAAAGGCAAATACAAAAAATGCCATAATGGCCACGTAGGTCAGCGCCAAAGGCATTTGTCCAATGATACCGAGTAAAAAGAAAATCAAGGCAAACAAATCTCGTTTACCAAAAAGACCGGCGACTTGCATGATTTTATCAAAGGTGGAATTGCCATCCTGAAAACTGTATTTCACATTGAGCAAGGTGCCACCCGCTTTAAATCTTAGCAGATAGAGATACAAACTTCCCAGGGCAAGGACTGCGAATACAACTGCCAGGATTCCAGATATTTTCACAAAATCCGATGCGCCATTTCTATAAATTCCAATGATGATTCCCGCAAGTGCAGCCAGATAACACAAATTATCTACAATGGTATCCAGCCATTGTCCAAATGGGGAAGATTTGAATTTCAAACGAGCCAATTCACCATCAACTCCATCTAAAACTGAAGTCAAATGAAATAAGGCACCCCCAATCAAATAATTCCAATATCCACCAAGAGCGAGAAAAAATCCAGTCACCATTCCAATTAATCCAGTAAAGACAGTGAATTGATTTGGCGTAACGGAGGTATGCGCCAATACACGACTAATAGAAATAGAAATTGGGCGATTAAGATTTTTGGAAACCCATCCGTCTGTGGGTTTTATAAGGCTTTTGATAAGTTTCTTTTCCAAAACGCGCTTTGAAGCAGCATCCGTCAATATTCCAAAAACCCGATTTTCAGTCTCCTTTATTTTCCATGCAGATGAGATTTGGTTTTTCAAATCAGTATCGAAATCAGGGATTTGGGAACACCTGGAATTAAAAAAAATAACTGCTCCTTCACCTGTCGTGACAATATTGTTTTCTTCCTCTCCTTCCAGCTTCATCTCTTTCAAAATATTTGGGTCAATCACCAATGGCTCAGAAATATAGAAGAAAGGGGTTTCGGTTTTTGAAATAGCCTCTTGATTGTTTTCAACGAAATGAACTTCCAAATCAACGGGATCCATTTTTTTCAAAATCCCCTCTATCTGGTCGGGTTTTTCGCCTTCTACTAAAAATGCCTTCTTTACTTCAGCCCTGTTAAGTGCATGAAGCGTTCTTTCCAAAATCGTTAGACCGTAGATTTTTTCAAATGCTTTATGGCTAGAAGGGGAATTTAGAATTGCGGTAGTACTCATTTTTGATGGGTTCAAGCTTATTCAAAATGGTTAAAATGTTATTTAAACTTGTTCAAAGTCGTTCAAAATTGTTAAAACAACCGTTGAACAATTTTGAACGATTTGAAACAGTCTTAAACAATCTTAAACAATCTTACACCAACCCACTATGCTCTCCCATAAATGCCATGACTCCTGCAACGATCACAAACAACCAGCAAATCACAAATACTGCAATAAATGGCTGGCGTTTTTTCAACATTTCAGGGAATAAGATGGGTTTACCCTGAAATTTACCACGAGGACGGCTGGGGAAAAAGAAGGTTTTATAGGTTTCAATCGTAGCAATGGTGAAGCCAATTCCGCACATGGTGATGAGGACAAAATTATCTGTTAAGTTCGCAGCAACCCAGGCCCAGAAATAAGCAACAGCAGGGCTGCGGAAAAATTTAAATGTTTCGAACCCTTCTATCGGCGCATCTTTCCAGGCTCCTCCAAAGGCAGATATCCAGCCTCCAATACTCAAAAGCAACAAAATCACATAGGGATTCCAGTTCAATGCTCCTGTTTGGTATTGTCCCCAAAGTTTGATCAAAATCCATCCGATAACGGCAATTCCACCTACATAAAAGAAGGCAGCTATATAGCGGTCGCGCTTGCTCTCAATCACCCTTCCTAACACATGCAACTGCATAGGAATAAAGTATTTTGACTGATCTTCTTGACGCAAGAAGGTTTTCCAGACTTCCATTGTAAGTCGCTCCGCAAGGTATGTTGAACCCCAAAGTAAGACGACGCCAGTTGCGGTGGTAGCATCCAAATCTGTTAGATACCAAACCAGCGGTGCGAAAATCAAACTGGCTATAGTGCTTCTGAAATATTTTGGCCAGGTAAAACCTTCATGCGGGGAGTCTTTATACATGCCCCAGGTGGAAGTGTGTAGTCCGGCAGTGAGTCCGGTAAGTAGTACGATTAGTATTTCCATTAAAGAAAATTAGGTTTGTTCTGTGGCGGTTTAAAGTCCTTAAAAATTGTTCAAATCTTGTTCAAAATTGTTCAAAAAGATTTTAGGCACTTGAACAACTTTTGAGCGACTTTGAACCCTATTCTGAATTTGGCGCGCAAAGGTAGTAGTTTAAGTCGTAAGTAGTTGAAAGATGAAAAAATAAACTCTTTTTAACTTTCAACAAGTCACAAATTGAATACGCTGCAATCAAAGTAAATTAAGATCCTTTTTGAATGAAAATGAAAATGGTTCAAGGACCATATTTTCATTTTCATTTTCATTTTCATTTTCATTTATTTCAATTACAGAGTATTGAATTACAATGTTAGTCGGGAGAATATTCATGTTTCTGATTGACTTGTCCGATATGCAGTTTCAATTATTTCCAAGTCTCTTTTTGCCAATGCTAAATTAAAAGTGGGTTCTTCTCCACTTCGAATTGCCCTAAAAAAGTCCTTAAACATAGCTTTGGAGCCAACCATATCTATAAATCCGGGAAATAGGAATCGCCATTTTTTGCCCCTCACAAAAATGAAAACCCCATTTGATTCAAAGGTAATTGAACCTTTGGTGCCGAATATTTTGGACAACCGCAATCCAAAAAAGAGGGTATTGATCTCCCAGGAATAGAGCAATGTACCCACTGCACCATTGTCGTACTGTACTACTACCTGCATGCTCCTTTCCAAATTTTCAGAGACATTTTCAGTGCCTCTGGGATCAAATCCTCGAACTGACTTAACTTCCATCCCTAAATTGGAAATAAAATTAACCCAATGGATGCCTCCTTCAAAAAGGGCTCCTCCTCCTGTGAATTGCTTTTCATCTCGCCACCCACTCGTTTTTTGAGTTTTGGTTGCATTGAAGTATAAGAATCTTGGTTCTCCAATGACATCTGAGTCTAAAATCTTCCTCAATTTGACAAGCAATGGTTTGTAGAAATAATTTTCTGCTACCATGACTTGCACCCCTGTCCTGGCACACTCCTGAGCAATCAGATCAAAATCTGTGGACTTGAAGAATGGTGGTTTTTCGACGATGACATGTTTACCGGCACGAATGGCTTTTAGTGCCAATTCCAGATGACTGTCTGGCGGAGTGGCGATGAAGACGGAATTTATTTCCTCAGCTTCGATAGCAAATTCGTAGGAGCCAAAATGCCCTTTTCCTTTCAGCTTATGGCAAAATTCTTTGGCTTTTTCTTCACTGCGGCTTGCGTAGTAGCGATTTAGGTTTTTGAAAGCCTTGAGCGTTCCAGAATGCTTTTTGGTAACTTTTCCGCAGCCGAGGAAGGCTAGATTTATTTGTTGGTCCGTTTTGTTCATTAGCTAATAATTAAATCATATCTAAGCACCAAATCAAAATTATCTACAAGTAATTTTGGCTTCATTTTCTCCCTCAC
>JBGTQJ010000053.1:0-66400 GCA_041941305.1 Saprospiraceae bacterium
CAGGCTTTCAGCCTTCGCTTATTTGACGAAACGATGAAGTTATTTTTTAAGGGTTTCTTATCTAATTTCGCAAATCATAAATCCCATCTTCCAATCTCCTTTCAAAATCTTGTTTATTTACAACCATTTGGCTATTGGATGAAAGAAAATGTATGGTTAATTTTGAAGCAGTTTCTTTAATGATTTTTACAGCGATGGAATGAAAAGTCATGATTACGAGTTTTAAATTTGAAAAAAAAGTTCAGGAAGGGAATGGGGCAGGCTGCTAAACAGCCTACCTCTTGCTATAAAATTCCCGAATGATCTATTCACAAATTATAATCTCAGAAAATTCGCTTTCTTTGTGAGCCACGATGGCTTCTGTTGGTTTTTCAAAACTCACCAGTATTTCTTGTTCTGCTTTTTGAGTGGGAGCCTGATAATCGGTATAAGGACAGCCAAACTGATGTGAGGCGCAAGAACCCAAGCTAAGTGCCAGAATGAAAATGATTGCTAGATTTTTCATGGCGATTGATTTTTTTGCCGAAAACTGGAATACTATATATTTCTGATACTCCAGCCTTCCAACGTGGTTTTTGATTATTAGTTGGTCAATTCAAAATTGGAGGGAAAAGGAGGCGCTACCAATGAGCGCCCAAACCCGAACTCCAATAAACTATGAATCAGAATTTTTTATCGGCTAGGCTAGAGTGGAATAATTCCAGTAACGAGTACATTTACATTGGTCTGACTTCGTGCATCAATGCCCACATTTCCTATGTCAAGCCCTAAATCTGCAACTACTTCTAATTTTCCCTCTACTTCAACTTTTCCGTGATTATCTTTTTTGTAGGAGACAAAGACCAATTCATAATCTCCTTCTTCGAGGAAAGCGAGATGAAATTCACCTGAAGATTTGACTGATGCACTTGTGACCGCTTTTGCAAATTCAATTTTGCTCTCGCCTTGTCCTGTTACTTCAGTTTCCCAATCAAAAGAACCTTTTTGGTAGGCATAAACGATAATTTTGTCGCTTTGGATTAAGGGGTTTTCTTTGCAGGTTCCGACAACTTTTCCGGCATCTGCTTCGCTTACTATTCGAAGTGCAGCTTGCAACTCAGCGTCGGTCACGAAACCATATTCCATTTCATTGTTGCTTTCAGATGTAGCCATTATTGCTTTGCGCAGGTCAAAATCAATGACGAAATCAGTGTGTTGGTCTTCTTCTACTTCAAAATCGTTTTGGATACGGATTTCCTGAGTTGCTGCTGCACCTGCCGAAAGTGCTTGTTTGATTCCATTGGTTGTGATGAGGTAGCATCCGGGAGCATCTCCATTGGCGTCAGTTTCGTGGTCGAGGACTAAAGAAATAGAACTGTAAGCCCCCGTTTCTAATTCAGTCATGCCCAAACCTTCCACTCTTCCATTTTGAAGTGCCAAAACATCAATGGTTTGTTTGCCTTCAAATCCTTCATAGACTTTGCCGTCCACTTTGATTTCAGTTACAGTGACAAATACCGCTTTTACCGTCGCATTATCGATGGGAGCATCAGTCATTTTTAAGCCAATGGTTCCGGTTTCCTTTTCGGTACCATCGTCATTAGGATCATCATCATTATTTACAATATCATCTTGGGGTGGGACAGGTTCAATATTTTCTTTTGAGCATTGGATGAATGAGGTTGCTGCAAAACAAAAAACCAATAAACGGATGAAAAACATTCTTGAATTAATCATGGAATTAGAAATTTGAGAGTTTTGATGGGTTCAAGTACCTGTTTGGGGGGGAAAAGCCAGATACTTGAACGTCATCATAAGATTTTGATTAATAGAATGTTGAGTTACTTCATCCAGTTTATTGTTATTATGGGTATTGGTTTGGTATTACTTAATGAAGGGTGAACCTCTTCCTGCGACTGGTAAAAGTCGCAGCCTCTCAGCTGCGAAATCCACTCCTCACTTATTTTATTTTAGTTTAGAAATAGCTAGATCCGGAGTCGCTGTCATTGCTTCTTCTTTTACATTTACTGCAACTGCTTCAGGTGCAAATACGACATAGGAAATGTTTTCTTTCAAAGTAGTTCCTCTCAGACTGACTTCTTTTGCCAAGCCTGGTGCAAAAATCTCCATTTCTGAATGGTTGATTTCAGAATTTAGGAAATACCGTTTTGCCTGAACCAGAGATTTTAATATGGCATTATTGCCATATTCCAAACTGACATTCACCATAATTCGCATTGTAGGGTTTTGCCAGGTTTGAATTTCCACATTGCCATTTAAAGCAAGATTGACGACCTGAATTCCTTCTAAATTGATTCCTTTCACAAAGGTTTTTTCTTCACTTTGAGAGAAAAGATTAATGTTCAAACAAAAAATAATGACTAGTGCGCCGAATATTTTCATGACCTTCATTTTATAGCGTGAATGATTATTTTAAGGATTTCAGGTGCAATATCCCATTGGGAAAAAAAGGGATTGGATGTAGTTTGAACTAGTTTTTGTCCTTTACTGTGTTATTAGGTGTTCTGTTTTAAAATAGTTCAGAGAAAAAAATCTAAGCTGCCATAAAATGATTGACTGTTTAATATGAATGGGTCATTTATAAAAGTACTGACAGCTTAGAATGAATTAAACTCCATGTAACTATGATACAGAACATCTTTACTTTTTGGTCTTTGGAGTTATGTAAGGGGGAACAACTTAAGCAATTCCCTGAACTGGTTATGGGAAAATGGAAGAACCGGAGGTTAATGACTTAACCTCAGTTCCTCCACATCGCCATATTTACTTTTAAATATTATTCGAGATACCATGTAGATATGGCGACTTTATGTTTTCACAAGGAAATTTTTGGTTGCTCTTTACTTTTAAAGAGTTTTTTGATTTTAAAGATTGATTAGGGCGCTTGTTTTCAAATTGGATTTTGCTATTGTACAGGGTATAAAAAAGAAATCGGTATTTGAGAAAAACTTAAGGCTAAATGTAAATCTCATTAGATTAATTTCTGACCTAAAGATGCAGGCATTATGGGGGCTTCATTGTCGCATCTGATATTTGGAAATTTATGAGGAAAAAAACAGCCTTGCATTGGATTTACAGAGTAGCCAGGTGTTTCTTTATTTCAGTTGTTGCAACTGGACCTAACTCAAATGAAGCATCAAGCGCTTCTTTTAATAAGCTTTTTGCTTGTTTGTTGTGACCAGCTTCTTTCATAATGATCCCTGCATAATAAACTACATCAGGCTCTCCGGTTCGCCCAATAACATACTTTTCAAGTATTTCTACAGCTTTTTGTTTTTCGCCATTTTGGAAAGATGCCCAAGCCAGCAAGTTGTATGAAGTAGGATGAGGGCGGTTCTCGATTTCTGATTGTGCTATTTTTAGAATTTCTGCTTTGTCTTTCTTCAATAGGCAAGCATAGGAATGATACATTTTTCCATATTCAGGTCTGCTAACTACTTCTATGAATTCATTTTCTAGTTTTTCTGCTAGGTCCTCTTTTCCTTCATAATTTGCTATTTCTGCCAGCAACAAGTTATAATCTGGAATTGGATGAATGGATTTTAAAAAGGAAATAATCCTTTTTGCCGTTTCTGTGTTTTTATCCTTTGCAAAGGCAATCCAGGCAATGCCTTTTAAAGAATGTAAATCAGCAGGATTGTAACTCAATGCTTCCAGGAAGGTTCTATAGGACTTTGAAATTTGCCCGTCGTGACCATACATATCGCCCAAATTGGATAAAGACCAATTGATCAACTCAGGATTTCCCGATGCTCTGGCCAGTGCCAATGCTTGTTCCATATTTTCAATAGCAGCTTCCAGGTTGCCCATTTGATCCAATAATTTTACATTTCTGATTAAAAAATCAAAATGTTCAACAGAAACAATATCTCCAATGATGGTTTTAGCTTCCCAAAAATTACCTCTTTCTAACAGTGCATCTGCTTTGAGTAGAGAGGAGACAAATTTTCGCTCACCAATCTGTACAGCCTCCTCTGCATATTTTTCGGCGGCAGGAAAATCATGACGAGTAATGGCATTGGCACTTAAGGATTGTAGAACTCCTACCTGATTGGGAATACGCACATTAATTTCTTCCAGAATACTATCTGAGCTAGCTAAAAATTGAATGTTTCCGGTAAGTTTGAAATTAGCAGCATATAAACCTGCGAGTTTTTTTTGATACACAAAGTTCTTTGGAGCACTTCCTAGTTTTTGTTCCCAAAATGAAATTTGAGCATTTAGTTTTTCTTTCGATATGTCGAGATGCTCTGCATTTAAAAATTGTTCGTAATCAGCCGTGCTGACTATTTTTTGATTGAGAATGATGTAAATTCCAAGGTTGATGATCGCAGTAGATATTGCGAGAATGATTACAAAACTTAAATTTTTCATTAGGGTACATTTTGATTAGTGTGAAAAAGGAAAAGCAGCCGAATAAATAACTTAATCGGCTGTTTGAGAACTGATGAAACTTACTAGATTTTTTAACAAGCCCTGTTTTTAGTGAGGACTGGCCAAATAAGGAAAAGAGTTTAAAAAAGCCTTATCATTGGCATCTACATTGTCATCTGTTAAATCTGGATTGGCACTGCCATCAGGACCTCCAAAAATTAATAATAACTCTACAGAGATGACATCGTCGGCAAGTGCTCTACCTGTCAAAACATTGGTTCCATCAAAGAAAGTAGTGGTACCATTCATGGCAACTGTCAAGACATCGGTTGCTAATGCGCCTGTGAAAGTTGCAGCGTCCATCCCTAAAGCATTGGTTGTATAACCCGCGTTTAGAGCTAATAATTTATTTTCGAAATTAGAGGCAAAAGCAGTTCCTTGATTGGACGGAATCGTTGTGTTAAATTCATCTTTTTGAGCCGCATCTACAAATACCGTATTGATAGCCGGGCGTCCCATTTGGTCTTCCTGTACATACCTGTCATTATTAACAGGAGTAGTATCATCATCCTTGTCGCAGGATGTAAAAAGAAATGATATGGCGATGAAGGCAAGTAAGCCTGTTTTTATGATATTTTTCATTATTGATTTTATTTAAAATTTTTAAAAGATGTTTTCAAAAGAGTAGGGTAGGTGGGCTTGTCCCAAAAGATAAAACTTGAAACACTTTTGAGATAGACCGGGAAGTCCTGAATTGTCCTTCTAGATTTTTCGCTTGGATTCTACCCAGGTATTGATAGTTTCCGCATTTCCTAGCATTGATTTTGGAACTTCTATTACGACAGATAGTACATTGGTTCCAGCAAAGGTATCTGAGCCAGGGTCATTAAAACCAGTCGCATTTCCCGCAATAATTTCTGTGTATTGTGCAAAATCCATAAAGAATGGGTCATCTCTTGGACCAGCAAAGATTTTTACACCGTTGCTGCTGCCAATGGTTGGAGAGCTTCCATATCGAGTTATATCTGCTTCGGTCAATTGCCCTGTAATTTCAACAACACTTTCCAAACCGGTATCCATTGGTTGAACAGGACCATACACTTGAATTTTACCATCATTAAAAATGGCTTGAATGACCAGGTCTTCTACGGCATCACCTGTATTGTCTATATTAAATTCAACCATAATTTGCTCATCAAAAGTAGCGCTGCTGGTAGCTGTTGGATCGAGCAAGCCCTGAAGGTTGGCTACGAAAACCATATTACCAGCGTTTTCTGGACTTTGAAAAGCGTAATAATCTGTAATGTCCGAAGTGGTAGAAGCAACAGAAGGTGCATCAATGTGATCGGCTGCCCACAGAATACCTACAGTGGCGCCAGTTAACAATAAAAAAGCAAGAAACAAATTTTTAATTTTCATTTTTAATTTTTTTAAGGTGCTTGGTCAAATGAATTTTAAAAAGCAAACATCATCTTGTTTGCAAGTGGATGTTGATCAATCACTTGAAATGCATTTGGTTTTTAAAATACCAGACCGTTTTAATTGATTGTCTAATTTATATACGGGATTGGATGAAGGTTTGGATTTCGAGAGAATGATTTTTTTTAAAAAATAAAAAAGCCAACTCAAAATGAGTTGGCTTCGGCGATTGTAATCTTTGAAAAAAGGTGCTATTAGTTCATACAGTTTCTTAACGCTGTACTATAATCTTTTTGCTTTCCACTTGTTTTCCTCGTTCAATCAAAAGCACATATATACCATTGGGTAGGTAATCTGTTTTTATCTTATTAAAATTGGAATCAATATTTTTTTCTGCAAAAACAATTTGCCCAACGTGGTTTTGTAATTGGATGGATGCCGGTTGTTCATCTTGTAATTGCAACTTCAAATTAATTTCCTGGTCAACTGGATTTGGGAATAAAGCTGTGATAATCTGATCTTCAGGGACAAACTCATTTGTACTATTATTAGCCCCAAAGGACATTGGAGCAGGGTCGCCTGGAACTCCAATTCCAAATCCAGAAGTTCCGCCGTCAAAAATGGCGGTATAAGTAAAATCATTTTGATAACTCGCCTGGGTAGCATCTTTTACCAAAATTGTATAGGTATAATGATTGAAAGGATTGACATCGCCTATTCCAGCATTGCTAACATGCACCATTTCCATATCATCTCTTGATTGACCAGTGGCAGCTTCCCAGGCAGTAATTTCAGAATTTTTATAATACAAAGTCACCTTTACTTGACCGCCTTGATTGGTCGTAGTAACTCGGAAAGTTTTAGAAGCCAGGAAATTTTCTGAATTGGTGTTCCAGAATTTTTTGGTATCAGAGCCTATATAATTAATGCTGCGGTTGATTTCTACTGTGGTACATCCCAAATCTACTCCACTGACATTTTCAAGTGTCATCATCACTTCTCCAGTGGCATCATCATAAAAGCTGGCACTACTGTTTGGTCCCAGATAAGCTTCATAAGCATTTCCAAAATTCACCTCGGTATGAATGCCAATTGGAGACCCTGCCGAACCTCTCAAATCAATATTATCAAAGCTTAAAGGCGGATCTACACCTAATAAGTCATCATTATCCCATTGAAATCCAAGTTGTAAAGTAGAAGCATGGTCTGCATCTGCGGGAAGTGGAATAACCATGGTTGTTTGGGCAGGTGTATTATTTAGGTCTGGTCCAAATTTGTTCCAATTGGTACCATCTGTGGTGTACCAAAGGCTACCATAATCATAGCCCTCCTCTCCAAAACAAATGTAATCAAACATCAAACTGAGTTTGGAAAAATTGGAGGCATCAATAACAGGAGACTCAAATCTGACAGTGCTCCCTGCATTGTGATCGTAAGTATAGGTATCTCCAGGAAGCCCTGTTCTTGCTACGTAAGCACTAAAGTTTCCAATCATTCCTAAAGGAGGTGTTCCTGTTTTCCAACTCACATTGGTACCAGGTGATGCCGTTTCAGTCCAGCCCACTCCAAGTGTATTAAATGATTCTGTAAAGATTAACATATTTGGAGTGCTGCCTGAAAGTTCTGGAGGAAAATCGTCGTCGGAAATAGTAAGAATGTGCCTGGTATCATATAAGCCCTTAACGGCATTTCCAATTGTAGTGACTTGATCGATTGAAATAGAAATATATTCGTCTGCCTCTACTTCATTATCTTCTTGAATAGTAATAGTCAGCGTTTGAGAGCCGGTAGCATTTTTGGGAAAAGTAAGCGTAGCAGGTGTCATTGTAAAATCATTACCCGCTCCTTGTGTTGCAGTTCCGTCTACAATGAAAGAAACGGTGGCATCTTCAGTAGGTGCTTCTGAAATTTGAACATTTATGGTTATTGTTTTTGTAGTACAGCTTGACCCTTCACTAACTTGCGAACTGACAGAGAGGAAATTTATATAGGGATTGGGATTTTCATTGGAAGATGAGCTGACCAGTTCTTTTCTTCTTGGCGAATTTGCTAATACGGTTTGTACACGTGCTTTTTGGTCATTTGTGAAGATATTCATACACACGTCATTTGAATAATCCATATAATTGGCAGTCATATCATTGCTTGGGACACCGTCGCAGAAGGAAATCTCTGTACCATCGCAACCATAGTTCGCTTTTTCGGAATTAGGTGTATCATCACAATAGTCATCTTGAAGGCAAGAACAACCTGGAGGCGCTGCCCCTAAATTGCATCCTAAACCATCTCCCCAAATATGGCGCAAACCCAGCCAGTGCCCCACTTCGTGTGTGGCTGTTCTGCCGAGATTATAATTATTCATTAAAAGGAAAGAACCTGCAGAATCTGCTTGTATGGTTCCAAAAGCTTCATATCGCTGAACCACACCATCGGTCATTGCATTCTCAGTGCCCGTTGGCATTCCTGCTAATCCGGAGCCTTCCGGAAATTGTGCATAACCCAATAAATTGTCATCAGGTGCTGCAAATTTGACCGTCCACATATTCATGTATTTGGTAGGATCCCAAATCGTCATTGGTTTAATAACTTCTTCCAATTCATCTATAGTTGCGCCATCTTGTTGAATATTGACGCGATTAATACCATTGGTAGCATTGCCTAATGGGTCTGTTTTTGCCATGACAAATTCAACTTCTACGTCCGCACCGTCAGGGTGAGTATTATGTCCATTGGTTCCTAAAATTCTTCTGAAATCTTCATTCAATACCTGAATTTGAGACAATGCCTGGGCATCCACAATATTAGGAGCAGCCCCATAGGCTTCCCCATTATGAAGAATATGAATCACGCATGGAATGGTGAGTACTCCAGTGTTTTCAGAAGAAGCATTTTGCTTATACTCTGCAACTTTAGGAGCCAACCACTTTTCAAATGCTTCGATGGATGGCATATTCGGATTAATGGCTCGTTTTACTGCATCTACTTCTACCGAAGCGCAGCGAACAAATCCGTCCGGTCCTGCAGAAGCTGGCGTCAAATAACTTTGTTGAGCAAAAAGGCTTGTAAGAAGGAAAAAAGTAAATAAAAGAATAAAGGTGTATCGCAAAGTTTTCATACGGCGATGATTTTAAATTTGGTTAGGAAAATTTTGATTGCGATACAAAAGTGGAAGGAAAGAGGTGTTTTGGGGCTTTTGTCTGATGTTTGAAAGGAAATGAAGAAAAAATTGAGCATTCTTCCTTTTTCGAGGAATTGAAGACTTTTAAAAAACCACCTCCATTAAGTTCTAAATGGTGATTCTTTTTTCCAAAATTGCCTATCCAATGAATAAGAAGTGCTGCCATGCAAGGCAAAAACGATACCCATCAATAAATAAATAAAACTGATTTCAGCTTGAAAATCATCAAAAATGTCGCCACGTAGGGCGAAGAAAGTTGCGATGGTCATATCGATGATGACAAAAATCGCAGCAAAACGTGTAAATAATCCAAGCAACAAAAATGAACCGCAAATAAATTCGCCGCCTTTTGAAATATAAGCCATTAGAGCAGCAAAGGGCATATCAATAGTTCTTAAAAAACCGGCGAACCCAGCCATGTAGTCGGCATTAAATATACCAGGTAATCCGTGGTTAATGAAAGTAAGACCAAGCCATAAACGAAAAATCAGGAGTGGATCTTTAAGAAAAGAGCGGTGTAGTAATTGAGAGGTATTCATAAGGCTTTCATTTTGATATTACCAAATATAAATTATAACCCTTGCTTTAAAAAGGTGCCCATAAATGCTTTTTTTCCGGCTGAAAGCATTAAATAATAAGTACTATTGGGCATTTGACTCAAATCCATTTGGCCATCCAAATTTAGATTATTTTTAAACAACTCTTTTTGTAGCACTATCTTTCTCAAGTTATCAGTCAATTCAAAGAGGGTTTTCCCATAATAATCATTATCGAAATCCCTTATTTAAACTTTGAAACTGGACTGGATTCTGCCAATGTATTGGCTACAGTCTCTTGATACTCCAGCCTTTTGGGTAGAAAGACCTTATGCTGAATAGCCTCCTGCATCTCGCCTCCCATAAAGTTTAGCGAATAATTAATTTGAGGAGCAATGATTTTTATATTGCTTTCCCCTCTTTTGGCTACTATTTGGTAGCGTCCGCCGTAGATAATTCCTTTTAGAATCTTCAGGTTGGCTTTTGGATTTAGCAATTCCACATTCGTATCTACACGAATGATATTACGATTCCAATAGACAATTTCTACGGGATATTGCAAATCAACCTGAATGGAAGAGGCAGTTCCAGGGTCAATTTTTTTGTACAAGGTTTCTGCTACATCTTGAGAAAATGTCAACAATGGAAGCAGTAAAAAAATAAAAAGGCTAAGGTAATTTTGTTTCATAACTGTGGTGTTTGGTTAGGAAAATATGTAGCCAACTATGATGTTGTTTTAAATGTCTGCTGAGCTATAAAACAACATCTATGCTAAATATGACGTGAGGGCATAAGAATGGCTGTTTGTTTTGTGTGCAATTTAAAGGGAATAGGGCTAGAGGCAGGGCTTATCTGATGTTGGAGCGTTTTTGAGGAAAAAAATGAAAAATAAAAGGGAGATGCCTTTTATAACAATAAATTTCCTGTTGATTTATTTTTTTCCCATACTTTCTCAAATATCAGATAATCAACTCCTTTAGTAATAATCCACTCACCTTTGAACCATCAAACCAAGGCGTTGAACAAAAGACACCTAGAACCGTTCAACAGAAAATTATTATGTTATAACTAAAATTATGAAACCATGATGAACAAAATTTTATCCAGATGTATCACATCAACTTTACTTTTTGCGCTCCTTTTCTCATTACCGATTAGTTTATTTTCGACCACTTACACCGCCGTCCTTTCAGGTGACTGGACGAGTGCGGTCACCTGGGGAGGCTCAGCCCCTCCAGCTACCATTTCAGGAGATGATCAAATTATCATTACGGCTAATGTAACTGTCAATTTGAATACCAATGTGGAAGTCAATAATGAGCTGGCTTCTATTTCTATTTTGGGTAGCCTTGAAGGAAATAGCAACCTTACTGTGACTTCAGGAACAGTTATCGGTACAGGGACTTTGATTGTAAACGAATTGAAGGTAGCTGCTGAGGGCACTGTAGCTATGACTGGCGAAATTACTTGCGAAACCCTTGAAACAGCAAGCAATTTATTGACTATCTCCGCTTCAACCAGCGTTCAGGCTGAATTAAAATTGATGGGCGGTATTTGCCAGATTGACAACAGCGGGAGCCTCATGCTTGCTTCTGATGCAACAGTAGAAATTTCTGGTGGAGAACTACAAAACCTGGGAGGTTCTTTGACTTCCAGTGGCAGTTTTAATTTATTGTATTCGGGTTCTTCAACTACTACAGGAGATGAAACCACCGCAGGAACCATTGCGAACTTAACCATTAATCTTTCTGGAAATAATGAAACGGTTACTATGGAAGGGGATGTCACGGTAACAGGTGAATTGTCCTTGATGACCGGGAACCTGAGTTTAAATGGTTTCAATTTGACTCTTGAAGGAACTTCAAATGCAGAGGCTGGTGCTACCATTTCAGGGGATGCCAATTCTAGTATTGTCTTAAATGGCTCTGGCAATATGGGGATTCTCGTTTTTGCGCAGGGTGAAGAAGAAGTAGATGATTGTACAGTGAGCATTGAAAACGATGGGTGGATTACCTTGAACTCTGAATTGAATGTCAATGGGACGTTGAGCTTGAATAGTGGTTGGGTCAATTGTGCTGACAATAACCTGACTATTGCTGCTTCCGGAAGTGTAGAAGGAGGGAGTGAAGACAGTTACGTCATGACTTCTGGTGAAGGGAGTTTGATTATTTACCTGGAAGCAGGAGGTGACAGTGCTGAATTTCCGGTTGGAACCGATGAGGGCTATTTTCCTTGCATTTTATCTGAAAATGCAGGAGCAGCAGATACGGATATTGCAGTTAGAGTATTGGCAGGTGTATTTGCAGAGGGGGAAACTGGCGCAGATCTTACGGCTAATGAACCCCTGGTCAATCACACATGGATAGTCAGCAAGGTAGATGCCAATGCACAGGTAGATTTGGATTTTGAATTCTTTTGGCATTCCACCGCTGAAGTGAATGGCTTCAATAATGACAATTGCTACATCAGTCACTTCATCAATGGAAGTTGGGATGTAGCGGCTACCGCAATGGCAAGTGTGGAAGCCAGTGGCTATTTTTCTATTAGTCGAGACAATATCACCTCTTTAAGTCCTTTTAGAGTAGCTGATAATATGACTGCACCAACTTTTGAATTCATGGCAAGTGATTTCAAATTTTATCCAAATCCGGCAAAAGAGTTTCTGATTTTGGAAATGCCAGAAGGATTGAAAAGTAGTCAAGCCGAACTATTCAGTTTGGAAGGAAAATTATTGCGCACTTTTCCATTAGATAATCAAAGTCCTAATATGCTGGATATTCAGGATTTGCCCTCAGGTACTTATGTAATAAAACTGGAAAAAGCACAAGGCATACAAATTATTTTGGAATAAAGTCTACTTTATACCGTGATTGTATAAAATTTGAGCATCCGCCGGCAGATTGTCGGCGGATTTTTTTGTTTATAGCCACTTCTTTTTTCTAAACCATAAAAGGAATCCTGTTCCAATAATAAACATCACTCCCAATAAAATGAAATAGCCATATTTAAAATGTAATTCAGGAATATTGTCAAAATTCATCCCATACAAACCGGCCAAAAAGGAGAGCGGAACAAAAATGGTGGTGATAATGGTGAGTACCTGCATCACCTGATTCATCTTGAAACTGATTTCAGAAAGGTACAGGTCTTGTAAGCCATTAAGTGCATCGCGGTAAGTTTCTACCATATCTATGATTTGAACGGTATGGTCATAAAGGTCTCGTATAAAAACAGCAGAATTTTCCTCAATCAAATTGCTTTCGGATTTGGCAAAACGAGCAATAGCTTCACGGAGTGGGGCGACAGATTTTCGGACAATCAATAATTCTTTTTTCAGATGGTGGATGCGTTCCTTGATGCTGTTGTCTGGGTTCTTCAATAAATCATCTTCAAGGGTTTCTATAATCGTTTCCATTTCATCTAAAACGATATAATATTGATCCGTGATATTATCGAGAAGAGCATAGCAAAGATAATCTGCACCTCGTTGTCTCACTTTTCCTTTGCTACTTTGGATGCGCTGTCGGACTGCTTCAAAAAGGTCACTTTCGGTTTCCTGGAAAGAAAACAACAAACCTTTCCTGAAAAACAAAGCCACTTGTTCTGTTTTGATTTTTAAATGGCTTTTATCAAAAGACAAGGCTCGCAGCACAATGAAATTACCAGACTCATACTCATCAAATTTAGGTCGCTGGTGAATATCTGCAATATCTTCTAGTATCAGAGGATGGATCTGGAAAGTTTTACCCAGCAACTCAATTAATTCAGTATCATGCAACCCTCGCAAATCATACCAATCTACTTTTTCTTCAGGGGATTGGTGGAAAGTGATGTTTTTGTGATTGTCAAGGGTTTTTTCTTCCAGATATTCAGCATCATACTGAAGATAGTGGAGATTGATTTTTTCTACCTTTTGATTACCTGTAAAGACGACAGACCCAGGCGGCAATCCTATTTTTTTTCGGCGTTTTTTCATAACTATTTATCAATTTACAGGCTTATTTTTATAAACCAAAGTCCGATGCGGAAAAGGAATTTCAACTCCTTCTTTATCAAATCGCTTTTTGATGCTTTCGTACAAATCGCAGCTCATTACAAAACCATCTGGTGAATCTTTTGCCCAGGCCCAGGCACGAAGATTAACGGATGAATCTCCTAACGTGAGTACTCTCACAGGAACTTCTGGATCGCCTTTTTCAATTTGCTCAGGGGTACGGGGATCAATATGAAGCGGGTGCCTCATCACTTCATCTCTCATGATTTCCTTTGCCAAATCAATATCACTATCATAGCTAATACCTATTTCAATCCATTTACAAATCTTGTCTTCTGCAAAATCAGAATTGACAATAATTTCATTGCTAATCACAGAATTGGGAATGATAATGCGCTTGTTTTCAAAATCTCTAATGACGACATGCCTCAAAGTAATATCTTCTACAATGCCATTCATCGCATTAATTGTGAGTCTGTCATTCACCCGGAAAGGTTTAAAAACGATGATAAAAAATCCACTAATGATATTGCTTAAAGCATGCTGCGAAGCAAAACCGATGGATACTGCCAAAATACCAGCTCCAGCGAGCATCGAACTTGCCAAAGTTTTTAATCCAGGGATTCGGATAATTATCAAACTAAATCCTATCATATAAATCATCACCACCAAAGCTCGGCGTAAAAACTGATAATTAGTGGGATCATTTTGCATATCCGAAGTGGATTTTTTGATGAGTCGTTTGAAAAAGCGATTGACCAAAAAACCAGCCAGGGCAGTTATCAGTATTATCCCTAAAATGATTCCGAGATTGTAAAGTAGATTGATGTTCATAATTTCAAAATTGGGCTTGTGAAAATTAAAAATACGGTAGACTTTACTCGAAAAGATTTTGTTTAGGAAGCCGTCCACTGTCCACCGTCCACCGTCCACCGTCCACCGTCAACCGTCCACCGTCAACCGTCCACCAAATAAAGTCTGCTAAATAGGGAAATAGCGTCCATTAGCATTATTTTAAAATCCCCAGATGTAAAATACGACCTCCTGTATGGTTAATTGGACTAACACTTTTGCCAATTACAACCCCGTCTTCGGGAGCTAAATATTCTTTAACCAGATCGCCAAACATATTTCGCATAGTGGCAATGACTTCATCTTTTTTGACCAAATCCGTCACTTTTGGGTGAACCGTTAAAATGCCACCGGTGTCTGAGTAAATCCAATAGGAGTTTTTACATAAAACAGTTTCAGAGTCGGGTTCTTCCACTTCACATTCGGTCATGCACAAATAACCAAGCAAGTTGTGTATGCCTGTCAGCCCATCTCGAATCAAACCTTTTTGAAAAGTGTTGGGATTGCCTACTTCCAGTGTAATTGCCGAAATACCCATTTCTGCAGCTGTCCCTCTCAGGGTGCCGTCACTAGGTGGATTATGAACAATGATTTGAGCATTTTGGAGCAGCGCCATTTTTTTTACCATTTCGTCCTTCATATCTGCACGGATATAATAGGAATTAACCCGCCCATTGCTTGCCGTATGTAAGTCTATTAAAAAATCAAACTGTTTGATAATTCGATTTACAATTCGCCAGGCATACACCTGGCTTACATTGCCATTTGGCTTACCTGGCATAATGTGATTGAGATCTGTTCCATCAATAAATCGCCGTTTTTTTCGCAAAAGAGAGGGAACATTGATAACTGGAATGCCAACGATTGTTCCTGCCAATTCTTCTACATTAATTTCTTTAAAGAGCCTTTGAATAACCGGTATTCCATTGAGTTCATTACCATGAACAGCCGCTGTTAAGCCCAATGTTTTTCCTTCTTTTTGACCTTTGGCAACAAGAACAGGAATATGTATGGGAAGCCCCATTCCATCCGTTGCAATTTGAAGCCAAAACCTTGAAATAACTCCTTTGGGAGCTTGCTCAACATTTAATTCTTTTATAATGGTAATATTATTTTCTGTTTGTAATAACATCTTTATTGGAGATTTTTTCAGTGATATAATTCCAGATTAAATTTGTTGCTTCCTCGACTAATGGTTTGCCCAGCAGTTGTGCAATTTGAGGCAACCCACCGATGCTTGTTGTATTAATTTCCGATAAAACTCGTTTACCGTCATCGCCGACCAAAGTGTCGACGCCATACATTACAATTCCCATTTCGGATAGGGTAGGGTTGATGCGTTCAACAATTTTGACTTCTTCTTTGTCTACATTGGTCAAATTGGAAGTACCTCCCATTGCCACATTGCAAATCCACGAATCTTTTTGGGGCAAACGGAGGGATGCTCCCATGATTTTGCCATTGACTACGATGATTCGTTTGTCGCCCTGCGAAACATTTTTCAAAAATTTTACACCCAGGTAAGCAATATCTGATTGTTTTATTTTTTGTGTAAATGCATCAAAAGAAATTTCCTGTTTTCCTTCCCATACCCGGTCGCCATCAATTTTGACTATGCCTTTACCACCATATTCCCGAAAGGGTTTCAGGACAATCGGAAATTGATTTTTAAAAGCTTCAATATCCCCTACCGACCTGCATATTTTCATCGGAGGGCAAAGGTCAGGAAAGTTCATTAGAAACTTTTTTGAACCGGTTTTGAGAATGCCTTCAGGTGAATTGATTATCAATTTATACGATAATTCTTCTGTCAAAAAATTTAAAAACTTAGATGACAATGGCGGCGGCAGGCGCAACCAGATTGCATCGTATTGTTCCAAAAAGGCATCCTTCACATTTTGACGAAAAGCTGCTCCACTTTCCGAATAAGTAAAATTTTCATTTACCCGGCTGACAGTGAGCCCTTTGGCGATTATGCCTTTGAAAAAAAACTCATTCATCCCCTTGCCTCTGGTTGCTACATCCAATTGGGCACAGCGAGGGTGTAGGCGCATTGCCTGAACCAATGGGTATAATGAGTTTTCTTTGCTGTGATTTGTATGGTCTGTTAAGACCAATAATTTAAATTGCTCCATGAAAATGCGTTCAAGTGTTCAAGCGTTTAGATGTTCATGTACTTAAACACACAAACACCTAAATATTTGAACACAACATTTTAGCTCAACTTTATTTCGTCTATCAAACTTGGGTCGTCATTCAGGCTTTTGAACAATCGCATCCTGAATTTCCCATTTTTATTGACTAGAGTAGTTGCCATTTTATCAATAGCAACCATAGACAGTACTGTTTGAATATAGGCCTCAATCAAGTCATCTAAACCAATTCCGAGTTTGTTAAAATCTCGTCTGTCCATGAGCATGAGGCGGGTGGTGTCGCTACCCCAGGAACCGTCAGGGTTTTTGAAAGAAAGATTGGTTCCCAACATCTGCCAACTGTCTGTACTATCCCCAATATAGTCAACTAATGGTTTTTCTGACCGCCGTGCATAGGTACAAAGTGGCCGGATTCCATTTTCGGTAGAACTAACCATCATGCGTATATCAGCAACAAAAGTTTGGTTTTTTTGATTGGGAATTGTGCCTACGTGATACAATTTTCCTGCTGCAGTCATGCTGCTCCAATTTGAGTTTCCAATCAAACTTTGGACAATAAATAAATCGTAATCAAATTCCATTTCCATGAATTTGTCCAATTCAGCTTCTGTAACAATGGTATAAACCCCTTGTCCTGCATTGCTGTATGGCACTTTAATAACTGCATGCCCCCCCATCTTTTTCACCCAAAGGGGGACTTCATTTTTCTGTACATCCCAAATGGTTTCTGGAATATTAATTTTCAAACCATGTGCTTGCAGTTCTGCATTAAAAATGTCATATGCTTTGGCAGCGACCATTTTGTTTCGTCCTCCTGCCAAACAAGCCAATATTGGATTGAGGATTCGGGTTTTGCAATGCAAGGGCAATCGATTCCACGGCTTTTGGGTTACATATCGAAAGGCTGCCCGAATTGGAATTCCTTGTCCATCTTTATTCCGAATGTGCATGATGCCATCTTCAAACCAAATTGCAGGGTTTTCATCATTATTAAACAGTGACACATAATAAACAGGCTCTTTCATTACATCAGCAATCACTTTGGCATAACCCGAGGCCTCCATTGGATTTTTGTCATAAACGACCGCGAGGGCTCCTTTAACTTTGAGATTTTTTAGAGAAGGTTTAAAAGTGCGTTCTACCAATAACCGATAGCTGCCTTGTTCCTGATTGTCGTCCACTAAAGGCATTGATTTTTGCCCTGAGGGACAGGAGTTATTTTCAATGACGACCATCTGGCGTTTGCCACCTGCGGAAGTAACATTTAATAAATCCGCCCCAGCCCAACGGAAATACCTGGCTTTGTAATTCAGGATTTCACGTAATTTTTGCGCGTTTACAGTTGGGTGCATGTGGCAGTAACGGGTGATGATGCGCTCTTTTTCCAAATTCATAAAGAAACTAATCATTGGATGAATAGTGGCATTCAAGGCTTTGGGATACCAATGATCGTGCGCTTCGAATTCATTTGGCTGTATGGCGACAGCTACAGTTGGTGTTTTGATTGTTGTCATTATAGGTTCTTTTTCAATTGAATTTTTTAATAAACGGTTTTTTACCGTCAACCGAATAAATACTTTGTGAACTAAGTTTTCTAATACTCTTCGCCGCCTGCGGCGGCTCAGTAAGGGGGCTTGGGGGAGAAACGAGGTGCATCGCACTTCGTTTCTCCTCCAAATCCCCCTGTTTTCGCGCCGCAGGCGCGGAAACGAAATGATAGAAAACCTAAGTTACAGTGTAATAAAGTCTACTCTGTTACTAATTTTATATTTTCTGTCTTTATTCTGGCTTTAAGCCAATCCGCTACCTGATTCCGTTCCTTACGACGCGGTGGTCGATTGAAATTAACATAAGCCAGGAAAACCGTATCATAAGTAAGGCTGTCCTTAATATGAGATAGAACGGTTTGTGATATGGACAAGGCTTCTATATTTTCATTGATGGCTTTTACTTCACTTGCCAGGTCTGCCATGGGCATTTCCCGACTCCTCAATCGAAGGATCTCTTCTTCCAATAGTTTGATTTGGTCATTTTTGCCCTGTAAAATTTCTTCGTTCCGTTTATAAAGGTCTTCTATAATACCAGCCCTCATTTTCAGGTTCATTTGTTCCAAAGTCTCCAGGTCTCCTTTATTATCATCCTGATAACCTTGGCGCACTATCAGGGTAGTATTGTCTAAGTTGTATTGAGGGAGTTGTTTTTCTGCTTGGACTAATAGTTCTGCAGAAACCGGTTCTCCATAAAGAGTCACCTCTATTCGTTTTTCATTATTGGCAAAAGTTGATTGCTTTCTAATCACCTGAGCGTTCTCAAAATTTAATTCCTGATTGACAAACTGATTAACATTTTGTTCGAAAAGGCTTTTAATAACAACCTGATAAGCAGTATAAACACTTGGAATAATGGTGAGTAACACAAATAGGTAGATGTATCTTTTCATCTTTAATTTTCGTGCTTCATCTACAAATTCTTTCTGTTTGTAGCCTAACACTCTTACAATCAGGTAAGTAGAAAAACTAATAAAAACGCTGTTAATGAAAAACAGATAAAATGCTCCAAAAAAGTAATTCCATTGTGCGGTAGCCAGGCCAAATCCAGCAGTACAAAGTGGAGGCATCAATGCTGTAGCAATAGCCACCCCTGGGATAGCATTACTTTTCTCTTTTCTACTTCCAGCAACAATTCCGGCTAGTCCGCCAAAGAGCCCGATAAGTACATCCCAAAGCGTTGGAGAGGTACGCGCCAATAATTCTGATTGGGCATCATTCAATGGGGAAATCCAAAAATAAAATGCTGAAGTGACGACACTTATTACCACCGCGATTCCCAGATTTCGAATTGCCTTAATAATCAATTCGAAATCATTGATCCCGACGCCAAGCCCAATTCCCATAATAGGACCCATTAAAGGAGAAATAAGCATGGCTCCGATAATGACAGCAGGACTGTTGACATTTAGTCCTACGGATGCAACCATGATGGCAAATATGAGGATCCAGAGATTGGTTCCCCTAAAAACGACCCCTTTCTTTATCTCTTCAATAGTTGCTGTCTCAGTAGCTTTATCCTCGTCCAAATTGAACCTGTCTTTGAGGAATAACTGAAAATCGCCTAAGAGGGTCGGAAGGTCAATTTTTCTTTGTCTTTGAGCCATAAAGAATAAATTTTTCAATGAATTAATACTTCAACACTTTACCTGAGGCAGTGTCATAAGTCACGCCGTCGCAAGCGATGGCAAAAATTCTTTTATAGAGGCAGTTAAGGAACCCTTAAAAAGTAACTTCTTCGTTTAGTTCGGCATAAGGCCTCATGAATCTTCGATTTCGTCAAATAAGCGAAGGCTGAAAGCCTGATAAGAATTAAAGTTGAGCTTATTTGACGAAATCAAAATGATGAAGTTATTTTTTAATTACTACTAAATCATTGATGCTCACAACAACTGGATAACAATAATCTAGATGAATCAAGAATGACAGAAAACTTTTCAAACCTTTAATTCAACTTTTTAAATTGATATCTTGTCGTCAGTAACTGACTCTTCTGCTTTTTGTTCAACATTTTTTGTCCTTATTATTGATCCCAATATGCCGACACTTAAGGCACCAAAAACAACTGCTAATGAAGCCCATTCAGGCAAATGAACATGATGACTCAAAAGCATTTTGATACCGACGAAAAACAGGATGAACACCAAAGCGGGCTTTAGATATTTGAATTTATCCATCATAGAAGCCAATACAAAATACAGTGATCGCAAGCCTAAAATTGCGAAAATATTGGAAGTGAACACGATAAATGGATCGGTTGTGATAGCAAAAATGGCAGGTATGCTATCGACGGCAAACATAATGTCGGTGGTTTCAACAACCATCAAAGCGACGAATAGGGGTGTTGCAGCCAGTATATTCCTTCGCCGAATGAAAAACTTTTCGCCATCTATTGTATTAGTGACCGGAAAGAAGCGACGGATGAATTTAATGGTGGGGTTGTTTTTCAAATCTATTGGAGCGTCGCCGCTTTTCATCATTTTATACGCTGAGTACAAAAGCAAAACTCCAAAAACATAAATTACCCAGGAAAATTGATGGATCAATACAGCACCCAGGCCTATCATCAGACCTCTAAAAACTACTGCACCCAAAATACCCCAAAACAATACCCGATGCTGATATTTAGGTGGAATTTGGAAATAACTGAAAATCAATGCAATGACAAATACGTTGTCCATGCTCAAAGATTGTTCAACTAAATAGCCTGTCAAGTACTTAATGACCGCTTCCCCCCCCGACAAGCCATTGATATTCGCAACCCAGCCATTTTCATAAACAAAAAAGACAAAGCCACCAAAGAGCAAGGCCAATGAAACCCAGCCTGAAGTCCATACCAATGCCTCCCTGGTAGAAGGAACGTGTGCTTTTTTGTTCAAAACACCTAAGTCCAAGGCTAAAAGGCCGATAATGAGTATTCCGAATGCAATCCAAATGAACATGATTCTAGGAGATTTTAAGATTCTTTGTCAAAGATTGTGGAAAGGTAGCACAGCCACCGAATTTCTTCATCATATCTGTCAAAGAATCATTTTTATTTCGGCATAAAGACAGCAAAAAGAAATACGGTCACCTATATATTTTTATAATTCACCCAATTACCTAAACTTTCAGGTGATTGTCCTTTTTTTACCTTTGAAGTTTTTATTTTGTTGATTTTTCCCTTTAGCAATAGTTCAATAAAAAATATTCATTTTCTACTGACTACTATTTCCTTATCCATCGTTAAACAGCCTCGCCGAAGCGCTGCTCCGCCTACGTTTTTTGCCTCGACTAAAAAAAAAGTAGCTGTGCATAAAATGTACATTTATTAATGTACCATTCCTTAGGATCATTTAAAGAATAACTTCGATATTTTAATGGCTTCTTTTGAGTCAAAACTTCTTCTGCCAAGGGCATCCCTTGTCCAGGGGACGCTCTTTGGATGGGAAAAAATACTCGGGGTAGGGCTGCTATCCCTAAACAGGAAAAGTGAAATTTTTTTTTAAAAAAAGGTGACCAATTACAAAATCAAAGTCTTTATCAGGCTTCGACTGCGAAGCGGAGTGAAAATTCAAAATAACATTGCATAAATGGGGGAGTAAATGAATCAGTTCGGCTGCATTTGCTTCTCCCATTTTTGAACTTGTCTAAAATTATTAGAAAGGCTGTCTTGCAAGCGCTTGATTATGAATTCTCCAGCTATTTTTCGTTCCCCTTGGGGCAAGTACGAAACTCAAAATAGGCTTCGTCTTCAAAATCATTAACTTACAATCCAACTCAATCAAAACTTTAGACTAGTTCTTTAAAAAACAATAAAAACTCAATTATGAAAACGAAAGCACAAAAAAGAACAGAAGCAAGAAAATTGGCAGAAGCCAAAAAAGCACAACGTAAAGCGATCAGAATTGCCAGGGCAAAATCTGATATTGGCACCCCGACGAAAAGGGGTAAATCTATGGTGCCACAGTCTAAGAAGAAAAAATAACAAGTTTAGTAAGACAGTCAAAACTTAATGTGGCGGTGAAATTATTTCCCGCCACAGCTTTTTATATGCTACATTGAAAGAGTTTTTTATTTTTCCCATTTTTACAGTTGTATTTATTAAAGTGAGGAACATGAAAAACATACTTGTAGGATTCAGCTACTCAAAACCTGCACCTTCTACCATTTTTTACGCTTTCAAATTAGCTCAATATTTTGAAGCAACAGTAACGATTGCTCATTTGTTTGCCAACCAAGAAGTATCCAATCTTTCAGAAGCAGCGGTAAATAAAAAAATGATTGAGAAGAAGAGAGAATTGTCTGATTTTATCAATCAAATAAAAACCAAACAGTACCATTCAGTAGAAGTCATTACACTGGTTGAATATGGACTACCTTCTGAAAAACTAGCGCAAATTGCAAAATCTATTCAAGCGGATTTAGTCGTTCTGGGAGTATCCAGAAGGGTAATAACAGATAAGTTACTTTTTGTGAACAGACCAATGGAATTTGCAGAAAAAGTAGATTGCCCAGTTTTGACGATTCCAGTGGATGGAGGATTTAAAGGTATTAATCGCATTGTGTATGCCTCTGATTTTACTTTGGAAGATGTAGCGGCACTTTGGGAACTGGAAAACTGGACAAAAATTTTCCATGCGAAGTTATTATGTGTGCATATTTGTAAAACGAAAGAGGAAAAAAAGAGGGCTGAACGGCGAATGCAAATATTACAAAAGCTGTTTCCAGATAAAAACTTTGAATTTTTGATTGAAACAGGAAATGTTTCTGAACTATTGCAAAATGTTTTAGAAATCAATCAGGCTGATATCATTGCTGTATTGAAAAGGCGGAAAACGCTTTGGCAATCCATCATTCGCCCAAATGTTATAGGAAATTTGGCAAATGCAAGCTGGATTCCATTATTCATTTTTAAACAATCCTAAACAACCAGATAATTGATGAAAACAGGGTCATTGCAAATTGTTATTTTATTACTGTTTTTGAGCGAAGCCTCTGCTCAAATTTTTTCCTTAAATCATGACCTTACTCATCTATATCAAAATCAAAACTCCCAAAAAGGACAAACCCATCAACTGTTTTTAATTCAACTTTACAAACAGTACAGGGAATATTTAGTGTATAAAAATGCACCATATAAAGGCTTCACTTTTGACCTGAAAGGTCGAATTGCCCAAAATAGATTATGGAATCAAGCTCAATTTGGTATTGGGGCTTTCACCTGGGACTTTAAAGATCCAGCCAATAGAAAAGTAAGCGGGGTACTTTTCGACAAGCCTATTTATTTAGGTTGGGATTTTATGCTGTACAATCAATTAAATTTTTCGGTAGGTACCACCGTCTTCGAACAACGTATTCAGGATAACCAGATTAACAAAACACATTTGTTTAATTCATTTTTGGGTTGGAGGGGGAAGTTTAAAATTGGAACTTCTAAATAAGGGTTTTGTCTTTAACATTATTAGCCAGGACTATGATCGCTTGGATCAAAAGTGAATTGATGATTATTGATGAATGAACGAAGGGGCTAAAATAACTGAAGACAACTTCAATGAATGATTTTGAAAAGAAAAATCCAGAAACTGACAAAGGAGTCAACCACTCCTTTGAGTGGCGACTCCTTCATCTGCACCCTAATTTCTATCTATGATTTTATTTAATTCCAATAATTCCGGGTTCTTAGAATTGGTGATTTTTGCGTTTTTGAGATAGCCTTTTGTTTTTCCCAAATCTCCTTTTTCATGATAAATTTGAGCCAAAAGGAGATTGACATCTATATTTTTAGGTCTTTTTTCGTACTCTTTCAAAGCGTATTCGAGGGCTTCATTATAGTTTTTTTTCAAATCGAGGTAGATATAAGCATATTCTATATTCATGTTGTGACCACTATCGATATCATCTTGTAACATAACCATGATTTCCTTCACGATTTCGTTTTTCTCATCTTCTCGATTGGTTTCCTGATAGAGGTGTGCCAATTGTTCATAATAACCTACTTCTGGAATGATGTCGCAGGCTTCTTTGAGCAATTTTTCTGCTTTTTCATAATTGCCTCGTTCCATTTCGATGTTTGCCAAAGCAGCAATAGCGAAGGGATAATTTTTTCGTTCTGATAATATTCTCAAGTATTGTTCTTCTGCTTGTTCTGGCCTTCCATATTTTTCATACAGTTCGCCCAAAGTAAGGCGGGCCCAAGCCGTTTCTTCATAACCAGGGTAGCCAGCATCTGCTGCCATTGTCATGGCTTCGATTGCTTCTTCTGGCATTCCATGAATTTCTCTCAGATAGGAAACTCGAGAATAGGAGCGCAAATCCGGGCGAATAGAAACCATTTTATCCGCCATTTCAACGGCTTTTTCATAATCACCTAATTCTACATAAGCATCTGTCAAAACACCATAGATCTGTGCGTTATAAGGATTGAGTTCCACAGCGGTTTTGCCAGCTTCCAATGCTTCTGCAAAATCATGTTGGGATAATTGGACGCCAGCTTTGGTTGCTAAAACACTGAATTTTAAATTGTTATCCAAGTCTTCTTTTTCCAGTAATCCATTTAATAATTTCAAAGCTCCGGGATAATAATGTCCATGTTCGCCTGTCACCCTTGCTTCTAGCGTAAATAATTGCGCCAGGTTCAAAGTAGCTTCATCCGCTTGTTTGTCATCCAAAATTTGCTGGCGATATTTTCCGTATTGGTTTTGGACGCTTTCCCACTCCTTGCCATTTTGAATTTTTTCAGCTCGGGTCAATAATTTGGGGATTTTAGCCAATTTCTCGGATGGAGAAAAACTCGCTTTGGCAGTATTTGAATTGTTTATTTCTGAAGAATTACAAGCCAAAAAACTTGCAACAATTGCGATAAATAAAATTGATAAGATTTTATGATAAGGGTGCATTATTTAAAATTTGTGTAGGGTTCAGTGTTCACAGTTTTGAGTAGAGATGGCTGTGAGCAACTGAATTGCCTGTTTTTTTCGAAAGAATAATTTTAACTTTTGAGGTGGCATCTTCCTTCTTTACACCGTAGTCACTATAATTTCATGATGAAAGAAGATAAGATGCCACGTCAGAATATTTAGGTCGCGAATTTGATACAAATTGCAACTTACAACTCGTCTTAGTCCACTTTCATCAGTTTCAAAACCTGCAATACTTTACCTGCCTGAGAAGTTGCTTTAGCGTAGTACATCCCAGGATTCAAATTGCCGGCATTGAACCTTTTTTCGTAAATACCTGCTTCGTAAGCTTGATTAATAATATTACTGATGTGTTTACCAGTTGCGTCGTAAATGTCAATGCGGAGCTTAGCCCCTTCTTCCAAACCGAATTTAATAGTGGTTTCGGATGTAAAAGGATTGGGATAATTGGTCATCATCAATTGTTGACCTACGTATTCCGGACTGCTGATGCCTATACCATTGGTAGGAATGACGAGGTTATTGGTTCCTCCACCAACCAATGTTCCACCGCACTCCCCATCGCCGGCATGAGGCATAGCGGCAAATGGAAATTTCTTTTGGAAAGGCTTATCATTTTGCTCCACCCCTGTGGAATAAGTCAAAACATTTAATAAATTTTCAGTAACTGGATTGGTACCGTCAAAGTCATCGTACCACAAACCAATAGCTGCAAGTACAATACCTGAAACAGCTTGTAATTCTATTCTGGTAACATCATCTTCCAGGCGGCGACCATTGGGGAAGCCATCCATATTTGGAATGAATTCGATATCGGTATTGCCATTAAATCTTGAATCAATCAAACCTAAAACGGCTGCTTGTACGAGACCTAAAGAACTAAAATCTGAGCTAGTTCGGGAAGTAGCAGGTACCGCCATATTTAATCTCAACATATCCCCGCCGTTAGGCAAAAAGTTATTTACGAAAGGTTTGCCGGCAGCTAGTGGATTACCACCTTTTCCAGTAGCCAATTGATAAGGTGGGAAATTGGGTACACCTGTATGGAAAGCTGGCCAAAGGTCAACAGAACGCGGCATTCCGGGACCGGGCAATAATAGCGTTCCAAAGATATCGTCATCCAATGCAGTCCCTTTTACTGCGGTTTTGCCTTTCAAACCATACAATCCATCATTCCCATTTCCGAAGTCAAATGCGCCGAGGGAATTTCTTTGAATCCTCAATGGTTTCATAGCAGGAACTGCTCCTCCAAAAATATCGTCATCCATATACAAACCTAATTCTGGGTTGTAGAAGTACTGATCTAGTTGTGTATCTTTTAATTCATCATAAGGCGTAATAGAATTCCAGTAATCTTTCATTCCAATTGGAATTACTGCTTCATTGGTCAATGGCATTCCTAAACGTGAAACCTGAACCCAGCCACCTGAGTGTTTTTCGGTTCCATTACCTTGAAATGTTCTGAATTTTCTGCGGCTTGCAGAAGCCCAAACGCCGATGACATAGTCACCATCCAAAATACTTGTTGGTTGTGCAGGTGCTCCTGCTTTTTTTAAAAAGTCAATATCTACTTCAATAGCGATGGCACTTACATTCATACAGGCGACGCCATCCCGTGGCGCTCCATTCTGCCTTGGTAAATCGCCTAAATCAAAAACACCACCTAAATCCACAAAAAATGGGTCATCAATAGATCCTGCAAAGAATCTATGATCAGCACCGAATTTCTTGATGGCTTTTTTCATCAAATTATCATAAGTCGTATTCAAGCCTGCGCCACTTTCTATAGAGCGTTCGCCAATATTATTAGGTGGCACGATTCCATTGGATACGATATTGATCCATGATTTTCCGCCATCCATGCTACGTTGAATTCGGTAGGTCGTTTTTAAGTTTTGTTTTCCTAATCGGATATTAAAAAATGTGGAAGGATCTTCATTTTTCTGTTCAAAAATGAATCGATAAGTGATTTCATCGCCAGGCTTGGAGGCATCATTATCAATATGAATATCATAGGCAATGTCAGTACCAAAAGAATAGTAGTTTGGACCTCCATGTGGCAATTGCAAGGGGACGTAAGTAGCAATAATGACGATTTTATCCTTGAAGACGGGGCTCCTGAATGCATACAAATCGACATTATCTGCCAGAGGATCATTGGCGATGAGTGGTGCCTCTCTGTGCGAAGAAGCAAAGGTTGAGAAGATGGTTCCCAACACCATAAGCGCGATTGCTAATGGTTTAATTATGGAATATTTATATTTCATTTTATTGATTTTAGATTAATTTTTTGAATGGTATTTCATCCTTATTTGGACGATCCTAATTTCCAGTCTCTATTCCACTCCACGGAGTAGCTACATAAGGAAATGAAGGTTTAAATGGCTTGTCATTGGCATCAACTCCTGTGGAGTATGTCAAGACATCTATCAAATCCTGTGAAACTGGATTGACTCCATCAAAGTCGTCATACCATAAGCCAATGGCTGCGAGCACAACACCCGAAACTGCTTGCAATTCAATTCTGGTCACATCATCCTCCAGACGACGACCATTGGGGAAGCCATCCATATTTGGAATAAATTCAATATCTGTATTGCCATTAAATCGTGGATCAGTTAAGCCTAAAACGGCTGCTTGAACCAAGCCCAGGGCACTAAAATCAGGACTTGTTCGGGGAGTTGCCGGTACCGCCATATTTAATCTCAACATGTCGCCACCATTGGGCAAGAAGTTGTGAACAAAGGGTTTTCCAGCAGCTAGTGGATCCCCATTCTTACCAGTTGCTAAATGGTAAGGTCTTACATTTGGAACACCAGTATGGAAAGCTGGCCAAAGATCGACTGAACGCGGCATTCCAGGACCAGGTAATAACAATGGACCAAAAACATTTTCTGCGAGAGCAGTGCCATTTAAGACTGGATTGCCTTTTAAGCCATATAAGCCGTCTTGCCCATTGCCAAAACCAAATGCGCCCAATGAGTTTTTCTGAATACGCAAAGCTGCCATAGCAGGCACGGCACCACCAAATTGGGCATCATCCATGTATAGCGCCAATTCAGGATTATAAAAGAATCCGTCCAAACTTGTATCCGTAATTTCGTCATAAGGCGTAATAGCATTCCAGTAGTCTTTCATACCTATGGGAATCACCGCTTCGTTGGTCAAAGGCATCCCCAAACGAGAAACTTGTACCCACTCTCCGGAGTGTTTAGGCCCCCATTTATTCAATGTTCTTTTAACAGGACGACTTGCAGAAGCCCATATACCAATTACATAATTGGGATCCAAAATATTTTCGGGACTAGCAGGGGCACCTGATTTCAGCAAGGTGGAAATGGGAACTTGAATAGCAATCGTATGTACATTGTATTCTCCAACACCATCTCTGGGAGCTCCATTTTGGCGTGGCAAATTTCCCAAATCAAAAACACCTCCTAAATCTACAAAAAATGGATCATCAGAAGGACCACAGTAAACACGTTCACCAGAGCTAGACCAATCAATTGCCATTTCAATCCAATCTTCATAAGTCATACTGGTACCAAGGGGAGAATCAATAGAACGGGAACCAATATTGGGTGGTGGTACGATGCCATTATTCAAAACCGTTTTCCAGGTTTTACCACCATCTGTACTGCGTTCCATTTTGTAGGTGGTTTTCAGGTTTTGAGCACCCAGCCGTATATTGAAAAAGGTTGTTGGGTCTTCATTTTCCTTCGTAAAAGTGAAACGATAAGTGATCTCATCTCCATGCTTTTCAGCATCATTATCAATGTGAATTTCATAACGGATATGCTCACCGAAAGAGTGGTAATTGGGACCACCATGCGGCAATTCGGCAGGAATGTAGCAAGCGATGATGGTAATCATATTCGGATTATCCGGGCTTCGGAAAGCATATAAATCCGTGTTATCTGCCAAAGGATCATTGGCAATTAGAGGTGCTTCCCGATGAGAAGAAGCAAAAATGTCTGCACTCGAAAGCAGGAATAGTAAGCAGAGTGCACTGCAGATTAGTTTTTTCATGTTAGAGAAAAATTTTAATTTGAAATATGGGGAAGACAAGTGTTATGCCCTACCTGGGCATTCACCATTAGCCTGGCATTTTTGAAAAAGAATCAAAAAGGAAAGGCAATCTTCATAAGGTTTTTAGAGTATGTTTAAAAATTTTACAAACTGAAAATCAAGAGCTTATGATTCTGGCGAAAAATTAATGAGGTAGTTTATCGGGATAAATCATTGAATTAATTTGAAGCCAGGTTCATAAGATATTGGTTTTCAGGCAGGAAAAATTTAAACATACTCTTAGCATGGTTTGTTGGTCGTAATTTGTATGTTGTTTCAGGGTGGATTAGGTTTGAATTGTTGAAATAATTCATACTGGTATAATATATTCTCTTGGTTACAGCGATGAATTAAAGGATTGATGGTTGAAATAATGAAAAGTAGCAACATAATTTTTCAGTTTAGGAACCCTTAAAAAATAACTTCATCTTTTAGTTCGGCATAACGCCTCATGAATCTTCGATTTCGTCAAATAAGCGAAGGCTGAAAGCCTGACAAGAAATGAAGTTGAGCATATTTGACGAAATCAAAAGGATGAAGTTATTTTTTAATCATTACAGAGTACTGAGGGTGTTCAAAGTTTTTTTTCAGGTTATTCTGAAAAAGCAGTAGCTTTATTCGGTTGACAATAAATTCCAAAGGGACTCCTTCGGATGCGGCCGACAGCTTGCCCCTTGTCCAATTCAAAGAATCCCTTTGGGATGGGGTTGACGGCTTTCCATACAAAATCTTTTCGAATAAAGCCTGTCCTTTGGGGCAGGAATGATTCATAAACTATTTCATTTGGTCATTTATCACATTAAGGCTTTTCTTATTTTTCCGATGAAGTCAGGGGCTGCGTTTTGAATCTTATATTTTATTTACGGTTTTGAGATAAGTTTTGGATGTTTTAAATCAAAAAAAAATCAAAACATACGCTAAAATCAATTCTAAAAAACGCCATACTTACCTGAGCGATGTAACCTGAAATTTTCAAAATGTATTCTATATAGACTTACGGTTTGTGTCGAGACTTTGGATTTCCTAAATGATTTTTTTCCAAATATTCATGTATTTTTACGCAAGTCACTAGAAACGAGCTTTTTGAATGTCTAAACCCAATACAAATATTATCGATGACTCAGAATTGATAGACCTGCTACATGGCAATCCACGGGATGCGATTGCTCAGGTACTGCTTAAATATGGAGATGCACTATATGGATGTGTGTTGAGAATTACCCAATCAAAAGAAGCTGCAGAGGATATCATGCAAGTGGCAAGTGTAAAGGTCTGGAAAAATGCCAAAAGCTTTGATGCTTCAAAGGGGCGATTATTTACCTGGTTATTGAATATTTTCCGAAATACAGCCATTGATAAAATTAGAAGTGGAAAGTTTAAAAGGAATCAAACATCCGAATCTATTGAAACAACCGTATATAATAATGTTAGCCACAGCGAAGAAATGGTAATAGAAGATGTAGGCTTGCGTCGCACCCTTAACAAATTGGAACCAAAGTATCGGGAGGTTATTGATTTGCTTTATCTCCAGGGTTACACTCAACGTGAAGCGACGGAAGAACTAGGTATACCCCTCGGTACTATAAAATCCAGAGTTAAGATAGGTATTCGTGAGTTACGGACTTTGTTGAAAGACCATGTCATGTGGTGGATGACTCTATTGTTTAATTTGTGATTTTTTGACTGGTTTATTTTAAGGATTGGTTTTCAAAAAATTGATATTCAATATTTTATGAGTTGATGAAAATTTCGCCATGTTTTAGAGCAACTCATTAAGAGTATGTTTATAAATTTTACAAACTGTGCCAAAGGCATCCCTTCGGGAAAAATCAAGAGCATATGATTCTGGCGAAAAATTAATGAGGAAGTTTATCGGGATAAATGATTGAATTAATTTGAAGCCAGGTTCATAAGATATTGGTTTTCAGGCAGGAAAAATTTAAACATACTCTAAATTAATATTTGAACTCATTTAATTTTCCTGGTGAAATTGAAATTAAATGAGTTCTTTGACTAAGACAACGTGAATACTAAAACATATATAGAATCAGGTATTTTAGAAAATTATGTACTTGGCCTTGTTTCAGATTCTGAACGGAAGGATGTAGAAGCTAAGGCAAGTCAATATCAAGAAATCCAGGCAGAGTTGACTGCTATTGAAGATGCTTTGGCGATTTATTCCAAACAGAATGCTGTGCCAATGCCTGGAGGTTTGTCGGATAAGATTCTTAATAATATAGATAGGCTCGAAAATTTAGAAGGTAATGCTAAAATTATTCAAGCTTCTGGAAGACTGATGAAGGGCATAACGGCTTTATTGGGTTTGGTTGCATCTATTCTAATATTTGCCTGTGTTTATTTACTAAATCAAAATAATAACCTCAAATCACAGTTAAGCGAATCTGATTTGATTTTAGATACCCTTCAAACCAAGTGTGATGACATCCAAAATCGCTTGACGAAATTAGAAGATTATCTGGACATTACTCATGATCAAAATTTTGTCCCAATTATTATGAAAGGAGAAGGTTTGAATAAAGCTCCACAAGCTATTGCCTCTGTTTTTTACAATCAATCTGAACAAAAAGCATATCTGGAAATTGAAAACTTACCACAACCTCCCCCCGATAAACAATACCAACTTTGGGCTATTGTAGATGGACAACCACAAAACATGAATGTTTTTGATGTGATTCTTGGACCAGAAGGCTTTATAGAAGTGCCATTTTACCCGAATGCTCAAGCTTTTGCAGTAACTCTTGAGCCGAAAGGTGGAAAAGCAACACCCACGCTTACAGAAATGTATGTAATTGGAAATGTTAGCTAATGGTTAATCCAGCCTATTTTTTTTTAAAAAAAACCAGCTCACTGAACATTTTCCCAAACGCTCACATTCTACTATCAATTGACTCATTTGACTTCTTTCCTAAACAGTTTTTTACAAAACCACATCTAAGAATTGGTTCTTCATGATTCATCCAAAATTTGAAGAGACTGTTCAAATTTCTGTGTGTACCTTTTAAAGAATTATAAAACTGGAATCCAGAATTTTGAACGCTCCAAAAAGGGCGAATCATTCCTTTAGGAACAAGAGCTGATTACCAGATTTATTTCCTAACCACAAAATTTATTTGTTATGACTACGAACAAATCAGCTAATTTACCAGTGTCTAAAAAGAAGTCACAGTTGCCTTTCATCCCCACTATTGCCACATTATGTATCGTATTTTTGGGTATTATTGGATATTTGATGCATGTCAATGCCAATGAAAAACAAGCAGTTCAACAAAAAATATCTGAGTTAGAAGAAGCACATCTGTTGCAAACTGAGTTGGAATTGCAAGTCGATAATGGTATTGCTGCTCTTGAAGCCATGCGAGGCGAAAATGAAAGTATGAACTACTTGATCGATGAGCAGGAAGCCCAGTTGGAAATACAGAAAGGAAAAATAGCTTCTTTGCTAAAAGACAGTAAAAAATTAAAACAAGCAAGAACAGAAATCAAGAATTTAAAAACTCAAATTCAGGAGTATCTTGCTGATGTAGAGAGCCTGAGAAATGAAAATGAAATGCTTGCTGAACAAAACGCTTCGCTGGCTGAAGATAGAGATATTTTGAGTCGTGACTTGAGTTTTCAAATTGTACAAAATGTAGAACTCAATGAAGCTCAGGCGGTTCTTGTCAGTCAAAGAGATGATTTGAATGAAAAGGTTAAAGTAGCTTCTGTCGTAAAAGTTGTTGACGTGGATGTAACAGGTGTAAAAACCAAACCTCGTGGCAAATCCATCATCCGCAAATCTGCCAAAAGCATTGACCAGTTGCGTGTTTGTTTTAAAACACTAACAAACGAAATTATCAGCCCCGGGATAGAAAAGTTTTATGTACGCATCATCAATCCAGCAGGTGAAACGATGGCTATTGAAGACTTGGGCTCTGGTTTTATCCAAGATCAAAAAACAGGAGAAAACGTACGCTTTACACAAGTAGCTGAATCTGAATACACCAACGATGAGCAAGATGTCTGTTTCTTGTGGGAGCCAAATATGGCATTCCAATCCGGTAATTACGAAGTGGAGATTTACAACAAAGGCTACCTTGCCGGAACGGGCAATTTTGTTTTAAAATAATGTATTGATTAGCATTGGAGTTTTCCCATAAAAGAATGCCGGACTTGCAAAAGTGAGTCCGGCATTCTTTTATGGGCAAAAAATTCCAATAAATGTGTTTTTCCGACCAATTATCTAAAAATGCCAAAATAAATCATGGTCTTGCTCATATTGCGGATAACATTTAGATAATAATTAAACCAAGACCATGAAAACATTACTCAGCCTTCTTTGGGCAACATTTGTCCTTCACTATGCCCAAGCTTCAGACCTCAAACAATATTGGGTTCATTTTTTGGATAAAAATAATTCACCCTATTCTGTCGAACGCCCTGAAGAGTTTTTATCACCTAGGGCGGTTATGCGCAGGCAGAAGCAAGATATTCCAATTACTATTAGCGATCTTCCTCTCAATCCTCAATATTTATCTGAGTTAAAAGAACTTGGGGTGCAAATTCTTCATACGAGCAAATGGTTCAATGCTGCCACAATTGTTTGTAACAGTCAAACAATAACTAAAGTCAGTGCCTTGCCATTTATAGATAGCATACAGTATGTAGGTAAACTTTTTAGAAACAGACTGGTATTGGAAGAAAAAACATCCTCTAAAAAAAGGGTGAAAAAACCATTCGATAACCATTATGGTTTTGCAAGTTCACAAATAGAAATGTTGAATGGACACCGACTTCATAAGCTTGGATACCTTGGGGATGGAGTATTGATAGCCATCCTTGATGCGGGCTTTTACAATGCAGACAAATCACTGTTCTTTGAAGAATTACGTAAGAGTGGAAAATTATTGTATCCAAAAGATTATGTAAATCTAGAAGAACTACCTTTTCAATCTTCAACCCATGGAACCCATGTATTATCTGTAATGGCAGCAAATATTCCTGGATTAATGGTAGGGACAGCTCCTAATGCTACTTATCTTTGTATTAAAACAGAAGATAGCCGAGGGGAATTTCGATTTGAAGAATGTAATTGGATTGCGGGTTTAGAATATGCTGATAGCATGGGAGTCGATATTATCAACTCTTCCTTAGGATATACCTTTTTTGAAGATGCAACGATGAATTATGCTATTGAAGACTTGGATGGGAAAACTGCACTTTGTTCTCAGGCTGCAGAAATGGCTTTTCAGAAAGGGATGATAGTTGTGAACAGCGCTGGTAATGAAGGAAAAGCTGATTGGAAATACGTGGCATGTCCAGCAGATGCTGCTCATATTTTGGCGATAGGTGCTATCGATTTAGATGAACAAAAAACAGATTTTAGCTCTTTTGGTCCTTCATCCGATGGGCGAATAAAACCAGAATTGGTGGCTTTAGGAGAAAGTGTAGCAGTTGCATCAGCTGTCAAACCTCACGTTTTATCAGGAATGGGAACCTCATACTCTGCACCAATTGTTTGTGGACTTGTAGCAGTTCTTTGGCAGGCATTCCCTGATAAAACCAATCAGGAAATTATTCAGGCTGTCAAGTCAACTGCATTTCTTGCCTCCTCTCCAAACAATAGGGTTGGATATGGAAAACCTGATTTTTGGAAAGCTTTTTTGTACTTGAAAAATAATTAGAAACTACAGCCAAAACTCATGATGGATCCATTTCTCGATTAGAGCCGGTCTGGAAAATGTTGACGGATAATTTCTCTGATAGATGCAGGGGTTAAAGGTTTTGGGATGAAATCAGAAACATCATTATTTAGTTCTGCATTAAAACGATCTTCTGCTTGAATAGAGGTTGTCAACATTACAATTATGGCTTTTACTTTTTTTGAATGTTCCAATTGTTCATAAGCCTCCAAAAATTCCCAACCGTTCATGATGGGCATGTTGATATCTAAAAATATTAATTCGGGCTTGTCTCTTTCTTCCACTGATTGAAGAAAATCAATCCCCTCCTGTCCATTTTCGGCAATATGCACTTGTTCGGCATAGCCATTTTTTTTCAATAGCCGATTATTTAAATAATTGGTGGCTTCATCATCGTCTACTAAAAGAACACATTTTAAAGGCTGTTTCATGGTTTTAAACTATTGCTTTATGGATCAATTTAGAGTATTTTTTCCCGTCCCAAAGGGAGTCCCCTGGACAAGGGATGCCTTTGGCAAAAGAAGCTTTGGCTCAAAAAAGCCATCAAAATGTCGAAGTTATTGATTAAGTGATCCTTAATGTTATCAAATTAGGATAGGAACCAAGTTTAATTCCAGGCAAAGTTGTTTTTAAACAGCCTCGCTCAATATCCGCACCTACCCCCAGGGTACTAGATCCAGGTATCGGATGCTCTGAAAGTATCCGATACCGCATCAACTTTTTTCTTGAAATTTACAGGATCGAACCCTGACGTATAATGATGTTGGAGTGTTTTGAAAGGCAAAGATAAATGAAGTTTTTATAATAAAAAACAATATCTTGACAGAATGAAAATTGTTATAGGCAGTAAACAGTATGTGGCCTTTAGTTGAGGAAGCTGATTTTTGACTAGTGCGAGGCGAAAAACACAGGCATCCCAATGGCTATCAGGTAAGCCTGACTACAATAAGTTGAGGACTTTCATAAGCGTAGGCTTGTGTGCTTTGCTTATCGGAATTACCTTATCTTTAATCACTAATGAATTTTCCTCCAGATTCACAATTTCTTCCAGATTTACAATATAGGTTCTGTGAACCTTTAAGAAAATCTGAGGAGGGAGTTTTTCAAGAAGACCCTTTAAAGTGCTGTAAATCAAATGGTTGCCTTTTTTTGTGCAAATTCTGACATAATCCTTTATATTTTCGAAATACAGGATATCGGAATAATCAAGTCGTACCAATTGAGTCCCCACTTTAATATAGATATGATTGGGACTCTCTTTTTGAATGAGGGGTCTTCTTTTATTTAAATGTCGTGCTTTATTTGCAGCTTTTAAAAACTTCGGATAGTTAAAAGGTTTTTTCAAAAAATCAATTGCTGAGTATTTGAAAGCCTGGTAAGCATAGTCTGTTTGAGAAGTAGTAAAAATGACGGAAGGCAATATAGGCGCCTGATCCAGAAATGTTAGGCCATTCATTATTGGCATCTCAACATCCAGAAAAATAAGATCAATATCTGAGTTTAAAATGGAAAGGGCTTCTTTACCATTCTTGCAGCTTCCAACTACCTTTAAAAACTCAGTTTTATCACAGAATTTTTCCAATAGCCCCAAGAATAAATCATCATCATCGATAAGTAAACAGTTGAGAGTCATGATAAAGTTTTGGTTTTTTAAAAAAGATTAAGATTTGAGATAAAAGTTTAACTTTCTATGCTCTACAGAAATGATGGAGAAGCAGGTTTCAAAAGACTGTTTTAAAAAGTTCAGGATGGTCTCTCTTTCTCTCTCATCCAGTAAAGAAAAATCGACCTTTTCAAGCTCTTCGAAATAGTTGCTTACTGATGTAAAACCAACTATTTCAAATCCAGGTTTTAATTTATGCAGCAATTTTTTGAAACCAATCCAGTCACAATTGTGACCGTATTGTAAAAGATGGTAAGCAGAGTTTAAAGAATGGGTTCTAAAAATAAAAAAAGCATAGCTTAAATATTCGTAATCCCCCAGGTAAAATTGTTCCAAGTAGTTGATATCCAGCTCTATATTAAATGTTGAATTTAAAAAAAGAGCGGGATGTTTAGATTGTACTTGTAAAGGAGGTTGCGCGATATTGGTGGTTGTTCCAGTAAATGTTTTTGTCATTTTGAATTCATTTAGCCTAATGTTAAATTATATTGTTGGGGAGGAAATTTTGCGTGTATTCAGGAGGGAGAAATAATTAAATTTAGTTTGTTAAAGATAATAATTTGGGAGAATTTACTAGAAGGGGTAACCAGATAATGACTACAACAAAATTAATCTAATTATTTTTAATTTCAAGTCTTTGTTATGTTAAATTTTTCAAAAAATTAATATCAAGAGACTTTTTAAAAACACAAAAAGACCTTAAAGGCTGTTTAAAAAAGTTGCTTAAGGATTATCTTTTGTAGACAGCCCCGGTATTTTGTAACAGCATCTTTGTTGTTTCAAAAAAAAACGCTTCAACAGAAAAAAAATGGCGGCTTTCGCCGCCACCAAAAATGGTCTCATTAGAAGGGATATGTCGTCTGGGAATATCTAATTAGAATAAAGGTTTTATGTTTTCACTTGATTTTGTGGTCATTAATAACTCTGTTAATCCTGGTTTGCGGTAAAAATTGATTGTTCAACCTGGCTTACTGGAATCATAAACTGGCAGTCAACTAATTCAGGGTTTGCCATACCATCAAGTTTGAAATTAAACATACAATCTCCTTTTACATAAGCTGTGTTATTTTCAAAAAGACATTCTGTTAAAACAGGATTGCTTGTACCTTCAGCAGCATAATTGCACATGACCCCACCATAATTTCCTTCGTTGTTCTTAAATTTACACTTTATGAAAACAGGGTTGGTAGTTCCACCTCTACTCCCATTATTAAAAATAGCACCTCCGTCCAAATCTGTGCGATTGTTGTAAAATTGGCAATTGACAAAAGTGGGATTGGTCTTACCAGAACGACCGTTAATGTAAACTGCACCTCCATCTCTGGCGTAGTTATTTTGAAAGATACAATTGCGTATCATCAAAGCGGAGAAACCCGTTAAACCCTGTCCGTCGATGTACATTGCACCGCCGCTTTTTTGTAAGGCACCGGATAAGCCACCCTGGTTGGCGCAGCCTTGTTCGATAATAAAGCCATCCAACAGGGTGTTCTTTCCAGTGTTAATAGTGTATATCACAGTGAAGGAGTTATCATATTGCCCTTTTTGTCCAATTTCTCCACTCAGAATTGTTTTGTTTTTTATCCAATTGCGTTGTGGAATCATGGTTTCTGTTCCTAAAAAACCCCCATAGACCTTGATGCCGTCTGCTATGATAAAAGAACTATTTCGGTCATTGGTAGAAGTAGGTGTATATGTGCCAGCCGCTACCCATATTTCGTCTCCTTTGCGAGCAGCAAATAAAACGGCAGCTAAATCACCAGAAGCATTTTCCCAGGAACTGCCATTTCCAGTTTTGCCCATCACGACAAAAAAAGTTTTAGCATTAATGTTTTGAGTAATTAATAAAGCTAGAAGTAAAGTACAGAAAGTTTTCATTTTGCGTTTTTTAGTGCGCTGACAATGTGAGTGATTTTAGACAAACGAAAAAGAAAATAAACGGTTCCTGAGGGTGCTTTTGCCTTTCTTTCTAGCTGAACCACCCAGATTGTCAGAGAAGTAGTTTTTTTTAAAAGGTAATGGGATGTATATAATGGAAGGATGATTCAAAAATAGGGGAACAATCTATTTCATTACGCTGTTTTAGATAATTGACCTGAATTTGGCAGAGAATGGAAGGAAATGGGCGATTTTCGGATTTGTAATAAGTAGAAAAATAATTTGATACCGAGGATTAGTTATTGTTTGGCAGTTTCACATAAAATGTGCTTCCCTTATCCAGTTGAGACTCTACCCAAATCTTCCCGTTGTGTAGATCGACTATTTTACGGCAATGAGCAAGCCCAATGCCCGTGCCTTTATATTTACTTTTATTATTTAGTCTTTGGAAAATAAGAAAAATTTTTTCTTTATGTTTATCTAAGATGCCAATGCCATTGTCTTTAAAAGATAATTTCCAATAGCCAGGCTCTTGTTGAGCCATGATTTGGATATGAGGTCCGATATTGGGCTTGCGAAACTTAATTGCATTGCTGATAAGGTTTTGGAATAGCAGGCGGAGTTCAGTTTCATAACCTTTTAATTGAGGCAAATTGCCAATATCAAAGGTAGTTCCAGTCTTTGTGATTTTGAGGCCATAATCTTCCTGGATGGCTTTAATTATTTTGTTGCAATCAACAATAGTCATTTTTTTATTTAGCCCAATTCGGCTATAGTCAAGGAGCCCTTTCACCAAATCACGCATCCGGGTAGAAGCTTGCGAAATGAACTGTAAATACTTGTCGGCCCTCTTATCAAACTGTCCTTTATAGTCCTGGACTAACAATTGTGTAAAGCTGTTTACTGTATTCAAAGGTTCTTGCAAATCATGAGAGGCGATATAAACAAATTGACCAAGCTCCAAATTAGCTTGTTCTAGCCTGATATTTGTCTCAATGAGTGCTGATTCAGCATTTTTTCGATCAGTAACATCAATGAAAGTGCCCATGAATTGGGTAGGCTGCCCATCCTTTCCTCTATCAAATACTGCATCTCTTGACAAGCACCACATCCATTGCCCGTTGGCTTTTTTAAAACGATATTCTATTTCTATTATTTGTTCCGGATTTGAGGCTATTACCTCCTCCATATGCGCTGCGATTGCTGCTTGTTCGCTAGGGTGGAAGAGTGAAAAGAACTCTTCTTGAGTCATACCATTAATTTGATCGAGGGTATAACCTGTTAAATTGGTATACTCCTGATTAATATAAACGTTTATTCCCTTTACTAAGTCATAAACGTAGATGGCAGTTACAGAGAGAGCCAATACCTTGTCTTTGAATGCATTGCTGATTGGAGCCATTAGTATCTATCATGTTTTATACAGTCAGTAATTTCTTATCTGAGGTACTAGACTTTATTCGAAAAGATTTTGTTCAGGAAGCCGTCTACCTTTTACCGTCAACCGAATAAAGTCTACTATATATACCCAAAAATCTAGCCATCTCACAGAACCAATGTTAGAAGCGGTTTGAATTTATCATCTTCCGGAGTAGCCCCTTTATTGAGATCCTTTTCTACAACATGGCCAGTCAAACCAAACTCCTCCAGGCTGTACTTGTGACTGCTCTTGTAATTTCGGCTTTGTCTTTCCTTTTTTTCCAATATTTCCTCAAAATCCATACATGGTTTAAAACCCAATTTTGCGTAAAGTTCCAAAATGCTTTGTTTAGGTTGTTTGGTAAGTGATTTAAAATCAAGGATGTGTATCTGGCCTTCCTCAAATAAACTTTTTATTGAGGACGTATTTTTTGACCAGAATATCAAAAAAGCTTTGGTCTGAGCATACATCTTTTTTTTTGATTTTATTTTTGAAAACTGGCTGGATAAATAATGATAAAAACTAAGTGAAGAAGGTATGACCTTTACAGCATCTCGTTTCATGATTAGGATGGTTGCATTCGCAAAGAAGGATAAAATGCTTTGTGTTTTAGAGCTCAAAATTGGGCTTTTAGAGAGCATTTGTTTTTGGTGACCAAATACGTACAAATGTTTTTGTAGACATTTTTTGTAGAAGTTCATGAAATATGCCTTTTCCTCTTCTGAAAAAAGTTTATCGAATAGCCCAAAACGCTTCAGTCGCTCATCATTTGGAAATAGAACATAGAGGTATAAACTTGAAAATTGGTGAATCCAAACAAATGCATCTTCTTCCGGCAAAAACAGACTGGTTTTGTGCATCTGATTCATCTTTTGAAATAATTTTGCTTCTAGTTTTTCTAAAAGGGATCGAAAAGGTGCTCCCAACAAATGGTCAAATTTGGCAATACCAAACCAAAATTCTTTTTGAATAATTGCTGGTGCGAATAAAATTTCCCACAACTGCATACTTGTGAATTTTTTTTTATCCAAAGCAAGCGTTCTAAACAAAAAACTTGTGCCACTACGTGTTGGACCCAAAATAAATACAGGTTTGTGAATTTTCACTTTAGAATATTGTGGGTAGAGTATGTCATCCAGCCAAAAACAAATTCCATTGAATAATTGCCAGGTCAAAAATAAGGGCAGGGCAACAACTAAAAAGACGCGCCTCTTTCGGGTCATTATTGAAAAATCATTTTCTTTCATGTTCCAGGCATGGACAAAAGTTCGAATGGTGGTTTTCATGATTTGTAAGGTATTCATGTCTAAAAGTTTTTTGACAAATCTTTTCGGTAGCTCCCAAAGGGACAAGTTGCGCCGCCAAAGAAAGTTCTATAGAGGCAGGCATTTTCAAAATTTTGCTTGCAAAATTTTGAAAATGCCTGCCTCTAAAAAAGAATATTCGCCGTCGCTTGCGACGGCGCGAGGGTGTATTTCAAATTGTCGCATCAATGCGAATCAAATAATAACTCCATGAGCAGCAGGGTTTTGAACCCTGCGATTTCTGGTCAAAATGCAGGGTTCAAAACCCTGCTGCTCAAAGAACCCAAAACGCGACAAAATGAAATGCACCCCGGCGCGACTTATGATACAGCCCCAATAAAAAAAACGCTACCCTGCCGCAGACCAGCCGGCAGTTGATTAAACTTCTGCATATTCACCCACTTCTTCAATCACTCCTTCTTTTTCTAAAAATTGAATAATGCTGTGAACAGTTTTGCGAAGCGAAATATCAGCTCTTCCGAATGGAGATGCAGCCCGGGCATTTTGGTAATTATCGCAGTTGTACCGCTTAAATTCCATCGCTGCGATTCGATCAGTTGAGCGAATGAAAAAATCGAGTAGAGGATAAACCAGATCATCAGGCTGGCATTTGGTTTTCAAAACTTTCATGAAGCCACGGAGGGAAGCATATCGAAATTTTTGCCCACGTAAGTCACCGATGATTTCTGTGATGTCCATTAAGTTGTAATAGTCATCAGCAGCAATGTGAAAAGTTTTGCCAAGGGAATCTGGCATATTCGAGATGGCGACAATATTATTGGCTACAATATCTGCTGGTGTCAAGCTCATTTGATTTCCTGCGGTCGCACTCACCCCTTTATTGATCATAAAGGCAAATAATCTCATGGCAATATCAAAATGATAACCGCCACCATTGGTCGAAGGAGCGATTAGAGAAGGGCGAAAAAGACAACCTTTTAATCCTTTTTCAAAAGCACGAAGTACCAATTGCTCCGACACCCATTTTGATTGTGAATAGCCAAAATCCAGTGCATTCATGTCCTCATTATTGTCGGTTTCATACAATACAGGCTTAACAGACCAGCCGAAAATGAAGGTGGTAGAAATGTGGTGGAAAATTTTTGGACGCTTGCTCATTGCAAAACGAAGCATCTCTTGGGTGCCAAGAACGTTTACAGCTCTCATGTCTTCATAGCCCAAAATGTAATTGACCAGGGCACCATTGTGATAAATTGTATCAATTTTTTGAGCCAGGTGAAGCCATAAATCTTTTTTCAAGCCTAAATTGGGCATTGCCAAATCTCCACACACAGGTTTTACTCTTGAATTAAAATCACGGAGCAGTGCACCAGTTAGCAATTTGCTTTTGAACAAAGCTTCTTTCAGACGACTTTGTGCATGTTCTACATTTTTGGCTCTAGTCAAAATGTAGATATTGGCTGTGCTTTGTTCCAAAAGACTAGCCACCAAAAATGGTCCTAGAAAGCCCGTTCCACCTGTCAGAAATATATTTTGGGCTTGTTTAGGAGGTGTTCCAGTGGCGATTTGGGGTATCGGAAGTTGGCTGTCCTGCTTCATTCTGGCCTGTTCAAATGCCTGCTGTTCTTCTTTTAATAGATCGAGTTGCTCCTTGAAAAAAGAAATAGCGATTTTAGGGCAGGCCTTCAATTGTTGAATGAAATTGAAAAGATCGGCTACTGTCAAGTTGTGAAATAGGCGCATATCAATGGATTGAGCCATATCTTTGGCGCCTTCTTTTTCGAGCAAATGTTGGATTTTGCCAATGAGGCTGACCATTTCCAAAGAATCCAGACCTGCTTCAAAAAGATTGCAATTTTCCTTTCCACTGAGCTTGTATTCAGTTTTCAGGTCTTCAAACAGGCTTTGGTTTTCAGCTTTCACAACTTTGAAAATCTGGTGATTCGAAATGGGCAATTTATCTTCCAGGTAATTCCTTTTGCAAAGAGAACGTGCAATTTTCCCGGAAGTCGTTTTTGGAATGCTTCGAGGTGGTAGAAAGGCAAGGAGATAAGGGCTAAGATTGAAATGGCTTCGGATATTTTTTGCAATTGATTCAAAATCAGGAACTTGTACAGGATTTTTGGCTTCCATGAAAATAGCCAGCCGTTCTTCTTTTTCTACCTCCAGGCTCACACAAGCCAGAGCGCCTTTTCTGATTTCAGGATGATTTTCTTCTATGATTTGTTCAATATCCTGAGGAAAATAATTGGCACCACGAATGATGATCATATCCTTGATTCGACCACAGATGTATAGCTCATCTTCGTAGAAAAAGCCCAAATCGCCTGTTCTTAAAAATCTTTCACCAGTAGCCTTATCGCCTTTGATTTTTGCAAAAAAAGCCTGCTCACTTTGCTCTTTTCTATTCCAGTATCCTAAACATTTGCTATTTCCTGCGACCCATACTTCTCCAATTTCTCCGGCAGGAAGTGCTTGATGCCTATCCGGATGTACAATTTTTACACTTACACCACCGAGTGGTTTTCCACAACTGATGAGTTGAGTGGTTTTTTCTTCTTTCCTTTCTGCTTCCTTTACCACATTTTGAAGCAATAAATTTTGACGAAGCGATAGACTTCGATGTCCGTTCATGGTCACAGCAATCGTATTTTCAGCTAGTCCATAGGCGGCAGAAAATGCCTGTTTGGAAAGGCCAAACCTTTCAAATCGGTCGAAAAAGCGATGAAATGTAGATGCTCGCACAGGTTCGGCAGCAGACATTAACACGCGCAAGGATTGCAGATTAAGGTTAGTTGATGCTAATGTTTCTGGGGCAATTTTATCTTCTCTTAAACAATATTCATAAGCAAAATTGGGGGCAGAACTGATGGTGGCTTGATACCTGGAAATACTTTGTAACCAAAGCATCGGGTTTTTCAAAAAATCGAGCGGCGAAAAACCATAAGTTGTTCCGCCTTTGATAAGTATGAACAAATAATAACCAATCAAACCCATATCGTGAAATTGAGGCAACCAGGACACGCCGATTGGGTGCTCATGCTCAATGGCTTCATTTGCATTGTGGCAAACATTTTCGTGGCTCACCATGACTCCTTTTGGCTCATTGGTGGAACCAGAAGTGTATTGTAAAAATAGAAAATCAAAGGGTGTTTGAGGAATGTCGAATTTTGGAACATCGCTGTACTCATCTGTTTTTATCCATTCTGTTTTAGGGGGTAATTTGATTGTTGTGAAGAAGGTATTCAACTGCTGTTTGGCAAAATTTAGTTGAAAAAACCAGTAATATTTCCGAGTAGTAAAAATGGCTTTTGCCTGACTGTCATTGGCGATGTAAACCATTTTTTTGAAAGCAGCATAAAAATTGTTTTCTGAGGGAGGGGCAACCGGGACAGGCACTAATCCAATCTTTGAACAAGCTACAAATGCAGCAATCATTTCCAATCCAGGAGGATAAGCCAAAATGACTCGATCTCCTGTTTTTAAACTGGATGCTTTCAAAAGATGAAATGCAATACTATCTACTCTATCTTGAAAAGATTGATAAGAATGCGTTTCGATTTTTTCTCCCTTGCTATTTAAAAAGCAAAACAAGGGTTGTTCGGGCTGTTGGTTTACCCAATATTGCAAATGATCATAAATGGTTTTCATGATATTGATTTTTTGGCGGCAGCAGTTTTGAAAATTTTTCTTGTATGTGTTTAGCGTCAAAAACTCAATGCCTACGCTGCCCCTAACCCCTAAAGGGGAAATCTTCCCACAAGCTCTTCGTTTGAAACACCCTGCGTGAGGCGGTTCCCCTTTAGGGGTTAGGGGCGAGTAGGGGGATTTTACGCTAAACACATACTTTTTCCATAAAAATTTTCAAAACTGCAGCCGCCGAAGCGTTTCTTAGGACTTTTTACCAGTGCGACAATTCCATTTGGGGAGCTCTTTTTTTGAAAAGGTTATGTTTTTCCGTGAGCGTTTTAAATGCTGAAATGCACAGCAGCAGAATCAAGGCATACACTATTTGATTGAGTGAAACACCCCAAATTACTTCCGTATTTACTTTGATAAAGTCCAGCAAAATGTAAAAAGCGGCTACTAAAATGAAATACCATTTGGCGGTTTGTCCGGGCTGCTTTTTCTTTTTTGCATCCCAAAACAACAGCCCGACGAATAGCAACAGATGAAACAAACTATCGTAAACCGGAGTAGGATGGACGGGCAAAATATTGGGCGCCAAACCATAAGGGTAGTGCATGCCCCAGGGTAGGGTAGTGGCAATCCCATAACAGCCATCTCCTGCAAACTGGCAGCCTTGTTTGATAAAAACGGTGAACAAACAAAAACAAAGTGCCAGCATGTCGAAAAGGGCTGGAAAGGATTTCAGTTTCAACATGTGTTGTGCGAGAAAAGGGAAAATCAGCAGTGCAAACAACAAACTTCCACCCCATCTAAATCCTCCTGCTTCGGGTTCTTTGAAAAAAAATGAAAATTGAGGAAAGGTGCCATTTTGAAAATAAAATTCCAAAAATCCAATTAGCCGGCCACCTGCCATCATTGTAAAATAAAGCAGGCATATCATCCCGAAAAATTGAAGCCAACTGACTTGAATACTCGATTTTCGAAAGTAATACCAGCAAGCAAAAAGGAAGGATGCCACGAGAGCCAGGCTATTGAAAAAAGTAAACCAATTGGTGGTGATGCCAAAAAATTCAGGATTGGGTAACATGATGCTGTTTTTTTTGGTAGAGGGCAGAAGGTGGACGGTCGGAGGCAATCGCCCACCATCTGCCGAATGGTTTTAATTCAGGAAAAATCCTGACCCTTATTGCTGGATATTGTCCAGATTTCGCAAAGCAGTTTTCAGGTTTTTGCCTTGCATGGCGGGTAGTTGCTTTTGAATCTTGGAAATGTGATTTTGCAAATCTATATTGCTCACGACTTCAGATAACTCATTCAGCAATTTTTGAGTCTGTTCAATATGTTCTGATTCAATGATTGCAGAAGAATGGTTCCAGAAACCCTTTGCTACCAAGGGTTTCAAGCTCTTCCAGAAAGTATCAAAAGCTTGCTGAGTACCTGAATATCTGCTGTCTTCTGATTCCAGAATGTCCGAAATCTCATATTGGTGCTTGATGAAAACGGAAATGAGTTCTTTTCCATAGCCATTCAAATCAGAAGCTACAAATTCAGATATTTCCTGAATAGTGGATGTATTAATGTCTGCTACCAAATTGGAACCACCACAGCCACTACAGCCACAGCTTTGACATTTGACGTATTCAAGTTGGTAGGCTATGCTAGCTCGAATAATAACGCCACAAGGGCAGTGTTTTTCCAAAAGATCACTAACTATGGAATCACAAATAGCTCCAGCTAAAAGTCCAACTATATCAGCGACAGGAACAGGTCCGTCGATTAAACCAATCACAAGACCTAAACCTCCACATCCTAATGTTACCAATTTGTCTGTATGACAGGAATTTAGATGCAGCGTAACGCCTGTTGGCACTATCAGGGTATAGGTTACTTTTACTTTAGACGTACCACAACAAGGTCCTCCAAAAGATTCCTCATCGCCTTCAATTTGATAGGACAAAATGTACTCTTTTCCATCCAGAATTTCCTGTGCCCTTAGTTCTCCATTTTCGGTCAAAACCTGCTCGTTAATCCTGTTCAAGTGTTCATTGATGTAAGCGTAATTGTTCTCGTTAAATTTTAAAGATGCTTTTGCCATTTCGGGAAGGACTAGTTTGTTGTCCTGAACCTGTACAAACTCAAAAGCTTCTTTGACATAACCCCAATTAGCCGACTCAGCTCTTAAAGATTCAGTCAAAACCTTATCCTGAACCGGTGCTTCCAGTTCCGGTTCTTTTTCACAACTGACAAAGACCAGTGTGAGGCTTGCCAGCACTAGGCAAATCAGATTGAAAAACTTTCTTTTTTTTGAAGATTTCATGATGAATAAATTTTTGTGAGTTAATAGACTTTATTCCAAAATGATTTATATGTCAAAAATTAGTATTTTGAATTTATTCGTCGTTATTCAAATCTTGCAGCCCTTGGGGGATGCGGCGATTTGAATGCCTAGACTAAAACCAAAATCCTTCATTTTTTCTCATAAAATCCATCTTGGCATAAAGTCTAATACTTGCCTTTTTGGCCAGACAAGAGAAGGGCCTGCCAATCTTCGCAGTAATCTGAAAGACTAGCTGTTGGTTTATAAATAATCTAAATGCTATCCGTAGCTCAGAAAGGGGATTTAATTGAGAATCTTTAATTTGGACAGACAATTGCCGTAGAATAAAGTCCGCCACTATCATTGACGCGCAGTCGCCAGCATTGTCCATTTGGCGATTTCATAATAATCCCGTTGTTTTTATTTTCCATAAAAACATCTCCATGTGCTACATGAATTTTTGCTTTGGGTTCGGTCGTTCCCAATCCTAAATAGCCATTGCCCTTTAAAAACATTTTTGAGTTCCCAAAGACTCGCCAGGAGAAATTTCGATTGAAGCCTTGTGAACCGGCAAAGGCAAACTCCAGTGTTGGGTGATCATTGTAGCTCGAGCGTTTGATCAAATTGATGCTCGCCATGCCTTTGGTTCCGTTGTCGTAAAATTCAGTCAACTTCAAATGAGGGAAGCTAAGTCCAATATCCTCCGCTTGATGCATGAGTTCGAAGCGACTGTCCTTGCTTTCATATCTGATTCCACTCAAGGTATCTCCCGATGTTATGGTTTCAAATGCTTCCCAGCGGCTGCCATTTTCAGCATAAAGCGCATAAGGCACACTAAGCAATTGACTGGTTCCAATAAGCTGATAATTGCTGCCACCGCTTTCATCCATCTCAATTTGTAAGAAGTGATGGTCAATGCCCCAGTCAATGTCTTCAAATGAGCCGACAATGGTAGAACCAGCCCCGATTTGGATGGTGAAAAGCCCTAAATCAGAAGTAGCGATAAGGTGAATTTCCTGATAGATCTTCGGTCCTGTGGCATTGTTTTCCAGAATGGAAATGCGTAGGCCAATAGTTTGATTTGTAACAGGATTGCCAGCCAAATCCCTTGCAACTCCCTGATAGTTAAATGCTTGTGGTGCTTGCGCCAACAAGAATATTGTGCAAAGCATGAAGGCGGTGGTAAGGATTGAATGTTTCATGTTATTTGATTTTTAGAATTTTAAAAGTTGGTGAATGATTCCTGTCAACCATCTTGAACAATAAGTAGTAAGTGCCATTTGGCAAGTTGCTCATATCTGCTGTTTCCTCAATTTTTTGCCCATGGCTTTCTTTTGTCCAAAGCAATTTTCCGGTAGTGTCAAACAATTGAATAATCACTTCCCGGTTTTGTTCCAATTGTAATTTCATTTGAAGATGATCCACTGTCGGATTTGGGAAAACCTGAATTTCTCCAAAATCTGCTGGCATTTCAGCAATGCTGGTAATGCTGTATTCGGCTTGGTGAAAGCCTTGTGTGATTTGTTGATTGGAATTGGAAATTGTGGTGATTGCCAATTCCCCCAAAGTCCAGTTTATCTGATAATTATTTCCTTGAAAGGAGGCTCCTGCCGAAGCGACAATTTCAGGACTTGAACTTTGAGCATGGACATTTCCAAGCCATAGGAGGACCAGGAAAAAAAGCAATGTCTTTTTCATGATAACGAGATTGGATGGGCAATTCATCAGGTGACGGAAAGTCGAAAGTCACCTGATGAAAGCGATGTTTTACAAGTGTTTAAGTAGGGATGCAAAAAAATTTGCAAAAACACTGCGACATCGCGCCGAAGGCGCTCGTCGCAGTCCTGGTGGTTTTAGGAGGAGAGTTGATTATAAAAATCTGATTTTCAGATTTTTATAATCAACTCTCCTCCTAAAACCACCATTGGCGACTTTGCGTAAGCACTTACTTTACAAGCATTCTTCCTTGTTCCATAAAAATGCCATCTACTTCCAATGCGATCAAATAATACCCCGATACAAGGTCATTTCGCTTTAGCACATAACTTTGATTCATACCCCTGGCAAGTGGAATTCTTCTAACTACTATCCCTGCCACATTTACCACATTCAAATAGGCTTCCTCGACATTTTCAGGGATATCAAATTGAATGTGAGTCTCTTCTGACCAGGGATTCGGTTGACAGGGGTATAATTTCACCAAATTTTCCGTGTGACTCTTTTCTGAAAGTTGAATTTCCAGTGCTTCCTGGCTATTTTGGAATGCAAGCGCAGGGATGGTGCTTTGCGACAACCAGATTTCGGCATTTGCCAAACCCGTTTTTTTAGTGAAAACTAAACTGAACAAAATGGTTTCGGCATCGGCTGAAAGTGTCTGTGTACTGCTCCACATCATCGGTAATTGTCCATTCGCCAGTTGGTTTCGACTGAATTGAATGGCTTCCTTTTCCAATAATCCGGATTGAATTTCTTCAAATTCCAAAGTGGAGGCATCGAATGAAAAAGCCAATTGACCGGAGCTAATATCCTGAAAATCAGGAGAATAAAAATCCAGTTGCCAAGTTCCGTTTTTGGTTAATTCTGTTTTTTCGACTATCAATTCCAAAGTGCCTTTGGTATTTCTGTCATCTGTTTCGCTGGTTTTCAGATTGGCATCGCCATCCAGATCGCCTACTTTGATAGTCCAGAAATCCTGGTCTTCCAAATCGCCTGAAATATCCTGATGCTCAATAATTTCTGAAAAAACGGGTACATCAAAATCTGGTGTTAGGGGTAGCGGTGCATCTGCTTTTGGGACAAACCTCCAGGAAGTATTATTTGGAATTGGTTCTGTTGGGTCAAGGATGATAAATGCCAAATCATCAATATCTGCTTTTGAAATGAAACCGTCATTATTGACATCTGCCGAAATTTTTTGCCACCAGGTGGTAAAATCTGTAGTTCCATCCCATATACTATTTAATGCATTATAATCATTGGAGGTAATGTTGAGACCCCAGTTGACATCATAAACGGGTTCAATGCTGAGGTCACTTCCCGGCAATAAATCCGGAATGAAGTATTCGCCAAGGTCATTTGTAATAGCTGTAGGTGCAGCACCTCCCGGGTTGGGCAAAACCCATGCAGTCACTTCCACATCTTGCTTGCCGCCTCCGGTCACTTTTTCTATTTTTCCGGAAAGGTTGGTGTATTCATCAATACAAATTTCTGCTCCCTTCGGAAATACGACCAGAGGAACCTGATAATCACCAACACACTGGAAAGCGACAGGAGGAACGGGGGTATCATTTAAAACCAGATAAGTACAGGTGCCAGGAATGCCAACGAGCTGAATTTGAACATAAAAAAGAATAGTGCTGTCGGCAATGCTGATACATTCTCCTGTACAAGACCACAAAATTCTGGCTTCTTCATCATCGACTATTTTGATGAAATCACCTCCTACTGTCAAACCATCTACCTCTACAATTTTTGCCACATTGGCATCTAAAGAAGCGATGGTCATTTGAAAACTGCTGATATTGTCAAAATTCTGAACAGTCACAGGAATTGAAATGATGGTTCCGCTGGCGCCGCTGGTATCTTCAAAACAGAAACCAATGCGCCGGTCTGTTTCCAGAATCGTTTGGCTACCTGCGGCAAACCCCTTGTATTCAGTAGGGAAATGAACTGCCCGCAGGCTGCGCCGAGGCAAATTATCGGGATATTCATCCACCCATGTATTGCCGCCATCAAATGTGCGGCGCAAAAAGCCAGCACCATTTCCCCAACCTGCTGCCCAACCATTTTGGCTATTTGTAAAGTGAATGCTCAACAGTTCATCTCCTGCCCAAAAGGTATCCCAGCTAATGCCTCCATCAGTAGTACTCAGTGAAATTCCATGCCCTCCAATAATTCCGAAGTTGTCATTTACAAAAAAGACATCTGCAAAAGTAGGGTAAGTATCCGGTGCAACCTCAACATAATCGACTTGCCAGTTTTGTCCCCCATCTTCTGTATAGCCGATAAATCCAGCATCACCAACAATCCAGCCTTTGTCAGGGGTGATGAAATGAACGCCTTGTAAACAAACATTCGTGATAGAATCCAAAGCAAACCAGGAAGTACCGCCATTGGTCGTTTTCAAAACGCCACCTCCTTCCTGTACCGCGTATCCCACAGTCGTATTTCCTTCCGAAAAATGAATGTCATAGACTGTGCCTGCAGGTCCTGATATTGCAGAAGGATACCAGTTGAAGCCTCCGTCTTCAGTTTTCATAATGAGCGGTGTCCCTCCAAGGAAACCGACATTATTGTCTACAAAATGAGTTGCATAAAAAGTGCTGTTTTGATAAATAGAGGGAATATTTGTGTTGAGCCAGCTTGCACCACCATCTTGTGAAAGATAGGCTGCACCTCGCCTTCCACAAACCATGACCTTGTTTTCATCTATTCCAAAGATGTCTTGAAATTCATCACAAAAACCAATAGTCCCTGTTGGACAAATCCCCCAATCTATTCCCGCATTCTGGCTTCTGATGAGCATGCCATTTGTGCCGGCTGCAAAGATTCTGTCTGTATCCTCAGCAGAAAGGGCGAGCAATTTGGCACCTTGAGTTTGATACATTGCCGTCCAGGTTTGCCCACTATCTTCCGTTTTTAAGATTGTTCCTTCCCATGCCGCAATGTAACCTGTACTAGCATTTTTGAAATGAACTGCCGCCAGGTGATTGTTGACTGGCAAACCTGTGATGGAAGTCGTATCCCAGTTGAGTCCGGCATCATGTGTAATGATTAAGCGACCAAAATCTCCTACGCCATAACCATCATTTGCTGTTGGAAAATGCAAAGAATTGACACTGTTGAATATCTGTGTACAAATACCCCAGGTTTGTCCGCCGTCAATGGAGGAACAGGTGAGATACAAATTTCCTGTAGAGCTGGTCTGTTGTAAAATGAGATGTATGGTATTGGGTCCTGTATTTTCAATTCTAAAAAAGTTGCCGGGAAGTGCTTGTGGTACGGAGTTCCAGTTCAATCCACCATCTTCGGTTTTGTACAGCAAACCAGAGCTGGTAACGGCATAGCCTTCCAAGTTGTCGTGAAAATCTACATCTAAAAAATAATGAGGTTCATTCAATTGTTCTTCCCAGCTTGCGCCTCCGTCGGTTGTTCTCAAAATTACATATTGCCCGGTGGCGATGCCTATATTCTCATCAAAAAAATAGAGATCATAAATGATGCGATTATCGGGAGTGGGGATTTCTTCCCAACTCGAACCTCCGTCATTGGAGCGGAGAATGAATCCCGCATTATTATCTCCACCGGCTGCTACAATAACATTGTCGCTGGCAGCTTGAATGGTGCGAATGTTTTTGCAGTTGCTTTCTCCTTCATTGATAAAGTTCCAGCTTTGAGCAAGGTTTTGGGAGCATAAAAAGCTCATAAAGCAAAATATCAAAGAGAATAATTTTTTCATCATAATTGAATTGAATAGATGGTTGCCTCCAATCCTTGAACGACTGACAGCACAACAATCGGTTGAAGTGTAGGGGGTTGTGTGATAGATTCCGTCGCCGCAGAATTTTCTTACATCGTTTTATCGCGGCTCTAAAGGTCTGCAGTTTAAATCAACGTTCACCTCTACAACTTTGGCAATTTTAGGTGTCAAAATTGTAGGAATTCGGACATCAAATTCAGACAGTGTGAGCGGGAAGGCGGCTTTTACAATCAGTTTGTTATTTGACCTGGTCAAAGTGCCTTTTATGCGCATTTTCTGGCTTTTACCATGAAAGGTCATCAAACCTTCGACTTCGACATGTCGCGTTCCGCTCCAGTTTTCTGGAAGGGCATTGGGATGAAGCAAGCATCCTGAAAAACTGACCATTGGATACACATCAGCGTGCACAAAATCTGTATTGAAATGCTCCTGCATCAAGCTATTTTCAAATCGGAACTGCTGCATTTCAAATGTTATCTGCACGCTGCCGGAGTTTAAATCAACAATTCCGGAGATATGGCGATTGACTGCTGAAATTGTGGAAATGGGGGCTTCTGAAAGAAAACTTACAAATCCACTTTGTACTTGCATGGGCTGTTGGGCAGAAACAAAAGCCTGCCAGCCCAGCCAAAGACTGAGTAAAAGGATTATCTTTTTCATAAGGAAAGTCTTTTTAGTGTCTGGCACGGCCTAATGCCGGGCAGACGGGTTATTAGTATTTTTGCAATAAGACCTGCCAGGTTTCTTTATGGAATAAAGTCTATTATTTAAATTCTAACTGTGAGTTAGCTTAAAACCTGGCAGGTCTAGTCAACCAACCTGGAGTGATTTTGAACTGAAATAAAAAGGTAGTCGAAACGAATGGAATTGCACAAAGTGCTGAAGCAAATAATTCGGTGTCATAGGCGTAATATTTAGATTTTTGGATGTTTGTATTCCGAATATTATCCTGCAAATTGATATGATTTTGAAATTATTGTCCATAATAGTTTGTGAATAGTTCCTGAATTGTGGTAAAAAGCCAAATTTTGAAAAATATGCCATTTGCATCAAAAATTGGGTTGTTTACAACAGTTCAGTCCGTTTACTTCAAAATTTGAATTCCTCACAACCGACAAGAAACCTTTTCTATAAGTTAACCTATTTACCTTCATATCAGGTGTTTTTGGAAAAGGTTATCAGTGTATCAAAATTATTTTGAAAAATTTTCTGACTACTTCAGCTCTTTTATAACTTCTTTTGGAACTATCCGATTCCTTACATGTCCCCAATTTTGAAAAATACCGATTTGATAAAAGGACTGCGTACCATTCAGATGCCCTTTCAGAAAAATGCCGTAACTGATAGCAGTCGAAAAAGGAAGTTCAAGGGTCGTTTTAAAATAAAGCCCGAGGCCAAATTTTTTTTCACCATAATGCACGTCGTAATTGGAGCCAAAATCAATCAAGCCACTTGATTCGCTTTCCGTAAAATTGGCTTTTGCAGAGTTTATAAAATCCACACCTCCTTCCAAAGTTGCTCTAATCAGAGGGTTTTTAGCATAAAATACCTTTCCGGCTCCAATGCCATATAAGTGCATTTGGTCGCCTGGACTGGTGCCACACATGAAGAAACACAAGCCTGGATCATAATCCGAGGGCAAATTTTCAGAGGGAACTTCGGGTCCGTTGTAATGTAAAGAAAATAGCCAGCCTTTGGGAGTCATCAAAGTTGGGGCAATGTTGAACATTTCCGATTTTTCAGATCGAATCCTCGCTCTGGCATAGGCAACAGATAAGAATCCATATCGCCCTTCTTTGATGTTTTTTACGACTTCTGGATCTTGTAAATATTTTTTTTGGAGAACTTTGCGTTTGCGCCATCCTTTGGTTTCTTTTAACTTTTCTTCCTCTGTTTCCTCCATCAAATCCACTTTCCATCCCGCCGAAAACTTCACCATTTTGACTTGGTATTTTGACATACTTTCCTCTTCTCCATCTTTCTCAAAATAAAATCGGTTGTTGTCAATGCGTTGTAAATTGACAACCATAGTGGTTCCGTTCTCGAGAAGCAGGGTATCTTGAGCATCCAGTCTGTTAATGGAACAAATTGCTAAAAAAGCAAAAAAGAAAAGTTTGAGTCGTAGCATGGTTTTGAGTTTTATTGGTTTTGAATCAACTCTTTTTCCCTCCTATCAGGAAGTATTTAAAAAGGTTATCACAAGGGGCTTCCCCGCAGGGCTGTTAAGTTCTACTTGATTTTAAAATAATGAAAATCAAAATGAAAATGAAAATCAAAAATTCCACCTATGACTTTATGAATATTTGGCTTTTTCATTTTTATTTTCATTTAAATTTTAATTGAAAATATTCTCAATAGAGAACTTAACAGCCTTGGGACTTCCTCGCTACCGCCAGCCACCCCAAGTCACTACCACCCCATTTTTAATCTTAAAAAACAATTGCTCTTTGTCGTAGACCATCAGGAGTCCATTCTGTAAAAGATGCTTTCTGGCTTTCCCAAATTTTTTCTCAATCGCCTTGGTGCTCAAACCGGGTCTGATGCCTTTGGGAGCTTTGGAGGATTTGTCCTGAGTAAAAAACAAAGTAATATTTTGACTACGCCACTGGCGGTGCAGGGCGATGATGCCATGATCTTCTTTTTTGCTTAGAAAGCCAGACTGGTGTTCGTTTTTTGATAGCCCGGAGAGATAAGCCTCTTGTCCCAATTCTTTATCTGAGAAAGTGAGGTCTTCCAATTGTGGCAAATCCAGTCGATTAGATTTTTGAGCGACCAAATTTTTTATAGAGGCATTATTATTCCCCTCGAGTACCTCCAGGTTGTGTTGCGCAATTTCGGCAATATCCTCCAATTGACTTCCCCTGCTATTTGCTGCTTTTCGGAAATAGATTTTGGCTTGAGCATCGTCATTAGTTTGAGCGAAAGCTATTCCTTGTATGATGTTTAGCAGCGCTTCCTCTTTGGGGTCGGCAGTTTGTCGAAACATCGCTCTGGCACTAACAATGGCTTCTTTTGGTTGTTTTTCCAAAAGCAAAAAGCACAATTGGTTCAGTTGGGCGGGAAAGAAGTTTGGATTGAGCAGCAGTGCCTGTTTTAAGTGTTGTTGTGCCATTTCTTTCCACTGCCGATGAAAATCATCCCTTTTCAAAAAGGTTTCCAGCCGCTGCTCATTTGCCAATTCAAAAGGATAGATGAAGCCATCAGTCTTTGAATTTGAGTGACTGGCGACAAAATAATGAAGCCAGGTCAAAGCAGCATTGTTGTGAATTGCCGGACTTTCGAGGTGTTCCAATAAATATTTATAATACTGTAAAGCAATTTCATATTCGCCGATGGCAAATAAATAGCCTGCCGTTTCGTGCATTGTCCACAATTGTTGGGCAAAGCTCAGGGCTTCCTGTGCACTTTTTTTCCTTTCAGACAATGCTCGATAATTGGGTGGCGTACTATGAGTCAAGTTATAGGTCTTATACAAATCATCAAATAAATTTTCCAGCACATTTTCAATTTCAAACCCTGCAAGTAGGGCATAAAAAGCACCAACTTTGTCTGCCTCCTGCTCTTGAAAATATTGGATGCGATGTTGAGGATTGGCATCAAGCAGAGAGCGCATGCGGTGGTCATCCTTTCCGTGTTTTTGAAAAAAGTGAGAAAATTCATGTCCAATCACCCATGCCAAAGCAGCCAAAGAATCTTTTTGATTCATGCATACATCGTAGGCTTGTTCTTCCAAAATGATGATTCCTGCCGGATCATAGCCTGCCATTCTCGATTTTCTTTTGGAAATTTTGAGAACAGGGGGCTGTTTGTAATCACTTCCGGAGGCTTGTATTAATTGATTATACACCTCTCGTGCCTGGCAGCATTTGTAATGGTTTTCGGATAGATAGGCCTGGGTAAAACTGTTGGCAGTCCACAGTAGGCAGCATACAGTGGGCAGCAGATACCTCCGTATTATTTTAAGGTGATATTTAGGATGGTTGTACATTATTGCAGGTTATCTTTGAATAAAATAAAAATCAGCTCCTGGGCTTTCCTTCAAAGGCTCAAAGGAATGAAGGACGGGTACCTGTCCAATAGAACTGGTAGCTTTAATGCCAAGCATCAAGTCATTCAAATCCACAATGCCATCCGAATCTCTGGTATTCAGCACTTTCAAGATCTGATTGGTGAATGGAGAATTGGTCATATCTTTCCAGCTATCATAGGAGCCGGTTTTTCTATCAGTAGAAGTAATGGCTTTGTATGTGTCTTTTTCCATTTCGTAATAAATGCGTTGTTGCATTTCAAGGCTTTTCTCTTCATCCGGAAAATGCCTGACAGGAAGGGGTTCAAAATCAAAGAAAGACCCACTGTAGCAGGCATCTATCATCAAAAGTATTTTCTGACAAGCCATTTTATCTATTTGTTCTTTCAATTCGCTGTAGGAATAAAAACTGCGTTTGGTGGAAGCGAATGCTTCGGCGTCGCGTGGGGCGAAGTAGCCATTTTTGAACAATTTGTCATAAGCGCCATGACCTGAAAGAAATATCAATAGTTGATCATGTGGTGAATACTTTTTTTCTGCATAAGTTCTGATGGCTTCTTCAATTTCGATACCCGTGGGATTGAGCAGATAATCTGTTTCAAAACCATATTTCGTTTCCAAAACCTTTCCCATGGCTTCTACATCATTGATGGGATTTTTTAGACTTAGCCATCCGAGATCGTATTCCTGGACAGCAATAAATAAAGCATAGTCTTTGCCTTTTCTGGAAAAGTCTTCTGGTTCGTACAAAACTTCAATGGTTTTCTCCAGGCTTATTTCTTTCGTTAGATTGTTGACGGAAATGGCAATTTTATTTTGCTTTTTATTCAGGTTGATTCGTTCATAAAAAGTATTGCCATTTTGTCTGGTTTCCTGAGCAGCGGTGGGGGCTGAAAGGTCATAAATGTAATTTTTGAATACATCTCCGGAATCAAAGGGCATCACGGAAAATCGAATTTCTATAGCCCGATCATGAATGACATATTTGTTGCCTTTCATAGGATTGTCCAAATGATGAGGGCGGTGCAGAATGATTTCTGGATTGACTTCTGGAATAGTGGCAGTAGTTGATTCTAATGGATTTGCAGGGAATGTTTCTTCATCTACTATTTCAATTTCGGGAATTTGGTATTGGACAATGAATGTTTTGGCAATTCTTTCCTGGGCTTTTGAAATACTGAGTTCAAAACGGTTGTCTCCTTCCCGCAAAAGCACTGGATAGCGAAATACATTATTTACATTTTCGAGTTGCGCCAAATTCAGATCAAAGCCATCTACTTTCATATTCAAATTACAGCTATCGGGAAGAGCGCAGGGAATTTGAAATTTCAGTAAAAAAGTATCGGATTCCCAAACGATGCGATTGCCTTCATCTGGTGCGGGCTGAATCATATTGATTTCAAATGGCAAAACGGCTTTGGAAACTGTAATCAATTTTTCTAGGGTATCTATCACCACTTTTTCAATGGTATCTCTTGCCGTGATGACTGGCGGGGTATAGGTATCATAATACACATCCAGGCTTTCCAATCTGATGTTGCTGGGTTGTTTGGGGCGATATGCCAAAACTTTAATATCGTTTCTACCTTTTTTCAAAGGCACGTCGCAGATATAGATTTTGTTTTCTGTGCGAACCGGAGAGGATTCCAGCGTGATATTATCAGGCAAATAATTGGAAACTTTGATGGCATAATTGTCTGGCGGCTCTATTCTAAAGGCTAATACTAGCATAGAGTCTTGCATTCTGATTTGCTCTCCTGCTCGTGGAGAAAGCAGTTCGATTTTGAAATGCTGTCCGGACAAGTTTCCAAAGAGAAATATCCAAAACAGAAATAAACAAGAGGTTTTTAAAAGTTGATTCATACGAGTTGTGATTTGCTTTTGGGTTTTTGTGGTGAAGGAAATGTGAAAGGTTTTTAGTAATTTATTACTCCAATTTCTCCAGCAGTTCCTTTGCTTCACTTTGATAAATGGAATTTGAATCTTGTGCAAAGGGAAGCACCAAATCCTTTGTTTTTTCAAAATCAGCTTGTTTCAAATAGGCCATTGCCAAATACCATTGCGCATTTTTTTGCTGAATAAAATCAGCATTATTTGTCAAAGCGATTAATAGTTTGATTGCCGTATCGGCTTCATTTTCAGACAAATAGCTAATGGCTAAATACAATTTTAAGTCATCATCTCCTGAAAAATCAGCATTGGGATATTTTTCAAAATAGGCTTCGAGTTCTATGATGGCTTTATCAAAATTGCCCTCATTGTAAGCTTTTAAGCTCGTCAATTGGTCTTCCAGCCGTTCTGTATTGGTAGTTAGACCAAAACCGGATAGTTCTTTTTCAATGTGGCTACTGGTCGTTTCGGGTAGGGGGCTAAAATGCTGTGCGAAAAGCGATTCATTGGAAATATTGTGTTGACTTCTCCAAACGATAACTGTTCCCAAAAGCCCCACAAAAATTGCTGCGGCAAGCCAGCGATATTTTGAAATCAAAGGAATAATTTTGCCTTGCTTTCCTATTTCCAGTCGCCCCTGTTTTTCCAGATTTGTGTGAATTTCATTGAGCATTTCCCTAAAATTGGCATCGGTTTCCACTTGTATGTTTTCATAGCTGTATGCTTCAAGAGCGACTTCCAAATCGTGTTGAATCAATACATCTTTGGAAACCAACTTTTGCAAATGCTTCCGAATTTTGTTAGAGTCGAAACCTTTGGTTTGCTGCCAGGAGGCTTGTACTTCCAGATAAGAAGCTCCATTTTGAAGCAATTTGGCAAGAGCTTCGGCGTATTTTTTTTCGTCAGGATAAGATTTTTGATTCATGGCTTGATGATTTCATTGTTCATTTTTTGAAGTACCAGGTCTTTCAATTCCTGCATACAACGGTGTTTTTTTACTTTGACAAAAGAATGGGAGTAGTCCATTTCCGCTGCTATGGACTTCAAAGGAAAACGACCGAAATAATAATCCATTAGTAATTTCCGGCAATTTTGGGATAGAGATTCCATTGCTTTTCGAAGTCCGATTCTCAAAGAATTGCCTTCTTCCTCTGGCAAAAAAGTAATTTGTTCATCTGGCACAATCGCTTGTTGTTCTTTTAATTCCCGTCCTTTTTGTTTGCACCACCTCATCCAGCAGATTTTGACAATGCCCAAAAGATAATCCTGAACTCTGGACTGTTGCTGCAATCGAAATCCAGGCTCTTTGATTTTAGCTCTAAAAATGATCAATGCCTCCTGAAATATATCTTTGATGTCTTCTTCACTTCCTCCTCTGGCCTTGATAAATCTTAGACTTTGCAGATACCCCATTTCATACAAATGGCTGTAAGCTTTTGGTTTATCTTTTTGAAGCTCTTGCAAAAAATCCAATTGGTTTTCGTAATCTTTCATAATGATTATCAGTGGTTTTTGGAAAAGGTTATCAGTAGGGGGTTTTGAAATTAATAACCTACACAAAATGACGACGATGTTTTTTTATTTAGCAAGGCAAAAATTTTCAGCATAGCAGCGCTATGGTTTAAATTTTTAACACGAATGAGCGATCCCGAAAGGGTGAATGTTTGGGGAACATTCAAGCGAATGACCCGCAAGCGGATGGGATGCAACAGAAAAAGAACAAGTCAGTTGAGTAGGTTATTATTTGCGAAACCCCTAAAGAGCGTGAGAATTTGTTTTCAAGCAAAATGGGGTGACCCACCAAATGCGTGCGAGCCACCCTCTTTTTATTATTATGAGTGAAAGTGCTGTCTTCTAATTCATTTTTCTGGAACTAATGTATTTTCAAAAAGCGCTTCACCTCTAACACACCACCGTCTCCTACGATTTGCACAAAATAAATGCCTTCACCAAAATTAGAAGCATCTACACGGGCTTCATTCAATCCTTTTGTCAAAATATCCTTTGTTTGATAAAGCATTTTTCCAAAGCTATCCACTACCCGGATTTCGCCTTCAATTTCCTGTTCCATCTGAAATTGAATGCTCAGTTTTTCGGAAACCGGATTGGGGTGCAAAGACAATTCATATACCGCTGTTCTTTGATTGTCACCTAAATGGATGAGGTTTTGACCATTTTCAGTAAAAGTCAAATTACCTACCGTAAATCCTCCAGAGCTGCCACCCAAGCCTTGAAAATCAGCAGCAAATGTGAAATCATCGCCATAGCTTCCCATTGTGGTGATGCTGGAGATACCAGTGCCCTCATTGGCAGGAATAGCTTCATCTGCAAAACGCAATACATTCAAATCGTTGCGATCGTCCCCTTGTGCATTGAACCACTCCCAGCCAATGACTTCTGAATCTGTATAGTACAAAGTGACACGAACATTGGCATTTGGATCATTGAATTCTGGAGTGATTCTAAAGGTTTTAGTGGAAGTAGAGCCACTTGCCCAATTATTATTTGCGGATGCACCCGCATTGTCCACTTCTACTTCTGTACATCCAAAATCGTGGCTACTCAAATTTTCAATAGTCATCATGATTCCTCCGGAAACTACATCGAAAAAGTGTACAGTTCCGTTAGGTCCCAGGTACTCTTCCGTCGGGTTGTCGTCATTACTGACAGATTGCACGTGTTGGCTGGAAGGGTTGGAGTCATTATCTGCAATATGGATAGTGTGGTTTGTATTAGAAGAATGTGGAGCTGCATTGCCAGTGAGGGTAAAAGAGAAATCTGTATTTTCTGCCCCTTCTACGTATTTGTCATTGTAAACTCTTACGGTAAAGGTTTTTTGATTGCTTACATTATTAAAGGTGACGCTGGATGGGTAGAAAATAAAATCCTGGTCACTTCCTTCCAACGCACTTCCTGCAGCGCTCAAAGTTGCAGTAACCGGATTGGCAGGGTAGGGGGTGATGCCCATTGTCACTGTGTAATTCTTGTAAGGATAGCAGCCATTGCTCACATTGGAAGCCCCTTCGTCCACATTGGTCTCAGTTGCACTGAAATAGACCTTAGGTGTTTGGCAAGGATCATAATCACCATCCATGATTTTAATGGTGCCTCCTCCGATTGGATCTAGCCAGTCATGAAGGCGGCGACGTTTATCATTGCTTTGAGGATGATCATCATTTGTCCAGGAATAATCCATTCTGCCATACATCGCTAAATCATTCGCAGGGTCATCACAGTTGATGCTTCCACCACCATACAATTGACCTATAATTCTTGAAGTTTCTCGGAACAGGGGAGATCCAGAGGAGCCTCCTTCAGTTACAGAATAACCATTTGGAGTTGGATTCCAGTAAAATTCCCAATAATAACCATCCTTTGAAGGGGTTTTGTAATGTGTAGCAATCTTCTTATCATCTCCAGCAGGATGGTGAATGCCTACTCCTGTATGACCTTGTGAACCAGCAGCATCAAAACCATTAAAATAAACATTGTAAGGCCCATGGGGGCTTTCATCCAGTTTTATCAAAGCAAAATCAGAACCCAGGGCAATGTGAGAACCGGTAGTTGCTGGTCCTGTATTAGCTACAACTGTTCCTCCATTTGTGGTTTGATTCGGCAAAGAACCTGATTGAGAACAGCCCGCATACTCGTAATTCCAGTAGAAAACGTATCCAGAAACATCTGGATTGATAATGGCATCTTGCATAACCCCACCCATGATACAGTGATTGGCAGTCAAGAGATAAGGTTTGCAATCGTTTGCGGTATTGTTTATTAAACTACCGCTACAGAGATACAATCCATCCATGATTAGTTTGGCAACTCCTTTCTTTTCATCCTGCCAGTTGTTCCCTTCAGGAGAGCAATTTACATTGACCTGGCAAGGGCCAGCTTCCGGAGCATTTGGGTTAGGTGTTCCATCCAGGGTACGATAGCCTTGTCCGATTTGAGCAATTTCAATAGCGCCTTTTCCATAAACATAAAATGGTTCTACATATTCTAAAGTGGCAACTTGATCATTGATTAAGGCGGTGGCAAAACGACGCGAATCTTTATTGTTTTTTTCGGTAAATGCACCCAAAACTTGTGTTTTGTCAGCATTGTAAATAAACAATTTTGCACCTTTTGGTAAATAAAAATCACTGTATAAGAAGTTGATGTTTAAAGCCTCTGGACAATTGATGGTTAGTCTCCACACTCTGTCGCCATTCGACATTGTTTCCCAAACGCCCGAATTTTTCAAATTCAATTTCACTTTATGACCAAAAGCAAAACGCAGTGGGTTGTTGAATTTCAAATCTTCTTCATCTTCCAACATTAGTTTCTGAACATCTATAGAAGGCATAACTTCCACAGGAACTTTTGTTTCAAACTTCATTTCAAAGCTTGGAGGAGTGCCTCGTTCGCTGAGTTGTGCAAAGGCAAAAAGCGGAATCATTAAGAGGCAAAATATGGTGATAGTTATATTTTTAAACATGACGTTGTTTTTGATAGCTTGGATTGATAGTTTTTTAAAAATTTTCAATTTTTAAAAAACTATCAATCCGAATTTTTTCTATTTATTGAATAATCAATTTAGCAGTCTGAATTCGATTTCCTTCCTGTGCTCTGACGAGGTAGATGCCAGGGTTTAAATTGGAAGTATTGAGTTCTAAGGTATTTCCATTCTGGAAGGATTCGATTTGGCGATTGTGAAGCAACTGACCTTGCAAATTCAGAATATCAATGCGAACGGAATTTTGGACATCTCCCAAAATGCTCAAATTCACAAAGTCATTTGCAGGATTTGGATATAAGGCAATTCTAAAATCGGAATTGAAATTTTCATTTGAAAAATCCATTTCTTCCATCACATTGCCATCAGTTGGATTGCCAATCGCATTGGAAGAATTGGGTCCCAAAACCAAAGTTTCCTGCTCATCAGCTCCAGTAATGAAGCCATTTACCATTGAAAATTCAGCTTTGTTGATCAGGATGGTTGGGTCGTTCACTACTTCTACATTATCTACAAACCAGCCTTCGCCACCAGAGAAATAATCAGCTGCAAAACGGAATCGGATATCCACATCCTCCCCAGCCAGAGGGCTTAAATCAGCCATAGAAATCATATAGCCAAAGCTATTGCCGCCAAATGCAGTATCAGCAATCAAAGGATTATTGGCGAGTGGAATGAAATCGTTGTAACCATTTTGAACGAAAAGCGGTCCGGCAGTTGTCCAGGTGGTTCCGCCATCAATAGAAGTTTCGACAACGCCACCGTCATATCCGGCTTCTGTATTATGGCGGTGTACAAAACGCAAGTGGGTGCCTGTTTCGGCTGCGATGCTTTGGTTCAATGTCAAAGTTTGATTGCTTTGATAAGTTGGGTCTAATACGAACCAGGAGTAATCGCCGCTGTATGCTTCTGCATTTGTCCATGTAAAAGGAGCTGCACCTGCTGAAGAAGTCCAATTGAAAGGACTGGCTTCCATATCATCACGGAAGAGTAAATCTGCAGCGCTTCCGGTGTTGGTGTTGGCAACAATTGTGATGGTTTCAGTTGTACTGGCAGGCACACTCAAATTGGAGAAGGTAACTGTCTGACCAGCCACAGTTGCTGCATGACTGGAAGAAGCAAAAGAAGCTCCGGTTGGCAAATCATTGGTAATGGTGATGCCATTGATAGCCTGAATAGCATTATTAACTAAGTTTATTGTAATATTGAGTTGATCTCCATCTGTAATGATTTCTTCTACAGAGCTTTCAATATTGATAATGGGGTTGCAGAATGATGGAGGTAAATCAAAAGCTTCGGTCTCGTCGCCACGAGCATTGGTGCCTGCTACGGCGCTGTGTCCCAAACCTCTTTTTGCGAATGCTTCCCAAATCAAACAGTGATGAGTACCGTTGTGCAAGTTTTGATCTGCTGCTAAAATGGCATCTCTCATTTCTACAAATGTAGGTGAGCAAGGTTGCAATTTTAGGGCATCCACAACAAGTTGCATTGCGATGTTATTTCCACCTGTTCCGCTCACTACATTGGGATCAAAGCCATAGAGATCAATAAATTTGGAAGTCATTTCCCAAAGCATGGTACACCAGATGAACCCGACTCCATGAGGTTGAGAAATCTCAGAATTATTGATATCTCCATAGGTGTACCCATTTTCGAGCATATTGGTAGTATATCTTTTTGGGCGGATACCCAAACCTGTGGTTGGCTCATTCAATACATAAGTTCCGATGCCACGACCAGCAGCTTTCATAGCAGGCAATTGGCTTGGAGTCATGGTGACCATTAAACCAAAATAATCGCTCCAACCCTCGCCACCGTGTTCTTGACCACCCAGGCAAGTTTGACCTGGTCCTCCAGTTAGTCTTGTAGAAATACCATGACCATATTCGTGAAGGATAACGCCATTGTCGAAATCTCCATCCAATAAAGGCAATGCTGATGTCCACAAAAACATTTGCATTCTACCTGGCAATCCATCGGGAAGCGTTAGGAAATTGGCATTGTTGACCAAGGAGCCATCCTGAGCTTCTGCCAAAACAGCATCTCCACCTAAGCCTCCATTGCCAAGATTGGTCGTTTGGAAATTGCCGGCAGCTTCATTGAAGCCGTAGTGGTAGAAAATATCGTGAATCAGATTGTTCCAGTAAAAAAGATTGGTAATGGCTGCTTGTTGGTAAGCAGCAGGTGGTAAGCTAAAATCTACGTCAAAATCAAAATTTAGGGGCGTTCCTTGTCCGGGTGTTCCACCTACAGCAGGAATTGGAGTGCTTCCTGGTCCTGGGTCGTGATAGGCGAATACGTTATTACCTTTGGAAATGTGGTGCTGTACAATGCCGTCATCATGCCATCCAAGTGGGGAAGCGGTGGCATCTCCTGCTGTGGAAACTAAAGTTCGTCCTCCAAAAGAAGGAGCTTCTAAAGGCTGATCATATACTCGATAAAAGTTTGGAATGACGCTTGCCATTTCTGCAAAAGCGTTTTCGGCAGCAGGAATAGAAGGACTAAAATCTTCTTCATAGGTAGAAAACAGATTTTCTAAATTTGTTCCATGCGTGCAACTCGCCGTATGTTCATGTGCTCCATGTCCAAAGGTGCAATGGATGACCAGGTCATGGTTATCTATAATGCTTCCATCTTCTACATCCACTTTTACAACCCAATAGTGTTGCTCATCTGTTGTATAGATTTCTACATTCCATGCAAGTACAAGTTTGCCATCGCGACGTGGTTGATAGACCAACCTGGCAGGAATATCAAATGAGGAAATATTTCCTTTTCCAAATACTATTTTGCGATCTGGTGTATTGGAAACAGTCAACACTTTCAATTTTTGACTTGGAATATTAAGGTGTTCACAAGCCAACTGAACAGCATTTTCTGCCGAGATCAAATTGTTTGACAATCTGATGTTTTGATTTTTATGAGGAAAAAAATGATTGGTGAGGTAGGCGACCTCACCCTCTTTAGAGAGATGAATGCCCATCGTACCGTCAATGAGCTGGATGCCTTCGTGTTGTTGCTGCAAATAGATGTGGGTGATTCCATTGTGCTGGTCTGTGTATTGGTCGGTTATGGCGAAATCCGACCAATCGGATGGAACCAGATCTGAAATACGTTCGCTGTGAGTGTCCAAAATTTTCTGAACATCGCTAACGTTCAATTGTGCTTGAGCAAAGCTTACAAGCGAGATACCAAGCATGAACAAGACTGCCATCCACAGTCTACATAGCTGGGCTTTCAAAGTAATTTTCTTAAACATGGTGATGTAAATTAAGTGGTTAGGTAATACCGTTCTGGAATGATTTTTCGAACTGTATTTTGAATTTGTTTACATCACAAAGGTGGGGATGGAAGGGTGGGGAAAGGGTTTTAGCTGATGTTTGGAAGTATATGCGTAAAAAATATTTAGGTGATTTTCATTCCATAGCCTCCGTCAACCCATCCCCAATCAAAATAAAAATCGTCACTGTAATAAAAATGGCTAAACCTGAAAATCGCGCCAGCCACCAGGCAGAAAAAGTACTTCTAGCTTCAGCCAATTGCCTGCCCCAGGTGACCATGTCCCGCAGGGCTGTTAAGTTCTCTAATGAGAATATTTTCAATTAAAATTTAAATGAAAA
>JBGTQJ010000054.1:0-66092 GCA_041941305.1 Saprospiraceae bacterium
TCTGAGGTAAATTCAGACAACAAAAAATATCAATAAACTTTTTGCACGATGTACTTAGTTTTAGTTACACCCAGGGTGAAGAGCAATTACCGGTTCCTGAAGCATCCATTGAACGTGAAGTGCAATTCGTAAGAGAACAACCAGATTTTATAGGCCAATTGCAAATTGGCTGGGCGGTTAGCCCAAAAATCAAATTGTTTGTCGATCAGTTTTTTATCTCCGAATCCTATAGCAAATCTCTACAAACACAGGATGATTTTACCGAAGACGGTTCAAGGTTTCGAATGGAACCCGCTTATAATTTAGACCTTTCTGGCCGTTGGAACGTTTCCAACAATTTTACTGGCTACTTTTCCATTACCAATTTATTTGACGCTCAATATGGCGGCTTATCTGCTACCGGTACGCCAGATGATTTATTATTCAATCCTCAATCTGGTATATTGTGGAAATTAGGCTTGTCTTATCGGCTGGATTGAGCTATTTATCAAAAAACTTGACTGAGGAACCCTTAAAAAATAACTTCATCTTTTAGTTCGGCATAACGCCTCATGAATCTTCGATTTCGTCAAATAAGCGAAGACTGAAAGCCTGACAAGAAATGAAGTTGAACATATTTGACGAAATCAAAAGGATGAAGTTATTTTTTAATCACTACTGATTATGAAAACAACACAAATTTCAACAATTGTTAACTTGTTCCCTAAGTTTGGAACATTTGAAAGGCTATACCCTATAAGATTGTTCTTCATTATTGCCCTTTCTTTTACCTTTTATTCATCGTCCTTTTTCGCTCAAAACGTGGAAGAATTTCAACCCACTTTGGCGGATAGTATCATGGTTATTGACTTATTAGAAAGAGGAGGAATTGGCAATACTGATCAGGCATTGATACTCTCCAAAAACATAGGCTATTATCAGGGAGAAAAAAAAGCGTTAAAGCAATTGTCCGGGCTGTATAAGTCTTCTGGAAAAAGCGCGCTGGCATTGCGCTATTCCTTACAAAGAATTGACTTGCTGGCTGAAATGGGAACCGAAACAGAATCCTTTGAGGCACAGGCTTTTGCAGGAGAAATTTATTATGCCGAAAAGCTCTATGAAAATGCTTTGAGTTATTTTAACAAGGCAGAAAGATTGAAATCTTCAGATGAAATTTCAAAAGTGGTTTTATGGGAAAAAATGGGACAATCCTACCGTCAAACTGAACAACCAGACAGTGCTTTATTTTTCCTAAAGCAGGCATTTAATTATTACACTTCAAATAAAAATCCTGAAGGACAGTTGCGAACCATGCAAGCACAGGCTCATATTTTCGATGAAAAAAATGATTGCCAAAATGCAATGAATCAAAACCAGAAAATTCGGGATTTGGTAAGGGAACTGGGGAAAGTATCTTTGTTAGCTACTACTTATAATAACCTGGGTTATAATTATCATTGCCTGGATGACTATAAAAACGCCATTCGAAATTTTGAAATAGCAGATTCACTTTGCCAATCTGGTTGTGATTTGGACAAGATGGCTTTACACTCTAATTTGGGTATTGCACTCTTCAATGACGCTCAGTTTGAAAACGCTGTTAAACAGTTGAACAAAGCTATTGATTACTCCAAGAGTTCAAAAAACCAAAAAGAGCAGGCATACCTCACCCACCTCAAATCTTCTGTTTATTTGAAAAAGGGAGATCTCTATCAATCTCAAATATTCAATCAGGAGGCAATGCGAAAAGCGCAAAAAATCAATGCCCCCAATGTGCTTTCCGATACTTATAAACTTGCAGCAGATATTCATCAAAGTTTATATGAATACGAAGACGCTTTGGAATATTATCAAAAGCACCTGGCTTTACGAGATTCTATTTTGAGGGAAGATCGTTTGCGCCAGCAGGAATTGGCTCAACAACAGTTTTTGCTGGAAAGGGCAGAAAAGGAGATCAAATTATTGCTGGCAGACCAGGAGCTGAAAGATCTGGCCATCAAACAATTACAAACGGAAAAAGATAGAGCTACACTTGAAAAGGATAATTTGGAGCTACAGAACAAACAACAGGAAGCAGAATTGGAAAATTTGCGACAGCAAGAAGAGATAACTGCTTCCAGGCTCAAGGCTCAGGAATTGGAAGCAGAACGAAATCGCCAGCAACTGTTACTGTCAAAACAAGCAGAAGAAGCCGCCCAAAAAGATAAAAGCATTGCCGAATTGCGCTTGAAAGAAGAAACACAACGGCTAGAATTATTGCAAAAAGAAGCTGATGAAATGGAACGGGAGGCAGAAATAGAATCCCTCAATCAAAAACAGAAAATTGATCAATTACAAATTGAAAGGCAACAGTCATTTATGCAATTTGCCCTGGGGCTTGGAATTGCATTGCTTGCCATCCTGGGCTTGATTTTGTTCAGTTTCTTCAATGCCCGAAAGAAAAACCGTTTGCTTGCCCAGCAAAACCAGGAAATAGAAGCACAAAAAACAGAAATTGAAAAAAGTCGCGATGTAATTGAACAGGAGCGAGCCAAATCTGAAGATTTACTACTCAATGTCCTACCTGCAGCTACAGCCAAGGAACTTAAAGAGACCGGAGCTGCTACTCCACGGCACTATAAAAAAGTAAGCGTCCTTTTTACTGATTTTGCAGGTTTCACAAATCTTTCTGCCCAAATGCCACCAGAGGAAATCATTGAAGAGCTGAATACCTGTTTCCTTGCTTTTGATGAAATTATCGAAGGGCACAACCTGGAGAAAATCAAAACAGTTGGAGACGCATATATGTGCGCGGGTGGGCTTCCTGAAGAAAATGACACCAATCCTGTAGATACTGTTTCAGCTGCAATTGAAATGAAAAACTATATCAGCAGTAGAAGAGCCGCTAAATTAGCAGAAGGTAAACCATATTGGGACATGAGAGTGGGTGTTCATACCGGTGAAGTAGTAGCAGGAGTTGTCGGAAGTAAAAAGTTTGCCTACGATATTTGGGGCGATACCGTGAATACCGCAAGCCGAATGGAAACCAACGGAGAAGGCGGAAAGGTCAATATCTCCCAAACCACCTATGAATTGGTCAAAGATCATTTTGACTGCAAATTTCGAGGCACACTTCCTGTAAAGGACAAAGGAGAGGTGGCAATGTATTTTGTATCAAAACCTAAATTGACTTTGACATAACTTCCCGATGATATTCGAATCCATTTCTTTTAAAAAAGGAACGTGCTGAATTATTCATTGTCCAATGATCAAGGTGAATTTTTGGAATCTCTAATTCTTTTGCCAGTCTGGAAATCTGATCTAATAATGCTTTACCAATACCCTTTTTCCTAAAATCAGATTTTACCAAAATTTGATCTATATAAACGCAATGCCTCGGAAATTGGAATACATTTCCTTCGGTTTTTACAATTCTCACTTGAGTATATCCTGCGATGACACTATCGAATAATGCGATATAGGCTTTGATCCCCTCTTGTGATATTCTTTCTTTAAATACTTCAACCACTTTTTGTTTGTCATAGGGTCGAAAGACATTTGGGTAAAGTTGATGATGTAGGGTCTGAATTTCCTCGTTTAGTTCTGCGAGTAAGAGATGGTCTTTGGTTTCTTTAATTTTAATCATGGCTTTGGAATTTGGATTGCGAAATTGAAATTGTCAACCAAAAGATTCATAAAAAAGTGCCCATTTAAAATCAAATGGTAGCTAAACCTTTTCCAACGGGGCTCCTTTGGACTAGGCTGTCCGGTTCAAAGGCATTCATTCCGCAGTATAATGAAAGAATGAAAAAAGGCTCCTTGAAACTAAATCAAGGAGCCTTTTTTATTAGGCTGAGGACAAGTCCGTAGAACGGGCTTTTATCATTCATCAATAGCGCTAAAAGCACCGAAGTCAAATAATAGGCTAAATCTCAGGGTATTGTCCAATGGATTCCTCTGATTGGTTGTTGGTACCAGATAAGAGAAGTTCAAACCAAAGATGTTGTATTTCAACCCTAAACCAACAGTGAAGAAACTTCTATTTCCTTTGATTTGATTTTCAGTATAATAACCAGCACGTACTGCAAACTGCTTATCATACCAATACTCTACACCAAAGGAATACATCAATTCTTTGATTTCCTCTGAGAATCCTCCTGGTGCATCTCCAAAGGAACTGAAAATACCTCCAATTGGAGATTCTTCACGCCAGTCGTCAATACCATTCAGATCAGAATCACATTCTTCCTCTGTTTCACCCAGACAACGCGTCGGTACCAAGAGTTTATTAATATCAGTCGTGAAAGTCATGCTGTTGTATTCATCGAAATTGAACTCCCAGGCTGCACCGATTCCCAAATTGGTTGGAATAAAATCTTTTTCGTTATTGGCTGCATTGGTGTAGGTGATTTTGGAACCAATGTTGGTAATTGCAACCCCTAAGGTCAAATTCGATTCCTTTCCAGAAACTTCAACGGGTGTTTGATAAGTCATGGAAATATCTGCTGCACCAGCAGTTCCTACTTCAATCAATTGCCCATTAACTTCCTGTCCAGAAGCCAAATTGGAATAAATGAATTTGGCACCAACAGCTGCAGAAAATTTATCTGTTAATTTTCTGGAATAAGCCGCTGTGATTTCAAATTCATTTGGGCGTCCATTTCCAATAGCATTTCCATTGATGTCTGTAAAGTTGATATCTCCTAAAGAGAAGTATCTCAACCCTACGCCAGCAGCTTGCAGGTCATCCCATTTGTAATAACCTGTTAAATAAGCTAAATAAACATCCGTTAAGCCCAAGGCTCTTAACCATGGAGTATAAGTAGCTGAAATTCCCAAATCTTCTGTGGCAAAAGCCAGTTTGGATTGGTTGAAATGCATAGCATTCGCATCTGGAGAAATAGCAATACCAGCATCACCCATAGCGCCAGAGCGAGCATCAGAAACAATTCTAAGGAAAGGAACAGCAGTGATAATTGCATTAGGACAAGGGGTCACACCATCAGGAAGTACCCATTCGCAATTGTTGCCGTTGGCATCACATTTTCTAATACAATTTGCATTTGCAACAACAGAAATGAAGAGTGCAAATGCGCTAACAAGAATAAATTTTGAAAGTAAAAATTTCATGAGATGAGGTCTCGTTTTTTAAAAGATTCGCAAAGATAAGTAGTTTGTTCAGAGTACAAAGTTCTAAGTTCAGAGTTATTGATCATAAACTGAGAACTGTGAACTCTAAACCCAGAACTCACTTTAAGATTACTAGTTTTTCAAATTCACTTTCGCCGGACTGGGTGATCTCGCCGATTTGGTTTCTGACTTTGACTTTGTAGAGATAAATTCCCTTTGCAAGCGGGTCTCCAAAATCGTCGGAGCCATCCCATTGGAGGCAATTGTCCCTGGATAAACGATCTCCTTCGGAAAATATTCTTTGCTCAAGCGTTTTTACTAATCTTCCCGATATGGTATATATTTGAATCATTACATCCAGCTCCTGCCCTGCCCTGCCATGCTCAAACATAAAGCAAGTAGAAGAGGTGAACGGATTTGGATAATTCAAAATATGTTCCAAAGCTACTTTTTCGGAATTAACCACAACAAATTCCGTATAGCCTTCACTTACATTATTGGCGACATCCCATGCTGTGACCTTGATTTCATGTAAGCCTTCTGCTAAATCTGACAGGGGAAACCGAACAGTTCCTCTGGTGTAATCATCTAATTCGGCCTCATAAAAATCATTGAGTATCAAGGTGTTTTGAGTTTCTTTATCCAATACGCCTGTCAGATCATGTCCAATACTGTTTCCAACTACATTGATGCCATTATCATCTTCCAGGTGCACCAATAATACCGGATTGGCATGGGTTATTCCCCCAAAAACAAAATCTTCAGAATTCATAAAAACATCTACTTTGGGTCCAATGTCATCCGCCAGGGCATTTTCATCTGTACCTCCAATAATAATTCCATCATACGAACCTGTCGCATCTTCCATCATATCCAGGTCTTTTGCGTAATAACTTATTTTCCCTTTACCAAAATCGTAATTAATGTCTTTAGGAACAATAAAGGTAAATTTGAATTTACCACCAGTGACACTCGCCTTGCCTTTGAAAATAATATTTTTCTGAAGGACATAATTGATTTTAGGGCTACCTGGATCCTGCCCTAATGTTTGATAAGTCACTGCCTTATCAAATATAGTAGGGAAAACTTCTCCATTGAAATTATCCATTAAATTTCCAAAATCATCCTGAATTTCTCCCTCGATGGTAACTTTTTCCAATGCTTTTAAGGTATCTGTCAATGCAGTCGCCAAATCCAATCCATTGATACTTGTAGTCACGGCTTTGTAGTTTGGCAAAGCCAATTGCATCGAAGGATCTCCCAGAAGCGTAAATTTTCTGGGGTTTTCCCCGGTTCCGGACTTATTTTTGGAAATTCTTAAAACCTCTCCAATAGTTGGAATTTGATTATTCAATTTAAAGAAGAGGGTATCTACCGAGTGTCTTGTCAATCTTTCATTCGAGCTGGCATAAACTGCCCGTACGGTAGTATATAATGCGATTGCTCCGCCTTTGGGATTTAGAAAGACATGCTCACCCCCTGTGGTGAATTCGGGGTTGTCGTAACCAGAAAAAGAACAGGTTGCTGTAATGAAAATTGGCAATCTCACACCATTTTCCCAACTCAGGATGTCATTGATTTTCAAAATGCGCTCTTGTGTCCAGCCTTTTGCACCACCATGTCCAAGGTAGGTTATTGCCAAAATCCCTTTGAACATATTTTTATTCAAAGCCTCCGTTGCCAATGGCACGCGAATGCCAAAAGGAGAAGCCTCTTGTTCAAAAGCATCTACATAGATTTTATCAATATTCATATTCGGGTTCTTGACGGCAATATCTACCGCAATGCCATCAGCATCTCTGGTATGCAAACCACCATCTTCATCGTCGCCTACAAACAACATTCGATTCCGCCAATCTCCAAAAGACTCAGGAGAAGCGTCGTAATTGATGATTTTGTTAACCGTTGTTTCTGCTTCTTCAATTGTTTTTACAGGAAACCTTCCTACAGCAATATCTAATGCACCCCTTCCAATTTCATCTCCTTCACCTTCACTCAACAAAGCAAAGTAATCATCGGAGGGAAAAGCCGAAATTGGATGAGTAGATTGATGCGTTTCAAAGACCGGAATAAAATCATTACCCGGATTGCTAATATGTCGGAAATCATAAGATCCATCTCCAAAGAGCAACAGATATTTGAAATTGTCTGTACGATCGTGGAGCATTTTCGCAAAATCGCGAATAGCAGTTGGATCCTTTCTTCCGGAAGAAAATTCATTGTAGAGCTGGTCGATGTTTACCAAAGCCACATTCATTCCATTGTGGTCCGCTCTGTGATTTGCCAGCCTTTCTGCTTCTGTGAAAAATTCATTAGGGTAAATAATTACAAAATCCACATCTGTAATGCCATGTATATTCTGATTTTCTATTTTGCCCACCTTTTCAGCTGACAACAGGGTTTCATTATTATTAAAGGCAATAAATTCTTTCAATTCGCCCAATGTATTCGCCCCAAAGCTTAAAGTAGAACCAGAAGATGTTGCTTCCTGCAACCTGGGTTCCAGGGGATTTGTAATATCCCATACAACTGTATTTCCATTTACACCACTAAGGTTGTATGAACTCACATCATTTTGCATCGCTTCCAAATCTCGAAAAGCCATTTGAGAACTGCTGAGATTGAGCATCCTCCTAAAGTTCAACTCAATATAATCCAACCACCCTTCATTATTTGATCCATTGCCTCTTTCAAATTGAATTTTCACATCAAAATTGTCGGTGCCAGGTTGAAATGTTCCAGACGCAGTACGCACACTGGCATACAGATCCGTTGGTCCGGCATGTGTAGTTCCAAAAGTACCACTGGCGAAAGAATTTCCATTCACCACAACTCTAAACAGTCCATTTCCCGTGCCTGCTTCAATTCTTCCCGCCATCGCAGCTTTTACACTGGCATCTGCATTAGGGACAAGATCAACAACTTGAAATTCATCACTATAATCTCCTTCCGTTTGCACTTTGTACAAATCTCCAAACCAGTGCCTGCCCGATCCTTGTCCCTGATTCCACTTATCCAATAAATTCAATTGATCTTCTTCATATCTTATATAATCATTGAATTCAGTTGTCGTGTAAGTGCTTCCAGCTACTGAACTTTGAGATGTAATGCGCTTCCCATTTCCAGAATTTATTTTAATGAAATAGTAATTTTTAAAATCGTAAGGATTTTTTGGGCGATTGAATTCCTGTTCAGATGAATTGTAATACCACTTATCCGCCCCTTCTGCATAGAATAAAATGTAATCGCCAGAATCGAAATTACCATCTCCTTCACCTTCAATATAGATTGCATTTTCAACCAAATCGTCAGCTCTTTCCGCTTCCACCAATTCAGGCAAAAAACCACCACCATTTCCATAGATCTTAATGGTGCGAGGATCTATACTTTCCAATGGAATTTCCAATTCGTTTTTCAAAAAATCAAAAGTCAACTTGTGAATTCCCGTTTCCGAAACAGCAATTTTGTATATATCTCCATCTGAAAGAACAGAAGTTTCAGTGTTTCCATTTCGATTATTGACTATAGGGTTTGGAAGCGTGGTAAAGTCTACGCGCAATTTGAAAGAAGTCATTCGCTCAAAAGATTGGGGACCTGTTTGAATAATGGGAATGAATTTGACTTCGCCAATGTATTCATTGCGATCTTTAAAAACATTGGTTTGGATTTGAACAGTTTGAGCAAGAATGGCATCGTCTACAGAAATGGTTTTGTCAAACAATTCGTATCGAGCATCCACCAAAGTCACTTTAACTTGTCCATATCCATCTACTGGAAATCGTTCCAAAAAATAAGGAAGTGAAGGATGGTCATCGGAATAAACGGCATCAGTAAACTTCCAGATTTCGAAGCTTGGACTACCTTCTATAGCATGAATAACAGGCTTTTCCGACCAATTGAGCGTTTTTTCAATAATTGTCGGAGAGTTTGCGTACAGTGCTATTATTGAGAAAAATAGAACGGCGGAAGTCAATAATTTCTTCATATCTTGCGCTTTATAAGTCCTGAAAAATGTTCGGGACTTTTTGGTTTTAAGTTTTTTAATCACTACCAAGTGTGGATGAGGCGTTATTATAAAATCATCCTGCAATTTGGAACCTTATCGAAACGTTTAGGCAAAAAAGCTATTGCAGCATTAACAAGGTTTCATGGTTTCATCGCTCAATAGCTCAGTGGTTTTGATAGTTTGGTCTTCTATTAAACAGTTTTCTGAAAAAGACTCAAAAGAAAAATTTTACGTTCTATAAACCATTGAGACAATAAACCGTTCTGCAAACTTAAAGCATTTCGATTTTTACCTTACAATAATTGTGAGTCAATGATAAGACAAATACTTTTTTTACTCCTTTTAGGGCTGGGAACGGTGCAATTACAAGCCCAGGATCCCATATTCAGTCAATTCTATGCCTCCCCACTGATGCTCAACCCTGCTTTTGCCGGTACAACATATGCTCCTCGAATTTCAGTCAATTACCGAAGTCAGTATCTAGGCTTTGATGATGCAACTGGTTCGACTGCTTATGCAACCTACGCAGCATCTTATGAGCAATTTATTGAAGACTTTAACAGTGGTTTCGGCTTTATGTTGAAATCCGACGATGCAGGAGGGGGATTATATAAAACTACCAAATTTGGAGCAAACTATTCCTATCGCCTTCAGGTAAATAGAGATTTCCAAATGAAAATCGGCGTAGAAGCAGGTTTTCGCCAATTTAACATTGATTGGGACAGACTGATCTTTCCAGACCAATTGGATCCTTTAACTGGTGCTGTAGACCCAGTGGGCAATCCAAATCCGACCAATGAGGTTCGTCCTGAAAATTTGAATAAAACCTATTTTGATATAGGTGCCGGACTTTTAGCCTATACACCAAATTTTTATGGTGGTATTTCGCTCAAACACCTCACGCGTCCGGATGAAAGTATTTTAGGTATTAATGATGGATTAAATGAAGGCTTGGCGATGCGCATCTCTGTACATACAGGTGCCCAATTTATTTTGCAAGAAAGCACTAGACTTAGAAAAGGTTCGTTTATCTCTCCTAATTTGCTATACATAAAACAGGGCGACCAAGGACAAGTCAACCTGGGAGCTTACGTAAGTTCAGGTTTGATTTTCGCCGGCGCCTGGTATCGACATACCTTTAGTAATATAGATGCTGCTATTGTTTTAATTGGCTTCAAGAGAGACATCTTAAAAATTGGCTATAGTTACGACATTACCCTCTCTAGTTTACAAACACAGACAACCTCTGGGACAGGTGGCGCCCACGAAATTTCACTGGTTCTCAATTTTGACCAAAGCAAGGAATTTCGTCGTCGTCGATTTGCAGAGAGATATCATGATTGTTTTCAAATATTTAGATAGGTGCAGAAGTCAGATCGCTTCGCTGTCAGAGGTCAGACAATCTGACAATAAAATGGTCTGACCTCTGACAGCGAAGCGATCCAACAAAAAAGCAGTCTTACCTCTCAATGATTAAATGTTAAAATACCCCTTACTGAAAAATAAAAAAGTCTATTTGAAAGTAATTTTTCTATATTTGCTGGTCGTTTTCCAAAAACAAATTCTTTTAATGTGATGAAACAACTGTTGAAGTTCGGATTTTTTATGACTACAGTGCTCATTTTGGCTGCATCTTGCACCAGTAAAGAGCGCTCAGCTACCACTGGTTGGCGTTATAATGACCAAAAGTGGGGAGGCTTTGAAAAATTAGATTACGAAGGACAAGCTACCGGTCCTAACCTCGTTTTAGTAGAAGGTGGTACCTACGCTATGGGAATGGTTGAGCAAGATGTAACTTACGATTGGTCTAACATCGTGCGAAGAGTTACTGTTTCTTCTTTCTATATGGATGAAACAGAAGTTGCCAACTCCGATTATCGTGAATACCTATACTGGTTGAATAGGGTTTATGGAGAATCTTATCCTGAAGTTTACTTGAATGCATTACCTGACACCTTGGTATGGCGTGAGGAATTGGCTTACAATGAGCCATTCGTAGAAACTTATTTCCGTCATCCTGCTTATGATGATTATCCAGTAGTAGGTGTAAATTGGTTACAAGCAAATGATTACGCCCAATGGCGTACCGATCGTGTTAATGAAATGATCTTGGTAGAGCGCGGCATTTTGAACACCAATCCTGAGCAAAAAGATGAAGATAACTTTAACACAGAAGCTTATCTCGTCGGACAATACCAGGGAGATGTTCGTAAAAACCTGAAAGATATTCGTTCAGGTGGTGAGCGTCCTGTAAAATTTGAGGATGGTATTCTATTACCTACTTACCGCTTACCAACAGAAGCTGAATGGGAATATGCTGCTTTGGCTTTGATTGGAAACCTCGTTTCAGAAAGAGACGAGCGTATCTCTGACCGTCGAATCTACCCATGGGATGGCAATACCGTTCGTTTCCAAAAACGCAACAAGTGGCAAGGAGAAATCCTCGCTAACTTTAAGCGTGATGGTGGTGACTATATGGGTATGGCTGGTAAATTGAACGACAACGCACATATCACTGCCCCAGTTCGTTCCTATCTGCCAAATGACTTTGGTTTGTACCACATGGCTGGTAATGTGAATGAGTGGACAATGGATATGTATCGTCCTCTAACTGGATCTACAGTAAGAGACGTTGAGCAACAAGACTTGAATCCTTTCCGTGGAAATAAATTCCAAACTAAAGTTTTGGATGAGGATGGAAATCCAGTTGAGAAAGATTCTTTGGGTAGAGTACGCTATCGTTACGTAGAAGATGATGAGGTGGCAACTCGTGACAACTACAAAGTTGGTCAACCTTATAACTTCCTCGATGGTGACAAGCAATCTGAAGTATTCTACGATTATGGAAAAACAACCTTGATTAGTGATAAAGCTCGCGTAATCAAAGGTGGTTCCTGGGAAGATCGTGCTTACTGGCTAGCTCCAGGTGCTCGTCGTTTCCGTGAAGAAGATACTTCTGATAGAGACCTGGGGTTCCGTTGCGCAATGACACGTACCGGAGGACCTACTGGTAATGAAGATGCAGGTGGAATCAACTTCAAAGTGAAGCAAAATAAAGTGAAGAGACGATATAAGTGATGAAAGCCTGAATAATCAAGGAGTGAATAATTTTGTTTACTTCTAAAAAAAGTCTCCATTTTCAAATGATTGAAAATGGAGACTTTTTATTTTGCACACCACATGAAAATTGAATCTTTATATCAGATATACAAAACACATCCTAAAGTCATTACTGATAGCAGAAAAATTGAACCTGGCTGTCTTTTTTTTGCACTTAAAGGAGAGAACTTTAATGGGAATAAATTTGCCAATGAAGCATTGGAAAAAGGGGCAGCGTTTGCCATAATTGATGAAGCAGATTATGATTTAGGGGAAAAGTTTCTTCTCGTTGATAATGTATTAAACACCCTGCAAAAACTAGCGACTTTTCATCGCAGGCAATTTGACATCCCATTAATTGGCATCACAGGCAGCAATGGAAAAACCACAACAAAAGAACTTATCAGTGTGGTTTTAGCCAGTCATTATAAAACACATTTTACAAAAGGCAATTTTAATAATCACATCGGTGTTCCACTCACCCTTTTAGCTATGCCGATGTCTACAGAAGTCGCGATTATTGAAATGGGGGCAAATCATATTGGTGACATTGAATTTTTATGCAATATTGCAGAACCCACTCATGGAATCATTACGAATATCGGTAGTGCACACTTGGAAGGTTTTGGAGGCATTGAAGGTGTGAAAAAAGGAAAATCAGAACTCTATCGCCACCTTGAAAAGAACAATGGACTTGCCTTCGTAAATTTGGATGAACCCAATTTGAAAGACCTGGCCAATGGCGTAAAATTGCAATTGCATTACCTAAAAAGCGAAAACCCGGATCCAACTCATAAACCATATGAGACCAAATTGATTGAAGCCAAGCCTTTCGTAAAAGCAGCCTTCCTTTCGGAACATAAAGAATTAGTAGAGGTACATAGTCAATTAATCGGGAATTATAATTTCAATAATATAATGACGGCAATTACCGTAGGAAAATATTTTAAAGTCCCTGCCCTAAAAGCCAAAGCTGCAATTGAAAATTATGTTCCGACCAATAATCGATCTCAAATATTTAAAAAGGGCAACAATACCTTTATATTGGATGCATATAATGCCAACCCAACCAGTATGAAAATGGCTTTGGAAAACCTCAATGCAATGAAGGCTTCCGATAAAATGGTCATATTAGGTGATATGTTGGAATTGGGTAAGTATAGCCAGCAAGAGCATTTAGGTATAGCCAATTATGCCTTAGAATTTGATTTTAAAAAAGTTATTGTAGTAGGGAAAGAATTTGGTCAGTTGGAAGTATCAAATAAGATCTTACATTTTGAAAATACCCTCTCTTTGAAAACCTGGTTTGAAGAACAGGCATTAGAAAATTGCCTCATTCTTATTAAAGGTTCAAGAGGAATTGGCTTAGAAAAATTGATCCTTTGATGGTAATTGGAGTCATTTCCTGAACCCCAAAAAATTTCGCATTCCCCTTAGGCACTTTTCTCTTTCCAATACCCAATAACTATAAGGCAAGGCAAAAATCCTCAGTCCTACCCTTGAAAGCATTTTCCATTTATGGAGTGGAATTGCCCCTTCATGATCTCCAGGATAACCAATCAGATCGATGCAATAAGTTTTTTCTTTGCGAATAATCACAAGATCAATTTCAAGTCCGGCGATATGATGAGCATGAAAAATTTTATTGAGTTTCCAGGATTTTATCACTTCCGTAACCTCCTTCATAAAATCATCATGGGCAATTTGTGCAGCAGACTTTTGAAGTTGAAGGTTTTGGATGGAAATGCTTTTCAGATACCGCGTCAACAGGTATTTGGGGTTTAAATCTTCAAAATCAATAGAATAATATAGTCTTTGCAAAGAACGGGCTCTTGTAATACTCACATTAAACACATCTTCCCGATTGAGGTAAACAAAAGTAGAAGGATGTGTATTTTTATCCACGACAAAAGACAAAAACATAAAATCCCGTTCTTCTCCCTGAAATTCAAAGGGTGTTCCAATAAGCATTCTATGTCGTCTTAAATCATCCAGTGAAAATTCCTTATTAAACAAATTTCTCAAATAATTAACCTGTGCACGAAAAGGAGATAGAATACCTATACTTTGGCAGAGCTTCTCTGCAAAAGTAGCTTCGTATTGTACGATTTGTTTTACTTTCTCAAGAATTGCGTTCGCTTCCACAGCATTATGCCCCTTTGCATAATGTCTTCCCTCCACTCTGTTGAGAAAGACACATTGCTCTTCCTTGGTAACAGGACTTAAGGTCATGATCTTGAGATTGTCATCATAAAATCTATTGTTACTGAAGGCAATAATGTCAGGCATACTTCTATAATGTTCATCCAGAAAATGAACTTGTTCCTGATTTTTAATGGCGGAAAAGGCTAAATCAAGCAAACTCTTTACTCGATAGTTTAAAACATCGTAAGGAAATGCTTCCAATCCATTTTGCTTTTGAAAATATCGTTGCTGTTTTTGAGGCAAAAAAGAAACATGTCTTAATTGTTTGGGGTCACCCACAATTGCAGCTTTTCTACCTCGAAATAATATCGGAATTGCACTTGCCATATCACACTGGGTCGCCTCATCGATAATGACCAAATCAAAGAGCTCAGCTTGCAAAGGCAATACTCGATTGATGTCTCCAGTATTGACTACCCAAATGGGAAATGCGCTTAAAACTTTCTGAAAATTGACGTATTGAAAAGATTCTTCTCTGCGCAAGCCTGTTCGTTTTTTTAATCCATCCAAAAACACCTGCAATTCGCTTCTAAAATTGAGCAGCACTTGAAAAATTTGCATCCGAGAAGTATTCTGGATCAATCGCTGCGCTTTCTCGTGTCTTTTCTCAACTAAATCTTCTAATTGAAATAACTTTTTCCAAAATGGAATTTCATTTTTCAGTTTTCGGTGTATAAAGACCTTTTTGATTTTCTGCCAAAATGAGCCTTGAAAATTTAACAAGAATTGGCCTCGGTTCAATTCTGACTGCTCTTTTTTAATTATCCTCTTTTGTAAATCATTTACCTTTCTTTCCAGTTCGTGGAATTCAGTTTTCACCAGGCGCATTCTATTGGTTCCAATCTTCATCAAGCCCATGCCGTATAGCAAATTTTCCAGTCTTTTCCTCAATGAAACTTTATAGTCTTTCTTTCCTGCTCGAACCACCACATCCTTTAATCCAAAATCTTCTTCAATTTTATCCGCCACAACATTCACAGCCTGGTTGTTTCTGGCGGCTATGAGTACTGATTTGCCTTGCACTAAGAAATCAACAGCGAGGGCAGCAATAGTAAAAGATTTCCCCGTTCCTGGAGGTCCTATAGCTAAAGTAAGGCTATGCTTTTCTGCTGAATGAATAATTTCTTGTTGTGCAGTGCTAAGTGTGACAGGGGCTACGAAAGAAGACTCTGGTAAGGCTTCATCTTTAATTTGATCTCCAAATAAAGCTCTAAGAGGCAATGAAAAAGAATCTCTTGAACTCAAGGTTTCCAATTCATTTAGAATACCCAGGGAACTCGTCGCTTTGTCAATAACACCAATCCCAATGGCAGGAAGCAATGTGAAATTTTCAGATTTTTCTTTTCGAATCTTTTCTACTTCCTTCATAGGGAGGATTTCAGGAAATTTTTCCATTAAGCCCAGATTCAATTCCGGAAAAAAACCACTCAACGCTTTTTCCAAATCGTGGCATTGATCAAAATTGATAAAACCAACGGGCATGCCTTCCACAAATTGGTCATAAGTCAACTCTTTGTTTCCCAAAAATCCATTCAGACATTCTAAAAAAGCAGGATTCATGATGGGACGCTGGGCATCCAATTCTAAATAAAAAACTTCTTCCTCTTCCACTAACTCCAATGGATGCAAATAGAGGGGAGCAAATACTGGTTGTGGCCTTCCAAAAACGCTGGTCTTCCCCTGAATAAAAAAAGAACAACAAAACAGCGTTTTTTCTTTCCCATAAATTGCCAGATGTTTCTGTGTCTTGATTCCCCATTCAGTAGAAACAGGCACTTGTAATAGACTCCCTGTAAGCAGTTCGGCGCTTTGCAAGACATGTTGATGACTTACTTTTTTGCCGAAAAAATCAGCCACATGAACTGCCCGAAAATCTGCCTGATAGCAATCGCGGAAGTAGTTAATGATGTTTGGAAGATGGGTCATCTAGCGCGTTTTCGATTATTATTTAGCGGTCAAAATTAGTTTAATATTTAAATTTTGTAAACAACTACATTAAATCAATCTTTCCTTTCACCCAAAAGAAAAAAAGATTTTTTGGGTACACTTTCATTATGCCTTCCACTAATCTATGTTTCTATTACTTAATCATCTAAATCCTTTTTATCATGACAAATATTGGCAACTGTTTTCTTTGCAAAAAAACAATCGATGGAATAACATTTACAATGGCAGCAGCCTATTGGGGAAGTTTGATTTACAAAATCATTGAAAATAAACCAATGAGTCGTGCAGAACAACAAAGAATGCAAACCAAAGCATATATGGATCGAGATAAATGTCTGGTTTGCCGAAGAAAAAAATAAAGCCACTTTTCTAGGTTCATCATAATTTGTTAAACCATAAAATCAACCAATCATGAAAAATACAATATCTGGCTTCTTTGGAATGATCCTGATTTTTTCTTTTCTCTCTACAACGTCCTGTCGAAATGTAATCAAATCGGGCAGCAAACAGGTTACCAAATCTTTGGTAAAAAAGGCAGCAAAGTATTTTTTGGGTGCAGCATTCTTAATAAGTGTGGAGGAACTAGTGGCATCAGACATGTTAGATTTATTTGAAACAGAACCTGCAAATAAAGAATCTGGAACAGCAACTATTTATAACACTTATACTGAAAACATAACCATCCAAATCACCAACAATGGATTCCAGTGGCAGGAAAAAGCACTCAACTCAAAAGAGTCCATCAAATTTCATTCAAATGATCAGGGCTTAATTTTTATTAGTTCTGAGCAGGGTGGCTACTATATGTTGCAACCAAATAAAGAATATGCGGTAACTCGCAACGGTGGAAAAACCATTGTCAAAGAGATTGAACGAGCTGAATAATTTCAACCATCAAAAATATCATTAACCTTTAAAATCTTATATCATGAATTATCAAAGCAAAAATAGAAATGACAATAACAATGACGATTGGGGACTTTTTGGAGTCCTTGGAACTGTTGCTAGTATTGGTTTAGGCGTTGTTCAAGGATTAGCAGATGCAGCGTCCAGTATTCTTGACGCAGATATTTAATAAAGATTAAGTACAAATTGATCATATGCGCTTGAATAGCCGAAGTTTAACGAATGGGCTCCAATCCTAAATGTAGGAAAAAGGAGCCCATTATTTTTTGATATTAACATCTAACGAATTTCAGCTTTTCTCCGCTTGCCCAATCTTTGACAATTTTCAGGTAATGGTTTTTTATCCTGATATTACAAGTTCCTCTGACCTGGACAACTTCATCTTTACTATTCACTTCAATAGTAGCAAGCCTTTTTTCCATATCAGGATGCTAATATTTATAAAAGTCATTTAGTTCCCCAAGAAGCTTTTGATTATCGAAATGACCTTGCATTTCTCATCTGTAGTTTGATGAATATTCACGAAAGTCAATATACCTTTACCCTTTGATAAGCTTTGAGATATCACTACTTGCTCAGTGTTGTTAAAGTTTTGAAAATAGCTCGTCAATTTGATAATTAATGAGGTTTTACCTAAGACCAATACGAATCTGAGTTGCTGCCAAAAATCTATGCTTAAAAAACTAGACAAATACATCATAAAAAAATTCTTGACCACATTTTTATTTGTGGTGCTCATTTTCACATTGATTGCAATCGTTATCGATTTTAGTGAAAAAGTAGAAGAGTTTATTGATGAAAAGTTGGGTGCAGCGCAAGTCATTTCTGAGTATTACATCAACTTTGTTTTGTTTATCAATGGCATGTTGTGGCCATTGTTCGTCCTGATTTCTGTTATCTTTTTCACTTCCCGAATGGCTTCTAATTCAGAAATTATATCCATGCTCAACGCGGGAATGAGTTTCCGTCGCTTGATGCTTCCGTATCTCGTTGCAGCAGGCTCTATTGCAGGGCTTCATTTATTTGCCAATCACATCGTCATTCCGATTGCGAATAAGGAAATGTTTACGTTTATTCATAAATACGTTGCCAAGGAACAGGATAAAGGGAAGACCCGAGACATCCACATGTTTATCAATCCTGAAACCAAAATTTATGTTAGAGAATATCACAAACGAGATAATATTGGTAAAAAATTCAGGCTGGAAAAATTTGAAGGCAATGAGTTGAGCACCTTTATCAAAGCGGAAACCGCCAAATGGCAAGGGGTTCTTCAGCGATGGCATTTGACCAATATGCGGGTTTACAATTTAAAAGACAAAAACAAAAAATCCCTGGCTCAAAATTTTGGAAACCTGGATACTGCCTTTCATTACAAAACTGAAAGTTTCAACAATTGTGCAACTGTAAAAATAGAAGCTCCAAAAGATAGAAATCAAAGACCTGAACCACTCATCATTCAATTTTGTGCTGAAGACTATTCAAGCAGAGATTCGATAGCGACAAATATTGTCATTAGGAAATATGAAAACGGGCAATTGACTGATTCCATTTTGGCGGATTCCGGAAGGTGGTTTGGATATGCATACAACTGGCATTTAGAGGATTATGAAATCCGAAGCTTTAATGGCAAAAAGGAAACTTTGAAAATTGTAAAAAAAGAACCACTCGACACTGTTTTCAATCTCCGTCCGGAAGATTTTGTGCGTTATGATGATACCAAAAACATGATTCCGACGCCACGACTAAAGGCATTTGTAGCTGAAGAAAAACAAAGAGGCATTGGCAACACGAAAGTTTATGAAATAGAACTATATCGGCGCACCGCTGATCCTTTTACGATACTAATTGTAACACTCATTGGAATGGCGGTAGCATCAAGAAAAGTGAGAGGAGGATTGGGTTTGCATTTAGCTCTTGGCGTGGCTTTGGGAGCGATTTTTATTTTCCTGGCAAGGTTTTCCATTACGATTGCCACCAACGAATCTTTATCTGCTTTTGTGGGGGTTTGGCTCCCAAACTTTCTATTTGGAGCGATTGCATTCTTGTTGATCATGAGAGCACAAAAGTAATGATTAGTATTTTCCTCTTTTCATTCTATCCAAATCGCGCTTTTGATCCTTGGCTTTGATGGTTTCTCGTTTATCGAATGATTTTTTACCCTGCGCTAGTGCAATTTCTAATTTGGCAAATCCTCTTTCAGAAATAAATAACCGGTAGGGGACAATGGTAAACCCTCGTTCTTTAACTTTCTTATCCAACTTTTTTAACTCTTGTCTTTTAAGCAATAATTTTCGTTCACGGCGGGCTTCATGGTTAAAGTACGTAGCATATTTATATTCCTTAATATACATACTTCGAACAAACAGCTCCCCTTTTTTGAAAACACAATAAGCATCATTCAAATTGACCTGCCCAGTTCGAATGGATTTAATTTCTGAACCCTGAAGTACTATTCCAGCTTCATAAGTATCAATGAAATGATATTGATGCCGCGCCTTGCGATTTGTTATTTCTATGCTTTTCGATTTTTTTTCCGCCATAATCTTGTGTTTGCGAGTACTCGATATTGCTCTTTTACATCAAGTAAACTGCCAAGCAAAGTTAGAAACAAAAAAGAAAAAGCCACTGAATTTGATCAGTAGCTTTATTGTTTCGGTGTAATAAACAAGGGTTTAGCTCCTAAAGTTTCTATAGGATATAAAATCGAAAGACTTATCCCCGAAAAGAGATAAGCTATTAAGCAATTTTTCGAAGTTCCTGAGATAATGAATTTTCATTCAAAGCTTCGAATCGATAGCCCTTTTGAACAAAATGTTTGAGTACTTTAGGCAATACATACTCAAGTCTATCCTTAGCTTTTAAGCTATCATGAAACACAACCACAGAGCCTGCTTTGGCATGTGTCAAAACATTCTTTAAACATTGTTCCCTGGAAAGATTTTGATCAAAATCTCCACTCAACACATCCCACATAATTATGCGGTAATGCCTTTGTAAAAACTGAATTTGCTTGGGCATCAACCGTCCATAAGGCGGTCTGAATAATTCGGATTTCACCAAACCAGCACAACGACGAACATTGTGGAAATAAGGAATATTATCCTCACCCCATCCATTTAGATGGCTATAGGTATGATTGCCTACAGAGTGCCCTGCCTCTTTTACTTGCTCAAAAACGTTTGGATTTTTTTCTACATTTTCACCAACACAAAAGAACGTGCCTTTGGCATTAAATTTATCCAATTGCTCTAAGACCCAAGGAGTAACTTCAGGAATAGGACCATCATCAAAGGTAAGGTACAATACCTTTTCTTTTGTGGGAATTTTCCAGGTAAAATTTGGGAATAGGTTTTGAATGAAACGCGGCGTTTTAACCAGATACATACTGCTTCGATTTAAATATGTTATGGGAAATTTGATATACAAGTTGTCCATAGTACATTCGGTTTCAGAGTAAATTTAATTTTGTATAGCTAAAGGTGAATTTTTAATGACATCGAATTGTGGAAACCAAATTTGTAAAATTGGTTTGAATCATAATTCAAAATGATGCATTTAAAAATACAAGAGATTAGGGCGGCAAATAGTGTGGTATTCCGTTGTTGATTTAATTATTTTTGCGCCAAAAGTTGGACTCAGCAATATAAGGTGTGTATGTCTAGCATAATGCTTGATGAAGAAACGCAAAGGTTTTGCCAAATGCTGCCTCTAAGTTAATGTTTTTTCAGAATTTATTGAAAATTTATTTTTGAATGAAGTTTAGTGCTTGAAATTTGATTTTTTGGACCTATTTGTCTGAGTTTCAAACTCCAAGCTCTTGACTCCAAAATCGTATAATGACTAAACTCAGAGTTCGTTTCGCTCCAAGCCCTACCGGTCCGCTCCACATAGGGGGGGTTCGTACGGCATTGTATAATTACTTATTAGCCAAAAAGCTCAATGGAACTTTTATTCTTAGAATTGAAGATACCGACCAAACCCGCTATGTACCTGGCGCAGAAGATTACATCATCGAATCCTTGAAATGGTGTAGTTTAATACCCGATGAAGGACCTGGCTTCGGAGGTGATTTTGGACCTTACAGACAATCCGAGCGAAAAGAATTGTATCAAAAACATGCACAACAACTGATTGACTCCGGTCATGCCTATTATGCTTTTGATACGCCCGAAGAACTGGAAGCGAGAAGGCAAGTTGAAAAGGAAAAGGGCAATCACACTTTTAAGTACGACAATCAGTTGCGCAAGGAAATGAAGAACAGTACAACCCTTTCAGAAGCAGAGGTAAAGCAACGACTGGAAAGCGGAGCCCCCTATACCATTCGCCTGAAAATCCCGGAAGATGAGATAGTAGTAGTGAATGACATCATCCGGGGTGAGGTATCTTTTCAAAGCAACGAATTGGACGACAAGATCATTTTAAAAGGTGATGGAATGCCCACCTACCATCTTGCCAATATTGTAGATGACCATCTAATGGAAATAACCCACGTTATCAGAGGTGAAGAATGGTTGCCCAGTACAGCCCACCATGTTCTGTTATATCGTGCCTTTGGCTGGGAGGATGAAATGCCAAAGTTTGCCCACCTGCCATTGATTTTGAAACCTACCGGAAAAGGAAAATTGAGTAAACGAGACGGAACCAAACTGGGAATTCCTGTTTTCCCACTTTCCTGGGATGGTGGCTCACCTGAAGAATCTTTTAAAGGTTTTCGAGAGTTTGGTTTTGATCCCGCTGCAGTCAACAATTTCCTTGCTTTTCTTGGTTGGAATCCTGGTACAGAGCAAGAGATTTTTTCACTGGAAGAGTTATTTAAAGCATTTTCTGTAAAAAATATAGGAAAGTCTGGAGCCCGATTTGATTTTGACAAAGCTCGTTGGTTCAACCAGCAATACATCATTGCTAAAGACAATAAAGAATTGGCTAAAATGATTCGTCCAATTATCGAAGCCAATGGACATCAGCCTTCGGACGATTTCCTTGCCAGGTTTTGCGAATTGCTCAAGGAACGCGTAACCTACCTTACTGACTTTTGGGATGCAGGTTATTATTTCTTTGAAGATGTGAAAATTTATGAAGAAAAGATGATTCGCAAAAAATGGAAAGCTGAAAATCTGGAAAAGTTTGAAGCGCTAAAAAATGTCATTGAAAACACTGAGGATTTCTCCTCCAACAACCTGGAAAATAATGTAAAAAATTTTATGACGGAAAACGAGATGGGCTTTGGTCAAGTGTTTCCTATTTTCAGAATTGCGCTGTCCGGCACTACAAAAGGACCTGGTCTTTTTGAAATGATGGAACTTTTAGGCAAGGAAAAAGTGTTGGATCGACTTTCAAATGGTTACCAGCGATTTAATTCTATGATCCTGTGATGTGCTGATGCTTTGATACTTTGGTATCACATTGAATTGCAGCATCACAACATTTTAGAATTTTAACATAAATAAAATGCCGAAGAAGAAATCAAAAACAGGAAAACCCGACGTCCACGAACAACTCAAGGGCTTCGACATAAAAATCAATGAATTTGGTGAGATCGTTTCCAATTTTGAAATCGACAAGCTCAATACTTTTTTGGATGAAAATGTAGAAGATAAAAAATTGGTTGACAGAGGTGATTGGAGTGAGGAAGAGGAATAAAGCAAACTAGATTAGAGCCTCACTATTACTTAAGCAAAGTAACCCAAAAGGTACTCCCGCTTCCTTGCTCTGATTCCACCCATATTTTTCCACCAAAATTCTCTACAATTTTTTTACAAATTGCCAATCCAATTCCTGATCCTTCGTATTCATTGCGATTGTGTAACCTTTGAAATACCTGAAAAATTTGTTCGTGATATTCTGGAGCAATACCAATGCCGTTGTCCTTAATGCTTATGAGGTACTCAGACATTCTATCCTTAACTTTTATTTGTATATGAGGGTCTTGTTCAGACTTGAATTTGATGGCATTGTTGATGAGATTTTGAAATAATTGAACCGTCTGAGAATAATATCCTCTTATTTTTGGCAGCGGTTCCTTCTCAATTACTCCTTCGTTTTCTTCAATGATAAATTCCAAATTGGTCAAAACTTCTTCCATAACTTCCTCCAAATCGATCAATTGAAGTTCTTCATCTTTTTTCTTCAATCTCGAATAAGTGAGTAAATCATTGATCAACAAATTCATTCGTTTAGCCCCATCCATCAAAAAATTCAAAAACATTTCACCTCTTTCATCTAAAACTGATTGGTAATTTTTTTCGAGGAGCTGGGCATAACTAGCTATCATTCTTAAAGGTTCCCGGAGATCATGAGAAGCAATGTAAGCAAATTGTTCCAGAGCTTTGTTTGATCGCTCCATCTCTTCTCTGGCCTTTGCCTTTAATATTTTAGTGGCGGTAATAGAGGCAATCGTTTTTAAAATAGTAACATCTGCCTGAGAATAGAAATTAGTTTTTGAGTTTTCTGAATCAATCACCCCAATAACATTATTGGTATCTGTAACTATGGGAACGGATATTTCCGATAATCGCACTTGATCATCTACAATGTATCGCGGATCTTTGCGCGTATCGGCAATGATTTCTGGAATTCCGGTTTTTGCAACTGTTCCCACGATCCCCTCTCCAATTTTTATTTTCATTGGATTTAAAATATCCAATTCAATGGGATTTTTTGGACCATAAGCAGCCATTTGAATCAGGTATTCTCTTTTTTCATCGATCAAATAAACCACACAATCTTCGTAGTCCAAATGTGCAATTGCATTTTTGGCAACTTCCCAAACAATATCCTCCACTGTATTATGTGGCAAAATTGAAGTGGCGAAATCATTAATGACCTTGAGATAACGCTCCTTAATTTTGAACTGCTGATATTGTTTTTTTAGCTGAGCATTTTCCGCTAGCAAAGCCTCAAACTTAGTGGTTTGTATATCTATGTTCATTTTTCAGAAATGTAATAACCGCAGTATCTAGGCTGAATCGGAGTGTTTTACGATTAAATTTCAACAAATATCATGCTGGATAAATGGGAAATAAGCAGACCGTGGTCTTATTGGGCTGCTAATTATCATTTACCGCAATTTCAAAAATCAATAATATTTAATAAAAGAATAATATAATTGGATTTAATTTCTAATAAAGCATAAGTCTTTAGTATAAATATTTAGGTAAAAAACATTATTCTGTCCAAGTCCTTACTATCAAAATTCATTTTTGAAACCGTTTTTATGTAATGGCAGATTTGTGCATTAATCAGTTATGTCTCCATTCCTGCGCTCCAGCTCTAAAGGGAATCCAGAATAACATTTAAAATTGCATTTTATTGATGAATAAGGACTTTAAATTTTAGAAAATGTATATCTAGCAGTTCTTTCCAAAACACTCATAAAATTGTTCAATTGAAGAAAACCGAAAAAACATATCATATTTTAGGGCTCATGTCTGGCAGTTCATTGGACGGACTAGACATTGCCTATTGTAAATTTGAGTTGGCAGAAAAAAAAATTGTCCATTGGGAATTAGTAAAATCTGAGACCATTTCGTTTTCTCAAAAATGGATAGAAAGACTGTTGGGCTTGCCTTTCCAAAATGCAATGGTTTATGCACAAACCGATACTTATTTTGGATATTACATGGGAGAGCTGATCCTTCAATTTCTTAGAAAACACCAAATTAAGCCAGATTTTGTAGCTTCTCATGGGCATACAATATTTCACGATCCGGATAAAAGGTTTACTGCTCAAATAGGTAATGGTGCTGCCCTTGCTGCAACTATTGGAGTTCCAGTTATTTCTGATTTTCGAACTCAGGATGTAACATTAAATGGAGAAGGAGCACCTTTAGCTCCCATTGCCGACCAATTACTTTTTCCAGGTTATGATTTTTATCTAAACATAGGTGGCATCGCAAATTTGAGTTGTAATGCCAAAGGGAAGTTCATCGCTTTTGATATAGGTGGTGCCAACCAGGTTTTGAATGCATTGGCAAATGAAATAGATTTGGAGTATGATGAAAATGGCAGGATAGCTTCTGAAGGAGCTTCGAATGAAGCACTGCTTAGCAAGTTGAATAATTTGCCTTACTTCCAGCAACCTTATCCAAAATCCCTTTCCAATTTTTGGGTACAGGAGAAATTAATCAAAGCTTACTTTGAAGCAGAAGATTCAATTGAAAATTTATTACACACCGCTTGCGTACAACTAGCTATCCAAACTAGAAATGCACTATCTACTGTGATTGAAAAAGAGCACCTGAAAAAACAAAATTTGCAAATTTTGGTTACAGGTGGTGGGGTATTTAATTCCTTTTTAATTGAATGTTTGAAAAAGTACACTGAGGGTTTCGATTCTATAGAATGGATTATTCCTGACAACAACATTATCACCTTCAAAGAGGCCATTTTAATGGCTTTAATGGGGGTACTCAGGATAGAAGCAATTCCAAATTGCTTGAGTTCAGTTACCGGAGCAAAAAGAGATTCCATAGGGGGTACAGTCTCGATCAGCTAATAGTCGGCATCTCTATTACTCGACAGAACTAAGACATTTTACCTAAATCAAGACCTTTTTTAGCTTTAATGGCAGGCTCTTTGTCTTTTTAACAAAAGACTTTTGTTAAATTTGCTTTTTATTTAACAAGACTAAAAGCCACACTTTACCAGCGACATCCGTTTATTAATCATTTAAAGAAACCAAATTGAAAGAAAGAGATGGTTATCAAGTGGAATAGAAAAAAACTCAACAAATACCTTTCACGCATTGACGGAGCAATTCTGCAAGGAAGATATAGCTTGGCTTTAAAGCTTGCCAATCGATTATTGAAACATTATTATCGCTTCTTTATCGTTTTTAAAATGCCTTCCGAAAGTGAAAAAGACAATATCAACTCCATGTCGCTTTCGATTAGCAGGTACTTACTCAAATACTACCGAAAATATAAAATTCCTTACTCAGAAAGGCGATTAATGAAAGTAGCCCTCACCGCCAATGTGGTTGATGCCTATACTCCCAGGACTTTGGAGAGTATGGATGATCAGGTACTTGATGAAGCTACTGCAACTTATGTAAGAGAAAATGTGAATAGTGTGATTCAGTTCCTGATGAAGTATTATTAAGTTTAAGAACCTCTGTCAGAAGTTGCCTCCTGGTCCAAATCCCTAATTACAGGCTCTGATTTTGATCGCTCTACATCCATCTTTTCCCGCAATCGATCCATATCTTCTACCGATTTATCCCAAAACTCTTTGAAGCTGGGAGCTACCGCTTGCCAAACATCTTTAACCTTGCCTGGAAATTCTTTTACATAGGGATAAGTATATGATTTATCAACAGTTGACTCTTCAACAATCCCAGCATTCAGCCCAAACATTAATAAGACACTAAAAATTAAAGTATTGAGTCCAGCAAAAAGCACTCCTCCAGCAATCTGATTAATGATATTTATCTGGGCAGTTTCCAATATGCCTTCCAAACTTCTTGCTATCAACCGGATAATAAGCATGGTTAGAAAAAAGGCAAGTAAATATCCGGGAATAAACATCAAGGCTTCATTCGTGTCAAAAATTTCCTTTAAAAAATTGGTAGCAGGTTGTCCAAACTTAATGACCGCCATAAATCCAAATGCATAGGAAATAATGGTAAAAACAGTCTTTATTATACCTCTTGAAAACCCGATGTAAAAACCCCACACTACGATAATTCCTAAAATTGCATCTATCATGTGATTATTAGTTTTCTCAAAAAAATGAATTCTTCATTACGCTTTATTCCAACAACAAAAAAGTTCGCTATTAGGGTAATTTATTATGTCACTTCATAACACTCTGCAAAATAAGGACTTATGATGCAGATTATGGTATATTTTTTTGGTTGTTCATCTAATTACAAGCATCGATCATCTAAAATTTGTATTTTCGCTTCACCGCATCCATACACATAAATAATAATCACCTAATCATTGGCCAGTAAACTTTTTGAAAAAAGTAACCGTGAACTATAGGGACTTCATCATTTTTTTATCGTTTCTGATTTGTTGCCTGCCCAATAATGTGTTTGGACAAAATTTAGCCGATCCAATCATTCAAGATACCCCGCTGCCTAAGGTTTTTGTTTTAGGAGAATACGAAGAACAATATGAAAAAGCTGTGCCGGAATACGATCAATTGTTGAATGTGTGCAATAACGACATGCGCGCTGCATTTGACAAATGGCTCTCTATGACCGTAGAAATGGAGGCTTATGCCAAACAAATCAATTATGATCTAAATGGAATAAAAGTCTGGATTCATGTATTTTGGGACACAAATGGTAAGGTTTTACATATCGGTTTTCATAAAAAACCTCAATCCCGAAATGTTTCTGATGAGGAATTGAATGCTTTCTTTAAAAGCTTTATGAATTATTATCAATTTCCACATTCTTCAAATGTTAGATACTCCCACTACACAACTATTGCATTCCCCGTATTTTATAAAAGAGCAAATCAGGAATTATCCGGAGATAAGAATCAAGGTAAAAATTGAAAAACCATGATCTCCCTTAAGTAAAATGCTTCAACATTACTATCTCTCGCTCCGTTAAGTTCCGAAACCGTCCTCTCGGCAAATCTTTTTTAGTTAATCCCGCAAAATAAGTCCTGTCCAACCTTTTCACCCGATAGCCCAAATGTTCAAAAATTCGTCGAATGATTCGATTTCGTCCCAGGTGCAATTCCATGCCCACTTCGTTTTTTTCTTGCCCTTTGACGTAATCTGCTCCATCTACAGTAGCAATGCCGTCTTCAAGTTCTATCCCTTTCCTGATCTTCTCCAAATCGACAAGGCTTACTGGTTTATCTAATACCACGTGATAAAATTTCTTCACATTATATCTGGGATGAGATAGTTTTTTTGCCAAATCACCATCATTTGTTAAGACCAGTAATCCAGTTGTTGCTTTGTCTAATCTCCCTACTGGATAAATACGTTCTTCCACCTCTGTTCCGATAATATCTAAAACGGTTCTCCTTCCTCGCTCATCTTTTGCCGTCGTTACCACATCCTTGGGTTTATTCAAAAGGATATACACTTTTCTGGTTTCTGGTTCTATTATACTGCCCTTGTATTTGATAATATCAGCTTCCTGAACTTGATAGGCAGGATTTTTTTCAACTTCCTCATTTACAGACACCAAACCTTGTTTAACATACTCCGCAGCTTGCCGACGAGAACAAATACCACAATGTGCGACGTATTTGTTGAGACGCATGCCAGCTTTAGAAGGTGGATTATCCGAAGGAATAGGATTGGTATTGCTTTTCTTATTGAAAGGAGTTTTGTTTTTTTTCAAACTTAAGCTTTTTGATGTTACAATACTACAGTCCTACAAAACTGTAACATTATTATGTTTAAAATACAAATGCTTGGTCGTTTTAAAAAACTCCAAGCATTTCCAACCTAAAAGAATAGAGGTAGTTTTCTTAAAATGGGATATCTTCATCATCATTCATTTTTGAAGGACGAGTAATGATATTGGCTGAATCCATGACCGGACTAAATGTGTCTCCTGGCAAATCATCAAAATTGGGATCTCCCAGATCAGCGAATTTGGCAAATTCATCAATAAACCGAAGTTTGATGGTTTTTACAGCCCCATGTCTGTTTTTTGCGATAATCACCTCTGCAATCCCCTTTAGAGACTGCCCTTCTTCATCTTCCAGTATTTGATAATATTCTGGGCGGTAAATAAAGGATACCATGTCCGCATCTTGCTCTATTGCGCCTGAGTTGTGAATGATAAAGTTATTTGCCAGGAAATTATGATGATTTTCTACATGCAAATCATAAGTCATTTTCTTTCCGAGATGGGTTATTGACTTTATCTTTTCCCATTTCAAATCACTCCCTGCAAGATTCTTCAAATTCGCATCTTCCAATAAATCTGCAACTCTAGTCATTCTCCCTCTTGAAATATTACGCTTATATAAAGAGCTTCCACAATACTGCATTTCAAGAGCCTTTTGAAATGATCTTTCTGTAAAACCTTTCATTTTCTTCACCTCTTTCACCTCTTTCACGTCTTTCCAAAAAGACTTTGGGATAACATCCTGATTAGGATTGTAAACTTTTTTGGCTTGAATGCTTGCAAGCTTTTCTAAAGTGTCTGTTTTTTCGCCAAATACACCTATCAAATTAGCAAACTTAAGATGATTCTCAGCATTTGAAATAACAATCGTGTAAGAGGGACGATAATTATCTTTTTTGGCTTTGCTAATTGTACTTTGTATGCCAAATCGAAGAAGCAATAACTTTACTTGAGAAGCTAAATGCAAAGAATTAGTACTGTAATGAATGACTGAGCTTCCCTTTCCTTTTCTAATACTTACATATCCATCAGTTGCCCATAAATGTTTTAGGAACAAGGCCAACTGCTTATCGTCACATCTAAAAATCTCTTCAGGAATTATTTTTTCATAAGATCTTGCTTTCTCAAGATTCAATGATTTAAGGAGATTAACAAAAGGATGATGAACTCCATGAGTTAAATGATAAGGGCTTGGCAAGTAAACATGGTAACAACCTTTAGACTTTTGATCTTGGACTACTTTTTCTTCAATACCCCAAAGTCTTTTTGCACAATCAATAACTATTTTTCGACTTTCAGGGTCTTTACTCGTGTAATGAATTGGTTGCCTTTCCACATAGCATCCATCACCAATCATATGAGCCAATAGTATAATTTCTTCATCCTTCAAACTGCTTTTGGATGATGAAGTCACTTTTCTTCCCAAAGCGACATAATCCCCTTCCTTAATATCCACAAGCTGTTGCCAACCGTTTGGTGTAAAGAAAGGATGGTTTAGGCTTGTTTTTATTTTAAAGCCAGATTGAGTTTCTACCTCAAAAACCTCTTTTTCTCCTGTTTCCCAAACATCAAGACATGTATCTTCATTCAGACGATAAGATTCATCCATGGAAAGAACTTTGAAGTTCTTTAAACTCAATAAATCTTCTACCTTTTTGTAGGTTCCATTCTCCGGCAAATAAATCAAAGTATCTCCCGTAACACATTCTCTTAAGTCAGAAAGCTGAGGTCTTTTAGTTCCCCCTCTTACCTCTACTGCCCTACTCAATTGTGATAACGCAATAACCGGCACATTCAACTCTTTCGCCATACCCTTCAATGCCCTCGATATGGAGCTAATCTCTTGTTCCCGATTGCCTTTTTGATTGTCTGCTCCACCACTCATCAATTGCAGATAATCAATAATGACCAACTGAATATCGTGCTGCATCTTAAGTCGGCGGCATTTTGCGCGGAGTTCAAAAATATTGATACCTGGCGTATCGTCTATAAAAATGGGGACTTCACTCATCCGCTCGATTGCACTTTGCAACTGTTGCCATTCGTATTCCTCCAGTTTTCCATTCCGCATTTTACTCCCTGGTATTTCTGCTTCCATGGAAATGAGCCGTTGCACCAATTGTACATTTGACATTTCCAGTGAAAAAACGGCAACAGGTTTATCAAAATCCATTGCTGCATTTTTAGCAAGGGCGAGTACCAAACTCGTTTTACCCATACCAGGTCTAGCTGCCAGAATAATCATATCGGAAGGTTGCCAACCTGAAGTTAGTCTATCTAAATCCGTAAAACCTGTTGGTACGCCAGTCAAGCCATCCTTTTTGTCTTTCAGCTCCTCCAACATTTTCAAGGTCTTGGATGCCAGAGAGCCCATACTTTCGTAATTTCTGCTAAGATTATTTTGGGTTATATCAAAAAGACCTTTCTCGGCTTCATCAAGCAAATTGAATACATCCGTAGTATCTTCGTAGGCATCTTTAATGATATTTGTGGAAACGCGAATTAACTCACGTTGGATGTGCTTTTGAGAAACGATTCGAGCGTGATATTCAATATTGGCAGAAGAGGCAACCCGATTCGTCAACTCAACAAGATAATATGCCCCGCCAACCACTTCCAGATCTCCAGATTTTTTCAATTCTTCTGAAACCGTCAACATGTCAATAGGCTGAGATTTTTCAAAAAGTCTAAGGATTGCCTTGTAAATCAACTTATGCCCATCTGAATAAAAACTTTCAGATTGCAAAATGTCCATGACGACTGGAAGCGCATCCTTGTCAAGCATCAATGCACCCAGCACTGCCTCTTCCAAAGGCAAGGCCTGAGGAGGTACTTTACTAAATACATATTCGGAAAGATCTTCTTTTCGCCGTTTATTTCTGGAATATCCTTCTCCTGCTTTTTTGCTTTTTTTGTCTTTTTCAGCCATGATGTTGAGGCTAGTTTGATGACACGATTTATGACATGTTTATATATATGAGTACGAAATTACAATGATTAATAATTACCCTTTTTTCTGTGTAATTAGTGTATGTTAAAGGTTCTGTTAATAACAATCTACTTCGTGTGGAAAAAAAATAAAAATACACTTTTTTAATCAAAATAATTACATTTTTCAGCCCTATATTCAAATTAAACACATTTTAGTTATAGATTTAGTACCATTTTTTGTTGAAAAAAAGATTTTCGGAAAAAACGTGAACCAGCAAACACCTTGCTGTTTTTTTGAAAAAAACCAGGTTGATTATTAATTGGAACGATTTTTTGTGATATATTGCGACCTCGAAGGGAAACAGATTGTTTAGTGAATTTTTGAAAAAAAATTTGCAACAACCCTAAAGAAAACAACTGAATGGATCTCGCGAAAATAATTGACCATACTATCTTAAAACCCGATTGTTCAAGAGAAGACGTTGAACGAATTTGTGAGGAGGCTAAAACCCACCGGTTTTCTACAGTCTGTGTTCCTCCCTTTTACGTAAAAGATGCTGCCACAATTTTAGAAGATTCTTTAGTAAAAGTGACTACGGTCATTGGGTTTCCTATGGGATATTCTTCCGTTGCCTCTAAAGTAGAGGAAATCAAAAGAGCAATAAATGATGGTGTAGATGAAGTTGAGGTGGTCGTCAATCTCTGCGCTGTAAAAAGCGGCAATTGGAATTATGTAAGAAATGATATTGATAGTGTAACGCGAGCAGTTCACCTGAAAGGCAAAGTCATCAAAATAATCTTAGAAACAGAATTGCTGACAGCTACCGAAATGAAGAAAATCTGTGACCTTTGTACAGAAATAGAGGTCAATTATATCAAAAACTCTACTGGGCTCTTAGGTAAAAAAGTAAAACCTGAAACCATTGCTTACCTAAAATCAATGCTCCCCAAGTCTATTAAAATAAAAGCCTTTGGTGAAATCCAAACTCCAGAACACGCACAAGAGCTAGTAGCTGCAGGCGCCAATCGCCTGGGAAGTTCTTCAAGTGTTCAGGTTTTAAATGGGAATTAGATTTTGCTTAATAACAATTGTTCGTAATAAAGGACTCGCTCTACTAAACACTCCAATGGGTTCTTTCTACAATACAATCATTTCTTTTTTCCTCTTATCTTTGTCAAAAAAAGCATGAAATCAGTTTTTCTTTCCATACTTGCCTTTTTTATTTTTTCTTTTTCTACAAAAGGACAAGGGGTCGTCAATATTTCTTCGGATGCCAAGATCTCAAAAATGATGGAGCGCTTTGCGGAAATAAATAAGTCAACAACGACAATTGAAGGTTGGCGAATTCAACTTCTTGCGACTACCGACCGCCAAAAAGTAGAAAGTGCTAAGTATGAATTTCAATCCTATTACCCCAATATCTCTGTAGACTGGACTCATTCCCGTCCCTACTACAAACTTCGGGCAGGCGCATTTGCTTCCAAGCTGGAAGCCATCAGAATGCTCTATGTCCTGAAGCAAGACTATCCTACTGCCTACCCTACCAGAGATGACACCATCCGCCCCGAAGAATTAATTCCTGGCTTGTGATTTAGGGAAACCAACTCCAAAAAAAAATGCACGTGCAAAGTTGCACGTGCATTTTTTTTTACTAGGAACTTGAGCCTTTTAATGAAAAAAATCAGGGTCAAGACTCCCTGTCTTGACCCCTGAATAAACACCTAAAACCCTATTACCTAAGTGGTTTCTTTGGTTTCTTTGGTTTCTTTATTGTGAATTTGCAAAATGTATTTAAAAGCGTTTTGCAAATATTCAATTTCATAATTGCTTTCGAAGGTATATATGTAGGTAAGTGAAAGATTGTTCATGAATTTCAAAAAATGTTTTAAGAAAAAATAAAAAACAGACAGTAATCAAGCATAAATAACTCAATTACAATTACTTAGAAAATGGCTTTTTTTCAAAAAAAATATTGAACTATTAAAGGTTGGCAACAGAGAATGGAAGGAGCAATTCTACCTAACCCAACTTGAATTATTTAATTATTGCTTCGGACTAGTGCATAAGGAACTAAATTTTGAACAGGTAATGAGGCTTCTTTTGCACCTACCCTTCGTTACTCGTCGTTCAGGTAGCTTTCCCGATAGCTATCGGGATCTTTACTTCTCGTGCCTCGGTTAGGCACAAAATACGCTCCCATAACCTATCTATAACTTAATTTCTTATGCACTAGCTTTGGGTATCAAATCACCAACCACCTCAGGATGTTCATTCAAAAAGTCCTGAAATCTTTTTTTACTGGGTATGAAAACAATCTTTTTCCCAAAATACCCGGGAGTCTTTAGATGGATGTGCACCAAGTTGAATAACAAATAGTCCAGCTCTTCTATTTTTTCAATATTGTGGTAAGGATAACGGGCATGCTTTTGATAATTAGTCACATAAATAAATTCCGGATCCATTTCAACCCGCTTGAGTTGCATGACTGTTTTGTATAGCAAAAAGATACCTATCAGCAAAAAGACCAAAGAGCCAATTTGTAAAGGTTTCTCTGGCAATCCTCCTAAATTTCGGGCGTCTGTCATCCAAACCGCGAAGGTGAATGCGCTAAAAAAGACTATCCAAAAGGTTGGAACAAATAACTTCAAAAACAAGGTCAAATTAGTGGAAACTCTTGCCATAGAATTTGTTGATGATTACTAAGTACTGTTTTATGAGAAGGTTTTGGTAGTTCTGATTCTATTAAAAAACCTGCCAACTACTCACTACCCACTGCATACTGCCTACTGCTTACTCGGAGCCACTTCCATACTTTTCTCATGCTGCTTTTCCACCCTCCTGGCAATATGGATACTCAATTCGTATAAAAAGAAAAGCGGAATGCCTATCAAAAATTGAGTAACCACATCGGGGGGCGTCACAATAGCAGCTACCATTAATATAATGACCAAAGCATGTTTGCGATAGCGCTTCATGAAATCTGCGGTGACCAAACCAATTTTGGCCAAGAAATAAACAACAATGGGTAATTCAAAAATAAGCCCTGCAGGCACTGTAAACATGATCAGATAATTAATATAAGAAGACAAAGCAGGGGTCGCTTCCTCAATTCCTGCAATTTGATAGCCAGCCAGAAATGTAACAGCAAAAGGAGATATGATAAAATACCCAAATAAAATACCTGTTAAAAACAAAGCTGAACAAATCAAAACAACTCCCCTGGTCACTTTTTTTTCTTTGTCATACAATCCAGGTTTAACGAATCGCCAGACTTCCCAAAATATATATGGAAAGGACAAAACAAAACCCAACATGATAGAGACCTTTAAATGGGTCAGGAACAATTCCCCAAATTGTGGGGTGATTAATTTAAAAGGAGGAGGAAAAAAGCAAAGGGTATCTCCTGCACCTATCGCATTCGAAAACTTACAAATGGTTTGATAAGTCCAAAAAGAGTCATAGCGAGGCGCAAAGAGAATCGAATTAAAAATGAAATCTTTAGCGAGAAAAACCGCAGTGCCAAAAATGAAGATGGACAAAACAGAGCGAATTAAATGCCAGCGCAGTTCCTCCAAATGCTCCATGAAGGACATTTCTTTTTCCTGCTGTTCTTCCATTTTGTCAACGTCAATTTGATCAAGTGCCATAAGGTTGAAGCATTTGCCGCAAAAGTAGCAATTAGTTTGGAGTTCAAGGTTCTGAGTTCAGGGTTTGAAGCGTTGATTTTATGTTTAGAATCATTTTAAATCTCAAAGTTTAAACGATTTAAAAAAAAATGTCCCTAACCTGTTTCTTTTTTTCTTCAAATCATTATGGATATAAATTTCCACCACATTATCTGTTTCTAAACGCTTTATCTAAAACTGGTAGCTGGGTACTGGATTTCTGGTCGCTGGTTTGCTGGGTTATGGTCATTAGTGACCAAGCCTCTGTAATCAGTGCCCAGCTACCAGTACCCAGCAACAAGAAAACCTATTTGCTTATGTCTATTCCAAAGGAACCCAGGCAGCTGATGATTAATTTGATGTACCTGGTACTTACAGCAATGCTTGCACTCAATGTCTCTGCAGAAGTGCTGCATGCTTTCATGAGCATGGACAAGAGTTTAAATCAAAGCAGCAGCCTGGTAGGCAACTCAAATGATCAGCTCTTAAATGCAATTTCAGCGCATGCAGAAGCCTATTCACAGTATGAACCATATAAAGTAAAAGCAGCTCAGGTTCAAAAAATTGCAAAAACCTTCCATAATTATGTTGCAAAGTTGAAAGACAACTTGATCGAACAAGCTGGAGGATTAGCTGAAGATGGTTTACCCAAAAGAAAATCAGATAAGGATATAACAACGAGATTCCTGGTAAAAGAGGGAAATGGCGAACTTTTGGAAAAGGAGATTCTGGAGACGAGAGGTCAATTATTGAACCTTATAGAAGATCCCGAACTGAGAAAACGATTGGTTTTGAGTATTCCATTGAATGTAGAAGATATACCAAAAGATTCGGACAAAAAGACCTGGTCGCAGTTCAAATTTCAGCAAATGCCTGTGGCTGCTGTTTTGCCAATGCTCAGCAAATTTCAGCATGATACCAAAATTGCTGAAACCGCTATTTTGAATCATTTTTCCAATGAAATCAATGCCTCAACCACTATTCCTGATGCTTTTGAACCTGTCATTGCTACTGACAAAAGTTATGTAATTCGAGGAGAAGAATTTCGAGGAGAAATATTCCTGGCAGCCTATAGTAGTACAGCAGACAATATTTCTGTAAGTGTAGACGGCAGAAGTTTTCCTGTAGAAAATGGAAAAGCAGTTTTTGCTTCAAACCCCAACTCAATCGGCACAAAAAATCACGAAATGATTATCAATTTGGAAAATCCACTCACAGGAGAAGTGAAAACATTTAAGAAGGATTTTTCTTATGAAGTAGGTGATCGATCTGTTGCAGTTTCCCTGGATAAGATGAATGTGCTTTATGTTGGGGTAGACAATCCCATTACGATTTCTGCTGCTGGAACACCCAGTGGGCAAATTCGAGTTTCATCCAAGGGGGTTGAGTTAAGGAAAAATGGAAACGGAAAGTTTATTGCGAAGCCATCAGAAACTGGAAAAGCATCTATAACTGTTTCAGGCGGGGGCTTAAAACCTACCATTTTCGAATACAAAGTGAAGCGCATTCCAGATCCTGTCTTGATGCTTGGCACTAAAAAAGGCGGCTCAATGACGCCAGCAGAAATGGCAGTCCAACCTGGAATAATTCCCATGCTGGAAAACTTTCATTTCAATGCCAAATGCAAGATTGACGAATTTGAAGTAGCCCGTGTGCGAAAAGGTGACGTCGCAGCCACCATCAATCGCGGCGGGCGCTTCGGAACTGCTGCCAAACGCCTCACTGAAAAAGCTCAAAGAGAAGACATTTTCTACTTTGATGAAGTATATGCTCTATGCCCAGGAGATAAAGTCCGTAGAAAACTCCCTGGTATGCTATTTAAAATAAAATGACAAACAATTTTGATGTTATAATGCTGCAATCTTACGATGCTGTAATATGTTTTCTCTATTCCCAAATTACAAGATTACAGCACCGTAGAATCATAAAATCAAAAAATTATAATTATGAAGCAATTCCTTTTCATTGCCACAATTTTGTGTGCGAGTCTCAGTCTTTACTCCCAACCTCTAAATGACATTGTAGATAGAACCCTGGTAGCGGAAAAACCGCTTTTGGCATATCAACCATTACAGGAAAGAGATTTACTTTGGGAAAAAAGAGTCTGGCGAGTTATAGATGCCAGAGAAAAAATAAACCTGCCGTTTATGTATCCCCAAAAACCATTTTTTGAAATTATTACAGATGCTGCAGTCAATGGCGAAATACATCTGTATAGCACTGAATCTGAATTTTTTACACTTCCACTGAGTGTCGATGAAATTCACGAGACATTGTATGAAAGAGACACGGTTAGAACTTTTGATACCGAAACCTACACGGAAATCATCACCCCAATCGAGAATTATATCAACTACGAAAACATCAAGCGTTTTCGAATCAAAGAGGTTTGGTACTTTGATAGCAAAACATCGAGTATGCAGGTCAGAATATTAGGTATTGCACCTTTGCTGGAGGTTTATGGAGAAGGCGGCGATTTCCGCTACGAGAAACCACTTTTCTGGCTACACTACCCCAGTGCAAGAGAAATGCTTTCCAGGCAAGTCGTTTTCAATCCTGGCAATGATGCTTCCAGAATGACCTGGGAGGATTTATTCGAAATCCGAAAATTCTCCAGTTATATTTATAAGGAATCAAATGTGAGAGACAATCGTCTGGAAGATTTGTATTCAGGAGTTGATTTGCTACTGGAGGCTGATAAAATCAATCAGGAAATTTTTAATTACGAACATGACAGATGGAGTTATTGATTATTCAAATCGAAAATTATCGATAAAAGTCACGTCCCAACAACTTTTCTTCGGTGGCAAGATCCGCCGAAGATTTTTTGTTATGCCAACATCCCACCATCTATTGGTAAGCAAAGTCCAGTCACAAAAGAGCTCTGTTCATCACAAAGCCATAAAATTGCATTACATATATCTTCTGTCTGTCCATAGCGACGAAGTGGAATACCTTTTATAAGTTTCTCTTCAAAACCCGGAGCTGCATCAAAAAGAGAATCAACCAGAGGAGTTCTGGTAAAAACAGGACACACCGCATTGACTCGAATGTTCATTTTGGCATATTCCAGCGCTGCTGTTTTGGTCAAGCCTAAAACAGCATGCTTGCTTGCTACATAAGCACTGGCATTGCCCAAACCTTTCAGTCCGGCGATGGAAGAGATATTAATAATGACTCCACTTTTTTGTTCAGACATCACCTTTAATTCTTCTCTCATGCAATAAAAAACGCCCGTTTGATTGATTGCGATAACATGGTCCCAATCTTCATCTGTATACATCGCGGTAGGTGCAAAGGGTCCTCCTATTCCAGCATTATTGATTGCAATATCGAGTTGACCAAATTTATTGATAGATTCCTGAACCAGAAGTTGGATATCTGATTTATTCGAAACATCTGTTTTTATGAAAATAGCCTCACCACCATATCCTTTTATCTCAGAAACAACTTCATTTCCTTTCGTTTCATTAATATCTGAAACAACCACTTTTGCACCTTTTTCAGCAAAAGCTATTGCGGTAGTTTTTCCTATTCCAGAAGCTGCTCCAGTTATGAGCACTACTTTTTCGGCAAATGTTTTCATAATCCAAATTGATAACCCTGCTGACACTGTTTGGCTTCATTCCTTTGAAATGCTTAACAGTATCAGCAAAAAACAGGAAAGGGCATGGTCATCGCCCATGCCCTCTGCTTTTCGTATTACTTTGACGTACTATAGAAAAATCAATTTATTTTCCCACAAAGCTCCTTTCTCCTCACTTCACCTGCTTCAGCCTTCAATCATTATTCATTCTTTCACTTTTCATTCTTTCATTATCAAACCTTTGATTCAATCACTACGCTCCTTCCAAGGCAGCAGCACCACCAACAATCTCCAAAATCTCTTTTGTAATTGCCTCCTGACGAGCTTTGTTATAAGTCAATTTCAAATCATTTAAAAGCTCATTAGCGTTTTCAGATGCTTTATCCATTGCGGTCATACGCGCTCCGTGTTCAGAAGCATGTGTATCGAGCAAAAATTTCTGAAATGTCGTTTGAAGAATGCTAGGAACCAAAATCTCCAATAACTCTTCCTCTCCAGGTTCAAATTGATAATTCGCTTTTCCTTTGGCATCTTCATCAGATTCTACTTTGGGAACTGGCAACCACTGCTCAATTTCAGTAAATTGAGTAGCTGCATTTTTAAATCGGCCATACGCTACTTCCACTACGTCATACTCATTATTTTCAAAAGCATCCATCAGACCTTGTGAAACCTGAACCACATTATCAAAACTCAAATCATTAAACAATTCCACGTAATCAGTAATCCGTTTGATTTTTGGAAAATTCTTTCTGAAAAAGTCATTTCCTTTTTTACCAATCGGTAAAATCGTCAAATTGCCTGCACTTGTTGCATCAGCATATTTTCCATTGATGAGTCCTAAAGCAGCTTTGATTACATTGGAATTGAAAGCTCCACACAAGCCCCTATTTGATGTAACAACTACGATACACGCATTTTTCACAGGTCTTTCCACACCAAAAGAAGTAGTACCACCTCCTCCGATGTTGGAAAGTATATTGCGAAGCATTTCATTTTGTTTGTTCGCATAAGGACGCATTTGCACAATTGCCTGTTGTGCTTTTCTCAGCTTGGCTGCAGATACCATTTTCATCGCTTTGGTAATCTGCTGAGTATTGACAACCGACTTAATACGTTCGCGAACTTCTTTTAAATTAGCCATGTGGCGAATTAAGATTATATTCAATTGAGATGTGAATGATTTGGAAAACCATTCACATCTGAGTCAATTTTTATCCTTTAGCAGCAAACTGAGCTACCAACTCTTTCCCTAATTTCTCTACAGCAGCTGTAGCTTCGTCTGTCAATTTTCCTGAACGGAAAGTATCCAATACATCTGGGTGCAATTGTTCCAATTTCAACAAGAAAATTTCTTCGAATTCCTTCATTTTCTCTACTGGCACATCTGCAACCAATCCTTTTGTTCCCAAGTAAATAATGGCAATTTGCTTCTCAACAGTTACTGGAGAATATTGCGCTTGTTTCAAGATTTCCACGTTGCGCTTTCCTTTTTCCAAAACTGCCTGAGTAGCAGCATCCAAATCAGAACCGAATTTTGCAAAGGCTTCCAACTCACGGTATTGTGCCTGGTCAAGTTTCAAAGTACCTGCTACTTTTTTCATTGACTTAATCTGAGCAGAACCACCTACCCGGCTTACAGAAATACCCACGTTAATCGCAGGACGCACACCGGCGTTAAACAAATTCGACTCGAGGAAAATCTGACCATCTGTAATAGAAATCACGTTGGTTGGAATATAAGCAGAAACGTCACCAGCCTGAGTTTCAATTATTGGAAGTGCGGTTAAGGACCCACCTCCTTTTACTATACCCGCTTTTTTCAAACTCTCCGGCAAGTCATTCATATTTTGAGCAATCTCATCATTGTTAATGACCTTAGCTGCACGCTCCAATAAGCGAGAGTGCAAGTAGAAAACATCACCAGGATATGCCTCACGTCCAGGAGGACGACGCAATAAAAGCGATACTTCACGATAAGCTACAGCTTGTTTAGACAAATCATCGTAAATGATCAATGCCGGACGACCCGTATCCCGAAAATACTCACCAATTGCAGCGCCTGCAAATGGAGCGTAGAATACCAGTGGTGCAGGATCTGCAGCAGAAGCAGAAACAATCACTGTATAATCCATAGCTCCCGCCTCTTCCAAAGTTGCAGCAACATTTGCTACAGTAGAAGCTTTTTGACCTGCAGCTACATAAATACAGAATACAGGCTCACCTCTGTCATAAAATTCTTTTTGGTTGATGATGGTGTCAATTGCAATTGCAGTTTTACCAGTTTGACGGTCACCAATAATCAACTCACGTTGCCCTCTTCCAATAGGAATCATTGCGTCAATCGCTTTAATACCCGTTTGGAGTGGCTCAGATACTGGTTGTCTGTAGATTACACCTGGAGCTTTACGCTCAATTGGCATTTCATACAAATCACCAGTAATAGGTCCTTTACCATCAATTGGCTGTCCCAAGGGATTCACTACACGACCAACCATTCCCTCTCCAACACCAATAGATGCAATTTTTCCAGTTCTACGAACAGTAGAACCTTCTCGAATACCATCGCCAGGTCCCATCAATACTACCCCTACGTTGTCTTCTTCAAGGTTCAAAACGATAGCTTCAACATCAGTTTCAAATTTCACCAGTTCTCCAGCTTGTGCGCTATTCAGTCCATAAACGCGAGCAATACCGTCACCCACTTGGAGTACGGTACCAACTTCTTCTAATTCAGTCGCAGTGCTGAATCCTGATAATTGTTGTTTAAGTATCGCTGATATTTCATCAGGTTTTACATTAACCATATCTTTATTTATTTACGATTTACGAATTTTCCAATCCCAAAGAGACTACCCAAAAAGGGGATTCCTTTGGAAGGATCAAAAAATTGCCTAGCTGGCAATAATTTGAGAAATATATAGATTGTCTTTAAAGTCTTTACTCAAAAGATCAAGCTTGTGTTTCACACTGGCATCATACAGTTTGTCATCAAATTCCAGCACAAACCCACCAATCAATTTTGGATCAACTTCAGTCACAATTTCTACTTTTTCATCTGTCACATCACTTGCAACCAGTTTTTTGCGGATTGATTCCAATGCATCTTTCCCCAAAGCCACAGCAGTTTTGATTTTTACCGTTGAAATATGTTTAATGACTTTGTATTGTGTAATAAATTCTCTTGCAATATCAGGCAAGAAAGACTCCCTTCCTTTTTTCAAGAGAATATTCAAAAAAGCCATGGTCAATTCATCGTATTTCCCTTCAAACAAGGATTTGAAGATCTGAGCCTTTTTGTCGGAATTGATGATTGGGCTTTTCAATAAAAGGTAGAAATCGCGATTCTTTGTCACTTCACCAAAAGATTGTACATCTTCCAATATCCGCTCCAGCTTACCCTGCTCGGTAGCCAGGTCAATCAACGATTTCGCATATCTGTTCGCAATTCTTATTGCAGACATCTTTTTCGGTTGGCAGTTGGCAGTTTCAGTTGGCAGTTTACAGTTGACAGGGAGCAGTTTAATTTACTGCAAGCTGCGTACTGCATGCTGCATACTGTTTACTGCATACTAATTAAGTTTAATTTCATCCACCAAAGTATTGACATACTTCTCCTGGTCATTGTCGCCCTGGAGCTTTTGTTTCAATACTTTTTCAGCGATTTCCAAAGCCATGTTCCCTACTTGATTTTTGATATCAATCATGGCAGCCATTTTTTGATTTTCAATTTGCTCTTTGGCATCCGAAACGATCTTTTTGGCTTCTTCTTTTGCTTTGGTTTTAGCTTCAGAAATGATATTGTCTTTCACCTCTTTGGCTTCCCTCAAAATCTTTGCTCTTTCTTCACGCGCTTGCGCCAACAGTTCCTCGTTTTCGGCTTTTAGGTTGGCCATCTCTTCCCTTGCCTTCTTAGCTTCATCCAGAGAGTTTTGAATATCCTGTTCTCTTTTCTTTAAAGCTTGCGCAATTGGCTTGAAAGCAGCTTTGCCTACAATAAACCAGAAAAGCAGAAAAATAATACTTGTCCACAAAATCAAACCCGGATCTGGCTGTAAAGGACCAAAGCCACCACCGGATAGAAATAATAAATCTGTCATGATTCTTTATAATGAAAAACTTAAAATGATAAATGTAAAATTTAAAAGTATTGACATTCTATGCATTAGGAATAGCTATCACTTTTACATTTTGACTTTTACATTTTAAATTTAAAATTTTCAAGTGGGTTGAACCGATAGCCAACCGCTACCTATTCAACCCTTTTTGTTGTCCCATCTCTTTGGGACGTCTCTTTTCTAACTTCGCAAATTATACGAAGAAAGCGAAGGCAATGGTCATCAAAGCTGCTCCCTCTACAAGTGCTGCCATGATCAACATGTTGGTACGAATTTCACCCGCAACTTCTGGTTGACGAGCGATACCTTCCATAGCTTTACCACCGATGTAACCAACACCGATGCCTGCTCCTACAACTGCTAAACCAGCGCCTACTGCTGCAACTGTTCCAGTCATAATTTCAAAATTTGATGGCAGAATAATGATGAATCATGAATTTTGAATGATGAATGTTTAAATGCATCATTTTTCCATGCATTCATTTTTTTTCCTTACCACATTGGTTATATAAATATCGTGAGCCCAATTAGCTCACAAAAAGTAATGATTCAATTTAGTGCGCATGGTCAACGTCATGACCATGGTCGTGCTCTTCAATTGCAGCCCCGATATAGGAAGCTGACAAAATCGCAAAGATGAAAGCCTGGATGAAGGCTACCAACAACTCTATACAACTCATAAATAATGTGAGTAATGTAGAAGCAATCAATCCTCCAATTCCACCTCCCATGCTAGCTCCATTATTTCCGAAAATGAAAATCAAGCCTACGAAACTCAAAATTGCGATATGACCTGCAGAAATATTCGCGAATAAACGAATCATCAAGGTGAATGGTTTGAGTACCAAACCCATGATTTCGATTGGCGTTAAAATCAATTTTATTGGCCAGGGCACTCCAGGCATCCACAGTACGTGCTGCCAATAGTGCTTATTACCACTTACAGTTGTGATGATAAAAGTCAAAACTGCAAGAATTCCTGTCACTGCTATGTTTCCGGTTACGTTAGGGTTGCCCACAAAGGGAATTTGTCCAAAAAGGTTCAAGCCAAGAATGAAGAAGAACAATGCCATAATAAAAGGCATGTATTTTTCATAACGAGGACCAATTACTGGCTCTGCCACTTCTTCTTTGATGAATATAAAGAATGGCTCCATGAAGTTCTGCAAACCTGTTGGTGCCTGTCCGTCGCGTTTTTGGTAGGCTCTCGCGCAGGAGATGAATACCCAACCAACCAATAAGGCGACAATCATCATCGCAAATACATTCTTGGTAATAGAAAAGTCATAGAAAGAAGTCATTCCTCCTCCAATCATGCCACCATCCCATTTGGAAGGACCTTCAATTTCAAAGCATTGACCATTGTATACTACTCTGCCATCTTTTGTAAATCCTTCAATCTCTACATTTTCTTTTGGAAAGCTGGCGTCTTTCACTCGCCTCACAGCACCACCTTTCATCACATAGCCTTTATAGGCATTGTGTCCATCTCCATGATGTTCTGGAGTCGCATGAAATTTTCCAGAAGAAAACACTGCCAAACCATCGTCTTCGGATTTCAATATACATGGCAGTGGAATGTAGAACTCCTTTACAAACAAACTTACATTGAAATGATTTTGGTCGCTGATGTGGTGAACAGCCGTGCCACTTGGGTCGTATGGAGGTTCATTAAAATGTTGGTGATAAACTTCACAAGCACCTTCCACATGTGTGCCATTGTTGGCGTGGTCGTCCTGCGAAAAACCAGTTCCAAAAAGTCCAAAAAAGATTAGAAAAATTACTATAAATAAGCGCATTGAAACGACTTGTTTTTGTGTCAAAAAATACCCCTTTCAAAAATCGGCGCAAAGGTATCATTTACTTTCAATAATAATAAAGAGAAATTGACTTTTTTGTTGAGTTGGAAAAATAGTCTTCGATGAGTGTATATGCTGGAAGGTATAAACATCAGGAACCACAAAATGATATAATTCTTTCATTCAACTATTCAGGCAAAAATTGTTTCATTATTTAAGAAAATGTTAAAATAATAATTCAGCTACTACTTCAATCAGCAATTAAATAATTGTAACGCGTCATTTGGTTTTTGAATCAACATTTCGATAAAATCATTTTTTTGAATGCCAAAATTTCTAAAAAAAATCTTTCTCTGGACTTTCTTTGCTTTGAAGGCATATTTGGAAAGGTTTATTTAGCGATTTGCCCTCCTGCAAATAATATCACCATGTATTTTCAAGTCATTAAATTGCAAGTCATTTTAAATTTGGTGATTTTGCGATGCAGGTTTAATTCATCCATGAGAAAATGCGCAAAATTGTCTTAATATTTGCTCTTCTTATTTTACCAAATGCCTTTCTGCTAGCAGCTGATAGTCTTCAGATTGCTAAAAAAATTGTTGAATTAAAAATTGCCAAAGATACCCACCGACTGAGACTGCTCGATGAGATATCCTGGTTGAGCCGTAGATTGAATGATATAATTCAACGATTTATGAAGAGATAAATAAGGTATGATCTTCTGATCCTTCTGAAATCTTTTTTTGGAAGGAGTTTTTTCGCTTCTCTCTATTTCATATCCTTCAAATTTCTCAAAAACCCATTGACTCCTTCTCCTTTCATTCGCGTAAACAATTTCTGCGCATCTGTCTTTCTACTAAAAGCACCCACCACAATTTTATAAACCGTTTTACCATTCAATTCATTGATATTCACAATTATTGGTTCATCAAATTGCTTTTGTAATTTTTCTGCTTGAATGAGCACATTTCCATATTGAGCAAATGCACCAATTTGTACTCCCCAGCCCTTAGATGGCTGTTTGGCAACATTGAAACGGAATAGTCCCTGTCCGGTAGCAATACTATCTTCCACTTCTTTTGGAATTTGGGCACCATCCTTTCTTCTAAGTGCTTCGGCTACAGCTTTATCTGCATTAACTCGACCGTAGCCATATTTTCTGGAATGACCAGAGCTGTTGTATTCAGTTGGGCTTCCGATTTTATCTGCCGTTTTTTCCAGAATTTCTTTCACCTCTTTTGCCGTCAAATTTGGATTCACAGACAACATTAATGCACATATTCCTGCCACCAAAGGAGTAGCGGCAGAAGTTCCTCCAAAATGTTTGTAATTATCACCTCTCGATTGCCCATCTGCCCACCAGCGAAATTCTCCTCCTCCCCTAACGGTCGTACCTTCATCCCAATAAGCACGAGCCGCCAAAATTGGCCAATCGCCATTCGAAGGAGCTACAACAGATAATTCTCTACCCGAATTAGAATACCGTGAATGTCGATCCTTACTATCGCAAGCACCTACAGCGATCACATCTGGATGAGCTGCATAGAAGTTGATGTAATCCAGTCCCTCATTTCCAGCAGCAAACAATATCACAGATCCTTTTCCTTTTCTACCTTCAACTGCTGCTTTTGCGATAGCTTCTTCTTTTAAAACGCTTAAAGTATATCTGGGATCTGTAGAACCCCAGCTACAACTTATGATATCAGCTCCATTCTCAATGCAGTAATTAAACATATTTTCAGTTGCTCTCAACCCAAATGAAGTACCACTTAGGGGCATAAATTTAGCTTTAGGAGCTACCCCAACCATCCCTCTGCCATTTGCAGAAGCCAAAGCAACACTAGCGCAGGGAGTACCATGTGTAAAGAAGGGATCCCCTTCTGAGACTTTACTCGACTTGGTCCATAAGTCCCATGGTTTATGCACTTTATTGCGCAAATCAGGGTGGGTTAGATCAAAGCCATTATCTATGACAGCAATAGTGATTCTGGCGGAGCCTGTATTGCCCATTCTTTCCCAGGCATCTATCACTTTTGCATCTGCTCCTTTTTTGGTGGGATAACGAGCATCTTTTATTTCACCATCATTTTTTAAATGCCACTGTTGTTCCAGTAAGGTGTCAGAAGGCAGCGACAGGTATTCATCTACCAAAGTATCGAGGTCGGGTTCAGCGTGTTTTACCAGAGATATCTGTTGTAAAAAATGTGCAACTTTTATTGGGTTTGGAGAGAGTTTAGTGACTTTTGCAATGATTCTGTCATCGCCCCTTCGTTCCACCAATTCCAATTTATACTCGTCCAAAACCAATTGTAATTCCTCTTCGTCTACTGCATCTTCAAAAATGACATAAATTTCCCCTGTGGGTACAAGGGGTTTATCACTTCCCTCTGCATAATATACATGAGTCCCTAATTCAATTTCTCGCCTTCGCCTAACTTCATCTAGTTTATCATCTACACTACTATTTTTTTGCTCTAAAGACACTACAGAAAAGCCACCTAAATTTTTAAAATGTTCTTTGTTGACATACTTGGTCTGGGTGAGATCACTTACTTTTTTCGATTTAAGACCAACAAGGTTTTGACTTTTGCGGAGCGTCAATTCTCCTTTACCGCTTTTGACTTTTAGTTTTCCCATGAAAGGCTTGGATCAGTTGTGTTAATGTGTTTATGTGTTAAAGTGTTCATGTCTGACTTTCAATTCATTAACACATGAACACTTAAACATATGAACACAACAAATTTGCCCCAAAATAAAAAAAACCGAGCAAAAATGCTCGGTCTTTCTGTTCGCTCGGATTTTTCTAAAAATTCGCTTGTTATATTTTTATTCAAGCCCTTACCTTGTGTGCTCGCTCATACATTTGACGGAGCTTGCGTCGGGCAAAGAAAATTCGACTTTTAATGGTTCCTAAAGGCGCATCTAATTCTTCTGCAATCTCATCGTACTTATAGCCTTTATAAGCCATCCAGAATGGTCGTTTAAATTCTTCTGGAAGTTTGGCTACCATTTTCAATAGTTCTTTATAAGCCATTGTAGTTTCACCATCATTTTCGATGGTTTTGGCTCCAGAATTGAGGTAGTAATTATTGGGCGTTTGATCCAATATTGTTCCTCTACGAACTTTTTTGCGATAATTGTTGATAAAGATATTTCGCATGATGGTCACTGCCCATGCTTTGAAGTTCGTATCTGGTCTAAACTTTTCCGCATTTGAAATAATTCGATAAGCAGTATCTTGGTAAAGGTCATTGGCATCAACGTCGTTCCCTGTTAATTTCAAAGAAAAAGCGCGCAAAGAATTACTAATTTGATTGAACTGATGATTTATAGTGGTTACCATGATGGGTGATTTTGCTTTTTGACGAGTCGTTTTTAGGCCACTTTTGTAATTATTTTTTGCAAGCCTGGAACTGAATGTCAAAAATTATTAGGGAATACTTGGCAAAAGTTGTAGAAATTAGGCCTTTTTGATAATTTTTTTTACAAAAAGGGGGTTTTTCTTCGACTAATGATTGGCATATATCTTTATATAATACCTTTTCGAATTTGTATTTCAATTAACTTTTGTAATTAATTTTTACAAAAATACCTTCTTAGTCACCTTTTTGCAAATTAATTTTACTATTTAGAATAATTTTTAATGATTTTATAAAAATTTTAACATCTCATTTTTTTTTACAACCTTTTCTTGTAAATGATGTTTACATCGTTGACGTATTTTTTTTTAATTTAGTGCCTCGTTTGTCTGTAATAAACAGGTATTAGTCGAAAAACAGCAATTTTAAAAGCAGGATAAAATGGATTTTGTAAATGATGATTCCAAAATATTTTTGGCAAATAACATTCGCTGCCTAAGAAAGAAATTGAGCCTAAGTCAGGAAGAACTGGGAGTGAAAATTGGGCTCAACCGTGGCAATATCGCCTCTTATGAAAAAGGTACAGCAGAACCCAAAATCTGTAACCTCCTCAAGCTGTCCCGTTTTTTTAGAGTTTCCCTGCTCGATCTCACTAAACGAGATTTACAAAAGACCCCTTATGAAATTAATACCTCCACAGCCGAAAACGTAACTCCTCTTTCCACAGATGCGGTAGAGATTTTGGAGAAGCATCAAAAAAATGCTGTTGAAATTCAGGAAGTTTTAAGCAGCTTACACTGTTATCATTGCTATAAAAAGAAATCATTGGACGAGCTCCCAAAAGATATGCAAATGATGGTGATGAACTTTGAAAAGTTATATGAAGTAACACAGGTCTTGATGGATTCTCATCAGGAATTGATAGGCTTTGTGAAATCCAAATGTCCACACTCTTCTTCCAATACTGAACAATAAAGAGATGTTTTTAGATTTAACATGTGGTTCTAAATTCCTTTTCAAGGACTTATTAATAAAAAATAAAATAATACCTACTTTTTGCTCAAACCTCTCGTCAAGTTAAAAAAAGATTTATTGGTGAGTTAGCGGATTCAATTTTAATTAATCTTAGGCATTTTGTATTTCATCAGCTTCCTTTCGCATTCTGGAACGATACCATATAAAAAATAGAAAAGCCAAGCCTACCGCTAACCAGACTGCTTTAGTACCTTTCAAAAACCCACTATCAGATTTCAAATCAAGTTTTTGGTCTGGACCTATCAAAGTTAAACCGGCCCAATAATAAGGTGTTCTTTTACTTTCGTCCGCTTCTTCTATAAACCCTTTTTTAGATAATCGTAAGGCTTCCGCTACTGATTTACCTGTTTGGACATATTCATAAAATGATTTAAAAATATCAGAAGTAGCCCGGTCATTAAGGTTCCACAAACTGGAAATCAAACCAGCAGTGCCTGAATAAGTAAATCCTCTCGCCAGGCTCATCATACCTTCTCCTGTATAAACCTTTCCCAAACCAGTTTTACAGCCACTCAAAATAACAAGATTTGCAGGAAGCTGTAAAGCATATAGATCTGATAAAACCAGGTTTGTATCTGCAAAAGCGATATAGGCCTTATCAGAATTGCCCGCTGAAGAAGCATGTGTTGCTAAATGAAAAACTTGATAATCAAGGGCATATTGGTGAAATATATCTAGAGTAGCTCCTTCATTAAAAAACAATTTGCCTCCACATGCTTCCAGTTCTTTTCTACTATATTTTAATAAGTCAAATTTGCTTGTAGAGTGATTTTCAAAAGGAGCTAAACCAAGCACCTTTTGTTTACTGGGTCTATCCTTCAAAAATTCCAGTTGCTTCTGCAAAACCGTAGCAGAATAGCCAGTATAGAGTAATTGTTCATTGATTATATAGTTGAACCGTCCGGGATTTGAGCTATTAGATTCTTCATAAATCAAAGATTCAAAAGGCACAAAGCCCAATACTCCATCTGGAATAATTATCACCTCTCCGTTCAAATCTCTGGACTTCCACACAGGTGCATAGATAGCATTGAAAAGGGCATGGGCAACTTTTGCATAAGAACCTGGATTATTTTGTGTTACATTTCTTGAACTAAAGTGCTCCAAATATTTTTCTATCAACTCATCCAAATCTGGTATTCGCTTTATTTTTTCAAAATCAAACCTTTCTTTTCCAAGCCGCAATACATAGATACTGGAATCTCCATAGAAATAATGAATCAAGTGAGTTGTATCATTTAATAAATGCGCTCTAGCTTCCTTAACTCCCAATACATCTGATTGATATCTAAAGGCATGGTATTGAGGATGTGTTTTTTCGAGATTGGAAAGAAAATCTTCATATGATTCCTGCGCATTTACTAAATGCGCTCTAAACTCAGTTTGCGCTTCCTTCCTGGCATTCTCCAATGCTTGTTGTGCATTGAAAACAGCCTTTTGTAGTTGTACTTCTTCATTTTCAAGTTCAGTTGTCAAAAACTGCCGCGCCCCCAATGCTGTCAAATTGTCTAATAAAAGTATTGATTTGCTTTTTTCGAAAAAATAAAAGGCATCTTCCCAGTAGCCACCTAGAAAACAAACATCTAAAGCGGCCTCATAAATAGAATGAGTTGCCTCTCGCCAAAATAATTTAGAGCCTTGTGCCAGGTGGTCGTTCCGCATCAAGTCAATGACCTTATCTGCTAGCTTGTAATTTTCAAGTGCTTGCTCCAGGTATTCCTGATTTTCAGTGGCTTCATACCATTTTTTCCAGGCTCTTGCTTTATCCCCGAGAATGGTAAGTAGCTCCGTTTTAGTGGAGACTTGCTTTAATTGTTCTTCAGAGGGGCTCGAGTGATAATCTTCATTGTCAAAATCTGGAATGATGCTTTGGATGGCTTTGTGGAAGTGGGAGAGGGCTTGTGGGAAGTTTTTTTGATCTAAGTAGACTTCGCCATAGTTGTCATACACTTTAGCTTTGTGTTGATAAAAATTGTTTTGTTGGGAAAGCTTCAAAGCATTATTTAAATTCTCAATTGCCTTTGGAAAATCACGTAGTAGCCTATATTGATTTCCAATGTTATTATAAATTAATATTTCTGAGCTTGGGTTTTGAAGAAGTTTTGTAACTCGAAGAGATTGTTTGAAAGATTCTAATGATTGTTTATAATTTTTTAAATAACGGAAAGAATAAGCTTTGTTTAAATAACAGGCTGCTTTATTTATCCACATTTTAGAACTCATGCTTTTATTGGGTGTCTTTTCATAAATCCGAATTCCATTATTTAAAAATTCAATAGCTCTATTAAATTGTTTAGTTGAGTTTAGAATAATTCCATAATTTAAATAACAAGTTGCGAGATTAACAGTGTCCTTAAATAAAGAGGACATTTGTATAGCAATTTCTATATAATCCTCAGCTAAATCATAATCTCCAATTCTTTGATAAACATCTGCTAAATCTCTGCTGGAGCTGACTACCTTCGGTTCTCCATGTTTTTGATAAATATTAAAAGCGACTCTATAATGAATTGCAGAATTCCCATACTCCTCATTTTTTTTATAGAACGCTCCTAAATTATAGCTAGTTTTAGCAATATGAACATCTTCAGAACCTAATTCTTGTTTTAGTATTTCTAATGCTTTGGCAGTAGCTTCAATAGCCTTTCTATAATTGCGTTTGAAATAATAAGCTAAGCCTAATTCGTGATAAGCATAACCAAGAGAATCTCTTAATTCAGGACAATGTTCAATTTTTTTTATTAACTCTTTAATCAGAAGGGTGTCCCTGCCCTTTATTGTAGATTGGATTGTTCCTGAATCGCACTGTGATTGGACAAAATGTGAAAAAAAACCAAAAAGAAAAATAAGAACGAACCTTAGTTTAGGTGGCATTTTTAGGAGTTTTATCAATTACATTACTTATCGATCATAAATAGTTAATTATAGGAATACAGATTTGGATATTCTGGTAGACTACAAGGAACCACCAGCTGTCTTAGAGATTTTTTGCAAAAAAATATTAATCAATATCCTCATTAAAAATTTCTTCACTAATTAACTCACAATCCTTGTATTTTTGATAATCAATTAAGAAATTATTGGTGTTTAAATGAACTATTTTACCATTTAAAATCCAATTATCCAGATTTCCAACCATCAGAGATTTATCCAACACAAATTGAATAATTCTTTTGTAGGTAAGTTTTGAATTGCAACAATAAATAGACCCGGTCAAGCTTGTAACAACGGGAGCAGCCATAGATGTTCCTGTCTTATAATCCCAATTATTTCCTGGAACAGTACTCTGAATCTTCTCACCTAGGGCTCCAATTTCTATCCAACTTGGAGAATAATTGGAAAACTCACTCAAATCATAAGAACCATTTTGTTTATATAGAATTGAAGCTACCCCTACCACATTCTCACTATGATCGCATGATGGATAATGTGTGTACAAATCAAGATTTAGGTTTTTATTTCCAGCACTGGCAATAATAGTTGCATTATAATCAGTTGCCCCTACTTCGATAGCATTGCTTAATATAGGACTTGGGTGCCCTACCCAACCCCAACTGCAATTTAGTACAGATGCTCCTTGCTTATAAGCATAATAAGTTCCACAAGTCACATCAAATAAAGTAGAAGCCCCATATTCATCATGAGTTTTTACAGGGATGAGTTTTAAATTACATGAGAATTCTTTATCTGGCCAATTTTTGAGAACGATTCCAGCAACATGTGTTCCATGCCCATGATCATCACACGGATTGTTGTTATTCTTCACAAAATTCCAACCAATAGGATCATCTTCAAAGCAAGTATTATCATCATCTCTCCCATTAAAATCAGTATCCTTACCAACGAATATGTTATTTATTAAATCTTTGTGGTTGTAATCTATTCCAGAATCCAAAATGGCTATTTTCAAATCATTAGAATCAGGGAAGGATAATCCTAGAGGCAATTCAGTAATTGGCTGATCGCAAATTATTTTTAAAGAGTTTTCTAACTTACTCCAATTATATTTATTGTAATCTATGGCTTCGACATCAGGTTCTGCTGATTGTTGTCCAATGATTTCATTAATATCGATAATCCCATTTTCACCATGTTTCCACCTTTCTATTAATGTTCCATCACACTTCAAAGTGTCAACATAATTTACGTTGAAAGTTTCGCGCAATTTGTTTTTTACAATTTCTGAAGCATTAGGTTTAAATTGAATCACTATCTCATTTGGTACATAAGGTGTACAAAAACAATCCACCTCATAAAGCTTTCCAAAGGCAGTCAAGCTGTCTCCTACAAAAGTTGGAAAGGTAGTAGAGGTCAAAGATTTAGGTTCCCCTCCCCATACTTCTACATCATCAAGTACCCAAAAGTCTACATTGCCTTCAAGGATGAAACGCAAATTGATATAAGAAATAGAATCAATGGGATCCCGCTCAATGCAATTTTTATTGATTGGTATACAGACTAAATGGAAACGGGTACTACTTATAGAGTTAGCAGTATCTGGGCTCATACTCCAAACTTCATCCCACCCAGCTCGAAACAATGAATGATTTTCAGCCTCTACTCTAATAATAGAATCTAAATCACTTACATAATGATAAAAAGACAAATGAACAAAATCCTGATCAACCTCCCCAATGGGAATTCTAGCTTCCATGGTATCGTTCACATTATTAAGTAGATTGAGACTTATTGCCATAGCCCCACCACCTGATTTTGACCAAATAGGCTGCTGATTGGCATCATCTGAAACTGCTTTGCCATTATTTGTCCACTTCCAGGATCCAGTTGTAGTCCAAATGTTTGAATTAAGGGAACTCGAATCAAAGGATTCTTTAAATAGTAAATCTGGTGTACAAACTGGCGGTTTTGGAGTACATTGATCGCTGATGAAAATGATGACGAAAAATAATAACAATACAAAAATCAAGTAGGTTGAAATACGAAAAGGAGGCTTATTGGCAGCCGGTTTAGGGTTTGTCATGAGTGGGCAAGTTTAGCGTTTTAGGAATTTTTGTCCAAAATACGGAATTTCAGGGTGTTTGAAAAACAATTGTTGTACAAGCGGTTTTGGGGGCGAATAGGCAGAAAAATATAAAAGCCGGAATTTCGCTGGTAGAAATGAATGATTTCTCTTCGAAAGTTCCGGCTTTGTAGAATGTTGGGGTTAAATATTTAAATACAGGGTTATGAATACGGGGTTAATATACTTTACTTCAAGTTTTGCTATACTCCTTGGGTTTTTTATCTCTATACCGTTTCCTTTTTGATATTGTTACCATCCCTTTGACAATTTTTTTAATTTTCCGAAAATTAGCATAGGATGAAACAACCAACCACACATGAAGACCAACGATTTATTGTAGGGATGCTCGCCAATGATCCAAAAACCATCAAAGAAATTTATTCGAAGTACTTACCTCAAATTAAAAGCTTCATTATCCGGCATGGTGGCTCGGAGGAAGACAGTAAAGATATTTTTCAGGATGCATTAATGAATATTTACAGACAGGCTACTAATAAAGGATTTACATTGACTTGTCCTTTTGGAGCCTTTTTATATTTAGTTTGTAAAGGGAAATTGATTGATGAATTAAAAAAACGCAAACGAACAGGGGTAACAATTCACGATCTCGAACAGTATAAAGATATAGAAATTGCTCCGCAACTTTACGATGACAATTCCACTGAGCAGGCTAAAAATGATCTGTTTTGGGAGAAATATAAAGAATTAAGTGCCCGCTGCCAGGAATTACTGAAACTGTCATGGTCAGGCATTTCTATGAAGGAGGTTGCGGAAAAAATGGACATTAGCTATGGATATGCCCGAAAACGAAAAACTGAATGTGTCGATAATTTGGTGCAACTCATCAAAAGCGCCCCCACCTATCCACTCATTTTATCGCAAGACTTATGAAAAATCATTACGAAAAAATTGAACAATATTTGCTCGGAGAACTAAAAGGTGCTGAGTTGAAAGACTTTAAAGAGCAATTGTCCTCAAATGCTAATTTACCTGCGGAGGTAGAATTATACCGTAACATGATGAATAGTATTTCTTCCCGGCTGCAAAATGAACAGAGAGAAGAATCATTTAAGCATTTACTGGTCAAGGAAAGCAAGCTTCATTTTAATAATACTGTCCAGGAAAAAGCCAAAATAATTCCCATTTCCAGGAAAATGTGGATGTTTTCAATTGCTGCTGCCGCGGCAATTTTACTGCTTTTTATTTTTATACCTTCAAATGAAACAGCCCCTTTTGAGCAATTCTACATTCGTCCCATCGCAGAACTTACTGAAAGAAGTGAAATTCAGCCAGATTTTAAAGAAATGGAAACAGCCTTCAATAATGGCGACTGTGAAACAGCATTGCCATTATTTGAAAATTATTTACAGACAAATAATGATGCAGAGATCCTTCTGTTTGAAGGGACTTGCCACCTTGACCAAAACGATTTTGGCAAAGCAGAGACTGCTTTTAAGAACATTAGTGAAGGAGAAACAATCTTTAAGAATACGGGCACCTGGTACCTCGCACTTACCTACTTAAAGCAAGACAATGTCGCCGCTTGCAAAACTTATTTGAATAAAATACCAGAAGATGCAAGCAAATATCCAGAAGCTCAAAAGCTTTTGAGGCAGCTTTAACTGATTAATGATTAATAAGCTTTCGCAAACAACACTCTCCTTTTAGATGGTTTCCCTGTCAAAATACAAGCACCCTCTTCTTCTTCGGCATCATTTGGAATACAACGAATCGTACCTTTCGTCAATTCCTTGATTTTTAATTCTGTCTCGGTCGTACCATCCCAATGAGCAGAAACGAATCCACCTTTGCTTTCCAATGCACCTTTAAAATCATCAAAAGTGTCAACACTGGTAGTATGTGCTGCGCGATAATCCAATGCTTTTTGGAAAAGGTTATTTTGAATATCTTTCAATAATTGCTCGACGTAATTGGCAATTCCTTCCAATGGCTGGGATGTTTTTTCTTTGGTGTCCCTGCGAGCCACCTCTACTACTCCATTTTCCAAATCACGTTTTCCTATTCCCAAACGAACTGGGATCCCTTTCATCTCGTGTTCCGCAAATTTAAATCCTGGGCGCTTTTTCTTGTCCGTATCGTATTGAACAGAAATGCCTTTGTCACGTAAGGCTTTCATAATTTTTTCTGAAGCTTCGTCAATTTCAGCATTTGGTTTTGGAATTGGAACGATGACAACTTGTGTAGGTGCCAATTTTGGAGGCAAGACCAAACCACTATCATCTGAATGAGTCATGATCAATCCTCCAACCAATCTGGTAGAAACCCCCCAGGAGGTTGCCCAAACCAATTCTTCCTTGTTGTTTTCATTCAAAAACTTCACATCAAATGCCTTTGCAAAATTTTGCCCCAAAAAGTGAGAAGTTCCCGCTTGCAATGCCTTTCCATCCTGCATCAAGGCCTCTATTGTGTAGGTATCTTCTGCTCCTGCAAATCTTTCATTTACCGTTTTAGTACCCTGAACCACTGGCATTGCCATATATTCTTCAGCAAATTGTGCATAGATTTTTTGCATCAAACGAGCTTCCTCGACCGCTTCTTCTTTTGTCGAATGCGCAGTATGCCCTTCTTGCCACAAAAACTCAGCAGTCCGCAAAAACAGGCGAGTTCTCATCTCCCAACGAACCACATTTGCCCATTGATTGATCAAAAGCGGTAAGTCTCGATATGATTTTATCCAATCGCGGTAGGTGTGCCAGATAATGGTTTCAGAGGTTGGTCGAACAATCAATTCTTCTTCCAGTTTTGCGGAAGGATCAACTACAACTCCATTGCCATCAGGTGCATTCATCAATCGATGATGGGTAATGACCGCACATTCTTTTGCAAAGCCTTCTACATGCTCTGCCTCTTTGCTCAAAAAACTTTTTGGAATAAAAAGCGGGAAATAAGCATTCACATGACCCGAATCCTTAAACATTTTGTCGAGTTGGGCTTTCATATTTTCCCAAATGGCAAAACCATAAGGTTTGATGACCATACAACCCCTTACTGCAGAGTTATCTGCGAGTCCGGCTTTTTTAACAATATCGATATACCACTGTGAGTAGTCCTGCGTTCTGGAAGTAATTTCTTTAGACATGTTCTTTCTGGTGTAAAAATCAAGACATCAGACTTATTCGTAAATAAAGATTGAGTATATGAAAATTATATTTTTTTGTCTAATGAGTTTATTTTTTGAGTGCATAGCAGCGCTACGGACGAAAAAACAGGCTCATTAGATGGAAAAAGATTTTTTCAAATGCCAATTTGTTATTTATGAACAAGTCTATAAAGTACAAGAAAAAATAATTTTAAAATAAAAAATGTTAAAATCGAATTTCTTGTTTCAAGCCTCTTGATTCTCAAAAAATTAACAAAAAGCAGTGCTCAGCAGGCGTTTGCAATTTGTGATAAATGAGTTTTAAGATTTTATTAAGTATCCGGTTTAGGGGTTTATAGTCTTAAAATTGGTAGTCTTAATAACTTTAACAAGCAAAATTTGGTTCTTTAGTTGGACATTAACAAAAAAAGTGGCGCAAAAGTAATAAATTCGTGCTTGTCCCAATTTAGAGAGTCAAAGTAATTACTGATAAAATATTATGCTTTAAAAACTTGGGTATTTTGGGTCAGACAAAAATGAAAAACTAATTATCTTTCAAGCGCTTTTGTTTTTCATTTTCGTTTGACTACCCAAATTTTTAAAGCAGGAAAAATATTAATTATGAAAACTGGAAATTTCACAGCTTTAATCATAGCCATTTTCGTAAGTAGTTGGGCTACTCAGGCAATCGCCCAATATGATGACTTGTATTACGATCCTGACACTGACTACGATTATTATTACTCAACTTCCGATGACAATTACTATGACGATGAGTATGATAGTGATGATGAGTATGGATACTTTGATGAAGATGAGTATGGCGATGATGATAACTATGATTATTACTATACTTCCCGAATCCGTCGTTTCTCTCGTCCCTACTATGGGTTCGATTATTATGACCCTGTATATTCTGACTTGGGGTATTATGACCCCTACTATAACGATCGAAACTATTTCGGCAATACCGTTTTAATTTACGATAGCTATTATGGCTACAACCGTTTCAACAGATACAATCGCTGGAACCGTTGGAATCGCTGGAACAGATTTGGAAATAGTTTCTATGGCAATCCCTATGGCGGAATCTCTTATAACTATTATGGAAATGGATGGGGATCTCCTTGGTCAAATTACTATGGTGGAGGTTATGGTTTTGGTGGATACAATAGCTTTTATGGTGGATTTGGTGGAGGAAGTTACTACTCCAATTATTACTGCCCACCAACCTGGGGAAATGGGTTTAGCTACAATACTTCAGGCAATAACAATAATGACAATGGAACATATTATGGCTCCAGAACCACTGGCAGCACCCCTAGAAGTAGTGGTGGACGTACTGCAAATGGAGATCGTGCAGTAGGATCCAATACTGGAAGAACTGCTGGTGCAGCTAATTCCAGTAATAATGCCGTTTCTCGTTCTGGTTCATCTACTACCACTACTGGCGAAAGAAGGTCCATCTCTATTTTCAAAGATGGTGAATATCCTAAGAAACGCACAGTAGACAATAGTCGTACGAGTACAAGAAAAAACCAAGCGACTACTCGACCCAATAACTCAAGAACAAATCGCTCCTACGATACTTCCAGAAGCAACAGATCCAGCAATTGGAACAATAGCCGAAACAATTCTTCAAGAAGCAATAGTGGGTGGAATAGAAGCAGGAACAATTCTTCAAGAAGCAACAGTGGATGGAATAGCGGAAGTTCACGCTCCAATCGTTCTTCTTCAGGAAGCTTTAACAGAAGCAATAGCTCTCGCTCTTCTTCTGGTTCTTCCAGAAGCTGGAGTGGTGGCAACAGTAGTAGCAGATCAAGTGGAAGCAGTACTCGTTCCAGTTCAGGAAGCAGTAGAAGTAGCTCAGGATCGAGCCGCTCCAGCTCTTCTCGTTCAAGAGGTAACTAATATTTTCGCATTGCGAGAAAACAAATAATCTGTACTGATGAAAGTGGGTGGATATGACATGCAATGTCCACCCACTTTTTTATTACTTTCGCTCGTAGCACGGTCTTCCTTAGCCCATCAAAAACTTTCTCATTCATTGCACGGATAGGGAGAACCGCGCTACATGGCTCTGGTTCCTATCAGCCAGCCATGCTAGGACTTTTCTAAATAAAAAATTATGAGACAGGTCACATTCCTATTTTCATTTTTATTTCTTTCCACATCTTTGTTTGCACAAACCATCAATGATGCGGTTCGATATTCAGTCTTTGATATTGGGGGCACAGCCAGAACCGTAGGTGTAGGAGGTGCTATTGGAGCTTTAGGGGCTGATTTTTCGGTTTTAAGTACCAATCCAGCAGGTTTGGCGGCTTATCGTCGCTCTGAATTTATGTTTACTCCTACTTTGGTTTTGGGTAACTCCAAAGCAGAATTAGAGGGTCCACTCAATTCCCCAGTAGAACAAAATAAAACCAAATTTAATTTTAACAACATAGGAGTCGTTATAGCTAAACGGCCTTATAGTTCAAAATGGAAAACAGCTAATTTTGCTGTTGGCATGAATCGGCTTGCTAATTTTCACCAGGAATTGCGATATGAAGGGACTTCCCCTGGGTCTATAACCGACCGTTTTCTGGAATTGGCATTTGGGAAAGCTCCAGATGAGTTGGGAGCCTTTGAGGAAGGATTGGCTTATGATGCTTTTGCCATTTATGAAGATCCTGACAATCAAGGTTTCTATTTAAGTGACTTTGCATTTGGGGAACAGGTGGAAAAAAGTCAGGACATCAGAAGAACAGGCTCTATCAATGAACTTGTAGTTTCTTTTGCAGGCAATTATGACGAGAAATTCATGATTGGTGCGACTGTTGGAATTCCTTACTTAAACTTTGAAGAAAACAAGACCTATCGCGAAATCGATCTGGACGATAGCAATAATCTTTTTGAGGAACTCGCATATATTGAACGATTGATAACTACAGGAGTTGGGATCAATTTCAAATTGGGAGCGATTTACAGGGTTAATCAAATGATCCGAATTGGTGCTGCTGTTCATACGCCTACTGCTTTTAAGTTAGAGGATAGCTGGAACAGTAGAATGACTTATGAATTCAATGATCCACAATGTTGCCAGCCAGAACAAGAATCTCCAGACGGTTTTTTTGAATATAAATTCAGAACTCCCTGGCGCTATATGGGAAGTTTGGGAGTTATTATCAATAAATATGGATTTTTGAGCGCTGAAGTGGAATACGTTACTTATAACAGCGCCAATTTCAAATTTAATAATACAGATAGCAGTGAAGATTTGGATTATGTAAGGACCTTAAACAACCAAATATCTAATGATTTGGAAGGAGGATTAAACATTCGACTTGGTGGAGAGTTTGCCTATGAACAATTGCGCTTCAGAGCAGGATTCAATATTTCTGACTCGCCAGATTTGGATGAATCAGATACCAACACAGCGCTTAGCCTGGGGTTGGGTATTAGAGGTAAAAACGCATTTGCAGATTTTGCCTATAAGCGAATTATGAATAATGAAAATTACATTCCTTTTGTCACCAATAGTAAAGAACTACAGTCTCTGGTTGTTGTAGAAGACTCAAGAAATAAACTAATGCTCACAGTAGGGTTTAAGTTTTAATTCTACAATACTGCGATGCTGCGATTTGATGAGTTTATTTTAAAATCACAACATTGCAACATTTAAAATTGTAGGATCAAATCTGGCGAGAATTTTGAATTATTAAACTTTTTAATATAATTTAGATTTTATTTTTTAAGAGAGAAAACTACAAAACAGCGACCGATGTCCCGGATAGTTAGCTTATTCATAATAATTATTTCAGGAATAGGGTTGAATGCACAGGAGGCTTCATTCAACCATGGAGCTATTAATGAACGATTATTGATAGAAACCAAATGGCGCTATACTTATACGCTTCACCTTGAGTCCAACACCATCATCCATAAGGCGGACGAACTCTATGACTTTTTTCTCTATTTGAGGTACAATTATTCCTATCAGGAGTATCTAAATGGCAACTTTTCCGATGGACGGTGGAGCGTGAATAATAAAACCTTGAATTATCGTTTTAAGCACATTGAAAAATTTGAGGTGGCCCAGGTCAATAAAAAAGTACTGGTTCTGGAATTTACCCAAAGAAATAGTAAGGGAACCTATCAATATCATTTCATGCGGGTAAGTAGCAAAGAAGCTCCATTTGCAAAACCTGCAAATGAATTGCCGGAGGTACTTGTCGAAGCTCTCAATCCAAAGAAAAAAGAGCGCCGAAACTGGCTGGCATTTGGAAAGAAAAAGAAGAAAAAACGGAAGAAGTGGGAAAATTATGAACCAGAGGAAAAACCAGTCTATATCAATATCGAATTGACAGGTGGTGGTTATTATGGAGGTATTGATCCTGTACTTAAAGATTATATCTATATTAAAAGTTCTGGCAGACTAATCAAGGAGTTTCATAGTGTTAATAATGGTCTACTGGTTACCAAAAAAGACATTTCCAGGGAAGAACTCGAAGCCTTTGCTGAATTCATTTCCGACCAACATTTTTTTGAAATGGAGCGTCTTTTCGACTGTGACTCCGAAGCTTGCCAAAAAAGAAAAGGACTAAAACCTCGCCCCATGCCCTTGCGCCTTTCAGTAGCTTACGGCGACAAGAAAAAGGTAATTACTATTGCTATTTGGGGTAAAGACAATTATGGCATTCAGTATGTGAATTATCCCCCTGCCTTAGACAAAATTATCGATGCCATTCAGAGGATGGCTAGCCGCCTGGAAGACCCTATTGTAAGAAAATAAACTCCTCATTCAATTTCTGCCTACCTTTGCGCGAACTTTCCAAAAACTTTTTGGTTTAGTCACAAAACCTTTCACACCGCTATGGATTCATTAACGCAAATGACACTCGGCGCTGCCGTCGGAGAGGTCGTTTTAGGGAAGAAAGCAGGTAATCGCGCCATGTTGATAGGTGCTATTGGAGGCACTATTCCTGATCTAGATATTTTGGCCTACTTTGTAACTGATGAAATGACAGCGTTGGCCTTTCATCGTGGCTTTACCCATTCCATATTTTTTGCAATAACTGCACCCCTACTCTTTGGTTGGCTGGTCCATAAGTTTTATGAAAGTGATATTTACAAGAGCAAGCCATATAAAATATCCGTGTACGCTTTGTGGATGATAGTTTATGGAATTGTAACTTATAAATTCAATCAATTGGTCGCTCAACCAGATGGCAGTTTCAATTGGAGTGTCTTACAGTATTTTATAGGAATTGGCGCAGTCGTTGCTTTTGGATTGTGGTGGTTCTTTTTCAAAGCCAAACCATTACAAAATAAAATAACCTGGAAGGAATGGGCATGGCTTTTTTTCTGGTCCATATTTACACATCCCCTTTTGGATTCCTGTACAAGTTATGGGACACAACTATTCCAACCATTTTGGGACTACCGCGTAGCTTTGAATAACATATCTGTTGTTGATCCCATTTATACAATGCCATTTCTACTATGTGTCATCATAGCAGGTGTTTTTTCAAGAAATAGTCCTTATCGTCGTATAGTCAATTGGTTTGGTATTGGAATAAGCAGTGCCTATTTGCTTTTTACTGGTTACAACAAAATCAAGGTTGATAATATTTTTGAAAAATCTTTTGCAGAAAAAGGTATCGAGTGTCATCGTTATCGTACTGCTCCCACAATCCTAAATAATATTTTGTGGCAAGGCATTGCAGAAGGAGATACTGCTTATTATGTTGGTTATTATTCATTCTTTGATGAATCCCCCCTTGTTCAGGATTTCATCACTTTCCCCAAAAATCATAAACCCCTTGCAAAATATAATGGTCAAAGAGCTGCTGAAATCCTGAAATGGTTTTCAAGCGACTATTACACCATTGTGGAAAAGGACAATGGGACCATGGAATTTCATGATCTCCGGATTATTTCCAATGGAGAAAATGGTGATGATGCCAATCCCGTTTTTAAATTTATACTGGAAGATAAGGATGGGGTATTAAATGCAAGACAATCTAGAGATGGGAATGCACCTACGAAGGAAACATTAGATGCATTTTTTGAACGATTGAGGGGAATTGCAGCAAAATAATGGCACAAAAAAAGGCGACAACCACGTCGCCCGTAAAAACTATTTGTGCTATGAAATCTTGAGCTATTGGGGTTTGTGCGTTCAAAGGTACGTAATAATGTTTGACAATGCTGGTCAGAAATCAGGATACTTGACCTTTCGCCTTCATAACCAGTAAAACCTTTCCTGCGATTTTTCCTATAGCTGGTAAGCCATTCAGTATAATTGAACAAAAAACCTAAGTTTTCAACTTGTTAGTTTTCCATAAAAAAAAATAAAAAAAAGTCGATTCTTTTACACTGCTAATTCTTTTCCTCCAAGAATTGGCACATAAAGTTGACCTTTTAGAATATTTCTAGAAATCACAATACGCTGTACCTCTGAGGTGCCTTCATAAATTTGAGTGATTTTTGCATCTCGCATCAAACGCTCCACGTGATATTCTTTCACAAAACCATATCCACCATGAATTTGAACCGCCTCAACAGTTTGTCGCATTGCAACTTCTGAGGCAAATAATTTTGCCATAGAACTAGCCATATTGTAATCTAAACCCATGTCTTTTAACCATGCTGCCCGATAAACCAGCAAACGAGCGGCTTCTATCTCAGTAGCCATGTCTGCCAATTTAAATGCAATTGCCTGGTGTTGGCTAATTGGTTTTCCAAATGTCTCTCTTTCTTTTGAATAGGCGGTAGCTAATTCAAATGCGCCTGCCGCAATTCCCAAGGCCTGCGAAGCAATCCCGATACGTCCTCCAGTTAAAGTTTTCATAGCGAACTTAAAACCAAACCCATTTTCTCCGATTCGGTTTTCTTTAGGTACCTTAACATCAGAATACATTATCGTATGCGTATCTGAAGACCGAATACCTAGTTTGTCCTCTTTAGCTCCAACACTAACACCATCCCAGCTCGTTTCTACAATAAAAGCATTGATACCTTTATGTCCTTTTTCAATATCAGTTTGCGCAATAACCAGATGAACACTTGAATTTCCTCCATTGGTTATCCAATTTTTGGTTCCATTAAGCAAGTAATAATCGCCCATGTCAATAGCTGTCGTGCGCTGACTAGTAGCATCGCTGCCCGCTTCTGGCTCTGATAAACAAAAAGCACCAATCCATTCTCCTGAAGCTAATTTTGTGAGATATTTTTGTTTTTGTTCTTCGGTTCCAAAAGTATTTAGTCCCCAGCAAACCAGTGAATTATTGACAGACATAAGCACTGATGCAGAATTGTCTATTTTTGAAATTTCTTCCATTGCCAGGACATAAGACATCGTATCCATTCCACTTCCACCATATTCCGGACTTACCATCATACCTAAAAACCCAAGTTCTGCCATTTTTTGAACCTGGTCTTTTGCAAAAGTCATATTGCTATCTCTTTCAATGACCCCTGGAAGCAATTCCGTTTGGGCAAATTCTCTGGCAGCTTCCTTCACCGCTATTTGTTCCTCTGTTAACTCAAAAAACATTTTGTTTCATTTTATAGTTAGGCAAAATATTTTCCCAAAACCAATTCTCTTGGGAATAATTGTGAATTAGAACAGGTATTTGTAGGGTTTTCCTCGAAACTATATTGTTAAACTCTTTTTTCTCTTAGCGAATTTTCGCTCACGAAGATAAGCGCATTTTTAAATTTTCTTGGATTAAGGCATATTGAATAATTCGTGAGAAGATATTTTATCATTAAATAAATAAAAACAAATATGAGATAAAGTTTTATTCAAGAATATTTTTAAAACAATTTGTGTTTTTAAAACAATTTATTTTAAATTGCACACTCATTCTTCATACATCCTAAAATTTAAGCAACTATGAAAGGAAAACTTGAACAAATCAAACAAGAATTTGCAATCTATGTTCAGCAAAATTCAAAACGGGTTTTCAACTGGTTTCAGAAATATTGGCTAAACAGTATTGCAATCATAGCTTTTGGAAGCCTTATTTATACAAAAAACATCAACCTCAATTTAGGTGCTGGAGGTGTTCAAATCGCCACTTTTTCAGTATTGAATAAAGTAGATAACATCAAATATGACTTGGAAAATCAACAGCAATTTAAAGCTTCTTTAGTTGCATTAAATGAAGATTCCTCAACTTCTATTCACATTAATCATTCTCCTTCCAATTCTGGTAGCCAGCATACAAAGAAACCCAATATTGAATGGCAGGATGAAAGCAATATTGGGAATACCTACTCTAATATGGTTTACACAACAGGTGACTTTGCTACACTTAATACTTCAAACGAACTGAGTAACAAGAGAAAAAAGCAGCTTAAGTACATTAAACGTTTCGAGCGTGTTGCCAAGACTGAGCAAGGGAAATATGGTATCCCAGTAAGTATTACCCTTGCTCAAGGTCTTTTGGAGAGCAATGTAGGAGAAAGCCGCCTGGCGGTGAGAAACAACAATCATTTTGGTATGAAGTGTTTTTCGAGAACTTGTGGTCCAGGACATTGCAGCAATTTTACAGATGATTCTCACAAGGATTTTTTCCGAAAATACAATACAGCATGGGAAAGTTACAGGGCTCATAGCATTATGCTTACTGGCAAACGTTATCGACACTTGCTAAAATTGGAAAAAACAGATTATAAAAATTGGGCAAAAGGACTCAAAAAGGCAGGCTATGCAACAGACAAGAGATACGCAGAAAAGTTGATTAATTTGATCGAAGACTTGAAGCTATATGAATATGATAAATAGTAATTAACGCAAGTTGCGAACAATAATCCTCGCCGCCCTTCCGGGCGGCTCGGGAGGGGTTTTAGGGCAGGGCTGTTAAGTTCTATTATTGAAAGTCAAAATGTAAAATGTAAAATGAT
>JBGTQJ010000055.1:0-65988 GCA_041941305.1 Saprospiraceae bacterium
GCAAAGTTATTAAGTCGACTCCTTTTTTGCATATCATAGCCATGCAACAAAGTCATTAGTACTTGAAATGATTTTAAATGCTTTACCTAAGTGTTCAATGATATCTCCTGCCAAAAGTGCTTCAAAATGAAGCGATTGTACGGCGAGATCCCCTGCTAAACCGTGTAAATAAACACCCAAAATAGAAGTTTCAAAAGAAGTATACCCCTGACCAAGCAAGCTGGTTAAAATACCTGTTAAAACATCCCCACTTCCTCCAGTTGCCATTCCGGGGTTACCCGTTGAATTAAAATAACAGGTGCCATCAGGGCATGCAATGCTGGTGTGTGCACCTTTTAGGATGATATAACACTTTAATGTGATGGCTTTTTCTTTTTGTAAGGCATTCCTGGAAAAATCGTTTGGGGTTTTGCCAAAAAGGCGCTCAAATTCTTTTGGGTGAGGTGTTAAGATGCTGTTTTCAGGAATTGCCTTAAACAATTCAGGTTCAAGCGAGATAATATTCAATGCATCAGCATCCAAAACATGGGGAACCTTGGTTTGCAAAAGAATTTCCCTAAGTGCTTGTATTGTCATAGGATGAGTACCGATTCCACACCCAACCCCTATGCTGCCAAATATATCCGGTTGTTGAATTCCCTTAACAAAATCTTCTCCTTCATCTACACTGACCATTGCTTCCGGAACACTGATTTGGAAAATATCATAAGCACATTTAGGTGCATGAATCGTAAGCAATCCGGCTCCACTTCTTAAACAGGCTTTTGCTGCCAATATTCCAGCTCCCACTTTCCCTTTGCTGCCCACTACAAGCAAAGCGTGTCCATAGGTGCCTTTATGATCGTATTTACTGCGTGTTTTATAAATGGATTTGATCAACTGGTCATCAATATAATAATTGGAAGAATCAGCATTGTTTATGAAGTGCTGATTTAAGCCAATTGATTTCGCAACCCATTGTCCAACGAATTGGTGGTTTTCGGGGAAGAGAAAAGCCAACTTTGGTAGTTCAAAACTAAAAGTATAGGCAGCCTGGAAAATTGAACCATTGGAATTTTGGTCAGCAAATAATCCAGAAGGAACATCAACTGCAACTCTAACACAATTCTGTTGGTTTAAGTATTCAATCAAATCTCCCCAGTAACCTTCCACAGGTCGATTGAGACCAGAACCGAAAATAGCATCGATTATTATGGTATTCTGATCCACTTTTGGAAAAGGCGCTCCTTTTTGGATGAGAAATTGAGGAATTTTTGGGTATGATTGAAGTCGATTTTGATTGACTTGACAGTCTTCTGAAGGACTTTTCGATATTTCGCAATAAAAGATATTTAGCGTATATCCTTTTTCAAAAAGCAATCTGGCAATTGCAAAACCATCTCCTCCATTATTTCCCACCCCGCAGAAAATGCCAATGGTATTTTCCTCTTTGGGAAAAATTTCTACAAACCAATTTACAAATTTCACAGCAGCCTTTTCCATTAAATCAATAGATGCAATCGGCTCATTTTCAATTGTAAAGATATCCAGGTCCCGTATTTGTTGAACGTTTAAGATTTTCATTCTTGTTTTCATTTTCGACACATATCTCCCCAAATGGTCAAAGAATTAGAATTATTTTGATTTTTGTGAATTGAATAATAATAATCAGTCATTATGACCAGTACCGAAAAAAATAAGCCCCTTGACTCCTTTTTTAAAGATCTTACCATTGTGGAATTGGCTTCCGTATTGGCAGGTCCTGCTGTTGGAATGTTTTTCGCAGAGTTGGGTGCCAAAGTTATTAAAATTGAGAACAAGACCACAGGAGGAGATATGACCCGAAAGTGGAAATTACCAACTGAAAATAGTAAATCAACTTATTCAGCCTATTACTGTAGCGTCAATTATGGAAAAGAGTCTCTGTTAATTGATTTAAAACGTGATTATGGGAGAAATCAGGTGCTTGAGTTGATAAAAAAAGCTGATATCGTCATCAGCAACTTCAAACCCTCCTCAGCCAAAAAATTAAACATGGATTATGACTTTTTAAAAAGCAGGAATCCAAATTTGATTTATGCACAATTGGAAGGATTTCCGAATGAAGACAGACCTGCCTTTGATATGGTTCTCCAAGCTGAGGCTGGTTTTTTGTATATGTGTGGGGAACCTAGTCGGGAACCCGTTAAAATGCCTGTTGCCTTGATAGATGTTTTAGCAGCCCACCAACTGAAGGAAGCCATTTTGATTGCCCTTATTCACCGGATGAAAACTGGACAAGGAAGTTATGTCTCCACTTCTCTGTTAGAATCAGCCATTGCTTCACTTGCCAATCAAGCTACCAATTGGTTGATGGCTGGTCATATTCCTCAACCTATAGGTTGCCAACATCCAAATATTGCACCTTATGGTGACATCTTTTTATCCAATGATGAAAAGCCTATTGTTCTGGCAGTCGGAACGGATAAACAATTTGAAAATTTATGTAAAGTTTTGAATCTGCCCCAACTATCACAAGACAATCGGTTTAAAACGAATGAGTTAAGGGTAAAGCATCGCTCTACTTTAAAGGATTTATTGAGACCAGCCTTTAAAAAAATGGATCGCAAAAGGATGCTCGAACTTTTTCATCAGAATGGTATTCCTGCCGGTAGCATCAGAAATATGAAAGAAGTATTTGATTTGCCTACAGCGCAAGGAATGATTTTAGAAGAAGAATTTGCAAATGGTGAAATGACGAAAAGGGCAAAAACAGTAGCTTTTAATATTCATTAGCACTTCAAAGGGATTGGATTAGAAAAGCCCACCTATTATTCATTTATTTGACGCTTTTCAATACAAAAAAGAACTCTCTTCCCATCTGCTCAACTCGTTCATCATATTTTGTTGCTTCCAGTACAGTATTATCAAAGTTTTTTGGGTCATCAAACGGAATTGCAAATCGAGCTTCTGCTCCAGGTACAAATGGACAAGCTTCATCCGCTTCAGAGCAAACCATCACCGCAGCAAATCCATTTAGGGGGTTTGGAGGGGCGTCATATTTTTTTGAGAAAAGAAGCAGGGGCTCACCAGCATTTGAGGGAAGGGTAGACTCGTATTTAGGGTTGTTGTCTTCGGTTTTCTTATTCAACTCAAATCCAACTCGTTTCAGAGCTGAAACAGAGCGATGGTTAAAAGCTGTAGCTTCTGTTCCCCCCGAAAAAGTTTGAAAATCATCAATCCCCATATAGGCAGATCCAGCTTGAAGCCATAATTGTCCAATGTGACTTCTTCTGGAATTGTGAGTACAAATGACGATGATTTTGACTGTTTCCTTTTTCTCGATTTTTTGAGAAATATAATGACTTAATGTTTCCAATAGCTCCTTTCTTTTTTCTGGAATTTTGTCAAATTCGGATTCAAAACTTTTTATTTTTTGGTGAATGCTTTTTGGAAGTGAAGGGTAATTCATATGATCCTTAAGTTCTGGGTATTTGATTATAATATTTTAGGCTTTTTCCTTCACCATATTTATGGCTTGCTCCAATTGTTCCTCAAAGTTCAAGTAGCTATTGTCCAAAAGAATCGCATCCTCCGCTTTGCGCAGGGGGCTTTCTTTTCTAGTAGAGTCGATATGGTCTCTTTCAATTAAATTTGCTTTTACTTCCTCAAAATCAGCTTCATAACCTTTGTTTTTCAACTCTTCATATCTTCTTTGAGCCCTTATATCAGTATCAGCAGTAAGAAAAATTTTGAGTTCTGCATTTGGGAAAACCACAGTTCCGATATCACGACCATCCATTACGACCCCTTTGTCTTCACCAATTTTTCGTTGGTGTTTTACCATTTCTTCCCTCACCTCCAGAATCTTGGCTACGGGACTCACCATTTCTGAAACGTACATCTTCCTGATTTCATCCTGCACATCTCTTCCGTTTAAAAAAATCCGGGTACCCGATCCATCATTTTCAAAATGAATATTTATTTGAGTCAATGCATCTTTCACTCTTTCCAAATCATCTATATCAATTTGGTTTTCAATTAGATATAAAGTGACCGCTCTGTACATATCCCCAGTGCTGATGTAGGAATAACCCAGGGCATTTCCGAGCTGTTTCGCAAGTGTACTTTTCCCACAAGAAGAATGACCATCAATGGCAACAATTATTTTTTTCAAATCAGACAAGTGTTAAAATTCTGGTTCTTGAAAAATTCGGGCGCAAATTTAATCTTTGAACCTTCCCAAAAACAAAAGGAGCAGCTTTTTTTCAAAAAAAAACTGCTCCTTTCAAAAATGTAAACCCACAAGAGACAACTGATAACAGAAATGCCTACTGCTTCAGCCTGGAAAGAATCAAATTCCACAATTTGTCATAAGGAATGATTTCCATTTCTGCAGAGACACCTCTGAAGAAAAAGGGCGTTTCTATCAAACGATTGTAATATTTATCGATATTACTCAAATTTTCCACCCGAAAATCCGCTTTTACCAATTGTTGAAGCAATCGAATAAATTGAATGGCTCGGTAGTATTCTTCCTTTTTTAATTGGCGGTTGGCATAACTTTTCAATCGTTCAATTCGCTCAATGCATTGGTTGTAGCTATTCTTTTCCAATAAAAACAATAATTGTCCTATGACCATATGGATGGTGAAAATGCGTTGATCTTTAGGGTAGAGTAGGGGATCATTTAAAAAACGATTCAATCTAAATGCCTTCTTCCTTTGTGCTTTAAAAACTGGATTTTCTTCGCCTTTACTTTCTATGATGTAATTGAGGTAAGTATTGTAAATTTTCCATTTCTCTTTGGTTTCATTGTTCAGTTTCCGGAATTTAGAATGATCATTTGCACGATTGAAGATAGCAAAGGCATTGATATAATTGTCGGTGTGTAAGGCGAGTAATAGGTAATACTCCATAAAGGAAAACCAAATCTCGCTGCCTTCTGGAAACGATTGAAGGCATTTTTCGGCATTTATTTTTCCGTTTTTAAAGTCGCGAAGATGGAGGTAGGCAGACATTTTCTTCATTTGAAAAGTAGCCAACTTCTCATCCTGGTAGAACAGAGGGTTTTCTTCAATATATTTTTCAGCCTGATTGCAAACACTCAGCATCATTTCAAAATCCCGAACCATTTCGTATCGATAAGTCCATACCAAATACATGTTGTACACCACGATTGGAGAGTCAAAATTCTCAGAAAGGCCGACCAATGCATCACAATAATCTCCGATTTTTTCTTCCAGATTGTTGTTTTTTGTACTGGGCTTAAAATAATTACCAATAACTCTTTGATACAATTCTTCTGCTTTAATTTCAGCATCCAGGACTCTGGAATATTCCTTTATGTAAGCGTCGTATTCTTCGTAATCTTTGTCCTGTTCAGTTTGTGCTGCAAAACTTCTAAGTATCCTGGAGCAATTTACGATGATATCTGCAAATTTGTATTTCAATGCAGTAGTAAGAATCTGCCTTGCCAGGGTGGCAGCAGTGAATTCAGCATTATTGGAAATCAGGATTTTTACAAGTGTCCAGTCCTTATTACAGGAATAATAGGCTCTATCATAATTAGACGCTGAAGGAAGGTTGACATCGAGGAAAAACAATGTGTTAAGCAACCTTTTTCTGAAACGGGATTTTAATTGGCGATATTTATCATCCGTTGGACTACAACCATAGAGGAAATTAGCGGCATCCCTATCATTTTTAAACTTATCGGCAAGTAGTGCTTCATAAAAATCATTAAACTTGCTATTCTTATGTTTTAAGGAGTGGTCGTCAAAAATTTCAATCTTACGTACCTTCTTTTTTGTGACAATTTTAGAAATTTCAATTAGATTTTTCATTCTCTCTTGTTGAGGATTAAAAGGTGAAATCCAGCCTCGATTGTTATGGGTAAAGTGTTTGCATATAAGGTAGTAACAAGGAATCCGGGTGTGGCGATTTGGAAAGTTATTTTCTGTTGATTATTAATAAAATTAAAATAATAATTATATCAACAACTATTCCTTTATTGAAATAAGCTTGTCACAATTTTAGAAATTTTTACAAAAAATCTAATCCAATATCACTTTTTTCTGGTTTTTTCGGATTGGTTTTCCAGCAAGTACTCCTGTGTATTTGCCGTTTTTTATGGCAATTTTTCCATTTACGATAACGTAATTCATGCCCTCTGATAATTCTGTAGGATGCTCAAAATCTGATTTAGGAATGAATTCTTCAGGATTAAATATTATAAGATCTGCAAAATAGCCAGTTTGAATTTTTCCTCTTTTAATTATGCCAAAGGTTTCTGCAGGAAGCAAAGTGCTTTTGCGTATCATCTCCTCTAAATCCAAAACTTTTTTTTCTAAAACATACTCTTGTATCTTTTTGGGATAGGAACCATATTTTCTAGGATGCCCTCCGGTTCCGTCAGATCCTGTCATTACCCAAGGTCTTTTCATATAATTTTGAATATCAGCATCTTGCATGTTAAACGAGGCGACTCCTGCACTCCCATTTTTCATGATTTCCAAAGCAGCTTTTAGTGGAGTCATTTCCCATTCTTCGGAAACCTGGGCGAGTGTCAAACCATTTAATTCTTCGTCCCTTGCAGAAAGAATTAACAAAGAAGAAGGACCTCCACGCCTGCGTAAATTTTCTTCCATACCGCGCATGATTTCTGGCAACAATGCTGGGTCCGAAAACTTATTTTGGTATTCGAAATCATCTTCGTAAACCCATTTTGGCAATAAAGCTCTGTCTAAATGAACCCCTGAAGCTCTATAAGGATATTGATCAGCAGTAATACTCACCCCATTTTCCCGAGCATCCTCAATAATTGCGATGACTTCTCCGCTTTTCCCCCAAACATCTACCCCCAGGCACTTAATGTGTGAGACATGGACATGTATTTTGGCTTTTCGTCCTATTTCAATTGCCTCTTCAATTGCAGCTAGCAATCCAATGTTGTAGGAGCTTTCATCTCGAATATGAGAGTCATAATATCCTCCGTACTCAGAAGTTATTTTTGCCAATTCAATGACCTCCTCTGTATTGGCAAAACTACTGGGTGCATAAAATAATCCTGTCGAGAATCCCAAAGCTCCCTCCTGCATGCCTCTTCTTACCAGGGTTTTCATATTGTCCATCTCTTCCTCTGTTGGAGGACGATTGGCCATACCCATAACTGTTCTTCTGATATTACGGTGACCGACCAACATTGCCACATTTGTGCCAATGCCATTCCTTTCCAAGCGATCAAATTCCTGCCCAATGAGATTGACACTATTGCCATCGTTTCCAATTAGAACCGTCGTGACACCCTGGAAAAGATAATTCAGATTTGAATTTCTAACACTATCCTGGAGGTCAATTAAACTATGGGTATGTGGATCAATAAATCCGGGAGTCACCAGCATCCCTGAGGCATCAATGACCCTCAATGCTTCAAACTCTTTTTCTTTCAATTCTCCGATATAAGCAATAGTATCTCCCTCAATTGCAATATTTGAAATATAAGAACCACTACCGGTTCCATCCAGAATTTCAGCATTTTTTATGAGGATATCCCAACTGGGAGCAGTATTTCGATTACAAGCAGCAAGAATCAACAAAGAAATTACAAAAAATATGCTAAAGGATGGAAAATAACCAGGTTTCCTTTTTCGGCTATTTTTTTGGGTACAAAAACTTTTTGCATATTTTGTTTGCCCTTTGATCGAAATAAACCTCAAAGTCAAATTTTTAGTTGAATGAAACATCATTGCTGTCAGTTGAATTGTGCTTCGTCGGTATAACTTCTTACTATCTATTTCCTGGAAGTATTTAGTTTCTGAAAATCAATAATTGCATCATTTCCCGAGCCGCCACCTTCCCTTTTTGTCGAATGAAATCTCTCGGGGTCTGATCACCAAGTTCAAAAGTGATGCTTTCTGCTCCAAACTGGGTATAAAACCATCCTTTTGTAATCGGTTGACTTAAAGGGCTAGGACTATCATATGGCTCATATCCAGGCATGGATGCTTGAATCCCAGAAATCCAATAATCTTTAAACTTAGGAATAACAGAGACCATTTCAGGTGAAAAAGTATAATACACGTCGTATAGGGTTGAATGAAAATCCAATCCCAGAACGACCTGACTTTTGTTTCGTTTACTCTCTTTAACCACAAAATCAGCCATTTGTCTTGGTTCCGGCTGATGATAGTATGCCCAATCCCTATTCAAGTCAATTCCTCCAGCATTGTGGCGCCAATGTCCGAGATCAACTCCATCCGGATTCATCAATGGAAATACAAGAATCCTGTATTGCATTCGGAAAGCATTGCTGAGATGATTGTCTTCCAATAATTCCTCAACAAATGTCTCCATCGCCATATATCCGGTTACCTCAGGTGGGTGCTGCCGGCTCATTATTACGATCAAGTCCTTTTTTCGAACATCACCTTCCAAAATATCTAAGTAAAATAGATCTCTACCTAGTTTACTTTTTCCAAAATTATTAAAGGAAGCAGAAGGATGTTTTGCCTGCTTCATTGTCCATTCCTTGATATGACCAGAATTACTCAATTCCTGGCCTGCAATCCAGGTGGTATCTGCTGAAAGGGTAAGGTTGAAAAAAGCATGCAGACCATCAGGTGTAAGCTGAACTGAATTGGTATCAACCAAATTCCAATCTAATCCGTTTTTGCTGATTTTTGGGCGGTAACGGTGTTTGTGTTTTGTATAATGCAATTCAAGAACAATGTCCTTCGTTGTTGAAGACCAAAGTCGAAAGGCATACCACGGGCTTGCATTAATTGGAAAATTTTCAGGAGAGATGAATGCCCTGAAGTAATTGTCTTCAATTTTTTCAAAACCATTTAATCTTGCCCCATCAAAGAGGTTATCGGCAAAAACACCCTCAATTTCATAGACTTTTTTTTCCTGCAATTTGATTGGATGATCGGTTGTATCTACCGGACTGGGAAAGTCATAAGGCTTTGCTCTATATAAATTGCAAGCCCCTAGCGTAATGGCAAAGATTAAGCCTATGAGAGTTTTTTTCCTTTTGGAATCCATTCTTGTTTTTATAGTTGGTTCGCTCTTTTCACGGGAACCAAAGTAATAGTTATTCGGGAAAATGTTTTGATTTGGTAGGGTTTATATTTGCTAATTGCTAATAGACAAATACAATCAATGGAAAATAATTCTAACCATTATGAACCATATTAATCCATTTTGAACCATAATATCTATCCTCTATTCAGTTTCGCAAAGTCCTTTGCAAAATAGGTCAAAATTGCATCAGCCCCTGCTCTGTGGATACTCAAAAGGGTCTCAGGCATCGCTTTTTCGTATTCCAACCAACCATTTTGACAGGCAGCAATAAGCATCGCACACTCTCCACTTACATGATATGCGGCTATTGGTAGCTCAAAATTTTCTTTCATCGCATATATCACATCCAGATAATTTAGTGCAGGTTTGACCATTAAAAAATCAGCACCTTCTGCAGTATCCAACTCAGCCTCAATCAAAGCTTCCCGACGGTTTGCCGGATTCATTTGGTAAGTTTTTTTGTCTTTGGGAATGTTCTCATCTTCTCGTGGGGCAGAATCAAGTGCATCCCGGAAAGGTCCATAAAAAGCACTAGCATATTTTGCAGTATAGGACATGATTCCTGTGTCAGAATATCCTTCACTATCAAGTGCATGCCGTATGACACCAACCCGCCCGTCCATCATGTCTGAAGGACCAATTAGATCAAATCCAGCTTCAGCCTGAGCTACAGACATTTTAGCTAAGATTGGTAGTGTCTCATCATTGACAATTTTTCCATCCCTGACTATTCCATCATGACCATCTATACTATAAGGGTCAAGTGCCACATCGCTAATAAGGCAACATTCCGGAAAATTTGATTTCAATGTTTTAGCTGCCTTTAGATAAAAGTTGACATCAGCAAAGCTATAGGTTCCAGTCTTGTCCTTTTTATCATCTGGAATTGCAGGAAAAAGAATGAAGTTATTAAGCCCTAAGGACATGCATTCTTCAAATTCCTTCAATAAATTATCAATTGATTGTCGAAAGTTCCCTGGAAGAGAGGGTATTTCACTTTTGATACCCTTTCCATCAGCAAGGAAAAGTGGATAAATCAAATGATTGGTGGTTAAATGTGTTTCCTGAGCCATTCCACGGATAGCTACAGAGCTTCGATTACGCCTGGGTCGTCTTAGCATTTTGAGCAATTGAGATTTTGAGAAATTGAGCAATTGAGATTTTGAGAAATTATGAAATTCAAATTCTCAATTCCGTACTTTTTTTGGATTTTCAGGAACTGGATCTTCTCCTTGAGGTCCCCAGGGATGGCATTTCCCTATTCGCTTTAAACCCAGCCACACACCACGAATTATTCCCCATTCCTGAATGGCGCCAATCATGTAATGTGAACAGGTAGGTTGAAAACGGCAGGTAGGTCCCAACATTGGAGAGAGGAAAATCTGGTAAATTCGTATTGGTAATATGAATAGCTTTTTTAGCATAAAATGGTTCAAAGATTATTCAAAATTGGTTCAAAATTGTATCATACTCTTTCTAATTTGCTTAAATCAAGGTAAAACAATTTTACAAATTTGAACAATTTTAAACCACTTTGAACAATGGTGTCTGAACGAAGGTAGAACTTTTCAAAAAATTGCCCTTAACATCCTCTTGACAATTTTTTTGAGTCATTAACAGCAAAACAAACAGGATATTCAGAAGTTTGTTCTTTATTTATTTTGTACTGGGAGCCTTGATTTTTCCCAAGGGGAAGCCTGTGTTACAGCCTATAAACTTCCAAACTGTTAATTATATTTGCGCCCCCAAAATCATCCAAATTGACAAAGCATCAAAATTGTAAATAAATATGACTTTAGGGACATTAGTACTATACATTGCTATCGTTGCATTAATCCTTACCGTTTTTGTTGGAATATTTATGAGAGGGCACAAAAATTGGTTAATGACCTATTTGCAGAATTTTTGCGGATCCCTTTTTGTGTTTTCCGGATGGGTAAAAGCGGTTGATCCATTGGGAACTGCCTATAAGATGGAACAATACTTTGCAGAATTTGAAGCGACCTTTGCAGAAACATGGATGTCTTTCATTGCCCCATTATTTCCCTGGTTATCAGAGCATTCCGTCATTGTTTCGGTTATTATGATCGTTTTTGAAATTGTGCTGGGTTTAATGCTTTTATTAGGTTCAAAGACCAAATTTGCGAGCTGGGCATTTTTACTTTTGGTAGGTTTTTTCACTTTTTTAACCGGATTTACCTATCTCACAGGTTATGTTCCAAATGATGTCAATTTTTTTGAATTTGGAAAATGGGGTCCCTATGTAGAAACCAATATGAAAGTTACCGATTGTGGATGCTTTGGTGATTTTCTAAAATTAAAACCCAAAATCTCATTCTTTAAAGATGTCTTTTTGTTGATTCCCGCCTTCTTTTTTGTTTTTCGGCACAAGGATATGCATCAACTGTTTACACCAAAAATTAGAAAAGCTATCGGTTGGGTGTCAATGATTGGTTTGACTGTTTACTGTTTGAGTAATTATGTTTGGGATATTCCTCATGCCGACTTTCGTCCGTTTAGAGTAGGAGCAAACATAGGTATTCAAAAAGCATTAGAGACCACGGCTGAAGCCAATGTGCCGATCTTAGCTTACCAATTGACCAACAAAAACACTGGTGAAGTAAAAGATGTGCCATACAATCAATATCTAAAGGAATTTAAACAATACCCTAGAGAAGAATGGGATGCGGAGCAGGTGAAAGGCGATCCAACTTTGACAATTGTCAAAGATGCCAATGGCAATGCCAGCGTTTTGAACTTTTACGCGGAGATTCCCGCAAATCTGCTGAGCAACTTTTTGAATGCCAATTATGATTTAGATGGGGATACAACCGTAATAATGGTAGAAACCACAAAAATTACGGACTTTGATATCAGTGATATTGATGGAAATGAGGTGACCAGTGAATTGGTTTCCAACCCTGATTACAGCTTTATGGTTGTAGCTTATAAGCTGAAATACGATGCAAGTTCGGCTACCAGAGTTGTCAACGATACCTCCTTTGTTTACGATACCATTCAGGTAAATGTAGATTCTTCCTACATTGAAAAGAAGGTAGGAGAAATAAACTCAAGAGAAATATCTACGAATGTGTACACTTTTGATGAAGATTATGTGAAAAGATGGTCAGAAGTTACCAATCCGGTGATGAATGCTGCTCAAGCAGTTGGTTTAGAAGTGAATGCCTTAACTGCATTTGCAGATCCTGGCTTGATTGATGATTTCAGGCATGAAACCCAGAGCGCTTACCCATTTCATGTGTCTGACGATATTTTGTTGAAAACTATAGTCCGTTCCAATCCTGGAGTGGTCTTATTAAAACATGGGGAGGTGATAGCAAAATGGCATTATACGAAATTGCCTTCTTTTGAGGAGATTCAAGCAGAGTATATGAAGTAGAAGGTTGTTTAAAATGGTTCAAAATTGTTTAAAGTCGTTCAAAATTGTACAATTGACCTTGAGCGATTTTAAACAATTTTAAACAACCATTGAACCATTTTTGAACAAAGGGGATTAACTAATAGCTAATTCACCTCCTGGGCTTCACGAGCCTTCCTCGCTTTCTTCTGTTCATTATTGCTTTCATATAGACAATAATTCTCGTATTTCGTTGGGTCTTTATCGTCCCATATATCTTTTCCGATATTACAAAGTACAACCAATTCATCGTAAATGTCATTCCCTTTTTCTACGCGTCTTTCGACAGCAATGTCTCTATCGGCAACTTTATCTTGTTGAATGTTAACGGATCTTTCAAATTCCTGACTGGCTTCTGTTATTCTTCTTAAAACATTCTCATTGACGCCCACATCATCCAGAAAATCAATTTGCTGACGAGCCACCCGGATAACTCTACGTGCACAGAATATCAATTGTGCATCTGTCATATCACCTAATTTGGCTGTTCCAAACTTTCGATAACGACCAGTACGATTGCTGAATTTCATACCTACCCTGGTCATCAAACTTCGAATAGCCGCTTTAAGCTTTTCAGCCGCTTTATATTTTTTTTCTGTCATGATCATTTGATCGCCTACCAACTCATCATCGTCAGGCAATTCTCTAAACTTATCACACATGACTTTGAATTTTTTCAATCGCTCTAAATCATATCCATATTGACCGAAATATTCCGCATCACGATGAGCATACCTAATGTGCTCTAAACATTGTAAATAAAGATCAGCGTCGGGAAAGTTGTGTTTTCTATTGCTTGCTTGCTTTTTCATTGATAATCAATTTTTTACAAAAATAGGTTAGAACAATGTAAAAAACAAATAATTGGGTTTTAAAAACAAAAATATTTTTTATGAAATATTTTTTTACTCAGTTGAAATTTTCTTGCCAATATTTATATCATTGATGCAAAAGGGTTTATTTGTTTTGGGAATTCTTAACCCTCTTCAAACACAACCCAGGAATATCCATTTGCAGGAATAGTCATGTTCAATTCCAATTCGTAATTTCGATTTAACTTTTTGATTTGAGTACTTCCATTTTCAAAGATCAATTTTGTTTGATCACTTAGACCTGAGTAATAGAGTGGAATGGTAAGATTTTGTGTTTTACTTTTTGGCAGTGGATTGAATACCATCAATAGGGCTTTTTCTTTCCCACCTGGGTTAACTGTCATCCAATAATCCAAATTTCGCCCATCTGCTCTTTTCAAATGAATTAAATCTCCTTCTAAAACTTCCCGATGTTGTTTATACCATGAAACTTTGTTTCTAACCAAAGCTTTGGTTGCATCCGTATCAAATAGGCGAGGACCTCTATAACAAGCCTGAACACCTGCTCCCAAATTGCTCACCATCATCAATTTATAATGGTCCCTATGCTCGTGCAATGGTTCAATAGTAGCTGCTGCCCCACCACCATGGTATTCAGTAAGTGGGACAAACATCCATCCCATGCTACCCAATTTGTCCCACGTGCCGTCATAAATATTTTGGCGAGTGTGAATGACTTGATCTGCCCGTGGCAGGCTCCAATTGACTTCCCGATAACCCATACCGCATTTATTGCTGCCAGCGAGGTAATAATAGTCTGGAACATTTAAATAAATTCCATTTTCTCGGCACCATTTGTAGAAGTTGGTAATCTTTCTCCATTGGTTCCATCGCGAATCCAATCCCCCTTTATGACCTGGGTGATTGGTGGACAAGCATTCATCTCCAGGATAATTGCCATCATGTTCTAACAAGAAGAAACCTGTCTTTTCATAAAATTGATACAGCTTTTGAAAGTAATCCTGCCCCCATTCACTTTCGAGACAGGGAGAATTTCCAAAAGTGGCTTTCTTTCCTTCAGGCATTACTACATCCTGATCTTTACCTATGGAGCGGGAAGCCAATAAGGAATATCCACCAATTTCCATTCCCCTGCTTTGTGCATATTCGGCATATTGTTTCATTTTTGCCAAATATTCAGGACTATCATCTTCCATATTGAAACCGCTGCCAAAAGTTAAAATAACCATTTCAAAACCTACCTCTGCACATTGATCGATAGCTGTCTTGACCGATTCCCAATCTGCAAATCGAACGTGCATCATCAAAGGATTTTCAGTAGTCCAGGGAGCAATGGTTCTATACATTCTTCTTTTTGCAAGTCCATTTCTTTCACGATCATAGCTGTCCAGGGGCATGACATAGGTTCTAAAAGAGGTAAATGAATCGCCAGGAGCAATTGTTTGTTCTGGTCCCAATTCAGGGTAGGTTTTCAAAAGACAGGGCGTATTTCTCAAATAATTGACTTGTGAAGCATATTGTGGGTCTAATTCCCAATGGACACTTCTTCTGTTGGAATTAGCTACTGTCATTCCTCCAAAAGCATAATCGGTCTCAACATGAATATTAGGTGGCGGAAATGCAGCTCCACGGTCTTCGACCCTTGATTCATATTCAACAGCAGCAATTAGTTCATTCACAAATTTATTAACCACAATTGGATCGCTGCCATTATTTTGGAGGGTCAGCCATTTGCAAAACACTGGTATTCCATCATAAAATTCGTAGTGAACGGAAACTGAAAAGGAATTATCTCCCGGCAAATCATAGTCCATCTTTACAGCCACACCAGCAGGTGGCCATACTGAAGATTGAGCATGATGCCTGACTTTTTTCCATCCAAAAGGTGCCTTGGTCTTAGAAAATTCTAATTTGTTGATAATCATCGAGTTAGAATCAATTTTCAACCCTTTCAGCTCTTTATTTCTTAAAAAGGCATAATTGGATTGCCCAATTAAGCCGCCTATTTTGAAATGAGTTCCATTTACAGTTACCTCTGCTTCTGGTTTAACTCCTCGGAGAAAACTTGTTTGACTTGTTAAATTATCAAGTGCAGTTGTAGCCGCATTTGGTAATATCTGAATAGTACGACTTACTAAGCCGTTATGGAGGATAATGCTTTCACCATCCTTGCTTTTGGAGACTTTTGCTTTGAAAGGAGCGGAGTCTATTAGCCAATCTTTTTGCAGTTTGGATTTTTCGTTTTCAGAAATTATTGGAAGCGCTTCTATAACACTTTTCAGATCTGGGTTGGATTGAGAAAATAAACTCGATTGGATGAGTGAAAAAATGATGAAAAATTGAAATGGTGTTTTCATAATATTATTTTGGTATACCAGAATATTTTTTGGATTTGGCTGAGAGGGAGAATTTTGAATCATAACACTAAACCACAATTATGCTATATATTTCACCCCTAAAGGCAGGGTTGATTGGTTCTATTATTTTCATGATGTGCTAAAGGATTATGCAGGTTTTTTTCTTCTAAATTCCTGAAAGTTCAAGTTCAAGACCAAGTTCAATTTCAATTCTTGGGCTTGAACTTGGTCTTGAACTTGAATTTGAAAAAAATCACAGAGCATATTTTTAGAACCAATCACCCCTGCCCTAAAGGGGCTTTTCATAGGGTTTTATTAGCCATTACCAATATTTCGTGCCTAACGGCACTTTTCAAAACTTTAAAGGAGTGCCGTTAGGCACGAAATATTGGTAACGGAAGATAACACTTTGTCAAAAATCCCTTTAGGGACGAAATATGAAATTTTTATACTCAAATGAAATAGATAGGATTTTGAACCCTGCTATCAAAATTAGAAAACCAGTATTCAAGACCATATTTGGCGCGTAAAGTTTTATTTAAAATTATCTGAAAAAAAAAGCTCCGCAAATACTGCGAAGCTATCAAATAAATGAAAATTATATTACGAAAAAAATTGCCGAACTGCTATTTAGGCTCAAAACCTAAAATGAAACTGAATTGTAGCATATCTTTAAATGTCTTGGTTCCCGGCTTATCCAATCCCAATCCAACATCTAAGCCCATTAAACCCAACATTGGGACTTGTGCTCTAAAGCCCAATCCCACTGAACGTTTTAGGTCAAATGGGTTATAATCATTGATGGACTGCCAGGCATTTCCACCTTCTGCGAAAGCTAGTAAATAGACTGGGAAGCTGCCATTTTTTATTACAGGATATCTTAGTTCAAATCCGAATTTGTTAAAAACAGAGGTAGCTGATTCCACACCATTCACGAAGTTGTTTTCCAAGTCAGTTACTTCATATCCTCTTAAAGCAATGGGATCAGTACCAGTAAATCCTTGTTGAATGACGTTCATACCATTTCCACCCATCCTGAATCTTTCAAATGGGGATAATCCTAAACTTTTATTATAGGCACCTAAGAAGCCTAACTTTCCATAAGTTTTTACGACCAAATCACCAGCAATTTTGGTATACCATTCCGCATCAAAATTCCATTTGTGGTACTCCAAAAATTTGTACCTGTCTTGAGGAGTCAGATTGGAATAGTTCTTATTGTTAAAAAGGGTGTAGGGTAGTGTGAGCTGCATGGACAAGGATAATCCAGATCCGGAACTTGGGAAAAATGGATTGTCTACTGTATTTCTTGCAATGGTCTGGTTTAGGCTAATGTTGTAAAATTCACCATTGGAAACTGTTTCACCCAGATCAGTCTTAAATAAACCCGAATCCCATTCCCGTAGGAAGTATTTTTGGAAATTAATTGCAGTGGTAGATACAAAATTATTATCCGGAAAATTTAACCTGCGTCCCAGGCTGGTTGTTAATCCCAAAATGTTAAATGCTGGTCGGATGCCCGTTTCCACATTTTCTGATCCACCATAATGATTGTAAAATCCAGTAACTGAAAATGACTGAGGCTTCTTGCCGCCCAACCAGGGTTCAGTAAAAGAAAAATTATAAGATTGGTACTGTAAACCATTGCTTTGAAACCTCAAAGAGAGGGATTGTCCGTCTCCAGATGGAACAGGGGACCAGGCTTCTTTATTGAAAATATTTTTGAATGAGAAATTATTGAAAGTAACTCCCAGAGAACCGGTAAATCCCACATCTCCTCCAGCCCAGGCACCTGATAATTCAAATTGATCAGAGCTTTGCTCCTCCAATTCATAAACAATATCAACGGTTTGATTTTTGGCATCGACTGGTGTTAGAATATTTATTTTTTCCGGATTGAAATAACCCAATCCAGCAATTGCTCTTTGGGAGCGGATGATATCTGCTCTGCTAAACTTTTTCCCAGGTTCGGTGTGCAATTCTCGCCTTATGACCTCCTCGTTTGTTTTGGAATTCCCTTTAATAATTACTTTGCCAACATTGGCTTGGGCTCCTTCCAGAATTTTGATCTGCAAATCAATCGTATCCTGTCGAATGGATTTCTGAATGACATCTAATTGAAAAAATAAGTACCCATCATCCAAATAAAGAGAACTGACATCACTTCCATCCCAGCTAAACTTAAGTCTTGACTCTAATTTTTCAGCATTGTAAAGGTCTCCTTTCTGAATTCCTAAAAAATTATCAAGGTCTTTTGAATCATATTTTGAGTTACCTTTCCAACTGATGTCTCCAAAATAATATTGAATTCCTTCCTGAATGTCAATATGTAAAATCCAGTGTCCATCTCGACTTTTGATTAGTTTTTCTGCCTGAATTTTTGCATCCAAAAAACCTAAAGTGTGGTAGTATTGGATAATGGAGTTTTTTCCAAGTTTTAATTCTTTTTGATCAAGCTTGGAACTAGCGAAGAGCTGTTCTTTTGTTTTTATTCCTGATAGTTTTTTTAACTTTTTTGAACTGACTTTATCGTTACCAAAAAAATGAATGCCTAAAACCTTTACTTTTTTCCCTTTTTGAACATTGAAGACCAGGAAACTACTATTGGCTAATTTACTGGAAGGATTTTCTTCTAAATCAATTTTTACCTCAGCATAACCTTTTTCAAGAAAATATCCTTTGATGCCGTCAATCGCATTTGATTTGTTATGATTATTTAGAATTCCACCCTTGGTCAGGTGACATAAAATGATATTTTCTAATTCTTCTTTTTGGTGTTTTTTAATTCCTTTGATTGAAAAGTCCGCTAAACGAAGGCTTTCTTCCACCTGGATTTCAAAAAAAATCACATCTCCCAGCTTTTTTTCAATTGCCAGGTTCACTTCTTTAAAAAGTTTCAGTTTCATAAGCGCCTTAACTGCTTTTTGGGTAGCCAACCCTGGAATCCGAACCTTTTGTCCAACTTCCAAGCCTGATATTGCGATAATCGCCTTTTCGTCAGAATAAACTGCTCCCAGTACCTTGATACCTCCGAGTTCGTAGTCTTGTGGACTTGTAGCATATACAGATTGAAGGCTATCCAATCCCTGACTATGTAGTTTGGACAAGTTGAAAAGCCCGAAAAAAAATATAAAGATTAACGAGATTGTTTTCATGATTTTAACATTAGAAAACAATTAGTGAGTAAAGAAAGCATGTTAATAATGATTCAGAAAACAGGGTTCTGATAATAGAATCCCTTTCAAATTTGAACCATTCTTAAACAAATTTGAACAAAATTTACCAGCAAAATCTTCGAAGAAAAATATTAGAAAGTACGATTTAAAGAGCCGACATATTCAGAAATGGTTGGTAGAGGCGAGAAAAAAACGAAAGCCTCGCACCAGGCGAAGCTTTCGATTAATTTAAAATGTGGAATTGAAATAATTCTTATAGTTGAAATTTCAACCTTATCATTTATTGCAAAGTAACTTTTTTAGATTGAATTTCTTTTCCAGTTTGTACATAAATCATGTAAACGCCTCGTTTGAAATTGCTTGTTTCAAATTGGTAATATAGCTGCCCTTCAACCAAATCCAGAGAAATAAGTTCACGACCAAGGGCATCAACCATTTTCAGTTTTCCTTTTCCATCGCTTTGATTCACAACAACATTCAATTCATTACTTGCAGGATTTGGGAAAACATCCATTCTAACTTTAGTCGTGACAGGACAATCAGGACAGTCATTTCCTTGGATGGTACCATCAAAGACATTTGAACATGCTGCATCAATTTCATTTGGATGCTCACATTCAGTATCATTTCCGGTAACGTAAACTGCATTTTGAACGCCTCCATTTCTCAATAATGGTTGTATAGGACAGCAATGGTTCAATACAGGATTTTCCAAAATATTCAATTCATTGCCTATGAATTTCAAATTTTGCAATCCAATCAGAGAAGTTAGCTGATGATTGTCAATGATTTGTAAAATTCCTTTTACCTGAACGAGCTTATCCAAGCCTCTCAGAGTTGACAATCCTGTGTTCATGATTACCATATCTTTAGATACGGAGGTTAGATTATTCAAGGCAGAAACATCGGTAATGTCCTTACCTGTAATGAAAAGATAACCATTGATTTCTCGAATGCAATCCTGGAATTGATTAACTTCTTGCTGATTGCTCAATACGATATTGCCATTGAAAACTTCATTATAGAGGTTTTCATCTATTTGGCCATCCCCATCATTATCTATTCCATCACAAATTTCATCATCATTTCCACCCCAAATTGATCCACCTGAATCATCGTTGATGATAGTTCCAATTCCTGGAGTATTGACAAAGTTTGGAATCGAAGAAGATGAACTTAAATTGACCAAGAAATCCTCATCACTTTCGACATTGGAATCTTTTACCACTCTAGTAATGAAATAACGGACATTACTACTTCCAGCGATGAAATATTGAGTGCCACTTGCCTGAACATAATCATTATCTGCAAGGGTAGCTGTTCCATCTGCAGTAGCATTGGTCATGGTAAAGGTGCAATTATTATCTCCTCTTTCAATTTTAAAGAAATAAAAGGTAAAGCCAGCACCTGTACCTTCTGCATGAGATTCATCAGAGATGGTAACAGCAGTTCCGTTTATAGTGATATTGGGATTACAAGTATTGACATTTCCATAGATGTCAGTAACAGTGAGCGTTACAGTATTGGCACCTACATTAGAACAATCAAATGTATTAGGACTTACTTCGATGTCATCAATACCACAATTATCCGTGCTTCCATCATCTACATCAGCAACTGTGATACTTGCTGAACCTCCACTTAGTGTTAGTGTTACATCTTTACATTTTGCATCCGGCAACTCATCATCCACCACAGAGAATAATTTATTACAGGTACGTTTATTATTTGACTGATCTTTTACTCTCCATCTGATTTTGTAATCACCAGGATCAAATTCCCCATCAGGGTTCGTCGTCCAGTTTTTAATAACTGCGTTCGTATTGGCATCAAAAATCTTAGCTTCCAGACTTGCTACTGTGCAATTATCGTCAACAGTTGGAACAGGGAAAGCAATAGTCGCAAAACATTCGCCCTCATCAGTACTAATTGGACTTGGAACGTTTGAGCAACTCAGAGATGGTTTGATGTTATCTTCTACTGTAATAGTTGCATCACAGTCGTCCGAATTGCCGCAATCATCTGTAGTCGTTAAGGTTACCGTATTTTCTCCCAAATCATCACAGGTGAAAACCAAATTATCAAGGCTGAGTGATACATTGCTGCAATTATCATTGGAACCATTACCTACTTCAGCAGGCGTAATGCTTCCATTTCCATTATTGTCTAGTTCTACTGTTAGATCCTGACAAACTGGTGTCGGTGCAGTCGTATCTACAATGGTAATGGTTTGGTCACAAGAATTGGAATTGCCACATTCATCAGTGGCAGTCCAGGTTCTGGTGATGACGGATTCCTGAGGGCAGGAACCCGCCACAGTTGCATCGCTTTCAGAAATAGTTATATCCTCTGTATCTGCACAATTGTCTGTGGCAGTCGCTATGCCAGTAGCAGAGGAGGCAGAAGATTCATCGCATTCAATGGTTACATCATCGGGACAAGTGATGGTCGGTGCTTCTGTATCCTCAATGGTAATGGTTTGGTCACAAGAATTGGAATTGCCACATTCATCAGTGGCAGTCCAGGTTCTGGTGATGACCGATTCCTGAGGGCAGGAACCTGCCGCCGTTGCATCACTTTCTGATATAGTTATATCCTCTGTATCTGCACAATTATCAGAAGCTGTAGCAGTACCAGTATCAGAGGAAGCAGAAGATTCATCACATTCTACAGTCACATCATCCGGGCAAGTGATGGTCGGTGCTTCTGAATCATCGATGGTAATGGTTTGGTCACAAGAATTGGAATTGCCACATTCATCGGTAGCGGTCCAGGTTCTGGTGATGACCGATTCCTGTGGACAAGTTCCGGCCGCGGTTGCATCGCTTTCAGAAATAGTAATATCCTCTGTATCTGCACAATTGTCTGTGGCAGTTGCTACGCCAGTAGCAGAGGAGGCAGAAGATTCATCGCATTCAATTGTTACATCATCGGGACAAGTAATAGTTGGAGCTTCTGTATCTACAATGGAAATGGTTTGGTCACAAGAATTGGAATTGCCACATTCATCGGTGGCGGTCCAGGTTCTGGTGATGACAGATTCCTGAGGGCATGTACCTGCTGTTATCGCATCACTTTCTGTAATATTGATGTCCTCTGTAGCTGTACAATCATCAGTAGCTGTGGCTATACCAGTAGCAGAGGAAGCAGAAGATTCATCACATTCAACCGTGGTATTATCCGGACAGGTGATGGTCGGAGCTGTATTGGTTCCACTCACCACCAGATTAGCTTGAGCGACCACTCCTGTAAATGGGAAACTATTTTCTGCTAATTCAGAAGTAGTATTTACATAAATTCCAGTAGAGGCGGTACAAGGTACTTGTACAGTGACGGAGATGGTACAACTTGAACTTGCCGCAAGGCTTCCGCCATTAAAAAGAAGATTACCTGTTCCTGAAAGGGTACCGCCACATGTGTTGGATATAGCTGGTAGTACCGCTTCCAATCCGGAAAGTACAGCATCCAGGTCATCATTAAAACTTAAATTGGATAAGGCATTAACTGCATCGAAATTAGTGATAGTAAAATCCAATGTCGTTGTACATCCCGGCTTCACTTCTCCACCAAAAGCTTTGGTAAAGTTTACTGAGCTGATAATTAAATCGTCCGTTGCTTTTGGACCTTCAACTCCAAGACCGTTAATCGTACCAGTGACAATAGAAGTTTCATTGGTGTGAGCCCCGGCAGAAGCGCTATTAGGTACAGATACATTGACCGTAAATGTACAGGAAGCCCCGGGAGCCAGGCTACCACCAGTAAGCGAAATGGTACTGTTTCCAGATAAGGTTCCTCCGCATGCAGCAGTAGGTAGTCCGGTTGCCACCATGCCACTTATTACGGCATCTAAATCATCTGTAAATGTAATGCCTGATACTGCGTTGGTGTTATCCAAATTATCAATAGTAAATTCTAAAGTAACATTACTCCCTGGGAGAACTGGATCATCAGTAAATTCTTTTGAAAAATCGAGTAAATTATTGTCAACTACAAGCTGGTCTACAGCAGGCGAGAAGAAAATTGGTGTACTATTGATAAAAGCCAAATTAATGGAAGTTGCATTTATATAGGTGTCATTCACAGCCGAGGCTGGGATATTCACTTCTACCTGGAATGTACAACTACTTCCGATAGCCACACTTCCTCCAGTCATTTGTAATCTGGTATTGCCATTTTGAAGTACAAACACAGAACCAGCTCCGCAAGACCCATTTGAAGGAGCAGCTGTAAAGGTGGCGCCAGTTAACATGGCAGCGAGATCATCCTGGAAAAAAATGTTGGTCGCATCTGTGGGACTATTTGCATCTACTTCAATAGTAAATTCTAGCATTGTGGTTCCACCCGGCAATACAGGATTGGTCAAAAATTCCTTTGTGAATATAATGGCTGCTATCAACAAATCAGCAGTTGCAGCAGTTCCTGTAACAGCAGTAGAAGCAACAGTAGCAGTGAGATTACTCGTTGTATTGGTGTAAGTTCCGGGAGCAGCATTTCCTGGAACCTGTAGCGTTACGGTAAAAGTACATTCTCCGCCTGGTGCGAGGGTTCCACTTGAAAAGGTTAAGACATCATTTGAGCCATTTACCGAAAGAGAAGACCCTGTTCCACAAATATTATTTTGAGTGCCTCCCGATGAGACAATAAGTCCTGGTAAGCCCATCGCAGTCAAATCATCGGTAAATGAGATATTCGTAGCATCTGTTGGGGCGTTTTCAGAAAATTCAATTTTAAATTCCAAATCGACCGTTTCTCCAGGTTTTGGAGTTGAGAGAAAACTCTTTGTCAATTTGGGTACAGCCAAAACAGTTAGGTCGTCTGTTGCAGGAGGACCCGATACAGATTGTCCATTGACTGTACCGGTTACATTTGAGGTGACATTTGGATAAGTTCCTCCTGGGGCACTGGCATCCAATTGCAAAGTTACTGTAAAAGTACAGCTCGCAGAGGCAGCCAGTTCTGCATTCGCTACTGTTATAGTAGGTATACCCCCAAAAAATTGGAAGGAAATTGTAGAGCTTCCACCACAAAACCCAGGCGCTGGCAAGTTGGATGCTCCAGTTATTATTACATCCAGCTCGTCTGTAAAACCAGCACTGGTTAAACTGTGCATTGTACTGGTATTTGTCAATGTAAATTCCAGGTCAACGGTATTTCCCTGTGTAACCGGGTCATTCGTAAAACTTTTTGTCAGACTTGGAGCTGGCGAAACAATTAAATCATCTGTCGCCTGGTTTCCGGTAACAGGGCTCCCTCCAATATCACCAGTCACAGTGCTGGTAGTATTTGTATAAGTGCCGGGAGTAGCTCCTCCGGGTACTGTGCAAGTAATACTAATGGTACAGTTTGCACCAGATCCCAGTGAACCTCCTGTATAGGTAACCATGGTCGTTCCTTGTCCGCTTAGAGTTCCACCACAACTATTTGAATTTTCAGTTGTAAAGGTCAATCCTGCCAGGGCAGTTGTCAAATCATCTGTGAAGGAAATATTACTCGCACTCTGTTGAGAAAAACTTGTGAGAGTGAAATCCAGAATCACTGTTTGCCCCGGTGGAGTGGGGTCATTGGTAAAGGATTTTTGGATATTGATTGGAGTGACTGTAGCAGTTAAGACATCAGTAGCAAAACCGGAAGAATTGCCACTAACTGTTAATGCGCTTGTGACATTGTCAAAAGTGCCAGGATTGGCAGGCTCTACGTCTACAGTAATGATACAATTGGAGCCAGCCTGTGCGCCTGAAAATTGGTTGGTATTAAATGAAATGACACCGGAACCAGGTACGGCAGTTAGAGTTTGGGAACCAAAATTTGCAAAAGTTTCAAAATCACATCCTGTATGATTCGCATTGGAAGGGTTCGCTACGACCAGTCCAGTTGGCAGATTGTCAGAAAAATTTAATTGTAATGCATTTGAAGCATTGGCTGTATTATCTATTGTAAAAGTCAGTACACTTTTCTCACCTAAATTAATGGAATTGGGCGCAAAGCTTTTTGTGAAGCCAGGTTTTGAAGTCACCACATTAAGATCATCTGTTGCGGTGCCAAAATTTCCTGAATCTGAAGTCAAATCAAGGGTCAGGTTGGTATGCATGCCCACCGCACTGGAGGTGACACTCACCGTTATGATACACGAACTGTTCGGTGCGATGCCACCAGAGGAAAGCGAAATACTAGAGCCCCCGGCAGGGGCTGTAATGCTTGCATTTGCGCCCCCACAACCACTAGAGTTTACATTTGGCACCGTAGCAATGGTTACTCCTGCAGGAAGATTATCTGTAAATGCAACATTCCGCTCAGGAGATCCAGAAGTATTATTAATTGTAAAGGTCAGGGTAGTTGTACTACCGGGGCCAATTTCATCTGGACTAAATACCTTGTTCCAGTTTAATTGAGCATCTGCCCAAAAACTGAAAACCAGAAGCCCAACAAGTGTAAAAATTGTTTTCAAAAAATGGGTTTTATTTTTTGTCATGAGTATAAGTTGAATATTCATTGATGAAGAATAAAAGTTCTGGTAGTTTTCCATAGTATTATTATTTATAAGACCTTTAATAACCAATTTCAGCAATCGATAGGAATCTGGCTTTTTTTTACACTTTATCTTATAAGTTTTTAGTAAAATTTTAAGGTAAAGCATGATTGTAATACTCAAGTTGGCAAGATTAAGCGCCACAAGAGAGTACTTGCGAACTCATTGTGAATTTCATTATTGGAATAAATGATTTAGAGTAAGTTCCTGTTCATAATTATGTATAAGTTATTTCGAGATTATTTTTTTATCAAGGGAGGCGAAAAACGCAGTCATAGCATAGCTACGGCGAGTATTTTCCCCCAAAGGGATGCCCTTGGCAAACGATGCTTGATTAGAAAAGAAGCCGAAATAGCTATGCAATAATTGTGAACAGGAACTTATGTTTAAAAAAAACATACTCTTTGTGCAATGAGCTCTTTCCAAACCGGATTTCAATTATGTTTTGGGATGAAAGGAATGTTGCTTGTGCCGATGAATATTTGATTTTGGCGATTGAAAAATGGAACTATATAATTCCTATACAGGGTAAACTAATATTTAATTTCTTAAATCAGGGTTTTGGGAAGGATTGGGCACCTAAATTATTGAATTGTTGATCGAAAATAAATTAAAACGACAAATATATAAAATAACCAAAGACTTCTTTCCGGATTTCAAATGGAAAGAAGTCTTTGGTTATTTGGAGATTTATAGAATAACCAAAAGTTTATTTAGTCAAAATCATGACTTTGGAATCTATCAATTTTCCATCCACACTTAAAGTATAAACATAACTACCTTGAGCAAACGATTCAGCTGCTATTTCAATAGAACCAAACCCTCCTTCTTTGATTTGGATGGTTTCCAACAATTCTCCTTTAATATTACGGATGTCCATTTGGGCAGAACCCAAATCTTCCGGAATGAAATATTGGATTTTGGTAGATTGATCAAATGGATTTGGAGTATTTTGCAACAAGAAGGAACCTGCGATTGGATCCACCGTTTTTGTTTCCATGCAGCATTGACTCATACCATTTCTGATAGTTCGATTCTCCAATTTCAATTGATCATTGTGCAAGCGAAGTGCATTCAATTCAGTTTCCAATGCTTCCACTTTTGCTAAAATTTCCTCGTTACTGATATAATCCTCTGGTTGATATAGAGGGTTGTCAGCGGGATTGTAATCGTCGTACTGTTCCTCCACGACAGTGTATTTTCCTTTGATATCTGTATCATAACCGTTATACACATCCTTAGTCATTTCCTGTACTTTTTCTGTAGCAGGAGGATTTGGAGGAGTATCAGTTGTACGCCCATTATTCATTTGTGACTGGGCACTAATTAGCTGAATTACGGCTAATTGCATAAAAAGAATTAAAAGAAATTTAATATTTTTCATAATGGTTATTTCAATTTTAAAAGAATAAAAATAAGCTTTAAAAAATTCTAAAAGAAAGAGGCTTACTCTTTACTATATTCCTCAGAAGAGCTGGTTGCTCCTTCTTTTTGCTTCATCACTAATTCTGTCAATCGAGTAACCTGAGCTTTTAAATCTTTCAATTCAGCTAATTCTGCATTTAAGACATTGATTTCATTTTGTTGAGTTTCGATGGTTTGTTGTTGCTCTTTTACAGCTTCGATGAGAAGAGCAGATAATTTGGAGTAATCTACAGATTTGATACCATCTTTATTGGTCATAACTATTTCAGGCAAAACAGATTCAACTTCCTGAGCAACTACACCTACTTGTTGACTTTGGTCTTGTTTGCCCTTCTTCCAATAGTAATAGTATCCATTCAATTGACTTAATTTAGCTAGGGGGTTGTCAATATTCTGTAGATCTCTTTTCAATCTAAAATCAGAAAATGAATTCCAACCATTGGATTCAGCCGTAGTGCCATCACCATTAGTACCAACTTGAAAAATTACGCCTGAACCATTGGCTTTTTTAATAGATACTTTTCCCATATTGTTAATTTCTAAATTTAGATTGTCTCCACCAGCTCCCAAATTTAAGTTATTTTGGCTTCTTACTGAGAAGTTCCCATCTCCTCCCCCTGTAAAAACGTTATCTCCATTTCCAAAGAATCCAACCAACCCAGATCCAGAATCATTTACCCGGACGGTAGGGGCAGTAGAAGAAAACATAAATCGGCCAGTACCTCCTGTATTGGAAAAAATTAAATCAGTACCATCATTTTGAATATCAGAGTAGATAATACCATCTGTATGTGATAATCTCATTTGTGGATTGGCACCGTTTACGATCTCCAAGCTACGATCTGGTGTGGTTGTTCCAATCCCAACATCTCCTCCATTATAATATATGTCACCACTATTATCTGTCCAAACGCTACTTCCACCACCAATTGCTTCCTCAATAACATTTCCATTTACATCAACGGCTAATAATTGTGTTGCAGTTCCTGTAATATTTCCATCTCCATATTGTGATAGTTTTATTTGACCATCATTCGCACCTCCAACACTCTGATTCCCTCTCAATTCCAGTGTACTTTCAGGAGCACTTGGTCTTATCCTGAAGGGCAAAGTACCACCATTCGTCACATCTCTTATAAAGAAATTGGCTTCATTACCAGCCAAATCCCAGGTTTGAGAAGTAAAACCATTACTACCATCCTGTTCTAATCTATAGGTTGGTGTATTGCCAGTAACGACGTGAACATCAACTGCCGGGTTTGCTGTTCCAATACCAACATCTCCATCTGCTTCTACATACAAGGCATTGGTACGAGCTCCAGCTTCAATAGTAAATGGAGTTCTTCCACCATCGATATCATCAATTGAGAATTTATTAGCTCCACCATTGCTTGAGTCATTAAAAGTTATTTGCCAGTCATTAGTTGGGAAGCTGGCTGAAGTACTGGTATCCATAGCTCTGATTCGAAGATTGTTTTCTTTTAATCGAACAGTATCAAATCCGAAACTTTCTCCATTCACACAATCAACTCCAACACATAAACTGCCTTGCACGACTACATCAGTTACAAATACCTGTGCATCTTCATTCATTAGAGTATTATCCCCCCAGGCTCTACCTGTAAAATTGGAACTGATTGTATGTCTTTCTGTAAGAGAGGCATAGGTTCCATACAATTCTTCCATCTTATTGTCTGTCAAGGAAGGTGTTTTCATTGGATCTTCCTTCCTTGTTAAGGTAAATTTTCCTTCAGCCATATGGAAATTATAATTGAAAAATTCAACAGTCTCGGGGATATTCATTTTGGCTTTGAAAGCAGCCATTGCTTTCATATCACCGCTTTCACTGATGGCTCTCATCTCCTCTCTTGTTTCATCATCAAAAAGTAGAAGTGGTGTGATTTGCATGGTATAATGTCCATCTGCAAAAGCTCCTCCATCTTCTCGTTTGTTTTTAAATGTAATTTCTTTTTCCTCTAATACCTGTGTTCTCCAGTAGTAAGAGTTGGGTCCTCCAATTTCTATGAGATAGCCTTTGGATGTATCATCAATAAATTGAATCGTCGCTTCATCTGGTGTAATCTTAAGGTCTTTAACAAAAGACTCTTGTGACATTGCATCTGTTACTATCATAAAACATAACAACGTCATTCCGAAAACAAAAAAGTTTTTTAGTTTCATTTTCTAATAGGTTTCGTGATTGTAGTTAATTTTATTTATTAAATGAATAAAATGTAAATGCTTAGCTTTTAGCGAGAAAAGATGATAAATGGGTAATGTAATTACTGGCTGGGATTTAGTTTTTCGATTAGTTTATTCGACACTTTGAGGAGTAATATCTGTCGGGCACAGCAACAAATATAACAGCCTTTTAATAAAAATAAAAACCAGATTTTGAAAATGTAGAAAGATAGTAATTGATAATTTATAAAGGCTTGAATAACAAAATCAAACTAATATAATTAAATTTATATTAATCATTTACAATTTTAAAGAATCTTATATTTTATTAGAAACTTTTAAAAAATGCCTCTTTTGGAAATCTAAAAAAGAATGTTTTAGGGCAATTGGTTTGAGGGAAGCACCTTATGGATAAAACCTTTTTCAAAATCTTGTTCGAGTAAACAAAAAATCACACTATTTAAAAAACGACCTTCAAAATAATAGTTTTCCCGAAAGAAAGCCTCTTTTTGAAATCCCAGTCTTCTTAGTAATGTCATAGAGACAATATTTTGTTCATTGACATTTGCTTCAATACTGTGTAATTGGAGTTTTTGGAAGGAAAATGTCAGGATAATTGTTAATGCCTCAAACATGATCCCGTGCCCCCAAAATTCGGGATGTAATAAATATCCAATTTCAGCTCTTAGATGCTCTTTCCACAATCTCCAAAGACCAGCATAACCAATGACCTTATTGGATTTTTTTGAAGTGATTGCCCAACTAATCCCTTTCTTGTGATCAAAATCATTCTTCATCTGAACTATTTTCTCCTCTGTGTCTTTCAGTTTTTTGGGACGTGTAGAATCTACATATTGCATGACTTTGTCGTCAGTTCTCATTGAAAATAAATAAGGTGCATCTTCAATCTCAAAGGATCTTAAAATAAGGCGATCTGTCTTCAGCACCGGAAAAGAATCAAAAACACCATCATTTATTTCGATATTGAAATTCTTATTAATATTCATAATTAACTTGATGTGATTGATTAGCATCAAGGTTTTTCAATGTTTGGGAATTCCCATTTGGCCAAATAATTTCCAAATCAAATTTTTTATGCAATCCAAGTCCAAAATGGATTTCCTTAGGATGCCCTGATAAATATCCAGTGGTTGAGTGTATCTCCTTCCAAAATTTTTCCCCATCTGGGAGCGTAATTATCAAAGAGGTCCCTATGGCGTCCTTAGTCATTCCATGAGCATAGTCTCCTGTTAGCTTAATCTTCCCCCAATGGTTTTCGAACTTTTCTGAATGATTTTCAAAAAATCTCGCTTCACCTTGATACTCATTCACCACAATGTCCAAATCTCCATCGTTATCAAAATCTAGATAGGCTGCACTTCGGGAAGTACCGGAATAATTCAATCCACCTGTATTTGAAAGTACTTCCAAATGTCCATTCTTATTTTCAAAGAATATGTTTGGTTCTTCCTGACTTTTGGCAAAGGTAACATTAGCTGAATCCCCATCCGGACTTTGATAATATTCATTTTCCTGACCATAAACGGCATAAGGGTTCATCCCTGTTAAACAATACAAATCATCATCCCCATCATTATCATAATCAAAGAAGTCGGCATCCCAGGACCAACCAGTCGAGGAAAACCCTCTACCTACACTTTTTGATTTTGTGAATTTTAGGTTTCCGTTGGGTTCAATAGAGGATATAAACAAGTCATTGGCTTCTACCACCCGCATGGTACTAAGAGAAGATGGATCAAAATGTGCTTTGGTATCCTCATTTGGTAAGACATACTTATCATCCTTTTCCATCACCACAATATTGGAAATGTAAAAATCTGGATGCATATCGCGATTCAGATCCCCAATGCCCACATTCATCGTATAAGAGGGTTTGTCCGTTCCAATTTCTTTGCTCACATCAGTAAAAGTGCCATCCTGGTTATTGAGGTAATAGGAGTTAGTGCCAAAATCATTTCCTACGATGAGGTCTTGCCATCCATCACGATTGAAATCTGAATGACCCACAGCCTGGGTCCATCCACTATTTTCTATTCTGGAACCAGTGGACACATCCTTAAATATAAAACTACCTGTATTTTTGAATAACTTGTTTGGAGTCCCATTAGTATTATGCCTCTTTAAGGTTGGCAACTCCCCTTTGAGATAATTTCCAAAATAACCTATATAAATATCCAATAGTCCATCTTTATCAAAATCAAAAGCGGTGCAAGGACCGCCAACTAATCCTTCTCCTCCAAAGTTTGCCTGTTCAGTCATGTCTTCAAAAGTTCCATCTCCATTATTTCTATAAATTCGATGTTTATCATTAGCATATGAAATAAAAATATCCTGCCATCCATCATTGTCAAAATCTGCAATAATTGGCTGCCTGGGCTCTCCATAATTTCCATCAGGACGTTGCCAACTAATTCCAGCTGACTTAGTGATATTTTTAAAACTTTTTCCTCCAATGTTCTTAAACAACTGATTTCCTCTTCCTCCCAGCAATAAAATATCTACCCAACCATCGTTATCAATGTCTTCTGCTGCCACGCCTCCACCTCCAAATGCTGGGGGAATTCCCAGCCTTGCCAGATTTTCATCATCCTTGACCACATAACTTCTAATCTTGCGATTGAGCCAATCCGAATTCTTGTGGTAGAAATTTAGGTTTATCTTTTCTGATATTTCTGAAAAGGGAGCCTCAGTATTGTCTTTTTTTGAACTTTCTTTTGAAATAATATTTGCTTCAGTTGAATCGTCTATTGCTTTATTGTATAAATTGATCTTTTGTTGAATGCCTTTTAAGGCAAAGAGAATATTTTCAGATTTCAATGCTGTTTGACCTAAAGCATTTGCATGATTTCCAGCCTCTCGGAATAACAATACAGCAAATTGAGCCACACCCTCAACCAACATTTCCAAAGCAAAAGCATCAGGTACTGCCTTGAATTGCTCCTTTTTGTCGTTCAAAGCAAATTTTAAATACTGCCAATGCAAACCACTATCCCGAAAGGCATCCAAATCATATGCTTCAATGACAATTTTTCCTTCTTGTCCTAATTTGGGAAAATAAGTTACATCTTCAAATTGATTAATGGTATGTGGCATATATGCCTGAACTGTAGCATAGACTTCTTGATATTCAATTACGTTTTTTCTTTGTTGGATAGCTAATTGTTCAGCATAATTCAGCATATCTGCTGTCAGTTGTATTAAGTTTTCAGTATAAAAACTACGCAGTTGCCTGCTTTCCTCAGCATCTGAAGGCCAGGGGATTTTGGCGAAATAAACTTGAATGTTTCTCAAAAAAACCTTTTGATTTATTTGATTGTAGTTTCGATAGGCTGCCAACTTTTTTTCAATGATGTCATAGAGAATGGTTTTTTGATCAACTACTGTACTTTCTTTTTTCATTTCAGAAGGTACTACAGCTTTTACACTTTCGAAAAGTTTCCTAATAGCCTTTACAATATGTTCTTTCTCAATTTGGTATTTATTTTCTTTTCTTGCCAATTGATCAGCTTCACTCAATAGAGCCAATACTGCGAAGTCTACACTTTTTTTGATGTAGGTAATCTGATCATTTTCTAATACCGGCAGTTTTTCTGATTCGAATAAATTGGATTGTTGGACTGAAAGAATTGCTCTATAAGCATAGGCAACCGAGCTGTACTGGCGATGATCTCTTTCTGTTAAGAATATTTTGTGATTATCAGGGAAATAGAGACTAATACCTAAAAAATCTTCTTTGTAAGTGAAAAATGTGGATTCTGTTTCTTGCAAAAGCTTCATTTTGTCAACTTCACCTGATGCCTGTTTTAATGCCTTGGCGTAATTCTGCCATATAGTTCTTACATAATTTTTTTGAAATTCAATCCTGTCATTTCGTGCTTCAAAACTCAGTGGTGTTCCGTAAATAAAATCTTCCAACCGGGAAGCAGTAGCATGACATTTGGCATCTCTGTTACTTTCCAATTCACACATTTGATCAATTACTGGATGTAAATCACGAACACCCTGAGCGACAGCATATTTGTCGAAAAGAAAAAAAAATAAGATAAAGCAAAAAGAGTATAACTTCATTTCAATTAGCTTTTTTTTTGCATTAGTTTTTTTGCATTAGTTTTTTTGCACTTATTTCAAAGGGAGGAGTGGTAAATGGTTGAAACCCAAAGATCCAAAAATATTACATAAAATAAAAAAGGACGTCTCTCGACGCCCTGTCACGAAAATTGAATTAGTATGAAAAACTGCTCATTGATTAGATGCGATTAGGGAATACGCCCTCTTGAGCGATGCCTTCGTTTATTATTTCATAAAAGGATTCGATGTAGTTGATCATATCTTGTTTTGAATCTGTGCTCAACAATCGAAATTTATTTATCCTATCGGTTAATGCTTTTTTCTTAGTCCTGAAATAGCTATAAGTTGAATACAAATCACTTACATCTTCTGAAAGTCCTAAAAAAGACCTTTCTCGGATACTCGCAAGTCCTAAGCTGGAATTAGGTACAGCGTAAGGTGCATTAACCAATCCGGAGAAATCAAAATCATAAGGTACGGCAATCAGTTTTCCGGATTTGGTATTTTTGAACACCTTTACATTTCTATTCATCTCCAAGTTCCAGTCTTCGTTACCAATCATATATTGGAAAGTTGAAGTTATGCGCTCCTGTGCAATATGGAAGTCTTCAGGAGCATGACCCATTTCTTCTACCTCCACTGAGCTCATTCGAGCTGCCAACTGATCTGTGCTTTCAATTAGGAAACCCCACCTTTTGGTCTTTTTTCCAGAACCAGAATCGATGTAGGTTATTTTAGCTAATTGTACGCGATAACTGTTTTCAGTTAATTCACGATATAACTCGTAAGCCATATATTCCCGCAAAACCAAATCTTTACTCGCTATTTTTTCATCTATGCAGTGAGTCACAAGTTTCAATTTGTCATAGGTTGTAAGACCCTTAGCTTTTAAGTCCTTTTTAGAAAAATTGAGCTTCAAAGGAGGAAAATCGCAAACTCTGCGTCGATATTTGCCACGTGGTTTTACTTCAATATCCCAGCTTTCTTCTGATTTGCCGATTTTGTGTGTAAAGGTAGCAGGAATGTAATCGTTGGTAGCACGGTGATTGATCAAACTGTCCAAATTAGTTTTGATAACTAATTCAATAACATCTCTTTGATGCAGTTTGTCAAAAATACTTTGTGGAGCAGGCGCATTTTTGAGATCGTTTTCGGCGCCAAGCAGATTAGGTAAGAGAAAAATACCTAATGAAAGATAAATTGTTTTCAAAAATAGTCGGGAATACATTTTGAATTTCGGGTTTAGATAAATCGGGTGAAAAAAAGATGATACAAATGTCATTTGTTCAAGACAAAATGCCATCTTTTTTAGACGGATGATTTCAAAAAATTGGCGGCCTCGTTTGTTTTAAAAAAATTGGTGCAAAAAGAAATTACTTCAATCAATAAATATAATTTCTGCAAATTTAAAAGATCTAGAATAATATTCCGAATTAAAAGTTTTCATTCTTTCAATTCAAAATTTTCATTCCTGTATCAACTTTTATTCCAAATTTCTAACTGTTACTAAAGACCACAAAATAGACGGAAAGTTGTCAAAACTTGTTACATTCTTTTGTTAAATTTCTATTAATTTTTGTTAATGACCATTACTTCCACTTTCCGTATGAGTCTAAACTCATTTAATTAATTCAAAGTTGCATAATTGGTAACTATCAATCTACACCTTTTTTGTGATTGGTCTTATTTTGTGAGCGAATCGGGATATATAATGATTGCAGCGAGATTATTAAATGTATTTTTATTGTTACATTGGTTCTTACTGGGTTTTAGATATCCAAAATATAGCATATAAATGATGAGCTTCATGCAAAAGGAAAAATTCCAGCCATTCTATTAAATTCATTTGACCTAATTTTGGATGGTTACCCATTCTTGAAAATTCTTTTTGAGAAAAATTTTCAAACTTTTGAATTAATATTTCTCGTTTTGAAAAAAGGTCCTTTAAAATTAAATGGGTATCTTTTTTTATCCACATTTTGAACACATCGTCATCTTCTGCCTTATATCGCCCAAATTCAGGATTGTTCTCCTGAATAATTAAATTAATTCTTCCCTCAAATATTTCTTGATATCTTCCTAAATGTGCCAAATTTTCATGAATTGACCATTTGTCAGGTTTTGTTCTTTTTTTAATTATAGGATCAGTTAGCACTGGTAGGAAATTATTGAACCACTTATGTTGGGAATTCAATCTATGCCAGGATGATTTCGGTATTTTCATATAAAAAGGGTTTCCGAAAAAAAATCAAATTTCGGAAACCTTTTTCAAATATATTGTAGAAATCCTGGAATGAACTTTAAAAAAAGGTCAAAAGAGAATCAATTTACTAGCTTACAACTTTTACAACATGAATTAGTATTCTGGTGCTATTGGATCACCAATTTCACGGTCTTCATACGATCTTCATTTCTAATTTCCAGTAAATATATTCCCTTGATTAAATTGTCTTTTTTAATCTTATGTTGTTTTCCAGTGAGAAATTCTGTTTTTAATACCTGCCCTGAAAGGGTGGTCAATCGCATTTCAAATGGTTTCGCATCCGGGTTTTCTATTTCCACGGTAGTAAATTCATTGAAGGGATTGGGAAAAACCTTTACAGATTCTAATAGAGGCAAATGGCGAACAATAGTAGATTCAAAAGGATCCGACCATTTTTCATCGGTCAATAAATATTCATCAGTTAAGGTGTGGAGAAAAGCAAGCAAATCTTCTTTTTCCTGGTCATCAAAATGAAAACCCTGAAAATTTGCCTGTTGAAACCATTGGAATACCGAAGCTTCATGAGGTTGAACCTCTTCACTATAGAATTGAATAACATCCTCCAAGGTCTCAAATCTCCCATCATGCATGTATGGTGCAGTATGAACGATATTCCTCAAAGATGGGCTTTTAAAGGCGCCTTCTGCGAAAAAAGGTAAGTCAGTTAACCATCCTGCCATTCCTGGATCATCATATTCCATATCCAGTCCGTTATTCATCGGAGAGGCTCCAAAATGAGGAGCAACATGACAAAGGTTGCACGTTACTTCAAACAATTCTTTACCTCTCAATTCACTCTCTGTAAAGTTGGTGAATTGATGAGGAGCTGCTTTATCAAATTTACTTTCAAAAGAAATCATAGAACGTACAAATTGCCCCATTGCTATTGCCATCCGGTCTTGTGTGATTTCAGCATCTCCAAATGCTTGTTGGAATAACTCAGGGTAATAACTGGTCAATTCCATCTTCTGAATAATCAAATCCAAATCTCCAGCCAATTCATCCTGATTTAAAACAGGTAATAACACTAAGGAGTCTAGGGAATGAACCCTACCATCCCAAAAAAGAAATTTTCCAGGGTTCATTTGGGGAATAAAAATAATTGGCAAAAACACGTTTGAATTGATTGCCCATTCAATATCATTAAGACTTGGACTATTCCGGGTGGTCAAGGTGCCATTTATTCCTTCACTAAATTGTACATCATCTGCGAAAGCAAATTCCTGTTTGTGACAAGAGCCACAGGAAAGGGTATTGTCTGCCGACAGGATTTTGTCATAAAACAACACTCTTCCCAAGGTAGCTCCTTCATTTGTGATGTTATCAGTAATGGTCAGAGGGTCAAAAGGTTCGTTATTCCAATTACTTACCCCCTCTATAATATGTTCGGGAAATTCAATGCTTTTGTAATCAAACGGCTCTACAGGTAAATTTGGTTCTTCTCCTAAAAAAGCCATAAAATTTGCAATATTTATTTTTTCGGAACTGGAGGTGAGTATAAAAAAAGAAGCCAACAGAAAAGTTGGTAGAAAAAACTTCTTCATAGTGACGGGTTTTAAGTCAGTAGGCAGGTAACAGTAGGCAGTTGGCACAGGTTGTTAACTGTCAACTGGTTTTGAGAGAATGAATTATTTTGCTACTAAATTAGGTGGAAAGCATTAAAAAAAGTATCAAATTCTGACTCTATGCTAAATGCTTAGCAAAAATTAGGTACCTTAAGGATGAGCTTATTTTAACTTGATTCCCTTCGCCCAACAAACTGAGTACCATAATGCAGCATCTGGCAATTGACGCCAATTATGTAAATTCTGAATGCTATTTTCAAAGAAAATTTTTGAAACTAACTTTTCCTTTAAAATTAAGGCTTTTGCTCCTTCAATTACACCGATTAGATTCAATGCATAGCTTTGGAAGGTATTATTTCCATGACAGTCACCAAAAAAGAACAATCCATTTTTTATGTTTTTTGCACCAGCATCATGAAGGAGTGTTACAAGCCTTCTACCGATATAAGGATCGTTTCCAATTCGATCATAAGAACGACAATAGGCATTCCAAAGTGATTGAAAACCAGGACAATCCGGCGTTGCCCTGCAAGTGGAATGGTCATCGTCAGCCAATACAATTGTACCACCAGGTTTGGCAGCTTTTAGCATCTGTTCAACCACAACATTTGGATTAGGGACGTGCTCTAAAACGAACCTGGTATGTACAATATCAAAAGTTCCCCATTCCTTTTCAGCTAAAGGTAAATCCAATGCATTCCCAAGACGAAATTCAACCAAATTGCCTTCTCCTGATTCATCTGCTAATTCCCTGGCTTGGTTTAGTTGATTTTCATCTCTTTCAATTCCCAAAACTTTCCCATTTTTTCCAACACTTCTTGCCATTACTCTCGAAAATTGACCTAAACCACTACCGACATCTAATATTTTCTCTCCAGCCTTCAAGTTTAAAGTAGAAAATGAACGCTCATTGAGTAAGTCATTTAGCATAGTAAGCCGGGCTTGCTCTTCCGATGAAGTGCCGTGTATGTAAGTTGAGAGTTTCGTTGACATTTAATAATAAATGATAAATGATAAGTGATGAATTTATTAGTGAATCAAAAGTATATTATTTATCATTCATAATTCATCATTATCTAAAGCTATTCAATATACTTCTTACAGAATTAATATAACCACCCCCAAAAAGATTGACGTGAACCATAAGGTAATACAATTGATAAATTTCAATTCGCTCATTTAAACCAGGCTCGGTAGGATATGCTTCCCGGTAGCTTTGATAAAATTGAAATTCAAAACCACCGAATAGTTTGGACATGGCAAGATCCATCTCTCTATGAGAAAAGCTTACAGAAGGGTCTATCAAAACAGGCGTACTTGAGGAAGAAACCATGAAATTACCACTCCATAAATCACCATGAATCAAGGCTGGAGGTTCATTTGGGAAAATGTTCGGTAGTTTTTTAATCAAATTGTCAAATGATTGGATATCAGATGTTTGAATCCTATTCTGATTTTGGGCTAATTTAATTTGAGGGCTCAATCGTTCGTTTGCATAAAATGCTGACCAGGTTTCACAATAGTTATTTGTTTGAGGAAGTGAACCAATGAAATTATGATGGTCCAGGCCAAATTGTTTTGCACTATGCTGATGCAATGCAGCTAATTGATGACCAAATGATTTCCAAAAGCCAGCTTTCCGATAACCAGTTTCGACAAATTCCAGCAAAAGGTAGGCAGTACTTTCATCCTTTCCCAAGGCAATAACCCTAGGAATTTTAAAGGTTTTGGAATTGGATAATAGATCCAGACCTTTTGCTTCAGTTTCAAACATTTCCATAGCATCAGAGTTGGAGTTCATTTTTAAGAAGTATTGCCCAGTTTTGGTTTCTAAAAGGCGGGCTTGATTGATGCTTCCACCACCAACGTACTTTACTGATTGGATTTTTGTGCCCAGGATTTGTTGGCACTTTTGTTTTAATGTGTAGGGTAATTCAAACAAAATCAGGAAGGAGAGTTGAAGTTCTTTGTTTGAAAAAGCTCAAGGCTCAAATTTTGAAAAAGGAGATTTGAACCTTGAGCAATTTATTTTTTATAGTCTATTTTTATTTATTAAAGTCAGTAACTCTTCACGATAATTTTTTCCAACTGGCAAATGTTTTTTCTGCCCTTTTTCAGTTACTTCTACCATATTACCTAGTACCGCTTCTATTTTGTTGATGCCAACGATGTATGAACGATGTATTCGTTTAAATAGGTTGGAAGGTAATTTAGATTCCAGACTCTTCATCGTTTGAAGTGTGATAACTCTTTTACCCTCTTCTATCCGGATAATTACATAATCCTTCAAACCTTCGATATACAATATATCTGCATATTTGACCTTGATCAACTTTTTGTCTGCTTTAACAAATATAAAATCTTCTCCAGGAGTAACTTCTACCGCAGTTTCTTTGTTCTGAAGATTGATTTGATCAATTGCCTTATTGGCTGCTTTCATGAATCTTTCCAAGGAAATAGGCTTTAACAAATAGTCCAAGGCGTCTAGCTCAAATCCTTCAATTGCATAGTTATCATAAGCAGTTGTAAAGACAACTAGTGGAGGGTTAGAAAGGGTTTTTAGGAAATCAATCCCAGTCAATTGAGGCATTTGGATATCCAAAAACATCAAGTCGATATCATGCTTTTTCAAAGCCTCATTGGCTTCCAGCGCATTGTTGCATTTTTGGACAAGGTTCAATTCAGGCATTTTCTCAATGTAGGTTTCCAAAACATCGAGAGCAAGAGGTTCGTCATCTACGATGATGGTATTTATCATATTGTTTAATGTTGGAGTTTAGAGTTTGGAGTTCAGTAAATAGGGTTACTCCCTTTTCCGAACCCCTGGCTCCTCACCTGATTGTTTTCAATTTAAGTTTGGATTTTAAATTATTCTAAGTCAATGTTCATTTCTACTGCATAAGTATTAGGTTTGTCCTGAATATTTAATGTATACTTTCCTGGATAAAGCAAATCCAGTCTCCTTCGCACATTTACCAAACCAATACCTCCACTTCTTCTCCTTGTAGGTTTGGGCATCGTTTCAGGTTTGCTATTTTCAATATACATATAAACATTATTATCGGCTACATCTAGTTTGATATTGACAAACCCTTTGGAAATGTGATTGTTTAACCCATGTTTGAAACTATTCTCAAGAAAAGGGATAAACATGAGCGGAGCAATATTTTGGTCGCTAATATTTCCAGAAACATCAAAATTAATCTCAACATTTTTTCCTTGCCTTAAACTTTCCAAATCCAAATAATTTCTAAGATAGTGCACCTCTTTACTTAACAGCACCTGTTTTTCATTGCATTCATACAGCATATAACGCATCATTTCAGAAAGCTTAATCACAATTTCCGGAGCTTCATCCGATTTTTTCAAAGTTAAAGCGTAGAGATTATTCAAAGTGTTAAACAAAAAATGGGGATTTATCTGAGACTTTAAAAAACGCAATTCAGATTGCATCGTTTGGGTATGCAATTCCTGTCGTTCCCGCAAATGCCTCACCCAATCAGATACAATTTTTAAAATGGTAGATGAACCAGCTAACACAAAATTTGGGATAAACGAAACATTCAGGTCCTGGACCAATGCATTTTGCAAGTCTGGATAATTGTGAAATTTGAAATATAAAATTAGGTCCTCTAAGGGCGTTATGATGATTACAGAAAGTATTAATAGTGCTAAATAGGTAAAGAATTTTTTTTGAGTTAAATAGTTAGGGATCAGGTAATTTAGGTTGAAGTAAACAATCAGACAAAAAATAAATAGCCGGATTAAGTTGTTGCTGAAATTAAAAAAGAAACTACTTTCGGCATTTTGAGACTCAATAAAAGTTAATGCAAATAATACAAAAACCCAGAAAAAAGTATGATACACCACACGTGTAGTCACAAACTGATACAATTTCTCTCTAAAATCAGGCTTTACAACAAAATCCATGAAAAAAGTATTGGAAATTTGGTAATTGGTACTTAAACGAGTGATTTCGGGCAAAAGTTTTGAAATTTTTATGGCAGCGAAGTTAGAATTTTTGATTATTTGCGACAATATTCAGAAAATGAAAAATGTTGTGCACTTAAATTTAGATAAATGGGAACCAGGAGAAGATAAAGGATATTTAGAATCAGGTAATTGGTATTTATGATTTTGCAATACCATAATTTCTCAACAAATCGTACTTTTGCAGCCGTTTTTGAAAAATGAGTTTTGGACCAAATAAAATTCATCATTCATCATTCAAAAAACAAATCTAAAAAATGGTTTACCTGACAAGAAGAGAAAGGTTCAATGCAGCACACAAATTGTGGGTGGATGAATGGAGTGAAGAAAAGAATCGCGAAGTCTTTGGTAAATGCTCCAATAAAAACTGGCATGGGCACAACTATGACTTGTTCGTGACCGTGAAAGGCAGCCCTGATCCTGTTACTGGTTTTATCATTGATGTGAAAAAACTCAGTAAAATTATCAAAGAATATGTTGTAGATAAGCTAGATCATTCCAATCTCAATCTCGACGTTGATTTTTTACCAAAAGGTATGCAACCTACCACAGAGAACCTGGTAATCCAAATTTGGAAACAATTGGAGCCCAATATTCAGGGATGTCAATTGCACTGTATTAAACTGTATGAAACAGAAAATATCTACGTGGAATATTTTGGAGAGTAAACCAAATGCCTGATGATTGGTTAACTAGTTGTAATCTGATTTCAAACCAATTCCAATCCCTTCATGTCCTACGAAAAAAAAGAGAATTACGATAAACAAATCACTTCTGAGCTCACTGATTCTTATAATGATATTTTGCTTAAATTAGGTGAAAATCCTGAGCGTGAAGGATTAGCCAAAACTCCAAAAAGAGTTGCGAAAGCCTTGCAGTTTTTAACCCAAGGTTATAAAATGGACGCTGAAAAAATCCTTCGCTCTGCGATGTTTAAAGAGGAGTATAGTGAAATGGTGATTGTCAAGGACATCGAAGTTTATTCCCTCTGCGAGCACCATATGTTGCCTTTTTTTGGCAAAGCTCACGTTGCATACATTCCAAATGGCTATATTGTGGGATTAAGCAAAATCCCCCGTGTAATTGATGTATTTTCAAGGAGATTACAAGTACAGGAAAGATTAACCGGAGAAATATTGAATTGCATTCAAAAAACATTGAACCCCTTTGGAGCAGCAGTAGTCATTGAAGCAAGTCATCTTTGCATGATGATGAGAGGTGTTCAAAAACAAAACTCAGTTACGACGACCTCTGCTTTCACAGGCGTTTTTGAAAATGTAGAGACGAGGAACGAATTTTTAAACTTAATTTCCTCAAAATTGCACTAGCTCTAATTTCGAATGATGAATTATAAATGATGAATGACGAATGAATTCATACTAGAACATTTATCATTCATCATCCAAAAATTATCCAGTGAATTACCTTCAAAAGATAAATCAGGCAGTAGAATACCTCAAAGGAAAAACCAAATATAGTCCTGAACTTGGATTAATACTCGGCTCTGGATTGGGCATGCTGGCAGATCATATCGTCGACCCAGATTGCTTTCCCTTTGAAGATATTCCTCACTTTCCAGTTTCTACCGTTGAAGGTCATCAGGGCCAGATTGTAATTGGAAAATTGAAAGGCAAGATTGTTTTGGCATTGCAGGGAAGAGTACATTACTATGAGGGATATACGATGAAAGAAGTCACTTTTCCGGTGAGGGTCATGCAAAAATTGGGGATTGAAAAATTAATTGTCACCAACTCTTGTGGAGGAATTAGGGAACCTCATTATGCAGGATCTCTGATGTTTATTAAAGATCACGTCAATTTGATGGGAGACAATCCGCTTATGGGTGAAAACTTTGAGGAGCTAGGTGTTCGTTTCCCTGATATGTCTAAAGCCTATGACCCGGATTTAATAGAATTAGGCCGAAAAGTTGCAAAAGAAATAAATCTGGATATGTTTGAAGGAACTTTTGCCGCTGTAAGTGGTCCAACCTATGAAACACATGCAGAATTAAACTACTTAAGAGTAATTGGCGTAGATGCTGTGGGCATGTCAACAGTTCCAGAAGTTATTGTTGCCAATCACGCAGGCATCAAATCTCTGGGTATTTCCTGCATAACGGATGTACCGCTTAACAATCCAGGAGTAGAATTAACACATGAAGAAGTAGTCGAAACCGCAGCCAAAGCCCGCCCCAATTTTATCAAATTAGTTTCTGGAATAATAGAAAAGATATGATATCCTGTTATCTTCAATCTGCAATCTATTGTCGGTTTTTGGTTGTCAATAATCTCATTAAGGACAACTGACAAACGACAACTCACAACCGACAACTGAGGACTATGAGGATGGTCGATATTATTTTGAAGAAGAGAAATGGTGCAACACTTACCAAGGAAGAAATCCAATTTTTTATTGAGGGCATTTCCAAAAATCAAATTCCAGATTATCAGACTTCTGCATTGTTAATGGCAATTTGGTTTAATGGATTGAACAAGGAAGAAACCGTTGAATTGACCAGTGCGATGACCTATTCAGGTGAAGTAATAGATTTGTCTCCTATACCTGGGATTAAGGTTGATAAACACAGTACAGGGGGGGTGGGAGATAAAACTACATTGGTCTTATTGCCTTTGGTAGCAGCTGCTGGAGGTAAAATTGCCAAAATGTCTGGAAAGGCAATGGGCTTCTCTGGGGGCACATTGGATAAATTGATGGCTTTCGAAGGATTTTCATATCAACTTTCCGAAAAAGAATTGATTGCCAATGTTCATAAATCTGGGCTAGCACTGGGAGGACAATCAAAAAATTTGGTTCCAGCTGATAAAATTTTATATGGTTTAAGAGATGTTACAGGAACTATTGATAATATTTCTTTGATTGCAGGGAGCATAATGAGTAAGAAGCTTGCAACAGGGTGCGATGCGATGGTTTTGGATGTGAAAACGGGTGTGGGTGCATTTATGCCCGATCCTGAAAAAGCAAAAGAATTGGCCAGCTTAATGGTGGAGATTGGGAATAAGATGGATCGAAAAATTGTAGCTGTAATTTCCCAAATGGAGCAACCACTGGGAAATACAGTTGGCAATAGTTTGGAAGTAAAAGAAGCAATTGAAACTTTAAAAGGGAATGGTCCTAGAGATTTGTTAGAACTATGTTTGGTATTAGGGGCTCAGATGTTAATCCTTTCAAATCTTTCAGAAACTGTAACTGAGGCTCAAAAGATATTATTAGAAAAAATTGAATCAGGAGAAGCGATAGAGAAACTGAAAGCTTTGGTTCAAAACCAGGGAGGAAATTCAGAACAGGTCGAAGAACCAAATTCTTTGCCTATATCCAAATATACTATTAATTATAATAGTCCGAAATCAGGTTATTTGACCAAACTGGATGCAAGGGTTATTGGACAAACTGCGATGCAGCTAGGAGCAGGTCGAGAAAAAAAAGAAGATAAAATAGATTTAACGGCAGGAATATATTTACATAAAAAAATAGGCGATAGAGTAGAGGAAAGCGAAAAACTAGCTACCCTCTATTCTAATTCTGAAAATAAATTAGAACTCGGAATTAAAATGATAGGAAAAGCTTACACTATTGAAAATCAAAAGATTATTGCTCCAAAATTGATATTGGATATTGTAGATTAATCTCGGTTACTGGTTACTGGGTTCTGGGTTCTGGACAACCAATAACCAGCACCCAGCAAACCAACCTATCCTGAATTTTTTCAAAAAGAACCTTACCTCTGGGTACATCCATAAATACCCAAACACTTCTTCCCGACAATTTTATTCAAATCATTTTTTTAACCATTTTAAAACCATTAAAAACAACCAATCATGAAATTGAAATTCTTTGTTTTCAGCCTGTTTTTAACTGCAGGATTATTTATTTGCCCAGAAACCAATGCTCAATTTGAAACAGAAATGATCTCTATGAATTTAAGTGGAGTTAGCCCATCTTCTGGAAATTCTATTTTAAAAATCGATGCTGATAAAATCAAAACCGGATGTAACCCCATCGCCAGCAACCCTCGAACAGGAAACCAACTATGTATGGTCGCCACCAAAAGAGGAAAAAACTTTAAAATTCACGGGTTTGAAATCAAAACCAAAAGAGGTCGAGTATTAAAATTAAAAGATGGAGAGCCCACTACATTAAACTTGGATATTGGATGTCCAGATGGCTGGAACAGCCGATGGATTTGCTATACACACCCCATTTACAATGAAACCATTTGCTTCTTTTTGTGTACGCCTTCAGAGTTGACTTTGAAATTGCCACAAACCTGGTAATTAATATTAAGTTCAAGTGACAAGTTCAAGATCAAGAAAATTGTCTTTTCTGATCTTGAACTTTTTTTATACACCTACTGGATGCCAGGTGGTCTTTACTTCTTGTAAATCTTTAATGAAATAAGGGTTTTGTCCTTTTTCGGAATTCCATTCTGAATCACTATAAGTCCGGATTCTTTTCAAGTTTTCAATGGAATTTTGAGTGGCAGTTTTGATTTCCTTTTCGTTTTCGCTAAAGAGATTCAATGCATTGACATCCTTATGGGTTGAGAAATGACCAATTAATTCAGCTCGATAGCCCGTTAAAATATTTACTACTCCACCAGGCAAATCAGAGGTATGTAACACCTCCGCAAAGGAAATTGCACAATGTGGTTGATGAGTTGATGCCAGGACGATGACGGTATTTCCACCTACAATAGCCGGCATAATAGCAGAAATTAAACCCAAAAAACCGCTGTTTTCAGATGAAAAGGTTGCAATTACACCCATGGGTTCTAAAACTGAAAAATTGAAATGGGAAGAAGCCACTGGATTTACAGCACTAAAAACCTGTTGGTATTTATCAGCCCAGCCTGCGTAATAAACTATTCGATCAATAGCTGCTTGTACTTCAGACTTTGCTTCTGAATATGCATATCCTACAGATTGTAATTCTTCAAAAAACTGCCCTTTCCTTCCTTCCAGCATTTCTGCAATTCGATACAAAATCTGACCGCGATTATAAGCAGAACGTTCTGCCCAACCATTTTGTGCACCTCTTGCTGCAACAACAGCCATCCGAAAGTCCTTTCTGGATCCTCTACAAATATTAGCCAATGTCTTTCCGTCTGCATCTTTAAGCTTAAAAAAACGTCCAGATTCAGTTCTAGGAAACTTCCCACCTATGTACAATTTGTAGGTCTTAAGAATAGATAAATGATCACCTGGCTCTTCATGACCATTGGATTGTACATTAGCAGTATGGGCAACAGTTTTATCCTTTAAGTTTTTCATAATCATATTATTGTTCTGCTGACATCATTATTATGAAGATTGCTAAAGATAAATAGTGTTAGCAGTAAATGGACAGAAAATTATCATGTGGATCCTGTCTTGTTTGTTTCTCAAAGATTCTCATTATTTAAGGCAACCGTCAGGGTAATTTGAAATAGGGGTTATAAATCAATCCAATCACATTACCCCAGGGGTCTTTTACACTTGCTACCATCAATTCTCCTCCCACATTCATTGGTTTTTCGTGTTCCTTGGCTCCTAAATCCAAAAACCTTTGATATTCACTATCAATATTTTTTACACCCCAGTAAGTTACCACATTCGCTGTTTTAGGAGTTTTTGGCATTTCCTCTGGTAGTAAGCCCAGTTCATATCCCGCTATATTGAATCCTACATAAAACGGTTCATCAAAATAGGGAGAAGTTTGGAATGCTTGGGTGTACCACTCTTTAGCTTTATTTAAGTCAGGTACTTTATATCCACAAGTTCTGAGTCCTAACATGCTTAGTTTAATTTTAAATACGGTGCCAATCCATGTAAACCACCTTCTCTTCCAAATCCGCTTTCTTTATAACCCCCAAAAGGGGCAGTTGGATCGAATTTATTATAAGTATTTGCCCATATAACCCCCGCTCGTAATTTGGTGGTTAAATTGAATATCTTAGAACCTTTATCAGTCCAAACTCCAGCAGACAGACCATAGTAAGTGTTATTGGCTTTGTCCAGGACTTCGTCAATCGTTCGAAATGATTGCACGGCCAGCACAGGTCCAAAAATTTCTTCCTGCACAATTTTATGAGATTGAGAACAATTCAGAAATAAGGTGGGACGACACCAAAATCCTCCATTTTGAGGAATAGGACATGAACTTTCATAAAACTCAGCTCCTTCCTTTTTCCCAGTTTCAATGTATTTTTGAATGGTGTCTAATTGATTTTGAGAATTAATGGCTCCAATATCTGTGTTTTTGTCCAGAGGGTCTCCTACAATTAAAGTTTCCATCCTGTCTTTCAACTTCTGAATGACTATATCTTCAACTGATTCCTGAACAAATAATCGGGAGCCAGCACAACAAACGTGACCTTGATTAAAGTAAATACCATTAATAATGCCTTCAACTGCCTGATCAATTGTGGCATCTTCAAAAATGATATTGGCCGCCTTTCCGCCTAGTTCTAATGTCACTTTCTTTTTACTACCTGCAACGGCTTTTTGTATCATTTTGCCTACTTCTGTAGAACCAGTAAAAGCAACTTTATCAACGTCAGGATGACTAACGACTGCGGCTCCAGTTTCTCCAGCTCCAGTTACCATATTTACCACTCCAGGAGGTAATTCTGCTTCCTGAATGATTTCCGCCAATTTCAAAGCAGTCAATGGCGTGGTCTCCGCGGGCTTTAATACAACGGTGTTTCCAGTTGCCAGGGCCGGAGCCAATTTCCAGGCAGCCATTAGCAAAGGGAAATTCCATGGGATAATTTGCCCAGCGACGCCTAAGGGCTCTGATTTTCGATTAGGGAAAGCATAATTTAATTTGTCCGCCCAACCAGCATAGTAAAAGAAGTGAGCGGCAGCAAGTGGCACATCCACTTGTTTGGACTCTCGGATGGCTTTTCCTCCATCCAGCGATTCAATAACGGCCAGCTCTCTGGCTTTTTCCTGGATCATCCTCGCTATACGGTAAACGTATTTACCCCGGTCCTTTGCCGACATTTTTGACCAATATTTGTCATAAGCTTTTCTGGCGGATTTTACTGCCCTTTCTACATCTGCTTTATTCGCTTCTGCAACGTCTGCCAGTTTTTCACCAGTTGCTGGGTTTAGGGTCGCAAAATATTTTCCACTTTTTGGTTTGACAAATTTGCCATCAATAAATAAGTCATATTTCTTTTTGAGCTGAATATGATCTCTATTTTCCGGTGCTGGTGAATATTCCCAATCGGTATTGAAATTTAAAGAATTGTTAGTTTTTGTAGACATGTATTTTGGAAAATATTAATGTGAAAAATTTTCAAAATCTTTCACATTTCTCAATTCATTTAAGAAGATATGGTTTAATCCTCCTCAATTTCGGAAATCTCAAAATCTACTTTTTGATAAATATCTTTTAAGGTGATTTCTAATCCGTCAACTTTTATGATATCTTCTGAATTTTGATAATTTTTATAGATCCACTTTTTCCCGTCCTTTTCATATATTTCAGCTCTTGTTTCGTTTTGAGAAACTAAAATATATTGATTCAATGAGGGGATTGCTTGATAGCAGGGCAATTTTTCTCTTCGATCCTTAATTTCCGTTGAGGAAGATAGCACTTCGATTAGCACAGATGGGTTAGTAGTTATCAACATATTGTTTTTATGTTTCTCATGGAGAGGTTTTCCGTCAGTGATAACTACATCAGGATAATAAAAATCTTCACAAACCTTGGAGTATATCATTCTACTTTCTGTAAATACTTCAGATATTTTATCGATAAAAAAGTTGTAAAGTATACCTGAAATATTAAAAACTATTCTTCCATGATTGGGAGATGTGTAAGGCCTTGGGATTAATTTTCCGTTAATTAGTTCGTTACGTATTTTGCTTTTGAATTCAAAATCTAAATAATCCTCTGCCGTCCACCTTTTTACCTTTTGAGCTGCCGCAATCAATGTCATAATATCATGATTTTAATTTAAAGATATCTAAATAAAGGTTTGGCTCAAAACTGTTCACCTTAAAACTGAATTCAATCTTTTGAAAAATAATCCATTGATTGATATACCCCTGTATCCTGTTTTACAATTTGCATCAAAACATCATTTGCCAGGCTACTAGCTCCAAAACGGAAATAATCAGGACTTAGCCAGGCTTGTCCCAGGGTTTCTCGTAGCATTACCAAATATTGAATGGCTTGCTTTGCTTTACGGATTCCTCCAGCTGGCTTCATACCGATCATTTTACCCGTTTTGTAAAAATAATCTCTGATGGCCTCTAACATGACCAAGGTGACAGGCATTGTAGAAGCAGGGCTTACCTTCCCTGTGGATGTTTTTATAAAATCACCTCCTGCCAGCATAGCTATATCACTTGCTTTTCTTACCTGATCCAGCGTACTTAATTCTCCGGTTTCCAAAATTACCTTCAAATGAGCTTTTCCACAGGCTTCCTTCACAGCCGCAATTTCATCAAAAACGAAATTGTACTCGCCCTTTAAAAATTTGCCTCTGGAGATAACCATATCAACTTCATCAGCTCCCTCGGATACGGCAAACTTGGTATCTTCAATTTTTACATTGGAGGGAGCTTGGCCACTTGGAAATGCCGTCGCAACAGCTGCTACATTGATGTTTGTACCATTTAAGGCTTCCTTAGCAGTTCGTACAAGGGTTGGATAGACACAAACCGCAGCCACCTGCGGAATCCCTGGAAAGCTATCATGAAGATGTGCCGCTTTATAACACAATTGTTTTACTTTTCCAGGTGTATCCTTTCCTTCCAAAGTCGTCAAATCAATCATGCTTAGGGCCATTTTTAATGCATGAACCTTAGAATCTTTTTTGATACTTCGACTTGTAAACCTTGCGACTCGATCTTCTACGCCCACTTTATCTATCGTAGGAGATTGAAGAAATGAAATTTGTGTCATTTTTATTAAATAAAGACCTGACAGGTTTACCAATCCCAATTACTGAAATTCAAAATAATTTAATTACAATAATGGGAATAATGAAACCTGGCAGGTTTATAAAAAAATACTAATCTGAGTTTAATTATTTACCCTAAAATCTCTTCCTGATTCACAAATGGTTGCTTGTACAAGCGTTTACCTGTTGCATTAAAAATCGCATTGGCCAAAGCACCTCCTGCTGGAGGAAGGGTTGGTTCACCCAGACCTGTAGGATCTTCTGTACTTTCCACAAAGTGAACTTCAACTTCGGGAGCCTCTGACATCCGAATCATCCTATATGTGTTAAAGTTATTTTGCTGTGCCTGACCATTCTCAAAGGTGAAATTGCCAAACATTGCATGCCCCAATCCATCAATGATTCCCCCTTCAACCTGATTCTTGGCTCCAACAGGATTGATGACAATGCCGCAATCGATTGCACAATACATTTTTTGACACCTTGGTTTTCCATTATCCATCACTACCTCGGCAATTTCTGCTACATAAGTATTGTGAGAGTAATAGGCACTAATTCCCTGGGCAACTCCCTCTGGTGCTTTTCCCCAATTTGCTTTTTCAGAAGCAAGTTTAATCACACCAGCCATTTTTTTGGCATCATAACCTTTCTGTCTTTCCCCTCTACGTGTGATGTCAGATTTGGCTTTTTCGATGGCTTCTTCTGTTTCACCTGTCACTTCAGCTAAAGCGGCCTCAGTTTCGTTGTCAATCTCTGCCTGTCTGGCAATTGCTCTTTCCAATAAGTCCAATCGCAATTGAACAGCATCCACCCCTAATTCGTTGGCCACTTCACTTAAAAAAGCTTGTTCGGCATAGGCTAAAAAATTGGTGACGGGGGCACGCCAGGCACCTGTGGTGATATTACTTGGCAAATTATGAGACTCTACCAGGTAATTATCAATGGCACAGGCTGGAAAGTTATTTTCACGGGTTGAATTTCTCATATTCACTCCTGTCCCGACCAAATGATAACCTGTAATATTTCCATCCTTCAATGCTGCTTTGAATTTATATTTGGAACCTGGCCGATAAGTTCCAGCTGCCATATCGTCTTCTCTGGTATAAATCACCTGAACTGGCTTTTGAGCCTGATTTGAAATAGCAGCAGCTTCCAAAACAAAATCTCCATATAATCTTCTTCCAAATCCTCCTCCCATTCGGGTCATATCAATGGTGACGTCTTTTTTATCTCGCCCTAATAATTCAGCAACTCTATTTTGTGTCCATTCAGGGGTTTGTATCGGTCCCACCAATTCTGCTTTTTCTGTTGTAACGTTAGCAAAGAAATTCATGGGTTCCATACAGTTATGTGGCAAAAATGGCGCCTCATAAACCCTTTCAATAACCTGATCTGCTTCGGCAGCAGCTCCTTCAAAATCTCCATCGGCTCTTCTTGGTTCATTGGCCTTGGTATTTAGCAAATTGATCATTTTTTCATCGTGATAAGTTGTATTCTCAAGGGGACTGTCATCTTCCCATTCAGCTTTTAAGGCTTTTTGTCCTTTTATAGCTGCCCAAGTTGAACTTGCCAAAACAGCTACTTTATCCAGATCATTTCCCTCTTTCATTTTTACGGTGAATTTGAAAACATCCTGTACTCCATTAACTTTCCTCACTTCGGAATCATCAAAAGAAACCAACTTTTTACCGAAAGCAGGAGGCCGAAGCACACAGGCATACAACATTCCTTCTCGTTTGTAATCTAATCCGAAAAGTGGTTTTCCTGTGATAATTCCTTCCATGTCTACATTGGTAGTAGCCTTGCCTATAATCTTAAATTCTGAAGGATCTTTCAAGTTAACTTCTTCGGGAACTTCCATTGTGGCAGCTACAGAAGCAACGGCTCCATATCCCAGCGTTTCTCCCTTGTTATTCCTTATGACTCCTCCTTCTGTAGTGCAATCGGAAGCACTTATACCCCATTGTTTTGCTGCAGCATCTACCAACATTTTTCTGGCAGTTGCCCCAGCCATTCTAAGACTCTCCCAACCCTGGCGAATGGATTGACTTCCTCCAGCAACCTGACGAGTAAATATATCCGTATTAAGTGGAGCTTGCTCAACAATCACATCTTTCCAGTCAACATCCAGTTCCTCAGCAACAATCATGGGCATGGAGGTCTTGATGTTTTGTCCAATTTCAGGATTTGGAGACATAATGGTTACGATACCCGTATCACCTATTTTTAGAAATGCATTTATATCAAACCATTCAGAAGGCATGGCTTTCATTTGTTCGACAGTAGGTGAGCAGGAGGCAAACCAACTAAAGCCCAAAACAAATCCACCACCTGCAGCAGCGGAGGCTTTTAAAAATGATCTGCGATTATATTTAGTTTTTATTAAAGTCATTGTTTCAATTTTGAATTAAGAATGATGAATTGTGAATGAAAAGGTGAGAACCATCTTTTACTACATGTTACCCGCTGCAGTTTTGATAGCAGCTTTAATTCTTGTATATGTACCACAACGGCAGAGGTTGCCGTTCATGGCTTGATCGATATCTTGATCGGAAGGATTTCCATTTTCTTTAAGCAAGGAAGCAGCACTCATGATTTGTCCTGCCTGGCAATAACCACATTGTGGAACATCGTGTTCACGCCAGGCATCCTGGAGTGGATGACTTGCGTCTTCAGATAAGCCTTCAATAGTCGTTAATTTTTTGCCCTCAGCACTAGAAATTGGAATAGAACAAGAACGCATTGGGCTTCCATCCATATGGATTGTACAAGCTCCACATTGTGCGATTCCGCAGCCGTATTTGGTGCCAAGGAGATTCAGGTTGTCTCGCAAGACCCAAAGAATGGGGGTATCTGCATCTACATCAACCTGTTGTTTTTTGCCGTTTACAGTAAGATTGAAAATTGCCATAAGAAGATAATTTCGAATTGTGGGTGAATAAATGTGAAAGGGTATTAAGAAGTTTAAAATTAAGAAAGGAATATCAAATAATGAAATATGGAATCCGATCCTGCTAAAAATCTTTTTGGGATTCATATTTAAATAAAAAATAATAACAAAACTTTGGCTTCTTTTTTGCAATTAATCACTCATCCTCCCCTTTTGTATTACTATTTCTATCCTCCCAATTTTGAATCTTCCCCCTAAAATTTAAGGCAACAAAAAACAAAACTAGGACAGAATGATGCGAACAATTACCCTTATACTCATAGTCCTATTCGGCTATCCTTCTTTCTCTCAGGTAGCCTTTAAAGTAAAGTTATTATCTGATCAGACTACCTATCAAGTATCTATCCGTTCTGATGCAACCTGGGCGGCTCCTTTTAATACCGTGAGCACAGCACAGGTTTCACTTATTGTTCCCACTGGTGGATTTCAAGTAAGTAATGTCAACAGCATCAATGGTTTGTGGACCAATAATACCAATGTAACTGCTCCATTGGAAAATCCCGGAATGGACTATATTATTTTTGGTCTGCAAGGCGCTACAACTGCTATCCCATTTCAAATGGGCGTAGAAGCACCTTTATTTACTTTTCAAAATAGTGGAGATTGTACAGGAGCTCTGGAATTACTCGAAAATAACCTTGATCCATTCTTCCCTCCCAATTCTCAAAATGTGAATGTTGGAAATCAAATGGGGGTGATAGGCGCTGGTGTTGGTGTAAATGCTTATACAGGAAACTATGCTACTGGAGCTGCTGATTGTGAAAATCCTGGTGGTGGAAATGGAGGTGGTGTAGTTGTAGATTGTGACAATATTGACATTTTAGATGTTTCCCAGACTCCTCCTACCATGTGTGGAGTTGCTGATGGTACCATTACGATAACTGCAACAAGCCCAATATTTACTTTACAATATACCATTGACGGAGGTGATAATTGGCAAAGTGATGGATTATTTACCGGATTGGCAGCAGGAGAAATATTTGACATTCAAGTTAGAGATAATGCAGGTATTTGCACAGAAGAATGGGGTTTATTGGAAATGGATGCTCCATTGGCAGCCATAGTGCTCTCTCAGGATTTTACCAACCCAGGTTGTGGTTTGTCGGACGGTACGATTACTGTTGAAGCAACCAGTGAAAATGGTGAACCTCTAGAGTACAGTCATGATAATGGTTTAAGCTGGCAGCCTTCAAGTACCTGGACTAATTTACCAGCAGGTACCTATCCCACTTTGGTCAGAAACCTTACGACCAATTGCGAAACCCTAATAAATACCTATATTCTAACTGAAGATTGTACAGGGGGACCTTCAGATTGTTTGGTCACTTTTGAATTGGATAAATTGCCAGGGGATGTTTATCAGGTTTCGATCAGACCAAAAACAACATGGACTTTTCCAAATAATATTACCGCTTCTACTCAAATTACAATTAAAGTGACAACCGGTGGTTTCCAGCCAGGAAGCATCGTAAATTTAATTTCTGGGGTGACATTTGATGTTGCCTCAACCTATACAGCGCCTGTTGAAGATACAGCTCACGATTATATTTCCTTTTACCTTACTAGTCCAGGAACCCAGTTAATTACATTCGATGATGGGGTAAAATTACCCTTGTTTACTTTTGAAAATGTTGGAGATTGCACTGGCGGTGTATTATTTTATATGGATAATGAAACCGACCCTTTTTATCCCCCCAATAGCTTAAATGCAAATGTGGGACAACAAATGACTGTTTCTGGTTTCGGTGGAGCAGATTTGCCTATTTGTATTTCTACTTCTCCGGTAATGGATTGTCCTCTTGGTCCTTGTGATATCGAACTTCAAGATGTTACATCCACTGATCCAACTTCATGTGGTGGTTCAGATGGAACCATAACTGTGAATGCTACTGCCACCCTTAGTTTGGAATACAGCATTGATGGAGGTCAGACCTGGCAGGATAACCCTGTTTTCAATGCGGTTGAGGCTGGAAACTATACAGTTAAGGTTAGAGCAGGTTTGGGTTGTGAGGATGAATTTCCAACTCAGGTGAGCTTGTTGGAGCCCAATGGTCCAAATGTTTTGACACCGATAGCTGATCAAACTTCCTGTGGTGGAGCAAACGTACAGGTGAGTATTGAAATTACCGAACCAGTTATGGCTTTTAATGTGGAAGGAACTGGAGATTTTACCAATACCGTAATTGATGGGTCAATTGCAACTTTTGAGGCGGTAGCTACGGGTAACCTTTCTACTTTTAGTGTAGAAATTATGGGAATGAGCGGATGTATTGTGATTGAAGAATTCGAGATGAACATCGTAGATATTCCTACAACTACCTATGCTGCACCAGTTCAAGGCTGTATGAATACTGAAGTAGAAATCAGTTATTTGGGTAATGCGAGTGCAGATGGTACCCTGAATTGGGATGTTGGTTCAGGAACTATTACCTCAATGAGTAATGCAACATCCAGTCGACCTGAAGGTGCAACCATTATGGTTATGTGGACAGAAACTGGAATGCAGGATATTGATTTATTGGTTTCTGAAAGTGGTTGCGACGCTACAAGTGGATCTAGTATTATGATAAATGATATCGAAACAGATGTAACTGAAGCAATCACCAATGCCTCAGGTTGTATGGAAGAAAATGGAGAGATTACTATAACACTTTCCAATTCAGGTGATTATTCATTCAATTGGGAAGGAGGTAACACTGTTTCCGATGTGTTGAACCAAACTGGACTTGGAACCGGAGACTATAATTTTACGATTACCAACAACGATAATGGTTGTTTTGAATCCATGGTATTTACTGTTGGAGGGGCAACAGCTCCACCTGATGTCCAAACGGTGAATATAGTTCAACCTTCATGTGATGGAGGTGATGGAATCCTTGCCCTGACGAACATTGATCCTACCAATACTTTTATATGGGAAAATGATAAAGGTGATACCTTACCTTTAACTGATTCTTTATCTAATTTGGAAGCCGGAACTTATTTTGTAACGGTAACTGATGGATTCGGTTGTTCTGCTTCAAACTCCTTTGTTTTAGAACAGCCTGAAGCGCCTGTTTTAGTCATTGATAACATTTTAAATATAGATTGTCAGGGTAATACAGGTACTGTTGCCTTTTCAGTTGAGGGGCAAACGACTTTTGATTATGAATTATTACTCAATGGGAATAGCCAACAAACTGGAACGATTGATGGTGGTACGATGACCTCATTGGATAATTTGCCGGTTGGTGATTATCAATTGGTGATTATCAATAATCAGAACAATTGCACCGATGAAGCAACTTTCCCAATTTATTCCACCAATAGTATTTCAGTAATTGCTGTGGGCAATCCCCCAAGTGGTTGCGGAATTTCAGACGCGGAGATTTGTTTGGAAATTTTCGGGACAAGCCCTTATTTCACGGTGAGCACCAACTTTGGAATTGCTCCCGCTGATTCAATTCTTTCAATAGGTTGTATTACCGGCTTATACGATGAAGATGTGCAAATAGTCATTACAGACTCTATTGGATGTCAACTTAATTTCCTGGTTGAATTAGCTGATATAGTGACTCCTCAACTAAGTCCTGATTCCGTGGACATTACACATGCAGTTTGTCCTGACGACCTTGAAGCAGGAATAGTAGCAGTGAATGGCTCTTCCTATTTTGTTACAGATCTGTCAGGATTATTGGTTGGAATGACAACTGATACCAGCTTGGTAAACCTGGCACCTGGCATTTACAATGTAATTCAACAATTGGGGGATTGCGAAGCTACCTTGCAAGTTGAAATCGAAGGACCGACTCCTTGGGATATTGGAGTAGAAACCATTCCTGAATCTTGTGAGGGTAATGATGGAGCCATTATCCTGAATGCTTCGGGAGGGACAGGCACTTTAAATTTTGTCTGGAGCAATGGAGTAACTGGTACGGATACCTTAAATAATTTGACAGCGGATGAATTTCATGATGTGATCATTTCAGACAGCTTGGGTTGTGAATATGAATTGATGGATTTGACCTCTGATACAGATTGCCAGGATATGCCTTGTCAAGCCATATTTTCTCAATCTTCTGTTTCTGTCATGGCTGTCGATGATGTGACCGAGATTTGTTTACCAACATTGGTGGATGATATTTCGAATTTAATTTTGTTCCTGGATGGCGCTATTTACACTCCGCCACTTAGTGTTTGTGCTAATGGACAGCAAGGCATTATGGTAGACTCTGAACCAGGGCAATACGTTTTTGCGGTAATGGATATTACGACTGATTGTCTGGATACTTTATTAATCAATATATTGGATGACGGCATACCTGATATTGATACCATTTTTGTTGAGGTGGTGCTTTCGGAGACTGAAATTGTTTGTTTAGATACCAATCAACTCACTGGGTTGCCAATTTCCCTAACAAATATTTGTGAAGATTTGGCAACTGACAACGCGCTTACAGATTTTAATGAGAACCCCGATTCTTTTGATGACTTGTGTCTGATAATTTCTGGCAGGCATTTGGGTATGGATCAGTTGTGCATGGTTACTTGTGATGATAATGGAGTATGTGATACAACAATAGTGATTATCGATGTGGTTAGTCGAGATTTGATAATTTATTCAGGTATGACGCCAAATGGGGACGGTATGAACGACCATTTTAATGTGAAAAACATCGAATTTTATCCCAATAACAAATTATCAGTATATGGTCGTTGGGGAACCATGGTATATCAAAAAGATGGTTACAATAATGATTGGTATGGCGACTTCAATGGAAAAGACCTGCCTGATGGAACCTATTATTACATGCTGGAAGATGGAGAAGGGCAGATGTACACGGGGTATATCCAACTTCAACGGTAAAACAATAAAAATGAAAATGAAAATGAAAATGAAAATGAAAATGTCAAAAGCACTAATTTTTCATTTTCATTTTAACTCTCCAGCATTTCCCACAATTTAATTACCTGCATAGCTTCTTTCACATCATGTACTCTCAAAATTTTAGAACCTTGTTGTAATGCAATCATATGCAATGCGGTTGTCCCATTCAGTGCTTTTTCAGGGTTCACCTTTAGGACTTTGCATATCATGGACTTTCTCGAAATTCCAGTGAGAATTGGGTATTCGAGCATTTTAAAAACGTGGAGATTATTGAGTAGTTTATAGTTATGGACTACAGATTTTCCGAATCCGAAACCAGGATCCAGAATAATGTCTTTAATGCCCAGCCCACGTAATTTGCCTAGTTCACCAATAAAAAAATCAAGTATATCCTGTACTACATTTCCATAAACAGGGTTGACTTGCATGTCTCTTGGTTTGCCCAGCATATGCATCAAAATGTAGGGTACTTCCAAACCTGCAACCGTTTGATACATTAGCTTATCAAATTTTCCGGCAGAAATATCATTCACAATACAAGCACCAGCTTCCACAGCTTCCCTGGCAATTCTTGATCGAATCGTATCGATTGAAATAATAAGGTCTGGGAATTCACGAAGAATCGATTCTATACTAGGGATTACTCGTTTGATCTCTGCTCCTTCTTCTACTATTTCAGCTCCCGGTCGACTTGACATACCTCCAACATCAATTATTGTTGCGCCTTCTTTAATCATTTTCTCAGCTTGTTTCAAAATCGACTTATCTGTATCATACTTACCACCATCATAAAAAGAATCAGGGGTTAAATTTAAAATTCCCATAACAATGGGATACTCCAGGTTTATCAACCTTCCTTTACAATTCAATGTTTGATGTTGTACAATCATGAAAATATGCTAAACTAGAAATGGAAAAAGGAAATCAGGAACCAAAAGTATTAATTTTGAGCAAAGCCCCGTAACCGCCCAAATTTTTGGGCAGGTTAAATCAACAAAGCAACCTGAAACAGAAAAAAATGAAAAACATATACCAAGACATCGCCAACTATAATCTTTGGGCAAATCGCAAAATGGTAAACTTGTTCACCAGATTGGATGAACATCTACTTGAAACAGAAATCATTAGTAGCTTCCCATCAGTCAAATTAACTTTTCTACATATTTGGGATGCCGAACAAATTTGGCTATCAAGGTTAAAAGGGCATTCTATGACTTTTTTTCCAAGTAAAAATTTTCGAGGAAGCAACTCAGTAATGTTTGAACAAATGCTACAATCTTCCCAGGATTTTTTGGATTTTATCTCTCAACGGGAGGAATCCTTTTTCAACCAGAATATTCAATACCAGACAACCTCTGGGGCTCAACACAATCAACTGAATCGGGAAATAATTCACCATGTTTTTAACCATGGAACCTATCATCGTGGACAACTTACAACCATGGCAAGGCAACTAGGCTTAACCCATATAGAAGCAACGGATTACATTTTTTATTTGAGGGAAAGGCAAAAGACTAAATGACTATATTAGGTAAGGAAAAGCTGAAAAAAGAAAGTGAGAGCCATGAGCATGTGAAATTGAGGAAGAAGCCCCTTCGCTAAAGTCACATTTCTCATCCTCTCACTCTCTGATAACTAACCTTCTTATTGAAAAATCAAAACAACAAAGAATCAGCATATTGCATTTTGATTTGTCCCAAAAACGAGGATTTCAGTAGATTCGCTGCCGAAAGGCAAAGTATTGTTCAAAGTTGTTTAAAATTGTTCAAAATGGTAAATACACTGAATGCTCTATTTTTGAATCATTTTTAAACCATTTTGAACTATAATTTATCATTAACATGGATGCACATCATCATCATCATGAATCGCCTCCACGACCAAGAATTCCTGCAGGTGGATTTGCCCGAACTGCAAAAATAATGATCTATGTGGCTGGTATAATTCTCATTGGTATTATCTATTTCAAATATTATAAAGGGGGAAATAGTGAAGGTGCATTTAGATCAGATGTACCAAAGGAAGTTCAGATAAAATACATGCCTGCAGATTTTCGTGCAAAGATTGATGAAGACAATGCTTTGGCAATTTTGTCTAATCCTTATCGCTATAATCGAGAATTTGATGAGTTAATATACGATTTTAATGTTTCATTGCTCAATCATGTAACAACCCGAATGAATTTGCCAGATAGTACCAGGTCGCTGGCTTTAAAGGAATACAATAAGCAGCATCCATATCTAAGAAAACTTTATTTTGATGATTTTGTAGCTTTAAAGGACACAGCCGACAATCTTGCTCCGGTATGGTATGAAAATGAAGCCATCAATGCTGTAGATGTATTACACGAGGTCGCTTCCAAATACACTTGTACAATTATCAATCAGGTACTCATCAGTATTTTGAAAACCCATGATGGCAATATTTATGTGATGGGCAATAAGTCTAATACACCTTGTGGCGTTGCATTGACCGAAGGTTTACAACCTATGATAAAACGACTCAAGGAACGAGCGGCAATTGAAGACTTTGGAAGATCGAAAGGTTTGATGGAGGAAAGGGTGGAGAAAGCCATTGCAGAGTTGGCAACAATGGAGGTACGCGACAAAAAAGCCATCAGTCGTCAATTGCAGACCAAAATTTGGGGATTCAATGTTTCTTCTTCTGATGTGGAAGTTTCAGCGGTTAGCATTACCAAGGTTGGATTTAAGCTCGACCAATATTTCGATATTCAACTCAATAGTAGCCGAAAGGTTGTAACCATCACTTTACCCGAACCAATGATTTTGTCTACTGATGTATTTCCACGCCTTGACAAATTGGATATTGGCTGGCTGCGCGAAGTCGGAACGGTTGATTTTAATGCCAATATCGAACTGTTGCGGAAAGAATTTCGGCGGGATGTAATGGAAAGTGATGTTTTTGGTCAATCCAAACAACGGGCAACGGAATTGATGGAAACGATGTTTTCTCCTTTGATCAATTCTTTGGATAAGCGCTATGTGTTGAAAGTTGATTTTAAAAATGTAAATCAAAGCATAGAGGATAGTATAGAGGGGGATCCATTTAATGAAGATGAAGAAGTTAAGGGGTGATGAAAATATTTGTTGACTGGTTGCTGGTTTGCTGGGTTCTGGTTAAATTAAGAGTACAGATTTTTGGACAAATCATTTTCTAGCTTTTTTCCTATAAAGTTTTTGAATTCTTCATAGGAAACCAGCTCATATATGAAATTTATTAAAAAATGAGTAAAGACCTGACCTACCATCACAGCACCGAAATCAACGCTCCTATTCATAAAGTTTGGGACGCGCTTATTAATCCAGAAATGACCAAGCAATACATGTTTGGTTGTGAAGTTGTAAGTGATTGGAAAGTTGGAAGCAAAGTAATATGGAGAGGAGCAAGTGATGGAACCGTATATGTGGTCGGAAATGTGGTCAAATTTGAACCGAATTCAGTTTTGGCAATGACTTCTTTTGACCCTAATGGAGATTATGAGGACATTCCTGAAAATTATTTGATTGCTGAGTATGTATTGACGCATGAAAATGGTGTCACCACACTTAATATTTCTCAGTCTGGGTTTGCCACCGTCGAAAACGGACAAAAACGCCATGAGGAAGCTGCAGGTGCCTGGGGGATGACGATGGACTTGCTTAAAAAGTTATTGGAATCCACTTAAATATATTTTTTTTGAGTATTTGAACGCTTCTCTTATTTGAAATGAAAAAATATTTAGAATTTATCATTATCCTTTTTGGAATCCTTCTGGCTACTTATTTAGTTGTCATGTCCTTTCTAGCCATCTTTAACCTTCTGTCTGGGTTTGACCCAAATGCTGAAAGTATATTATTCCTTGTGACTTGTATCCTTGGGCTCTTTGGATATGCAGGCTTGGTTAGGCTTTTATTTAAATCCACCTCTACAAAAGGGAAGAGAACCAGGCTATTTTTAATTTTTGGCATTTTATCTTTTGTGCTATTTAACAGCCTGATGGGGCAGGTCTGTACAATGATAATTGGTTAGTGGGAACCAATTTCGATAGGAATTTATTAGGACAGGAAAATGATCCATTGGAAATAATTTTAGAAATAATAGAAGCGCTCAAGGAGAAAAAAAAGGTATTGGAATTTAAAAAGCTTAAAAGTCAGGTATTCTTATGTTTCAATTTTATTTTTCTTCAATAAAAAGATGTTGTTTGAACAAAAGATGTGAAAAATGATTTCCAATTGAAATAAATTGCATTGTAATTAAACTGCTGATAATCAATTTTTTATATTTAATATTCTTAGGCTTCCATTCTTTAAATAACCTTCCCTTTTTTATTTTTTTTAAAAAAATGTCACCCTACCTGTCACGTTTTCCCCTTTTGGTTCATCTATGGTCAAATTAATCAAACGATACACACAAAAATTATAAATGTGCCAAAGAATGAATCTTCTAAAATTAAAATAACATTTCAATTGTAAACATTTCCATCTCGCTCAACACGTTCATTTGAGTTAAAAAAACTCAAAATCTCTTCTAAACAAAGTCTGAAAAAAGGTAAGCTCTTAAGGCTACACTTCAGACAACTTGCATCAGAACACCACATTCCTTGAATTTTACTTACGATTTTACAACAACAAGCTTTTTCAATCCCGGTAGCTTCATTTGCTGCCATTAGAAAGGTTTAGGATCTGATCAAAACCAAGCACTAAAATTAGATCTGCCTAACCATTGCCTTTTCTGAGGTACTGCCACAGAAGAGACCGGGATTTCTATGCCTGCTTCCAAGTCGGCGATATAACTATTTAATCAACCTGTACTGCTACCAACAGTACCTTAAAATCCTTTGTGTTATGAAAAACTTAGTGAAAAAATCAAATGTAATTAACAATGTAAATGCTTTTGGAAAATTTCAAAATTATGAATTGAATATTAAGCAATTAAAAGATGTGAAAGGTGGTGAAGACATCATCGTAATTGAGGATGTTGTTGGAGGTTAATAGATTAATCATATAGCCCAAACATGAATCATCCCAAATTTTGTGGATAAAAACCCTTTTGTTTTTTTCTTTTTTTTATTCTTTGATAATCAACCTGTTGCGGGGTGCGAGTTGCGGGTCGACTACCGCACAACACGCACCCCGCATCAAAAGTATATTACATAGTAAGTTGAAATTCAATGATTTAAAATAATATCTGAAAATTCAGCTTGCCCCTTTGGGGGGATGACTCATGTTTTTTATTTAAGACTATTTGCTTTCTCAAATAACCAATTTTTTGTTATTACTCTCCTTGATCTTGTTTTGTTCTCCAACCATTCAATAATCTTATGCTTTCTTTCCCTTTTTGAAATTTTATTGGTCAATTTTTCAATAATTCGGATGCAATTCAAGTAAGGCTCCAGGTTGTTTTTTGAAAAAAATGTATTCCTTTTTATGAAGTTTTCAAAAGCTTGAATTTTGGCAATCAACACTTCATAATAACTATCATCTTTCAAAAATTGCTCAAAAAAGGCTCTGATTTCAGTCAAACGAACTTTCAATTGATAGGGTATTGAAAAGCTGTGGCTCATTAAAAATGAAACTGTATCTTCAAATTCATTTTGGTAGAAATACCAGGATGCCATGTTAAAAGCAAAAGCATCCTCCAAAATTTCAGGATCCAGATACTGTTTCCAATCTTCAATAAAGGCCTTGGTCCAGTCAAATTGTTTTTCACGACATCCAAAAATAACAATGTTTCCGAAAGTTGTTTCACTCATCCTTCCTTGTTCAATTAGCAATTCCTGATTCAATCCCAATTTGTACCATTCCAAAGCTTTGCTACTAAATTCTGCATTTCCCTGATTAACTTTTCGGATGATATAATTCAGGCTATGAAAAAATAAAACCTGCTGGTCAATTCGCTGTAATGAATGCACTTTTTCAAAAAATAATTGATTGAGGTTTTCAAAATCGCCTCCCTCAGCTTCCTCTAAAATGGAATGCAAGTGTTGATACAGTTCGTAGGTTGGGTTGTTGCTTAGCCAACCCTTTTCTCGTTCTTTTCTCAAGGAATCCAAAAACCTCTGTTCGACATTTCTTCCCAATATTCTGTTGCGTACCATAATTTCTGTGCCCAAGCGCATCTTTGCCAAACCAAAATAACTATCCAGGCATTCCCCCATTCGTTCCATGGAAAGGTCCTTTTTGTCATATGGATTAAATTTAGGATGAAAATATCTATCCGATAATAACTCCAATTGTTCTTTAAAAAAATCCATATTGCGATTGGAACCTTCTTCCAATTCTTCTAACAAATGGGTGGTTCCCCTGTCAAATGCATCATAAACCTGCCTGCGTCCAAGTGCTTTATTGAGCCATTTCCTTTTTTGAAAATCATTTTGCTCCAATTCCATCGTGATTAAAAATTCCTCAACCAATTGGGAAAGTGCAGTCATCAGTTTTTTCAACTTGTTCCAACTAAATTGCTCTTCCGGAAACAATTTGGCAAACACTTTTTCTCTATTCAGTTTGGAGGAGTTCAGTTCGGGGTAGTATTTCCTGACATATTCGTATAGCAAAGTGATATTAGGATTATATCCATAAAAAGGCGATCGAATGAAACGTCCTAGTCGTTTAAGCTCTTCTTCATTGAGTGATTTAAGGAGTTTGATTAGCTTACTCTTCTGCATATATGAAATTTATCGGGAATTAATTGCAAGATAATAATTGCATTAAAAATCTGAAAATTAGGACTTTAATTAATTTTTATTACTTCTTTGAATGAATTTATTCGGAACAAATCCTAAATATTGTCCTTAAATCCTTTTTCCATTGTCTCTAATTTCGCTTCTGATTTTAACTAGATAACTAAACAGATGTATCATCCGAAGAACCCTTTCAAAATAACACCTCTCTTGGAGTACCATTCACCTATTTGATTTAGCAGGTTTATGAAAGCCGTCTCTAATAGGCCTTAGGGGATTTTCATAAATCTATTTTCTTAACTGGCGGCTGTTCGCCATAAAATTCAAACACATGAAAACGTTACACAGAACCTTGTTTCTGGCAGTTATTTTCTGCTTACAATTCAACATTATTTCGGCTCAAGACAAAGCAGAGGAGGATGCTCCTACCGTTTATCATTCCATTAGTTATTTAAAAGTTGAGCCTGGAAATCATAGCGATTATCTCAAATTGGAAAAAGTTTGGAAGAAAATTCATCAGGCCAATATCGATAGAGGAAAATACGAAAAATGGGCTTTGGTACGGGTCGTTTCCCCAGCAGGTACCTCAGCAGAGTATAATTATGTTACGCGCCACAGAATTAGGGGAGAACAACAATTGGCAGCCTACATGGAAGGAGATTTCATGCCTGAAAACTGGCAATCCTTACTTAGCTCAGAAGAAGTAGCATTGGTTAAGAAAACAAACAAACTCAGAACCATGGTCAAATCTGAAATTTGGTCCAACATGGAGGCTGTATTATCTGATGATGCTAAAAATGCCAAAGTTACCGTGTTCAATTATTTTGATTTTCCCGAAGGTAAAGGTCGTAGAGATCATGCACAAGTAGAACGAGATATTTGGATGCCGATCCACAAAGCTCGAGTAGATGCAGGTAAAATGGCAGGTTGGGTTCTCCTGAAGAAGGAATTTCCATTTGGTGCCGATATGCCTTATCACGATGCTACCGTAGATATCTATGCCGATATGAATGCAATGCTTGCGCCTTTTGTTGAAAATTATTTTGAAAAGATCCACAGCGGAAAGGACATAGCAGATCTCATGAAACAGACTCGGGAAGCAGCGAGATTGGTTCGTGGGGAAGTGAGGATGGAAATTGATAGTACGGAACCTGATGCTATAGTTGAAGCGAATAAATAAATGAGACTGGGTGCTGGTTTCTGGTTGCTGGTTAACGCGATGTCCATGCCTAAAATAGGTTGACCTGAATTAGGCAATTATGAATAATCAAAGAGTAAAAGTTGGTTTGGATTTTCACTAATATGCTTATTAATGGTGAAGATTTCCAGACCTGGTCTTTTCTCTTTGTGGAGTTCTTTGACATAAGTTTCAAATTCGATAGGCGTTTTTTTTTGCAGACTATCATGGATTCGGTCATTATAGCCATTAACAGCTTTTTCAAGCCATTTTGGCAAAGTAGCAGGCTTGGTAATATTCCATCGAGCCAGGTAATCATTCTTGATTGTTCCATTGGCTCTTTCAATGTGTGCATTCTCTAAAACATCCGTACACATGCTGATTTGGATACCAAAGTCTTCTAAAAGATTGGTGTAATCATCGCTGATGTACTGAGAGCCTCTGTCGGAATGATGAATGAGTTTTTGCTTATAATCATCAACACCTCTGAGATTCAAAGCCATACGTAAGGCTTGAATGTTGTGCTCTGCTCTAAG
>JBGTQJ010000056.1:0-64614 GCA_041941305.1 Saprospiraceae bacterium
TGAAATTCAATGATTTAAGATACAATCGGAAAATTCAGCTTGCCCCTTTGGGGGAATGATGCATGTTTTGATTTTCATTTTAATTTTTATTGTCATTCCAATTACACTTAAGTACCTGGACAGAATAATGTTTAAAATTTTAGGAATGTTATTTTTTTGATAGTTTTTCTTTAAAAAGCTGCACATAGCCTAAGCTACGTAAAGATTTTTAAAGGAAAAAATAGCGAAAAAAGAACCTGATAAAAATTAAAGATAATTTTGTCCAGGTACTTATATTTATATTTTTTCGGTAAATTCATAGAGGGAACCACAGGTCTCAATTATGTTGATCTATTCATTTTAATAAGATGATTAAAAAAAGTCATTTAGCAACTTTTGCTTTGTTATTGGTTTTGCCCGTATCCATTTACCTCATTTGGAAGGGTGTAAATCGAGAGTTGGAACATCTCGATAACCTCGAACAGAATACCATTCTAAAGGCAGGACATTATGTACAAAAAATAGAGTTGGAGATTGCCCAAAAAATCAAGGCATTGGGTCATTTCATGTCCGATACATTACTGGATAATACAGAAGCCTTATTCCAGGAATTGGAGATCATTGAGAAACAAAATACAGATATCGCCTGTATCGGTTTGGCATTTAAGCCTAATTCATTTATCGACTCATTGGTTCTGGTAGCCCCCCGATACCAAAAGAAAGGTGCCAATTATGAATGGATCAATATTGATGAATATTGGGACTATACAGATGAAAACATACAGAACTGGTATGCAGAGATAATCCACAAAAAAAAGCCCTTCCACTGGAGCAAGCCATTTATTGACCCGATTTTGAATAAAAAAGTCATCCAATATTCCCTTCCAATCAGCAAATCAGATTCTTTAGGGCGGCATACCCTTGGGGTACTATATTTCCAATTTGCCCTCGATAAAGTCAAGGAGTTACTATCCGGTTTAGAATATGGTGAAAATGGGTTTTATTTCATATTGGATGGGGAGCAAGCAAAAACCTCGGAAAACATCAAGGACCATTTAATTCTCACTGATATTCCTCAAACTTTTAATCTGAATGAGCGAATCATTGCCAAATATTTCAACGAATCCGATTCAACCAAAACCCTAAACTTTATTTTTGAAGAACGCATTTTTGCATTCCATAAAATTGAAGAGCTGAATTGGGTTTTTGTAAATGTCCGCCCCGTCTCAGACATCGTTTACTCTAAAGAATTATTTATTCGAGATGGGAAGGCAAGCATGCAATATTTCCAATTTTTCAGAAATCGCCTCAATATTCTCATTTACGTACTGATCCCTTTGGTCATTTTGATTTTTGTTTTTACTTCCTTTCTCAACAGACAATTTTCAAAGCAGATTGGATTAATAGCTATGTCCATAACGCTTTCCATCGTTTTTTTGAGCGCCACATCCTATGTTTGGGTAATTTGTGAATCCAGATCAGTCAATTATCACCAAAATAAAGCAGATCTTGTCCATGATCAGGAAGGGCTGGCAAAATATCAAAGAAAATATTCCCTGGAAAGCCTGGATAAATACGAAGTATTGCCATTGTATATCCCTACAGGTATTTTCATACAATCTGTAGAATTTCCAGAGAAGAACAACATAAAATTAACCGGTTATGTGTGGCAGAAATATCACATTTTGGGAAATAGAGACAGCATCCAGTTTGTAAATTTTGAATCAAAAGATGAATTAGGCGTTATTTTTCCCGATGCGGTTAGTTTGACGATGGAAAAGTCCTATGAGCGATTTTATGAGGAGGACAACTTAGCAGTATTGGGATGGTATTATGAAATGGAATTGCGTCAGAACTTCAATCTCTCTCAATTTCCACTGGACTATAAGAACATAAACATCAGGATGTGGCATAAGCAATTTGAACAAAACATCGTATTGCTTCCCGACCTGGATGCCTATGACTTTTTAAATCCGGAAGCCAAAGCAGGAATTGACCAACAAATCGTAACCACGGGTTGGCAATTGAAAGGCAGTTTTTTCAGCTTTGACCGGAATAGCTACAATACAAATTTTGGATTCACTAATTATCGCGGAGAAGAAAATTTTCCTGAACTCAATTTTGTCATCATAATGCAAAGGGAGTTTCTGAGTCCTTTTATCTCTTATGTTACACCCATTCTGTTTGTAGCCATTTTACTTTTTTTCAGTGTTTTTTCCATTACTGGTCAAGCAGAGGAAGCAGAGATTCTGGGTTTCTCGAGCTCCACCATTATCCAAATCGTAATTGCGCTGTTTTTTGCGGCGCTATTGAGTCATATCGACCTTCGAAGTGCGCTTCCCGTTAAAGGTTTCTTCTATCTAGAATTTTTTTATTTCGCTATTTATTTAATGTTGGTACTGGTAACCGTTAATTCCAAATTAGTAGCCTTCAATTTTCATATTGGCACTTATGGGCCTAAAGCGTATAATTTTATATTCAAAGCCGCTTTTTGGCCAACTCTTTTATTCCTGATATTTCTGTCAACGATTTATATTTTGTATTAGACTATATTCCAAAATCTTATTGCGGGGAAATGATTTGATCATTTATGAAAAACATCTCTAAGGAACCCTTAAAAAATCACTACTAAATAGTGCATATGATGATATACAGCAAGCAACTAATCTTTTTATTGACCGCGATCTTTTTCAATACCGCAATTTTGTGCCAGGAAAAAGTAGTCGTAGGGATGTCAACAGCCTTGAGTGGTCCTTCCGGAAACCTGGGAAAAAATATGAGGTATGGAATTGAAGCTTGTTTTTGGGAATACAATCAATCACAAAGGCTACAAAACATTCAGCTTATTTGCTATGATGATGCTTATAAACCAGAGAAGGTCAAAGAAAATATGGAACGACTCGTTGCAAATGAGGAGGTATTGGCAATTATCGGAAATATTGGAACTCCTACTGCAAAGGTTGCTGTGCCAATTGCACAGGAAAAAGAATTGCTTTTTTACGGTGCCTTCTCAGGTGCATCCTTCTTACGGGATAGCTCATTATTGGAAACCAAGCCCCCAATCGTCATTAACTTTAGGGCTTCCTATGAGGATGAAATCAATGCCTTGGTGGATTACATTAGCAATAGAAATATTTTACCTTTTGAAACAGCTTTGTTCATACAAGATGATCCTTATGGAAAAAACATTCGAGACCTGGCAATCAAGAGTTTCATTGAACGGGGGTTTGAAATTGAAAATAATGACAGCACCTCTTTGTTTCATTCTATTGGCACATACGAACGGAATTCCTGGAATGTAAAAAGAGCAATCATTAAAGTTTGCAATGAAAAAACGGCACCCAAGGCAGTTATTATAGGTGCGACCTCCAAAGCCGCAGCCAAGTTCATCGAGAACATCAAAATATTACTGCCCAACACCATATTTCTAAATGTATCCTTCCTGAGTAGTCAAGGGTTGCTTGAAGACTTGGGAGAAAATGCTGCAAATATTATCCTTTCACAAGTCGTCCCCTTTTACAATTCCCCTCTGCTCGGTACAGATTCTTACAGATTTGCCATGGAATCATTTGCCAGGCATATCGGGAGGGAAGCCCAACTTGAGCAAATGATGAATCCAATTTCTTTTGAGGGCTATTTGGCTGCCCGAGTTTTCATCAGGCGTTTTGTCTCAGGTAAAGAATATTTGACACGCAAGTCTATTCGCCAGCCTCGTCCAATCTATGCTCCATCTTTCGGTATTGATGAAGTCTTTTTTAAAGAAAGTGACATCCAGGCGCTTCATAAAGTATGGTTAATCGAAACCGTACAGGATTCTACCAATCAGTTTATTTATCGTGCCATTAAATAAGTTCTTACAGTGAAATTTTCAAAACCCAAACATATTCACAGGGTGGTTCTTTTTGTTGCCTTTCAGGAATATCTGCTATGAAACCATTCCCGACTCTACGCCATTCAATATTTTCATTTGTCCCCAATAATTGAATAGAAGAAGATTCAGGCAGTTTCAATTGTGAAAACCATATTTGATCAGGAATTTGCGTTTCATTTTCTTCCGCCAGATAAAGCGCATAAATCGTTTGCTCATCTTTGGATTGTGTCAGGCACACTTTCCCTTCTTTGTATGGAGCCAAGGGTCTGGAGGCATAAATGGCTTCTCCATTTACCGCCATCCAATCGCCTATTTCACTCAATCGTTCATAGGCAATTTCGTCAATGGTGCCTTCAGGGCTAGGTCCCACATTTAGTAGAAAATTGCCGCCCTTTGCAACAATATCCACCAAAGTATGTATGAGCTGTCGTGTAGGTTTATAATTTGGGTTGAAGGAATAGCTCCAGCCACCAGCCATTGTCATACAGGTTTCCCAGGGATAAGGGAGCGTCTTGTCCGGAACGCGCTGTTCAGGGGTTCGATAATTTTCAAAAGGACCATGTACAGACCGATCGACGACTATTAAACCAGGTTGATTTTGCCGAGCCATATTCACAATGCGAGGCATATCGATATTTTGTCCCCATTTAGGTAAATCATAACCCCAGGAAATCACTTCTTCGTTGATGGTGGAATCAGGTCTAATCCACCCACCGTCTAACCAAAGAATATCAATCTCACCATAGACGGTCATCAATTCCTCAATTTGATTGTAGGTGAAATCCTCAAATCGCTGCCAGCGCTCCGGGTATTTCCGGATGTCATAGTTGTTGCAGCGATTGGAGGTTGCCCATTCAGGAGCCCAATAGTCTTCATGGTGCCAATCTGGCTTAGAGAAATAAGCCCCCGTTTTGAAGCCCTTAGCTCGAAAAGCATTAAAGAGGTGTTTTGTTACATTCGCTTTCGGGTGTTTTGAAAAAGGCACTTCACTACCCGTTATTTTATAATCCGTGTATTTGCTATCAAACATGCAAAATCCATCGTGGTGCTTGGTAGTAAAAACGACGTAGCGCATTCCAGCCTTCCATGCAGCATTTGCCCATTTTTCAGGATCAAACTGGATTGGATTAAAGGTTTTGGGAAGTGCTTCATATTCTTTTACATACTCCACATAATTATTGCTCTTTCTTCGAATCCAATCTTCAGAACAAATGGACCAGCTTTCTACAACACCCCATTGGCTATAAGTTCCCCAATGCATCATAAAGCCAAATTTCAGGTCCTGCCAGTTTGCCAGTTTAGCTTGGACGAGGGGATCTGGATCGAGTACATAGGCATCTTTTTGGGAAAAAGTGAAAGTGGTAAATAGTGAAAATAAAAGGAAAAAGGTTTGTTTTGAGAAGGGCATCATTTATAAGTGCTTATTATGTTTTGGGAATCCAATCCCTAAATATTATGTTTTTTTGGGAATCCATTCCCAAAAACTTCTCAAATTATTTTGGTTCTTTGCTCCCGTTAACAAAAAGCAAAAAATAAAGCATCTTCAAAAAGCGGTCGTTTGATGTTCCAAAAAGAAATGAGGTTTCTTAAAATCATATCATCTACCATCGTGCTATTGGCGCTAATTCCATTTTGTGTATCTGCGCAATTTGGGCAAAGCGGCGGCTTTGGAGGGGGTGGGTTCGGTGGTGGCGGTTTCGGTGGTGGCGGATTTGGCTCAGGTGGTTTTGGTTCTTCTCCAGGAGGAGGCACTCAAACTTTGACATTGGACACTTCGGATATCTTCTACTTTTTTGCTGAAAATCCCAGCCTGATTTTTCCCTTTACAGATAGTCTATTGAATGAATTTCAGCAGTACGATCCTACCCGCCAAAGAGTGTATGATTATGCTCATTTGGGAAATTTGGGTTCTGCACATCGTCCGCTTGTGTATGAACCTTCCTTTAGGAGAGGATTTGATATTGGCTTTCACCAATTTGATTTGTACCAAACACATTTGAATGATGTTCCTTTCTACAAGATAGAACAAGCCTACACCAAAGCTTCTTTTTCACAAGGACCTACCCAGGAAGATTTGTATTTCACCGTTCAGTTTAGTCAGAATTTCGCCAATGGGATCAATCTGGTTGTTGATCACAAAAAGATAAACAACATCGGCTCTTATGACAGGCAACTAGCACGAAACAACAGCTCTGTATTCGGCATGTGGTACCATGCTCCAACAGGAAGGTACGATGGTTTTTTCACCTACATCCACAACAATCTATTTCAGCAAGACAATGGTGGAATCATCGAACCCACAGACACCATTATTCCACCCTTCCAAGTAGACGTAACCCTGCAAAACGCTGAAACAAAAATCATCACCAATGAATTCTCCTGGCGGCAATATTTTTACCTAAACCGTGGAAAAAAGAAATCCAAAACCCCAACAGTTGATTCTTTGACTGCAGCATTACAAGACTCCGTTTTGAATCCCAGGCTGGATTCTATTTTGAATGCAAAAAGAGATTCTCTTGATATTCCTTCTCCTGATTCAATTGGTTTGAAAAAACCACCTTTGATCCCACCAGGACAAGATACCATTCCGCAAAGTCCACCTGGCAATTTCCCGCCTCCTCAACAAGGCAGACCTCCTTTCGCTCCACCTCCTACTCAATTCAATCCCCAATTTGGTCAAGCTCCACCTCCACCTGATATAGAAACTTTTCCACCTGATAAGCGGGCATTTACAGTATATCACCATCTGCGGTTTAAAACCAATCGCTACAAATTTTTTGACGATGCAGTCAGCGATGATTCTACGTATTATGGTGATATGCTGGTAGACTCCAGAGGTTTGCGCAATTTCGTGGAAACCAGGGAGTTGGAAAACACCTTTAAATTGCAAACTTTTAAATTAGGGGAAAAGGATACTTCTGGGGTACGGCGGCAAAATGACTTAATTGAGGCAGGCTTGATTCACAGTTTGCACTTTGTCGATCAGGAACCTGCTGACACATCTACTATCAACCAATTGTTCTTGACGGGTAAAATTCGATTCAATCCAGGCGAGCGTTTGCGTATACAGGCTTATGGGCATCTCGGATTTTTGAACAATGGAGGCGATTACCGCCTGAGTGGAGAATTGTTTCTGGATTTTAAAAAGGTAGGAAACCTGAAGGCGGAATTGGTCAATCAACTATATACCCCTTCGCTTATCCAACATCGCCTTTTCATTTCTCAAAAAGCATTTTGGGAAAATGATTTTGATAAAACACTTGAAACCAGCCTTGCTGGAACATACGAATTGCCTGCTTTCCGGTTTTCTGCCACCCTTCGCAATCAATTGATAACCAATTTCATCTATTACGATACCCTGGCTACGCCAAAGCAACATGGCACCGCCATCAATATCCTTCAAGTCATGCTAAGGAAGGATTTCAAATTGGGTCCCTTTGCCTTTAACAACCTTTTTGTGTTCCAAAATGTCTCTCAAAATGTGCTTAGGCTACCTTCTTATTTTTCCAAACACAGCCTTTATTTTGAGGGAAGGGTTTTCAAAAAAGTACTGGAAACCCGAATTGGTTTTGATTTACGACTCTCCAACGCTTATAAGGCAGATGCCTATAATCCTCTTATTGGTCAATTTCATTTACAGGATGAGCAGGACATTCCTTTTGCGCCTCTACTCGATGCCTTTATCAATTTTCGCGTCAATACCTTTCGCTTTTTTGTCAAAGTAGAAAATCTGTTGACACCCATCAGAAATCAATATTATTATCAAACGGCCAGACAAGCTTTGCCATTTAGCTGGAGCAATGGAGGGCTGAGGTTTGGGTTGTCCTGGAGATTGGTGGATTGAGGGAATGTATGTAGTTTCTTAGTTTTTAAAAAAAATTACGCTACCCCAAATTCCGTAAAAGGTCGAACCTCCTCAGGCTGCATTCCCAAAACAATATCTGATTTGGGAACACCCTTTTCAACAAAATACTTTCCAACCAAAACATCTGTATTATTCTCCTGAATCCAGATCTTTTCATTCTTGATGTCAAAATGAAAAATAATATTGAGATAATAAGAATCTTTATGCCAACCAATATACATCAATTGATAATGGTAATTTTCTTTGTCTGCAATGATTTGAGCCTCCACACCTGATTGCAAGGGCGGAGCTTCATCGGTATATTCCCGCAAAAAATCAAGAATATATTTTTCGTATTTTTTTACTTTATCCATCGCTCAATAGTTTTAGATGAAGGGTCGAATACAAGGTCTTAAAAATTTTCCAAACCATGCATTCCAATTAGTTTTTTGTGATTACTTTTTCACGTATTTTTAGGCATGCTAAGATTTAAGAATATGGGCTGGTGTCTTTGCCTGATAATTGCACCATTTTTTCTTTCCACAAAAATCACCAACTATCAAAATCAGGTTGACTGGGGCTTCTTCGCCCATCGCCAAATCAACCGAATGGCAACTTTCACCCTTCCTCCTGAGATGATCGTTTTCTACAAAAAACACATTGATTACCTCACCGATCACGCCATTGACCCTGATAAAAGGCGTTATGCTTCTCCTCATGAAGCGGTCCGGCATTACATAGATTTGGATGTTTATGGTAAAGCTCCTTTTGATAACATGCCTCGTAATTGGACCAATGCTTTGATGGCCTATTCAGAATTCCGGGTAGTTGGAAACCGACAAGATACGTTTGATCTATTCTCTACTGCTTTAAACCCTGATACACTATCAATCACTGATATGGTATTTAATTCAGAGTCAAAACACATCCTTTCTAAAGACACTTTCCGTAATTTTTTCATTCAAAATGTATTGCCTCAATATTATGAAGAACAATGGCAAATAGATTGCGACAGTATAGCCAAATTGCTGGGAGTCCCAATTCAAAGTTTAAATTGCCAAAAAATAATTGTCGAGGATCATCTTTCAGAGCATGGCATTCTGCCCTGGCATTTGAATAAAACGCAGCGCAATTTAACCAGCGCATTTCTGGAAATGGATCCCGATTGGGTCTTGCGATTGTCTGCCGATTTTGGCCACTATCTTGCAGATGCACATGTACCCCTCCACACTACAAAAAACTACAATGGGCAGCTTACCGGGCAAAATGGGATTCATGCCTTTTGGGAAACACGACTACCTGAATTGTTTTTTGAAAATTATGACCTATGGGTAGGGAAAGCGGAATATATCGAACGACCTCAACAATTCTTTTGGGATATCATATTGGAGAGCCACGCTTATGTGGATAGTGTATTGTTGATTGAAAAATCGCTTCGTGAAATTGTTCCGTCTGATCAGCAAAATTGTATAGAGCAAAAAGGCGCACAAATGGTGACTTTGCCCTGCCGTGAATTTTCCAAAATTTATCACAATCGCATGAACGGCATGGTGGAAGAAAGATTGAGAAAAGCCATTCTTGCCATTGGAAGTGCCTGGTATACAGCCTGGTGGGATGCTGGACAACCAGACTTAAGACAGTTGTTAGACAAAGATTATCAAAATAATTCAGTGGTGGATTCTACCGAACTGGAACAAAAGTTTAGGTTGGGAAATATTTTTGGTAGGAAGCATTGATTTCCTTCGAGAAATTCATTTATTTTTCTGGATTTCACACTTTTCAGGTCGATATTACAATTGGTAATAATTGAAAATTCATTTATTTTTATCGAAAATTATTATTTAACCAATGTCAACAATTCAAATAAAATCCAAAATCAGTATTTCTGAGTTGCTTAATGTAATTGAGCAATTAAACCTTTCTGATTTGGATAAACTGACCCAAAAAGCACTTTCTGTCCGAGCAAATAAGGTATCTTCAAATCTTTCAGAAGAAGAAACAAAGCTTTTTGAAATAATTAATCAAAGCTTACCAGATGATATTCAAAAAAGGTTTCAATACCTCCAATCAAAAAAAGAAGATGGAACATTAACAGAATTGGAACTTGATGAAGGAATGATAATAATTGAACAAATTGAAGAATTAGATAATAAACGAATGGAAGCTTTGATACACCTATCCCACCTTCGAGGTATTTCACTCCAGGAATTAAAAGAACAGCTTGATTTATTCAATAAGGAATGAAAAAGCAATATATCTCAGAAAAAACAAAAAGTCTTGTTAAAGACAGGGCTAATAATTGCTGTGAGTATTGTCAAAGTCTTGACGATTATGGAACCACCAATTTTTCAATTGATCATATAAAGCCATTGAGCCTAGGAGGAAATAACAAATTAGAAAATTTAGCTTTCTCTTGTTTAGGTTGTAATTGGGCAAAGTCAGATAAAACTCATGGAATCGATCCTAGTACTCAAAAGGAGGTTCCCTTATATAGTCCGCGAGTTCATAATTGGTTAAGTCATTTTTCCTGGAGTAAAGATTTCACTAGAATTATTGGGCTAAGCCCTATTGGTAGAACTACAGTTGAAACACTTCATTTAAACAGACAAAAACTTCAAAATAGGAGGAGGTTATTCTTTAAAGTTTCTTTGCACCCACCCACCCATACTCAAAAAAGATAATTGAACTCATATTAAACTAATTTCATATCACCAGCTTCCTGATTTTCTTTTATAAACCCTATTTTTACAAATCAACCTCAATCAGCCCCATTTTTTAAATCAAATAATTTTCACCCTATGAAAAAACAGATTTTTACACTTCTTTTTTCGCTCACTTTAGTTTTAAGTACCTCTGCCCAAATCATCATTACCGAAATCATGTACAATAACCCCGGAGCCGACGATTACGAGTATATTGAAATTTACAACAATGGGATGTCTACCGTGAATATGGACGGCTGGACCATGGGTGGTGTGACGCATACTTTTTCTGGATTGACCCTCAATGCAGGTGAATTTGCGATCCTCTCGGCAGATCCTTCGCTATTCGATCCACTTTTTGGAGTCACCTCCATTATGCGGGACGGTGGAGCTTTAAGCAATGGTGGTGAAACAGTAAGTATTTTTGATGCGACAGGAGCTTTAATTGATGAAGTTGAATACGACGATGTAGCTCCTTGGCCGACTTCCCCTGACGACGGCGGGTTCTCTTTAGTGCTTTGCGACTTTGGTTCTGACAACAATGACCCTGCTAATTGGTCAGCAGCATCAACCCCTACTGGTTTTGAATTAAATGGGATGCCCATCTTTGCCAATCCTGGCGCTGTATCCAATTGCTCTACCGATCCTTTTGTGGGATTTTCGGGATCTAGTGTTATTGAAAGTGAAAACGTAGGCTCTGTAGAGGTGACTATTGAGTTAACCAATGGAAATAGCAACGCAACAGAAGTAACGGTCAATGTAGATATGAGTTCTACTGCAGATTCTGGAACAGATTACAATTTTACTGCTCCACAAACGATTACATTTCCGGCAGATATGAGTTCTGCGTCTGAAACGATAAGCATTGATGTGATAGATGATATGGATGCAGAAAGCCTCGAAACCATTGTATTGACCCTTAGCAATGCTACAAATGGAGCGGTTCTATTGTCTGATACCTACACTATTTCCATTGCTGATAATGATTCTACTGCAGATAGCGATTTGGTAATATCAGGTGTATTTGATGCACAGCCAGCTGCTTCAGGTACAAAGGGGTTTGAATTGAAAGCAATTAATAATATTCCTGACCTAAGTGTTTATGGCGTAGAATCCGCCAATAATGGAACCGGTTCCGGTGGTGCAGAATTGGATTTCCCTTCCATGGCTTTAAATGCAGGAGATTGCATTTATGTAGTCGATGATTCCACAAAATTTGCAGATTTCTTTGGTTTCGATGCTGATTTTGTCAACAGTGCTGCCAATATCAATGGCAACGATGCCATAGTACTTTATAAGAATGGACAAATTGTCGATCTTTTTGGAGATCCTGATGTTGATGGCTCTGACGAGCCCTGGGAATACCTGGATGGTTGGGCTTACCGCCAAAACGGAACTGGACCAGATGGTGCTTCCTTTTTATTGAGCAATTGGTTTTTCAGTGGTGTAGATGCATTGGATGGTGCAGCAACCAATGACCAGGCTATGCCCCCATTTCCAGTTTGTGCTTATGACCCAAGTGCTACTCCCGAATTGGTCGCCAACGATGACAATGCTACCACTGGTCAGGGAGTAGCCGTTGATATTTTTGTATTGAATAATGATAATCTACCAAATGGGTTTACTTCTTTTGATTTGTTGGGCACTCCACTAAACGGAATGGCAGCTTACAATATGGGCAATGAAAGCGTAACCTATACTCCTGATGATGATTTTTGTGGCGATTCAGACAGCTTTAGGTACATCGTTTGTGATGCCAATGCTTGTGACACGGCAACTGTCAACGTTTTTGTAAATTGTCCAACGACCTACCCAATTTATGACATCGCCACAGTAACAACAGTAGATGCCAATGGTGTTCCCGATTCCATCGATAGGACCTGCCAACTTCAGGGGATTGTCTACGGCGTCGATCTACAAGGTAATGACAATATTCAGTTTTACTTCATTGATGGTACAGGAGGAATTAGCCTTTTTAGCAGTAACAATTTTGGTTATACTGTGCAGGAAGGAGACGAGGTAGTTGTACAAGGAACCATTTCAGAATTCAACTGTTTGACCCAAATTACACCAGATACTTTGTGGATGGTTTCTTCTGGAAATTCTTTGGTCATGCCTGCAACTGTAACAGAATTAAATGAATCGACAGAAGCTGAATTGGTTACAATTGGGATAATCAGTTGGTTGGATCCTTCCCAATGGAATCCAACAGGGTCTGGATTCAACATGGATGTAAATGATGGAGTTAACAACTTTGTCATCAGAATTGACAATGATGTGGAATTGTTCAATATGCCCAATTTTGCTAATGATAACCCAGAGGTGCATGCTACTGGCTTGGGCGGACAATTCGATAATGATGGAGTCTGCGATGGTGGATATCAATTGCTCCCCAGATATGCTGCTGATTTGGTAGTATTTTGGTCAACCCATGATCCTGGGCTTGCAGAGAAAATCAAATTCTATCCAAATCCTGTTAATGATTTACTAAGAATAGACGCGGAAATTGATTTAGACGAAATCGTAATTTCCAATCTTTTCGGGCAAGAGATGCTTAGAAGCGCTGAAAATCAGATAGATGTATCAGGTCTGCCGGCTGGAATGTATACCATTACTTTTTTGACGGAAGATACTTTTTGGTCAACTGAGTTTGTGAAAATGTAAATCCTTCCTCTAAAAGTCTGCGTATATTTTTTGCAAAAATTTCAATTGAAATTTTTGCAAAAAATATACGCAGCTATCTCCGAATTATTTACTTTTGCGCCCGGCGAGCGTCATACGACTAGCTCCCTCTGAACTCCCCCAGGCGGGAAACCGAGCAAGGGTAGGAGGTTGTAGCGGTGCGATATGATTGCTTGCCTTATTTTTTTGAGCCAATCCAAACTTACTTTCCAAAGAAATCCCTCCCTTCCAACCATTTGCTTTTTCGATAAGAAATTAAAAATTCAATGATTAAAAGGAATAAAGCTATGGCAAGGAACCATTGAAAATGGCTTTCATATTCTTCAAATGCCTGCAATTCAAATTCCCGCCTTTCCATCATATTGATTCGATCCCGAAGGGTTTCTACTATTTCATCAGTTGCTGAAATGTTGAAATAAGCTCCTTTTCCAGTTTCTGCCAACTCAACCAGCATTACTTCATTTAATTTGGTTATCACCTCTTGTCCATCCTCATCAATTTTAAACCCCTTCCTCGCTCCATACCAGGTTGGGATTTTGGCTCCTGCAGGTGTACCCACTCCAACAGTAAAAATGAGCATGCCTTCTTCATTTGCTTCTTCTGCTCTGTCCAAAGCATTTTGATCGTGACTTTCGCCATCTGTAATAATAATCATGGCTTTATGGCGCTCATTTTCTTGTTCAAAAGAACGTTCTGCCAAATCAATTGCCTCGCTGATGGCAGTTCCCTGAGTAGGTGCCATTTCCGGATTGGCAGCCCGAAGAAATAAAATTGCCGCACCATAATCAGTTGTGACTGGCATTTGTAGATAGGCATTGCCTGCAAAAATGATGAGACCTATTCGCTCCCCTCTTAGTTTTTCTACCAGCTCTTGTGCAAATCTTTTGGCACGCTCTAAACGGTTGGGAGCAATATCTTCTGCCAGCATACTTTGAGAAATATCCAAGGCAATAAACACATCCACACTTTTGCGTTTGACGGTCTCTTTTTTTGTTCCCCATTGTGGATTTGCCCACCCTATTATCAAAAGTGCCAAAACAACCATCAAAATCGAAAACTTTACTCCATGTTTATACTTTGACATCTCGGGCATCAATTGCAACATCAAAGTTTGGTCACCAAATCGTTCAATCGCTCTTTTCTTCAAAACCTGAGCGACAATGAAAAAAACAGTCAAAACCGGAATGATTGCCAAGACATACAAATACTCTGGATACTCGAATCTAAACACTGGTGGACTTGAATTTTTAGATTTAGGTTGAGCCGTAAAGGTAGGCAAAGCTACTAATTAGAAGATTTAATGAACATGTGATAAATCAATGAGTCGCAAATCAAGCACGTCTTCCTCTAATTTCTTCCAGCATTTTGAGGGTTTGATGACTTGGTTTCATTTCCAATTCCGCAAAAAGTACTTCCTGACATTTTTGAAATTGGCGTATCGCTTTATTCCGATTTCCCAATTGGTGAAAACAATACATCAATCGGCGATGAATTTCTTCAAGACAGCCATCTTTTTCCAACATCCTTTTGCAAAGCCAAATGCTTTGATGAAAATCTTTATTTTTCATAAAATGCAGGCTAAGGCGATCCATGATTATCAAATAAGTTTCCCGCAATTTTTCACGTTCCCGCTCAGCCCATTCTTCATCCCTCATATCTTCCAAAAAGTCACCCTTATAAAATGAAAACGATTGATGGTAATAGGAAATGGCTGCTTCCATGTTTTGGTTTTTTTCATACATTTCGCCCTTCCTGCAACAATCTCTAAAAAAATCCACATCTTTCTCAATTATCAAATCCTTATGTATGGAATAAAGTCCATTTTCATAAATGATGTAATCACCATCTGCACCTTTATTATCCAAATCTTTTCTTAGGTGGTACATCGCTACATTTAGACTGTTGCGCGAGCTATCCTGTGAAACCCCACTCCAAAACTTATCCATTATAAAATCTCTATGAATCGGCATAGGATGCTTATGTAATAAATAAGCCATCAATGCCCTGGTTTTCCTCCTTTTTAGCGTTTGCAATTTTTTTTCACCTAGAAATAACTGAAAATTGCCGAACAGTTGAACCTTCAAGTCAGGAACGATTAATGGTTTAGAAATCGAATTTTGATCGCTGAAGATGGAATTTTTAGTTGATATAACTGAGGGTTGAGAAAAGCCTGGTTGCCGCTTGTTGCCTGAAAAAAAATTCAAAACTTTTTGGATGAAGCTTTCTGACCAATTAAATGATTGGCTGTATTTTTTGACGCTGTTAATAAATTCATCCTCCTGAAAGGGCAATTTCAGGTAATCTCTTGCTCCGCTTTTAAATATTTTAATCGCATCTTTCTCAATGGAATTGGCTGACAAAACAATTGTATTTAACCGAGGATATATTTTCTGAAGATTGTTCAGTTTTTCATAAACGCTATAAAAAGGAGGTTGATGGTGCAGCAATACCAGACAAGTTCCATCTGGCAAATCGGTGGCAGTGTTCGGTGCAAGCGGAATCAGCTCAAATTGAACTGGAATAAGATTTTGTATTTGTTCAATCAGTTGAGCATTGGCACAAAAGAACAGGATTTTGGGCTTTTTCATAATTCAGTTTCCAGGGGATTGGTAGTCTCTGGGTATGTTTTCCCTCCTTATGTGACATTTATTTTTTTCTCAAGTAATTTACGCAAGTTCAAAGTATTTGCGTTATATATATTTTATCTTTCTTTGTTTTAATTTGTTACTCAAAAACCAATTTTTTTAGCCCTAAAAATTAAATTTAGCTCCGATTGATCTTTTGGCAATATTTTTTCAATAGGTTGTTAAAAAATGGAAAATGAGACAAATCAACGCAGATCCCACCAATTATAAACGGCATAATTGCATTGGGCACCAGGAAGGAGATTGGATATTTTTTACATGTTCCCAATGTTCTTACCAACGTCGTTACAATTATAGAACGGGAAAAATGCTGGTAACTGAAGGAGAAGACCCGACAATTATGCATCACGGCGGTCATAATCCAGTATCTGCTACTATGCCTTTACAGACAAACTAATTACATCTGGATTGATAAAATCAAAAAACCTGCATTAAACTTCCAGCCTGTATTTCATGCTCAGGAGTTGCTTCATTATCGGCAAAATGGACTATGGAAGTGAGGCGATATATGCCTGGTTTTAAAACTGAACCAGAAACCCGAAGATTGAGCAGCCCATTTTCACCTATCGTTTTTTCATAATTGCCAAGCAATATTACTTTACCATCACTCAAAGATTTAGCATAAACCTGGGCTTTGCATAGCTCACCAAGTGCATAATCCATCTCACTTAAATCAATTTTTACATCAAAAAAAGAATTTTTGCGACTGACTGAACGACTTGGACTATCACTGCCTTCTGGAAAGACATTCACTTCCTTGAGGTCTTCTGAGAAAATCACTTTACTCATTGGTTCCTTTTGACTATAAGCATGCCGTTTTTTCCACTCAAGACTTTCTTTAATGCTACTATGATTTTTCATGGTCTTAGGCAGATTAGATTTGATAAAATCGATTATAGTGGTTTCATCCAGTCCTTTAAAGTTTTGCTTTTTATCAGTATGCAAATTGGTTATTATCCCACTAATTGGTGAGTTTTCATCATTGTGATAGAGTTCCAAACGAAAAGCAGCCTTGGTGTTTGAGAATTCCTTGGTAGGGACCATTACTTTTGATGGGACTGTCTTTTTAGGTGGCTTTTTAGGACTTTTCGTTTTTGTTGAAATATTGGTACTGAGTTTGGGTATTGGGTTTTCTTTATGCTCAAAAGCCCCCTTGTCACAATAATTCTTAAAAAGTATAAGTGCAGCTTCCATCTCCAGTTCATTGCTGTATTTTCTGCTTCTTGCTATCTCCTGATGATTGGCAGCTTTTAGGATAAAATAAAACTTTCCATTTTCTTCAACCCTGCGATATCGGTCAGCATTACCTGAATTGATCTTAACGGATTCCATTCCATTATCCCGACTTTTGGTTGAGGCATATTTTTGACTGAATAAAACATCTTTTCCCTCCTCATCTAAAAACCTAAAAAATGCTCCCTTTTCTGTTTTGAAGGTGATGAAACCTGGTTGGCGATAAGGCGCTTCATAATCGAAGTCGTAAGTATCTTTTTGGGGATTCATAATTATTTTTTGGTTAATTAATTCAAGAAGGGGGTGAAAGCTGGCAGTATGTATGCCAGCTTTCACCCTCTAAAACCCCTACCGAGCCGCCCGGCAGGACGGCGAGGCAGTTGTTCGTAACTTGGGTTAAGTAACTACTTATACTATTCCTTCGTAGAAGTTGAAGAGTCCTAGGTCAGAAAATGCAACCATACTCAATGGATCATTGGTAGCAGTGAGGAACAATTGCAATACAGCTGTAACCCGGTAAATTCCAGCTTGAACCTGATTGGCAGGCACTTGCCAGTTTAAATTGTAGGGTCCACAACCAGACCATGCTTGTGTTCTTTGGCGATGGGCTGCAAGCGGCTCTGATTCGGAGCTACCCATTCTTTCGAAGAAAATTTCGGCTCGCCATTCGACCAATGCAGGGTTGATCAAATCACAGATATTCCAACCGGAATTGTCTGCAATTTGAAAATCATAGTTAATTTCAAATGGCTGATTGACATTAATAATAGTGGAAGCACCCGCAGCTACTCCACCCACTTCAGTTCCTGCTACTGTTACTGCACCATTAAAATCCCAAATTGCAGCTATAGGAGCTGATGTTTCTACTGTTAATGCAGGCATGAGTTATTTGTTTTTTTACAGAAGTTGTTTAAAAATGGAGGTTGAATTTTCTTGTAAGTGCTTGATTGTCAAGACGAAGCTCTTTTTGAGTTTCATACTTGTCCCAAAGGGATCACTTTGTGAGAAAGTATGGAGCGAAAAAAAGCTGAAGTATTGGTAATCAATGGCTTGCAAGAAAACCATCTATCTGTTTTTAAACAACTTCACATAATACATTCTGACTTAGGGAAAGTCAGGAGGTAAAATGAAGTTTAAAAATGGGGTTTTATTTTCTCCTTTTGGGGATGTTTAAAAACCAAGACAAAAGAAAGTTATCAAAATTATTGGGCGCTTAACATTCACTAAATCGCACTTAAATCCCACTTAATTTTTGGTTAATTCATCCCTGATTTAGGTTTTTTGATACTTTTTTAGTTTTCATAATGATGCAAATACCTGTTAAAGACTGACTTTTGTAATAGAAAACATCCAGATCCCTTTTTGGAATTCGGGAAAGACAATTCAAATACCTTATTCAACAATTCATTTTATATGCGTTGATTACCTTTCCTAAAAATCTGAATAATTGCATAAGGGCTTTAGCAAATAATAACCTACGCATTTGAATTCGTCCTTTTTTACTCATACTTCGTTAAAAAGCCTCGCTGATGCGCTGCATCATCTACGTTTTTCGCCTCGTTTGAGGAAAAAATCACTTCGTCAAATTTGCGTAGTTTATTAATTTCTAAACCCCTAAAAAGAATACGATATGTCTTTGTTTCAAAAAATCACCCTGCTACTATCCTTTCTTCCTATTTCACTTTCTGCTCAAACCTACCTGGATAATTATGTAAAGGAGGCATTGGGCAACAACATCGCTTTGAACCAAAAAGAATTGTCTTACCAAAAAAGCCTGGCTGCTTTGAAAGAGGCAAAAGCTATGTTCTTTCCAACGTTGAGCCTTCAGGCACGCTACTCTGTAGCACGTGGTGGTCGAGCCTTCGAAATCCCGATTGGTGATTTAATGAATCCAGTCTATACGAACCTAAATTTGGTGAATAGCATTGGAAAAGCGAATGATCCCACTTATCCCGAATTTCCCGAATATCCTCAAATCGAAAACGAACAGGTTAATTTTTTGCGGGAAAAAGAGCATGAAACCAAATTGAGACTGGCTTTCCCAATTTTTAACTCCGCTATCCTGAACAATCACCGAATCAATGAAAATAAGTCTGAAATGGACAAAATTTCTGTGGAGGTGTACAAGCAAGAATTGGTAAAAGAAGTCAAAACGGGTTATTTCAATTATTTAAAAGCTCGAGAAGCAGTACAACTGTTTGAAAATACCTTGGATTTGGTGAATGAGAATTTGCGCACCGCTGAAAGTTTGTATCGCAACCAAAAAGTGACCATTGACGAGGTATATGCAGCAGAAGCACAGGTTAAGGAAGTAGAACAACAACTGGCAGCTGCACAAAAAAATGAAAACGTTGGCAAAGCTTATTTCAATTTTTTGCTCAATAGAACATACAATACCTTTATAGAAATCATGCCGGCAAAGGATTTTCCGAAAAGTGTGATCGCCCTGGAACAAGCTCGCAAAATGGCATTCCAACAAAGAGGTGAATTTCAGCAATACAATTATGCTTTGGCGCTTCAGGATAATAAAATCAAATTGGATAAAGGCAATCGACTACCCAATTTGACGCTGGTTGGAGATTATGGCTTTCAGGGAGAAACCTATTCATTTACCAGCGAAGATGACTTTGTGATGGGTTCTCTGGTCATGAGCTGGGATTTGTTCAATCATCAAACAAAACATAAAGTTCAGCAATCAAAAATCGAAAAAGAAATCATTGCCCAACAGAGAGCAGAAACACGCCAACAAATTGGTTTGCAGGTTGTTAGTGCCTTTTATGAATTGGAAACAGCCTTGAAAAGCATTGAACTCGCTCAGGCACAGGAGGATAGTGCTAAAAAGGCATTTCGTCTCGTCAATAAAAAATACCAGCAGGGGCAAGCAAATCTGGTACAATTCACAGACGCAAGAACACGATTGACCAATTCCGGGCAAAAGTTGATTATTGCGAGGTATGATTATCAGATGAAGTTGGCGGAGTTTGAACGGGCAATTGGAAATGAAACGTTTTAGGCTATCTGCCATCACAAGTGTAAAAACTGCCTGAGTTAATTGAAAAGCAAACACGCTTATCTTTTGAGGATTACCTTCTTTCCTGAGCTCAAATAGGCTTACAGAAGGCATCACCTCTGAGCATTATAAAAACAATCTTAAGTTATACAAAATGAAAAAAATATTTCAAATCACCATGCTACTCCTCCTTTCTGCCATCATCTTCCTTGAGTGTGGACAGGCAGAATCTAAAACCCCGGCTGACGACAAATTCATCTCCAATGCCAAGAAGGTAGAAACCGTTAGTGCCAAAGCATTAGAATACAGAGAAGAAGTTTTTGCAACTGGCAAACTCGCTTCCAGTGAAGAAATGAAATTGAGCTTTAAAACTGGGGGAATCATCAAAAAGATATATGTTGCTGAAGGTCAACAAGTCAGAAAGGGACAATTGTTGGCAGAATTGGATTTGGAAGAAATATCTGCCAGAACTCAACAAGCAGATTTGGGGGTAACAGCGTCTGAAATCAATATCAAAAATGCGGAACTGGCAGTACAACGTGCAGAACGAGAATTCAAAAATGTGCAGGGACTTTATACAGATAGTGTTGCCACATATGAACAATTACATGATACCGAATTGCAATTGGAGAATGCCAAAAACCAGCTGGAGGCTGCGAAAACAGGTCTGAGTGTGAGTCGTCAAAACAAAAGCGTAGCGAGTTTTAATTTAAAATATTCGAAAATCATAGCACCTTCCAATGGGACCATCTTGAAGAAGGTAGCTGAAGCCAATGAACTCGTAGGAATGGGCACCCCTGTTTTGCTTTTTGGTACCAAAGACAAGGCAAAAGTCATTCGGGTCAACATTACGGATAAAGATGTAATTTTTGTAAAACTGGGGGATGAGGCGACTATTGAATTTGATGCATTTCCAAATCAATTATTCAAAGGACGAGTAGTCGAAATTGCCAGCATGGCAGACCCGTACACCAATACTTTTGAGGTAGAAGTAGAGGTTGAGCAAGATGATAAACAATTACTTTCCGGATTTATTGGCAGGGTGAATATTTTAACGAAAGCAAGTCAACAATTAATAGAAGTTCCGATAGATGCCCTGGTCAAAGGCGATGAGAACCGTGCCTTTGTTTTCGTCACCAAAGATCAAATGGCTTATGAAAAAGAAGTAACCGTTTATAAAATAGAAGCAGATAAATTATTGATTAGCAGTGGATTGGAGGAAAACGAAAAGGTAATCGTGAAAGGAGCAGGCTATTTGGAAAATGAGGATTCGGTGGTGGTTAAGTCCTAGCCAATGCTAAGAGATAATCTTTTTTCCAAAATCGTAAATCTTAAATCAAAATGAATATTCCTGCATTCTCCATAAAAAATTACCAGTTTACTGTCATGGTTTTCTTGGTACTACTCTTACTAGGCATTTCCTCCTTTATGAGCATGCCCCGCAGCGAAGATCCGGTAATGGATGTACCCAACATTATGGCAATCATCATCTATCCCGGAGCAAACCCATCAGATGTGGAACTCCAGGTGGTGGAACCCGTCGAAGAAGTTATCAATGAGTTGGACGACATCAAGGAAATGCGCACAACGGTCAGAGAAGGTGTTGCAGTTTTCAATATTGAGTTTGAATTTGGTGTAGACGTAAAAGATAAGGAAGAAGAAGTGCAACAACAAATAAACAGCATTGAGGATGAACTGCCTACTGGTATTTTTGATATTGATGTATTCAAGGTTGCAACCGAAAATGTGAAGATTTTCCAAATGGCGATTGTCTCTAATTCAGCTCCTTATAAGCAAATGGAAGCTGAGGCAGAAAAATTGAAGAAGCTGGTTGAGAAAGTTAATGGCGTCCGAAAAGTGGATGTAGAAGCATTTCCCGAACAAGAGGTGAGAATTGCGCTGAATCCTGTAAAAATGACGGAGATGAATATCAGTTTGAATGATGTCGAGCAGGCTATTCAAAGCAATAATGCCAACATTCCAGGTGGTGCGGTGAAAGTATCGAATAAGTTGTTCAATATTAAAACTTCGGGAATGTACGACGAATTGAGTCAAATCGCCAATACCGTGGTAGGTGCTTATCAAGGCAAGATAATTTATTTAAAAAATATAGCTTCTATCTTTTTTGATTATGAAGATGAAAAATGGCTTGCCCGGTACAGTGGCAGTAGATGTATTTATTTAACAGTGGAAGCAAAATCTGGTTATAATGTATTTGGTATTGCAAATCCCATTCGCAAAGAAATAGATGATTTTGAAATGGAAGAAGGGATGTCATTGGAATACGTGTTTGACCAGGCAATAGGAGTGGAAGAACGCATCAATGGCTTTTTGAGCAATTTACTTCAGGGGATTTTGCTGGTTGGTGTCATTATTTTTCTCATTTTGGGTTATCGCTCTGCGAGTATGGTAATGATGGCAATCCCCTTGTCTATTCTAATTGGATTATTGGTTGTAGATGCTTTAGGTTTTGGATTGCAGCAAATTTCCATTGCAGGTCTGGTAGTAGCCTTAGGGCTTTTAGTAGACAATTCGATAGCCATCATTGAAAACATTGAGCGATTTTTGGATTTAGGCTATTCCAGAAAAGAAGCAGCAATTAAAGGAACTCAACAATTAATAACCCCCATGGCAAGTGCTACTTTAACAACTGTTTTAGCATTTGTGCCCATGCTAATGATGCCAGATGTGACAGGAGCATTTATCAAAGGGATTCCAGTTACAGTAGTATTTACACTGATTGCTTCTCTTTTGGTCGCCACAACTTTGACACCATTCGTAGCGAGTAAGGTGTTGAAAAGTTCAGCGCAGCCCCCTAACCCCCTGAAGGGGGAACTTCCACCCGCAGAAGAGTTAAATGAGGGCAGCGATTCCCCTTTTAGGGGGCAAGGGGGGCTGCGAGAGCCTAAAGAGAGCAAAACATCAGCCTTCCGATTCCTAAAATCATTTGTTGAAGGTCCATATCGAAAAGCACTTAATTGGGCATTCAATCATAAAATGTTGACGATTGGAGTCGCCATATTGAGTTTGGTGGGAGCACTAGCTTTATTTCCATTGGTAGGCATCAGTTTTTTCCCGAAAGCAGAAAAGCCACAGTTTAGGATTACAGTAACATTGCCAAATGGTAGTAACCTGGACGCAACGGATGAAGCTGTTCGATATATAGAGTCTGTGCTGGAAAGCAAGGAAGATGTGAAATATTATGCCTCAAATATTGGGCATGGCAATCCGATGATTTATTACAACGTGCCTTCGAGAAGTTACTCAAATTCATTTGCCGAAATTTTTGTGGTCTTAAATGAATACGAAGTCACTGCTTTTGCCAACTTTCTGGAAGATATACGGAATGAATTTTCCAATTATGCCAATGCCAGAATTGACGTTAAGGAATATGTACAAGGTCCTCCAAGCAAAGCGCCCGTTGAGATAATCATTTATGGAGAGCAATTGGACAAGTTGGAGGATTATGCCAGGGATGTAGAAAATATCCTACGAACTACACCAGGTGCTTTAAACGTCAATAACCCCACTAGTACCAAAAGTACGGATCTATTTTTCAAAATCAATCGGGACAAAGCCATGATGCTTGGGGTTCCCATTCACTCTATAGATAAAACCATTCGGAGCTTTGTGAACGGCTCTACTGTTGGAAAATTTAGGGATAAGGACGCAGAAGATTATGACATTGTTTTGCGCTATGATTTCCAGGAAAAATTCAATCTCGAAGACTTTGACAGAATTTCCGTTCAAAGTATGTCTGGCAGGTTTATTCCTCTCAATCATCTGGCAAGCATTGAATTTAAGGAAGCACCTTCCATCATTGCTCATTTAGACATGGAGCGCTCTGCGACTGTTTTGGCAGATATAGATGAAAAAAACACCACACTTGATGATGTCATTGCTGAGGTAAGGGAAGATTTGGAAGCGATGAACTGGGAGGAAGGCTATTCTTATATTTTCAAAGGAGATCTGTCCAATCGAAATGAAAGTTTTGGAGGGATGGGTATCGCCTCCGCACTTGCTATGCTGATGATTCTGGGCATTCTGGTTATCCAGTTTCGATCCTTCACTCAACCATTGATCATTTTCTCTGCCCTTCCATTGGCTATCATAGGAAGTGTGTTGGCACTTTTGATCACAGGCTGGCATTTTAGCTTCACCGCTTTTGTAGGCTTCACAAGTCTGATAGGTATTGCCATTAACAATTCCATCATTTTGGTTGATTTTGCCAATCGTTTGCGAGAAGAAGGAGCCTCCATATTGGAAGCTGCTAAAAGAGCTGGAGAAGTCCGGTTTATCCCCATTTTATTGACTACCCTAACCACAATTCTGGGCTTGTTGCCGCTTACCTTAACGGGTGGTTCATTGTGGGCACCCATGGGCTGGGTCATTATTGGCGGATTGTTGACTTCCACCTTTTTTGTGTTGTTGTTGGTGCCGATATTGTATCAGGTATTTACGAGGGAGGCGAGTGCTGCTACTACTTGAATTGGTACCACATTATTGAGTCTTTAACTGTTTTTTAAAATGACACAGTAAATACTCTGTGTAAAAAGTTTTTTGACACTCAGCTCGTCGCGCTGCGCGCGACTCGCGAAGGGGGTGTGGGGCGAAGCCTTTATCTTCGCGCCGTAGGCTCGGATATTAAAGCACTTTTTACACACTGTAGTAAACCTATACAATAACCAATTCCTGAAAGAAAATAAAAAAGGAAATGCCAGGGTAAGCTTTTTATCGCAAAGAAGAATCCCTTCTTTTGATAAAAGAACAGGTAAAGCTTGGCGTTTAAGGAAAGAAAAAAGGAGATTAGTGCAATAAGAGGAAGCAAGAAAAGAGCGGTAAAAAAATAACCAATCATAAATACGGGAATCAAAAAGCTCAATGCTACGCTTATTTTGTTAGCGATTTTTAAATTTAAATCATTGGGTACTTGAGTTTGACTCAAAATCAATTTAGTCCACGGTATAGCGCGATGGAATAAGTCTGCCTGGATTAATTTTTTTGGTGTCCATTTTTTTAAATGTTTTACCTGCAGGTTTTTAACTAACCGAATTTTATGACCTGCATTTTTTAAACGATAGCCCAGCTCAATGTCTTCAATTTCAGGGTTTTTATAAAGTGCCCCATTAAAACCTTTCATTTGGAGAAAAACACCTCTTTTGATTGCTCCACATCCTGTCCAGAATGTGGAAGCATCTTCATTTGAATTTTGGTGAACATAGTGATGCAATAAATTACGGTATTGGGAAAGGAATGCCGGATCACCGGGAGCATCGTCGTAAGAGCCAAATATAGCGCTTAGGTTTTCATTTTCCTGAAATATTTTTTCTATTGATTTAAACAATCCTTTTGGAACAAGTATGTCTGAATCTATAAAGCAGATGAGGTCGCTAGTGGCTTGTTGTGCTCCTAAGTTTCTTGCGTATGCAGGACCTTGATTGCCTGAAGTTTTAATAACCTTTAGGTTTTCACATGAAGGTGAAAAAAAAGCTACTTCATTTCCATCATTTACAAGGACAATTTCAGTTTTTTCATCGGCAGCTTCAAGAACAGAATTCAAACAATACTTAAATGGTTGATTAACCATATGAAAGGGAATAATAATAGAAATGGAAATCAAAAGCAATTGAGTTTATAGTTTTGAAATCTAAGGGGCTGCCATTTTCTATTCTTTTAGCCTTGAAAACCAGATTTCTTATAAATAAATCAAAGCAGATAAAAAACTAAGAATACCTGCAAGTACTCCTATTCTATAAGGACTTTTAAACTTCCAGTTAATACCTCTTGCCATTAATATTGCTAAAGGGGGAAATGCAGGCATAAAATATTTGGCAACAGGCAAGGTCAATATCAAGGAAATGAATACAATGCCTATCCAAAAAAGGATAAAACGATTACTCCATTTCTCCTTTTTCGAATGTTCGCCTTTTACCAAATAAAGCAAACTTAAACCTATTAATGGCAAATTATAAGCCCCGATACCTGAAGGTAAAAGAACAAAAAAACTCTTTTTTATTAAACTTAACCGAAAAGTATCCAGGAAATGATTTTCAACAATTTGTAGATTTCCATCATTAAATTCTATGCTGGCTCCAGCATGGTTCATAAATTTAACAGCCTGTTCTTGAAAATAACCTGATTGAAAAAGAAACCACAACCAGCTTAATGTAAATGGCAGGAAAAAAAACATGACCAAAAAAAAATAAACCGCTCTGGTTTTGTATTGGTGACGGATTTTAAAAGAAAATTTCTCTCTAAGGGTAGTAAATTCTAAAGGGAAAAAGAATAAAGCCAGCAACAATGGTAAAATGAGGAGCATCGTATATTTTACAAGGATTCCCAAACTTAGAAAAATGCCTGCAGCAAAAGCCAATAAAATGGTTTTCAATTCAAGTTTATTTGGGAAAGACTTGATTAAAACCATGGAAATCAAAATGGTAAGGGTAAAAAAGAAGGTCATAAACACATCATTTCCACTGATGATGTTGTGAAGAAAAAACAATCGGATTCCATATAATAGTATAATGGCCATCAATCCCGTTTTTGTATCAAAAAGCAGCTTGGCAATTAAGAAGGTGCATCCAGCCGTACCTAATCCAAGTAAACTGGTCAAAATCCTGGAAGTTAGTTGAAGATCTGCATCAAAAAATTTTGCAAAAAAGCCAATACATAAAGCCTGAAGCGGGGGGTGTCGATCTCCTAGCCATTCAATATCAACATAAATATTGAAAAAATAGTCAATTCCGTTGTCTATAAGTATTTGAACTGCGGAAAGAAGTGAGTGTTCATCTCCTGCTGAAACTACAAAAGGAATGAAAAAAGTATAAGCAATCGCAGTAATAAAGAGGAAAAAAATCAAAATGGCTTGCGACTCACTTAATTTCCATCTTTCCTTGATAATGGTAACCGGATTCAAATTGAAACCTAGAATCCGCTTTAAAAATGGTAAAGCAATAATAAATCCGGAAAAAAAGGAAGAAAGAACAATTATTGCCGGAACATTTCTTTGGTATTTTTCACTTCCGACTTGTATCGAGATGAAAAGCCAAACAACGTACAATAGCGACATTGCCAATAGCCATAAATTAGTTGCTGGTGTGGTTCTCAAAATATGCTTTTTAATTATCTAAAAATAGAAAATTATATTTCTGCGAAGGTCACCATATTGCTTCCAGGCACAATGGAACGTCTATTCATATGTTTTCAAGTAGTTATTCAAATATGCAGCAATGATTTCATGAGTCGCGGTATTTGGATGTCTATCAAAAAATGGACAACCTGGTACACATCTGGATTATTTGTATAATCAGAAAACATATTACTGTTTGTGTGATTTTATTCTTAAAAAATCAGTTATTAGAATCTAAATTAATTTGGTATCCGAACCTCCTCGTGATAAGACCGCTCTGTATTTACTTCCCAGATATCAGTTTCCCTATTTTCAATATTTTCCACTGCCAACATCGCCGTCAACATGGAGTGATCTTGATTATTGTATTTATGCAATCCGTTACGCCCAATCGTCTGAAGGTTTTCAATCGAGTCAATGTAGTTTTTGATAATCTCCAAATAGGCTTTGTATTCACCAGTATAAACTGGATAAGCTTTGGGTTGGCGTATGACAACTCCGTCCAGGATATTTTTTTCATCCACCAATTTCAGATAATCCAATTCTTTAGTTGCCATCTTTATTAAATCTTCATTGCTTTTTTCCCACAATTCATCCTTTTCTAAACAAAAGTATTCCAAGCCAATACAACTTGTATCTTGTTTGTTATATGGAACCATAAATGGGCTCCAATTTCGATAATTTTGAATGCGACCAACTTTTACCTCCGGTGAGTGAATGTATATCCAATTATCCGGAAAAAGATTATCCTGCTTCACAATCAATCCTACGGTCAAGAAATCTCTATAGGTTAATTTTTTAGCGGCTTGAACCACATTTTCTGGAGGTGCAGGCTCCATGGATAAGATTAATTGGGAAATAGGCATGGAAGAAATGAAGTGTTTGGCAGTTACTTCATACGTTTCCCTTCCTGTGTTGATTATTATTCTATTAACTCGACTTTTGCCCAAAATGATTTTGCTTACCCCGGATTCCAACCGAGCCTCATTGCCTTTCTCCGCCAGTAATTGAGCAACTCTTTCCCAAAGCATGCCCGGTCCTTGTTTTGGATAATAAAAATTGTCAACTAAGGTAGTGATTTCTCCCTTCTTTTGTGGAAAGAGTGCATTTTTTAAAGCCCTCCAAAGGGTCAAACTCTTAATTCTTTGTGCCGCCCATTCAGCCTTAATCTCATCACAGGGGATACCCCATACCTTTTCTGTATAGGTTTTGAAAAAGATAAAAAACAAGCGTTTACCAAAACGATTGGAGACCCATTGTTTTAGATTGTCCTCACGTTGGTAGGGAAATAGCTTGGAAGCTATAAAGCTAAAACCAATTCGAATATTTTCCAGGACCCCCAACTTCTTAATTACATCAAATAATTGTATAGGATAATAAAAGAATTTGCCTTTGTAATATATTCTGGACATCCTTGGTCGCAACAGAAAATCTTCACCTAAAACTTCTTCCCACATTTCCTGGACTCGGTCGATTTTGGTAAAAAATCGATGACCGCCAATATCAATTTTGTAGCCTTTATAATCTTCAGTTCTTGAGATGCCGCCTACTTGTTTTCCTTTTTCGAGAACGATACATTTTTTGTTTTTTTTCGTCAGTTCATAAGCAGCAGTCAAGCCAGCTGGGCCTGCACCGATGATGGCAGCATCATAATGCATATCAGGTTGATTCATAATGTACGGGTTTAAAAATGCGAAAAGAATAATTAACAGGTTCAGTGAAAATGCATTTAATTTTCCTACATAAACACTTAAGGAATGGTGCTAGAATAAATTTACTTTCTTCGATAGTTTAATTTTTCATCAGGCAAGGCGAAAAACGTAGGCGAAGCAGCGCTTCGGCGCTCCGATAGCTATCGGAGTTCAACGCAGCCTGGTGGAAAAAGAAGCATCGAAGAATGGAAGTTTATTTTTGAACCATTCCTAATCTCCAAAAAGCCAAATGAAAATTAAATGTGTGGATTGATTTCATTAGAGGTTATTTGACTCAACCTCAAACCACAAACCGTTTTTTGGCGTAAGGGTAATTCCGGGATCAAGGATTACTTCTTGATCTGGTAACAATGAAAATTTATATTTTGAGGCGATCATCGCCAACACTAATGTATATTCCATTTTGGCGAAAGGTTTCCCAATACAAAGCCTTGGGCCACCGCCAAATGGGAAATAGGCATATTTAGGACGATTTTTTTGGATTTCAGGTAAAAATCTTTCAGGTTCAAATTTTTCTGGATTGGGAAAATATTTGGGGTTTCTGTGTACTACATAAGGACATAAATAAATTTTTGAACCAGGTGGAATTTTTGTACCCCTAGGTAGCTCATCCTGTTGTGAAGCTATTCGCACAAAAATCCATGTTGGCGGAAATATTCGCATACTTTCCGAAATGACCATTTCTGTGTAAGTCAAATTTGGAAGGTCTTTTATGGTTGGCAAATTACCCTTTAAAACAGTGGATAATTCTTCTTCCAACTTTCCTAAAATAGTAGGATGTTGAGATAAGTTATAGAGAGACCAGGTCAAAGCCTCCCCAATTGTCTCATATCCGGTAATCAAAAGGGTAATTGCCTCATCTCTTACTTGTCTGTCATTCATCACACTTCCATCCTTGTATGGCTGACGCATGATCATTGTTAATAAATCAACGGAAGGGATATCCTCTTTCCTTCTTTTTTTTATAGCTTTATAAATAAAATCATCAATGAAACGTATTGCTTTTCGATGACGTAAATTGATTCGATTAGGCAAATATTCAGGGAAGGGAAATAGTGAACTGAATAGATAAAAATTAAAAGCTCGCCTTGTGGTCACTGCTTCTGCCAGTTCTTTTTCATACCCTTTTTGGTCTTTTCCAAATAGAGCCTTTAAGTTTACTTGTTGGGCGAGATCCAACATTTCGTCTGAGATATTGATGCGCTGTCCATTTTTCCAATCAGCTGTTTTTTGATTGGTTACTTCAATGGTATCATCTACGAACTTTAAAATTGCTTCCTGATGGAAGGCAGGTTGTAACATCCTTCGCTGTTGTAAATGTTCAGAATTGAATGTTGTGAGCAATCCTTTTCCGTAAATTTTTCGACCTCTTGAACCAGTTAGCCTTGGTGTTTTTTCATAATTTCTGGAATTGGTGACCAGTACATGTTTAATATCTTCTGCATTATTCAACAAAAATGTTTTTCCGCCAATTGAGAGTGGAGCGACTTCCCCATATTTTTTGGCAGCCGCCATTAAAAAACCCAATTTATCGGAAAGGAAAGAGGTTAAATGCCCCTGAAATGGATATTTCCTCAAACGAATGGCATCTGTTTCCTGATATTTAATCATGTTATTTCAAAATCTTTTTTTGACACATTTTTTCCATTTCAATATTCGCAATCAATTCATAATATCGTTTCAAGTATGCTTTGGTTGTCCAATTCTCCTTATAACATTTATAGCCGTTGATTCCTAATTCCATTTGGAGAGTTTTGTCTTCCTGCAATCTTTCCATATAGTGGATTAATTCATCATTATTATTGTAATTGAATCCCCCGATACTCTTTTCGACAACCTCAATGAGTGACCCACGGTGGCGAGCGATAACAGGAGTTTTATAAGCAAAGGCTTCCAAAATAACCAATGGGAAAACTTCATAGCATAAAGAAGGGACGATAACTGCTGTCGCTCTCTTATATAAATTTGAAAGCACTCTAAATGCAACCCTGCCAAGAAAATGAATATTAGTTGAATTCCCTGCCAATTCCTTTAATTCATTTTCCAAAGAGCCGTCACCCGCAATAACTAAATCGGCTTTTTTAAAATTTTGAAAAACTGAAATCAATGTTTGAGGACCTTTTATTTTTTCTAAACGCCCAACATATAAGAAGTAAGGTTTCTCCCTTTTAATCTCCAAGACTTCCGATTCATCAAAATCCGTTTTAGGCGAAGGCAAAAAATTTGGGATATGAACAAATGGCCCATCGAATCCGAATTCCAAATGTTTCTTAAAGGTAAATAAACTGGGAGAGATTATCCGATCAATATGACTCATAGCATTATTCAAAAAATTGGATAATCGCCACCATTGCACAGGTCTTTTCCCGACTATTTGACATTTTATGCAATCCCTTTTTTCACAAATATCTTTATTGTTTTTCCATAAGACATGCATTGGACATATTAGCCAATGCTCATGAGTAGTATATATTTTTATCGCATTGCCCAACTTAATTATATCAAGCCCAATTAAGGACATATTGTGGTAGTTGATGACATCAAATTGTTTCTTTTCAATTAAATCTTTGATATATTTTTTTTTAACCCCCGACTGTCCGGTTTGTTGGGTCACCAAAGGTGACAAAAATCCTACTTTGCTTCTTAATGAGTGAACGGTCACATTGGGATGATGCTCCGGTTTATTTTTAGGAACAGTTTTCTCCAGAATATGATAAGCATCAACACAATGGACAACATCCACGGTATGACCTTCCTCCGCCAACATATTGCTTAACCGAAAGATGAAAATCCCGTCTCCTCCGAAATTATAAGGAGGAAAAAAGGTAGTTATCATTAAAAATTTGAGCCTTTCAAAAGCCATGGCTTAAATTATCATTAATTTTTTCAGATAAATATTCGGCTGTTTTTTGATATGCCTTTGCTGAAGGATGTCCGTCATAAGGAATAAAGTATTCTGGGTTTTCCTGATGATAATCTGGCAATATTTGTTTTATTTCAATTAAATCGATTTCCAATTTTGTTAGCTTTGAGCGAATATTCTCATATAAATCGACTTCTAATTTTTGACTTTGTAATGCTAAAGAAACATCCCACAACAGAACTTTAAAAGTTCCGCCATATCTTTCCAAATAAACCCTTTCTAATTCTTTGACAACTGCAGCATACAGCTCAAAGTCTTCTTTAGTGATTTTTCTTTTGTCAAAAAATACTTTGTTTAGGGTGTACGATTTTGACAACATCCTCAAAAAGTTCCCAATCCAAAAATTATGGTAAGCACCCTGATAAAGTATATTACCGTCTTTTCGGATTTCATATTTGGGATCAATAAATGAGTATTTAATTTTACCCGCTACACGATGGACATGATGTGGTATAGCCTGGTAAACAGCAGCGACAGGTTCGTACCCTGAAATGACATCTTTTTCCTTCTCATGCTCCAATAGTGCAAGCATATGATGGGGACCATATCCGCCATACCCAAAGTTAAATGATTTAAACTTATGCTGAGTTGCTAACTGGAATTGAAAAGGCAAAGTCTCTTCATCATTAACGCCAGCTCCAAACGTAAAGGAACCTCCCAAAAAGAGAACTGCCGAATTGGTTAAAGTTGGAACTTGTGGAGTTATTCGCCAACCGTATTGATTATTATGAACCCTTACATCATAAACTAAAGTATCGCCATAATATCTTTTGGCATTTATAATTGAATTTTTAAAAGCTTTATATCCTAATAACTTGTCCCCTTGGACATGCCCCCCTTTAATAGCCTCTATTTCTGTATAAAGGTTTGCCTTCCAAGCTCCAAAAGAAAACAAACCAATGTAGTATGCTTCAACAACACCAAATGCAAGAACGCAACTTCCAAAATATAGCACAATCAATTGATTTCGCTCCTTTTTTGAATATACAAAAGCAATTGAACTCACAATTATCCATAACAAACAGACATATATATAATGGAATCTTTTGCTGTATTTTATTATAGCAATTGACAACAAGATTGAAATTAGGAAAACGAAAATCATGAAAATGTTCTTTCGAAAATCTCTCACCATTTTTTCGTTTCTATTGGAATAACCTTACCCAAATTTTAAAAAACATTAGACACCCTTTTTATTGACTGCATATAATAAAGCAGAGGAACCCTGCAAAATATATGTTTTGAAGGCTTTATTTTTTGCCACAAAAAAATCAACAACTTGCCAGGTTTCTATAGAATCGACATGGATATCCTCAATAATTATCCAACCGTTTTTCTTTATATTTTTTAATCCAAAAAGCAGGGTGTTAAGGTTAGCCCCAATGGAATGTAAACCATCATCAATGATAATATCGTAAGTAGGGCTGTTAAAAGAACGTTGCATATTCAAAAAGGTCTCAGCGTTCATTTGATTTACAAAACTGGTCTGTATTCTGTCTTCTGAAAACAGAATATCTCTGTCTATATCACCGCCATATATATTAGCATTGGGAAGGTATTCTCTAAATGCTCTCAAGGAAGCGCCTGGTACTCCTTTTTTCCCCATTGACGATAATAATTTTGGATTATTCGTTCCTAATCCTATTTCCAATAAATTAATTTCGGACTCTACGCCCAGCAATTTTAAAACATAAGAATAAAATATGTAATAATTGTGATTATTTGCTTTGTCGGACCCATGTTTATCTAATAAATCCTTTAAAGCTATATCTGAACCCTTTCTGTAATTTTCGATATATTCAATTTTTCCAGCAGAACCAAGATGGTCATTTAATAATGAATGTAATTGAGGGATGAACATACTTGCAGAATGAACCCATGTTTCTCTGAATTTGATATCATTAGTAGAGGAAGCTCTAAAATGTTTATATAACGGACCTACAGGGGCCTTTACCTTTTTTAATACCTTCATTTTAAACCAATGATATTTAGGTCGCAACCTGCTGTAAATCGAAGTAGGTAAATATCTTTTAGCGAGGTCTTTGGTGTAATTTAGCATATAGATTATTTTCTTTATTGTACTTTTTTATGGGGTAAGAATTCACTATATAAATATTGAAACTAAAGCAAAAAGAGCGAAAACAATTGGTCAAATGACCTTGTTCATTTTTAAATTGGACGAAAGCCAATTTCACCTTTCGCTCAAAGGAAACTGACCAAACCACGGCTTGATGAATTAGCACTTGTTCATCTTCATAACATTGATGAATCAAAGGAGTAATTAAGGATTTTTTTTACTTCATTATTTTCAAACAGATTGAGGAGTAAATTCCTTTGAAAAAAAGGTCTTTGCCGAAGTATCCTGAATCAATGTTCCTTTATCTAAAACTAAAATCCGGTCACACAATTTTTCAATCAACTCCATATTATGGCTAACTAAAAGAATGGTCTGCCCTCTATTTGACATTCCTTCTAGTGTTTGTTTACTTCTTTCCCTGAACCCTTTGTCAGCCACCGCCAAAATTTCATCCAGAATCAAAATTTCCGGTTTCAATTGAGCGGCAATTGCAAAAGCCAACTTCACCCGCATGCCACTCGAATACCATTTGACGGGCGTGTCTATAAAGTCCTTCAATCCAGATATTTCAATGATTTTAGGTAATTGTTGTTTGATATAAGATCGCTTCATACCCAAAATGGCTCCTGTCATGTAAATATTCTCCAACCCAGTAAAATCTCTATGAAACCCTGTATCTACTTCCAGTAAGGAAGCAACAGAACCATGAATTTCTGCAAAACCCTCTGTCGGTTTGGTCACCCTTGAAAGGATTTTAAGCAAAACGGATTTACCAGCCCCATTATGCCCAATAAGCCCAACTACCTCTCCTTTTTTTATTTCAAAGGACACATTTCTCAAAGCCCAAACAAATTGCTTTTTATTTGTTTTTGAAGTACCATTGCTTGAAAAGCGCTTCCAAAAAATTCGATAAGGAGCTCGGATGATTTGACTCAGCAAATAACGCATCCGATAAATCGGACGTACTTCACTTACTCGAAATCTTTTTCCTAAGTTATTTACAATAATAACATGCGCTTTCATAGCTTAAATCACATCAGCGAAATGATCTTCTCTTTTTCTGAAAAAATACAACCCTCCAATCAATAACAAAAAAACCATTGTGAACGAAACCGCAAAAATTAGCCCTGGTGGCTCTCCCTTTCCCAATAGCGCCCATCGAAACCCTTCTACTACGCCTGTCATGGGATTCAAAGCATACAACCACTGCCACTTTTCGGGAATCAGGTCTGAGGAATAGGCAATTGGTGTAGCAAAGAGCCCCGTTTGAATGATAAATGGCAGCATGTTCTCCACATCTCTATATTCTACATTAATCGCAGCTAACCAAAGTCCTACGGACATCGCTGCAGCAATCGCCATCAATACGAATAAGGGTGTATAAAGAATGGCTGTAGTTGGAACAATTCCATACAAAAGCATTAGAATGATGAGAACCGAAAAAGCAATGACAAAATCTACAAATGCAGCCAATACAGAGGCTATTGGCAGGGCAAGCCTGGGAAAATATACTTTGGTTATCAAATCACTATTGAGTCGCAAGGACATCGTTGATTTCGTCAAGGAATGGGCAAAAAATGTCCAGGGAACCAGCGCAACATATGTAAAAACTGGATATGGTGAACCGTCAGTTGGCGTTTTCATGAGATAACCAAACAAAACCGTAAAAATCAGCATCGTCAATACGGGCTGAAGAATCACCCATGCCCCTCCGATAAGCCTTTGTTTATACCTTATTTTTATCTCCCGCTGTGTTAAAATCAGGATTAAGTCCCAATTAGAAACCAGTTCCTTCAAATTCAACTGAACGAATTTGGTAGGCGGTTCAATTCTTGTTATGGTCTTGTTCATCTCCACTTTATACTGCCAGGAGTAAATATTTGATCTAAAAAGCTCAAACTTAATAACATGAAAATGGCTTCGCCGACGATAAGTCGCAAAGGCTTATAGCATAATCTCCTTACAACCAATAAAGTCAGTAAAAAGGAACAGTTTCTCATAATTGGTTGACAGACAGTCATCTTATCATAATAAGACTACTGGTTTATCTGGCTTTTTTGGAACTTATTGGATGGAAGTTGTAATATTGTATGTAGTTTTTAAAAATTGATAACTCGGCTATTCATTCAGGTTAGATAATGACAATGATAGTTATTTTTTGTATTGCTTCCAAAATTAGAGAAGTCAAAAAAAGAAAAATCAGTTCGAATATCTCCGTTCATGCTATCAACCGAAAATTTCGTAAAAATTAACGAATCAGGCACCCAATAAAATCATAAATGAATTCTAATCCCACCAAAAATAAATTGATTCGGTGCTGCCTCGTAATACCTGCCCCCAAAAGCGTTAATGCGGATATTATCGGCGTATTTGGTTCCAAGTACATTGTTGATGCCAACATAGGGATGTAAGCTGAATCTATCTTTCTCAAAACTATATTTGATTGAAAAATTAAGAATAGACTTGGTGTCCTGATATTCTGAATTGTTGTTATTAGCGTATATTTTTCCGATAAACTGATTTTGAATATTGAGTTTCAGCTGTTTTACAGGAGTGAAGTCCAATTGAATATTTCCCTGAAAGCTTGGGAGTCCCGGTAATGTATTCCCTTCTAAACTTTCTCCTTCCATGAAGAATACTGAGAAGTGGTACTTGTGAAATGACCAGTTGGTAGAAGTAGCAATGAATTCATTAAATGGATGTTTAATGAATAATTCCAAGCCTAAGCGCTCAGTGATACCCACATTATCGTAAAATATTCTGCCTGGAATGTTTTCCAACTCATAGGGTAAAAGTTCATTTTTTGATTCGACATAGAAGACTGATGCCTGAAAAGTACTTTTTTGTTGAATGAATCCTTTGATACCTAATTCCAAATGATTGGCAAACTGCGCTTCCAAATTCGCATTAAATCCACTGCCGTCGGGATTGTTGGACAATTCATTCAAGGTAGGGGTTTCAAAACTGGTGGAATAGGTAGCAAAGATGGTTTTCGACCCAGGAAGCAGGTAGGCAAGTCCCAGTGAATAATTAAAATCATTCAGGTCTATCGTTCCCGAGTCATCTCCATTACTCAGAAATTTATCCTTCGCTTCAATATGATTGAAATCATACCTGACAGAAGCATTTATTATCCAATTCTTCATGGTAAAATCATTGACCCAATAAATCCCTACATTGGAGAATTGCTCATCTTGAAAAAGTGTAGTATTGCCTTGTTCACCATCCAAATTTTCAAATCGTTGTCGGTCATCGTTCTGAGCAGACAATTCATATCCCGCCTGCACCTTCCACTGGAAAACATCCTTTTTGCAGGAGTTTGTCAAGGAAGAACCATGACCCCAAAAATCCCTGTCAAGTTCAATAATGCCACCAAATGAAAAAGGTAAGTGGCCATAAAAATTTCTATTGGAATAAAATCCATAGGTATTCAGTTCAAATTGATTTCCAACAATTGTGTTATATCGCAATGAAGCTTTAAATTGATCAATGGATTCTCCTGCTTTGAACTGAACATTTCTATCTCTGGCAGCTGTAGGCATGCTTTCAAATATTGCCAAATCAACTCCGCCGGGGTCGTCAGCCTGAGGACTGTCCATATAATTTATAATTGCCTCTAGTTTACTTTTTGAAGAAAAGGCATGAATCAAACGAGCATTAAAATTGGTGGACTGAAAACCAGACTGTTCTCTGTAGCCATCGCCGCGATGGTGGTTGGCATGAACAATAAAGCTGGTATTCTTTATCTTTTTTCCTGTAGTTAGCTGATACTGTTGTCCACCAAAAGAATGCATTGCCAGTCCAAGATGAGCAAATTGGTTGGTTTGGTTGAAGGCGGTCTCATCTGTAGTGAGGATATTAATAACACCCCCGGAAGCATTGCCATACAATGCTGATGAGCCATTATTGAGTATTTCAATGCGTTCAATGATTCCCAAATTAAGGTTGTCGAGTTGACCCTGACCATCCGCTGTGGTTTCAGGGATACCATCCACAATGATTTTAACTCCTCTTATCCCAAATGCTGCCCTGGAACCAAAACCTCTAATGGAAATCCTCAGGTCCTGGGCCCTGTTATTGGCATTCAGGACAAAAGTGCTTGGACTTTGTACCAAAAATTCCTGCAAGCTATTCTGTGCCAATTGGTCTTTATTTTCTGTCGAAATATTATAAATGGAGTTGGCAGATTTCAGCCAGGGTTTTTGAATTTTTGTTGCTTTCACGAAAATGGTTTGGAGGCTATCGGCAGTAATGGTGACATTGGATTGAGCGTTTACTATACAAAAAACAGGTAAACAACACACTGACAGTAAACATCTCAAATAGTAATTCGATCCATTTAAATAACGACCACTTATCATGACTTTCTTGTTTTAGATTCAAGAGTATGATTAAATCCCTTATGGGTTCTATCCAAACTAGATGTTTTTACACCTCAGTCAATATACCCACCAAAACATCAGCCTGGTCTTTAAGAGAAAATAAAACCAACCAACAAATAAACCACATCTTTCTATGATTTAGCAATACAATGGTTCGTTTTTAACAAGAACCTTCTATTTGAGTTACTCAGAAATCGACATCATAATCTGGTATAGGCAAAAATGCAGACTCAACTGTTTGTCGGAAGTGTAAAATAGAAAACAGCACCTTTCCCGAGTTGACTTTCTGTCCAAATCCGCCCGCCGTGTTTCTCTATTATATTTTTGCAGATGGGCATTCCCATACCAATTCCTTTAAAGTCCTTACCATGTAACCTTTTGAAAACCTCAAAAACCTTATGCTTGTATTGTTCATCGAACCCAACTCCATTATCCTTGATCCAATATACAGTTTCGTTTGGTTGCCTTTCTGCACCTATTTTTATTTCGATAGTTTTATTTTTGGAAGAATATTTAAATGCGTTGGAAACCAAATTAATGCAAACTTGTCGAAGAGCAATCTTGTCACCAACTGCATTGGGTAGGTCGGCAATTTTATACAGCAAATTTTTATTATCGTATTCAACTTTCTGAGATTCAATCGCTTCTTCAAACAGTTGGTTCATGTTTATTTCTTTCTTCTCTAACTCGGAATTTTTGGTATATGCATAATTAAGCAAATTCAGTATTAAGCGGTCTGTCTTTTCTGCATTTTGGATCAATAAATTCAAAACATAATGTCCTTCTTCGTCCAGTTTATCACTGATTTCCGTCTCAAGCATTTGAGACAGGCTGACTAAATTTGTCAGCGGTTGACGTAAATCATGGGTTATCGCATAAGTATAAGTTTCCAATTCCTTATAAGCTACTTCCAACTCGGATGTACGCTGTTTGACCATTATTTCAAGATTTTGGTTCATCGAATTAATGGCAGCTTCTGCCTTTTTACGCTGGTTGATTTCTAATTGCAAATTTTGGTTTGCCATTGACATCTGAAACGGAGTAGGAAAATTTAATAACTTTTGATGCCCTTTTATTAACAAGACTACCGTTCCCATAGATACAATTGCCATCAAAACTTTTACGACCGCTTCTATTCGATAAAGAGGATTCCAAACAGAAATAGCCGTTAATATATGAGACGTACCGCAAATGAAAATAAAGGCAGCAAAGGCATAAAAAATAAGATCCGGAACTTCTTCTTTCCGTTTTTTAATAATATAGATTAAGTAAAATGGAATTAGATAGTAGGATATAGCCGTTACAACATCCCCGATGACGTGCGGCCACAAAATTTCAGGTACCCAAAAATAACAATGCCCGTGAGGCATAAATTGAATATCAGAAAGATGGGAAGAATGATCCATTTTGTAATTAGTTATGAAAATCAACAAAAAGTGGCAACTCTTTGATAGCTTGACAATGTCATGTTAAAAAAAAATTATATCAAACCCATATTTGAGCTATTTTGAATATTCATTTTATGAAAACTCAAGTACCAAATCAGCAAAAAGGTATTCAAAACAAGAGTTCATATTAGGATTTATTCAAAAGTGACCTTGTCAAGATAGACAATATTGTTTATATATAAATATTTTATATTTAAAATAGTGCCAGAAATCCCAAAGCCACTTTTTGGCGTGTAGCTTTTGCTTTCACCAATTTTCGGGTCAAACCCATAAAGCCCTCTCCCGGATGTAGTTGCCCAAATCATGCTGTCTTTGCCCCAGATCGAATAGACAGTTCAATACCTTTAAGGTAGTTGGTAAAATGCCCGGAATTTAAATTGTATTTTTTCAATCCGTTGGCTGCTATCCTCTAAAAAATAGACAGCATGAAATGGATAGTGCCTGACTTTTTGAAGCTCATCATTTTTATCAAAAAAATAATGATCCGTACCAGTTGGAGTCCTGGACCAAAGGTGACCGCGACTATCCTCATAAAGATGACGCATAAGGTTGTCAGATAAGTATTCTCCTTTTGGGAATGTTTGTGGATAATATCTGAACTTATTGGCTGAAGGTGCATATCTCAACACACCACGACTCAGGGTTCCAAACCACAAGATGCCGTTTTTGTCTTCATAAAAATTATTAAGCACCGTCCAATCTCTCAGGAAAGGTTTGTTTTGTTCAATATCATAGAAAACCCCACTTTGGAGATTTAAGCGTTTCAACTCCAGACCAGTAGCCACCCATAATGACCCTGTCTTGTCAATAAACATTTGAGCTATAGAAGTTCGGGATAGGCTAGTTGGAGGAAACAAATCAAAATAAGATTGGAACTTACCTCCTTCAAGGTCGAAGGTTTGAAGTGCCATCCATCGTGTCGAACAAGCCCATCTAAAGTAGAAAACCACATGAACCCCTGCTTGTCTTGAAGCATTTCGTATACAAAATTGATGTCTTGCCTTTACCCAGTTTAAGATTTTGAAAAGGTAGGTATTGAACCTGAGCAGAAAAGATAAGTGGCCATCCTGCGATGAATAAAAAGATAGCCAAAAAGTCGGAGATGATATTTCTCATTAATTTAAACAAAACGAGTCTCTAAAATAGCGAAAATCACTCAATGAATCACGCTTCAATTTCCACTTATTCCACCTTTTCAATTTACTCCTTTTTTCAATACACCTAAATACTCATCCTTCAAATTTCCATAACTAAAAAACGATACTCCCTTTGCACCATTAGCTGTTGAAACTGCAATTGCTTTTTGCAAATCTTCCTTATTGCTCAAATGCGGTAGATACAAACCACTAAAAACTGGCTTTTCATTTTCTGCTTGTTTCAAACGCGACTTCGCTTTTTTTACTTCCTCACCGATCCAGTCAATATCTGCATTGTAAAACCCTTGATACAACATCGGTAAGAAGGCATCCAAATCCCATTTGTGCCATTGCTGGCCAACACTTTCCCAATTGGGGAAGACAGCAGCTGTAATCGTCTTATTGTATTTTCGAGCCATTGGTACGCAATGATTGTTTACGATATTGGAAACTGCATCGTAGCGAAATTGACGCCATGCCTGATGCTGAGGGGCTTCATCTCCTAAATCCATTGGGTCAATGCCATGTTTTGCTTTAAATTGATTGCGGCAGTTTTCTGAATAGGGATAGTCATATTCAGGGTATTCTTTGTCCTGGACGATGTTGTATTTTGGCTGCAAGGCTTCAGCAAGTATAACATCCGGTTGCCGGACATAATCAAGATGAATCCCATCCAAATCCTCAATTTTCCCCAGGGCTTCCACATTTCCAGCTACAAATTCGGCGACCTCTTCATTGCAGGGACACAAAAACTTGTAATAACCTACATAAGCGGGATGGGTGTGTGCAGGATCACCGTTGCGATTGATGCTAAACCAATCCGGATGTTTTTCAATGAATGCTTTATTGTTTAAAGGCATGGTCCACATCCAAGCGTGCACTTGCAAATCTGCAGCATGTGCCAAAGGCAGTATTCTTTCCAACCATCTTTCTTTGACGGGTAAAATCGGATGGTCAAAAAGGGTATCATTGCTTGCATAGACTTGTGGTAAAACAGCATCTATGCCCATTTTCTTGATGCGCCCAAAAGATTGTTTCCAATCATCATCTGTTTTATTTAAACTTGGACGGAGCCAAACCCAATTGTTGGGTAAATTATCGTGTGGGGTTGATGAAAACGTTTTATCGGTGGATTTAGGTTTGCAAGTCCAAAATGGACTACTAGTCGCAAGGGATAATGCACCTGCTGAAGTCAATTTTAGAAATGTTCTTTTATTCATGGTCATTATTAAAGTTTGGATATCCTAAGCCCAGCGCGAGATACTGTCAAATTGGAGGTAAACATAGCACAGCTATCTTGGACCGGGTCTTCGAGTGCTGCACGGCTAGGGAGAGCCGTGCTACCTTTTTTTTCAAACCTTTCTCAATTTTTCAAGGCTTATAAGTCTATGCTATCGTTTGGGAACTGGGTAATACATCCATCTTCTTTAATCACCCAAACTAATTGATCATCAGCACCTTTCGCAATAATTTCATACCCTCTATAGGTTACCATCAATTCAGGTTCAAATGTATAATCCTCAATGTCTATTTTAGGTAAAGTTAAGGCTTTCAGATCTTTAGCATAGCGTTTTTGTTTGCGATAATAACGGCGTTGTTGGTAATACAATTGGCGCAATGCCCATTTGATTGCTTCATCCTCCAAAATTATAAATTGAGCTGTTCCATGACCAGCCATTTTTTCCGAGAATTGCACATAACCCCAGGTTTCGGGAGCATGCATTTGGATGTAACCCTGTGGCGACCAAACCCAGTTTTCTTCCGGCAAAGTTTTTCCATTTTTCCCTTTTTGTTTTTGATATTTGCCTGAAGAAATATCTACCTTCCAATTTACCCGGGAAAAATTTATACGCCATTGAACACCTTCTTTTGGATAATATTTGTAAGGAGTCAATTCCTTCAAAACCTTCCAGGGAATGGCAATCTCCGCTGTCCAAAAACTATCCAGATCCATGGAATTATTGAGTGTACCATTTATATAAACGGCTGTTTGAATGCCATTGATATCCCAATTATTCAACACTTTCTTTTGTTTATCTTCTCGGTAGGGATGGAGGAGCAATAAATCCCAAATGGTATTGAGGGCGTTCATTTCAAACTCGAAATAATTATGCGTATCTCCATCGGGATCCAGGAAAATCTCAAAATCATTGTCGTAGTAAACAACGGTATCTCTTTGGGTCAATTTACCCCAAATATGTGGTTCTTCCAGATAGGCTCCAAAGTAAAAATAGGTTTCATCCCACAACATTTTTACATTTGTTTGGAAGGCTGGCGCAGGTTTTAATTCGCCCTCTATATCTACAAAATCACTTGTAGGTGTTGTTTTTTGCCAAACTGCTTCATCAAGTTTCCCATCAATGATTAGCGGCTCCTGAGTTTTGTAACAAACATAGGTCTTTGGCTGAAATGGAATGGGGTGCTGGTAACTAACTTTTTCTATGGTATTAGCTGGACACCCAAAAAAAGCAATGGCGACAAACGTTAGAATCAAGTTTTTAATAATACTCATATTGGACAAGTAAATCCGCAAAATAGCCAATTTCTTTTTAGATAGGAGCATTAAAAATTATGCCTCACCCAGACATGCTCACTTGTGCAATTTCGGCACTAAAATCCCAACCAAAGCCCCTACCCCATATCCCACAATCACATCTGTCCAATAGTGCTTGCCAGCTCTTTGCCGTAGAAAGCCTGTCAAAGCTGGTAGCAGTCCAGCAGTGGTCCAAAAAACGGGCCGCATGCCACTGTTTGGGTTGTTGTGAGCATAAACCTGTGCCGTAAAAAAGGCAGAAGCTGCGCTCATAGAAGTATGCCCTGAGAAGAAGGAAAAGCGCGCATCTTTCTTGAATTTATCATAACCAGAGGGTAGTGGCGCTCCATTAAAGACAAAAGGACGAGGTCTTCGAACACTCTTTTTGACCAAATTGGTTATCGCCCCTGTCAACAACACGGTTTCCGCCCACATCAAGCCCACGTTTCCCGCTTCACTTCCAGATTGATCATTTGCAAACAGGCTCAAGGGCAAGAATACCGAAGCTCCAAGGGTCATATCACTATAACTATGGGCTGTTGTATTGCTCCTGGTGGGTGTATTTCGGTCGAGAAAGAAAACAATGGATCTATCTGCAGCATACTTTTCTTCCAGACATTTTACAAAATTCTCCTCCAACACTTTTGTGTCCTGCTGCAATGAATAGGAAAATGCCAAACCCAGCGTCCCAACTCCCAATAGCGGAACGTCCAATCCAGGTTTGGTGTGGTGTACCTGAGCCTCAATATTTTGGACTAAAAACCAGCTTAATATTACCAAAGAAATAAATCGAAAGGTGCTTTTATTTTTCATGACTTTATTTTTTTCTAAGATCCTGGGTATCTCTCTTGTTTTAAATTGATCAAATAAAAACAGCAGACATTAGCGAATGCCTGCTGTTTTTATAAAAATATTTGAATCCGGAAGTACATCCTTTAAGTTGTTGGTTAAAAACCTTTAGGTTGGAATTTTCCCGGAAGTCGTTTATTACGGTAAAAATACCCCGGAACCGTACGGACTTTGCTACAGGTTAGGAGACTTCTACTTTTGCTACTTTCTCCAAATATAATTCATCCAATTGCTCTTTCGAAACTCCAGCAGGCGTATTGATCATCATATCGCGGCCCATATTGTTTTTAGGGAAGGCGATAAAATCGCGAATGGAGTATTGTCCTTTCAACACTGCGCACAAACGGTCAAATCCAAAAGCTATTCCTCCATGCGGCGGCGCCCCATATTCAAACGCACCCAACAAGAATCCAAATTGCTCTTCTGCTTCTTCATCTGAAAAACCCAGTAATGTGAAATTCTTTTCCTGCAAGGCCCGATCGTGTATTCTAATAGAACCACCACCGATCTCAACCCCATTGATGACCAAATCGTAAGCATCAGCACGCAAGGCTTTCATAGTTTCGTGGTCTCCTGTAAGCATTCGACCCACATCTTCTTTTTTAGGAGAAGTAAATGGATGGTGCATAGCGTGGAAACGCTCGGATTCTTCATCCCATTCAAGTAGTGGAAAATCGACAACCCACAATGGCTTGAAGTCACCATCTTTCATCAAGCCCATTCTGCGTCCCATCTCCAGGCGCAATTCATTGAGTTGTTTGCGCGTTTTTTCCGTTTCACCAGAAAGGATTAGCAACATGTCACCTGCTTTGGCACCAAATTGTTCTGCCCATGTTTTCAGGGCAGCATCATCGTAAAATTTGCCTACAGAAGATTTGAACGTACCATCTGCATTACATTTTACATAAACCAGACCCTTGGCTCCAATTTGTGGACGTTGCATCCATTCCGTCAGGTTCTTGATGTCTTTATTGGAATAATTTTCAGCTTGCCCTTCAGCACAAATTCCCACGATCAATTCCGCATTGTCGAAGACGCCAAAGCCATGTCCTTTTGCTACATCATTCAATTCCACGAACTCCATCCCGAATCGCAAATCTGGTTTGTCAGAACCATATCTTTCCATTGCTTCGTCGTAGCTCATTCTTGGAAAATCTGGCAACTCTCGCCCTAAACAGGCTTTAAACAAATGCTTGGTCAATCCTTCAAAAGTGTTCAACACATCTTCTCGTGTGACAAAGGCCATCTCACAGTCTATCTGCGTAAATTCTGGTTGGCGATCCGCCCTCAAATCCTCATCCCGGAAGCATTTTACGATTTGGAAATACTTGTCAAAACCACTCACCATCAAGATTTGCTTGAAAGTTTGAGGAGACTGAGGCAATGCATAAAATTGACCAGGATTCATCCTACTTGGCACAATAAAATCACGAGCCCCTTCAGGTGTACTTTTAATCAAAACAGGCGTTTCTACTTCGATAAAGTCAATACTTGACAAATATTTTCTGGTTTGAATCGCCACTTCACTTCTAAAAATGATATTCGATTGAACAGGAGGTCGGCGCAAATCGAGATAACGGTATTTCATTCTCAAATCTTCTCCTCCATCAGTTTCTGTTTCAATCGTAAATGGTGGCACTTCTGAAGCATTCAAGATTTGTAAGGCATTCACTTCAATTTCAATATCCCCAGTGGCTCGATTGGGATTTTTATTACTTCTTTCCCGAACCTTTCCCTCTGCTGAAATCACAAACTCACGTCCTAACTTTCGAGCTCTTTCGCACAAGTCTTTGTCATCCTCCATATTGAACACCAGCTGCGTGATGCCATAGCGGTCGCGCAAATCAACAAATGTCAAACCACCAAAATCACGGCTGACCTGTACCCAGCCCGATAGTTTAACTTCACTTCCTACATCTGAAATGCGGAGAGCTCCGCAGTTGTGTGTTCGATACATTTTTCTAGTTTTGAGTTATAAATCGAAGAGTTTTAGGCATAAAAGACCCGCAACTCTATCTAAATTTTTCAACACTTTATAAATTTAAAAAAAGCTCATTTCAAAAATGATGCGCAAAAATAGCAGTTTGCAGCATTTGGAGGTATTTAAAGCTTAGGAAATAAAAAAAGTTCAAGATTCAGCAGCAAATCCAAAATTTTAGATTTGCTGCTGAATCTTGAACTTCATCATTTCATATATTCTAAAATCTTTACATTAGCCTTTTATTTCATAAATCCTGAAGGGCGTGCTTTCAATTTTTAGAACCAACCAGATTTTGACCAGTGTGTTATTGATTTTTTACATTCTCATATTGAGGGTGTCTGTTTTTATTTTACCGGAAGCCAGAGAACCGATTGGTCAGGGGATTTGGAGTGACAATGTATTTGAATGGTTGAATGAAAACCTGTTGTGGTCCAATCTATTGGCATTTGGGCTGCTGTTGATTCATGCGACTTTAATAAATGTCATTGCCGCCCACCATCGCCTGGGGCATGAGTTGAATCTCTTTCCAGGCTTGTTTTATATTTTGGTTGCCAGCCTCATACCTGATTTCCTTCAGTTTTCGCCAATATTGATTGCCAATACATTTTTAATTTTCGCAATGATGGAGTTGTTTTCAACTTATAAGGTTCCGTCCTGTGCCGATCGCATTTTCAATATTGGGTTTTGGATAGGAGTCGCCAGTTTATTCTATTTTTCTTTTATCATTTTTGTGATATGGGGCTTAATTGGACTGGGAATTTTAAGGGCTTTTAGGATTAAAGAAAGGTTGATTCTTATCATTGGATCATTTGTTCCCTATTTTTTGGCTGGTACTTATTATTTCTTTTTCGACAATTACAATCTCTTTATCCAAAATCACATTTTTGACAATCTTGGGTTCCTGGACTTTCAGGAAACTGTAAATACTGAAACCATTTTTAAATTAATCATTTTGGGAGTATTACTTGCAGTTGTTTTGTTGAGTAATGCTCAATATAAAGCCAAACAGGTCATACAGGTACAAAAGAAAATTGAAATCTTGTTCTGGCTTTTATTAATTGCTTTTTTCACGGTTCTTTTTCAATCCCAGCTTAGAATTGAGCATTGTTTGATCTCATCGGTTCCGCTAGGTATTTTGCTTGCACTTAATTTTACAGATATGAAAAGTCAATGGGCGGAGTCTATCCATTTAATAATCCTGGTAGCTGTATTGGCATGGCAGTTTCGACCATTACTGACCTAAGAGATGTTTGAATTTTATCTTCGTGTGCCACAGGAAGATAAAATTCAAACACACTCTAAATGTATCATTATGAAATTGTTTATCATTCTACTCTGTTTCCAAACTGGAACTCTACTTCTTGGCCAATCAGCTCATTCCCACCTTAGAGATGGCGACCGCGCTTACCTTGAAAACAATTTTTCAAAAGCCGAAGAAGGTTATCGAAAAGCTTTGGCTAAAGAAGATTCCTACAAAGGATCCTTCAATCTGGGCAATTCCATATACAATCAAAATAGGAATGAAGAAGCCATTAGACATTTTCAAAATGCCATCTCCAAAACTTCCGATCCAACCATCAAAGCAGGGGCTTATCACAATCTAGGTAACGCCTATTTCAACGATCAACAATTTGATAAAAGCGTTGAAGCCTACAAAAATTCCCTTCGTCTCAATCCATCAGATCTGGATACAAAAAAAAACCTTGCACTTGCAATGAAAGTACTCCAACAACAAGAACAGCAACAGCAACAACAACAGGAAAGTGAAAATGCAGACAAACAAGAAGATCAACAACAACAAGAGCAACCAAAACCTCAGGAAGAAGAACAACAAGACCAAAACCAAGACCAGCCAAATGACCAAACAGAGGATGAAAATCAAGATTTAGAAGAACAAGACTTGACAAAAGAAGAAGCTGAACAGCTACTAAAAATCATGGACCAGGAAGAGCAACGAGTACAAGAGAAATTGCGAAAAGCAAAATCAAAAAATTATAAATCAAAAAAAGATTGGTAATTTTCAGGATGATATAAGCACTTAGCAACCCTACCCCGCAACCCCAGGGCTGTTAAGGTCTACTTGATTTTAAAATAATGAAAATCAAAATGAAAATGAAAAATTCCACCTATGACTTTATGAATATTTGGCTTTTTCATTTTTATTTTCATTTAAATTTTAATTGAAAATATTCTCATTAGAGAACTTAACAGCCCTGCCCGCAACCCCTATCCCCGCCTACTAAAAAATTATACTCAAGTACACAATAGATTGATCCAAATCACCGTTTTTTCCATCGCCTCAATTGAAAATTTAAATCGCTTTATGGAATTCTAAAAAAGAATGGCTCCCTTTTTTGCCCCTTCTTCATATAAGCTTAACATATTTATCGAATCTACTTATACTTAAAAAAAATATTTAATCTATTCTGAACATTTCCTCAGCTGATAACCTTTTTGTTCCGAATCCAGTTTTTGAAAGTTTAGAAACAATTTCACCGACGATTTCAAAATAGTTTCTGAGTACTTCAAAAATTCGGCAACGAAAAAAAATACTTAAATCATGACTAATCCATCTAGCAGAAACCAGACAAACAAAACCAACCAACCGAATAAGCCTATCACCTCTTCTACTACAACTGGAGTAAAACCTACAACAACTCCAGGTACCATGACAAAAAAACCGGAAAAGAATCCAATGAAAATCTTCTTGCCAATTGCCATCACAGTGGGCATCATCCTCTTAGGAGCAATAGGCTATTTGATGTACAACAACTCCGCTCAAGAAAGAGAATTATTAACCAAAGTTTCTGAACTCGAAGAAGCAGAACAAATCCGCGCAGAATTGGAAGATCAATACAATGATGCATTGGCTAATTTGGAAGCTATGAGAGGCGAAAATGAAGAACTCAATGCCTTGATTGACCAGCAGCAAAGTGAATTGACCGATCAGAAAAACAAAATCGCAAGACTTGTCAGAGATAGTAAAAAGCGCAAAGCTGCAAAAGAAGAATTGGAGAATCTAAAGACTCAGATCGCAGCATATATGTCTGAGGTTGAAGAACTTAAGGCACAAAATGAAATGTTGACCGAGGAAAATGCGACCCTTCAGGAGAATAATTTGGCACTTCAAACTGAATTGCAAAGTCACCTCTCCGCAAATGAACAACTGGAAGAAGCCAAAGCAGTACTCGTTAGCGAGAAAGAAGACTTGAGCAATACTGTATTTTTTGCCTCTGTTGTGAAGGTTAATAAAGTAAAAGTGGATGCCTACAAAGTAAAAGGCAGTGGCAAACCTGTTAAGCGTAAAGTTGCCAAACAAATCAATCAATTGAAAGTTTGTTTTTCCACCACCGTAAATGAAGTCGCCAGACCAGGTTTAGAGAAGTTCTATGTTCGCATCATCAACCCAATTGGTGAAACGATGGCAATTGAAGAATTGAGCAACAATATGATCGTCAATCGAAAAACAGACGAGCGTGTTCCTTTCACACATGTAGAAGAATATGACTACTCACAAGATGAAACAGAATTGTGCTTCCAGTGGAAACCTGAAAACATGTCTTTCCAACCTGGTAATTACGAAGTAGAAGTGTACAACAAAGGTTATCTGGCAGGAGCCGGTGCTTTTGTACTAAAATAAGGCGCTTTCCAGGCACCAAAGACTTTTAGTTTCAAACCAATATCCTATTAGCTAACATAAGTCAAACAGGGCTCCTTTTTTGGAGCTCTGTTTTTTTGCTCTAACAATTTTAAGCGTAAAAGCAAAAAATTGAATTGTACTCTTCTCCTTCTTGGGTTATTTTATTTATAAATCTTATTAAGCACCAAGTCATATTTATCTACAACTAATTTTCGTTTCTTTTTTCCTCTCATTTCGTTTGCCAAGGGCATCCCTTTGGGGGAAATTACTCGGCAGAGCTTTGGCTATGCCTGCGTTTTTCGCCTCATGAGAGAAAAAAAGAATTCCAAAATTTTACTTATACATAATTATGACTTGGTGCTTATGTGATTTAATTTGTGAGAAAAGATCAACATTTATGCCGCTCCAGCCAGTTGAAGAGGCATTTTGTATTCTTCCAGAAGTTCTAAAAGCTCTTTGGTATATTCTTTTTTTAAGCTTTGGTATTGTCGAATCATTAAGGGACTTTCCATTTTTTGACTATTCTCAATACTAAGATTAACTCCTTCTATTAAATGTAGCAACCGAAGAATACGAATATATTATTGGTCATTTTTCCCGAGAATATCTTCTAATGTCACATCCATGCTTTATTACTTTTTGAAAACTAATTTTAAAAATCCTTTTGGTTTACTTTCTCTATCATTCCCATATAATTCCATCCACCTATTTTGTTCAGACCTAAACAACTCGTAATTTGGGTGTTTCGCAGGATAGGATTTCACAAGATACGAATCAAGGAATTGATCTTCAGGTGAAAACTTCCAAAATTAAATTCATCAAGAATTTTTTCTCCTCTAGATTCCCAAACTTTAAAATCTAAAAATGTCACAAGGTCGATATCTTTCGGATTTTCCTTTTTTGTAATGAAACTCCCATCAATCCATTGCTCAAAATATGTAAATACTTTATCTTCAAAATTATATAAAAACCTTAGGTAATTATCAAATAGCCAATTCCTTCTATTTGAAGTAGGGAAGGCATCTACAAAATTGACCTTAAACGTGTTTAAATCTACCTCAATAGGCTCGCATTAAATACCCATGCTTATCAAAGTTTAGTTTTTTCATACATTTTGATTTATCTATTCATGGAACTCTTACCTCCCCACCAAAAAACAGGGCATTAAAAAACAGACGATTCGTTCCATACCAAAAGCCTCTAAAGTTTGGATTGTCTACAAACAAGATGGCTCTGCCCGAACCTGCTGGACTAACCAAAAGGGAAGCAGATTTTTTTATCAATTCCAGATTGTCTTTATGAATATAGCCATCCACATGAGGTTCCGCAGTGTATTGGACTACGGTGCTGTATGAATTTCTGCTCGGTTCTACCATAACTTTGTGATTGCGGTAGACAGTTAGGCTACGGCGTTGATAACCAAAACCCAGCGGATGCGTAATATCCAAATCTGTTTCATAAATGGATCCACCTATGGCTTTGGCTCCAGAACGCTCCCGAGCTGTCACGAAATCATACCTTGGAACATCTGCTGAATCTGGTGCAACAGGCTTGATAAGTTTTTCTTTGACGATACCCTGTCGAATCGCCCATTCAGAAGCCTGTCTTAATGTGATCAATGTCCCTCCGCGCTCCGTCCATCTTCTGATTTGCATAATTTGACCATCACTTAAGCGGCTGTATCGCCCAGAAACCAAGACCAGGGTATTATAATTGTCTAAATTCAGTCTTCCGAAATTCAGCACATCTACTTTCGTAATTGGCATGTTTAAACGTTGATCCAATAAATACCAGACTTCACCAGCTTCATACCCCGATATTCCATCACCAATAATCATGGCTACTTTGGGCGGATCCAATGCCACAAACCATCGACTCCCCAAATCTATGCCTGCTACACTCAAGCCTGTCGAAACTGCATGAATTTCGAGGTCTGCCAATTGACTTGCTCGTAAGACTTTTTCATGTAGTGCTTCTGGAGATAATTTCTGGTCTGCAACAGCTACCATAATAGACCCGTAACTGAATTGTTTTTCTACACCTTCCTTATTGATTTTAAAAGGCTTGAATGCTGCTTTGGTAAATATTCCATTTGATTGCAAATAATGCAATGCCTTGGGAGCGGTATATGCACTCCAATCAAATAAATAAGCATATTCTGCTTTTTCGACAAAACGTCGTTTTGGAGAAAGATCGTGCAGCGTCACTTCATTGCCAATATTTGGAGTAGACATCCTTGCGTATGGCATATCATAAGCCAATGCTACCGTCCAGGCAGAAGCATCGTAAAAAACAGAATCATAAAATTCCTTGACTGGCTCAAACATGGTCTGAACCATTCTAAATTGTGGTTGATTGGCAGGCACTATAAATGCTTGTCCTTTTTTAAAATCTTTGCCGTTGGCGCTCATGTCCTGTGGCAAATGGTAAGTTTTGATATGGTGCTGAAGCAGTAAACGAGCAAACTCATTCGTTCGGTTGCCATCATGCGAATCCCCAAAAATGTAAGCTTTGGTCCTTTTTTGAGCTGCTTTTTCCAAACCCTCTTTGAAAAAGTCTACCTGGTACTCTAGTAATAACTCGCGATTGTTTACAGAAGCCTCAATGGTTGCGATACTGGTTCTCAGTTGATTCCTAATTGTAAAAGCAAAAGACATATCCATTGTTTGGGTTTGTTGCAAATGTCCTCTTGAACTTGCCTGTTCAAACAAAAGTCCCAAACCTCCTTGAATATCGGGATAGGTAGAACCATACCCTGGATAAGAATTGTCAAAAGCTTCCTTGGTAAAATACAGGGAGCCAATTTCATCCAACGCTTCCTGGAAATATTTTTCAAAAATCCCATTGAGTTCATCGTAATTTCTTCTTCCAACTAATGGGTTTTCAGAACCAAATGGCTTGGTGGGTTCAAAAAAGTAAGTGGAGTTGGTGCCCATCTCATGAAAATCTGTCGCCACATTGGGCATCCATTTGTGGTAAAACGCCATCCGGTTTTGGGTTTCAATTTGAGACAAGGGTAGCCAGTCGCGATTCAAATCAAACCAATAGTGATTGGTACGTCCTCTTGGCCACACTTCGTTGTGCTCTCTATCCATTCCATCTGAGACTGGAGGAAATCCTTTGTGCATATTTACCCAGGTTGAATGCCGATCACGTCCATCCGGATTGTACACAGGATCGATCATTATCACTGAATTTTCCAAGGTCTCTCTTCGACCGTCAAAATTGGAAGCCAATAGAAAATACGCCGTCAAAAGGGAAGCTTCCAAGCCAGAGGGTTCATTTCCGTGTACATTATAGCCAAGTAGAACAATCACCGGCATATCGACATACCCCCCTTCAGGTACCGTCCCCTGGGATAAAGTCAAATGTTTTTGCCTGATGGCTTCCAGGTTATCGTGATTGTTCTTTGAAGTGATGGTCAATACAACCTGAGGGCGATGCTCATTTGAGTAGCCTATTATCTGAAATTCAGCTAGCTCTGACAATTCTGCCAGTTTTTCAAAATACGCAACCATGCGATCATGGCGGGTATGCCAATCACCAATATTGTATCCCAAAAATTCTTGTGGAGAAGGGATACCTTTATCAAAAACGAGATTTTGTGGAAAGAAGTAGTCGTTTTGAGAAACAGCGTTTTGTAAGGAAAAAATCGCGAAGATTATCGTGAGTAAGTAGTGAGTTCTTTTCATGTTTTAGTAGTGTTTAAAAAAGTAATTCCTCATTTTTTAAGGGTATATAGATGCTTTTTGTTTGGCGTCGAAGGTAGGGAATTTTGGAATTTTTATTTTTGAAAGCTTGTTCAAAAAATTGAGCACTTCAAAACAAGAGCCATCTCAAAATTCTGATCTTGAGATGGCTCATCAAAATAATAAATGAAGACTTCAGCTTCACGCCTTCCTGTGCCTGTCACCAGCAATGTCAAGGGGCTGTTGGTGGTTCAGTCATTTCTAGTAACGACTTCCTGAACAACCTCCTCAAGTGCAGTCCATTTTTGCGCAGCATGCATGTCATCTTCAGTCCAGGAAGCAGGTGCCCAGGTTCCTGAATAATAGGTTGTATCTCGACTGGACAAATCATTGGAACTCGAATTGAAATCCGCAGAATTACCACTATCTTCTGCGTGGATATTCAAATCTGCCGGATCTGAATGCGAATCATCCGCGCGAAATTGAACAAAAGCATCAGTAATGGTTGCACTGTTTGGAATTTCCAAATCTCTGAACAACAAACCAACAGTTTGATTTCCATGGGAGCCATCATAAACCAACTCGAGATCAGGACTGGTCAAACTAATAGTACCTGTTTCATATTCTTCTGCATCGTCATCCTCATCAGTGCTATATTCCAGCTGAGTGATTTCTGCTTCCGTCAAGCGGCTCAACAAATGCAGAATACTATCTGGATTGAAAATCTGCATGGGATGTACATTTATCTGACTGCCTTCATTGCGGCGAATCACACTAAAATGGAGGTGAACCGTAGAAGTATGTCCAGAACCCAGCAACCAGAACCCAGCAACCAGATTAATTATATAAATAAACCCAAAACCAGAATTATCCCCAAAGCCACAAAAGCCAAGACACCCGTCACAGGCGTCCAACTCCTTAAAGTTTGCGCCTCTGTCATTCCCAAATAGCGGTTGATGAGCCAAAAGCCACTATCGTTTACATGCGAAAAGGAAGTAGCGCCGGCAGCGATGCTCAAGGTAATAAGTGCCAGGTGAGGTTCGCTCAATTCCATATTTATTAGGATAGGTGCCAAAATACCTGCAGCGGTTATCATTGCTACGGTAGCAGAGCCTTGTAAAACGCGAATAATCATTGCCAGCAAAAAGGCGAGTAGTATTGGCGTGATATTGTAAATCAATAGTTTTTCTGCAAACAACTCCCCTGCCCCAGTCTCTACCAGCATTTGTTTAAAAACACCTCCTGCTCCTGTAATTAGAATGATAACACCAGCAGGTCCCAATGAACGCGTACTCACATCCAGCAATTGAGATTTTGTCAATCCATATCTAATACCCAATAAATACAGGGAAAGTAAAGTACTGATTATCAGAGCAATAAATGGATGACCAATAAATTTGATAAACTCCGGCAAAAATCCAGCTTCGATTATTCCCTTTTTTAGAAAAACATCTGTGAGGGTATTTGCCAATATGAGGAAGACAGGTGTAAGGATCAGGGTCAAGATAAGGGCTACAGGAATTGTATTGGCTATTTCTTCTCTAGACTCTGTTGACAACATTTCCGGAGGCGTCTCAATATAAATTTTCCCAGCTATGTATTTGCCAAAAATCAATCCGGCAACAACCGTAGTTGGGATACCCACAATGACGCCAAACAGAATTATCCAGCCCAAAGGCACATCGATAATATCTGCTACTGCAATTGGTCCAGGCGTAGGTGGTATAAAGGCATGAGTAACTGCCAAACCCACTGCGAGTGGTAAGGCAAAATACAATAAGGACCTACCAGTTTTCTTCTGCAATCCATAAAGCAAGGGTGCTAAAATCACAAAAGCCACATCAAAAAATACAGGTATGGCTATGAGAAATCCCGCAAGTGATAATGCCACCGGGGAGCGTTTGAGTCCAAATTTTGCAAGCAGCCATTTTGATATACGCTCCGTAGCCCCACTAAATTCCAGTATAGCACCAAAAATAGCTCCCAAGCCTACCACTGTTGCCACATAACCAAGCGTTCCGCCCATGCCCTTCTGAATATTATCTACAATCTCAGAAAAAGGCATGCCAGCAATGATGCCTACCACGATGCTACTGATGAGCAAGGCAATAAAAGCCTGAATGCGAAAAACCAGGATTAAAATAAGCAATACAGCAATTGCCGCAAGAACAGCGAGCAGTAATGTTAGTTCCATCGTTTCATTTTTTCATTCCTTCATTTTTTCATTCATAAAGTCTCCCAATCCGTATGAAAACTTTCTTTCCCTTTATCAATTTTCCGATAACCATGCGCTCCAAAAAAATCCCTTTGAGCTTGTATCAAATTAATAGCGGAATAGCCTTGATGCATGGATTGATAATACTGTAATGCAGCAGAAAGGCAGGGATAAGGTATGTGTTGAGTAGATAAACCAGCTATTAATTTTTGCAAAGCTGAGACAGGCTTGTCCAATTGACGCCGAAAATCAGGAGATTGAAAGAGATGTTCAATTGAAGGTTCTTTTTCAAAAATTTCTGAAACCAGCGGAAGCATTTTAGATCGAATAATACATCCCGCTCGCCAGATTTTGGCTATCTCCGAAAGCTTCAACTCCCAATCATATTTTTTTGAAGCTACCTTCATCAGATGAAATCCTTCAGTCAATGCCAATAATCGAGCGGCTAAAATCCCTTCCTGAAGTAATAACAAAATCTGATTGACCAATTCAGGTGAAACAGTCGATTCCAAACGTTTTTTTTCAGAAAGCTTTTCCCTAAGAGACTTTTGACCAGATAAAATCCGGGCATTCATAGCTGCCGTAATAGAAGGAGCTGCCACTCCGAGATCCAATGCTTCTTTTACAGTCCATAGCCCCGTCCCTTTATGCCCTGCGATATCCAGAATTTTTTCAAGGATTGGCTCATTATTTTCTTTAAAATTCAAAATTTGAACGGTAATATCCAATAAATAACTATCGTGAAGCATGTCCTTCCAGCTCGAAAAATGGGAAGCTATCTCCTCATTCTCCAGTCCACAAATATTTTTTAAGATGGAATAAGCCTCACTTAAAATCTGCATATCTGCATATTCGATTCCATTGTGAATCATTTTGACAAAATGACCAGCTCCATTTTCACCAATCCAGCTTACACAGGGCCTTCCTTCACACTGTGCTGCGACTTTTTCAAAGAAAGGCATCAATTGTGATTCAACTTTTGCACTACCAGCTGGCATCATAGAAGGACCTAAAAGGGCTCCCTTTTCTCCTCCTGACACCCCCATTCCAACATAATAGATGCCCTTGCCGGCCAGTTCCTTTTCTCGACGAATCGTATCCTTGAAAAAGGAATTGCCTCCATCTATAATGATATCTTCTTTTTCCAAATGATGCAATAATTGTTCAATCACCGAATCAACAGGAGCTCCACTTTTTACCATCAATAAAATCTTACGAGGTCGTTCCAGATTTTCAACAAAATTGGAGATAGAATTTGCTCCAAAAAGAGAAGGACTTGGTTTACTTTTGATAAAATTTTCAACTACCCTTTCTTCTCCGGGCATTGGCAGATTATACACAGCGACATGAAAGCCCTTATTAATAAAATTCAATACAAGGCTCTTGCCCATAACTCCCAAACCAAAAATTCCAATGTTCATTTAATATTAATCTAATAAGGAATGAAGACGGTAAATATAAGATAAAGGGATGGCGAGAAAAAAAAGAGCTTGGAACTTTTGCAAGTTCCAAGCTCTGGGTTTTAAAAAACAGGTGATTTCTAAACCCCAAAAAGGGGCGGGTGATTTCATTAAATTAATCCTTTTCAAAAATTATCATTCAAGACTCTTATACGTGTTAAGCTTTTGAATGATAGCGTATCTTAAATATATTGTTTAACTATGTTTTCCGTCACGACTTGTCCGTCTAACAATCGGATAATTCGATTGCCAAATTCAGCGCAGTATGGTGAGTGAGTTACCATTACGATGGTAGTTCCTTCGCTGTTCAACTCACTCAAAATTTTCATCACTTCATCACCATTGGAGCTGTCAAGGTTACCCGTAGGCTCATCCGCAAGGATCAATTTTGGGCTATTGACAATCGCTCTGGCGACGGCAACGCGTTGCTGCTGACCACCTGACAACTGCTGTGGGAAGTGGTTGCGGCGGTGCATCATGTTCATTTTTTCGAGCAATTCGTCTACTCGCTTTTTGCGCTCGGAAGATGGTACTTTGGTATAGAGCATCGGTAGTTCTACATTTTCAAACACCGTCAATTCATCTATCAGGTTAAAACTTTGAAATACAAATCCGAGATTGTGTTTTCTGACATTGGAGCGTTTTCTTTCAGGTAGATGCCCTACTTCTTCGTCCATGAAGTAATATTCTCCAGTGGAAGGGCTATCAATCATACCCAAAACATTCAAGAGCGTTGACTTACCACAGCCGGATGGTCCCATAATGGAAACGAATTCGCCTTCTTTAATTTCAATATCAACTTCATTGAGGGCAGTCGTTTCTATTTCTTCAGTACGATAAACTTTTACGAGTTTGTTAGTTCTTATCATAATGTTTTAAAAAATTTATTTTTCTAAATTTCAATTCACTTTTTAAGGACATTCCTTTTTTACAAAAGGTGACAAATTTGTCCGACTAAATTATTCCAATGCCTATGCCAAAATCCATAAATCACTGATTGTCAGTTTTTTAATAAAAAAAATATATGCTTGTGCTATTTTTTATGTTCACAAATGGACGAGCGGTGTTCGGAAATGAACGAGTTTAAGTTATGGATGCTGTAATCCGGGCTAAGCGTATCTCCAAAAGCAGACCTTTCCTAATTAGATTTGAGTATGTTTGCATCCGAATTTCAGTTCAAAAAACTTGCATTATCAACGCGGATTTTTGATTGTCCTAACAAGTTTCATGAAAGTTTCAGGATTTACATTTATCAGGAATGCCATCAAATATGATTATCCAATTGTAGAAGCAATTCGATCAATTTTACCCTTATGTGATGAAGTTATAGTTGCTGTGGGAAAATCTGAAGACGATACCTTGGCTTTAATCAAAAGCATAGATTCAAAAAAGATAAAAATCATCCACACTATATGGAATGATGACTTGAGAGAAGGAGGAAAAGTTTTAGCAGAAGAAACAGATAAAGCATTCCAAAACATTTCCAAAGATGCAGATTGGGGATTTTACATTCAGGGAGATGAAGTGGTGCATGAGCAATATTTGAAAACCATTAATGATGCCATGGTGCGCTATAAAAATGAATCTAAAGTAGATGGATTACTTTTCAAATATTTGCATTTTTACGGCGCTTATGATTTTGTTGGAGATGCCTACAAATGGTACAGAAATGAAGTGCGAATTGTCAAAAACAACCAAAGCATCTTCTCCTGGCGAGATGCCCAGGGTTTCAGAAAAGGGAATAATCAGAAACTGAATGTAAAGCCGATTGATGCCTACATCTACCATTATGGCTGGGTCAAACCTCCGACGGCGCAGCAACAAAAACAGGAAACATTTCACAAGCTCTGGCACGAGGACGCCTGGCTTGAAAAAAATGTATCTAAAACCGAAGGGTTTGATTATTCAACCATTGACAGCTTGCAGAAATTTGAAGGTAGCCACCCCAAAGTAATGCAGGAAAGGATCGCCCAACAAAATTGGACATTTGATTACGACTTCTGTCAAAATCGCTTGAAAGGAAAAGATAGATTGAAACGATTCGTTGAAAAATGGACCGGTTGGCGAATTGGCGAATACAAGAACTACGTTATTATCAGTGATGGATGATGAATAATTCTTCACTTTTCATCATCCATCATCTATCATCCATTAAAACCTTGACTACTCTTCTCAAGTCTTACAAAATACAAGCCCTCATATTCTTATTGATTTGGATTGTTTCTATGATCCTTTCCGCAGAATTTTTGATTTCAGTATCCATGATCGCTTTGTTGGTATTGGCGCTTTTTCAATTGAAGCTGGATGGTCCTCGAGTAAAAATTACCTTTAGAGACTCCCTAATAGAACATTTGCGCTACTATTTTTCCAATAAAGTTTGGCTGGTAATTTCCATCCCATTTTTATTGGTCCTGGTCTCCGGCTTATGGTCAAGTGATATGGATTACCTGCTGGAGCGCTTGAGAATCAAATTGCCCTTTCTAATACTGCCATTCGCATTTTTAAGTCTGCCCAAATTGGGAAAAAAGGAAATCTACACCATTTTCTATTTTTTGATCCTGATTATGTTCGTCGCTTCATTGTGGTCATTGGGACAATACTTAGGCAACTTTGAATTGATAAATGAACAAATCAAGCAAGGCATTCCATTCCCCACCCCTTCCAACCACATTCGATTTGCCCTGGTTTTAGCACTTTCTATTATTGCAGGGGCAGCTCTTTTTTACGAAAAATTTCATTTTCAAAATCCCTCAGAACGATGGTTGATTGGAGGCATTACCATTTTTCTATTTCTTTTTCTACACATCATTTCTGTCAGAAGTGGTTTGGCGTCTTTCTACTTTTCTTTGTTTGTATTGATAATTTTTTTCATCATAAAAACCAAGCGATACCTTCATGGACTGTTGGCAATTATATTGCTCGCCTGTATCCCATTGATAGCTTACAAAACCGTTCCGAGTTTAAAGAATAAAATAGATTATGCACTTTGGGACTTGCAACAATACCAGCAAGGCTTGGGCAAAGATTATTCAGATTCGGAGCGCATTACCTCTTTGGAAATTGGATTGAGCATCGCAAAAGAACATCCTATTGTTGGAATAGGAGCTGGAGACCTGAAACAACGCATGTATCAAATTTATGCCAACGATTACAGCGGTAAATTTTCTCCAAGAATGCCTCATAGCCAATACATCTCCATTTTAGCTGGCACGGGAATTATTGGTTTAATTATTTTTATTATTGCCTTTTTCTTTCCTCTATTTTTTCAAAAGCACTACCAAAATCCCCTTTTCCTCGCACTGCATGCCATCATCTTTGTTTCCTTTTTTATGGAAAATACAATAGAGAATAATTTCGGTATATCGCTGTATTTACTATTCCTTCTTTTGGGTTTGAACTTTCTGAATCGCCCAAAGGAATTGAACAACGGGCTTTCAACTACGTACTAACCCGCAGTTTTTACTGTCTACTCAAAAAATCACATCTTGGTTAAGTTCTTGTTAGTGAAGTTATTATATTGTAGTCCAAATGTATGGTGTGTAACACAATATTATCTGATGAAACGACTATCTTTCCCAGCTTTGATAATTACCTTCTTTCTTACAAGTTGCCAAACTGATATTCAATATTATCTGAGGAACACCAGTGAGTACGACCAGCAAGTCATCATTTCACTAGACAGTTATTTCGAAGAGCAAAAAATGACCAAGCTGGAATTGAAATACAACCTCAAAGTCGTTAAAATTGGAAAGAAAACCCACAAAGGACTCAAAGGTGTGCTTAAGCCCAAATACCTCAATGACCGACAGCTTCAAGTAAAAGTTCCGGGAGAATCTACGCTGTATATCAATGCCAAAAATCCTGGTTTCTCCAATTTAATCTTCCGGAATTCGGGAATTCCCGACACCTTGTTCAAATCTGATGTTTACAGATGGCAACGAAATGGCAAATCTGGTATTAGTTTTTATTACGACCTAAAGTAGGAATGAATAATTTATTGGTTGCTTTTTGATTTATTAATGCTTTTTAGAAACTGGTATCACAGCATTCTTGCTGTCCGGTTCCAGGGCATTTATGCCGATGTCCATTGCAAAAACTCACCCTAATAAAAATAGCTCACCACTTTTTTTCAAAAAAATTACTCCCAACTCAGTAACATTTCAAAAGAATGGCAATAATAGAGTGTCACGCAGAAATTGAAACCTGAAAAATTAAAAATCATGAAAAACGACGTTCTCTCAAATTCAGATTAACAATTTGATTTCGTGCCCTAAAAAACCATTTTCTACTAGTTTTTTCGATAAGCTCAATTATTGTTCGAATGTGTTCAAATCCGCTTCAAAAAGCATTTTTCTTTAATGAATGATTCAAGATTTTTTAAGGATTTACATGACCAAAATTTTCAACAAGCTTGATGATTTTATACTGTCACGCTTTACGAATTCGCTCCACAGGAGTCTTCAGGAAGAGGTTGGAATTTATTTTTTAACAACGAATACATTTGGTTTAGAAACTTTTTTTAAAAGATCAATGTCCAATCTTTTCCTCTGAAGTTCCTGTGAAGCGAAGAAGTAGAGTAAACTATATTCGGTTGACAGTTGACGGTTGACGGTTGACGGCTTCCTTTACAAAATCTTTTCGAATAAAGTCGAGTGTATCAAAATTATTTGTCTAATGAATACAACACAGCTCTTTAATCTATTTGATCTATTTCAATCGAATCTTCTGATCATAGCCCCGAATTTCAATAACTCCCACATTTTCAGAAGCCCCTTTCATCTTTCCTTTCAGTTCCAACATGGAATTCTTTTCAATATGAATGCTGGTATCAAATCTATCTTCTGCATATTCCACTTTTCCGTATTTCATATTTACATCCAAAGCGTATTTGGTTGTTGAGGGCATATCGATTTCCAGATCTGTATATTTCCCATTGATGTGAATGCGCTCAAAATTGGACGCCAGGGATTGAATGTTTACATTATCATCATAGGATTCGGGAACAGAAACTCCACTTTTCAATTCTCCAATATTGTAGTCCGTATACTTTGAATTACCTGATTCAAGACTTCCCAATTTTTCGACATTCAATTTGTCATCATAGGAATTGACAAAGCTAATGGAAGCCAATTCCTTAAATTTCAATTCTGAATATTTACTGTCAATTTGCAGATTTTGAGCAGACCCTACGGTAATTGCTCCATCATACATCACAACCTTTCCATCATTAAAGGATGCGAAATTAAAATCGGAATACTTGTCATTGATAATTTCAATATTCCCGTCAACGGCATCTGTCCGAATTTTGTCATCATAAGTTTCCAGGGTCAGGCTTTTGGTGTTTCCAAACTTGATTTCAGAATATTTACTCTTCAACTTCACACTGCCAATATTCTCTAACTCTACTCCACAATCATACAGCACCATTTCAGAATCTCCACAATTTTTGAGATAAACCTTGCTGTACTTCATGTTGAGATCCAGCCTCCCTTTCACATCTTCTGCCCAAAGTTTGCCTCCATGCAGTTCTACTTCTAAATCTCCCGCCAATCCAGGTTCAATTTTAATTTGATTGTACTTGTTTTCCAGTTTTAAGCCCTTCAAAGAAGGAACATAGACCACAAATTCAGTTTTGAGATCCTTTAAGCCTTTGACTTTGGTCCCATCTTCAAATTCAACTTTGGTTACTCCATTGACGGTTATCCAATTCCTGGTCTTCAATTTCAAATTCAAATCGAGTTTATCACCAGATTCCTTTCCATCAATACTAAATTGATCAAAAACAGTTTGTAATACTGATTCCTCTTTGGCTTTTGCCGAAATCTTCGCATATACCTTCACTTTACCATCTTGAGAAGCTTTTACCGTCAATGGACCATAACGATGAGAAATATGGACATAATTCTTTCCTGAATATTCTTTCGTGTATTCCTTCGTTTTCTCCGTTTGAGCAATAACTGCCGTCTGAAGAATTAAAAAACATAGGAGGACAGATGTGAAAGATTTAAAAAAAAATCTTTCACATCTAAAACTGTAAACCCATCCCAAAGGAAGTCCTTTGGACAAAGGATAAACTGCAAACTGCAAACTGCCAACTGATTTACATGCGTATTTCATGATTTTTGTGTTTTTCAATTTCATTAGAAAGTCTTTCTAAAATCCGAATTTTTTGTTCGTAATATCTAATTAAAGTACTTACCAATTGGTCATTTTGACTGAATTGGGGAATGTCTTTCCGAAACTCTTTATGGATTTCATCTAACAATTCCAATTCTTCAAAAATATCTTTAAAGGTTTCTTTTTCAAGGTTTTGTATATCAATTTCAGCTTCTTTTTGGGAAATCAACTGAATAAACTCCGCTTCTTGTTCTGCCAATTGCGGCGAAATATCTTTTAAGGAATAGAGCGGTTCCTCAGTCTTGTCATCTCCAACCAAATACCCTAAGCCAAAACCAATCAGAAGCAACACAGAAGCTGCCACAGCCCAAACCCACTTTTTCTTGTTAACTGCCAAGCCATCCCAAAGGGAGTCCTTTGGACAAAGGGTAGACTGCCTACTGCTGACTGCTGGCTGCTGACTCACTCCCAGCCAAATTTTCTCAACATTCAATGCTTCCACTGAATCCAATTCATCCCGATGTCCTACGATGTATTTTTCTAAATTTTCCATTTTCAGATGTTTTAAGCAGCTCCGGTCGCTGACCGGAGTAGCACTATATCTCCGGTCAGCGACCGGAGCTACTTTAATGTTTCCCGCAGGAGTTTCTTAGCTCTACGGTATTGTGTTTTCGAAGTAGATTCTGTAATATTTAAAATCTCCGCTATTTCTTTGTGCTGATAGCCTTCCAGTAAAAAGAGATTGAAAACAGCCCGGCTTCCGGAGGGTAGTTTTTTGATAGCTTCATGAATCTCTTTCATGGACCATTGGGGAGCCTCTTTTTCCCTATCTTCCTCCTTTTCCACGAAGTTATCTTCCATATCCACAAAGTGCATTCTACCTCTGCTTTTCAAAAAATTGAGCGCTGTGTTTACAGTTATTTTTTTGATCCATGCACCCAGCGTAGAATCTCCTTTGAAGGATTTTAGGTTTTTGAACACTTTGGCAAACACATCCTGGGTCAAATCCTCTGCATCCATTGCATTGCCCACCATCCGGCTGATGGTATGGTACATTGCCTTTACATACTTCTTGTAAAGCCGGTATTGAGCTTTTTGGTCACCTTTCAAACAGAGGCGCACCAAATCCTTTTCTTCTGAACTGACGAGGATTCTCAAAGGGTATGTTTTAGTTGCTAAAGCTTCCAAAATAGCGAATAGTTAAAAAATTTGGGTGATTTCTTAGAAGTTGTTTGAGTTTAGCTTTTTCTTCATATGAGAAGGGTTTTTCTGTCAGATATAGCTCATTTTGTCCAAGGGACTCTGTCATGCGACAGAAAGATTGAGCCGGAAAAACCGACAGAAAGATTGACCCCAC
>JBGTQJ010000057.1:0-63456 GCA_041941305.1 Saprospiraceae bacterium
ATCTATCGTAGGCGGAGTAGAATCTTCTACAGTCAAAGTCGCAGAAGTCGTGCTTGAATTTCCACAATCATCTGTTGCTGTAAAGATGACTGTTGCGCTGCCGCTTGCACCGCAACCATTGCTCGTACTTGAATAATCATTGGTCCAGGTCACCTCACTGCATATATCTGATGCATCTGCACCACCATTATTGGCTAACCAACTGGCAATTGCTGCTGCCTGGTCTGCTGTGCTACAATTGATAGTCGTGTCTTGAGCCTGGGTCGTTATTGTTGGGTCTGTGGTATCCTGAATGGTAAAGGTCGCTGAAGTGGTATTGGAGTTTCCACAATCGTCTGTCGCGGTGAAAGTGACTATCGCTGAACCCGTTTCGCCACATAAATCACTCAATGCAGTAAAATCATTCGTCCAGGTCACGGAGGAACAATCATCAGAAGAACTCGCTCCGCCTTGAGAGTTGAGCCAATTATTCAATTCTGTGGTGTTTCCTGCTCCATCACATTCTACGGTTTGGTCGGAAGCATTCACATCAATGGTTGGTTCTGTAATATCCTGAACAGTCAAAACAGCAGAAGTTGTGCTTGAATTGCCACAATCGTCAGTCGCAGTGAAGGTTACAGTAGCAGTTCCGCTTGCTCCACAGCCATTGGAAATGTCGGTGTAGTCATTTGTCCAGGTCACTCCACTACAAACATCCGTGGCTGTAGCTCCCCCATTATTTGCCAGCCAACTGGCAATCGCTGCTGCTTGATTGGCTGTGTTACAATTAATTGTCGTGTCCTGAGCTTGGGCAGTTATCGGTGGATTGGTTGTGTCTTGAATGGTAAAGGTCGCTGAAGTGGTACTTGAATTTCCACAATCGTCTGTAGCGGTGAAGGTCACTGTTGCAGCACCTGTTTCGCCACATAAATCACTCAAGCCTGTGAAATCATTCGTCCAGGACACCGAAGAACAAGGATCAGTAGCAGAAGCGCCTCCTTGAGCATTTAGCCAGTTGTTTAATTCTGTGCTATTGCCCGCTCCATCACATTCTACGGTTTGGTCGGAAGCATTCACATCAATAGTAGGCGGAGTAGAATCTTCTACAGTCAAAGTCGCAGAAGTCGTGCTTGAATTACCACAATCGTCTGTCGCGGTGAAGGTTACGACCACATCTCCACTAGCGCCACAACCATTGCTAATGTCTGTATAATCATTGGTCCAGGTCACATCTGAGCAATCATCTGTAGCTGTTGCTCCCCCATTATTATTCAGCCAGCTTGTAATCGCGGCTGCTTGATTTGTGCTACTGCAATTAATTGTTGTGTCTTGTGCTTGAAGTGTAATCGTTGGATTTGTAGTATCTTGAACCGTCAAAGTAGCCGTTCGGGTAGAAGACAATCCACAATCATCAGTTGCTGTAAAAGTGACAACTGCCGTTCCAGTCTCCCCACACAAATCGCTATAACCTGCGTAATTATTGGAATAAGTCACCCCACTACAAATATCTGAGGCAGCGCCAGTTGTACCCTGAGTCGCCAACCAGGTTGCGATTGCTCCCCCCGGGTCATTGGTGCCATCGCATTCCAAAGTCAAATCGGAGGGGTCCACGTCCCAGCTTGGAGCTGTAGTATCCTGAATGGTGAAGGTGGCTGATGAAGTGCTCGAATTACCACAATCATCTGTAGCTGTGAAAGTGACCGTCGCTGTTCCTGTTTCACCACAAAGATCACTCAATGCTGTAAAATCATTCGTCCAGGTCACAGAAGAGCAATCATCAGAAGAACTCGCTCCGCCTTGGGAATTTAGCCAATTGTTTAATTCTGTGGTGTTTCCATCTCCATCGCATTCTACGGTTTGGTCGGAAGCATTCACATCAATGGTTGGTTCTGTAATATCCTGAACAGTCAAAACAGCCGAGGTCGTACTGGAATTGCCACAATCGTCTGTAGCTGTGAAAGTTACGGTGGCTGTTCCGCTTGCTCCACAACCATTTGAAATATCCGTATAATCATTTGTCCAGGTCACTCCACTACAAATATCTGTTGCAGTTGCACCTCCATTATTTGCTAACCAGCTTGCAATTGCTGCCGCTTGATTAGCTGTGCTACAATTAATAGTTGTGTCTTGAGCTTGGGTCGTTATTGTAGGATTGGTCGTGTCTTGAATAGTAAATATTGCAGAAGTGGTACTGGAATTGCCACAGTCGTCAGTCGCAGTGAAGGTTACTGTTGCAGCACCTGTTTCACCACATAAATCACTCAAGCCTGTGAAATCATTCGTCCAGGTCACTGAGGAACAAGGATCAGTAGCAGAAGCACCTCCTTGAGCATTGAGCCAGTTGTTTAATTCTGTGCTATTGCCCGCTCCATCGCATTCTACGGTTTGGTCAGAAGCATTCACATCAATAGTAGGTGGAGTTGTATCTTCTACAGTCAAAGTCGCAGAAGTGGTGCTTGAATTACCACAATCATCGGTAGCAGTGAAGATGACGACAACATTTCCACTAGCTCCACAACCATTGCTAATGTCTGTATAATCATTGGTCCAGGTCACATCTGAGCAATCATCTGTAGCTGTTGCTCCCCCATTATTATTCAGCCAGCTTGTAATCGCGGCAGCTTGATTTGTGCTGTTACAATTAATCGTTGTGTCTTGTGCTTGAAGTGTAATCGTTGGATTTGTAGTATCCTGAACCGTCAAAGTAGCCGTTCGGGTAGAAGACAATCCACAATCATCTGTTGCTGTAAAAGTGACAACTGCCGTTCCAGTCTCCCCACATAAATCGCTATAACCTGTGTAATTATTGGAATAAGTCACCCCACTACAAATATCTGAGGCGGCGCCAGTTGTGCCCTGAGTCGCCAACCAGGTTGCGATTGCTCCCCCCGGGTCATTGGTGCCATCGCATTCCAAATTCAAATCGGAGGGATCCACGTCCCAGCTTGGAGCTGTGGTATCCTGAATCGTAAAAGTGGCAGAGCTTGTGTTGGAATTGCCACAATCATCTGTAGCTGTGAAAGTGACCGTCGCTGAACCCGTTTCGCCACATAAATCACTCAATGCAGTAAAATCATTCGTCCAGGTCACAGAAGAACAATCATCAGAAGAACTCGCTCCGCCTTGTGAGTTGAGCCAATTGTTTAATTCTGTGGTGTTTCCTGCTCCATCGCATTCTACGGTTTGGTCGGAAGCAGAAGTATTAATGGTAGGCGCTGAATTATCTTCAATGGTTATCGTTTGAGTATAAATTGTGGAATTGCCACAAATATCGGTTCCGGTCCAGGTTCTGGTGATGGTGTACTCGTATTGGGCACAGCCACTTCCCTGATCATCACTTTGGTTGTAGGTGATGGTCACGTCTTCGTCATTACAATTGTCCGTTGCCGTTACAGTTGGTGGATTTGGAATAGTATCGTCACAGTTGAGGGTAATATCTGCAGGCGTATTTACCAAAGTTGGATCTATAGTATCTTCCACATTAAGACTAACTGTTGCGGTTGCACAACAGGTACTGCCTTCGTTACAAACCTGATAGATAAAAGTATCGGTTCCACAAAAACCATTATCCGGTGTATAAGTAAATGCGCCTGTATTATCAATACTCAAAGTTCCATTATCCACATCGTCTGGAATGGTAATGACGGGGTTGGAAATGATATTGTCATTCGTTAAGACATTATCTACCAATGCATTTTCAGGACAGGTTGAATAGGTATCGTCCACAGCCCCGGGAGTATAAACAACTGTTTTGGTCGCAATATAAGATTCTACCCAGGTAGTACATGGCAATGCCCGAGCCAGGCGTTTGTATTGAGTCGTAATTGAAATAGGCCCGGGATCATAAGTTTCTGAATTTGAAGAAGGTATGTCAGTCCATCCTGCTCCGTTGTTGTATTGCCATTTGTATTCCAAAGTACCGCCGGTGCCACCGCTTGGAGGTGCGATACTATTAATTATTGCAGGGTCATAAATATCACAATCTGTCTCATCTCCATCTATGTCTCCTCCATCAGTTTTATTTTTGACAACTGCTTTTGTTACGACGTTTGATTCTACCCAATTGGTGCATGGGTTTCTTCTAGCCAATCGCTTGTATTGTCTCGTTTGGGTAATAGTTGGTGGATCATAAGAATCAGAAGTGGCGCCTGCGATATCTGACCAGCCACTTCCCGAATTTTCTTGCCATTTGTATTCAATGGTCCCTCCCTGCCCTCCGCTCGGAGAAGTGATATTGGAAATAATAGCAGGATCAAGAGAATCACATGCTTCCTCGTCGCTGCCTATAGTTCCGCCATCTGTAAAATTATCCACAACTGTAACGATTTCCACATTGGAAGTATCATTGCAATTATTGCCGCTTTCACTAACCAATAATTGATAATGGGTCGTTGTGGTCAAAGCAGGGGTTGTATAATTGGCACCAGTCGCACCGCTAATATTATTCCAACTGCTTCCGTCAGGGCTGCTTTGCCACTGGTAAGCTGGAGAACCGGAGCCGCCAGTTACCGTTGAGCTGAGTGTCACAATACCTCCTGTACAGATGGTATCTCCTCCCGAAATGCTCACTGAAAGTGCTCCATAAACAGTCAAATAGACCACATTGGATTCCAGCCAATCAGTACAGGGATCTCTTCTTGCCAATCGTTTCAACTGAACATTGATAGAAATAGTAGGAGGATCATAAGTATCAGAAGTTGCACCCGGAATATTTAACCACCCAGAGCCAATGTTGTATTGCCATTGATAAACGATGGTACCGCCACTTCCACCACTGGGTGAAGTGACATTTTGAATAATGTCAGGATTGAAACTTCCGCAACTTTCCTGGTCATAACCTATAGTTCCTCCATCATCCAAATTGTAGGTATCTGTTCCTACTACAAAAGTGGCTTCCTTGGTGCAGTTTTCGGAGTCTGTGACAGTTACGGTATAAGTGCCCGCAGCAATATTATTTCGGTTTTTAGAAGTTGGTCCATCAGACCAGGCATAATTAAAGCCAGGGGTTCCACCATTTACGGTAAGTGTAATAGAGCCATCACTTCCCCCTTCACAACTTACACTATCTACGGTTCCGGTGATGTCCAAAGAATCGGGTTCGGTAATCACAACCGTTGTGGTAGCCGTACAATCCCAAGCATCAGTTGCAGTAACCGAATAGCTTCCGGCAGCTAAATTGGTTCTATCGCCCGACACATTTGCCAAATCTGCCATTTGCTCTGCGTCTAAAGCAAAGGTGAAGTATCTAAAATCATCTATCAATCCTGAATAAAAACTGGAGGTACCTCCGCCAAAAGCAGAATTGGTATCATCCAATCCTATTCCTCCATTCCCAGCATGAGCAACAACAGTAGAATAAGAAGCAGTAGTCGTAGTTCCAGCAATACCATCCAAATAAAGCGTAAAATTGGCATTATCAAATACAAAAGCTACATGGTGCCACTGACCATCGGAAGGGAAAGTGTGAGTACCGGCATTAAACTGAATACCACCATTTCTAACAGCAGCCTCCAATGTACTTCCATTGAGGCGCATGGCAATTCCATTGGTACTTCCTCCTTCTTCAAAAAGAAATTGAGTACCGGAAAGGGCATTGGGTTTGATCCACATAGAAACGGAAAGCGTTGAAAAAGCCGTTTCCATAAACCCTCCATCCTGACTGTACCGAACATAGGTGGCTCCATCAAAATTGGCGGAATAGAGCCCTTCCTGAGCTGTAGATGAGTAAGTCAAAGTTCCCAGACTGCCAGCCGTATTTTCGTGGTGGGCATTTCCAGAAAAATCATCTGTTGTATTTTCAAAAGTCCAACGTCCCTCAGGGTTCATATCACTCCAGTAATAGGCATACGCTCCAGTACCGCCGCTTGCAGTGACATCAATACTCCCTGTTTCATTTCCATAGCAATCTACGTCTGTTTCGGTGGCAGTGATATCAAAATTGTCGCAATCTGGTCGATAGCCAAAATCTACATCCAGTTTGGTTTGTCCACCTGCAACTGTAAAAGTTTCTGAACTGTGGTTCAATGGATTTTTCAAATCATAGGTTTGTTCCCAGCCTGTTGGAATGGTTCCAGTCTGGATTTTTACTTCATATGTGCCAGGCATTACATCAGGAAAGAGGTAATTGCCATTGGCATCTGTGGTATCTGTTGCCAATAAATGATTGCCATCATCGTACAATTCTACAACTACATTGGCAATCCCCGACTCTCCTCCATCTTGTATCCCATCCCCATTTGCGTCGTGCCAAACATAATCTCCAATGGTGGCATGTTCTGGCAAATCTTCACAGAAATATATGGCAGGAACTGAGCCACTGCTTTCCAAATAAATCTCCAGCTTACTCACATTCGTAGTATCCAAAATGATATTCTGAAAACTATTGTCTCCATAAGCATAAACTCTTTGAGATTTCATCAAATTATTGCCGCTGTCATACAATCGAATCCTGCCTTCCACTTCTCCATAATCAATATCCAAAAATTGCAAGTAGGCAATATCAGTTGGGCTGGCAAAAGTGAAAAAAATTGAGCCGCCGTCACCATTGTCGTCGGGGTCAGCCATATTGTAATCCTCAGAAATGATCAAAGCATTGCCCAAAGGAAGGCTGTTTTCGCCTATTTCTCCCAATCCTCCTCCTGCTCCTATTCCCGGACCTCCAAAATCTGAATTGGGAGCCCCCAGGTCGGTATCACCACCAGTAGGAGAAGCTGTATTAAAGAGCATGGGCGGATGACTCGCCGGGTTGTGTGAAGTCACCGTAATGCCCCAGGCGGAGAAATCATAGAAAACGGTGTCTCCTGCATTCATGGGGTTGCCATAGCTGTCTTCGCTAAAATCAATGTAGGGCAAACAGGGCAAATCAATAGATTCCTGTGCTGTCGCCTGAACCGTACACCCGCTACCTGTTCGACCTGTTGCAGTCGCATTATTTACCAATGGGCCTGGGTATTCGGTACCGGGTATAATATAGTCCACATTGATTTGCTCTGATCCTGTAGCTGGCACAATCAGGCTCGTCAGAAATGCACCGGCATTGTAATTTTGGGTGATTTCTGCAGCGGATAATGCCCTGCTGTAGATGGCAGCCATTTCTGCTTCTCCCACCCAATCTCTTGCATTTTCAGGACTGCTAATATGTTCATTGAACATAATCACTGCATGAGATACATTCCAGGAACTGAAATCACCGGAAGGATTGCTAGCACCTGTTGTAGTTGCCAAAACGCCGTCAATATAAAAATAGGCGTTTGTTCCGTCATAAGTATACACTACATGCTGAAGTGTAGGAGTGGCATTGATATAATTTCCGGTCGTTGTTAGGGTATTGATAGAATTGTTGGAGGTGCTCAGGCGCATGGTGTATTCATTGCCTTCCTGAGTCAATTGGAAGTTGCGGGTGCTGCCATCATAGGAGTAACCTATGATTCTGGCAGGACCTCCCTGAGAATTATTGGCAGGTTTTATCCAGGCTTCAACGGTTAGTTGAGTACTTGCCATACAGGCATCGTATATTTTGGAATCTTCATTGGGGTTGGAAGCAAAAGTTGCTCCGTCAACTGTCAAACTAGAGGCATTCCAAGTCACATCGTTTAAATCATCTATGGTTAAATCAATCGGATTGCCCACTCCTGAAACATCAAATATGGTCGCTCCACTCCCTGCATCAAAAGTGTATAACACCTGTAAATCCGCTCCTACTCTTCCAGAAGTTCCTGAGATATTTCCAATCTTGTCATCAGCTAAATCTACAATCAGGTCAGCACTACCGTTATTGGTTAAAGTATAGGTATAGGTTACGGTGTCGCCTACCAGAGCAGAGCTGACATTTGCCACTTTGGTCATACTTATATCTACCAAATCAACACTTAAAGTATCCGAAGCATTTAATGTGCTGCTCGTTCCGGAATCCGTACCACTTGCTGTGGCAATATTCACGATAGGTCCAGGAAGATCAGCTTGCTGAACCGTGTAGGTTTTCTGGGCGGAAATAATTTCTCCTACTTCCAAACTTGTTTTTGGAAGGGAAATACTGCCTAGTTGATCATCACTGGCAGTGAGCCCTGTAATTTGATGAGTTCCATTATTAGATAATGTATAGGTATAGGTAATCTGGTCGCCTACTTTGGCGCAATCTACATCTGCTGTTTTTTTTATGTCCAGTTCCGGCAAACAATGAACATTGGCAGAGCCTGCCCCTGAGAGATAAAGTGATTGCCCATTCGAAGTAGGGCTTTCAACAGTAATGGTGATGGAATCAACAGACCCAGGAACATCTACTAGAGTAAAAGGTGTAAGATTTAAAGAATTGCCAACATTATAGTTATCAATTGTAATTGTTTTGGAAACGGAACCAGCTGTAGCAGTTACCAGAGCAATTGCACCATTATTGGCAATTTCAGAAATTGGCACAACGATATCAATATTTCTTTCTCTAGAAGCAGTCGGAATTGAATAACCAAAAGAATAAGTCTCCTGATACATCCAACGGTGTACAAAAGCTCCATATGAAGCCATGTTTTCGCAATCTTCAAAAGAATAGATTACAAAAGACTCCCCTCTTTGCTCATTCGTTCCATTTGGTACTTCTATAGTATAAGACTGTGCAGGACTCATAACTGCCTGAAAATATCTGTCAGATGCACTGTTTTCAAACAGGGTATAATTGATAGTTTGGCTTTCACCTGAAGAGGAAGAAAAAGTGACTTGAGTAGGAGAGCCGGCTCCCCCGTCAAAAGTCGCTTCAAGGATGACTTTTTGAATAATAGTAGAATCAGGCATATTGATAGTATGAGGCAAATCATTTTTTATGCCTGAACCATACATATTGACACAGGTGTTGGCATCACATTCAAATTGCCAACCTTCAGTAATAGAGGGAGGCGGTGGCGGGGGTGCAGTGACATGGCAGGCACAAGCCTCCACATCAGTTCCCTGTGGAGCAAATTCTGCAACAACAGTAACAGACTGAGTGGGAATATCAATTTTGTACAATTTATTTTTCTGCCAGGTGGTACAATCATTTCCAGTTGTTCCAAATAGCTCTCCCGCATTGTTGAAAGTCATACCCTCAATATCGCAGGTTGGCAACACAGCTACCACGGTCATTACGCCTGTTTCGGTATCAATTTTTACAATATTGTCCTGATTGGAACCACCGGAAACGGTGGAAACCCCAAATAATTCATTTGTTACCGGATTGAAAGCGATGTCATCGACATCCACCAAGGCACCGGTCATTTCGATATAATCAATATTTGCCCCAAATGTATGATCCATCACCAAACCGGTAGTCGGATGAATTTTTAATAAAAGATCATTGCCGCTTTCCCTTTCCGTCGCCCAAAGCAATCCGGTCTCATCATCCATAGCCAGTCCATCTACATCCGTAATACTTTTTGAACCCAAAGCTCCATCGGCAGTCCCAAATGTTGGTCCAATGCTGGTGTAAAGTCCAGTCGTCATATCTACTGTTCCCAGTTCATCTTTGTCAGCAGCATAGATGATGGTCCCGTCATAATTCAAAGCCATGGTTTCTACCTCACCTACGCCTCCTGAGCCTACATAATTTAAATTGAAAAGGGTGGAATGCCACCAGAAAAGCTCTGCGGCATTGTCCTGGGCGATGGTCCAGCAGGTATCTGTGATTCCAGAACAAGGTACTGGCGCATTGATGATAAGATTCTCCAATTTGCAATCTACCTCTTCATCATCTGTGATGGTAATGGTTTTATTGCCATTGATGATTGGGAAAGGTCCAAATTCCTGAGAAACCGAATTGTAGGAAACATTATTGGCGGTCACATCTCCTGAAATATCATAAGTGGTACCTAAAGCACAGCCTACCGGGTTGACGGTAAATGTCCAGGTATCATCACTGGTGTCTTCGGGCGTGTCCATATCAAAGCAATAGGTGATCACCACTGCATCTGTTATTGTGCAATCTGCACAATCATCAAAAGTGATATGGAGTGTGGCTGCGGCAGAAGATTCGCCGTTGATGGATTCCGCAGTTCGTTCTCCCCATCCGTCAATAATGAATACCATGGAATTGTCTTCTAGCCAGCCACTTCTGTTGACAATTTCCTGTATGATAGAAGATAAATCAGGCGTTTGGTAGGTTCCATTGGTGGTCCATGCAGGGATGCTGTCCCATTCCACAACCGAGGAGGTTCTGGTTCGATTGGAAATGTTGTTGGTGGCAGTTGTAAAGGTAGGTGGATTATCGGCGTCTTCTCCATATATAAACCATTTGACATAATCTGAATCGCTTTCATCGGCTTCAAATTCTATATAGGCACTGGATATTTGTTCTCCTTGTCCAATACTGACATTTCGAAATCGCAGCCCGACAATCTGCTCTTTGCTTCCATCATTCACTATTTCCAAATCACTATTGGTAATGTCTACTGATCCATTTGACAAATCTTCTTCCGCATCATCACTCCCATTACTGATCTGAATAGATATACTGGTGGCCAGCAATCCCATAAATGCTTCATTTTCCTTCGCATTCGGGTATACTTCAACCACATTCTCCCACACCGTTTTTTTGAAATCTATGAGAAGGGACCAGGCAAATCCAGTCCTGGAGATGTGAGTTTTGGTTTCTGTATTTGAAAGCAACATAAAACTCGAAATCAGTGCTCCCGCTAAGATAAGTTTAGTGTAAGTTTTCGTATGCATACCTTAAATCAATAGTTTAATCCACTGATAATCAGTAGATTCATAGTGTTGATGTTTAGTCCTATCGAACAGCAAGTGTCTAATAATCCCGGGAATGTGAGATGAGGGGAATTAGGTTTAAGTTGAAGTTTAAGTTTAAGTTTATGTTGAAGTTTAAGATCAAGTTGAAGTTTAAATTCATTGATGTTTTTAGACTTAAGCTTAAACTTAGACTTAAACTTAAAAAGTGAGCCAGTTCCAATAAAAACTCCAAGACTGCGGCTGTAAGCAAAAGCAGAGGTGATGTTTGAGTCTCCGGTGAGGGGTGGGTCTGCCTTCAACCTACAGCCTTAGAGTGTTAATTTTGAATGCTGAATGATTGAATTTTTAATGAATATCCAGCATTCAAAATTCAAAATTCCTTCATTCAAAATTGAATGAAAATTAAAGGGGGAAACAGGAGGTAAATATTCTAAGAGGGGGAAGAATATGGGGGAGAAATACCGCGAACAAAAAAAAAGGTATTCAAACAGCTTCAAGATGCAACAATTATACCAAGAGACAATGTGCTATGTTGCTATCTGAATACCGAAACATAAGAGGATTTATTTGTTCACCAAAATTAAACAAAGCAAAAACCACGCCATAAATGCGTCACAAATTATGAACAATATTATCCGGAAAAAAGAAAAATAATCTCGCAAAAAAAAAGTACATATCACATCTACAAAACATTGTTTATCAACAACTTATAGTCATACTCCCATTTTAATTTACAATAAATTATATACATAAATTTCATTTATTTTTATTAGGAATAAAATAATAAATAATCAGTCACAGAGCTTATAATAAATAAATGCTGCTAGAAAATACCCGTTTTTTATTATTTTGTGACATGGTATAATTAATTTAATTAGATATTTTTTTTGGGATGGTCAAGGATAACTGAACCGACCAATCTCCCCTCTTAATAAATGTTCTTAATTCAATTGAGCAATAAAAATCATCTACGTAAAAAAGCGTAGAGACAATCACCTATTTCTTATCAAACTTCTGATTATTAAGCGGTCTACCCCTCAATCAATATTGCATTGGCATACTTTTTGGATTTTTGGATCACGACAATTCTCTGTCAAATCCCCTTCCTTTTTGAATATATATTCCCCTTTATCTGGTTACATTCATTTTGCGGCATTTAAAATATATGCCAAATTCCTCCCAGGATAATATCGGCTATTTTTACTTCAATCAACTGATTATCAAAAACTTAAGAACAAAACAGCTTGAACTTATGATCAAGCTTCATTTGAATAAAACCGAGAATAGTCAATATTTAATCTGGAAATAGAGCAGATCTATTAAATCAATAATTATCACATAATAAACACCACTAATATGAAAAAACTTGAGAAACTTCAGCTTGAAACAAACCTTACAATTTTATCAAAGAAAGATGCCCTTCAAGTGAAAGGAGGTGGAGGTGACCCACCGCCATGGAGAAAGAAAAAATGAAAACCATGATCCTATTGGATTCTATTATTTATTTATAGTTTCCAAAAAACAAAAACTGTGAACATCTTTTGTGTAGCACTGTATCAGAGATATGAAAAACAAGCCGGTATATACTCTTTTACTTTTACTGCTTTTTGGAAGCAATGGCATTGCTCATTCTACGGATAGCCTCATAACTATACTTCACAATCAAATAGAAAATAAAAACTATGAAGGGCAAATCGCTACCCACTTTGAACTTGCCAAAATCTACAAAGCTACTCAGGAGAAAAACAATGAATTGGAGCAATTGGAGCAGGCATTAAAAACTGCCAAATTCCACGAAAATCATACTGACCAGATTGAGGCACTATTTCAAATTGGGAATTATTACGGTAGGATTCAGGATTATTCCAAAGTTGTAGAGACTTTCAAAGAATTGTTTCTGGAATACCAACCTTTGGAACAAGAACAACAGATTGATGTATGTGATCACATTTCCAATGCATACAGAAGATTGGGAAATAATGAATTGGCATATGAATATCAATTGGAAGCCTTATATCATGCTGAGCAAATTGGGGATTCTTCTTTGATTGCTCGATCACTTTATCAGATTGGCAATATTTTCTTTTTCCAGTACAATTATCCCGTTGCAATTGATTATTACCAAAAAACACTGGAAATCTGCAAAAAAATTGATTTCTGGAGAGGTATTTTTAATTGCCATGGAGCTATTGGAGGAGCCTATGATCGTTTAAATGAAGCAAACAAGGCTTTAAAGCACAATTTAACTGCATATCATCTAGCTTCTGAACGGGACTATAAACTTGGTCTTGCCTATGCAACCCATAATTTGGGTATGTCTTATGCTTTATTAAATCAGCCAGATTCTGCCCTATTTTATTATGAAAAATCAATAAAACTAAAAAATGAACAAAACGATACCTGGGGTTCTATAGCCACATTAAGGGGGATGGGTGAAGTATACCTGGAATTAGAAAACTTTCCAAAAAGTAAGGAATATCTGAGCAGGGCATACGATTTGGCGAAATCAAATAACTCAAAGCCTCGTTTACTTGAAACCTCGATGGCGCTCTCCGACTTTTTTTCAAAAACTCAAAACCATGAACAAGCAAATATACTCCTAAATGAAGCGCTTGCCTTAAAAGACAGTCTGGCGAATGAAACGGTCCTTCAGAAAATGAGTGACGCTAAAACGAGGTTTGAGATCAAGGAAAAAGAAGAAGCCCTTCTACTAAAAGACAAGGAAATCAAATCCATTTACACCTGGATTTTGATGGGTAGCCTTGGCTTTACGCTATTGCTATTATGGGCATTATTTAGCAGATATATAAGTCAAAAAAGGCATGCCAAAGAGTTGGAACTGAAAAACAGGCAAATTGAAAAGCAACATCAAGAGCTCAGAGAAGCTTATTCAGCTCAAAGCATCAGTTCCAAACAAATCTTTGAACAAAACAAACAACTGGAAGTGTCTAATACCGAATTAAAACGCTTTGCCTATATAGCTTCTCATGACTTGAAAGAACCATTGCGAACTATTGGTTCTTATGCCAATTTGTTAAAAAGAAGGTATCAAAATCAATTGGACAAAAATGCCGATGAGTTTATCGACTTTATTACATCCGGAGTGGAAAGAATGTACCATTTATTGAGTGATGTTTTGGATTATTCCAATCTGGACAGGTTTGAATCTTCGGTAGAGTGGATAAAAACAGAAGAAATCGTAAAGGATATTACCCAATCTTTGAACCATCAAATTGAAGAGAAAAAGGCAATCATCCAATTTACCACTTTACCCGAAATTAAAGCCAATGAAACCCATTTAAGTCAAATCTTCCAAAACCTCATAAGCAATGCCATTAAATTCACCAATGGCAAGACACCCATTGTACAAATTGGTTCCAGGTTTGCCAAGGGAGTACCCATTTTTTATGTAAAAGATAATGGAATAGGAATTGAAGATTCCTATCAAGCAAAAATCTTTGATATTTTTCAACGTCTACACACGAATGAAGAATTCGAGGGTACTGGAATCGGACTTTCAATTTGTAAAAAAATTGTCGAATCCTATGGTGGCGAAATTTGGGTTGAATCCAGTCCAAATAAAGGCAGTATCTTCTATTTTTCTCTTCCAGTAGAAACCAAAGGCGTTTCTAGAGAATCTTTCCAAAGCTTACCTTTTGTCGCATCAAATTAAGTTTCCAAGATATATCAGTGCCTAGCTTTTCTTTTTTCCATCCTTTTTAAACAAAAATAAGTTCATAACACTAATACAATGTAAATAAAGATGTCATTCTATTGAAAGCTTCTTTTTTGCGATTGTGTCGTTTGCCAAGGGCATCCCTTGTCCAAGGGACTCCCTTTAGGATGGGGAAAATACTCGCTGTAGCTCAGGCTACATCTGCGTTTTTCGCCTTGCACTCTAAAAAATAACCATCCTTAAAAAACAACCTACTTAATTTACAATGTACCAGGTTCTACTTGCAATAAGCTTTCTTCTATATTAAAACTCTTTGTTATTAAAAAAAACCATCATTTAAAATGGAATTTCTAAAATATTTATATGAACTTTATACTCTATAATATACAATCAGATAGGATGATAATTAATTTTGGCATCAGGAAATAAACGATAACAACAGGCTTCACTCATATTTTCATCCCTCCCAGCTGATAATCATTTTATTCTCTGATTCACATATTGGGATTTTTATTACCTTCTCTCACACCTACAATTAAAAATATTTTAGAACATATAAACTCAACCTTAATTATGAACAAATCAAATGTTATCAATCTAAACAAGAAATTTGAACAACTTGGAAGGCAGGATATGAAATGCATAAAAGGAGGAAATCCTGGCAATGGAAATGGTAATGGTAATGCTTATGGAAATGGTAATGGTAATGGATATGGCCATGGAAACGGGCAAGGTAATGGGGGTGGACATGGCAATAATGGCTGCCCTCCACCATGGTATTAATTAAAAAATAGCTATTAAAAATTTCGGAGTTCTTTTTAACTTCAATATTTAAAGCTTAGAGCATTTTTTAATTTTCATGATTGACTGAAATGGAACCTATTGATGGAATTTTAAATATGCTCTTAATTTAGAGTGCTGAACATTCGTTTTCAAAAAACTTGTTTTGAATTATTTTCACAAACGATGAAAGGTAGCATTCTAAAAAGTCTTGTCATCAAATCATCAATTTGGCTGACAAGACTTTGCTCGTTTATTAATCCCCAAATTAATTGAGCAAAAATTATGAAAACAACACAAACAATCTTTATGCTATTACTCATTTTTTTGAGTAATCCCCTATTAGCAGATCCTATTGACAGTCTCACCAATCTTCTAGACAAAAATGCTTCCACAAGTAATTTGGAAAAAGTCATCCAACTCAAAATGGCATTGGCAAGTTCATTGATTGACGAAAAAAACAATGAAGGTGCTATCATCCAACTTCAACAATCCTTAAAACTGGCAGAGCAAAAAGGCTTGAAGCAATATCAGTTTGATATTCTTCTTCAATTAGGGGGCTTGTTCAGTGATATTCAAGATTATCCTAAAACCATTGAAACCTTAAAAAAACTGTTACAAAATCATCAGCCATTACCTTCCAAAATTCAAATTGAAACCTTCGGAAAAATAGCCAATGCATACAGACGGATGGGGAATTTTGAATTGGCTTATGAATATCAATTGGATGCTCTAAAAGAAGCTGAGAAGATTAAAGATTCTCTATTGATTGCAAAATCTCTCTATCAAATTGGGAATGTTTTCTTTTTCCAAAATAATTATGAAGTTGCGATTGATTACTACAAACAAACTTTAGAAATCTGTAAATTAAGCAAAAGTGACAGAGGCATTTTTAACTCTTATGGAGCCATTGGAGGAGCCTACAATAGAATGAATGAAGCCGAAGAAGCCTTGAAATACAATTTTCTGTCCTTGGAATTGGCAAAGAAGATGAATTATAAGATTGGGGTAGCCTATGCTACTCACAATTTAGCTATTAGTCATTCTCTTTTGGGCAAGTATGAGGCTGCATTGGATTTCTACAACCAATCCCTTGAAATAAAAATGCAATCAAATGACAAATGGGGAATCATTGCTACTTACAGAGGTATCGGAGATATATATACCAATTTGGAAGATTTTCCCAAGGCCCTTGAGCATTACAATCAAGCATTAGAACTTTCAAAGGAAATCAATTCAAAAGTTCGCCTTTTGGAAACCTACCTTTCCTTTGCCAAATACCATCGAGCAACCGGGGAATTTGAAAAATCTACAGATTTTTTATTTGGGGCTATAGATATGAAGGATACTTTAATTAACGAAACTACACTTCAAAAGATGAGTGATGCCAGAACGCGTTTCGAGATTGAAGAAAAGGAGGAAGATTTATTACAAAAAGATCAGGAATTAAAATCACTTTACGTTTATGCTTTGGTAGGTACAACGATTTTGCTTCTATTACTGTTATGGGCTCTTTACAGTCGCTACCGCTCGCAGATTGCACACAATAATGCACTTAAGCTGAAAAATGAGAAAATTGAAGATCAGCACAGCGAATTATCAGTGGCTTATGAAACTCAAGCAATGGCAGCAGAACAGATTGCCCAGCAAAACCTTCAACTTGAACTAACAAATAATGAACTAAAACGCTTTGCTCACATTGCTTCACATGACCTAAAAGAACCACTCCGCACAATAGGTTCCTACACTTCTTTATTAAAAAGACGATATAAAAATAAGTTTGATCAGGATGCAGATGAATTTTTGGATTTTATCACCCAGGGTGTGGATAAGATGTATAATTTACTGAATGATGTTCTGGACTACTCAAAATTGGAAGCTGCTCAGGGAAATTATGATCCTATTGATTCTGAGAAAACTGCTAATGAAGTAGTTGAGTCCTTAAATCAATTGATTCAGGATAAAGGAGCAGAAATTCTGGTTGACAAACTCCCTGAGATCAATATTCAAAAAAGCCATTTTATTCAGATTATTCAAAATCTATTGGTCAATGCTTTAAAATTTACGAACGGCAAAGCTCCGGAAATCAAGATTGGTTACATAAGAAATGGCAATTCCAATGTATTTTTTGTGAAGGATAATGGGATTGGTTTTGATCTAAAATATCAGGATAAAATCTTTCAGATTTTCCAGCGTTTGAATGGCAAAAATGAATTTGAAGGCACAGGGGTTGGACTTGCAATATGCAAAAAATTAGTTGAGCAATATGGCGGAGAAATATGGGCAGATTCAATCCCTGGTCAGGGAAGTACCTTTTATTTCTCTTTACCAATGAAGGTTGAAAATATGCAGGAAGTAATTTAAATTCGAGTTTTTGAACTGCAATAAATAATACCCGATGTGGTAAAGATGCTCTTTTTATCTTCTTTTTGATCAATTCCTCTCTGTATTACTGCACCTGGCAATTTTAACATCCTTGATTTTGCGGCTAAGCATTTCAAAAATTTTCAAGACTCACTTAAATACTCGGGACTTTATTTGAAAAGGTTTTGTTTATGAATCCGTCCACCGAATAAAGTACACTGTAACTTAAGTTTTCTATCATTTAGTTTCCGCGCCTGTGGCGCGAAAACAGGGGAGATTTGGGGGAGAAACGAGGTGCGATGCACTTCGTTTCTCCCCCAAGCCCCCTTCCTGAGCCGCCGCAGGCGGCGAAGAGTATTAGCATACTTAGTTTACAAAGTATAAAGTCTACTTTGTTCAAAAAAAACCTGACACTTTATATTCACTTTCCAAACATCTTTCTAGCTTTGCTTTTGTTATCAAAAAAGTGACTTTCCAAGGAACTATAAACATTATATGAATCTCAAAATCATCTCAGCCGGGGCAGGATCTGGCAAAACCTATCGCCTCACTTCCGAAATGGTAGCCTTGCTTGCCTCTGGGAAAGTGCGTGCCAATGGTATCATCGCCACTACTTTCACCAATAAAGCAGCTGCGGAATTACAAGAGCGGGTTCGCGTTCGGTTACTCGAAGAGGGCTATGCAGCTGAAGCAGATGATTTAACAAATGCGCTTATCGGAACCGTACATGGTCTGGGGGTAAAACTGCTCAAACGATTCGCCTTTGAAGCTGGAGTCTCACCTGAAGTCACCATTATTGCCGATGAAGATCAACAAAGCCTTTTCAACAAAAGCCTTTCTACCGTTTTGACTCATGATAGGGTAAATGCGATTGAACAATTGTGTGATAAGCTTGGATTGCACAAAAGAGAAAGGTTCGATTGGCGGAGAATTGTAAAACAAGTGACCGAAGTAGCCCGAACCAATAATTTTGGAGAAGCACTTTTGGAAAAGAGTAAACACTTGTCTTTTGAAAGTTTCAGGCAATTATTGGGTGATTCCCATCCTTCTGAAAAGGTAGATTTAAAAGAAAGCAGCAGGCAGGTACAAATTGAGATGGAAAGCTGGCAAAAAACCGCACAGCAAATACTTGAAACCACTATTCAAAAACTGGAAAATGGAGAAGATGCCACAAAAGTCACCCAGACAGCTATCAAAGATTTAAAGAATCTATTGAATGAATTGAAGACAAGGGGAGCCTTATTCTGGCATCAGTGGGTCAAAATCTCTAAAATCAAAGTAGGAGCAAAAAGCAAGGATGTTGTATCAGACTTAAAACTTGTAGCGCAAAAACACGAAGCGCATCCCGATTTTCAAAATGATATCAAAAGTTTTATAGACCATATTTTTGATATATCTATTGCTTCTATTAATGAATTTGATGCTTATAAAAAAAGCCGGGGATTGATCGATTATACCGATATGGAGGTGTTGATCAAAGAGTTGTTAAAAAATGAAGCAGTGCAGGAAGTTTTAACTGAAGAATTGGATTTACTGATGGTCGATGAATTTCAGGATACCTCCCCCATTCAATTGGAAATCTTTTTGAAGTTATCTCAATTTGCAAAACATAGTGTTTGGGTTGGCGATCCCAAACAAAGCATTTATGGATTCAGAGGTGCTGAACCAAAACTGATGCAAGCAATTATTGAAAAAACAGGAGGGGTAAAATCTGAAGACATACAGGAGTACTCCTGGCGCTCCCGTGAAGATATTGTATTTGCTACAAATGCGCTCTTTGTCAAAGCCTTTTCTGAATTGCCCAAAGAACAAATTGCGCTCAAACCAAAGCGGCAAAAAATAGCCTCAAAAGATAGCGTAAATACAGAAAATGAACCAGCAACTGTTGGCGAGGCATTGATTCATTGGCACCTAAAACCAGATGTCGAAGGAAAACGACTTCCAGGGAAACCGTGGATGGAAAATGCAATTGCTTCTACTCTCAAAACCATGCTTGAGCGGAATCCCTTGATTTTGCCAAAGGGAGAAAAGGATTATCGGGCAGCTCGCCCTGGTGACGTTGCGATTCTATGCAAAACCAACTTTCAATGCCAGGAAATAGCAGAAGCATTACATAGAGCGGGTTTGAAAGCTGCAATTTCAAGAGCCGGGCTTTTGCGCACAGCAGAGGCCAAGTTGATTTTGGCTTGTCTGAAGTTTATTTTAAATAAGTATGATTCCCTTTCCATTGCTGAAATATTACTCTTGGCTGCAAATTTGAGGATTGAAGAAATCATTGAAGACAGGCTGGTTTATCTGGAAAAACTCGGAAGTGACGCGGCAGATTTCAAATGGGGAGAAGAATATGATTTTATCCAAAAGCTGAATAAAATGCGTGCACTGGTGGTTGAATTATCGAGTGCAGAAATATTAAATTTATTGCTGGAAGAGCTGGATTTGAGAAGAGTTATTGTTAGTTGGGGAAAAAAGGAACAACGGCTAGGAAATGTGGATATGTTACGCAAGTTTGCCTTGCAATATGAAGAAGCTTGTAACCGCCTATACACTGCCGCCTCACTGGGAGGATTTCTACTTTGGCTCAATGAATTGGAAAATGCTGGAGGGGATAAGCAAAGCAGTGGTGAGAGCATTGATGCAGTAAATGTTTTAACCTACCATAGAAGCAAGGGTCTGGAATGGCCTATTGTTATCTGCAACAGCCTGGAGGCCAATCTAAGGGGAGATGTTTGGGGTGTTTCTATTATCCCGGAAAGTGAAACCATTGATTTAGGCAACATCTTGGGAAACAGGTGGTTGCGTTATTGGGTAAATCCTTATTCAGACCAGATTCGGGGAACTGTTTTGCACGAAAGGATACAACAATCATCGCAAAAAGCAGAAGCCTTGAAAGCTGCGCTTCAGGAAGAAGCCAGATTGTTGTATGTGGGTATAACCAGAGCAAGAGATTATCTTATTTTTCCAACAAGACCAAAACCAACTTCCTGGCTCAACAGAGTCTGGCAGGAGGGTAAAGACGACTACCCTACCCTGGATCCTCATAGTTTTGAAACGCCCTGGGAATGGAATGGAAAATTCTTAAATGCCGAAACAGAAGTCTTTGTTTATCCTAAAGATTTTGGTTATGCCGAACAGGAAAAGGAACAAATAGAATTCATTGAAGAAAGATCCGGGAAGGAAGCGCACCTACCATATGTAATTGACTTATACAATGAAACCCTTAATGGAGAGATTAAATCTGAAGCCAATAACATTCATCAATATGCCTCCCCTATACTTTTAAAGGAAAACAACGAAAAATACATGGTCGCCAAAGTAATGAAAGCATTCCTCACTGCCGACCACCTTGAATATGATCTGATAGAAAGAATCGAAATGGCTTCCGCCTTTTTAGAGCGTTATGAGGTAGAAGACTTGATGGAAGCCAAAGCCATGCTTAAATTTTCTACCACCTGGTATAATTGGCTTGAAAGCCAATACAACATCATAAAGATGCATCGCAAATACCCCATTCGTCTGCTAAGGAATGGACGCTTATTTGAAAAAATTGTAGATCTGATTTTAGAAACGGATAAGGGTATAATTATTATCCAGAATTCAGGATTTGCCGGAGATAAAAGCAAATGGAAAAACAAAGCCCTGGAGCTGGGAGATTGGCTTTATTTAAGTAAAACCGCAATTCAGGAAGTTTTTGATATTTTAGAAGTCAGGACCATGGTTCACTTTGTTTTGAGTGGGAGTGTAGTGGAAGTTATTTCCAAAAAAGCCAAGGCTAAATCACAAATAATTGCACCCACCTTTTTTGATTAACGAGGTTTCGATTAAATTCAAAAACTATCCTATTCTGAATAAAACCCAACTTGAAATAAGGTCTAGAGATGGTGGTTGACTAAAAGCCAACCACCATCCAGGGTCATTATATCTTCACACCTTCCAGCCATTTAGTTTTCTTAATAAATACATCCTCTGGGTATTCCCTCAAGAATTGGTACTTAAGAATATCATGTGTCGTAACGATTCCTACCAATTCTCCCTCATCGACAATGGGTATAGCATGAAAAAGATGTTTTAGAAATATTTGGGCAGCGGCACCAATCAGTTCCTTGGAGGTCAAGGTTACAACCTTCTTTTTCATGGTATCCTTGACCAAAATCTTGCCGTAGTTTTCAAATTTTTCATTGAGTCGCATCAAATCGTAAGAAGTGATGATTCCACAAAGTTCTTTCCCATTTACCACAGGAACGTGATGAAAACCCCGGGAGAAAAGGATATCTTTTACTACTGAAAGGGAGTCATTTGGCTCAACAGTTACAACATTTCGGGTCATAATGGTAGAAAGTCTTTCGTTCATCATAGGCAGGAATATTTAGTTTGGTTTAGATAAAAATTTAAATCGGGAAGAATTTACAACATTTTGCCATTTAAGCAAAGCAACAAACAAAATTTTATTAATAATAATTTTTTAACAATACTATTTGGTCATTTTTAAAGGGTTTCAAAGAAGACATTTATGCTAAAAATATTGCCGCTTGCAGCCAATTGGTGGAATTTTGAACATGCTCTAAATTCAAACCGAAAAGGAAATTTTTTTGTCAAAATATCTGAAGTATTCGTTTTATTTAAAAACAAAAAGTTTATATTTGTAATTCATTTTTAAAACTTTTTATTTAAAATTCAAATGGCAAAAAACATGGCAGAAACAATTCAAACCACCACACAACTAAACCCATACCTAACTTTTGATGGTACCTGTGATGCAGCTATTGATTTCTACAAAAGCATTTTGGGTGGAGAAATCAAAATGAAGAGCACTTTTGCAGAAATGCCACCAACTGACGGTATGGAAATTCCAGACTCCCATAAGGATCGCATCATGCATGTCCATTATGAATTTGATGGATGTTCCCTATTAGCATCTGATTCAATGCCTGGAACGCCTTTTAACCAAGGCAATCACTGTCATTTAAGTGTTTATTTACCAGATAAGGAAAGGGCAACCAATGCTTTTAATAATTTAGCAGAAGGAGGAAAAGTGACGATGCCTTTTAATGAAGTATTCTGGGGTGGAAGTTTTGGTTCCCTAATCGACAAATTTGGAGTTGCCTGGATGGTGAGTTGCTCCTAATACAAAACCACTTCCCGAATCGGATGGGCAGCATGTCCATCTGATTCGCTCCTTACAGAAAATCACATAAGCCAACCCATTTCACTGCAGGTTTTTCCCATTTCACTGAAAATTGTAAACTTTGCATTCCACCTTTAAGCTAGTTTTAAGTTCAATTAAGGGTTTGTCCCAAAATGTATGACGAGTGTCCCAGAGGTTGTGGAAAAAGTCCCGCCGGGGTGCATTTCAATTTGTTTTTACATGGTCGGAGTCCTCTCCGAGAGACTCCGCCAATTACAGTTGATGCGCTCTATACGCGACAAATTGAATTGCGCCGCAGAAGTACTTTTTACACAAGCCCTCGAAAGTGGGCAAACATACATTTTAGAACACTACTCAATTAAAACTGGCATAGCAGTGTAAATTAATTTTTGAGCCACCACCATGGGAACCAACCAACCAACGTATAACATTCTTTATGTAGATGACGAGCATGATAACCTAACAGCTTTTAAAGCGGTGTTCAGAAGACATTATCAAATATTCCTTGCAGAAAGTGGGGCGGAAGCCATTCAAATTCTTGAGCGGGAAAAGATTGATCTGATTATATCTGATCAAAGAATGCCAAAAATGACTGGTGTACAATTGTTCGAAAAAATAAAAGACCTATACCCGGATATTTTGAGGATTGTGCTTACTGGGTATTCTGATTTGCAAGCCATAATTGATGCCATCAACAAAGGTAAAGTCTGGCATTACATCTCAAAACCATGGGATGTAAATGAATTAAAGCTCATCATGGACAAAGCATTAGAGACCTACACTTTGCGTTTGAAAACCAAGGCATTGGAGAAGGAAAAAAACGAATTATTACTCAAAAATGCACAACAGGAAAAAGAGCAGATCCTGGCACAGTTTGAAATATTAAAAAACCAAATCAATCCGCATTTTTTGTTTAACAGCATGAATATCCTTGCTGCTTTAATTCCCAAGAATCCAGAAAAGGCAATATCCTTTAGCAACTCATTCTCAAGACTTTACAGAAAATTATTGCAATTACGTGAACAATTGATAATCAGCATTTCAGAAGAATTAGAATTTGTCATAGATTATTTGGCCTTACAAAAAATGCGATTTGATGAAAGTTTAGAATTCGATATTTCCATTTCGGAGGAAGTCAAAAACTGCTGTTTGCCACCATTTGCACTACAGATTTTAGTAGAAAATGCTATTAAACACAATATTGTTTCTGAAGACAATCCATTGAAAATAAGTATTTTTGATCAGGAGGAAAAAATACATGTAGTCAATAATCTACAAAAACGAGGTACACCTACTGAATCTTCAGGAATTGGTTTATCTAACTTAAAAGCTAGATATGAACTGATTGGGACGGAGCGCATCCAAATTGTAGAGGAAAATGGCTTCTTTTCAGCTATTATTCCAGTCATCTTGAATGGCTAACATAGTTCCTGCGATATCTTTTCAACCCTTCACAAAAGGGCAATAAATGATAGGTATCAAAAACAAAAACACTCAAAATGAAAACAATCTTAGTCGAAGATGAAAAGCATGCAAGGGAGAACCTGGAGAATTTACTATTGGAGATAAATCCTGAAACCGAAATTCAGGCAAGAATGGATACGGTCCAAAAAACGGTGCACTGGCTAAAAAACAACAAAACAGATTTGTTGTTTCTGGACATTCATCTGGCGGACGATTTGAGTTTCAAAATATTTGAGCAGGTGAAAGTAGAAACTCCTGTTATTTTCACAACCGCATATGACCAATATGCTTTAAAGGCATTTAAAGTCAATAGCATCGACTATCTCTTAAAACCAATTGATAAGGAGGAATTATCTCGTGCTCTGGAAAAATTCAAATCGCTGCAAACTGCTACCAGTATTGATTTCCAAAAACTCCAATCTATTATCCAAGAAAAGGAAAGTAAAACTTATCAACAGCGCTTCATAGTACAACGCAGAGATAAAATAATGAGTGTAAAAATAGACGATATTGCCTGGTTTGAAGGGGAAGATCGATACGTCTATCTCACCAAAAATGATGGAAGCCGCTATATAATAGATTACAAATTGAGTGATTTGGAGGAATCACTAGACCCAAACATTTTCTTTCGCCTCAATCGCAGTTTTATTACCCATTTCAATGCCATTGACCGAATCACCAGCATGTCCAAAAGCAGGGTGAAAATCAATTTAAAGCCTGAAGCTTCCAGAGGAATTGTGGTGAGTTCTGCAAATACCAGAGGATTTAAGATGTGGTTGAATAGGTAAAAAAAGCTTTCTTTGCAAGAAACAAGCGAAAAATGGCAGAACTCAAACGAAAGCTCAACCTTTATGGACTTACCATGATAGCGGTGGGTTCCTGTATTGGAGCCGGCATATTTGCCACCCCAAATGGAGTGATTCAGGAATTGCCTCATCATGGCTATGCATTGCTCATATGGACATTGGGAGGATTAATTGCACTCACTGGAGCACTGACCTTTGCAGAATTGGGCGGTATGTTTCCAAAAGCCGGAGGGGTTTATGTTTTTATCAAAGAAGCCTATGGAGAGATGGCGGGATTTCTTTATGGTTGGGTCATGCTTTTGGTAATAAATGCAGGGGCTTTGGCAGCACTAAGTTTCATTTTCGCCGACTATATGAAGTTTTTTATTCCGGGTATGACTGAATCAGGGAAAGTGATTTTGGCTGTTGCTACTCTAATCCTCTTGACGGGGATGAATGTCATAGGAGTGCAAATCAGCCAGGCTTTTGCAAATATTTTTACTGGATTAAAACTACTCGCCATTTTTGGAATCCTCCTATTAGGCATTTTCTTTTATCAACCAGTCGAAGCGACTGAAATGACCCTGTCTTTTTCCCAAGATCAACCTGAAAATTTGATGAGTGCCATGTTGGCTGCACTGGTTGGTGTGCTCTTTTCTTTTGGAGGATGGCACCATGCATCCTATGTTGCTGGTGAAACCATCAACCCTCAGAAAACAGTCCCAAAAGCGATGATTTTTGGCGTAATGATAGTAACCCTTACTTATGTGTTGCTCAACTATGCCTACATGTCCTTTTTACCATTACCCGAATTGTCAAACTCAAGTGCTGTTGCAGGTGATGCATTAAGTAAGATGGGACCATTGGGAGGAAAATTTGCCGCAGTAATCATAACCGTTTCTGTATTTGGAACAATTGGGGTTTATACGATGACTGCACCAAGAATCTATTTTGCCATGGCAAAAGACGGTTTGTTCTTTAAGCAATTGGCTGAAATTCATCCAAAATTTCAAACCCCTGTAAATGCAATGATGATACAAGTCGTCTGGGCTTCTGTTATTTTAGTGTTCTGGGGAGCTTTTCATGATATTATTACTTATGTGACCTTTATGGATATTGCCTTTATGGCGTTGGCGGGATTTAGTGTGATTTTATTTAGAAAATGGCGGAGTGAGGCTGAAAGACCTTATAAAACCTGGGGCTATCCAATTATCCCTCTAATTTTTGTATTGTCCTCTGGCGCCTTTGTGATTCATACACTTTTCGATAAACCAATTCAAGCACTGGCAGGATTGATATTATTGGGAATTGGCGTGCTGGTGTACTTCTTTTTTAAAAAATATGCACCAAAATACCAGATGAAATGAAATTTGGGAAACTAGCAGATATATCGAATGTGGATTTCAGATTGCCAGAAGATCCGGTATTTAATGCAAATATGTTTGCTTCCCTTAAACCGTCAAAGGAAAAACTAAAATTCTATATCGGTTGTACTGGTTGGAGCATGAAAGAGTGGATAGGATCTGTTTACCCAAAAGGAACCAAAACCAAAGAATACCTCTACCATTATTCAAGACAGTTCAACACTATTGAATTCAATACCACTCATTACCGAATCCCCAGTGACTCCAACATAGAGAAGTGGAAAACTGAATCTGCTTCTGATTTTAGGTTTTGCCCTAAAGTCTTACAAATTATTAGCCACAGCAGAAATCTGGGTAAGGGAGGTGACCAATTGTTCGAATTTTGCAATGCCATTGTTGGTTTGGAAGAAAAACTAGGTTGTTGTTTTATTCAATTACCACCATATTTTGACGTTTCCAGGTTGGGAATTTTAGAAAATTTTTTGAATGGCTGGCCAGGGGAGATTCCTTTAGCCGTAGAAGTTCGGCATGAATCATGGTTCCAAAACGAAACTCATTTAAATCACTTTTTAGACTTGATAGGTGCTCACAGTGTTGCCGCAGTCATTACCGATGTGGCTGGGAGAAGAGATGTAGCACACATGGGCGTATCTACAGATACAGTTATGGTTCGTTTTGTAGGCAATGCATTACACACAACAGATTACTCCAGAATTGATGATTGGGTTACAAGGATCAATTTTTGGTTCAAAAAAGGATTAAAAGAGGTTTATTTCTTTACACACGAGCCTGACAATGTGTTGGCACCACAATTAGCTGTCTATCTCTTTGAAAAATTAAACCAATATCCTGATATAGATGTAAGAGGTCCCAAATTATTAAATACTGATAATGGGGAGCAAATGAGTTTGTTTTAATCCCCTTCCCCCCAACGGAAGGAATTCAAATCAAATCCTGCCAAATCCAATACTCTATCTACAACTGTTGCAGCCAATTCTTCGAAATCTTTTGGCTTGCTGTAAAATGAAGGGCTGGCGGGGCATATGATTCCACCTGCCTCAGTGATGATTTTCATACTATTTAAATGTATCAAACTGTAAGGGGTATCTCTTGGTACTAAAATCAATGTTCGCCGTTCTTTTAAAATCACATCAGCAGACCGAGTTGTCAAATCATCAGAAATGCCTGCTGCAATTCTGCCTAAAATACCCATTGAACAGGGGCACACGATCATCGTTTCATATTTTGCGGAGCCCGAAGCAAAGGGTGCCATAAAGTTTTTCTTGCTGTAAAAATCAAATGGATATTTTTCATAATCCTCATTTTCCAATTCCAATTGCCAGTTTAGTTTGGCGTTATCACTCATTACAATGCCTACCTTGTCAACCTGAGATTGCAATAAAACCAATTTATCCAGAAGCACCTTTGCATAAATCGCACCACTGGAACCTCCAATTGCCAATACAATTTTCTTCATAATTTGTTATTTAATTTCTGGCTAAGTTAAAGTTATTTTAAAACGGCATACTTGTTTAGCTTCCACTCGTCTATAAGGGTAATTTCGTTGTTCTTTATTCCCTAATTAAAAAACAATTCGAAAGTCCCATTTTCCACATCTTAATAAAATGACAATGAAAAAGTTTTTGATTTTAGGTTCTTTTATTGCTCTGGCAGGTTTGACCGTTGCTTTTGTTCCCAATGATGAGCAAACAAGTGAAGAAATTTACGAACCCATTTTTGAGGAAAACAAAGTAAATTGGTTGACCTTTGAAGAAGCAGTTGAAGCTTCCAAAAAAGAGCCAAAAAAAATCATGATTGATTTATATACTTATTGGTGTGGCTGGTGCAAACACATGGACAAAAAAACCTTTAATAATTCAAAGGTTTCCGATTACCTCAATGAAAATTTCTACGCGGTAAAGTTGGATGCTGAGCAGAGAGAAGAAATCAAATTCAACGGACATACTTTCAAATGGGTTGAAGGTGGTAGAAATGGCATTCATACACTGGCTTATTCTCTTCTAGAAGGAAAACTCTCCTACCCTACAGTGGTTTATCTAAATGAGAAATTTGAACGTATCATGATTTCCCCTGGCTTCAAAGAAGTTCCTGCAATGATGAAAGAGTTAAAATACGCAGCAGAAGAGCACTACAAAAATACCAGTTGGGAAATGTACCAGCGGAAATAAGTTTACCTCTATTGTATTCATACATGATTCATCCCGAATTTTCCAGTTCTGAAAAATTCGGGATTTCTATTTCTATACACCATCACCCAACTCACCTTAACTAATTGATTATCAGGTTATTATATTCTTTTATTCTTGATAAAATGGTAAAAAGCGAATAAGCTTCCTGAAAAAATCATGGTTGGTTTTAATTTTGGATGATTTATGTTTTTTTACCACTCAAATTCCAACCTTTCTTTAGGGCTTTCGAAAATAATAACCTACGCATCTGACTTGTTCTTTTTTCATTTAGCTGCGTTTATTAATTGCGAAACCCCTTAATTGTTTAATTCTTTGGTCATTTCTTGCAATTCCAAATGCAATACTTCAACATCTTTTACAGATTCTGTAGCTAAAAGGCGGTTGGACAGCGCATCGATGGTCTCCAAATACATTTTATCATATTCAATATTGGATTTAAGCTCTTCCAGATCAGCGAGGTCTTCATAATGTCGTTCCTGAAGCTGTTTTAATGATGCCTGCTTTTGAGCCAGTTTTTGGGTTAAATTATGGTGATTTAGAATAACTGTAAGCTTTTGAACTGCCGCTTTATAAAATTCTATTTTAGCATTTCTTACCTGTTCCTCTTTTTGAAATGCGTGAAGCAGTTTTTCGGTTTCGGTTTTTGTTTTTTGGGGAATATCAAAGTCCTTATTCAATTGCTCTTCTAACTCTTTTATACTCTGTTTGATTTCCGATATTTCTTTTTTGTTTTCCAGAATTTGCTCCTCACAATATTCTCTTCGTTGCTCCACAATGCCTTCAATGCTCTCTCGATAGGCTTTTTCCCTTCTTCTTTTTTGAATAAATTTCCACAGGAACCAAATTCCAAATCCAATAGAAGTGACAATCAAACCAGAAACAATCGCCCACCTAAATACCAAAATTAATCGAAGCAAAATCAAAACTCCAATGATAATTAAAACCAGATAAAGTGTTCGAATGGCACTGTTTTCGTTTTTAGCCATATATTTGTGATGGTTGAAGCTGTAAGGCTGACCAAAGGTGGAAAGCTCAGCTTTCTATGAAATTCAATTGCATAAATAAGTCAAAAATATTATCCGGACTTACATTTTTGTGACAAATTCTAAAAACATTTTTGGAATTTTTGTTTTTAATTAACCTCAGAATCATAAAAGCTAATGTTTTTTGTTTGTTTATAGTTTGCCGGCACTTCATATAGAAGTGCCGCTTTTTTTCGGAATAAAAAAATAAAAGGGGTTTTGGCGATATCGCCAAAACCCCTTTTATTTTTTTATAACTGGATTCTAGTTTACAAATCCTCAATTACAATATTGTCCAGTCTAAAACTTGTGGCTTGATCTTCAGGTCCCTGACCCACATATTTGAACCCTATAACCCCAATTCCGGAGTAAGCTGAAAGATCAATATCTCCACTAGGCACCCAGGTATGGTTGCCATCAGCCTGAGTGGCCAAAGTCACATTCAACTGTTCCCAGGTCGCTTCATCCGGATAACATTCGAAATCAAAGGAGATCCAAACCGTCAAGCCGTCGTGATCCCAAAATGCCATAGCAGATTCAAAGCTCATAACTTTTGGAACTGAAAAGTCGAATGCAGGAGTAACCAACCAGGCTTCCATTGGAAATCCAGAATTATCCTGAAAAGCGGTTGCCTGAGCATATAGATTGCCACTAAATTCTTCAGCTCGCCAAAGTCTTGTACTGCTTACAGCATAATTTGTCCATCCTGAGATATCAATATTGTCATTATCAGTTAAATTCTGAAAATCTACCTCCAACTCTTCCTCAACCGGAGGTCCTGAAGTGCAAGGTACTGGAGGTGCTTCATCGCATCGAAGACTATCTGTAACAACTACATCCGTGATTTCCCGGATAAACAATTGTTTGGTAGTACCAAATACACTGTAAATTGCCTTTATTGTAAATCTGCCCCTTGGTGTCAACTCATTTGCAAATGTTGAGAAGCCACTACTTCTTAAGGTAATCTGGTCTCCATCACAGTTTTCAATATCGCGGTTCAAAGTACGTAAGCCTACAGCATCCGCATAAGTTTCTTCTGCATCTTCTCCTACAAACTGAACCCCCTCTAATTGAACCAAAGTATTAATATCTGCAAAATTCAAGGCATTTATGGTAGTCATGCTGGGAGTAGGTTCGCCAACATCCGTTCCCGGAATTATTTTCTCAAAGGGATTGATAATGGCACCCATTCGTTGTCCGCCATTTTCTTCATAGATGTAACCTCCTAATTGGATTACATTATTGTCATCCGAAAGAACAAGCCCTGAACATTTGATAAAAATTTCCCTGCCAATGGCATAAAAAACATAAGCATCAGCTTCCGTATGTATTACTTCAATGCCACCTGTCTCATCTTGAATGACAAAAGAACGGAACCAATTCCCTGAGTGGTCGTCAGCTACAACCGTCCCTTTTATGATGACTTCTGAAATTCCGCCAAAATCCAAGGAATCAATTTCTTCAATATTTCCCGGGAGGTGACGGTTTTTTAGTTCAGCGATGGTCACCGTAGCTTGCAGTCCAGGATCCACACCCGTAGTTGGTGGCAAATCAAAAGTTTGATCTACACAAGCAAAAAAAGTGGTGAAGGCTATTGTCAGAATAGAAAATTTAAATAGTAATTTCATTATTTATATGATTATGAATCAACTTTGATAAATTTGGGTTTGCTGGCTTGAATCCCAGGAAATCCAAATTTTTATTTCAAACATATTCCAAAATCGGGATTAAGAGAAAAAGTGTTTTACCATCTATAAGAAACCATAGCAAAAAAGTTGGTGCCAAAGGCATAATAAAGCCTTGATGGAAAAAAGTTTGTCCCGCTTTCCTGCCATGAAGCTCGATCGAAGCTCAATTGTTCAAAACCTCCAGAGACGATTTTCCGATTGTTTAAGAGATTGGAAATACCAATAGTCAGATAAATGTATTTTCGGTTGCCTACCTTAAAAGATTTTCCACCAAACAAATCTACGGTAACTGCTCGCTCCGCTTTACTTTGATCAACTATATCACGGTAAAAATCCTCATTTTCATCCAGGCCAAAGGTAGCATTGGAGGTCCTTCGTTCAGGACTAAAATCTATATAAAAATCATCAAAATAATTGGCGGTGACTTCTGCAAACCAGAATTTACCATTGTAATTGACACTAGCAGACAATGCCTTTTGTGGAGTACCAGGGACTCTAAAATTTTTGATAAAAATAGTCCCTAAATCAATGCCTCCTTCTTCTGAGTCAATTGTAAATAATCCATTTGGAGTAGACGTATAAATGTATTTTCCTAAGGCTGCCACAGCACTCACCCTTAATGCAGAGTTGATTTTGGCTTCAACAGCTAGTTCTATTCCGGAATGAACCTTATCAATCCCGGAAAGCACATAACTTCCAAAGTCAGTTAAAATTCCTCTGGCAAAAAACTGGGTCACCTCTACCTGATTCTCAAAATTTGTGAAATAAGCAGTTGCTCTAGCCTTTAAAAACGGAGTATTCATAACAATACCTCCTTCATGTGCTGTAATTTTTTCATTTGTTAAACCAGGGACATAATCATGACGTGTCCGTGGAGCAAGCCAGGCATTTCTGGCAAAGGGAGCTCTGGTTCTGTAGCTGGTATTGGCAAATAAATAATACTGGTTATTGACTTTGTAAGTCAGCCCTGCTTTCAAGCCATAATTGAAAAAGTCTCTTTTTTCAGAATCTCCATAAGAATTATCTGGAAAGAACCCATTGCGGTAATTTCCAGTTTTCCACATCCTGGTTCTTGAAAAGTTTGCCGCCACAAAAGCATCTACCTTGGAGAAAGAAAATTGTGCCTGTGCCCAACTTCCAGATTTCCAGATATTTGGCTCATAATTATAACCCCATACATCGCCTTCCCTCAAAATGCGATTTGGGTTGTTTAAATCAAACTGGTTGGCATCATCTCCATCTGACAGGTCAACAAACTTGTTGATATTGACATAATAATCGCCACCGAGTAAATCCGCTACGGTTTTGTAATTATGTCCATTGTATCGCTGAAAATATGCCCCGACATTCATCGTCAAGTTCTCAGATACAACCCCTTCAAAATTGGTATTAAAATTAAACTCTTTGGAGTCATAGCGTTGTTCTTCTATGATGTATTGAGACCATTGCCCGGGTTCATTACCAAAACCAGGATGAGGCAGGCGATTCGCTTCGATCATCGCGTCAAAATCCAGTTGCAGTAACCTTGGGTTATCCAAAAACATTTGTTCTCTTGCTGCAGCGATTTCAGGGCCATTTAGTGCAAAATAACTTGGCAATTTGCGATAATAATCAGGGCGTGGATCAGGAGCATTGAACCAATCTATTCGCGTATTTCCGTAACGTCCAAATTGATAGGAGGCGGCACTGGTTAAAGTAGCATTGTCCCCAACTTCCCAATCATGTCGCAATATGATGATAGGTTGATGGGTTTTATTCACCCGGGAATTTCGTTTTTTCCCATTTTGCCATCCCCAATGTGGGTTGTAATACTGCCCATCGGTATTGCTGTATAAATCAAAATACTTGTGCTCTCCGTTGATTTTATCCACTAAATCGTAAACCTCCTGAGTACTTGACCCCGGTCGCCCTCTTTCATTTGGAGCCCCAAATGCCGTCAAATTCAGGGAATGTTTCTCTCCCAGATTTTTATCAACTGATAAGAAATAAGCCCAGGCATCGTAATAGGTTCCAGGCAAATAACCTTCTTCTGCCCACCTTCTGGAACCAGAGAATGTAAATGCCCATCCACTTGGCAATAAACCTGTTGACCAAGTGCCCATTATCCTTTGTCTATAGGCACGATTGGAGGTGTAATAGGAGAATCGTTTTTGAACTCTTTGATAGGATGCTCTGGTATTGACAGATGTGATACCAGTTATCCCACCAAAGCCATAACTGCTTGCTTTTAAACCTATGTCCGTTTCTCTAACTCTCATTGCGTCATTCAGACCACCCCACTGACTCCAAAAAACCCGCCCACTTTCCAATTCATTGATAGGAATGCCATTCATCATGGTCATCATATTTTCTGAATCATAACCACGAATTCGAAATCGCTGCGCACTTAGATTGAAGGCAGCAGCCTCCAAAAAGACGTCATTGGAAGCCGAAAGCAAACCAGAAATATTTTCGTCGAAATCATCACCTTCCTGTTCTGTATTGTCCAATACAATGATAGGAATTCGATCTTCATTGGCAGTAGCCTCGTCATCATCACTTTTGGTGAGGAATACTTCTCCCAAATTAAGATTGGATCCTGTCCCCGGTTGGTTCAGTTTAGTGACACCCTCGAAATAACCTGTTTTGTAAATTGTTATTTTCTGAACGGGTTCATCTGCACTCACATTTAATTCAAAAAAACCTGAAACATCAGTGGTGGTTGTATTACCGTTTGCTTCTACTGTTGCTCCAACAATGTTTTCGCCAGTAGTTGCTTCTTTCACAAAACCTTCTATAACAACAACTTGAGCCGATAATAGAAAGTGGATAAACGAAAAGAGACTAATCAGGAAAAATTGCTTCATAAAAATATTTGGTTGGTAAATGAAATTGGTGATATGTACTTAAAGAATGGGACGTTTTCGGAATGTGTGATTTAAACAAACTCTAATTCCAAAGACAAGCTTATGGAAAAATCGCCGCAAAGGTACAACAGACACCTTTAGGAATGGCTGCTTTTTTAAAATTAATGTAAACTTAATGATGGAAACCTGTAGCTTTGTCCTATAAGTCACATGGTTTGAGTTTTGATATAAAGAATTATTATTGTTTGTCAATCAGATTTTTATAAATCTTTATGGATTCATGAAATTATATAGCTCTTGATTTTGAATCAAACATTCAGAGTTTTCCGAATGTACAATTCCATAATTTTGAATCCACACTTTTAAAATGCTACAAAAAGATTTTATGAAGCAATTACTCTTCCTTTCCTTGTTTTTAGGATTCCAGACATTAGCTCTTGCTCAAAAAGCTCAATACAAAATAGGAGCAATAGGATTTTACAATCTTGAGAATCTCTTTGACACTTTGGATGCTCCTGATGTTCGGGACGAAGAATATTTGCCAGAGGGAAAAAGACTTTGGACACCGGAACGTTACATTGAAAAACAAAATAATATGGCAAAAGTCATAGCTGAAATCGGAACAGAAATGACACCGGATGGACTTGCCATATTGGGGGTTTCTGAGATTGAAAATCGCTCGGTACTGGAAGATTTGGTCAAACATCCTAAATTAATTAGTAGAAATTACCAAATTGTACATTTCGATTCTCCAGATGAACGGGGTATAGATGTCGGCTTGCTTTACAATCCAAAATATTTTGAGGTAACCAACTCCAGAGCCTATCCTGTCATGTTGTATGACAAAAATGCAGAGCGAGATTTTACCCGAGATGTGTTATTGGTTTCAGGAAATTTTGACGGAGATAAGCTGCACATTATGGTCAATCATTGGCCGTCGAGAAGTGGAGGAGAAAAAGCCTCCCAACACAAGCGGGAAGCAGCCGCAAGAGTTTGCAAAATGTTGTCGGATTCTATTGCACAGCAGGAGCCTTACGCCAAGATTTTGATTATGGGAGATTTGAACGATGATCCAACAAGTCCGAGTGTAAAAAATGTACTTCGCGGAATAGGGGAAAAAAGCAAAGTCCGGAAAAATAATTTATACAATCCGTGGTGGGATATTCACAGAAGAGGATTTGGAACCCTGGCTTACCGGGACTCCTGGAATTTATTCGATCAAATCATCATCTCTCATGGCTTAATAACTAAAAAATCAGGTGGTTATAAATATTACAAATCCAATATCTTCAATAAAAAATATTTAATCCAAAAAAAGGGTCAATACAAAGGTTATCCTTTCCGAACCTTTGGTGGAGATAATTACCAGGGTGGTTATTCTGACCATTTTCCCGTTTATGTATATTTGCTGAAAGAAGTTTAAACAGTTGTGTGTTGTCGGTTGTCAGCTGTCGGTTATCGATTAAACACACATACTGATAACCGACACCTGACAACTCGAATGCACGACAAAAAACCCTTGGAATTAAATTCGGACTTTCAATATGCCTTAGATATATTGGAAAAAACCCAGAAAAGCCTTTTCATCACGGGGCGAGCAGGAACTGGCAAATCAACCCTTTTGCGTTTATTCAGAAATACTACCAGAAAAAAAGTCGTTGTCCTGGCTCCAACAGGCATTGCTGCGCTGAATGTTGGAGGACAAACTATTCACTCCTTTTGCGCATTCCCTCCTAGATTTTTGACTCACAAAGACATTCACAAAAGAAGAAGGTTTGCAAAATTATATAAAGCAATGGAGGTTTGTATTATCGATGAAATCTCTATGGTTCGGGCAGATTTACTGGATGCGATCAATAAATTTTTGCAAATCAATCGAAACAATCCAACTCCATTTGGTGGTGTTCAAATGATTTTCATCGGAGATCTTTTTCAACTGCCTCCTGTCATTGCTTCTAATTTAGTTCAACAATATTTGGATTTTAGTTATGAAAGCCCCTACTTTTTTTCAGCCAAGGTATTGGAAATGAATTTTGAAATGGAAATGATCGAATTGCGGAAAGTGTATCGACAAGAGCAAAGACATTTTTTGAGATTGTTGGAGGTAGTTAGGCTGAATCGGGCAGATTGGGAGGATTTGGAAGATTTGAACGAACGCTATGATCCCAACTTTGGCTCTTCGGAATTTTACATTACACTTTCTCCAAGAAATTATAAGGTTGATCAAATCAACCACAGAGAAATTGCAAATCTAAAAGGACAAAAGCAAACCTATTTTGCAAGTGTAAAGGGAGAATTTGACCCAAGACAATATCCAACAAAAGCAGAATTGGATCTAAAAGTTGGTGCTCAGGTAATGTTTATTAGAAATGATTATGAAGATCACAAATATGTCAACGGAACCATTGGTCAGGTGACAGAACTTCATCCAGAAAAAATAAAGGTATTGATAAATGACCACGGCAAAAAGGAGGAAATAGAAGTAATGCCTGTAGAATGGGAAATACTAAAATACAAAGCTGACAAAGAAAATCCCAATGAAATAGAATCTGAGGTCGTTGGTACTTTTGAGCAATTTCCATTAAAACTTGCCTGGGCGGTAACCATTCATAAATCTCAGGGAAAAACTTTTGATCGAGTGATAATAGATATGGGAAAAGGAGCCTTCGAGCATGGACAAACCTATGTAGCTTTAAGCCGATGTCGCTCACTAGAAGGTATCGTCCTGAAGCAAAAATTAAAATTCAACGACATTCTGGTAGATGAGCGAATTGTTGAATTTTATGAAAGACATTTTTAGTACATTTGCCTTGGTTGATTTTTAAATCCTTTTTATTATTGCCCTACAACAATCTTCTAATCGCTTTTCAACCTACCCAAAATTTTTCGAATTGGTCTAAATCAACAACCACATTTGACATTTAAAATATAGTTAAAAGACTTATATTTAGATACCTTTGTAGCTGATATTTATGAATTCTTTATTTTTTTTATTTGATATAGGTAGCCCGTAATCAATTATAATCCAATAACATACATAATTTTTTATTCCAAAAAACATCAAAAACAATGAAATTCTTTGATTGTAACTAGCTAAGCTAAAAGCAAAATGAAATCCACCAGGGCCTGGATTCTTGCAACAATTACAGACTTTTCTCGAACAGAATGCTCAAATGAAAAAATTACTTTTACCTCTTTTTTTATCCGTATTTTCTTTTGCTGGAATTGCTCAATGGACTCAAATTGGTCCAACTGTAGCCACTTTATCTCAACATTCAACCATAGTAGTAGATGGCTCAACACCCTATGTTGCTTACTCTGATGTACTTTCCAGCAACAAATTAAATGTCAAGGAATACAATGGAACCAACTGGGTTTTGGTGGGTTCTGCAAATATTTCAAGTGGTGCGGCGAGCATTCCAACACTTGCTTTTGACAATTCAGGTACATTGCATGTTGCCTATATTGATGGTGGTACAAATATTAATGTAAAAGAATTTAATGGTTCTAATTGGGTAAGCGTAGGTTCTGCAAATTTTGCTTCGGGGACCTCCCTTTCAATGGCATTTGAAGGCAATACTCCTTACGTTGCTTTTTCTGAAGTCTCAGGTGGTAAAATGTCTGTTATGGAATTTGATGGCTCCAGTTGGGTTTATTTTGGCACCTCTGCTTTTTCATCTTCTGGTACCGATTATGCATCTCTTGCTTTTGATGGCACACAACCTTATGTGGGATTCCAGGATTTTGGAACATCGGGAAATGGAGCCAGTGTAATGACCTACACAGGTACCATGTGGGATACAGTTGGGCTTACAGGTTTTTCTGCAGGGAGTGCTCAATATATATCTTTGGCACTTGATGGATCTACTCCCTATGTTGCATTTAAAGATGATGGAAATGGGGGTAAAGCCACAGTAATGAAATATAACGGTAGTAGCTGGGTTAATGAAGGACCTGCAGGTTTTTCTCCGGGGATTGCCCAATATACATCCCTTGCCTTCCACAATGGGGATCCTTATGTTGCCTATACAGATGATAACAACTCGGACAAAACCAGAGTCGATTATTACAATGGTACTTCCTGGATCCAATTAGGGGGAAGTTTAGGGGTTGGTTTTACAAACTTCTCAACCTTAACCATTCCTGGAAATACAGCTTATGTGGTCTATGTAGATGGATTGAGCTCTAATGGGGTCATAGCTGAAGAATATACCCTTGCAGCATCTATGTGCTCCATTAATGCTTCCGGACTTTCGAATGTGCTATGTAATGACAATGGTACGCCAAGTGATCCAACAGATGATTATATCACCTTTGATCTAAATCCCACAGGGACAGATATAGGCACTACATATACGGTAACTGGTGCAACGCTAACTCCATCTGGAGGTAATTATGGTTCAGTTACCTCCTTTCAAACCAACCCAGGTACTGCTGGTGGAGGGAATCTGCTTTTAACCATTGTAGATGGATCGGACCCATTCTGTACTTTTGCTTTTACCGTTTCTGATCCTGGGACCTGTTCTCCAAATTGTGAAATCACTGGCTCCGGTATCAATAATATCCAATGCAATAATAATGGTACACCAAGTGATCCGACCGATGATTACATTACATTTGATTTAGACCCAACAGGAAACAATTTGGGGACAAATTATACGGTCTCTGGTACAAACCTAACACCTTCAGGTGGGAATTATGGTGCACCCACCTCCTTCCAAACTGACCCTGGTACTGCTGGTGGGGGGAACATTAGTTTGACAATAACAGACGGAAATGATTCTGGATGTACACTCACCTTCACATTAAATGACCCGGGTTCCTGTTCCACAACATGTAATATCAGTGGTGCTGGATTATCAAATATCCAGTGTAACAATAATGGAACTCCGAGTAACCCAACCGATGATTATGTGACTTTTGAATTGAATCCAACTGGAACTAATCTTGGAGCAGGTTATACTGTTAGTGTACCGGGTATCAATTTGACTCCATCTAGTGGAACCTATGGGAGCGCTACATTATTTACTACAGACCCTGGAGTTGCTGGATCCGGGAGCTTTGTTGTTACCATCGAAGATAATGATGACTCCAGTTGTACTTTTTCGGTAACGGTTAATGATCCAGGCTCCTGTTCACCAAATTGTGAAATCACCAGTTCTGGATTAGCCAATGTGATGTGTAATGATAACAGTACGCCAACAGACCCTACTGATGATTACATTACTTTTGATTTGAACCCAGACGGATTCAATTTGGGCTCAAACTATACAGTTTCAGGTACCAATTTAACCCCATCTGGAGGAAATTATGGATTTACTACCTCTTTCCAAACCGATCCTGGAACCGCTGGAGCTGGCAACCTTAGTTTAACTATTACTGACGGAGCTAATTCCGGATGTACTTTGACTTTCACGGTAATTGATCCTGGGACATGTTCTGATCAATGTCTCATTGCCAACGCAGGACTCAGCAATGTTCAATGTAATGATAACAGTACTTCAGATGATCCTTCAGACGATTATATCACATTTGAATTAAATCCAACAGGTAATGGATTAATGACAGGCTATACGGTTACTGGAAATAACTTCACCCCGGCTGGTGGTAATTATGGATTTTCTACCTTCTTCCTGGCAGATCCAGGTTCAGCTGGATCTGGGCATTTGAATTTAACGATTACAGATGACGACGATTCAAATTGCTCACTTGCGGTTACTGTTACAGATCCGGGATCCTGTTCTCCTGATTGTGGTATAAGTAGTGCAGGATTAACAAATGTGCAATGTAATGACAATGGAACACCAAGTGACCCGGCAGATGATTACATCACTTTTGATTTAAATCCAATTGGAAATAATTTGGGAATGAATTATACAGTTACTGGTGCCAACCTGACCCCATCTGGAGGAAATTATGGTAGTGTGACTTCTTTCCAAACTGACCCTGGAACTGCTGGAGGGGGAAATCTAAATTTAACGATTACAGATGGAGATGATTCTGGATGTACCTTATCTTTTACAGTGACTGACCCTGGTACTTGTTCTGACGAATGTGAAATCACTGCTTCCGGACTTGCAAATATTCAGTGCAATAATAATGGTACACCGAGTGATCCATCCGATGATTATATCACTTTTGACCTTGATCCAACTGGTTTAAATCTAAGTTTCACTTATAATGTGACTGGCACAAATTTGACACCATCCAACGGCTTTTATGGCTCTGTGACTTCTTTTCAAACTGACCCAGGTACTGCAGGAGCAGGAAATTTGAATTTGACCATTACGGATGGATCTGATTCTGGATGTACATTCGCCTTTACAGTGACTGACCCAGGAACCTGTTCATCGGATTGTGGTTTGACTTCCGCTGGTTTATCAAATATTCAATGCAATGACAATGGGACCCCGAGCAATCCAAATGATGATTATATCACCTTTGATTTAAATCCAACAGGGAATAATTTGGGCACGAGCTATACCGTTTCAGGTACCAATTTGACACCAACTGGAGGAAATTATGGCTCAACTACTTCTTTCCAAACAGATCCAGGGATAGCGGGGGCAGGAGACTTGAATTTGACCATTACAGATGATTCAGATGTCAATTGTACACTAAGTTTTACGGTTACAGATCCTGGTTCTTGTTCTCCAAATTGTGAAATACTCACCTCCGGGTTGGCAAATATTCTTTGTAATGATAATGGAACCCCAAGCAATCCAAATGATGATTATATTACTTTTGAATTAGACCCAACTGGATTTAATCTTGGTGCAAACTATACCGTAACAGGTACCAGTCTTTCCCCAACTTCTGGAAATTACGGCTCTGTTACTACCTTCCAAACTGACCCAGGTACTGCAGGAGCAGGAAATTTGAGTTTAACAATTGTAGATGGGAACGATTCAGGGTGTACTTTCCCAATCACTATCAGTGATCCTGGTACTTGTTCTCCAAATTGTGAAATCACGGCCACGGGTTTAACAAACATTCAGTGTGTAGACAATGGGACTCCTAGTGATCCTTCTGATGACTATATAACTTTTGATTTAAACCCAACTGGATTTAATTTAGGTGCAAGCTATTCAGTATCCGGAGCCAACCTTAACCCAACTGGTGGAAGTTATGGTTTCACTACTTCTTTTCAGACAGATCCTGGTACCGCTGGAGCAGGTGATCTGAATTTGACTCTAACAGATAGCGACGATTCTGGATGTACCCTATCTTTTACCCTAAGTGACCCAGGTTCTTGTTCTAATAACTGTATTCTTATTACTTCTGGCTTATCAAATATCCTTTGTAATGACAACGGAACACCAAGTGACCCCTCTGATGATTATATTACCTTTGATTTAGACCCAACCGGGAACAATTTAGGAGCGAGCTATATGGTTTCTGGTGCTAATCTTAGCCCAAATAGTGGGAATTATGGTTCAGCGACTTCTTTCCAAACCGATCCTGGAACTGCTGGTGCTGGTGATTTGAATTTGACCATTACGGATGATAATAACTCTAGCTGTACATTGGCTGTTACGGTTACTGACCCTGGAACCTGTTCTAATGCCTGTGGAATTGTCAGTGCTGGCTTAAGCAACATCATATGTAATAATAACGGTACGCCAAGTGATCCTTCCGATGACTACTTTACTTTTGATTTAGATCCAACAGGAAATAATTTAGGAGCCGGTTATACTGTTTCCGGAGCAAATTTGACCCCTACGGGTGGAAATTATGGAGCTGCTATTACCTTCCAGACAGATCCAGGTACGGCAGGGGCGGGTGATTTGAATTTGACCATTACGGATGATTCTGACGCAAATTGTACATTCAGTTTTACTGTTACTGATCCTGGCTCCTGTTCGACTAATTGTAATATATCCACTTCGGGTTTGTCAAACATCCTATGTAATGACAATGGAACCCCTAGCGATCCTGCTGACGATTACATCACCTTTGATTTGAACCCAACTGGGAATAATTTGGGTGCAGGTTATACTGTTTCTGGAGCAAACCTCACCCCATCAGGGGGTAATTATGGAGGAAACACCTCTTTCCAAACCGATCCAGGTACGGCAGGGGCGGGAGATTTGAATTTGACCATTACCGATGATTCAGATAATAATTGTACCCTGAGCTTCACCGTCACTGACCCGGGTACTTGTTCCAACACGTGTGGAATAATTTCCGCTGGCTTATCCAATATTATTTGTAATGATAATGGCAGCCCAGATGACCCATCAGATGATTACATCCTTTTTGATTTAAATCCAACAGGTAACAACCTGGGGCTAAGTTACACTGTTTCAGGAACCAATGTAAGTCCATCAATTGGAGCTTATGGAGGAAATACTACTTTCCAAACCGATCCAGGTACGGCTGGAGCTGGAGATTTGAATTTAACCATAACAGATGACTCAGATGCCAATTGTACCCTCAATTTTACGGTTACTGACCCGGGTTCTTGTTCGACAACGTGTAGTTTAATCTCGGCAGGTTTATCAAACATTCTTTGTAATGACAATGGTACTCCGAGTGATCCATCTGATGATTACATCACCTTTGACTTAGACCCTACAGGAAATAATTTGGGAATTAGTTATACTGTTTCTGGAACAAACCTCACCCCATCAGGGGGTAATTATGGAGGAGCGACCTCCTTTCAAACCGATCCCGGAACAGCAGGGGCTGGAGACTTGAATTTGACCATTACCGATGATTCGGATGGCAATTGCACATTAAATGTAATTGTGACTGACCCGGGTACTTGTTCCAATACCTGTAATTTGGCTTCTGCCGGATTATCAAATATACTCTGTAACGATAATGGTACTCCAAGCGATCCGTCTGATGATTACATCACTTTTGAGTTGGATCCAACTGGTAATAACCTGGGAAGCAGCTATACCGTTTCAGGGGCGATTTTGACTCCTTCGGGTGGCAATTATGGGGGAGCTACATCCTTTCAAACAGATCCTGGTACCGCAGGAGCAGGAGACTTAAATTTGACCATCACGGATGATTCCGATGCAAGCTGTACGCTCAGTGTTACAGTTGCAGATCCTGGTTCTTGTTCTACCACATGTGGATTAATTTCTGCTGGATTATCAAATATCCTTTGTAATGACAATGGAACGCCAAGTGATCCTTCTGATGATTACATCACTTTTGAGTTGAACCCTACAGGAAATAACCTGGGAAGCAGTTATACCGTTTCAGGGGCGAACCTCACACCTTCAGGGGGTAATTATGGAGTAGCAACTTCTTTCCAAACAGACCCGGGAACGGCTGGTGCGGGAGATTTGAATTTGACCATTACCGATGATTCCGATGCAAACTGTACACTTAATGTTACAGTTACAGATCCAGGAACATGTTCCAATACCTGTGGCTTGAATTCAGCAGGCTTGTCGAATATTCTTTGCAATGACAACGGGACTCCAAGCGACCCAACAGATGATTACATTACATTTGACTTGGATCCTACAGGTAATAATCTAGGAGCAAGTTATACCCTTTCTGGAGCAAATCTTTCGCCTACAGGCGGCAATTATGGGGGAGCTACTTCTTTTCAAACCGATCCCGGAACTGCTGGAGCTGGAGATTTGAATTTAACTATCACAGATGATTCGGATGCCAACTGTACCTTGAGCTTTACAGTCTCTGACCCTGGTTCTTGTTCTCCTACATGTGGATTGGTCTCAACAGGATTAGCTAACATTCTTTGTAATGATAATGGAACGCCAAGTGATCCCTCTGATGATTATATCACTTTTGATTTGGACCCTACAGGAAATAACCTTGGTACCAGTTACACTGTGTCAGGTGCGAATTTGACTCCTTCAAGTGGAAATTATGGTTCCGCAACTTCTTTTCAAACGGATCCCGGAACAGCGGGAGCTGGAAATCTAAATCTCATAATCACCGATGGTGATGATTCCAATTGTACCTTGAGTTTTACGGTAAACGATCCAGGTACCTGTTCAAATACTTGTAGCATTCAAAACGCTGGCTTGAACAATATCCTTTGTAATGACAATGGGACTCCAAGTGACCCAAGTGATGACTATATTACTTTTGAATTAGACCCTACTGGATTTAATTTGGGTGCTAGTTATACTGTCTCGGGAACTAATTTAACACCGAGTGGAGGAAACTATGGAGGTGCTACTACTTTCCAAACAGATCCCGGGACTGCAGGAGCAGGTAACTTGAACCTGACCATCACGGATGATTCGGATGCCAACTGCACACTGAGTGTTACAGTCAATGACCCTGGATCTTGTTCTACTACATGTGGTTTAGTCAGTTCTGGTTTAACCAATATTCTTTGTAACGATAATGGGACTCCAAGTGACCCAAGTGATGATTATATCACCTTTGATTTAGACCCAACGGGGAATAATTTAGGGACTAGCTATACGGTTACGGGAACCAATTTAACGCCGAATGGAGGCAATTATGGAGGTATTACTTCTTTCCAAACAGATCCTGGTACCGCAGGAGGTGGCAATTTAAACCTGACCATCATAGATGATTCGGATGCCAACTGTACCTTTAGTTTTTCAGTAACAGATCCTGGAACCTGCTCCAATACATGCGGATTAACAGCAGCTGGATTATCAAATATCCTCTGTAATGACAATGGCACACCTAGCGACCCTTCAGATGATTATATTACCTTCGAATTAGATCCAACAGGTAATAATCTTGGAACCAGTTATACCGTTTCGGGAACAAATCTTTCCCCAACAGGTGGTAATTACGGAAATACGACAACATTCCAAACCGATCCCGGAACTGCTGGAGCAGGAGACTTGAATTTAACCATTACTGATGGAGACGATGCCAATTGTACTCTGAGCTTTACCGTCACCGACCCTGGCACTTGTTCTCCAGAATGTGGTTTAACGAATTCAGGGTTAACCAACATTCAATGCAATGATAATGGAACACCAAGCAATCCAACTGACGATTACATTACATTCGATTTAAATCCAACTGGTAATAATTTGGGAACTAGTTATACCGTTTCTGGAACCAATTTATCCCCTTCTGGTGGGAATTATGGTTCGGTTACCAGTTTCCAAACTGACCCTGGAACCGCTGGTACAGGAGATTTGAATTTGACTATTACAGATGATTCGGACGCTAATTGTACCTTGAGTTTTACAGTGACGGACCCAGGTAGCTGTTCTCCAAATTGTGAAATCACAGCCTCTGGTTTGACAAATATACAATGCAACGATAATGGCTCTCCCAGTGATCCAAGTGATGATTATATCACTTTTGATTTGGATCCAACTGGTTTTAATTTGGGAGCAAGTTATACTGTTTCAGGGGCAAGCCTTAGCCCAGGTTCTGGAAACTATGGAGGAATTACTTCTTTCCAAACAGATCCCGGGACTGCAGGAGCGGGAGATTTGAATCTTACTATAACAGACGATGGTGACTCAGGTTGTACTTTCAATTTTACAGTAAATGATCCAGGCACTTGTTCTCCAGAATGCGAATTATTGAGTGCAGGTTTGAGCAATGTCCAATGCCATAATAACGGAACACCAAGTGACCCGACAGACGACTATATAACGTTCGACTTAAATCCTTCAGGTAATAATTTAGGAACCAGCTATACGGTATCTGGAACAAGTCTGCTCCCGGCAGGTGGAAATTATGGTGTTACCACCTCATTTCAGACAGACCCTGGAACGGCGGGTGCCGGTAATTTGAATCTAACCATTACTGATAGCGGTGATGCCAACTGTACATTTAACTTTACTGTGACTGATCCGGGAACCTGCTCTCCTGATTGTGAAATAATTACTTCAGGTCTGACTAACATTCAATGTAATGATAACGGAACACCCAGTGACCCAACTGATGATTACATCACCTTTGAATTGGATCCAACAGGATTTAACTTAGGTGCTGATTATTCTGTTTCCGGAACCAATATTTCTCCTGCTTTTGCCAACTACGGAAGTGCCACTACTTTTCAAACTGATCCCGGGACAGCTGGTGCCGGAGACCTAAACTTAAGTGTGGTTGATGGAAATGACTCAGGTTGTACTTTCCCATTTACCCTGACAGACCCTGGAACCTGTTCTCCTGAATGTGGATTATTGACTTCAGGACTTTCCAATATTCAGTGTAATGATAATGGTACACCTAGTGACCCAACTGATGATTACATCACTTTTGATTTGGATCCAACCGGGAATAATTTAGGTACAACTTATAATGTTACCGGAATAAATCTGACGCCTTCTACCGGAGTTTATGGAGGAATCACTTCTTTCCAAACAGATCCCGGGACTGCAGGAGCAGGCAATTTAAACTTAACTATAACAGATGATTCGGATGCCAATTGTACGTTAAGTTTTTCAGTTACAGATCCAGGAACCTGTTCCCCAGAGTGTGGATTACTAACTTCTGGATTGTCAAATATTCAATGCAATGATAATGGGACTCCCAGTGACCCAACTGATGATTATATCACTTTTGATTTAGACCCTACAGGAAATAACATTGGAAACAGCTATTCCGTCTCGGGAGCTAATCTATCTCCTTCTGGCGGAAATTATGGTGGAGTTACATCTTTTCAAACAGACCCCGGTACTGCAGGAGCTGGAGATTTGAATTTGACCATTACCGACGATTCAGATGCCAATTGTACGTTAAATTTTACAGTAACAGATCCAGGAACCTGTTCTCCAAATTGTATTATCCTTACATCAGGTTTAACCAATATTCAATGTAACGATAATGGGACTCCCGGGGATCCAACTGATGATTACATCACTTTCAGCCTGGATCCAACAGGATTTAATCTTGGAGCAAGTTATTCTGTTTCAGGAACGAATATTACTCCGGCCTCAGCAAATTATGGCAGCCCCACCAATTTTCAAACAGACCCTGGAACAGCAGGTGCCGGAAATCTGAATTTGAGTATTGATGATAGTGATGATTCAGGTTGTACCCTGGGTATCACGGTAAATGATCCAGGAACCTGTTCCAACAATTGTTCAATTACAAGTGCCGGATTGAGTAATATTCAGTGCAATGACAATGGTACACCTAGTGATCCAACTGATGATTATATTACATTTGATTTGAACCCAACAGGTAATAATGTCAGTACGAATTATATAGTTACCGGAGCCAATTTGACGCCTTCAAGTGCTCCATTTGGAGTAGTTACCAATTTCCAGACAGACCCCGGTACTGCGGGAGCTGGAGATTTGAATTTGACAATTTCTGATGAAAACAATTCAGCTTGTTCTATTTCTGTTACAGTGACTGATCCAGGCTCTTGTTCTCCCACCTGTGGAATTATTGCCTCAGGTCTTGGAAATGTACAATGTAATGACAATGGAACACCTACAAATCCCAATGATGATTATATCACATTCGAATTGGATCCTACTGGTTTTAATTTAGGTACAACTTATACTGTTACAGGAATAAATCTGACGCCTTCTACCGGAGTTTATGGAGGGATTACTGTATTCCAGACAGACCCTGGAACAGCAGGTGCCGGAAATCTGAATTTAACCATCACAGATGATTCAGATGCCAATTGTACTTTCTCCCTAATCATAATTGATCCGGGATCTTGTTCTCCTATTTGTGATATAACGGATGCCGGACTTACCAATGTACAATGCAATGATAATGGTACTCCTTCTTTTCCCTTCGACGACTATATCACTTTTGATCTTGATCCTGCTGGGTTTAATTTAGGATTTACCTATTTAGTTTCTGGAGCCAATGTTTCTCCCAATTCAGGTAATTATGGCCTGGTCACTTCTTTTGAGACTACTCCAGGTACTGCAGGAATCGGGAATTTAAATTTAACATTAACAGATGACTCAGATGCGGCGTGTACCTTCTCATTTACTGTGAATGATCCAGGCAATTGTTCACCAGAATGTGAAATCACAGATGTGAACCTGGCAAACGTTCAGTGCAACGATAATGGGACTCCCAGTGATCCATCAGATGATTATATCACTTTCACCTTAAACCCAACTGGTAATAATTTAGGTACTGGCTATTCCTTCTCAGGGGCAAACATTACACCTTCTCAGGGTAATTATGGTCCTCTGACGCTTTTCCAATCAGATCCTGGAACTGCTGGTGCTGGAGATTTGAATTTGACCATAATTGATAATAGTGACGCTGGATGTACATTCTCCTTTACGGTAATTGATCCAGGGTCTTGTTCAAATAACTGTGAAATTTTCACTTCTGGTTTATCTAATATTCAATGTAATGACAATGGTACTTTTAGTGATCCGACAGATGATTATATTACTTTTGAATTAGATCCAACCGGGCTGAATCTGGGCAATAGCTATTTGGTATCTGGAACTAACTTGACCCCTTCAAGCGCAAATTATGGAATGATCACAACCTTCCAAACAGATCCTGGTACCGCAGGAGATGGTGATTTAAATTTGACAATTACAGACGGCAATAATTCCGGTTGCACCTTTAACTTTACTGTTCAAGACCCCGGTCCATGTTCCAACAATTGCGAAATAACAGATGCTGGACTTGCGAATATACTATGTGATGACAACCAAACACCGGCTGATCCTTCTGATGACATCATTATCTTTGATTTGGATCCTACTGGTGTCAATCTCGGTTCTGACTACGTTATTACAGGTGGCAACATCATTCCTCCTGGCGGATTTTATGGTGGCGTCACTACTTTTCAGACAGTAGCTGGAGATGCTGGTATGGGAGACCTGGAATTGATGTTAATTGACGGAAGTAGCTCGGGATGTACTTTTGAGTTTACTGTATTGGATCCCGGAACCTGCTCCAATCAATGTCAAATTGATGATGAAGGCTTGACGAATATCCAATGTAATAACAATGGTACTCCAAGCGATCCTTCTGACGATTACATCACATTTGAATTGGACCCAACAGGCTTTAACCTTGGTAATAATTATACAGTATCCGGCACAAACTTCACTCCTGCCTCAGGAAATTATGGTGCTTCCACCTTCTTCCAATCCGACCCTGGTTCTGCAGGTGCGGGAGACCTTACTTTGACGATTACGGATAGCAATGATGCAAACTGTACCCTCACTTTCAATGTAAGTGATCCTGGATCCTGTTCGAATAGTTGTGATATTTCCGCCTCAGGATTGTCAAATGTTCAATGCAACGATAATGGAACTCCAGGCGACGATACCGACGATTACATTACATTTGAATTGGATCCATCTGGAATTAATTTGGGTACCAGCTATTCTGTTTCCGGAACCAGTTTGACTCCCTCTGGAGGAAACTATGGTACTCCCACCACTTTCCAAACAGATCCAGGTACAGCGGGTGATGGGGATTTGAATTTGACTATAACAGATGTCAACAATTCAAATTGTACTTTTAACTTCATTGTCTTTGACCCGGGGACTTGTTCCAATGATTGTGAAATCCTTGATTCAGGAATATCCAATGTACAATGTAATGACAACGGAACTCCTTCAAATCAGAATGATGATTACATCACCTTTGACTTAGAACCTACGGGGAATAATCTGGGTTCTGGCTATACCGTTGATGGAGCTACGGTAACTCCCAATGGAGGAAATTACGGAAACATTACTAGTTTCCAAACAGAGCCGGGATCAGTTGGCTCAGGTGATTTTGAGTTAACAATAATCGACAACAACAATTCAGGATGTACGCTTAACTTTACCATTATGGATCCTGGATCTTGTTCCAATGCCTGTAGCTTGACTTCAACTGGTTTTGGTAGTCTTGAATGCAATGATAATGGTACCCCCTATTATACTGAGGATGACTATTTCAGCTTTGATTTAAATCCTACAGGTTCAAATCTAAGCCCTAATGGATATGAAGTATCAGGCACTGTTGCCATATCACCTGCAAGTGCGAATTACTTCGCTGTCACTAATTTTTCAACTGATATCGGTACAGTTGGAAATGGAAACTTGAATATCGTGATCACTGATGCTGATGATGTCAATTGCAATCTGGCATTTACCCTTTTCGATCCTAGCCCATCTCCAATCCTCGTAAATACCATGGATCCTGATAGCTGCCAGGGAGATGGTCAGATAACTATTGGAGGTCTGGATGCCAATTCGGGTTATAATGTCATTTATGATAATCTTCCTGATACCAACATTGTGGTAGGTCCTATAGCCGCCAATGCAAACGGAGAAATAACATTTAATGTTCCTTCAGGTGAATATAGCGATATTAGAATTCAGGATATTGTTACCCTTTGTATAGGAGGTTCCCTGACCGCAAATCTGGCGGATCCTGATGCCCCAGGTTTGACGGAAGCTTCAAATGATGCAAGTTGTCCAAATGAATCAGATGGTTCAATTGATTTAACAGTTACAGGTGGCTCTCCAGGTTATACTTTTGATTGGGATAATGACGGCACTGGAGACAATGATGATCCTGAAGACTTAACTGATTTACCTGCTGGTACTTATCAGGTGACAGTTACTGACGCTGGAAATTGCTCCGCGACTTTGAGTACAACGATTGATGATGCAGATAATACGCCACCAATTGCTCTTTGTCAGGACATTACCGTTGAAGTGGATACAGCTGGAGTCGTTTCCATCATTCCATCTGCGATTGATGGAGGCAGTTCGGATAATTGTAGTACTGTGAGCCTTAGTATCGACAATGACAGTTTTAATTGTGATAGTGTGGGAGTAAACATTGTTTTACTATCTGTGGAAGATGATGCCGGAAATGTCAATACCTGCCCAGCCAATGTTACAGTTGAGGATAATATTGCACCTAATGCCATGTGTTCTGGCATCACTGTGGAAATAGGTGTAACAGGAATAGCTTCAATAACACCTGCACAGATAAATGACGGCAGTACCGACAATTGCGGAAATATTTCATTGAGTCTGGACCAAAGCACGTTCACTTGTAACGATATAGGAACTCAACCAGTAATATTAACCGTGGATGATGGAAATGGGAACAGTTCAGATTGTGCTGCCCCAGTAAATGTAGAAGACAATATCTTCCCGGTAGCTTCTTGTCAAAATATCATTGTAACGATAGGACAAAGTGGAATTGCCACCATTCTTCCTACAGATATTGATGGAGGAAGTTCTGACAACTGTGGGTTGCTGACCTATCAAATATCCCAGGACACCTTTAACTGTGATAATATTGGGGTAAATATAGTAATCCTTACCATCGAAGATAGTGACGGAAATACGGACCAATGTAATGCGACGGTAACTGTTAGCGAAAACATCAACCCTGTGGCGATTTGTCAAGATTTTGCTGCCAGTTTAGATGCAGATGGTTCAGCCAACATTTTACCTGAAGATATCAATAATGGAAGCTCGGATAACTGCGAAATTTTAAGCTTGAGTCTAAATCAGGATACTTTCTCTTGTGATGATATTGGCAGCAATATAGTTACCCTTTCAGTTGAGGATATCAATGGAAATATTGGAGAATGTGATGCCACTATTACCATTGTGGATGACTTTCCTCCAGTTGCCATATGTCAGGACATCACCGTCCAACTCAATCCAAATGATACTGTCCAGATCGTTGCTACTCAAGTAAACAATGGCAGTGAAGACAATTGCGATTCAGTTAACCTCGCAATTGACCTTGATTCTTTTGACTGCAACAATGTTGGACCTAACAACGTAATTTTGACGGTAAGTGATGACAATGGAAATACGGAAAGCTGTACGGCTGTTGTAACAATAATAGAAACAGTACTTCCGAATGCGCTTTGTCAAGATATTACCATTATGCTTGATGGTACTGGAAATGCCACCATCGTTCCTTCTGACATTGATAACGGGAGTTCGGATAATTGCGGGACTGTCAACCTTTCCCTGGATATTGATTCTTTTGATTGTGATGATGTGGGAATAAATACAATTACTTTGACTGTGTCCGACATTAGTGGAAACGCTGATACCTGTATTGCTTTAGTGGACGTAGAAAAGAGTAATGTTCCCGTTGTTGTTTGTCAAAATATTTCAGTTTGGCTCGATCAAGATGGAAATGCTTCAATTGTTCCAGAAGATATAGATGGAGGAAGTTCTGACAACTGTGGTGCTGTAAACTTCTTTATCAATCAGAGTACTTTCAATTGTAATGATTTGGGGACAAACAATGTAATTCTAACAGGGGATGATGGGATAGGCAATATCAATCAATGTACAGCTGTAGTGACTGTTCTCGATTCAATTCCTCCGGAGTTGGACTGCTTGAACATAACAGCATCTCTTGGAGTAAACAACTCCATTACCATTGCTCCTCAAATCATTGAATTATTTAGCAATGACAATTGTGGTAATGTTACCCTAAGTCTAGATAATGATACATTTAATTGTGATGACCTAGGGCCAAATACGGTCACATTATTTGCTGAAGATAGTAGTGGAAACATGACTCCCTGTCAATCAGTTATCACTGTAACAGAAAATATTCCACCGATGGCAATTTGTCAAAATATAACTGTAGAATTGGACAATGACGGGCTTGCTACTATCACACCGGCACAAATTGACAATGGAAGTAATGATAATTGTGGAATCATAACACTAAATATTTCAATTGATAGTTTTGACTGTGATGATATTGGAGCGAATACTATTTCCTTAATTGTGAATGATGGAAGTGGAAATTCCGCCCAATGTAATGGGCTAGTAACAATTGAAGACAATACACCTTCAATAGTAATGACACAAGACATTACTGTAGATTTGGACGGAGATGGAATGATTGAAATAACCGCTGATATGATCCAAGCTGGTTCAACTGACAATTGTGGTATTGCCAATATTGAAATTGATATCAATGAATTCAATTGTGATGATATAGGACCAAATCAAGTAATCCTGACCCTAACAGATATTCACGGAAACATTAGTTCAGATACTGCAACAGTTACAGTGGAAGATAATGTACTTCCTATGGTCATTACTCAAAATATTAATGTATTTCTCGATGGCAACGGAATGGTAAGCATCACTGCTCAGGATATTGATAATGGAAGTACCGATAATTGTGGCATTGATTCTATCAGTATAGATATTCAGGATTTTGACTGCTCCGATGTCGGAGACAATTTCGTAAACCTGGAAGTCACTGATGTTAATGGCAATGTAAATAATTCCATTGCCACCGTATCCGTTTTGGATACCATTCCTCCAGTAATTACATGCCCTCAGGACAATGAAATATTGACCATTGATTGTGCCAATACGATAACCTACCAAATGCCAAATATTGATGACAATTGTGCGAATGATAATTTTGTACTCATTCAAGGGCTCCCAAGTGGCGCTCAATTCCCAGCTGGTCCAACCCTAAATACCTGGGAATACACGGACCTGGGAGGTAATTCGATTCAATGCAGTTTTACAATAACTGCTCCTGCACCAATCAATATTTCTAATGTTCAAATAGACTCTCTATTGTGCTTTGGAGATTCCACTGGACAAATATCTGTGACCGCTGAGGATGGTTTACAACCTTACGCTTATTCCTGGAACACTGGTAATGTAACTTCAAGCATTTCCGATCTTCCAGCAGGTATGTATGAAGTCACAGTAACTGATTCACTTGGCTGTGAAGTAACCGAATCCTTTGAGTTGCTGGACCCAAACATGATCGAAATCATGGTAGATCAAATTACAAATGATACCAATATGATGAGCAAGGGTGCAATAGAAATTACGGTAATGGGTGGTGCCGGCAATTATAATTTTGATTGGTACTTAAATAACATTTTGATTTCTCAAGATGAAGATCCGATGAATTTGGCTGCTGGCGACTATTTGGTTGAAGTAACTGACGAAAACGGTTGTATTATTAGTTCAAACATCATCACCGTTGATGGAATCAATAATGTGAATGAACCTGGATGGGCGAGCCAGTTGAGTTTGAATCCAAACCCAACAACTGGAAGATTATTCCTAAGTATTCCAAACCTTTATGCTGAGGTTCAGGTCGAAGTCTTTGATATTGTAGGGCAGAAAATCCAATTGGATATTCAAGAAATGTCTCAAAATAATTTTGAGTTAAATCTGGAAGCAGTCCCAAGTGGAGTTTATTTGGTTCAAATCAGTGCTTATGGAGATAGAATTTCCAGAAAAGTTGTTGTGGAGCGTTAAGCCAAATATGGTCATATTCGCAGTGTCTCTTTTCCTTTGCTCAAGCAAGCTCGCAGGAGACACTACTTTCAGTGTAATATGAAAAAAAGCCTGGTCCTTCGACCAGGCTTTTTTTCATATTACCTGTCCTCTTTTATGCAATTACTTTTTTCTTTTCATTTTTGCATAAAATCATCCACAAAGTCATGTCCATAAAAAAACGCCTTCAACGAATTTGGGAAAACATCTATTCCCAAAACTGGTCGAATCACATTATCGAATTATTGATTGTCATTTTAGGAATTTTTATTGCCTTTCAGTTTGCAATGTGGGGAGAACGAATACAAGAAAAGAGACAATACCTGGAATTGGTAACCAGCGTGAAACTAGAAAATGAAAAGAACCTGGAAGAACTGGAAGAATTGAAAACCTATCGACACCAAACTGTAGAAAAGTCCAAATCACTTTTAGGAATTTTAAACGCACCTGAAACCGCTTCTAAAGATTCTATCAGGTATTTTATTTTTACCCTTAACCGGATTTCTACACCTGATTTACAACAACAGGCACTGGAAAACCTCATTGCTTCTACTTTTTCAGTTGCTAACATGGGCTTGAAGAATGAAGCCATTCGGCTTAAAGCATTGTATGATGAATGGTTACTATCTTCTGAAACCTTCTCATCTGAAAAATCCGAAAAATTCTTTGAGTTCCTATATGACGACATAGATTTTTTGAATGGGGAGATTTTGAATTACGATAGAATTTTTTCCTTGCGATTTAAAAATCAGGTTCTTGAAATTTGTGGCAGTGAAATTGAGCAAACCCGCCTTTATGAAATGGTTGTAAAGCAATTTGATTTATTCCATAAACAAATATTAAAGGAATTGGAAAAGACATAAAAAAAGCTTGGAGCTTTTGATAAGCTCCAAGCCAATAAAATATAAAGGATATAGATAAATTACTTGATTACAATAAATCTATCCGTTAATCTTCCATTTTCCGAAATCAATTGTACAAAATAATATCCCTCGGTCAATTTGCGCACATCTATATTTGTTTGCTGTAGACCAGCATCTACACTATGCTTATTATTCATAATGGTTTTCCCAGATAAATCAGTGACAACTATTTGAATATCAGTTGCTTCCAATATCTCAAATTCAACAGTAAGGACAGCACTTGTAGGATTTGGATATAGCTTCATGTCTGAAATAGAAAACTTTGATTCAATTTCAACAGGTGAAGTCACTTCAATTTCCTGTGTTTCAGCATTATCAAAAACTGAAACTGGCAAATCCTCTGATGGGCGACTACTTGTGGTAGTACAACCGTTGATTACCACATCATCAATATAAACCCTATCTCCATTTCCAGAAGCATCTGCTCTAAAGCGCAATCTACAATTAGCAGTAAATGGTCCTGGAATAAGGACGGAAGGATCATGCCTTTCATTGTTATTGAAATCAATCGTTCTTACCCAGTCCTCAATAGTAGTATAAGTAGACCCACCATCCTGAGAAATTTGTAACCAAAAATCTTCTACATTTTCGAAACTTATTACAATGTATGAGAAGTCAACTGTCAATTCATCATAACTGGATAAATCAAGTACATCCGTAGTCATAACAGAAGTAGAAGTATTATCTCGTAATCGAACGCAATAAGAGCCACTATTTGCCCATGTTGCATCATTGATAGACCTCCGGCAATCTGAACCTCCATCATTCCATATTCCCCAGCCACCTTCAAAATCTTCATCATCTATGACAACATAGGTACATCCACCACCGATCAAACTGAAGTTAGCAGTAACAGTTTTATCAGAGTCCATTGTGATTGTCTCTGGGTTATTGGAACCACTCAAATCACCACTCCAATTATCGAATTGCCAGCCAGATGCAGGTGCTGCGGTAAGAGTTACAACAGTACCATCATCATAGAGTCCACCAGGAGGGTTCAAGGTTATCGAACCTTGTCCAGAGACATTGGTCGTTAAAGTATATTGCTGTGGTGGTATTAGACTGAAAATGGCAGTAACGGTCTTATCCGAATCCATGGTGATCGTTTCCGGGTTATTGGAACCACTTAAATCACCACTCCAGTTATCAAATTGCCAACCCGCTGCCGGAATCGCCGTAAGAGTCACAACGGTACCGTCGTCATAGACGCCACCTGAAGGATTCAAGGTAATCGAACCTTGACCAGAGACATTGGTCGTTAAAGTATATTGCTGTGGTGGTATTAGACTGAAAATGGCAGTAACAGTCTTATCCGAGTCCATCGTGATGGTTTCCGGATTATTTGAGCCACTTAAATCGCCACTCCAGTTATCAAATTGCCAACCAGAAGCAGGTACTGCTGTTAGGGTAACAACCGTACCATCATCATAGACTCCACCTGGAGGATTCAAGGTTATCGAACCTTGTCCTGAGACGTTCGTCGTCAAAGTATATTGTTGAGGCGGAATTAAACTGAAAGTAGCCGTAACATTCTTGTCAGCATCCATGGTGATGGTCTCCGGGTTATTGGAACCACTTAAATCGCCACTCCAGCCATCAAATTGCCAACCAGAAGCAGGTACTGCTGTCAAAGTTACTACTGTGCCATCATCATAGGTACCACCCGGAGGATTCAAAGAAATAGATCCTTGACCAGAGACATTAGTCGTCAAAGTGTATTGAGTAGGACCTGATCCTGTACATCCCAGAATATCTACATCATCAATATAAACCCAATCTGAATTACCTGAAGCATCACATCTGAACCTTAATGTAGTGTTGGCAGTAAATGGTCCTGGAATAACCACTGAATCAAATTCTCTTACATTATTCTGAAATTCATCATTTAAATTCCACTCTTCAACCAAAGTATAGGATGCACCTCCATCGGTAGAAATTTGTAGCCAGAAATCTTCATTGGAATTATCCATACTATTCGTGATATAGGTAAAATCAACTTTCAATTCATCGTAGTTTGACCAATCAAAAACATCTGTAGTCATAAACGAGGAATTAGGATCATTATCCCGTAATCTAATACAGAAAGTTCCACTATATGCATACTGAGCATCATTTGCACTCCTACGACAATCCGATCCTCCATCATTCCAGATTCCCCATCCACTTTCAAAATCTTCTGTATCAATAGTGACATAAGTACAACCTCCACCAGTTGGGCTGAAATTGGCAGTTACATTTTTATCAGCATCCATGGTGATGGTCTCTGGATTATTGGAGCCACTCAAATCTCCACTCCAGTTGTCAAACTGCCAGCCAGAAGCGGGAACTGCCGTTAAGGTAACAACTGTGCCATCGTCATAAGTACCACCAGGAGGGTTCAAGCTTATTGAGCCTTGTCCAGAAATATTTGTAGTAAGCGTATATTGATTTGGTGGAATCAGGCTAAAGTTGGCAGTGACTGTTTTATCTGAATCCATCGTAATGGTTTCTGGATTATTGGATCCACTTAAATCACCACTCCAATTATCAAATTGCCAGCCTGCTGCCGGAACTGCTGTCAAGGTAACTACAGTTCCGTCATCATAAGTGCCGCCTGGAGGATTCAAAGTTATAGAGCCTTGACCAGAAACATTGGTAGTAAGCGTATATTGATTAGGCGGAATCTGACTGAAGTTCGCAGTGACTGTCTTATTGGCATCCATGGTAATGGTTTCTGGATTATTGGATCCACTTAGATCACCACTCCAGTTATCAAATTGCCAACCTGCAGCGGGTACTGCCGTCAAAGTCACCACCGTTCCATCGTCATAGGTCCCACCAGAAGGATTCAGGGTTATTGAACCTTGTCCAGATACATTGGTTGTCAAAGTGTATTGAGCAGGAGGAGCCGAAGTGTAGCAAATTTCTAATTCCCAGCTATCTAAAGTACCCCCATCTTGTGCAAATACATCTTCAACGGTCAATGTCCAGGTTCCGTTTAAATCTTCTCCATCAAAAGCGGAAAGTGCGGCATTTGGTTGGTAATTACCACCGCCAATTGGAGGACAAGGGATAGAATTATATGAATTAGAAGCTTCATCATCAAAATTTAAATCCACATTATCTTCTGAGTTACAGGGTTGATCCAATACCAAAACAGTGGTACCACCCGGGCTGGTCAGGCTTACTTTCAAGTCATTCACCCAGGTGTGTGTAATTTTCAAATTATTCAAATTCAAGTCTGTAATTGTTCCGGAAGCCGAAATATTTAAATCAGAAGTTACAGTTACAGCGCTATTAGATGGTATGGTAACAGGTACATCTGTACTGACGTAAGTGGCACAAGTTTCATTGCTTGTAGTAAAGTTGAAAGCAGTTGAATTTGCTCCTATACCACAAGAATTAGTAGCTCTGACTCGCCAATAATGCATTGTATTTCCAGCGAGAGCAGTTCCAGAGGTATGTGAAGTTCCTGCAATTCCACTTGCTGATTCTACTATGTTGCTAAAACCGGCGTCATCAGCCACTTCAATCGTATAAGTATCTGCCCCAGCTGCTGCATTCCACGTAAACGTTGGGGTTTGGGAAACACCAGTTGCACCATTGGCTGGAGTGGATAAGGTAACCTGTGCAGGTACTCCATTGGTAACGACCAAAGAAAGGGTTTCGGTTTTGGTTCCCGTAGAACCGGTAGCTTCCACATCAAAATTGTAAGTTCCTGTTGCTAAAGACCCAGTATTTCCTATAGTCAATGTACTATTTGCAGAAGGAGGAACATTCACTGAACCTGGAGAGAAGCTAGATGTTGCGCCAGTTGGAAGATTAGCAGTAGCCAAAGTCACATTTCCAGAAAAACCTCCCGTTGCATCAATGGTTACTGTATAGGTGGCGTTAGCTGGTGCACATACAGATTGGGTGGATGGACTCACATTCAGCGTAAAATCATTTTGAGGGGCACTAATCGTAAAATTGGAATTGGAAATATCAAAAAAGATATTACCTGCTCCCTTTACCATAACTCTTGCTGTAGAAGTTTGGTTACCAGGTAAAGTAACTGGATGTGAACCATCATTGCTTACACCAGTAGCCAATGTTATAGGATAAGTCAAGCCACCATCTGTGGATAAGAAAATATCTACATTGGCTGCACTTACTGGAGCAGTATTCGTTCCAGCAACATTCCAGGTAACGGTTTGCTGAGAGTTTGCTGGCCAGTTAACCGCTGTATTTGGCGCTGTCACCACAAATGGACCTGAATTACCATCTACTGTAATCACCATGTCATCTTCTTCCGTACAACCACCTCCAACGTGATTGTCTCTAACAGTTAATCGGAAATTCATAGTTCGTCCAACACTTGGCAATACTTCCCAGGTTGGAGAAGCATTGGCAATAATGTCATTAATATTTGGAAGGTAACGGGTTGGAGAGGTATGCGGAGAAATAGAGCGAAACATCGGACCAACAGTATTGGTGGAAGATGGAGGCATAGAAGCCACCTGATTGTCCATTTGTTCCCAGCAATAAGTCAGTGGATCATTATCAGCATCAGTCGCTACTCCTGTTAGTGCCAAAGGAGTTGATATTGGAACAGTTTGGTTTGGTCCTGCATCAGCAGTAGGTGCATTATTTCCAGGATTGCTTACAGCCGCACAACTTCCACCTGAACCCAATATATGAGCAGCCATTTCCTGAATACTGATTGCATGAAAGTGATCATCACTGTTGTTTTGGACATTTGGTGAACAGATACCCGCATATCCCATAATAGTTGAGGCACTTCCTGGCTCCATCGCGGTGGCGTTATTTCTGTTACAATTATTATTTTGGGTATGGTTGGCGCCAAATTGGTGTCCTATTTCGTGAGAAACATAATCTATGTCAAAAGGATCGCCAACAGGATTCCCAATACCTGTCGCACCACCTGCCTTATTGCTACTACAAATAACGCCCAAAAAGGCACAACCAGAACCACCTGTTGCAAATACGTGTCCCACATCATAATTCGCCAGACCTATCACAGCATTCACATTTGTGATGTTCTCATCAATCATCGTACAGGCATTATTATTATTGTAAGGGTCATTACTGCCATTTGTGTAAATAATTTGGTCATTATTAGGGATTAATTGCATGGTAACGTATAAATCCACTTCATAAACACTGTTGACCCGGTTCATCGTAGTAGTAATAGCTGCTAAAGAAGAGGCAACTGTACCACCGTGAAATTGAGTGTATTCCCCAGTAGCCGCCACTGCCATTCGGTACGTTCGGAATTGGCAGTCACCAGCTTCAGCAATTGCAGGTGGATTATTTCCAATTATTTTATCTGGATTTTCATGAACTGAGCATTCAAAGACATCTTCACCTTTCTTTTGAAAATCATTTTTGTAATAAATGATATAATTTTCTGTATCTGTTTTTGCATAAGGATCGATGTAAACTGTACTATGTTCGGCAGAGCGAATGAGTCCGTGAAAACCCTTTGGTGTAAGGTCCAAACGGATGTAGGCAGAAGGGTCATCAATACCTGTTCCTGCATAAGTATTAATGTCAGGGTATTTTTTTGCCAAATCAGGATGTAAAATCGGAGCATTCATGATTTGGAATTTCTCAAATGTTCCATCCGGCATAGGTAGTGTCAAAACAACCTCAGACTCTGAAGATAGATCGGTAAACCATATGGGTGCTTCTTGAAGGATTGACTCTAGTTGCTTAATATCCAGGCTTGCAGTTTCATACTTATTCGGAATTATTTGTCGTTCGGATTCTGGTGCAAAAAGAATGTTTTCGGAGACAAAACTCCAGGGGTTGGACAAAGTTTGTTGGGCTAACAGGGTATGCTCGGAGGCAAGCCAAAAAAGGCTTGTTAAGGCAATTAAAAATGTTCTCATGTTTTGAAGTTTATTTGTTGAATGAGTTTGATGCAGGTTTAAAAATTAAAACTTGGTTGAATCTTGATTTTGTTTGTATGCATAAATATTTAAAACGAGCCAAATACAAAAAACCCTAACATCTAAAATCAGGCAACAATTATAGATTTAAAATTGTGATGTTATTAGTAAAATCAAACCCCAACAAGTACCGTGGGGAGATTTATCTATAAGGCAAAAAAATTCATGCCTCTGTAACAAAAAACGTGATTTGGAATAGCTGAGAATATCTTTGCTTGGGATTCAATAGTAAATTTAGTGTTTGTATTATTATGTAAACACACTGGAGTTTGTTTAGGATCTTAGGTGATTATCTTCAAAAATTTATTTCAGCTCTTAACGATGGGACGAAATTAATTATTTTCCATATATAAAATATCGTTTTTATACTTTTTACTAAAAGTTGTCATAGATCCTGCATGTTTTGTTATACGAAATCAACATAATAAAAAACTTTAGGAATTACTCGTTTTTGGTTTGTTATATTTTAATCCTAATGACTTATAATGAAAAGAATTAAAATTGTTCTCGTTCTCCTATCAAAACCGATTCTTCCACATCATACTTTCAACGGGACGAATGGTTCGTTCTATGTATTTGGCATTGACCTTTTTGTTGTAATAATTTTCAATTTCTCCTTCTACCATAAAGTAAATGAGTTGACCAATAGGCATACCTGCATAGACTCTAACTGGGTGCGTGCAAGAAATTTCTAAGGTCCAGGTATTGCAAAATCCTACATCTCCCTTTCCTGCTGTAGCATGAATATCGATTCCCAATCGCCCTACGGAAGACTTTCCTTCAAGGAAAGGAACAGCGTTATGTGTTTCAGTATATTCTTCCGTAACTCCCAAATATAGGGTGTTGGGATGTAAAACAAAGCCTCCTGAGGGAATGTCAAAATGTTCTATCTCGTTGTGTTTTCGGGAATCCAGGATGTGGTCTTTGTATCTGGCCAGGTGTTTTCCCAGATGAACATCGTAGGAATTAGTGCCCAAACATTCACGTCGAAAAGGTTCAATAATAATTTCGCCTTTTCCAATGCTTTCAAGAATCTTTTTATCTGAAAAAATCATGTATGCCGTTTTTGAGGCGGCAAAGATAGGCAGGCAAAAAGAAAAGGGCTTTAAAAATTCAAGTTTTTAAAGCCCTTTAATAATATTCAATATCTTAATTATTGAATTTCAATAGCTTGTACCAGGTTATCAGCAAGTTCATTGATTAATGGCAACTGAGTCAATTTATGAAGACGAGCATTTGAATCCCCGTTTGTTTCTCCAAGAAGGTCATAAATATCTCCATTGTTATCAAATATTTTTTTGACATCAATGATGAACTCCAAAGTATGTTCTCCACCTGCATGCAGATGAATATCTTTCGTAAATTCCAATGTTCTCATTGCTTCATCATCACCAAGATGCAAAGCCATCACTGGATCTTCATAGACTGAATCTCCATTTTCATCTCCTCTTCCCTCTATTTTACAGAATACATAACTATTCCATGCTGGCCAATACTCTCCATCCAACGAATAGGGTGAGTCTCCAGAAAATTGATTGGGTGTTTGGGCATTGACCCCTGGAGGAACTCCAATTGAATATCGAATACCTGTATATTCCCCGGCAGTAACTCCGTGAATGTGATAAGTTGTACCTTCTACAGCGGAATTTGCATCCTGATGATCCAATTCAAGGTTCAAATAAGTGTCTGCAGAAGCCAACTTTTCAGTATGCCCATGAGAAGTCAACAATTCAATACCAGATAGGAAATAGCTAAACCGATTCAGGAAAAATGGCATATCATTTCCTGGATAGGGATAGCCATCCAAATTTGTCATAACCATTGGTTGACCATCATACTCCAATTTGAAATTTATTTTTAGAGCTCCAGCATCTCCTCCATGCTCTGTAGGATGTAAATGAAACTGTAAACTAACTTGTTCAGTGTTTCCACTTTCATCTGTTGCAACAACGGTGATGATATAATCAGAATGGTCAGGAACATGAACCACTTTGGTTTCTTGCAGGATAGTTTCCTTTCCGGAAATAATACCCAGGGTATCCACTGGTGTGAGACCCCCATCTTCAGAAGTTATTCTAATCATAAACTCGTCCAGGTTCTGATCATCTGTAAAAACAATATTCAACGGAATTCTGCCATCTGAATAAGCTTCTGCAGCTTCTGGACTTACGATTTGAATGCCAGGCTTGGTCACATCCGGATCCTCTTCGTTACATTTTGAAGCCATAAGCGCAATACTCAAAAAGAAAAGTCCAAAGAAAAACTTGAAAGTTGAATTAGTCATATTAAGTCTTTTAATTGAATTAGTTAGGGAATAAACAATCAAATATCTGTATTTGTTTAGCGTGCTAAACGGGGCGCAGCAAGCTGCGCCAAAGACTTTTAT
>JBGTQJ010000058.1:0-62744 GCA_041941305.1 Saprospiraceae bacterium
TTATGCCAAGGGCATCCCTTCGGGGCATTTTGACTTCGTTTCGTAGAACCAATCAACCCTGCCTTTGCGGAGATGATTCATATTTAGATTTGTGGTACTATTGAATCTTTAAAGTTTTTAAAGTTTTCGCGCCATCAGTACTGGAAATTCTATAAAATAAAACCTGAGGAATCACTTCTATCAAGTCCACTTTTTGTATATGTTTACCTTTCTCGAGTTTACCCTGAAAGACTGTTTTCAAAACTTTTCCCTCTTGATTCAACAGCTCAATTTGCACATCACTGGACTTAGAAAGATGGAATTCAATGGTTTGTGTTTCTTGTGCCGGAGTTGGATAGGCTTTAATTTGATGACTTTGAGTCGCATTTACCATTTCATTGGATGTACCGCCGATTAAAAGAAAAGCAATGTTGCGATACATTTCTATCTTTTTTGTAGTGGAGGTCATTTTGTTGTATGTGAAAGTGGGATTATAGAAACGAGCTTTATCGCTTTCTGAATAATAAGCAGACATTCGCTCTTTAACTCCCTGATTCAAGATCTGAATTTTAGGCTGTATACCGTCAATCAATTCATCATATTTCACTGCTAATGCTTTTGCGAGATAAAAGGTTTGGCGGTCACTTTGAACCAAGCGCTCAACCAACTTTGGAATGTCGATCAATGCTGTGCTTTTATATTCAGTATAAGCACGATGGGACTTGAAGTAGACTTTGGAAGGTCCGTTATCGGATTTTTTGTATTTGATTGGCTTTCCAAATTGTTCATCCAATAATTCGCCATATAAAAGCCTCAATTCCGCAATTGCATTTTTATCTTCTTCAGAAATAAAAACTTCCAGATTGTTTCTCAAAACTGCCCTTTCTGGAACAAAATAATTTTTCCATACATTCACTTTAGCATCGTTCAAGGCAATTTGTCGTTCTTCATTTTTTATCCAGTAATGATTCCACAAGCCTGATGCTACACTTTTGTTTCGCTTATGTTTTTTGTACAATTTGTATTGCTTTTTAGTCAAAATTTCTTTGAAATTGGCAGTCATTACTGCATCTCTATCACCCCTTGGTTCGGTTTCCCAATCCATATAGGCTTTTGTGATTTGTTTGGCCTGATTTTCATCCAAGCCTAGAAACTGAAAGTCATCAAGGTATTGGCCAAACAATAGTTTTTGGGTTCCATCTTTTCGCAATAAAAGTTGTCCATCCAGCCTGTCACGATATTGTTCAATCTGTTCCTTTGTGAGAATGTCTTGAATTCCTTGATTTCTGGATGCTTTTACTTTTTGGATTTCCAATTTCAAGTCTTCATGGTAGAGTAGGGCATCATTTAAAGTAGTTTTTTGTGCTCCGTAGTTGTCATCAAGAGCGTACAGTTGTATCAGCTGTTCTTGTGTCAACTGTAGGTCTTCGACTATTTCATCGTCATAGGGATTGAATTTTCCAAAATTAGTTTGAGCAGAAATGAAAAGGGGAAGCAATGTGAGCAGTAAAATGCAAGGTAGCAATTGGGTTTTCATAATCGAGACTTTTTATTTAGAGATTAGTGTTAAAAGATGAAAGATGCTCCTATTAAATAAATTGGTGTGTAGCTTAAACAATTATTTTTCCTTACACCATTAAATGCAAATTTAACAAAAGACCGCTACAAGAAATTCCTTTTCATACCTACCAATCTTTTGTCGATTCTTTTCTAAGCAAAACCAGATACATCGGTTCCTACAATGTGACAAAAAGTAGGGTTTATTCCAGCATCGGTATCGCAATGGCAATGGTTCAAAAAGAACCGCATCGAATGCCTTATTTAAAGGTTTTTGTAGTGGTTGGTGGGTTTAGGTTGTCAAGTAAATTAAAATGAAAATTAAAATGAAAATTAAAATTAAAATGAAAAGTAATACTACTTCAAAATTTCATTGAATTGCATTTTTAATAACAGACCAGTATCCATTAGCCAAAACTCCTTTTTCATAAAATTTTCGTTCTACCAATAACTGGTGCATCTTGGGCAAATGATAAGGCGGCACTGACATGAGCATGTGGTGCTCGCTGTGATAATTGACATGATAAGGAGCAAAAAGGATTCGTTCCAACCAATTGGCTTTGGTCGTACGGGTATTTTGATAAGGGTCAGTTTGATCTTCCAGAACCGAATGTTCTGACATAGAGCGAATTCTAATGGAGAATTGGAAAGTCGTCAAATAAGCTCCTATCCATAGTAAATACAACCAGGGAGAAGCCACCAGGCTTAAAATCCCAAAAATTATCAGATTGGCTATGATGGGACCTGTAAGCCTTTCCCAAAAAACTTTAAAGAAGGCATTCCAGCTTCTATCCTTTTGTGATACTTTGATGATTTTGCCACCTAAACTGTATTCCAAATAACCCAAATGCATTAAAACCATTCCAGACAATGCCTTGATTCCAGTTTGCCCGGATAGGTCTCTGACAAATTTTCGGATCATACTTTTACGAGAAGTTGGATAGCCTCTCGTCAACATCAAATCAGGATCATCTTCCAAACCATTGGAAATGTGGTGTTTGAAATGGTAATCCCGATATGCCAGCATATTATTAAATACCGGATAGGCACCCAACCATTGCCCTACAAAGTCATTCAATCGCTTATTAGGCAAAAAAGCATGATGACCAGTATCGTGCATCAAAACAGCACAACCCAATTGCATACCCCCTAAAATGAATAGAGAAATAATTATGGTAATTGGATTTGGATAAAAGTAAACTAGGGCAAATGCAGCAACTATCCATGCAAAATGGACTAACATACCTTTCAAAGCCAGCCAGGTATTTTTGGTAGTGAGCATTTTTCGCTCTTCAGGAGTAAGATATTTGTTAGCTGGGACGATTTGCATAAAATTCGGTGATTTGATTTGTAAAGATAAATCATTGTGCCCGCTGGGAGCAACATTATCATAATAATCGTCTATAAATACAACCAATCTCTTTGAAATCTGTCTTTATCATAGAAATTTCATCTAACAAAGCCAAAATGTCGTCGAAGTTTTAATACCTTTTGGTAGAAAGTTGTTAAATTCGTGGTGACTTTTTTAAACATTTTAGTCGCTTTCTTTAATTAAATGCGTAATTGAATGAAAAACCTGAATACCCGTACTGTTTTAATTACACTCTTGATAGCTGCCAGCCTTTCATCTTATTTTTTCCTGATGACGGAATCTACTAAGATTTCAAATCAAACTCCAAAGGTTGAGCAAACTGAAGAGCAAGCACAGATGGTATTGCCAGATATTGAGGTTGCGAAAAAGATTTGCAATGTTGTCAGGGCGGTTCTTCATCCCTTTCAGGAGCGGTAATTCTTGTTTTGAGATTAGTATTTGACCAAAGCGGGCTGACATTTGCACAAATGTCAGCCCGCTTTTTTTGACTGCTTCCTTGTCAACAATCCTTTATCGAACTACGGAAAGATCTCCACGGAATAATTCGGTTTCATTATCTCTAAATAAAATTTCCGCAAAATAAACATATACTCCACTGTTCACTTTTTCATTCAAAAAGCGTCCGTCCCATCCATTATTCAAATCTTCTGGTTGGAAATTTTCTGCTTCAAATACCAAAGCACCATTTCGATCAAAAATCCTTAGCATTTTGACTTCTACAACATCAGAGCCTCCATAAATGGTGAAGATGTCGTTCAAGCCATCATCATTGGGGCTAAAAGCATTTGGAATATAAACCCTTCGAATTTTATTGACATCAATATTGATTATATCTGTTTCTGTACAGGCGGTCAACTCATCTAGAACCGTAATCTCAACTGTCATAGAGTTGGGAGGGTAGAAAGACTGTACTGGGCAATCTGGGCAGGAGAAGAAATTGGCAGGCTCCCAGGAGTATATTAAATTTGGAATATCTGTTGCAGCGGATCCGTCCAGGACAATAGAATCGCCCAAAAGCACTTCAATATCTGGCCCTAGATCGATGGTTAAATTTGGGGTGCCTTCAACGAAAATATCGAAAGTTTTGATGCAACCCCCTGCATCTTGTACATACAAAGTATATGAACCGCCAGAAAGTCCATCAAATAATGGATCAGGAGAATAAATGTCCCCATGCAGTGAATACACAAAAGGAGATACTCCTCCTGAAACATTTTCAATGCCAATAGTCCCATTAACTCCTCCATCTTCACAGGTTTCGCGACTCGTAAAATAGGTCAAATCCATTTCGAGGGGTTCAGATACTGTAATGCTATTTACCGCAGAACAGCCCAATTCATTGGTCACCGTAACGGTATAAACCCCAACACCAATGTTATCAATACTTTGCCCGAATTCACCATTGCTCCATAGGTAGGTGAAACTGTTTCCCGGACCTGCAATTTGAGCTTCCAGGATTGCATCTGCATTGCCATGACATGTAATGGCTTGACTTTCAATTATTTGAACTGAGACCGGCTCACTTGGTTCAGTGATTGTTACAGAAGAGGTTCCTGTGCATCCGTCATCATTTTGGACTGTCACCATGTATGTACCCTGAGTCAATCCGGAAATGGTTTGTCCGGTGCCTCCATTATCCCAATCGAAATCAATGGGATTGCCGTTGGTTGTTACAGTTGCCTGTCCATCATTTCCTCCAATACAGGAAACGGACTGCAATTCCATTGCCTGAACAATAAATTCTGCGGGTTCTGTAATTTCAAAAGTAAAAACATCCTGACATTGGTTCGCATCCTCTATTACGATGTCATAGAATCCGGCACATAAACCATTTTGGGTATTGCCAGAGCCTCCTGAAGACCAGGAAAGTTGATAAGGAGCTGTACCACCAGATGGGACAAGAGCCAGAAATCCATCACATAGCCCAAAGCAACTTGCATTTTGGATATTTCCAATGGCTATATCAAGAGCCGCCGGTTCTAAAACATCAATGCTGACAATCGTATCAAAATGATTGTCCATAATTGAAATGAAATAGGTTCCGGCAGTCAAATTATCAAATGTTACGTCTACATTGTCTGCAGGGATGCTGCCTGCACCACTGATGCTCATATCCGATTTTTCCCATGCAAAAGTATAAGGTGGTTCACCAGAGAAGGCAGTCAAGGTGACCATACCGTCATTATCGCCAAAGCAATCCAAGGTATCACCAGTAACTATGGGTATGAAATCTTCAATAAAAGGCATGACAAAGCAGGTATCATCTTCACAACCATTGGTATCTACTATTGTGACACAATAATTGTCTCCTCCAACTAAATTGGTGTTAGTAGCTCCAATATGTCCATCAGACCAAATGAAACTGTAAATACCTGTTCCTCCCGTTCCAGTAGCAGTCACTATTCCATCTGCATTTCCTTGTCCAGTTGCAAGTTGTTCAATAGACACATCCACCATAATTTCATCTAATACCTGCAAATCTGTATTTACAATGCTGTCGCAGCCATTGGGAAGAATAATAGTATCCGAATACATTCCCGTCTGTGTGTATATTGAAGAGCCAACTATCAAACTTTCCCCATCGCAACGCACGACCATTTGATCAGTTACTGGAGTGTCGTCTCCCAAATCAGTAACCCGAAAATCAAATACGCCTACATTATTCTGATTGGCGGCCCCATCAATGACTACGTAATATCTGGAATTGGGATCCAGGCAGGAAAGCTCAATTGTAGCATCCAATCCAGGTGGGTCAACACCAGCAGAAACCTGTGTCAAGCCTCCCAGACAACCACCTGGACCCTCAAAAACTGCCATTTGAATATCCAGTGGAAGATTGGCACTTAAATTCCCAAAAGCTTGCACATTTACATGACCGGAAGTAGGAGGGGTAAAAGCAAACCAAACAGAAGTTTGTGTACCAAAACCATTGACAGGAGGGTCATCTATACTGCCAGCGCAAAAATTGGTTTGTAGGGTCGCTTCAACAAAACTGCCATCTGGAACGATTCCCATTTCCAAAGCATCACAAATTAAATCGCCTGCCTCAGTAGTACCATAATCGGTCACCTCTATTCCAAACCAACCATTGAGTTCATCCGCTGAATCAGAAGAACCATCCACTAAAATCCAATAATTGGTATTGGGCTCAAGACAAGGTGCCAGAACGAGTTCATCATCATCAGTTGGGTCGTGAAATGCACTTATTAGATTGTAATTTCCAGTGCAGGAATTATCATCCGTTTCATAAACTGCCAGTTGCAGTTTGATTAAATCGCCTATTCCCGAAGGATCGCTATTGGCAAATACTTGTATGGTTGAACCAGGATTTGGACCTGTTGTGAATTGAAACCAGGTGCCGACATCGTTGTTCCAAAAAGTACCAGAATTGGTAGGATTTGGTTCATTATTAGGCGTTCCGCAATAGTTGGAAAATAAACTTTGACTGCCATCCCCAATGGTACTGGATTCAGGCAATACGCCCAGGTCAATCGCATCACAGGGTAAATCATTAATTCCAGCCGGGAATCCACTCAAATCGATTGTAAAATTTATTTCCCCATCAGAAGCCATTCCATCAGGCAATTCTAGCAAGAAAGTGCCAGAGCCAGTTGGTGGTAGTGGAAAGTCTCCACAAAGTTCCACCAAACAATCTTCATTAACATCACAATTGATAAAGGGATTGGGGTCATTTTCAAAAGCCCTTAAACAAATTTGTAGCGTTGGGGGGATATCGGTGACACATTGAAAAACTTCATTGTATTGAAGGTTGGGAAAATCATTGAAACAATTGCCATTGGAAGGATAGGAGACCCATCCCGCATTTTGAACATTGACACTAAACAAAGGATCTGGAGCACTTAAAACATCTGTACAGGTAGTGGTTACAAATCCGTCATTCACAGTTACTTGAATAGTGACTTGTGCCTCAAGAACAGTACTTGAAAAAACCAATACCAATAATAAGTATAACAGTTTCGAATAGCAATTTTTGAAAGAAGTGAATTTGCTCATGCAAAAAGGTTTGTGTTCTCCCGGAATTTGGTTAAGGGGTTTGGGACAAAATAACCTAACTTCCTAAACTTTAAAATAGTTATTTGAAGCAGGTTATTAATACCTAAAGCCCTAAAACGAAATTAACAATTAGCATAGTATTTAGGGAAAGAATAGGAGACAGTGAAAGCTTGTACATTCGAAAACTGTTTTAATCTCTCAATCTCTCAATCTCTCAATTTCTCATTTTCTCAATCTCTCCCTTAAGTGTATACAGTTTTTAGAGTCCTTTTACCCAAAATTTGCATACCATGTTTTTCGAATTTCGCAAATTTATAAAAACCTTAGAAGCTGTTTAGATTTTGACTTTTCTTCATTTGAGAAGTATTTTTCTGTCAAATGATAAATTGCGATAAATTTTATCAGCTTCTATTGCTTACAATTTCGAAGATACCAGGTTGAACAGATTCGCTGTTTTGCCATAATTAATCTGTTGTTTCCTTTTTGGTAACTGCTTAATAAAGGCTTAAGAACGCTTTTCCATCCTTTCCCCATCTTTTTTCCAACCTCTTTTTTTTGCTTATCATGCGATGCCAGGCATAACTTTGGGTTATTAGACTTTATTCCAAAACCAGATCAAAAAATCTGAAATCATGAAAATCAAATTATCTTTTCTATTTTTCATCGCTGCTTTTTTCAATACCAATTTGTTGGCGCAAGAACCAGTAGATAAAGTAGATGCAACACTCGACCTGGATGGCTCTTCTTTCAAAAAAGAATACAAGGTTGAAGTAAAAGAGGGAACTGAATATTTAACGCTGCGTGTAGAAGGCACTGTTTCTGGTGGACAGTTGAAAGTTTGGATAGAAAACCCCAAAGGATTTAAATGTCAAAATATTACGCTAAAAGCCAATAAAGGAGGCAAATCCAAAGGAACCATGGAGGAAGTGAACGGACCTCCGGATCCTGGTATTTGGACACTCTGTGTGGAAAATAAAAATTCGAATGGCAAGGTAGAAGTATTTGTTAAAACAGAATAAGTGTAGAAAATTCAAATAAATGCGAGCAATACAATGGTTTATTTTCTTTTGTCTTCCTGTCACCCTGGTTGCAGATTATCGAATTGAGGGGTATTTGCATATTTCAGAAGCATGGGCACCTAGGGTATATCTCTCAGCAATCAATTCCTACGATGATTTGAATGCGGTTTCAGAGGATTTTATTTTGAATAGTGCTTCATTAAAGGAAGATGGAAGTTTTGTTTTAATTGGAAATAATCTGCCACCTGAACCAAGGTTGTATCGATTGCACATTTGCAAAAAGGGAGATCCCCCTGCTACCATAATTATTGGAGGTAAAGAGGAGAATCATGTCCATTTTGTTATGAATGGCGAGTCCAAATTGGTGTTGACAAATAAGGGCAATGACTTATTCAAAGATTTGAAAATTCAAAATGATAACGCAAATGAAGTGCTTTGGAAATTGAAAAGACTGATAAAGAACTGGAAGTCAAAGGGCGGGGCTTCTTCTCAAATTAGTCGGGAATACGATTTTATTCAATACCAAAATGACCTTAGGAACTTTTCAGATACCTGCCAAATTGAAGTCGTTACCTTTTTGGCGATTCATTATTTGGATATGCAAACAGACTTTCAAAAGCAGGCTGATTTCTACAAAAAAAGCTACCGAAAATGGCACAGGAAGGGAGCGCAGTCTCATTATTTTCAGGCATTTGAACAACAGTTGTCATTTTTGACATTTCAGGATAGAGATAGTTCCGATGCATTGTCAAAATGGATGCTTGGTGGATTTTTAATGATTATAATCAGTCTAGGCATCATTTATTATCAAAGGAAACAAGGACAGACCAATAAACGCCACAAAAAAACAATTGAACATTTATCCATTCAGGAGCGCAGGGTTTTTCAATTCCTAGTACAGGGAAAAACCAACAAAGAGATTTCAAATGAATTAAATATTGGAATAAGTACCGTAAAGTCACATGTACACAATATTTTTTCAAAACTGAATGTCAAATCGCGAAAGGAAATAGCCCGTTTTGAATCTATCACGTCATCAACATAATACATCTTGAACCCCCGACCTGCAAAAAAATGAGGTTTGAAAGGAAAGGTTCCGTTAAAGGTTTCTTTGGCTGCTATCATTTCTAATTGTCTTATTGGCTTTTGTATTTAAATCCTAATTTTACGAACAATTTGAATTTTAGAGGCAATATTTGAGAAATTAATATAGCCTTGGTTTCTGTTGATAAATTATTTTTGCTGGTTGCTGGTTGCTAGCGTTCTGGTTCCAGAACCCAGAACTACCTATCATATTTAGCCTAAAATAATAACTATGAGCCTAATTAAAACAATCACCAGGTCTATTGCAAAATTGATCCCTTCACCTATAACAGTAGATTTTGAAAAAGGAGGAGGACGATTTGTCCAGGAAGTAGCGCCTTATCCTCCAGGAATTGTGGATGAATCTGTTCCAATTCATAAGACTGATGCAGGACTGGAATATGTTCGGACACCTGATGCCCGTTTTGAAAATTTGCCAGGGTATGACTTTAATCCCAATTATATAGATATTGAGGGAATGAGAATGCACTATGTAGATGAAGGAGAAGGACCTACTATCCTAATGTTGCACGGACAACCTTCCTGGTCTTTTTTGTATCGGAAGATGATTGTGAAACTAGCACCCAAGGGGTACAGATGTATTGCTCCAGATATGATAGGAATGGGTAAGTCAGATAAGCCGATAGACGAAAGATATCATACTTACGATAAGCACTGTGAAACCATCTTGGCTTTTATCAAAAGAATGAACTTGAAAAACATCACATTATTCATTCAGGATTGGGGCAGCCTGATTGGTTTGCGATTGGCAGGTGAAAATTCAGAACTCTTTTCCCGGGTAGTTTTGGCAAATGGCGATTTGCCGGTGTACAAAGAAGGAGGAAATCCACTGTATGTCCCCAATCCAGTCGTTGTAAATCCAAAAGTCAAAGGACTAAAAATGGCGATGGCTAGATATGCCGGTGCAGGTTTTGCTGTGAGTTTTCAATCCTGGATCCTATTTTGTTTGACCCATACCAAAATATTCTCAGGGGAAGTATTAGACATGATGACTGGCAATACGATGAGCCCTGCTGAAAAGGCAGCTTATGATGCTCCATTCCCATCGTTTATCTACAATGCCGGTCCGAGATGCCTGCCTGCAATGGCAGTAGGCCTTACAGACCAAACCCGACCAGCATGGGAAGCATTGAAGCAATTTGATAAACCCTTTTTATCCATTATTGGGCTGAAGGACAGGCTGTTAGGTAGAAAAAGTTTGCAAAAAAAATGGATTGAGGCAGTTCCTGGCGCCAAAGGACAAAATCATAGACAAATTGCAGGAGCCCATCACTTTATACAGGAAGATAGTGGGGTATTAATGGCAGAAATAACGCATGAATTTATTCAAAACAATCCTGGTTGAAATTAGAGTTGGAGGTATTTAAAAGAATCTAAACTTTATTTTGAGGGGTGCTGTGCTGGTTGCTGATTTGCTGGGTATTGCTGATACCATTGAGATGTGAATAGCGGGGTGCAAAATGGTGTTAGCAATCGAGCTTAGGTATTCTTGGTACTCGTTAAAAAAAGGAGTTGTTCAAAATTGCTTTATATGGTTTAAAGTTGTTCAAAATTGGAAACACTTTAACTAAAAGACTGATGTTCAGTCCATTGGGAAAAAGCGAAACTACTTTAAACAATTTGGAACCTGTTGAACTAGTTTTGCACATGTATTTATCAACTAAAAAACTAGTATATGGGATTAATGCTGTTATTGGAGACAAAAAAAAGCGAAGTTTGATGAACTCAAACTTCGCTTTTAAGCATATTGGAGATTGATAATTGATTTACCAGCTCATGTCATCTTCTGACTCTACTTCGGATTCTTCAGCAACCTCAACTGCTTCGCCTTCATCCGTCTCTTCTGCATCATCTGCATCATCTGCATCTTCTCCATTTGCTGCAGCTTCTGCTTCAGCAGCTGCTTCTTCAGCTCTTTTAGCCTCCCACTCTTCATGACGACGAGTATATTCGTCATAATCATAATCCGGCATCAGTTCGGTTTTGATGTGATTGATAACATCCTCCAAACTTGCGAGGAAGCGATTAAAATCTTCTTTGTAAAGGAAGATTTTATGTCTCTCATAGCCGTTGCCGTGGAATTTCTTCGTACTTTCAGTGAGCGTCAAGTAGAAATCTTCACCCTTGGTTCTACGCACATCAAAAAAGTAAGTTCTTCTTTTTCCCGCACGTACTTTTTTTGAATACACGCTCTCAAATCTTCTTTGGTTTTCCACAATTCAGAAATTTAGTTAAAAAATACGGTTCACAGTCGTTAGTTTGGGAAATGAACTTGGCACTAACAATTTACTTGAAAATGCGAACCTCATAACTCAAACTCCTAACTAAGCCCTTACAAATGTAGCTAATTGTATAAAATATCAAAAAAATTACCTCGGAAAGTTGGGCTTAGCTATTAGTCGGACAAAAAAATGAGTCAATTTTTATCTTAAACTTCCCGTATTTGTAAGAGTTTCAAAGAATTATATGACTTTTGCCACATTCCGAAATATAACTTCTAAACTAAGTAATGAACGAAAAACTAAAGCGCTGGTCTGAGGTTGGTGAATACATTCCTTACGGACCTTTCGAACATAAAATTTTTGTCAAACAATTAGGCAATCCTAAATCTGCACCCGAAAAGACATTGTTGTTACTGCATGGCTTCCCAGAATCTTCCTATTCCTACCACAGGGTTTTGGATGGTTTGAGCCAGGTATTTGATAGAATCATCTTGTTTGATATGCTCGGCTACGGTTTGAGTGATAAACCGGTGGAAGGTTACACTTACTCTTTGTTTGAGCAGGCAGATACTGTTTTTAGGGTTTGGAAGCATTTTGGTGTGAAAGGAGGTCATTTGTTGTCTCATGATATGGGAGATAGCGTGGCAACTGAAATTTTGGCTCGACATGAAAATGGACTTATGCCGGGGTGGTTTTCCGATGGTTTGCAAAGCATCACCTTCACCAATGGCAGTATGGTTCTGGGTTTGGCAAAATTGAGAATCACCCAAAAATTGCTGTTATCGAATTATGGCTATTATTTGAGGAAGATCGCCAAATGGAAAGTTTTTCATCAGCAGGTGCGTAGTGCACACGGCAATTCCAAATTGTCAGACGAAGCCATCCGGATGCTATGGGAGGCCAATATCCTGAAACATGGACATCACAAATCTTACTTGACCATTAAATACTTGAATGATCGCAAGCGATTTGAGACTACGAGATGGCTGCCTGCATTGGCACAAACGAAATTGCCCGTTCATTTGTGTTGGGGAGATGAAGATGCCGTCGCAAGGATTGAGATGGTTTATTATTTAAAAGAGCAGGTTTGTAAGGAAGCAAAATTGACTGTTATGGAGGGGGTGGGGCATTTTTGTCAGTTGGGGAGTCCGGAGCAGTGGGTTGAGAGTGTTTGTGGGTTTTTTAAAGGTTGAGTGGGATTCAGAGAATTTTGATTAAGATTTGTTGGAATAGACTTTTGATCGCTTCGCTATCGGAGGTCAGATGGGTTCGAGTTCTTGCTATCAATCCGTCTGACTTCTTCGTAGGCGTTCCTTGGACTATTTCTCTATAATTGGATACTACTGGTTCTCCAGAACTTTTTTCCTGGCTTTTTCTGATGAAATAATCGGCACAATTTCAAAATCTGCCAGGTCTTCCCAGTAACTGACCCATTCCTGTAGTTTTTCCACTGATTCACTTTCCATGAGTTGGTAACAGATTTCAACATTTACGTCTATCCAGCTATCGAGGTATTTGACGCCATTTGGAAGCAATCGCCCTTTTTGGTCGAAGCGTTCATATAGAGCTTTGACTTTATCTGGATGGAAGCGTTCGATGACCATGTATTTTTTCATTAATTTTTTTTTGAAAACCAAGCAATTAAATATTCAATCACATTTTCATCTTCTTCAATATTGTATTCAAACTGCAAATCTTCAGCAACAAATAATGCCATTTCTCTAAATAGTTCTATGGCTAAAAACAAGGCTTTCCAGATGTTTTGTGCATCCGAATCAGGATAAGTAGCCATTAATCTTTTCCATAATTCAGGAGGTAAATGATCCTTAATATTTCTTCCATGTTTGCCAAAACTGAGCTTGAAATTGGTTTTGCTGCCCATATACCATTCCAGCATTTGCATCAGCATATTTCGAAAAGAACCTTCAAATATGGCTTTGGCGTAAGTGATTTCTGCTCTATGTAAACCTTTTACAACATATGGCACAAGCCACCAAAATTCATTGCAACAATCTTGAAATGCCTTTTCAGAGGGCTCTTGTATCAAATAGTCTTTTTCACTTGAAGTTGGGAGCTTCGGCAATTTTTCTTTTTTATCCAATAATACCATGCTCAAACTATCAAAGTTTTCTTGGTTTAAATAATTTTCAAGCTTCATTAATGTCAGATCAATCCGATTCCAATCTTTGAACAACATCAGGTATGCCAGGCGATTGTTGTTTTCAGGAGCAGGAATGACCATTTCATTCGGCTTCTGGAGAATGATTCTTTCTCCGAACTGGTCGATCCAGTTTTCATCTTTTCTAAATGATTCAAGTTCTTTTACAAGGAAAAGAATATCAAAATCCTGAAAGGCGTCCTTCTTTGCAGCAGGATTTGCCCTGGAACCGTTGAGGATGACTGCCAGGATTCTGGTATCTTCCCTGGCGATTTGGAGGATTAATTCCCTTATTTGTTGAGCGGATCTTTTTGCAGGCATGTTTTGTAATGATGAATGATGAGTGATGGGTGATGGAATTGAGGCTTAGATTGGGTCAACATCTACGTTTACTCTTACACCTGAAAATCCTTGAGTTTGTTGCATTTCTCTGCTTGCTTCCCAAACTGTTTCTTTTGCTTTGATGATGATTTCCATTTTTCGCTCCAACTTTATTAGGATATCTAAAAGGTATTGTCCACGAACACGACCCACATAGGGAATGGCCGGACCAATCACTCGGTTGCCCAATTCACCTTTTAGCACTTTGACAAAGATTTTAGCCCCATCATTCAGCACTTGTGGCTTTTTGTGTTTCAAGGTGATTTTGATGAGGCGCATAAAGGGCGGGTAATAGAAAGCATGTCGCTCCATGATTTCGCGATTGAAGAACATGGTGTAGTCGTTATTCAAAATTTCCTGCAAAACGGGGTGCGTGACATTGAAGGCCTGTACAATCACTTTGCCCCGTTTGTGCTTTCGCCCTGCTCTTCCTGCGACTTGGGTAATTAGATGAAAACCCCGCTCACTGCTTCGAAAATCCGGAAACTGCAACAGTTGATCGGCACTCAAAACCCCCACAATACCAACATTTTCAAAATCAAGCCCTTTGGTGACCATCTGCGTTCCTACCAGGATGTCCAGACGCTTTTCTTCAAAGTCATTGATGATTTTGGCTGCAGCATTTTTGGAACGGACGGTGTCGTAATCCATCCTGCCAATTCGAGCCATGGGGAGATAAATCTTTAGTTCGTCCTCTATTTTTTCTGTACCAAATCCTTTTAGCTTTAAATCGATGCCACCACATGCAGGACAGTTTTTGTAAATCGGAGCTGTGTAGCCGCAATAATGGCATTGCAGATTGTGTCTGAATTTGTGATAGGTCAAACTCACATCACAATGCTTGCATTCAGAGTGCCAACCGCAATTTCCACAGCGTAGGGTAGGGGCGTAGCCGCGTCTGTTCTGGAATAAGATAGCTTGCTCTCCTCTTTCTATCGCTGCCTGCAATTCTTCCAACAGAACGGAAGTGAAATGTGATTGCAATCGGCGCTGTTCCAATTCTCGTTTGGCATCTACAATGACAATTTCCGGCATTTGTAAGCCACCAAATCGCTCCTTCATTTCCACCAATCCGTATTTTCCCTTTTTTGCGTTTTGATAACTTTCCACGGAGGGAGTAGCTGTTCCCAATATTACTTTGGCTTTGTGCAAATGCGCTAAATAAATCGCCACATCTCGCCCATTGTATCGAGGGGCCGGGTCATTTTGTTTGTAGGAAGTATCATGCTCTTCATCAACAATCACCAAACCCAGATTTTGGAAAGGCATGAATATGCCAGAGCGTGCCCCAAGTACAATTGGCTTACCAGCTAATATCTCCTTCCATATATCCACACGTTCGTTGTTGTTGATTTTGTGATGGTAAACGGCTATTTGGTCACCAAAGATTTTTTGAAGACGGGCAATGATTTGAGTGGTGAGGGCAACTTCCGGAAGGAGGTACAATACCTGTTCTCCCTTTGCCACCGCTTCCTTCATCAATTCTACATATACCCGCGTTTTTCCACTTCCGGTAACTCCGTGTAGCAGCACCACGCTTTTGCTTTCCAAATGCGTTTTGGTTTCAGAGATGGCCTGTGTTTGCTGTTCAGACAGCTCATGTGCCTCTGCCAATTCATCTTCATATCCACCAACCCGACTGATTTCCTTTTCGAATATTTCAAAAATCCCTTTTTTGACCATTGCCTTGATGACCGTGCTATCTGCTCCTGCTTTCTTATAAACCTCAGATTTTTTCGCAAAGTCTTTGCCCCTCGACAATTGAATAAATGCCATCAAGGTCTCCACCTGCCGATTGGAGCGTTTGCACAATTCAAATGCCTCTTCCAATTTCTCAGGTTGACTTTTGTAGGGCTCCTGTAATCGAATACAATGAATCTTCTTGGGTTTGTATTTTTCCTGTAAATCTTCGTACAGATAAACCACCTTTTTCTCAATCAGGCGATTAATAATGGGGTATATGGTTTTTTGATTCAAAATCTTCTGCACATCTCCTATAGTGATTTCATTTTGAATCGTCAGTGCTTCCGCAATCAAATATTCCTTATCGCTCAACTCCTCAGCATTGTCCATCAAATCAAAAATAGGACTTAGCACCAATCTGCGCTCACTCGCCAATTTCAAATTAGCCGGCAAAGCTGCATCCATCACCTCCCCTATGGTACAGCAGTAATATTGGGCCAGCCAGGTCCAGAGTTTGAGTTGGGTTTCATTGACCAAAGGTTCCTCATCAATAACCGACAAAATGGGCTTGGTGCCGTGTTCCGGTTTCTTATTATGAACCTCTGCTACAAGCGCTGAGTACGTTTTATTTTTTCCAAACTGCACTTCTACCCGAATGCCGAAATGAACTTTGGATATGTATTCCTCTGGAATGTAATAGGTATAAGGCTTGGGTACTGCTAATGGTAAGATGACCGTTGCGTAGGTATTGGTAGCTTCTGTTGGGTGAAAGATTTCAGTTTGATTGCTTGAGTTCAATATTTCCCTTCTTTATTCTTTTGTTTATGGCTTTTTATGTTGTTCAAATTTGTTCAAAGTCGTTCCAGGTTGTTTAAAGGTTGTTCAACCATTTTGAACGACTTTGAACCATTTTAAACTACATTTTAACAAAGTTGAGCCATGTAAAAGTTTAAATTATAAGTTGTAAAAGTATCATTTTTTTGATTAAAAAGGTTGTAATTTTATTTTGATGATTTTTTGTCATTTTTAAATGTTTCCCAAAACAAATGATGTTTATTAATTATAGATTAGAAGGGGTTCCAGGTGAAGCCATTTATCGTTGGCAATTATTCAAATGCTCTGGGAGCGCCTTGAAATTGGTTTAAGAATAGGAAAGGTTCAGAGAAAAGATTAATGCAATTTCGAAAAACATAATACCTTATTATCCATAATTATCATTGGGCTGGATCCTCTAAAGCGCATATCTTGCCCCTTTATCTCTCCCCTGACAATTAAAAAATACCACACATTCTTCTATATGACTTTTCTTTGTAATTTGCGCCCCGTTTTTTATTTGCCATTTCTGAAGACCACATAGGAAATTGATTATCAAGTATTTGTAAACTCTTATTAGTATGACGCGATATAGTCCGACTGTTTGCCTGGCGATGCTTTGCTGTCTATTCTTACCCTTTTTTCTTTCTGCCCAAAACATTTCTCATGTAAAGATTACGGCTGATTTTCAGGGTATGCCATTGAAAAATGTCTTGCAAAAACTGGAAACGGATAATCCTATCCGATTCTTTTTCCAGGAGGAACAATTGCCTGAGAAGCGTATCACCGCTTCCTTTGAACGGGAAAATGTAGAAGCCGTGATGACTGTTTTGCTGGAGGGCACCACCATGGGTTATTTTACCTATCGGGATTATGCCGTGGTCATAGCGCCCTGGATCATGATTCGCGAATCTTATTCTGCCGATTATTATCAGGCACTTGAGGAAAACCTGAATACGGATGATACGGAAAGAGAGAAAAGAAGGCAATTGGTGATTGGTGATATCACTAAAATGAGCCCTTCTGGAAAGGCAAAAATCAAAGGGCAGGTGACTTTTCAGAGAGAGCCGGTAATAGGCGCAACGGTTTTGTGGACTGACTTAGGAGCAGCCTCCGGTACTGCTACGGATGTAAATGGTGAATTTGAAATGGAGGTACCAACTGGAAAACACGAATTGCTGGTGCAGTATATTGGCTATGAAGATTTTACCAAAACAGTGGTCGTATATAGCGATGGAGATTTGCCCATTCGGATGAAAGAAAGTGCTGTTAACTTATCCGAAGTTGTAGTTGAAGCAGATGCTGCTGATGCCAATGTCGAAAATGTACAAATCGGTGTTGCCAAACTGGATATAGAGAAAATCAAAAAAGTCCCAACCTTCATGGGAGAGGCAGATGTAATCAAAAGTTTGTTGCTTCAACCAGGGGTTAGTACGATTGGAGAAGGAGCTACTGGATTTAATGTTCGTGGTGGTGAAGTGGATCAAAATCTCGTCATGCAGGACGATGGCTTTATTTTTAATGCTTCTCATGCACTTGGCTTCTTTAGTACCTTCAATACGGATTTGATAAAAAATGTATCGCTCTACAAGGGAAACATTCCGGCACAATATGGAGGAAGGGTTGCTTCCGTTTTGGATGTGGAGATGAAAACGGGCAGTTTTGAAAAATACAAGATCAAAGGCGGTGTAGGCCTGGTATCCAGTAGAATCAGTATGGAAGGTCCGGTAGTAAAGGAAAGAAGTGCATTCATAGCGGGATTTCGTTCTACTTATTCAGACTGGATATTACAGCAATTTAAAGTAGAAGATGTGAAAAACAGTTCTGCATTTTTCTATGATGCCAATTTGAAATTTACTCAAAAAATAGGGGAGAAAAATACCCTGGTGCTCTCCGGCTATTCTTCTTCGGATGAATTTAGATTTAGTGACCAGTTTGGATTTGATTACAGCACCTGGATTGGTACGTTGACCTTTAAGTCGATTCACTCGGATCGCATGTATTCGAGTTTTTCACTTTCTGCAAGTGAATATTCGAGTACTCAATTTGATTTGGATGGCATTGATGCTTCTGCATTGGACAATGGTTTGAAATATTACAAATTCAAAGAACACCTAACCTACAATTCCAAAGGCGGGATACAATTTGATTTTGGATTGTCTTCTATCTTGTATGAAGTCAATCCTGGTGAAATTCGTCCATTTGGCAATAATTCCGAAACCATTCCGGATGTTTTGGAAAGCGAAAAGGGCTTGGAAAGTGCTGCCTTTGCCAATGCCCAATGGGATGTAAGTCCGGCATTGCAAATTTCTGGTGGGCTGAGATTTGGTCTGTATCAGTTTTTGGGTCCCAAAACTGTATATGAATACGAAAATGGAATGCCGGATCCAGAAGGTATCATTGATACCATCTCTGCCACTGGTTTCATACAAACCTATTCTTCTATTGAGCCTCGATTTTCAGCCCGATTCCGCCTGAATGCTACTTCTTCAATTAAGGCAGGTTATAGTAGAACCGCTCAATTTATCAATCAAATTGCCAATACAGATTCTCCTACACCAACGAGTCAATGGCAATTGAGTACGGAATACATCGAACCTTTCCGTTCGCATAATTTTTCGCTGGGATTTTTCAAAAATATGCAGGACAATATCTGGGAAACTTCCTTTGAAGTCTTTTACCGGGATATTGATGAACTATTTGATTACAAAGATTTTGCAGAATTGACCATGAATGATCATCTTGAAACCGAATTGCTGGATGGAAAGGGTAGAGCCTATGGGGTGGAAGCAAGTATTAAGAAGAAAAAAGGATTGTGGCATGGAGATTTGGCTTACACCTACTCTCGTTCACAGAGACAAATAGAGGGAATCAACAGAGGAAACTGGTATTCCAGCAATTTTGAAAAGCCGCATGATCTTTCATTTGTGATCAATTATCAGCCAAACCAGCGCCATACGTTTACCATGAATTTTACCTACAGTACCGGAAGACCAACCACGCCTCCTTTTGGAAATTATACTACGGAAACAGGTGCGGTCATTCCAATATATGCCAACAGGAATCAAATTCGTATTCCAGATTACCATCGTTTGGATATTGCTTATACGATAGGACAAGGTTACAAAAAGGACAAAAAGTTCAGAACGAGTTGGACCATATCCGTCTATAATGTCTATGGTCGGGAGAATGCCTACTCGGTATTTTTCACCCAGGCAGCCTTCTTGCAAGCCCAGGCTAACAAGCTGGCGATTTTGGGAGCAGCTTTCCCGGCGATTACATTTAATCTGGAATTGCTGTAACCGCCCAATTTATTGGGCAGTGTTCAATAAGAAAAAAGCAAGCAGAAAAAAATCATAAAAAGCCTGCCCAATAAATTGGGCGGCTACGAAAAAAAAATATAATGATAAACTCAAAATACATCACTCGATTTTCCATCATAGCGATACTTGCCGTATTCGCGCTATCCAGTTGTCTGGAAAAAATCAACCTTGAGATTCCCCGGGAAAATCAGGACAACCTGGCGATTCAGGGAAGAATATTGAAAGGGAGTCCATCCAGCAGTATTAAAGTAGGGGTACTGAAAATTTTTGATTTCACTGCATCTCAAAGATTTATTGATGTTAAAAGTGTAAAAATCATTGATGAAGCAGGGCTAGAGTTGTTGTTGCCCCAGGCTGGAGAAGGCAATTATTATATCGAAGTCCTGGATGGTGATCCGAATTTCCAAATTGATTTTGGAAAATCCTACAAACTGGAAGTGGTCACTTTTGCCAATCAAATCATAGAATCCAGCTACGAACCATTATTGCCAGTTCCGAAAGCAGACAGCCTAACAGCGAGAATGATCACAGAGAATATTGAAATATTCACAGGTGAAATTCAACCATTTGATAGAATTGAGTTTTCACTAAATACACCACTTGCTGTTCCAGGAGAAGAAGAAAAAGCACGTCTATTGTGGGAGTTTCAGGAAACTTATGAAATTACGGATGCACCTATGGATTTTGGACAAGAACCCAAAACCTGTTATATCACTCAAACGGTAGGCATCAACGATATCCAAGTCTTGAATGCGAATGAAATAGGAACCGTTTATTTGTCCAATTATCCCTTTTTCAAGCGCAATGTCTTGTACACCATGGCGCAGGGATACTACATGACGGTCTATCAAAAGTCTTTAAGCAAAACGGCTTATGAGTACTGGGATCATGTAGCTCAATCACTTATTCGTACTGGAAATATGTTTGAAGCTCCGGTTGGTAAGATTCGAAGCAATATGGTAAATGTTAATAACCCGGATGAAGAAATTTTTGGATTTTTCTATGCGACTGCTCAGGATACGATCAGAGTATTCGTAAGTCCTGAATTGGCGGGCAGTCCGAATGTGCTTTGCCCTCCGAATGTACCTCCGCCTCCAGGGGGAGGCTGTCCTATCGAGGTTTGTTGCAATTGCCTGGATGAAGATGGCAGTTCGTTGACGAAACCATCCTGGTGGTAGTACAAGGGCCCTCCAGAGCCGTTTATACAGTTTTACGGTTTTGGAAAACCGTTGGACAATTTACGGCTCTGGAGAGCCGTGGTACTTCTTTTAAGTCGAAATTCTAAAATATGTCTTTTACAAAAAATATCAGATTCCTTGTTTTTTCTCTTTCCCTCTTTTTTTCGGGAATGTTGTTTTCGAATAATGGAAACACGGTTGTTCACATGGACAAGTCTTTTTACGTTACGGGTGAAGTTGCCTGGTTTAAGGTTTATCTTCCCAGGGAAGTCAAAGGCAATTCTCTGGTAATCCGGACTTTTGTTTTTGATTCAAATGGCAATTCAGTTGAGGATTTTTTCTTGAAAACGGAAGGTAGAACCTATGTGGCGGGTTATTATAAAATACCATTCAACGCCAAATCAGGGATGTATCGGATGGCATTTGTTGGGCAAAACGGTGCATCGAAAACTTCTACAAAGATAGCAGAAGCCATTTTCCCCATTTACAATGATTTGGAAGCTTTGAGTATTAAAAAGGAAGATTTGCACATTCCTACTTTTGACAATTCGATACAGGTATCCAAAGACCTGGACGTTTCATTGGAAATAGATTCTGACCCAAAGTTTCCCAAGATGGAAAAAGTCCTGACAACCTTTACAGTGCAGGATCAAGCAAGTGACCCAGTAAGCACTGAGTTGATGGTACCGGCAATCGACTGGGTTCTCAACGCCGACTTTGATAATGAATTGGGGATGTATCGGATGGAAATCGTCCAGGCTGGAGCTGTTGCCAAATTGGGAGAAGTGTTGGTACCCATTGCAAAAAATTATGGGAATGTAAATATTGCCAAAGAACAATTGCAAAAGAAAGGAGATCAAGAAAAGAGTTTGCTTTCGGATGATTTGGAAGTATCCATAAAGTTGAACAAAAGCACCTTTCAGGCAAGAGAGGAAATCGTAGCAGACATTTCCGTTAAGGACAAATCTGGAAATCCAGTGAAGGCAAATATGTCCATTTCTGTTACAGATTGGTCATTGACTGGAGCAAAGGTGTTCAATCCCAATAATTTGAGAAGTGGGGTAGCACTGAGTACTGAAGATTTATCAAAAATAGAGGATGAATTGTATTTTCCGGGAATAATAAGTGATACATCTGATTCGCCAATTCAGGCAAACCTGGTCGGCGCCTGGTCTTCAGAAGAAAATCAAATTCAATTTACCAAATCTGATGCTGATGGTTTCTTTTACCTAAAAATGCCAGCCTGGTATGGATCAAAGCCAGTCCAGTTCTTGGGTCATGGTGAACAGGAAGATATTCAGGTGGAACTGAAGAACGAAGTCAAAAATGGTGAATTAGATGCTTTGGTTTATACACAAGGTATTTTGGACTATTTGAATCTGAGCAGAAAGCGAAAGAAAATTTTCCAATTATACACAGCTCTGGAATACAATCTACAACCAGAAGACAAACCATTGGCAATTGAGGAACTGAAGCCAGATCGTTTGGTCAACTTAAAGGAATACGAAGCTTTTGAAAATTTGCCTCTTTTCTTTACGGAAATTACTTCAGCTGGTGTTCGGTTTATTAAAAACAGAAATGGCAAGTATGAAGCAGGTGTGTACAATCCCAAACAAACTTTTGAAGGATACTTCCCCGGAAATCCATTATTTGTAGTAGATGGCAAAGTGACCAGAAATGCAGACTTTGTTGCCAATATTGAATACAATACGATTGAAACTGCCGGTATCTATGCAGATCCACGAAGCATGCGCCGTCAATTTAGTGCAATGGCGCCTGCCGGAGCAATTGTTTTGACAACGAATCAACCTGACTTTAGACTCCCTTCCCACGAAGAGGCAGATATTTTTGAGGTCAATGGTTTGCAAAATCCCGCTGCTTTTCCCGTTTTCAACCCTGCTGAAATCAACCACAACCCTTATCAGCCATTCTTCCGACCTCAACAGTACTGGAACCCCAATGCTGAAACGGATGAGACTGGAAATGCATCCATCTCTTTCTTCCAATCTGACGATGTGAGTACTTTTTTAATTGAAGTAGTCATTCAAAGTGAAGATGGGAGGATGATGAGGGGTGAAAGGAAGTATTTAGTCAAATAGATTTTGTTTAATTATTTGTCATCCTGAATTTTTCGATTGTACCTTAAATTATTGAATTTCAAATTATTATGTAATGTGCTTTTGTTGCGGGGTGCGAGTTTGACCAACGCGCAACTCGCACCCCGCAACAACCTGAAGATTATTGGATAAAGCAAAGAAAATAAACAAAAGGGTTTTTACAAAAACCGAATTCAATAACAAAGTATCTGTTTATTTCTTATTTTTACCAACCGTATTTCCTATCGCTACTTTCAGATTTAATTTTGATCTGAGATAATCCAAGCATTTATTATTTATGAAAGTTATCACGCAAATTCTGATTTTAGCAGTTTTGGGAGGTGCCACTACATTTCTTCCTGCACAAACCAAAATGGCACCCGGTTATTATATTTCCAATGATCAAGACACCATTTGGGGGCAATTTGAAATCCCGATCCAATATGTAAATGAAGAGCCCGTGCTCAATGTATTGCAATGGAGGGTTTTATTCTTTGAGGGAGAAAAAGCGGTAGAACTCGTTCTTAAGCCTGAAAATTGTAAGGGCTATGCATTTGAATTGGAAGAAAATACTTATGCGTTTAAACGAATTGTCAATTCCAGAAAATGGCGGAATCCTTTCAAGGAGGAATATTCCCATGTTTTTGTCAATCTATTGGCGGAGGGGAAATTAGATTTGATTGGTCACTTCCGAATTTTTTCGGAAGGAGGTTTTCAGGATGATGGTATGGGAGGTGGATTTGGTTATGGAGATACTTACAATCATTTGGAATTGTATATCTCAAAGAATGATGAGTTGTTTAAGATCAATGACTTGGGGTGGCGGAAACAGTTGAAGGAATTGATGGCAGAAGATGAGCAAACCATGTCTGTACTGGAACAGAGAAATTTCAAAAAGCGAGATTTGGCGATATTGATAAATGACTTCAATGAGGGAAGAAAAAATTGATGCTTTGTAGTGCTCCAGGTATCCACAATATTTGGAGCGCTAACTTGAAATTCATAATGATGATTCGTCTATCCTTTTCATTAACCTTGCTTTTGAGTGGAATCTTTTTTTTTGCTTGCAATAATCAAAACAATCCTTCCCAGGCATCAACAGGCATTAATTACCAGCCTACCAAATTGCCTATCCAGCTTGAAAAATTGAGCGAAGAGCAACGATCACATATCCGAAAAGCCCATGAAACAGATACCAGCTCCTATATGATGAACACCCGACCTATTTTATTTCAAATACAAGGTATAGGTGATAATCGAAATGAAACGAGAGGAACAGCAATGCTATATTATCAGGTTGAAGTTATGATTTATGCCTTTGCAGAAGTAATAGATGGGCAATTGGTGGATTATGGCTGGATTCAAAATATGCTGTCTGGTGAAATTGTCTGGGAAATGGATTCGCAAAAAGCTGAATTTGGTGGAGGTGCTGCACGAAATGTGAAGTTTGTTGATCATATTACACTTCAACCTGGACGATATGAACTTCGTTATATATCAAATGCTAGCCACTCAAATGATGGTTGGGAAGGAGCTCCACCTGAAAGACCCTTTTATTATGGAATTACCGTTTTTAATTTAAAGGCAATAGAAGGATTCAAACCTATACTAGAAAAAAAATGAGTTCAACCAATCAGTTTTTCACCAGAAATCTCTTCTACCATTTCCAATATGTTTAATTGCTCATCAAATTCAACCCGAAAAGCAAATCGTTTTTGCTCCGCCACATATTTGTAGATATACCAATCTGTGGGTGGTGTGGGGATCTTAAGCAAATCATCAAAATGGATCCATTCTAATGTGCCTTCATTACAGGGTGGGGGAGTTTGATACTGGATGTCTGCGAGGTAAATGAAGCAAATCCAATTGTATTTGACGGGTGAAGTTTCAACGATGGTTCCGCAATAATGCAATTCAGAAATGTCTATACCAGTTTCTTCTCTGGTCTCCCGGATGGCGGTTTGAGGAGGACTTTCGTAAGGGTCGATTTTGCCCCCTACTGGTGCATACTTTCCAATATGAGGTTCTCTTTTTCTTTTGAGTAAAAGGTATTGATCCTCACAGCGGAGAATGGTCATGACAGCTGATTTTTTGAGCCCTATTGGAAAATCCATTTGTAAATTAAATTAAAGTATCGGCTCTCCAGAACCGGGAATATCTATCAATGTTAACGGCTCTGGAGAGCCCTGATACAGACTACCATTAATATTCAATGGAGGCGCCCTGTTCAATCCAGCATCGAATCAATTCTCGTTCTTCCGGAGTCATACCAGTTTTGTTGTTTTGGGGCATTGTCTTGGTAATCACTACCCTCTGCATAATTTTGTCTGTCAATTTTGCGATGTCTTCAGGGGTGTCATAGACTACGCCATTTGGAGGGGCAGTCCATACTTCATCCGTTGGCTGAGTAGAATGGCAGGATATACACCTGGCATTAAAAATTGGATAGATTTGGGTGAAACTTATTTTAGTGTCGCATTTTCCACCTGTAGGTTGAGGTGCTGTGATAAAAACAACAGCTAATAATATTAAAACCGAAATGGGCATTACCCAAACAGATTGCTGACCTTTTTCGCGAAGATTTAGATAGTGTTTGATTCCAGCGCTTCCCAATGAAATAGCTGCCAAGACTGCCCAGGGGTATTCATGTCCAAAAGTGCTGGGAAAGTGATTGCTAATCATTACAAAAAGCACTGGCAGTGTAAAATAATTATTGTGTAGCGAACGCAAGCCGGCATGCTTGCCTAAATTGGGGTCTAATGGTTTGCCCTCTTTAGCAGCTTTTACCATGGCTTTTTGAGCAGGTATGATGATGAAAAACACGTTGCCTGCCATCAGCGTTCCCAGCATTGCTCCAAAGTGGATATAAGCGGCTCTGGCACTAAAAACCTGGCAGTAGAAATAGGCAAAGCCAGTAGCTATCAAAAAACCCACTACTGCAAACCAAACCTGCTTTTTGATCAATGGCGTTTTGCACAAAAGATCGTAAATAACCCAGCCAAAAATTAATGAACCAATGCCAATTCCGATGCCAGTCAAAGAAGGGATATCCAATACATTGGGGTCAATCAAAAATGCTTTGGCATCAAAGTAATAAACGACAAAAAGTAGACTGAAGCCAGACAACCAGGTGAAATAGGCTTCGTATTTAAACCAATGTAATTCTTCCGGAATTTTCTTTGGTGCGAGCTTGTATTTTTCCAGGTAATAAAATCCTCCTCCATGCACTGCCCAGAGATTGCCTGCCAATTCATCTCTCAGATTTTTGGTTCTGTTTAAGGCGTTTTCCAGAAAGACAAAGTAAAAAGAAGCCCCTATCCATGCAATGCCAAAGGTGATGTGCATCCATCGAACAATGATGTTCAGCCATTCTTTAAAATGACCTGCCCATGGCGTATCCTCTATCATAAACCAGGTTCCCGCCAATAGCAAAATAACAACTAAAACCAATCCAGTATAGAGATAGGATTGAGCATCCCCCAAGCGTTCTTTCCAGGTGGTTTTGGGCTTTCCTTCCTTTTTGAAAATAGATTCAATATCGGCGAGCCGATAAGTCAGATTGAAAATCAAAAGCAAAAGGAGCCCAAGGGTAATGTAGAAAATGATCCAAGCCATGCGAGTATAGAATACATGGGTAAGGTAGGGAAATTTTACCAACCATTTTTTTGTAGGAACTGTCTATTTAGAAAAAGCACTTTAAACCTACTCTTCAGCCTATTTAATCTTTGGAAAAAGTGATTGCATAACTAACCTCCTGGGCAATTGGACTAATCCATTTAGGTCCTTCGTTCAATAACCGAATCGCTTCTTCATCGCAGCCAAATCCAAGGGGTTTTTGAATCTGAAAATTTGACAACAATCCATTCGGTAAGACGGTAAATTTTAACAGGACTTCACCAGATATTCCATTGGCAACTGCATCATCCGGAAATTGAAGATTGTTTATTAGGTATTCTTTATAGTCTTCAAAGCCACCTTCGGGAATAGGCTTGGAGGTACTATTTAATTTTTTTAAAGTTTCTACTTTTTGTTTTGATTTACTGGCTCGCCTTTTTTCTCTTGAACTATAATCCGAAACAACCACCTCATCCAATAATATCTCAGACTCATTCAAAGAAATATTCAGATCATTCTGGCTGTAAATTTCTACTTTTTGAGGTGCAAATCCAGTATAGGTGACTTCCAGTTTCTGATCGGCTTCAGAACCAAGCAATGTAAATCGTCCATCAATATCTGTCATGGTTCCATTTTGGGATTCAGCAAAAAGCACATTCGCCCCAATAAGTGGTTCCCCGAATTGGTCAGTCACCAAACCAGAAATCTGTCTGGGTTTTGGTGGTAATGGTACAAAACCAATTTTATCTAATCCTTCCTGAGACCTGGCTGTTTCCATTTTGCCTTCCACATTTCCTGAAATAATTCCCGGGTCAGCATCCTCCTCCTGAATATCCATGATTTCGAGTCCTGTTTCTTCTGCCTCTGCTTGTGCTAAAGCTTCCTTTCTTAGGTTTTCGAAGCTTTTTTTCGCAGGTTCAGCGGGAGAAGGTGTCGACTTCGTTTCAGCTAAAGCAGCATTCCCTTTTTCAACATTTTGGTCTTTTGTCGGAAGTGTTTCTATGATCTCATCTTTGGCTAAAGGTTGTTCAAAATCATTTCCAGGGGAGGGACTTATGGAAGGAGGTGTAACTTTTTGGGCTTCTTTTTTCTTTACACTTGCCCTGAAATCCATAGATGGTGCATCATTGGGACTTGCATTGGTAGCTGTTATTCCATCAATCACTTTATCATTGTAATCAGTACTTTCTACCACTTCCGTATTTACCTTTTCCTCCATAGTTGCCGTTGGCATGGATTCGAGGCGTTCACTTTTTGCCGGGCTTGGCTCTTGATTCATCGCCAGGTCAACAGACTTATTCGCCACTGGTGAAAACAAATTCCAAATCCCCGCAGTTGCCAAAACCAAAACAGAAGCTGCAATTCCAACTCTCCAAATGGGGATGATTCTGCGCTCCTTTCGCTGGTATTTAGCCCGAAGTTTTCCTTTGATTCTTGCAACATCCTCCAGATGTGCTGCTTCAGGAAATTCGCGATAGCCATCAAAAGCATCCGCCAGGAAAGGATCGTCGGCAGCAAGGACTTCCAACTGGGTCTCTTCACGGCGATTGGCCGCCCCGCTAAGCCAGCGGAGTAATAACTTCAACCAATTTTTACTTTCAAATGCCATTTTCCTAGGTTCTTGTTTGCTTGTTGCTGGTTTTCTTGTTTCTTGTTTCTTGTCGCTGGGTTCTGGTCGCTGGGTTCTGGTCACTGGTATTCTGGTTATTTTGTTTCTTGTTTCTTGCCTATTGCTTGCTCTGTTTCTTGCCACTAATCACTTGCTTTTCCAGGCAGTTCTTCAAATTTCGTCTTCCATTTTGAATGAAAGAACGGACTTTGCCCAATTCTTCGCCGGTAATTTCTGAAATTTCCTTATAGGATTTGTTTTCATAATAAAACCAGTTGATACATACCTTTTGTTTGTCAGGCAGTTGCTCGATACAGTTTTTGAGCGCCTTTGCTTCTCCGTTCTCCGATTCTCCAAATGTAGGATGCACAACTTCGCTTGAATACATAAGCTGAGGATCGTAGGATACCATAATTTCCTTTTTCCGCAGTTGCATCAAGCAATAGTTTTTAGAAAGGACATGCAACCAGCCTCTAAATTGCCTGATTTCATGGGATTTGGCTTTTTTTACCAATTCTTCAAAGATACCCATCACGGCATCCTCTGCTTTTGATTGATTTTTTAAATATTTCAAACATACACCATATACCAATTCTACATATCGCTCAAACAAAGTGCCCAGAATCTCAAGATCACCGGAAGCCTGGTAGCTCGCTACCAATTCCAAATCGCTCTGATGCTGAGGTTTTTGTTTAATGCTTCGAAACAAAGGATTTTTGATATTAATGTGTTGATGGTTGGTATTTTATGCCAATTCCTCTATAGGTAAATATACCAATACAATCTCCTGACAAAGTACGCTATTTTTTAGGACTAATTTAAAGGAGGCTTTGTTTTGGGAAATTGGTTGTTCAGGAGATGAGATATCGATATTTGAATAAATTGATTTTTAAATGGTTCTGCGCATACCAACTCGTGATTTGTAGTATTGATAACTCCCCCTTTTCTACAGAAAACTTCATTCGTACCAAAATGAATACTGGCGTTTATTGCCACCTTTGGGGTTAAATAAATCCCTATTCCAATTGAATAGGCTAAATCAAACTTATTTATTTTGGAAATGTAAGTGTGATTATCAAATTGAATTAAAAAATCTCCCAGGCTACCAATAAAGTTGAATGTGAAAAAAGTATCAGAATGTGTTCTTTGCGCAATTCCATTCAAAAAGATATTTGGAGCAATTCCCAGGCTAATGTAGGGTCTGGTATTAAAGAATTTAAATCGAAACTCGCCGGTGACCGGAAAGGAGAGGTATTCCAGGAAGTAGTTTTCACTAACCAGGTGTTCATCCGGATTGATATCTATAGTAGAAAGGTCTGGATAAAAGAATTCCTCGTATTTGCCTCCTGTTTGAAGCATATGACATCCTAGTTTTAAACTTAAATTATTCGAATTTAATTCGGAAAAGAATCCCACCATATATCGGCTGACAGGTTGAATATTTGATTTTTTAGTGAAGCCTGCAAAGGTGTCATAGGAAGCATTGTTTAAATTGTTGGAGAAAGCGGAAATGGTCAAACCCGTAGTAATGCCAAAATTCCAATCTAATTGAGCTGGAAGGGATGTTTTCCATAAAAGAAAACACATAGAAATCAATTGAGTATTTGAGAGCGCATTCATAAACGTGTTTTTTTTGTGAATATATATCAAACGTTAGGTATCGTTTTTGTGCTTCTACCATATAGCTGTTTGTAAAGGATTTGTCAATCATCCAACAAAATCAGAAAAACATATACTCAAAAAATGGCAAAGCGAAACCTGAAAAAAAGAAGTAAGCAAAAAAAATACAGGTCAAAATCTAATATTCCTTTTTGGAAACAAAGGGCATTTCTCTTTCCTTTAGTTGCCGTTCTTGCCATCACTGCCGCTATTTTTTTACCTTCCTTAAGTCATGGTTTTGTGAATTGGGATGATGAATTGAATATTCACAACAATCTGTTTGTACAGGAATTAACCTGGAGCAATATTCAATCAATCTTCAGTCGGGAAGGAACCATAATTGGCAATTACAACCCGATGCCTTTACTCACCTTTGCCCTAGAGTATCATTTTGTGAAACTGGATCCTTTCGTTTATCATCTCAATAATCTTTTGCTGCATTTGATTTGTGTCTTTTTTGTCTATCGCATCAGCTTACAATTGGGCTTGGGCTATATGGGGGCAGCTTTGGTTGCATTGTTGTTTGGTATACACCCCATGCGGGTAGAATCTGTGGTTTGGGTGACGGAACGAAAGGACGTTTTGTTTGGAGCCTTCTATCTGGCTGGGATGTTTACGTACATCAAATACCTAAAAACTCCGAAGCAGCGTCTGTATTTGATAACCATGTTGCTCTTCATATTTTCCTTGCTTTCAAAAATTCAGGCAGTGGCTTTTCCACTTACAATGGTTCTTCTGGACTATTTCTATAAAAAGCCGCAGCGGTGGAAACTAGTCCCGTTCTTTGTTTTATCAGCCATCACTGGAATAATGGGGATCATCTTTCTTGGTGAAGATGGCTCTCTTGAAAATGAAGCCAATTATACCATTTTTCAACGGTTACTTATCGGTGATTATTCTTACCTGACCTATTTGTACAAATTGATTTTCCCTTATCCCATGTCTCCATTGTATCCTTACCCAAAAGTTTTGACCTGGGGATTTTACGCTGCTCCAATTGGAACCTTAGGTATTGCCGCTTTGCTGTATTGGGCTTATCAAAAGGGATACAGGATATTGTTATTTGCTTTCGCTTTTTTTACTTTCAATGTCATGTTTGTATTGCAGATTCTGGGCGCCGGGCAGGGTTTTTTGGCAGATCGCTTTACCTATATCCCCTATTTTGGATTCTTCTTTTTGGCTGGTTGGGGACTTGAAAGGTTGTTAAAACTAATGCCAAAACAAAAGGCAATTATCAGCGCAGCATTTTCCGCTTTTCTGGTGTTGTTTGTAATGATGACTTTCCAACAAGCCAAAATCTGGGAAAACAGCCAAACGCTTTGGTCGCATTGTCTGAAATTTTACCAAAATATCAATACTCCTTTTATCAATATTGGGCATTATTACAGAGATAAGGGTGACTTTGAAAAAGCTCATGCAAATTATTCCAAAGCGCTTGAATTGAAAGTTCGACCTGAAACCTATAATAGTCGTGGTAAATTGCAATTTGAACAAGGAAAAGGAGAAGCTGCCCTTGCAGATTTTAATGCAGCCATACAAATGGGAGGAAGGCCCGAAACTATTGGGGAAATCTACATCAACCGTGGTGCTGTTTTTGGCTCAAAAGGAGACTACGACCGGGCACTTGATGATTTTTCCAAAGGTATCGAATTGCATCCCACTCAAAAAAATGGCTATGCCAATCGCTCAATGATTTACTTTTTGCGTCAGCAATACGATTTGGCTTTACAAGATTACAATAGTTACATCGCTTTAAACCCAATGAATGCCAAAGTTTGGTATGAGCGTGGATTGACACACCATCGTTTAAACAATACTGCAGGAGCTCTGTCCGATCTCAATCGAGCAATTCAGTTGAATCCCAATAATGGAACATTTTACAGGAAACGCGGAGACCTACATGCCGCGTTGGGCAATGCATCGCAAGCGACTCAAGATCATCAACGCGCTCAGCAATTAGGGAAATAAAGTAACCCGGTTCTCCAGAACCGGAAAAATGCTAAAGTTCTGTTCTGTTAGAATTTACTATATACTTTTTCTTGATAAGGAGGCAACATCTGTTATTTTTGATTTCTGTTTGTTTCCCGGTTCTGGAGAGCCTGGCTACTTTGTTTTGGAATTCTTTCACATTTTATGGATACCCACCTATTTTTGCAAAAACTTCGTACAATGCACAAACTCTTCCCAATTCTTTTGGCACTGTTGATTTATTCATGTGGGGGTGACAATGCCCAAGAACAAAGTCATTCCGGTTCTGAGCCTGAAGTTGACCTTTCCGAATTTTATACTTTCTACCAACAATTCCATTCAGACAGTATTTTTCAAATCAATCACATTACCTGGCCACTTGAAGGTTTCCCCAATCATGCAGGTATGGACAGTACTTTTAATCGAGATCAGAAATACTATTGGCAAAAAGAAGATTGGGTAATGCATAGACCGATTGATTATGAGATGAGTGAGTTTAAACGAAAATTTACACCCTATACTGAAGATCTGATTTATGAAGAAATTATACATAAATCTGGTCACTACGGAATGGCAAGGCGGTGGGCAAAACTTTCTGACGGCTGGCATTTGATTTATTATGTCGGAATGAATCGAATGGGTAAGGAGCGTTAAATGAAAGTTTAAATTAAAATGAAAATGAAAATGAAAATGAAAATGGTGAAGTAGTATTTGAGATTTTCATTTTTATTAATAACCGACCCTTTATTAAGCTCCAAAACTCAAACTAGAACAAATTTTCAATGAGCAAAAAAATACTGTTTAATTTCATTTTGGTTTTGTTGGCGATAGTGATTTTTCTGATAGCGGGCGAAGTAGGAACCCGACTTTTGATAAGCTTTGAGAAGGAACCTGAAAAACTACCCCCATTCAATACTGCGGTGAAGGATGAAATGCTGGGTTGGAAGTGCAAAGAAAACTATGCCTGGCAAGGAGATATGAAAGATGCAGAAGGCCAGGTTTACCAAGTCAATTTGAATTTCCAGGAACAGGGATTTCGATATTTTGAAAAGAATATCAATCCTGAAAAGCCAACACTGCTTTTGGTAGGAGATTCCTTTACGCAAGCTGTAGAGGTTTCTGATGACAAGACATTTTTTCAGATTTGGAAAGACAAACTAAAAATCAATCTTTACGTCTATGGCATGGCAGGGTTTGGTACCTATCAGGAATTGATGATTTTGGAGCAATATGTTGACCAACTCGATCCGGATATGGTATTATTGCAATTTTGTTCAAATGACTTCATCGACAATTATTGGGAATTGGAAAAGGAAAGCTCTTATCAGGTTGGGTTAAGGAGACCTTATTTGAAAGAGAATCAAAACACGGTCTACAAAGTGCCCCTGACTTTTTGGAAGAAATTGTGGAATTGGTCTTGTTTCTACCGCTTCATCATTCAAAGCCTTGGAAATCCAATAGAAAGAAATAAAAAAACTGCTGAACATAAGATAGGTACTATGGGGCTGGATTATCCTGCCTTCAAAACTTCGGTGGCGATGACCAAAAACATTCTTAAGAAAGCCAAAGCCATTGTGGGCGAAGATCGCAGATTTTATCTGATGATTGCGGATGCCTTTAGCCCTCAAATAGATGAACTTCGCAAAATTTGTAAAGAGCTCGATATTTGGTTAATGGAATCCAATATCCATCGTTTAAATGAAGCCAAAAAAAATGGGGAGATCCTTCATTCCTGGGATAATTTTCACTGGAATGAACGTGGACATGAAATTGTGGGTAAAGCACTTAAGGAAGATATTGGAATGGCTATTGAGTATCAGGTTAAGTAGATGTCTGTTATCAGTTGTCGGTTGTCGGTTGTCAGTTGTCGGTTGTCGGTTGTCGGTTGTCGGTTGTCGGTTGTCGGTTGATTTTTATTATTTTTGAAAAAAAAAGATTATTTGGTATGTGTTTCATTTTCAATGAGTTATCAAAGTTGACAATTGACAACTGACAACAAGCAATAGAAAAAATTAACTCAATTGTAACCTTTATAAAATCCCCTTCGTCATTTTTTCGATTATGAGCCTGAAAGAATTTAGAGAACAAATATTACCAATCAAGAATAAGTTGTTTCGCTTTGCACTCCGCATTGTGGAGGATGCTGCTGAGGCAGAAGACGTTGTTCAGGAAGTCTTCATCAAATTATGGAAGCATCGCGAAAAGATGGAAGAGATTCAGAATGTAGAAGCCTGGTGTATGCGGGCAACGCGCAATCAGGCCATTGACAAATTGCGTTCAAAACACAAACGAGTAGAGTCATTGGACGCAAAATACGATACCAAAGATGAAAGCGCATCGCCTTTTCAGATAACAGCCATGAAAGATACCTTTCAACATATCAAAAAGTTAATCAATCAACTGCCGGAAAAGCAAAAACTGGTGATGCACTTGCGCGACATTGAAGGATTGACTTATCAGGAAATCGCGGATACCCTGAGTCTGCCGCTTGGACAAGTCAAGGTAAATTTATTTAGAGCCAGACAAAACATCAGAGCAGAATTGATCAAAACCAAACTTTTTGAAATTAAGTAAACTGAAAATGGAAAATTCAATCAACAAACTAATTGAAAAATATTTTGAAGGGGAAAGCTCTCTTCAGGAAGAAGCTCAAATAAGGACTTATTTCCAGGAAGAGGAGGTGTCGGATGATTTAAAAGCGTATGCCCCTTTATTTGAATACTTTGAGGAAGAAAAGCAAAGCTTTTTGAGCGACAATTTTGAAGAGAAACTATTCCAAAAGATTGAAAATCAAGGAAAAGTGGTTCAAATGCGTAGTACAAGAATGATATTCCTGAGGGTTGCAGCTGCAGTAATGATTTTGATAGGAGCCTTTTTTACACTACAGAATTTGAATGACACTACGACATCTACCGTTTCAGAGATTGATTGGGAAAAATACGAACCAGAAACATCAGAGGAAGCATATGAAGTGACCAGGGAAGCGCTGCAATTATTGGCTTCCAAACTCAGCAAAGGCTCCAAAAAAGCCTCTACCCAGGTTTCCAAAGTCAAGAAAACCAATAAAATTTACAAATAAGTTAGTTGGGAAACTATCGTCCTTGTAGGCGCCAAATAAGGGCTAAAATTCAAAACTAACCATTCCATTATTCGCTATTGACTTTTAGAGTTATAGTTGGCTATAAAATTACCAATTGTAACAGCTAAATGCCAAGGGCCTAATTATTCAATTAATTCTATTATGAAATACCTGACTATTTGTCTCGGATTGTTGTTTTTTATGACCATTAATACAAGCGTTCAGGCGCAGGAAGACGCCATATCAAAATATTTCGATAAATACCTGGAAGACGAGCGCTTTACAGTAGTTTACATTAGTGGAAAGTTGTTTGAAATGTTCAAGGGAATGGATTTGGATTTCGAAGATGAAGAAGCTGAAGCCATTCTAGAGGTTGTAGAAGATTTGAAAGGTTTGCGTGTGTTGACCACGGAGGAGAATGCTGGTCAATTTTATGAAGAAGCTTTGAGTATTATCAACAAAAACGAATATGAAACCCTCATGGAAGTTCGCGAAGGGAAGCACGAAAAAGTGCAATTCCTTGTGAAAGAAAGTGACAATGTGATGCGTGAATTACTCCTGCTAGTCGGAGGAGATCAAGAAGATTTTGTACTTGTTAGCTTCATTGGTCAAATCAACCTTGATAAGATTGGCAAACTGCAAAAAGCATTTGATGATAAGAACCATGGTACAAGGGGAAAAGGTGGAAATCACTAATTCATTCATCGTTTTCATGGTTTCATTGTTCTTCAAAAAGTTTAGTTTGAAGAACAATGAAACCATGAAATTAGGAGCGATACCATGAAAAACTTTCTGATAGCAATCTGTTTACTCGCCATACCCATTACTTCCTTCAGTCAAAACCAAGCCATCAATAAATTCTATCGCCAACATAAAAAAGGCAAGGCAGTTAAAAATTTTAAAGTACCCGGTTGGCTGATACATTTAGGTGGCAACATAGCCAAGAAACAAATGAAGGAAAAAGATGCGAAAATGGCGCTCAACCTTGTCAAATACCTCAAAGGAACTCGCCTTATGTTTTCTGATGGGCAAAATCCAGTGCCCGTACAATCTGTAAAACAATTGACCGATGGTGTTAGAAAAAAAGGCTTTGATGACTGGATTCTTGTCCGCGATGGCGAAACCAGAGTCAACATCATGGCACGTGAGAAAAATGGCAAAATCAAAAACCTGATGATTTTAGTCAATGAAGAAGATACCTTCGTGATGGTCAGTTCTAAAATGCGGCTCAAAACCAAACACCTAGCAGCGTTCTTGCAAGAAATCATCCGAAAAGAATTTAAAGACCCAGAACCTGAGCCTGAAAAGAAGAAAAAGCCAGCAAAGAAGAAGCGACCTATTGCTTAATTTAATTCTACCATACTACGATTCTACAATTCTGCGATGATGTATTGCATTGATTCATTAATGATTTAATGAATTATTGCCTGCATTGGAATATCATGGCATTGTAGAATAGTGGCATCATATATTGTAGAATCGCAGAATTGTAGAATTGTAACATTAAAAAATGAAATATCTATTAGTCCCACTATTACTCATAATATGTTTGCCTCTTTTTGCACAGCACCAATCCATCAAGAATTTTCATAAAAAGTATATGGAATACGAAAACGTCACAAATGTGAGTTTGTCGGGCTGGGTGCTCAAAATGGCGGCAGAATATGCCGATGAGTCGAAAGAAAAAGAAATGCTGGAAAAGATTTCCAAAATTCGCATTATGGTTATGGACGATGAAAACCTGGTTACCAAAAGCGATTACAAGCATTTTTTAAAAGAAATCAAGAAAGACAACTTTGAATTGTTGATGAATTTAAATGAAGGAGGTAAAAAAATAGATTTTCACCTCAGAGAAGATGCACTTGGGTTTATAACAGATGTGCTACTTCTGGTCAATAATCAAGATGAATTCGTCATGGTAAATATTGAAGGACTCTTAAAGTACAGTGATTTGAATGACCTTCAATTTAATATGCAGGGGAGTGATTATTTTAAGAAATTGCCAGAAAAGCGCAAAGCAATCCCTCGAGCCTAATCAATACTATCATACTATTATACTGCAATGTAGAAAGGTGACATCCTAGTATCGCAGAATAGTAGCATTGTAGAATTAATAAGACTTCAGTTTTTTTCCAAATAAGAATCCCGAAAGGGAAAAGTTTTAGTTAGCCTTGACGAAAGTCAGGGCTTTTTTTGTTTTGAGAAACTGTTTTGAAATAGATCAATGACTTTTTTATGCATATTTTTTTATCACTCTTCGTTGCAAAAATCCTCATTTAGCTTTCCCGATAACTATCGGGAAACTCCGGTTTTTTCGCCTCAATTGAAAAAAAAATTAGCTATAAACAATTTCATCGACGATTTCAAAACAGTTTCTTACACATTCATAATTTTTCCATAAGTTTGCCAAGTCTATATTTTGAATGTAATTACAAAAAACAAAACAATGAAATACCGACTTGCCCTACTCATTAGTTTGATCGCCTTTTCTCTTTTTGGTCAACTAACTCAACCACCCTTTACCCCTGCAACTGAACGCATCAATAGTTATGAACAACGCCAAGTATTGGAAGATGCTTCTCTTGTGTCCAATGTGCCTTTCCGATCTGTTGGTCCGACAGTCTTTAGTGGACGGGTTTCAGATATTGATGTGAGAGAAGAGGACCCCAGTCATTTTTACGTAGGCTATGCCTCTGGTGGACTATGGAAAACTGAAAACAATGGCCAGTCCTTTACACCCTTATTTGATAATGAGATAGTTATGACCATTGGAGATATTGCGGTGGATTGGGAAAGAAACGTTATCTGGGTTGGAAGTGGGGAGGTCAATTCCAGTCGTTCTTCTTATTCTGGTGTGGGTATGTTTAAAAGTACCGACGGTGGAAAAACCTGGGAGCACAAAGGTTTACCGGAGAGTCATCATATCGGAAGAATCATTTTACATCCCGAAGATCCCAATACTTTATGGGTGGCTGTTTTGGGACACCTCTATTCTCCAAATCAGGAAAGAGGGGTTTATAAAACGACTGATGGAGGGGAAACCTGGAGGAAGGTACTTTTTGCAAATGCGAATGCAGGAGCAATCGATATGTTAATTGACCCTGATGATCCAAATATCTTGTATGCTGCTACCTGGGAACGTACGCGTCGTGCCTGGAACTTTGTAGAATCCGGGGAAGGTTCCGGCATTCACAAAAGTACGGATGGCGGAGAAACCTGGACGGCTTTAACAGGGAAGAAAAATGGATTCCCTTCAGGCGAGGGAGTCGGAAGAATTGGTTTGGCAATGACCAGGAAGGATGGGGAGGAATATTTATATGCCCTTCTGGACAATTATTTCAGAAGACCAAAAGAAAAAGAAGATGAGGCAGAAGATTTGACCAAGGATGATCTTCGGGATATGAGCAAGGCGGATTTTTTAAAATTGGAAAAAGAGCAGCTTGCAGATTTTCTGAGCAATAACCGCTTTCCTGAAAAATATTCGGCAGACAAGGTGATTGCAATGGTAGAGAATGATAAAATCAAACCATTGGCACTTACTGAGTATCTGGAAGATGCCAATTCCCTTTTATTTGATACACCGGTAATAGCAGCAGAAGTTTATGTTTCAAAAGATGGCGGTAAATCCTGGAAACGTACTCATGAAGATTACCTGGATAATGTATACAATTCCTATGGTTATTATTTTGGTCAGATAAGAGTGGTACCTCAAAATCCGCAAAAGTTGTACATCATGGGCGTTCCGATATTGATTTCGGAAGATGGAGGGGCGAATTGGGAAAACATCAATGGAGACAATGTCCATGTTGACCATCATGCCCTCTGGGTCAATCCAAATCGGGACAAACATATTATTTTAGGTAATGATGGCGGCATTAATATTTCCTATGACGACGGTGAAAACTGGAACAAATGCAATACCCCACCTTTGGGACAATTTTATTATGTGGCAGTGGATATGGCGAAGCCCTACAAAGTTTATGGAGGATTGCAAGACAATGGGGTATGGGCTGGTCCAAGTACCTATCGGGCAAGTAATCGTTGGCATGGTTCAGGTCAATATCCCTACAAATCAATCATGGGTGGTGATGGCATGCAAGTAGCTATTGATAGCCGGGATAACAATATTGCCTACACCGGGTTCCAGTTTGGAAATTATTACAGAATCAACCAAAAAACAGGCAGGCGAACGGGCATTACCCCAAAACACGAACTAGGAGATCGCCCTTATCGTTGGAATTGGCAGAGTCCAATACATCTCTCCGTTCACAATCAGGACATCTTCTATATGGGGTCCAATAAATTGCTGCGAAGTTTTAATCAAGGTGACGATTTTGACGAAATCTCAGGCGATCTAACAAAAGGTGGCATCAAAGGGGATGTAGCATTTGGAACCTTGACGACTATCCACGAATCGTCCTTAAAATTTGGTTTAATCTATACAGGTTCAGATGATGGATTGGTTTATGTTACCAAAGACGGTGGGAACTCCTGGACGGACATCACCAATGGTTTGGTACCTGATATGTGGGTAAGTCGCATACAAGCTTCCAGTCATGAAGAGGGTAGGGTCTATTGTGTTTTGAATGGCTACCGTTGGGATGATTTCCGGTCCTTTGTTTACGTTTCTGAAGATTATGGAGCTAGCTGGAACCGAATTGCCAGAGACTTGCCTCTGGAACCAGTCAATGTCATTAAGGAAGATCCTAAAAATCCAGACTTACTATACGTAGGCACCGATCATGCGCTTTATATTTCACTTGACAGAGGCCAATCTTTTATGAGAATGGGCAAAGACTTGCCTGCAACTCCTGTTCATGATGTGGTGGTGCATCCAAGGGATAATGATTTGGTAGTGGGGACACATGGTCGCTCAATTTACATCGCCAATGTCGCACATGTCCAGGCGCTGGTAGATAGCATTCGAAATAAAGACTTGTATGCCTTTGATATTGGAAAAGTGCGTTACAGTTCGCGTTGGGGTAATGCATTTAGTTTGTGGACTGATGCTCCAGAACCAGACATCGAGTTTTCAGTATATTCAAAAACAAATGGGAAGTTAAAAGTGACCATAAGTACTGGAGATTTGGTTTTAAATTCCTGGGAATCAGCTATTTCCAAAGGTTTGAATTATCTTGAATATCATGCAGAAGTTGATGAAAAGGTTGCAAAGGATTATGAGGCACATTTGAATAATTCCAAAAAGAAAAAGAAGGGGGAGGACAAAATTGAACTGGAAGCGGCGAAGAATGACAAGTATTATTTGAAGCCAGGAAAGTATCAGGTGGTTTTTGAAAAGGATGGTGTTAAAATAGAGAAGGAGTTACACCTATCTGAAAGGAGGTAGTCGATTATTTAGGTACGGTAATTTTTATTTGGTTGCTGGTTTGCTGGGTGCTGGTTGTCCAGATGTTTTGCTGGTTGCTGGTTTTGCAAAATGTGTTTAAATTAGCTTTGGAGGTGTTATGGCTATGCATAAGAGTTTCATCCTTACATTGAATGGAAACCTCCTGACAGTTTTTGAAAAATGAAAGAGCGTTGAGTAGAAGATTGATTAAATTTCATTTTCAAAAATAAAGCTTATGAGGACATCTCTAATTTATCGACTATTTGCCTACCTGTTTTTTTGGTTTTACATCTCGATTTCCAATGCTCAATGGGTTGAAATATCCAATCCGGAAGGTCCTTTCTTAGCGGATGGTTTCGAGGTTTTGAATGATAAAATTTTTACTGCGAGGTATACCCAATCCAAAGTCTCCTGTGCCTATACGGATGATTTACTCAATTGGCATTTGGCTGTGGAATTGCCAATGGATTTGCCTTATGGAAGAACAAAAGTCCTGTCAAAAAATAACCAATTGTACCTATTTGCCTGGAATTGGGAAGCGCAAACAGCAGATGCCTGGAAAAGCAATGATATAGGACTGAACTGGGAAGCGAAACCTTTGCCTTTCCCCAGACCTTATTTATTTGAGACAGGAACCAATAATTTGCTCTGTGCATCTGAAAATACAATTTCAATAAGCCAGAATGATGGAACTAGCTGGGAAACCACTTTAACCTCTCCTGGAAAAATATTTGACCTGAGAAGAGTAGGGGATCAGACATTATTGGCAACCACCAGAGATTATATTTATCGTTCTACTGATGATGGACAAAGCTGGGAGTCCTTAGCAGCTCCTTATGATACGGATGGGATTGACAATCCGAATTTATTTCTGTTTCCTACAGCGCATGGCGTTTTCATCGAATTTAGACAACTTGAATTTTCCGATCTTTTGCGTTCACAGGATTTGGGAGATTCCTGGAATGTTTTGACTGTTCCTTCAACTACGGGCAAATACAATTACGTTCGAGATTTAAAATCCAAAGGCAATACTTTATGGGGGGTATTCAATGGGGGTGGTGGATTGGTTGCCAGTTCTCAGGATGCTGGAGAGACCTGGGAGTTTGAATTGACGCCTCAAGGTACCTACTGTTTGGGAACAATTGGAGATACTCTTTTTGCCGGGACAAGTGATGGCTTTTTTAAAACATTCAATGATGCGCATAGCTGGTTTTCCGGCAATCAGGGCTGGGAGCCAATGAGTATTGATGTAAACAATAATTTTTCCTTTGGATACATTTATGCCAATGAAGAAAAGCTTTTTCTTTCTACATCAGACAGAGATTTATATTGGACGAATAATGATGGTATAATTTGGGAATTGGTCGCAAATGTTGGGCATTTTGATTACCACTTCACCTTTGGTGACACTCTATTATTCTTTGGAAAAGGTGCTGTTCGTTCATTCGATGGAGGTGAAAATTGGGAAATCCTCCCAAATGATACACTCTACAAACCTTACAATTCCAATCACATTTTCGCTGAAATTGATAGAATCATTTTTGCGCAGAGACCAGGGCAGGATTTTCTGCTTCGTTCAACAGACTTGGGCAGCACCTGGGAGGAAATTCCAACGTCCTTTCCTTTTATTAGGCAAATTGCCAGTTCTGATGGGGTGCTTTATTTAAGATCAAGTCTGGGAATTTATCAGTCCACTAATTTTGGCCAAACCTTTTCGCCTTTCAATACGGGTTTAAGTACTTTTCAAAATGTAGAAGGAATTTGGGGAACAGCCAATCACGTTTTTGCCTATACAGATGATAAAGTATGGCGAAGAGATGGCAATCAATGGATTTTGGCCGGTGCTGGCTTAGTGGACAATGGTCAACAATTTCCGATTTTGGAGGATGTAATTTCCAAAGGAGGTCAAACCTTGTTATATGGGCATGAAAACTTTGTAGGACAACCTGCCATTTATTTAAGCGGTGATGGGGGATTGTCCTGGACTGGAAATTGGGCAGAGCCCCTACCACATGTATATCACCCTTCTCTTTCCGTTGTTTTGCATAATGAAACGATGTATGCCATGGGCTTGGCAGCCGTATTTTTGGAAAGAAACATCATCTGGAAATGGGAAGGTGCGCTCGTCAATTCAACGGAAGTTTTGAGGGAAAGTACTTCCTTCTCCCTTTTTCCTAACCCCACCAATCAAAATTTCTGGATAAGTTTAACTGAAGACAATGAAATTCCTGAAAAAGTCATGATTAGCACGATTGCTGGAAAGGAAGTTTGGAGCAGCAAATGGTCAAATGGTCACCAATTCGTAGTGCCTGTAAATGATTTTTCTCCAGGGGTTTATTCCGTCTCTTTATTGTGGAACAATGGGCAAAAGACAAGCGAAAGGCTCATCGTTGTGCATTGATTTTATTGGAATTTAGGCATTTCAAGTAAGGTACGGCTCTGGAGAGCCGTGGTACGGGTTATTCAAAATGTTCTTTGTCTAAAAATCCTTTGCTATTTTCAGGTTTTTGCATTAATATGATATTGGCAGGCGATTGTGTCGTAACATGTATCATGGGGTTAGAGTAGAGCAGCTCCTAGGGTTATTAGAAGGTAAAAATAAAAAAAGGGTTCTACATTGCTGTTAAACAATGTAGAACCCTTAATTATGGTTGACTATATGTTAAACTAACTAACTGCCAATGTTCCTTTATTCAGAACGGTCTCTACTCGGGCAGTTTTTGCTTTTTTACTTAAGACTTTCTTCCTGGGCTCAAATTTTATCCCTAACATGATGCTCAATAAGATTGGCAAACCAAAACCGGCTACCCACCATTGTCCGCTAAAACCAGCAGCGATAATGACTGCCATCATAAAAAAGAATCTAAATACAACTGTTCCGAGGTCTATTGCAAAATATTTCATAATTAAAGGATTTAGTTTGAATTGTTAATAAGAATGGCTCAAAGGTAGAAGCAACTGTCAGGCAGTTAGATGAAAAAAGTCAGGGTGGTTGGTGATTTTTGTCACCAAATGTGTTTGAAAAAATGTTATAAAAAGAACTGTGGGAAGATGCTCTCCTTTAGGGGGGTACAGGAAAGGACATTAAATTGTTGAAATTCAGGAATGCTATGCTACCGGCAGTTACATCATCACTTCTCTTTCTTTTTTATTTTTTCCATCTGGCTTTCCTTCCATATCCTTCTCTATGTAATCGATACTTAGGACGGGTAAATCGGAATGATTGACCAAAGCCTCCACATTGCTACCTACAAAAATCCGCTTGAGGGGGTGGCGATAATGGTTGGATATAGAAACGAGATCTGCGTCAATTTCTTCTGAATAGAAACGGACCCCCTTGTCAATTGAAAAGTCGCGCAAAATGTGAATATGACAATCAAATGGAGCAGCTAGTTTTTTATAGTCCTCCATTGCCTCTTTTTGCACGATGAGCGGTGGATCCAATAAAGAAGAAGTCTGAACAGCCACCAAGTGAATTTCAGGAATGAAATGTTTGACGAAATCCTTGAATTTCAGAAAGGCAGCTTTATCATTGCGATTAAAGCTGGAAGCATACACCACCTTTCGGAAATCCACATTTTCCAGTTTCTCTTTGATAACCAATACCGGGCAATGTACCATTCGGATCACTCGTTGTGTGTTGGAGCCAATGAAAAATTCGTTCTTTCCGCTTGAACCATGAGACCCCATCACAATGAAATCTATGTTATGCATGTTGACATAGTCAACGATATTCTCTACAAGACTGCCCCCAGAATAGGCAGTTTCTACTTCTACATTTGGGTATTGTTTTTTAATGTCCTTCATAAGCACCTCAGCAATGTGGATATTTTGAAGCGCTTCAGGATTTTCTTTGCGTTCTTCCTCTGTCAAGGTCTTCCAATTCCAGGGAAGATCGATACGGCTATAGAAGTGAACCTTGGCATTAAAGCGTTCTGCCAGTTTCATACCGGCATTGGTTGCGTCTGTTGCGCAAGCAGAGAAGTCTGTAGGAATTAGAATAGCTTTCATGATTCGTATTTTTCCTTATAAAGCGTTGAAGAATGTTGTCCTTTTCGATTGGCTTCGGCAAATTTTCCAAAAGCCTTTTGTAGTCTTTCTTCGATTTTTTCGTTCAATGCCTCGCTAGGAGGAAAGTGGATTGATTGAATTTGAATTTCCATTAAATTTAGTTTTGGTATCTATTTAAAATTGTTGAGAAGAATTTCCTCCTCTAGGAAATTTGAGGAGGAAAAAAATCTTTACTTCACCACCAAAGTGGGGATGCGATCATTAATGGTAAGCAGCGTCTCTGTAACGCTACCCATCAGGAGGAGGGATACTTTAGAGTGTCCCTTTGCACCCATGATGATGAAATCAATATCATTTTGGTCAGCATATTCCATAAGGTATTGAGGAATCCAGGGCAATTCTTTTTTCAGGAGCACCGTGGTAATGTCCTTTTTATTGTCTGGCAAATAAGTATAGATAAAAGATTCAAAAGCTGCCATTCTATCTTCTTCTACCATTGAATAGAACTGTTCTCGTGTCTTGCTGATATTGTAGGAAGCAAAATCAGGCATTTCGAAAACATTGATACAGATTATTTCAACTCCGGCTCCTATTTGTTTTTTGATGCCAACAGCTTTTTTCAATGCATTGATGGAGTTTTGGGAAAAATCGATTGGCACCAATATTTTTTTCAAAGAAGTTTTTGCTCTTTCCGGAACAATCAGTGCGTCACAAGGCACTTTGCGAGCCAATTTCTTTGCCCAAATTCCATGGTTATCCGAATTGGTTTTTTGCCCGATAATGACTAGATCAGCACTCAATTCTGCAGCATCCTTTAAAATTTCCTCCAAAGGATCTCCCTCACGTACATCATACTCGACTTCGATGCCTCGTTCTTTTGAAATCAGGTTGTTTATTTTTATTGCCATGCTTTTGATGACGCTTTCGCTCAACACATATTGCCCTACGATGGGCTCCTTATCTTTTTCAAAAAGAGCTCTGAAAAGGTCAAATCTTGGCACAGTGTGCAGAAAATAAGCTGCTTCAACTGATAATTTGTTGGAGAAGAAGTCAATGTATTTCAAAAGGGATTCATCAGTTGCATCCATTGCCATCCCAACCAAAGCTTGATTGATTTGGAATGGAGCAATTTGAACTTGGTCACTCGTTACTTTTTCCTGAAGTGTATTTTCCATATTGAATATATTTTTTTGATTCATAAGTACAGCACAAAATTGTCTGCTTTAGGGGAGTATTTAGGATGACAAAAGTCAGCTCTTAAGGGTGATTTTTATCAGATTGGAAAATGTGGATCTTTATCAATTTTGGATTTAAGAAGTTATTTATTGATTCAAACAAACTTTTAATAATGTTTACGTGGTATGCTACGGGCGGAATAGTAAAAAGCTATTTCGCCTGTTATTTTTTAGAAGCTGTTAATATTTAACACTTTCCATCATATGAGCATCTTTTCCAGTCAAATTTCAGCTATTCCTCGCCCCATAGCGCTGCTATGAAGCTCAGAATCCCCGATAGCCATCGGGGCATTTGACAGAAAAATACATCTCATATGAAGAAAAAGCTAAATCTTAACAGCTTCTTAGAAAAATGTAGTTTTACTTTTCATGAAATGGGATATTAACTTCAAAACATTTGGAAGCTACTCTTATGCCAGCTCTTATCTAAATTGGCGTATTGCCTGGGGAATTCTTTTTGGTGCACTAGCTGTTGGTACTTTCGGGTTTTATTGGATAGAAGATTATACTCTTGAGGAAGCTTTCTATATGACCATCATTACGATTTCAACGGTAGGGTACACAGAGGTCAGGGAGTTGAGCCATGAAGGAAGAATGTTTACCTCTCTGTTGATTTTATTGAATATTGGGGTGTATGCCTATACTATTTCTGTATTTACTTATTTCATCATAAGAGGCGAAATCTTTAAAAAAATGCATTTAAATCTCATCAGTAGTAAAATTGAGAAACTCAAGGAACACATCATCTTGTGTGGTTATGGCAGGTATGGTCGCGAAATAGCTGAACATTTTGTAAAACATAACCTGGATTTTGTGGTCATTGATCGCAATACAGAGGTCATATCTGAAATTGGAAAAAGTGAAAACAAATTACTGTATTTGGAAGGAGATGCTACGAGTGATGATATATTGTTGAAGGCAGGAATAGGCAAGGCAAAAGCCATCATTATTGCTTTGCCAGATGATACGGACAATGTTTTTACCGTGCTTTCTGCCAGACAACTCAACCCGAAAGTCAACATTATCAGCCGTGCAGTTCAAATGAAATCTGAAAAGAAATTGCAGTTAGCAGGAGCCAATCATGTAATTATGCCCGATAGAATAGGCGGATTTTATATGGCAGCTTTGGTCAATAAACCAGATGCAGTAGAGTTCTTTTCTTTTATTACCAATGAATTTGAATCGGACATCGGGTTTGAAGAGATTACCTATTCGGATTTGCCAAAATCATTCCACGGAAAATCAATTGTAGAAATAAACATTCGAAAAAAGACTGGAGCCAATGTCATTGGGTATAAAACTCCAGATGGGAGGTACATTGCCAATCCTTCTCCTGATACTACTTTGGTCGAAAAATCCAGTTTCATCATTTTAGGAGACAAGTTTCAATTGAAAAAACTGAGAATATTCCTTGAAAAGCTCCGAAGTTAATTCATGTAGTCCGCTTATTTTGATTAGCATGTGACACCTTTTTCATTCTTTATCATAAAGAAGGTTTTATTTGAAAAAAGATGTCATTCTGTTGGTTTTGGGAGCACAAGATGACACCTTTTTCGTTCCTCTAAAGATGTCACCTTGTTGATTTTGATTTTGGAATTGGCTGAAAAGGGAAGATTTTTTTAATGCCTGCCCATTTTTTACTTAGAAGCAGTTGGAGCGTTTTTGGAAACAAAACGATGTTTTTCTAACAGGGCTAACAAATCAAATGAACTCAACACACCTACAATTTTCTTTTCATGGGTAACTACCAAATGATGGATGTTGTGATTGCGCATGATACGGGCAGCAATATGGATACTTGAATACTTTGGTATGGTCAATACATTTTTAGTCATGATGTATCCAAGCTTATGGGTTAATTATGGAAACAGGTAAGAGTTGGGCTTTTATGTTTTCCTATATTTGCGGATTACATTTATATCTGGGTAAACAATTGGTAATTGCGAATGAACACTATCACCGAATCTGATTATTTAAAAGGCATAAAGGAAAACGACTTTCTCATCTTAGAAAAAATATATAAAACATCCTTACCAGAAGTAGTCAAATACATCAAAAGAAATTCGGGAACACTAGACGACGCAAAAGATGTTTTTCAGGAGGGCATTTTGATTATTTATAACAAAGTGATGCAGGACAAGTTAGTACTCACTACAAGTTTTCATGTCTTTCTTTTTAGTGTGTGCAAACGCATTTGGTTAAAAAAGTTGAAAAAAAAGAGCAATAAAGAGGTCACTTTGGAAAGCGATTGGGAATTTGGTTATGAAGAGCAGTATGAAGAGCGATTTCTCAAAACTCAAAAATGGGCATTGTTTAACCAAAAATTTCAGGAGCTGACCGAAGAATGTCGTAAAGTACTGAAATTATTATTTAATGGTTTTTCTGGAAAGGAAATAGCCGAAACAATGGGTTATACGGAGGAATATGCCAAACGGAAAAAGTACAAATGCAAATTGAGTTTGGCAGAGCGAATTAGAAAAGACAGGCTATACCAAAACTTAACTGAATAAGGGTCATGGAGTACAAAGAAAACACCTATCATAAAATCCAGCAATATTTGGATAATGAATTGCAAGGCGATGAGTTAAAGGCATTTGAATCTGAATTGAAGTCCGATTTAGAGCTGGCATCCGAAGTACAATTGAACAGAGAGATGAAAGAATTTCTGGCGGATACACCTGAAAATCAATTACGCCAAAATCTTCATATTTTAAATCGACGAGTTACAAAAGAGCCAAATGGCTCAGGATTCTCCTGGCGATATTTATTCTGGATGCTCCTTTTTTTATTGATTGGGGCGTTCTGGTTTTTTAATCAAGAAAAATCGACTTCTGAAGTAATGAGGGAAGCCCCAGCCGAAATCCAGGAAACCACAACAAAAGAACTAGGTTCTACTGAAATTAAAGAAGAAAATCAAAAGCCCGAAGATGTGCATCAATCTCCAAAAAGACCAGAGGCAACTCAAAAAAAACCTCAGCAAGATGCTGCAAAACCTTTAGATCCCAAGACAAAACCTACAGAAAAAGCTCTTCGGCCAATCGCCGAAAACTTTGCTCCCAACCCAAGGCTAGAGTTTTATATCAACAACAATCGACGCGATAATTACGAACTGGTTGTTGAAAAAAAACAAGAAAATTTAGAAGTAACTAACAAGGATGAACCAATTGATTTTCAAGTGGTTGTAGTATTGAAGACAAAAGAGAATCTATTTGGAAAAAACTTTACATTGCATCTTTTTACCAATGATGAGGCTGCTTTTGAGGATTTTAATCCCCTTGATTCACATGACCTGATCTTGAACAATTTCGAAGAAAATGCTTATCGATTAGGTATTCAAAAAGAGTTGAACCTTCAGCCTGGATTGTATTATTATATGATTGAGGATACTGGTCTGGAGAAGGTTTATTTTGTGGAGAAATTTGAAGTGAGATAGTAGTCTGCCAAATTTTTGGGCGATTACCGTCCTATCAATAAATACGGACTCCAAAAATGAGGAGAAGCAGTTGCTTCACTATCCAATAATTTCAATTTCGCTGAACGCAAACTCGAAGCATAAGATGCGCTGGAAAGGATATTTTTATAAAATTCGACCATCAGTTTTGCGCTGACCTTATCATAGACTTTCCATAAGGAGTAAACTACATTTGGAGTGCCCGCATAAATAAAGGCTCTGTTTAAACCCAAAACGCCCTCTGAAGTTTGAAGTTTTCCCATGCCGCTTTCACAACTACTTAAAGTCACTAAATCGGCTTTTGAACGAATATTATAGATTTCGCCAGTATAAAGCGTACCATCTTCTTTGGTATTCTTTTTATCTTCATAACAAGCAATTCCAGAGAATTTTGGATTTTCCAAGTTTGCAAAACTGTGTCCAGCGATATGAACAATTTGATAAGGTTTTTCCAAATTGGATTTCAGGGATGCTTCACTTGCAAATTCTCTCAAATCTAAAATGTTGGTTCCTGGCTTATTGTTTTTATTAAATAAGGCAATAATGGATCGTACTTCCTTTTCCGATTGAGGAAGTGGTGAAAAACTACCGTCAGTTTTAAAAGCTCTAAGTGTCGAATTTGAGCCCTCATTCTCTGAGCCTTCAAACGCAAGGATTTCATCATTGCCCTCGTCGTACACTGGAGCAAAGGCATATATTCCGGAATGTTTTACTGTTTCTTTTCCTTTTGCTTTGGCAAAAAGCGTAGATGAATAATGATAGGAAATTTCGTGATTTTTGATTAAATAATCTAACTCTTTGAAAGATTTAACTTCATTGGTTTTCAGTAAAATTTCGAAAGGAATATAATTGGTCATGCCATCTCCAATAATCACAAGTCGTCTTTTTTCCGCTAATTGCTTTTCAATTGGTTGCAAAAATTGGGCATATAATTCGTGGCTTAAGTTGATGAATTTTTCCCGACTTCTCTTTCTCATCATCGAAGAGTTTTCAAGAAGTTGTTTAAGGCTAAAAATACGTTCTGTTATTTTCTGTTCGTCACAAGGAATTTTATGAAATTGAAGCTTTTGATCTTTGCTAACTGTAAAAATGTAAAGCGAATTGTCGTGAACCACATATTCGATGAGCAATTCATCTTCTTCCAATATTTTTTGGAGTGATTTTCCTGTCTCGGCAGTGAAATTATATTTTGAAGTAAAGTATTGAGGATATTTGGATTCAAGCATTTCCTGTAGATCGGCAAAATCTTTTTTCAAATCAAAAAGATGCTTGTTTTGATATTTGTTAATTAAAAGAGTATCCTTATTTGCCCTTGCTTCCAGGAGCTTTTTTTCATAGAGGTTAATTTCGTTTTGAAGGGTTTTTTCAGTTTGCAAAATCGTTTCGTCCAATGCTCCAAAACTCAAGGCATCACTTTTCAATAATGACTGCCAAAGGTTTTGGGACTTCATCTTTTGGACAAAATAAAACCCTTTTTCTATGCTGGTTTCCTCAGCACATTGTTCATAATAATCATAAGCCAGGCTTAATCCGGACTTATAGTTCCAAGATGAAAATTCAATCAGCTTGTTGCTGTTACTTCCACGCAATAAGCTGGCCTGTTTCATATTAATTAAATGGTATTCGTCGGCAAGATCAACTATTTCTATTCCTGCTTTAAATAGTTGTAATTTGTCTTCCTGTTCTTTTGCATCTTTAGCTTTCAAAGAATAGAGCCATACTTTTTGATTTAAGGTAGGGTAAACCCACAAATAGTTATTCAAATCATTTACTGAGGGAATATCTTTAATATCTGACGAATTAAAACGATTACAAAGTCCTATAATGGCTTGTTGGTTGGCATAAAAGGCTGAATCAATGTTTCCTTCCTGTGCATAAATGCCCGCCAATTGCCGGTAATTGCCTGAATTATACCATTCTGAACCTTTTTTAGAATAATTATTGACTAATTCTAAAAGATGCTTTTTTTCTTTTTGAGGTTGATGGGTTGCCTTCCAAAATTGAGCATAATTCCAGTGGAAGGATCTTTTGGCATGAAAAAGACTTTCTTCATTAACAATTTCATGTTTAATGACTTGTAAGAAGCTATCAGCCTGATTAAAATATTCAATTGCTTTATCATATTCTTTTTTTGCAAGAAAAATGCCAGCCATTGAAGTGGCAATTACAATTTTTTCAGTACTAATTTTGGGGTTCTTCTTTTGTTCATCCAGATATTTTTGCCAATAAAAGAGTGCCTGATCATAATTGCCTATGGCTTTATAATTAAAGCCAAGATTGTTAAATATTTGAAGTTTCCTGTCATGCATTCCTTCGCTTTCCAATAAGAAAAGTGCTTTTTTATAATAACCCAAACTTTGTTTTCTTTCATCCATGAGACTCAAAGTTTTAGCCATAATTAGATAAAAGTCAACTAGTTCTAAAGCATTTTTACCATATCTTTCAATAGCCAGATCCAGAAAATTTTTGGCTGTTTTAATTGCTTCTGCATGTTTTCCCAGATGAAAGGAATAAGTGCCAACTAAGCCAGATAGTGTACGCATTGTCAAGCTTAAATTGGCGAGATTTTGATCTTCTACAATTGAAATTGCACGTAAAAAATAATCTAAGGAAAGCTCGTTATTGCCTAATTTTTGATAAACCTGCGCAATTTCATTATAAACCATTACAAATTCCCAATTGGAACTTTCCCCATATTGCTTATGAAGTAATTTGAGTTGATTATTGTATGCATCAAGCGCTAAATCATATTGATAAATGGAACAGTATTTGGCGCCAATTTGGTAATAAATGAAAGTTTGGAATTGAAGATGATGAGGTACTTGTTTTTCAATTTTGTGTAAAGCTTCATTTAACAGTTCAATGCCTTTCTGAAAATTTTCCTCTCTATTATAGGTCGAACTCTGCTTTGCCGTGGAAAGCACAAAAAGTTCCCAATTTTTTTCTTTCTCAAAGTCAGTGGAAGCTTCTTGAAAAAGAGCTCTGGCTTTTAACACTTTGCCGGCATTCAATAAACCGATAGCTTCTGCATAATCTGGATGCTCACTTAATTTTTCGCTCAAAGCTTTTTCATTAGTCAAACAGGACGCCTGCCCTAAAATAGTTTCAAAACCAAAGCTTACGAAAAATAAGAGAATCGGGAAAAAGTGATTTTTCATAACACCGGATTTATTAAAGAATAGAATATACCAAATAGAGAGAAAAAATACGTTCAATGCATATTTTTTGAAAACCCGGGCAGAATTGGGGTATAATTGGCAGAATTGGTCTATTGAGAAATAAAAAATGATTTTTCTCAAAAATAAGAAATAATTTTAAGTGATTGAATATCAATATTTTAGATTTGATTTTTATAGAGATTTATTTTTTATTGAAAAAACAAGGTCACTTTTTCCTCCTCGTGGTAATTTGATTATATGTGAACGAAATAAACACCCTTCAAAAAACTTCTCGCAGATTTTTCATCAAAAATTATTAATCAACAAAAATGCTGTACACTGTGCCAAGATCACCTGTTCAATCAATCAAAATCTAATTTTTTTATGACAAAAGATGAGGTCTATTAAGTTGAAATTCCCTTAAAGAACAGACTGGGAATTCAGGATTCCAAACCTCTGGATACTCCGCTAGTCGTGATGCGAGTCGCCCTCGTTTCACTTCACTGGGCTATGTGCTAACTCACTCATCAGGTGCACATGATGGGTTGGGAACGGAAATGAACTGTGCTCGCCTGCCAAGCGAGCTGATCCCCTATTCATTTTTCTTAATCGTTCCGGAATTCGTCGCCAGGCGACGAGCCGGAACACCTAAACCATTATTGTGCTATGAAAAATTTATTTTCAGTATTCGTTTTTGCCCTGATTGTATTGTCCACTTCCTGTACCAAGGAATCCTTGATTATACCTCAGAATGAAGTATTTCAAAACATCGAAACCCATGATGATTTCTCTGTTTTCAAGACCAGAACTATTTCATCTGGAGAAACTATTGAGACAGAAGAACCTTTAGCAGCAGCTATAACACTGCAAATTCAGGTGGAAGAGGTGACCAGCTCTCAAACTTCAGGTGAACTTTTAGTTGACTTTACAAGTAATCATGATTTTTCAGAAGATGTATTGGAAGATATCCAATACCTCGACTTTGAAGATGGAAACGGCAATGTTTCAACTTTAACATTTTCCGTCAACAGCTATACTGGAGGTATTGGCACTTTGGATGTCGCTTTTGCCATTGGTTCCAATAATTTGTCAGGATTGACATTGAAAACGGAACAGGAGATCATTATTAATGAGGAGATAATAAATTAGCTTGTTGGGTTAAACTAATATTTGGGTGGCGACTTTGCGTTCGCCTCCCAAATTCAATTTGCCAAATTAAAATTCACTTTTTAGGACCTTCCATTTTTCTTTTTAATTATCTGTTCTATTTTTCTTCCAAGCCATTCTGGGGCTTGAATATTGGATTCGTTTTTCAATAAATTGCTGATCTTCCTGGCGTTAAAATTTACATCTGTGTAGACTTTGGCTAATGTTCTGCTTATCTGAACAAAACGCAGGTAACTCTTTTTGGTGAGTGTTGCGCCAAACTTTTCTCTGAGTATCCATTTCTCAAAAGAATCAAAATAATTGAATAAATAGCTTTGATAAGCGTCATTTTCAAGGTATAAATCAAAGTATACTTGTGTCGTAAGGACTTTGGTGATTTTTTGAAAATACTTGACTTTAAAGTCGTGTCCAAGCAAATAATCCAGGCAATTGTTCAGGTTTCCTCTATAATACGCTGTATGTGCTTTTGCCCAAAATATGCCGTCTGGTTTGACTTTGGAATCCAGTTTGTCGGTATATACTTCAATCATTTCATTTGAAAATGCGAAATCCCTTTTGGTATTGCTGGCAGCTACAATTGCCACGAAGTTGGAATAGGGTAGTATGCCCTCATGTATTAATATTTCTGACTTCAGGCCCATTTTGTAAAGAGGCAATAATTCTGTAATGTCAAATTGTCTGGCTCTTACCAATCTAATACTGTCGTTGATTAAAGAGATGAAGTGAATTTTTAGCTGCTTTTCATTGAGTTCCTCATATCGTTGTAAAAAGGTATTTCGCAGGTCAAAATATTTTTCAAGTTGATTCTCTTCTGAGTAGTCAAATCTCATTTTGTAGAAATCAATGGCAGGATGTATGATTCCTTCACTGAGTAGGCGCCACTTGTCCATCTCATCATGCACCTCGTGGTTCTCATTATTCAAAACCTTGGATCGGGTTATTTTTTCGTTGATTATTGCGGCTTTTTCAAGCAAATAAATCAAATCGAGGTGTTCTCCCATTTTTACAATTGTCTGGCTCCCGGGTTGTAACCTTGGATTTTGATTAGGGTGGTGATATAATCGGCGGTTGAGTTGTAGTAATTGCAGATGATCTTCCCAGTCTTTTACCACTTTGTTTTCCAAACGCGAAATTTCCTTCTGAATTCCCTTAAAAAACCAATCTTCCAGGTGTCGATTTTGAAGTTCTTTTGTCAATAGATCTTTTTGTAGAATTTTATCTTTTTGAAGGTTGTGAACAGTCAAGAAATTTGCTGCTGCCAGGTAAGCCTCCGAAAGCAGATTGTTCATTCTACGGTGGCTAAATTTCCCGTTTGGAAGTATTTTTCTGAATAATTTTTCTTTGGTCAATTTGGGATGACAGAATTCGGGGTAGTATTTTTTGACTTGATCAAAAAGTCGAATGAGATTCTTATTGGAATTGCAATACGGAGAGTGCAACCAGTTAACAAAATGTTTGACATCGTTTTCATCGAATGTCTGTATTATTTTAATGAATTTTGAAGAAATTATTGCATTCATTTTTGTGGTAATATTGTAAACATAAAATTATGATAATTAGTTTTTTAAGTAAATTTTTTGATAAAAAAATTTTATTTTTTTTGTGGTAAATTGTGAAAAATGTCTTTGGCAGCAAGTAAGCATTTGTGGCATCTTTGAGCCATCAAAAAAACAAATGAAAATGCATTCACCAACAGAATATACTTCCAATCAAAATAAACATCCTTCTAAAATTTCGGGCTCAGAAAAATGGCTCAACCGGTTGAATGAAATAATTGAAAAAGATCCCACATCGAATACCCTGAACAATGAATCTTTGGCAACTGCCTTGAAAGTCAGTGAACGAGACTTGTTTCGAAAAGTTAAAAAAATGACCGGTCTTTCTCCTCAAAAATACCTTCGCAAGTACCGGCTAAAACAAGCCATGAAATTCCTGATTATTGGACAATATCGAACCGTAAAAGAAACAGCACATGCCATAGGCTACTCAAAGGTGAGTTACTTTATTGCTCAATTTGAGAAAGCATACGGCAAAACTCCATTTAAGGTATTACAAGAAAACGGATGGAGATAACTTTAATTTCGAATGGTCTGTTTAATGATTTTACGCTTGGGCAATTTCATTTCCATGCCAATAGCGAGCACCAGATAGATGGTACTTATGCCCCGCTCGAAGCCCATTTTGTTTGTTGCAGCATCTGGGAGAATAAGTACATCGTGATCAGCGTACTTTTTGAAGTAGGGGCATCCAGTGACTTTTTAGCCCAATTTCTTGTTCATCTATCTTCAAGTGAAAATCAGCCTTATGTGAATGAAAGTCTAACCTACCAACCCTTCAATTTGCTTCCGGGCAATCGCGGCCAATACCGCTATTCTGGTACTCTAACTACCCCACCTTGTAGTGAGGTTGTGACCTGGATAGTGATGGAAAACAAAGTGCAGGCAAGGACTGCCCAAATCAATGCTTTTAAGAATATTATGGGAAGCAATTTCCGCCCGATTCAAGGTACGAATGGACGGACGATTGACTATGTAGAAATGTAATTCTGAAATACCATCGTTGAACCCTGTTGTTTTTGGGGGTGCACATACAGGAGAGACGTGGGGATGGGCTTGTGTAAAAAATCGTTCAAGGGTTCAAAATTGTTCAATTTGTTAAAAACAATATTTTGTAAAATACTGATAATGTGGAACTTATGAATTAATTCTTATCAAGAAGTTGTTTTGATAATCTCAGCAGACTTTTTAAAACAACTTCAAAATCAAAAATCAAAGACAATGAAACAGTTAATTTTCGCAATTTTCGCAATTTTTATGATCGGTACAGAGGCGCAATCACAAAATGTAATCTGGTATAAATATAGTGAATCAGATTGTGCCAGCCAACCCAGGATTTCAGGAAATACAGCAGACAAGAACGGAAAATATATCAAGTCTGATGATGTTCAGTCCGGATGCAGTAAATATGTCAGAGAGGATGGTAAGTATATGTTATTTGCACATCGATCTTTCGGCTACTGGTGGGTCATTTATCCTATCGCGGATGGCATGCACGATATACATATCATCGGAGAATGGAATACCGAAAATTGTGACCCTGCAGGTGACTTGCCATGCCTGTTTTCTGAAGATCCATTTGATGATCTGAACGGGAAAGAATTTTTAATTGCATCTGCAGCTCCCAAAGCAGAGGGCAGAGTATTGGATACAGACGGTTATACCCTGGGCAAAAACGGTACGAAAGTACAATTGTGGCAGCAGGATGGCGACCACGATTACATGCACCAGAAATGGAAGTTCATTAAAGATCCTGATGCAGATACTTATCACATTTTAAGTATGAGTGATGCAACAAGAGGGGTGATCTATCTGGATGCAGACTCCTATAGTTTTACCAAAAACGGAGGAAAGGTTCAATTGTGGGACAGAAACGATGCGGACAACAACCAGGCATGGAAAGTGACCAAAAATAGCAACGGCACTTACCGCATTACTTCTGCAGCGCCAAAAGCTGGAAACAGGTGCTTGGACGCTGATTCCTACACCTTTAATCGAAATGGCGGTAAAGTATTGCTTTGGGCACCCCACGGAGGTCCCAACCAACAATGGAACCTGATTCCGGTTGAAGAAAAAACAGTCTATAAGCCTGGTGATTCACATCCTTGTGGTGGAATTGTCGTCTCAGTAGAAGAAGGAGGGGAAGCTGGTTTAATTACTGCCTACAAAGATTTAGGGAAATATAGTTATGCAGATGCCATAAGCGTTTCAAGGGATTTGCCAGGTGGAGGCTGGGCGATGCCACTTAAGCGACATTTGAATACGATGTATGAAAACTTGCACAAAAAGGGATTGGGAAATTTCAAAAATGAGATTTATCGTTCAGGTGAGGCTTCTACTTATCCATCCTATCCCTGGTCGCAAAACTTTGCAAATGGAAAGCAGGAAGGCAATGCCTTAAATAACCTTACCCTTTGTCGTCCAGTGAAAGCTTTTCCATGTGCGGTAGAAGTCAATCCAATGCAAAATCTGGCATTGAATAAAACAGCTACGCAATCTACTACGGCATATAAATCCACAGCTTCAAATGCTGTAAATGGTGTGACAACGGGAAAATATGCTGCAAATGGAGCTGCTGAAAATGATATAACACATACCAACGGTACAGATGCCAATCCTTGGTGGCAAGTTGATTTAGGTGCTGTTTACGATATTGAAGCAATCCGAATTTACAATCGTACCGATTGTTGTTGGGAGCGTTTGCAGGATTTCACCATTCATGTTTCTGAAACAGCCATCAGTGCCAACAACAAAGGGACTCAATTTGGCGATGCTTCTTATTCCTTTACAAAGGAAGCCGAAAACCATTTGGAGGTAGATGATGATAAAAAAGGAAGATATGTTCGAATCACTTTGAATAAGGATGCTGGAGCGGGGAATGTGCTGAGCCTTTCTGAAGTGGAGGTCTTTGGTAGGTAAGTTGAGATTAAGTTTAAGTTTAAGTTTAAGATTAAGATTAAGATTAAGATTAAGATTAAGATTAAGATCAAGGTCAGGTATTTAGTTTGACCTTGATCTCCTTTCTGGTAGAGTTTTAGTTAAGTGGATGCCAGAGCGTCCTAATTCAAAGGGAACTTTGATCAATTTTTACCAACTGTACAAAGGGGATGCCTGTGGAACAGGAAAATAAAATTCAAACATTCTCTAAGAACCAATCATCCCAGGGGAAGGAGGTTGTATATGACTACCTCGAAAAAAAACAGCACCTGAAAAATTCATGGATATGAAAACAAGATTGATTCTATTTTCATTATTTGTAGGCTCATTTACCATCATTCATGCACAAAATGTCAATTCGGATGTGTGCAATAATGGAGATTGTCTAGCCAAAATATTTGCTATTCAATTGAACCAGTCCCGCCTAATAGATGTGACTGTGGATAATGCCCAAAGAACTCAGGAATTCATGGACGCTTATTTGGAATTTCAGGCAATAAAAAAAGAACACAGTGGTAAATCTGGTTGGCAATCCAAATACGATGGGTTTCAGCTTGGTGGGAAGAATTGTGTTCGGTATTATCAGTTGGAAAGTTGGTTTGCTTACGAATACGAACAAAATCCCGCTTTTGCCAGGTTCATTGAAGCAAAAGCGGATGTAGATGCTTTTAAGAAAAGCGGATGGAGAAGCAGCCATAGAGGAATGAATCTATACACGAGAATGAGAAGTAAGTGTCCACAAGATGTCGAGGACTTAAAAAATGCAAAAGGATCAAAAACGGAAGATATGGCTCCGGTTTATAAGAAGTTGGGGATAGTCCAGGGATATTTTGATGAGGACGGAAACCCTTTAAAGCCATTAGAAGAACCTGTCATTGCTACTGCTCCTAACAATAACAATTCTGGACAAAAACTCAGCAAAAAGGAACAAGTAGAGCAATTGAAAAATAGGCTTAGCAATCTGCCATGCGAAACAGGCATGAAGGACAGGATTGGAGGAATCGCTAATGCTGTGGCAGCTACAGTTCCCAAAATAGGGTTGTTCAAGAAATTATTGGATGGACTCAAGTCAAAATTTGTCGCCTTGTTGCCCGGACCGGCAGGATTGCTGGCTAAAGTCAAAACTGCTACAAAGTTACTTGGCGGATTGAAATTGTTCAAACCCAAAAAGGATAGACCAGGGTTAATGTCCAAAATTGGAAGCTTATTTAATAAGGGCGAACAACTAGAGAAAAAGGTTCAAAACCTTGATTCCAAAGCGAAAAAGCTCAAGGACAAATATGACAAGTTGATCAACAAAGCAAATGCTCTGGAAACTGAGGCAGGGAAGCGTTCTGCTGCAATTGAGAAGCTGAAAAATAAATTGGCAGAATTGGAAAAGAAAAAGGCAGAATTACAGGCAAAACTGGATGATAAACCCAAAAAGATGTTGGATGAATTGAACCAACAAGTGGGAGATGTGGAAGATAGATGTAAGGATTTGGCGGCTCAAGTGGATGAAGAAGAAACGGCGAAAGACAAGGCTTTGAAGGATCTTGCAGATTTGGAAAAGGAAAAAGATAATGTAGAAAAAGAACTGGGAGATTTGGAAGATGAATTAGAAGATTTAGGAAAAGATCAAGCGCAACTGGAAAAGGATGCCAATGCTGCTGCTGACGAAGTAGAAAAAGTAAAAGCGGAGGAGGCAGAAGAAGCGCGCAAAGAAAAAGCTTTGGAGGATTTGCTTGCACAATTGGATGCATTGAAGCCTGAGGATGCTTTGAGAGCTGAATTGAGCATTTGTGAGGAAGATTTGAAAGCCCTTTTGTCAAAAATCAATCCACTGCAAGAAACACAAAAGAAATTAAAAAAGAAAGCTGGCTGGTTTAAGCGCTTCGCGGGCAATATCAAAGACAAGTTGAGCAACCTGAAACTCTTTCAGAATAAATTGAAATTGGGCAAGGATGGCATTCCCGTTTTGGTATCTGCCGCTGAAAAGCTTGATAAACTCCTTGCAAAGGGAGATGTGCTGAGCTCTACTATTGGAATTTTAGCTGGAAAGGAAACCAAACTCCAGAGCAAAATAGATGGAATGACGGATAAGTTGGAAAACATCAAATCTGATTATGAGTCCAAAGTTGCCAATCTGGAAAAACTACAAGAAAATTTGCTCGATTTGGTTGCAGAAAAATCGGGCTTGAAAGGCAAGCTTGGTACTTCGTTGGACAAGTTAGATGAGCTGGATGCTTCGGTAAAGGATTTGATCAGTCGCTACCGGTTATTTGATGATAAAGATTGCTTAAGCCTGGATGATTTGAAGGACAAAATAGAACAGCTCAAAAATGAGCAGGAAGCGACCGAACCTGAAGTTGAAGCACTGGAAGATGAACTCAACAAAGTTGCGGAGGAAGAAGCGAAGTTGGAGCATGATACAAAAGAGGTCGAAAAGGAAATTGACAAACATGCGGAACAGGAAGCAGAAGTGAAAAAAGAGGAAGCAGCAATTAAAGAAGCATTTGGACAGGAAATGGATCTGGAGCCTGTGACCCAGGAAGAGTGGTCGGAGAGTTTTGAAGTGAAAAGACCCTACTGGGACGCCGTTTTCCATCCGGATGATGAAGTTGTTGAAGGTTACAAAGGCAAATATTTTCAGGTGCGCCTGAAGGATGCGAATAAGAATGTCAAGCTGCTTTTTGGGGCTGGGGAGTATTTTATGGAGAAATCTGATTTTCGGGATAATTACGGTTCGGTCATTGGTGCTTTTGTAACGGAGGCTTTGGTAGCCATGAAAAAAGCGGATCGGGAAAAAGTGAAATTGTTTATTCAGGGAGGAGCCGATATTGTGGGGCAAAACACCTTTAAGGGAAATATGGATGAGCGTTATTTATACGAAGAAGTGAGCTATTTGCCTCAAAATGAAGGACAGGATAGTTTTGCAGGTACGCCTCAAAATTCCAGGATTCCTAGAAATGGTTTTCGAAATACCGACTTGCCCAATTTGAGAGGCAACTATTTGAGCGAAATGATTTCCATTTATTCGAAGAAGCTCGACCCTATACTATTAGAAGGCAAGGTGAAGCAGGTGAAGAATGAGTACGACCGCAATGCAGTTATTTATTTGTTTATTCCGGAGGAGTTGGTGGAGTGAGGGGTGGGGTGTGGGTTGCGGGTTGTGGGTTGTCAGTTGTCGGTTGTGGGTTGTCGGTTGTCGGTTGTCGGTTGTCGGTTGTGGGTTGTCGGTTTTTGTTGCGGGTTGTTGGGGTGTGGGGTGTCGTGGATTTCAGTTGTGGGTTGTCGGTTGTGGGTTGTCAGTTGTCGGTTGTGGGTTTTTGTTGCGGGTTGTGTGTTGTCGGGTATATGGGTGTTGGGTTGTCAGTTGTCGGCTGTTCGATTTCTGCTGTTGGTTTGCTGGTTGCTGGTTTGATTTTACCTCTGAAAAATGAGTTCAAGATCAAAAAGTCATGTCATAGTACTTGCCTTTGGTCTTGAACTTTTTTAGTATTGTATGGTTGTAACACGAAATCTCTCTATATGAAAAAAATAGCTGTCTCTATCTCGCCTATTGAGCATCGGGGTGAAAAGCGCATAAAAGTAGAAATGCGAAAATCTGCTGATGCTATTATTCAAATCAAGAAAGTCAAAGGAAGGTTGTGGAGTCAAACCAAAAGGTGTTGGCATGTGCCTTATTCGAAGGAAGCTTTTGCAGAATTGAAAGCTTTGTTTGATGTCACTGTTTTGGATGAAGTGGTTCAACTGTCAAATTCGGAAATTCAAAAAAGGAAGATCAATTCTCCTAAAAAGGGAAGGCATTTTGTAGCAGGTCAGGTCATTCGAGTTCAGCAATCTGGCATGCTATGGTTGCGGGCATTTGTTCCGTATGACAAAAAGGGATGGATTGAAGTGGTGCGAAATATTCCAGGGCGGAAGTGGGATGTAGTCGAGAAATGTTGGGAACTTCCGAATGTCAAGGATTCTTATCGGATATTGAAGGAATATGTGGGGATGGAGTATTTGAAGTTTGAGTTTGAGATAGTGGCGGATATACCAGAATCTTTTGATGTTCCGAAAAAGAAAAAATCACCCAAAAGGCTTTCTAATTTTGAGAAGTTGAATCAGGTTCAGAAGGATGAGATAATCAAAATTGAAGAACAGCTTATTCTGGAGCGGCTTAGTCATTCAACTGTCAAATCATACAAGCATCATTTGGCAGCTCTGTTTTACCACTACAAAAAACAAACTCCACAGGAGATTACAAATGAACAGGTTCGAAATTATTTGCTGCATCTTATCAAAGTTCGAAATATTGCAGAATCTACTCAAAACCAAATCATTAATGCAGTAAAGGCGTATTGGGAAAGGATATTAAAAAGAGAAAAGGAATGGATCGAAATTCCGCGACCAAAAAAGCCACTACAATTGCCAAATGTGCTTTCTACAGAAGAAGTGATTGCACTTATTGAAGTAACGGAAAATTTAAAGCACAAACTGATTCTGTTACTTTTGTATTCTGCGGGTTTGAGAAGGGGAGAGGTTCTTAATTTGAGGAAACGCGATATTCATATCAAGCGGAGAAGTATCTATGTGCGAAGGGGAAAAGGCAAAAAAGACAGGTATGTTGTTTTGGCAGAAACAGTGGTGAGTTATTTGTCAAAATATCTTAAACAATATTCGCCAACATATTGGCTATTTGAGGGTTCTACGGGTGGGCAATTAAGTGGTACAAGTGTTCACAATATTTTTACCAAATCAAAAATTAAGTCTGGTATTAATCCTTTTGCTACTGTTCATACTTTGCGGCACAGTTATACAACTCATTGTTTGGAAAATGGATTCAACCTCAAGGTGGTACAGGAAGCGCTTGGTCATGAATCTATAAAAACTACAGAACGCTATTTGCATTTGACTTCAGATGCGTTGAGGAAAGTAAAGAGCCCCCTGGATTTTTTAAATTTAGATGAATAAGCGTTATATTTGGTATTCTGTTTACAGGGTTAATTGTATTTTTTGTTTCAACTTTTACACCTATGGTTTTTTTTAATTTGAACGCTTTCGATGTTTTTTTGTGTTTGTAAGT
>JBGTQJ010000059.1:0-61395 GCA_041941305.1 Saprospiraceae bacterium
GATACTGTTCTGGAAGCTATCCAACGTGACCTCGATTCACGCTAAACACATACGGTTGGTCAAACCCGCAACTCGCACCCCGCAACAAATTGAATATCAATAGATTAATTAAAGAAGACAAACGAAAGGTTTTTTTGCCAAAATTCTGGATGATGCATGTTCTGCCTTCCCTATTACACAGTTTTCCCTTCTTTACTTCTTTCGATTATTGGGTAAATCCGTTATTTGCATTCAATTTCTAACATCAAAACCCACTAGATAATGCGTAACTTATTTACCCTGGCGCTACTCTCTGTAACGAGTTTGCTGCTAAGTCAAAATTTCAATCATGCCAATATATCTGAAAAGGTGTTGGAAAAGATTGAATTGGAAGCCGATGCCTATCATTCAATTCACATAATACTTGCGGACCAAGTTGATTTTCAGGCTCTTGAAAAAGACATTCAATCCAGAAATGCAAATTTGCATGAGCGTGCCAAAACCGTCATTTCTGCCCTTCAGGAAAAGGCTGAAAAGACACAGGTTGCATTACTGGAGTATATTGAAAGTTCATCAAATACCAACCTTACTTCTCTCCGTTCATTTTGGATTGCTAATGTCATCTCAGTTTCAGCGAAAAAAGAATTAATTGCCGAGCTAAGTTGGCGAAACGATATACAATGGATAGGATTAAATGGCCCCATCAAAAGAGTTTATACTGAAAAATCATGTATAGAAGATTTAGAGAGTTATGTTCCAAATGGAATTGAACCTGGCTTGGCTGCAATAAATGCTCCAGCCTTGTGGGCTATGGGTTATACGGGCTATGGTCAGGTTGGTTTTACTGCCGATACCGGAGTCCACCCGGAACATCCTGCAATTAAAGGCAAATTTAGAGGTTGGTATGTAGAACCCAATGTGGCATGGTATCAATGGAGTGGAGGGACCGACCCATTTGATTGTGATGATCATGGTACTCATGTTACAGGAACAATGATGGGTCTAGACAGATTAACTCATGATACGATTGGTGTTGCATTCAATGCGCAATGGGTGGGTGCGCCCATTTTATGTGGCATTGGTACATCTGACAATATTGGCGCCTTCCAATGGGCACTCAACCCAGATGGCAATACCTTAACAACCGATGACATGCCAGATGTCATTAACAATTCCTGGTACGATCCTCAAATAACAAACGATTGCAATAGTGTTTACGTCCCAGTTTTGGAGGCTTTGGAAACAGCAGGAGTAGCAGTCATTTTAGCCGCTGGAAATTTTGGTCCGGGAGTTCAAACGATTGCTTCTCCACATAACATCAATGTCAATATTGTCAATTCTTTCTCCGTAGGAGCCGTAAATGGCAACAATTCAAACTTACCCGTTGCAGATTTCTCCGGCCGGGGTCCTTCTACTTGCGGAGGAGACAGTTCACTACTGATCAAACCTGAAGTTTCCGCCCCTGGGGTTTCAGTCCGTTCTTCTGTACCAGGAGGCTATGATTTTTTCAATGGGACTTCTATGGCTACACCCCATGTTGCTGGTGCAGTTATGTTATTAAAGGAAGCTTTTCCGGAAGCAACAGGAAAGGAACTGAAATTGGCACTTTATTTTTCTTGTACAGACCTGGGAGAACCAGGGGAGGACAATGATTATGGCATGGGGATTATTGATGTTTTAGCTGCATACAATTATTTGATTGGAGAAGGGCATATTCCTGAATCCCCAATTCGAGCATTGGATGCCCTTGTGATTGATGTTACAGCAGGAAGTTATGCCTGTAATTATGAAACAGAATCGGTTGTTTTGGTTGAAAATAATGGCACAGATACTATTTATTCTTTAAGTATCAAATCTGAAACTCCTGTTGATGATCATACCGATACCTGGTCTGGCGTACTTGCTCCAAAAGATAGAATTTATGTCCCATTGTCTTCAATCCAAACCCAAGCAGGAGGTCAAACTTTGAGGGTTGAGATCCTATCTGTAAATGGGGTTGATGACGAAAGGCCATTTAACAATATTTTTGAAATACAAGTAATTGGAACCAATCGAGAAGGATTTGATGCATTTGTCGTTTCAGATGAAAATAATGTCGTTTGTGAAAACAATCCCGCTTTATTAAGAGGCATATACACAGGGGAAGGAGATGCCACTTTTAAATGGTATGACGGCCCAATGGGTGGAAATTTATTAGCGGAAGGGGAAGTTTTTGAAACGTCATCTCTTACAGCAGGCGGTACTTGGTACGTCAATGCTACCTATAGTCATTATTTAGGTTTAGGTATTGATGAAGTTCCCGGTCGTGCTCTTTTAGATAATGCTTCTGATGGACTGGTATTTAATGTGGAATTCCCTGTCATGCTAAAATCAGTTAAGGTCTATGCAGAAGATACTGGAATTAGAATTATAAAAGTAACAAATAGTACAGGAGAGCAACTTCATTCTAAGGCAGCTATTATCAGCCAAAAAGGAGAAAATATTATTGAAACCAACTTTAACCTTGAGCCAGGTTTTAATTATCGGCTGGTGCTGGATTTAGGGAAAGAATTCCATAGCAATGAGGATGGTGCCCAATATCCATATAATTTATCTGATTTTGTTTCAATAATAGGCAATACCAATCCCGGAGATTCTGATGCCTGGTATTATTTTTATGATTGGGTCATTGAGTATGATGAACCATGTGGATTGCAATCAATTTCTGTAGACGTGGTTCCCGGGACTGAAGCACCTGTAGCCGACTTTTCTCAATCTGCCGACACTTTGAATATTGCAGAAGTTTCAGGAGTCGTTGATTTTTTAGACAATTCAACAAATGCGATCACCTGGTCCTGGCATTTTGGAGATGGACAAACCAGCAATGAGCAAAATCCAAGTCATGAATATACTTCTGAAGGGATTTACACCATAACATTAGCAGTAAAAAATGCGGAAGGCTGCTCCGATCACTTCTATAAAGAGATTGTCATTATAAATGAACCAATCTCTGATGTAAAAGAATTTTTACCAGATTTCAATTTTCACATATATCCAAATCCAACAGAAGATATAATCAATATTGCATTTGAAGGTACCGAAAACAAAAAAGTAACATTGTCGCTCATAGACGTCTTTGGAAAAGAAATTGGGCTTCAAAAAATCGAAAATGGAATTAGAGGAAGTGTAACATTTGATTTATCAGAGTTTTCCAATGGCGTTTACTTTTTAATATTCGAACAAGAAGGCCTTCAGGTTGCTCGGAAGATTGTGAAGCAATAATCGGTGATAGACAGTATTTGATCTTACAGTAACTGCCGGAATAGCTGCTCTACTTCTTTTAGTTTCCCGGAATACCTGAGAATATAACCGATCATGCCAAATGCTTCTTTTTGCTGCTCCTCATTGGTTAAGCTCACTGCATCGGACAGGGCCTTTTCAACTGCTTCTTTTTGCTGGAAGTGTGCATGCATTAAAGCCTGGCAAATCAGTTTCAGTCCATAGTCTCAATTCTCAGGTTCTATACATTTATCGATTGCTGTTGCAGTCTTTTGATTGACCCCCTGAGCGTAATAATTAAGTCCTAAATAAAGTGAAACCGTACTCGTCTGTCTAGAATTTTCAGCATGTTGCAATGCCTGTAATAATATTTTTCCGCTTGCTCATATTCCCCCAGATAAGTATGTGCGTAGCCAATTCTTCTTAGTAGTGTGGCATTGGTAGAATCAATTTTATTGTACCTAGACACCACCTCAATTAACTTTGGCCAGCATTCTGTATAATAACAATGGTTGGTCAGCTAATAACAGGTTACTTATTTTATAATGAGTGGCTTTATGAAGTGTAAAAAAATCCCACCTTTTCTTTCCACCTTCATAAAATGAGTCCTAAGCTTTTACTTGTTTTTTCTCATCCTGCGGGAACATTACATCTGCTCAACAAATAGAAGATAATAGGTAATCGGGAAGAAATACCTATTTTTATTTGAAACAATACCTCACTGAAATGAAACCAGTTATATTTAAGTGGATAATATATTGGAGTTTTATTTGTTCCTTCAGTCTTTCAGCTCAAAACCTTACTTCAGTATCTGGCAATACCTACGCGGTCGTCGTTGGTATATCTGACTACCAGGATGAAGGTATTACTGACCTTCGTTTTGCCGATAAGGATGCCGCTGCATTTGCTGCTTACCTCCAATCTCCTGCCGGTGGTTCCCTTCCATCTGATAACATCATGCTGCTAACTAATGAAGCGGCAACGACTGGTGCCATCGCCTCTTCCATGGACTGGCTCATTGCCGATTGTAAAGAAGGGGACCGGGCCATTATTTACTTTTCTGGCCATGGTGATGTGGAGACCCGCACCCGTTTTCAAAGAGGCTTTTTACTGACCTACGATTCGCCGCCAAGTAATTATCTGGCAGGAGCCTTTGCATTGATCTTTTTACAGGACATCATCACCACTTTATCGGAGCAGGGGGTACAGGTAGTCATGGTCTCTGATGCCTGCCGGGCGGGCAAACTGGCCGGTAGCGAGATCGGCGGACCACAGGCCACTGCCGCCAATCTCTCAAAACAATATGCAAACGAAATAAAAATCCTTTCCTGCCAACCCGATGAATTCAGCCTCGAAGGGGAGCAATGGGGCGGAGGGCGCGGCGCCTTCTCCTACCACCTGATCGATGCCCTGACGGGTATGGCCGATGGCAATACAGATCTAAAAGTAAACCTGCTGGAAGTCAACCGCTATCTCGAAGAGACCGTTCCTGCGGAAACCGATCCACATATGCAGATACCCATGACGGTCGGCAGTAAGGGTACCGTGATCGCTTATGTGGACGAGGCCAGCCTGACAGTGCTGCAACAACGCAAGGAAAAGGAATTGCCCACCATGACCAATATTGAAACCAAGGGGTTTGAAGACCTACTGCTGGCAGAGATAGATAGTATATGGCAAAAGAAATACGAGCAGTTCACGGTTGCTCTGGAAAACGGCAAACTGCTGGAGCCCGCAGGCACCAGTGCTTATGACCTTTATTCAGAACTCTCCAATGTCTCTGAAATGGGACGGCTACATGGCATTATGAAACGCAACCTTGCCACCGCTTTACAGGACGAATCGCAGCAGGCCATTAATGCTTATTTGCGAGGGGACGAGGAAGAGTTTGCTGCCCGGACAAGAGGGGAGTTGAGGTATACCAAATTCGTCCGTTATCTGGAAAAGGCAGCAGAGCTATTGGGTGAAAAACATTACATGTACAAATCGCTGAAAGCCAAGCAGTATTATTTTGATGCCGTAGATACTCGCTACCGCTTTGCTAACCGTACTTTCGCCATCACAGATTCGACACAAATCTGGAGAGAACATATTTTAAATAACTTGAATAAAGCCCTTGAACTGGAAGAACATGCTGCCTTTATTATACATGATTTAGGCTTGCATTATGGTGCAGAGGGGATTCCATACTTTGAAAAAGCCATTGAACTGGCGCCACAGTGGGTCTTTCCGTACGCCGTCTTGAGTGTTCAGTATTTAAATAAAGGAGACCTGGACTCTGCCCGCATTTTTGCTCAAAATGTTTATAAACTAGCGCCCGAATCTTCTATATATCCATCTTTGATGTCTAAATTCAAACAAGCCAAAGGAGAATTTGCAAAAGAAGAAGCATTATTATTGGAGGCCCTGCAGATATCACCTAAAAATATTCAATATATGAATTGGCTGAGCGGGTGTTATTTCAATCAGAAAAAGTACCGGGAAGCAGAAGAGGTTTTGCTGCAGATAATCGAATGGGTCCCTGAACACATTCAAGCATACAATGGTTTATCAACTATTTACTTAAGACTTAAGGAATACGACAAAGCAGAAGCCATTTGCCGTAAAAGACTCGAAATGCGACCAACCGATGGGGATGCTTATTGGGATCTCGTAAATACCTACTGGGGAAGAGAACCTGAAAAAATAAAGGCGCTGATTACGGAAATGAAAGCGATCAATGAACAGGTGGAAAACTGGGAGGGCCAACAGATTATTGCTAATGCCTATAGAGGTTTGGGAGAACGGGATAAAGCAATAGAATATTACGAAAAAGCTCGAAATGCTACCCCCAAAAGTCCCTGGCTCTATTACCGTTGGGCAGATTTATACCACAATAAAGGTGATTATGAAACTTTTCTGACTTTATTGGATACCGCATTCATCAATGGCATTTGGCTATCCTATGTTGAAAATTATTCGAATGTTCCAGCAGCTTTTAAATCCCCCAGCTACCAGCGTTTTGCAGAAAAAACCATTGAGCGATTTCCCAAATACGGGTTTGGATACAATCTGATGGGTAAGTATTTTGAAGGGCTGGGCGATTTCCCTACCGCTGCTGAATATTACGAGCAAGCCCTTACTTTTTCGCCAGAGCGGAGACAGCACTGGTTCGCCTATGGAAAAGTTGCCTACCTAAATGGAGAAAAAGAAAACGCAGATTCTGCTTTTAAAAAATGTATTGAAGTCTCCGACCAGCTACTTTCGCAGTATAACGGAATCGGTTATTTCTACCGCATCCACAGCGAATACGAATTGGCTGAAAAATACTTGATAAAGACTTTGGAGAAAGACTCTTCTAATCTCTCCGCTATCTGGAACCTGGCCTGGGTGCATTTTTCAACTGATCGGAAAACAGAGGCCTATGCATTGCTTGACCAGAGCATTGATTTGCAATCTTCAAAAGACAATAAAGCCAGTCTGTTTTATTTGAGAGGACTTTTCGCACATTATTCCGGGCAAGCAAAAGAAAGTCTTGAATGGTTTGGTCAGGCCGCTGTAGCAGATGAAAAATATATGCCATTGGCAACAGCAGTCGAAAAAGTCCTGGAGGCTGACTATGAAGCTGCTTCCGGACACTTCAAAGAGGCCATGAAGACCAACCCCGGAGCAGATAACATGAAATACATTTTTTGCCAGCTTAAAATTGAGCAAGGCGACTATGCCGGTGCTCTGGACCTGTTAGAAAAAGCTTTGGCAATTGGTGGCCGGACGTATGACTTTATGGCCAATGATCCCAAGCTCGACCCAATACGGGAAATACAAAAGTATCATGAATTGATGCAGCTGTATTTCCCTGAAAAAACCAAGCACTAAAAAGCAATCAATTGATCTGATCCTTACTACAATAAGAAAATCAGTGGTGGTAAATTAAAACGTGGTTTTTGATTGACGTTTTAGTCAATAAATACTCAGGTTTCTATTAACTGTAACAGCCGATTGTCAGATGAAGGTCGTTTTAATATTTCCAAAGTGTAATATCAAATATTGGCTATAATAAATAATCTTTTTCAATACCTCAAGTAATTATTAATAAGGGGTTGTTTCAAAGGTAATTTTTGATTTGAACAATTTTTGTCTTTTGAGACTGTCTCATCTAGGCTTTATTTTACCCACAAAATTATACCACTCATACGCATCTCGAATCGTCTCCTCCAAATCTCTCGCCTCATACCCTAATTCCTTTCTAGCCTTTTCAAAAGAAAAATTCTTATTGGCATGTTTTAAAATTTTCAAGCCTTCATAGGTATATTTTAGAGGTTTACCTGTCAATTTACTTTCTAAATGTACAAAGGGCAATCCAAGCATAGCTACCCAAATCGGTAGTACCAAACTAGGAGCGTTTCTCCCTGAGACTGCTTCACAAATTGACGCCAATTCACTGGCATCAGCCCATCTACCGCCTATCAAATAACGAGCCCCTGTTATTCCTTTTTCGATCGCAGCTATCCCAGCATTTACAGCATCTCTGACATCCATCCAATCAAAGCCTCCTTTCACCAGGGCTGGCATTTTACCATTGAACAAATCAAGCAAGAAGTTGCCTTGCAGTGAGTCGAAATAGTCGTGGGGGCCTAAAACAGAGGTGGGGTTGAGGATACAGGCATCCAAACCTTTTTGAACCCCTTCTAAAACTTCCATTTCTCCCAGGGCTTTGGAATAATCGTATTTGATGCAGGTCGCATCAGCCAGAGGTGTATCTTCATTTACAATTGGGGTGTTTTCATCATATTTTAAAGCATGATTAGAACTAAAATGAATTAATTTTTTCACTCCAGCTTGCAGACATGCGTTTACGACATTCCGAGTCCCCTCAACATTTACTTTCATGACCCTGCCATCAGGATCGCCATTTATTGAAATTACACCAGCCAGATGCACTACGACATCAACTTCCTGAACAGTCCTCTGTAAAAGCACTTCATCCAACACATCTGCCTGAATCTTTTCACAATCCAAGCCATCCAAAACCCATGATTTTTGGGGAGATCGATAAAGGGCAAGTGTTTCAAAGCCATTGTCAATCAAACCTCTTACCATATTATTTCCAATGTGACCGGTACTTCCTGTGACAGCTATTTTCATTCAGCGCATCAATTTTTTCGTGCCTTCATAATTGTATTTTATATAAGGCAATTCTTATTTCATCATCAAAGCAATATTACATCAATATTTCCCTTTCATGCACTTTTGAACAATCAAATTTAAAAGGTACATACTCAAAGCTAAGCCCGTAGCAGGGCTCTCCCTAGCCGTGCAGCATGAACGTATGAAAGGCCACGGCTAAGGAGAGCCCTGCTACCATAATAATTTGTAAAATCCAATAAGGTAGGGAAACCAGACAGTGTAAACGTTATGCTACCTGAAAAGGAAGCAAAAAAAAAGTTCAAGATTCGATGGTTGAATCTTGAACTTTAGAAATGCTAAACTTGGAGTTGCTTACTACTCAAGTTTGAACCTTACCGGAAGGTTGAACTGAACACGCACAGCACGTCCACGTTGTTTTCCAGGATTCCAGGTAGGCATTTTATTCACTACGCGCAATGCTTCGTTTCCACATTGAGCGCCAATATCACGGACGATTTTTGCTCCTGTAATCTCACCATTTTTCTCCACTACGAATTGAATTACAACCATTCCTTCTACACCATTTTCTCTAGCGATTGGAGGGTATTTGATGTTTTTATAAACGTACTGGAGCATTTTTTCATCTGCACATTTCTTTCTTGCATCCTTATCCGCTACATCTTCGCAACCTGGGAAAGCAGGCATTTCCTCCACGATTTTGAAGATCTCTTCAATTTCTGGTTCTGGAGGAGGAGGTGGTGGCGGTGGTGCAGGTTTGTTTGGTGCTGGAGGAGGCACATAAGTATCTTGATCGTCGTCGATAGAAGTGTCCTCCATATCGACTTGTTCCTCATCTATTTCCTCTTCCGGTACTTCCTCAATAACCGGAGGAGGAGGAGGAGGTGGTGGTGGTGGTGGCTCTTTTGTACGAGGAGGTTCAACCTCAATTTCATCTTCGAGGTCTTCCAGATAGTCAGAAACATCAATGGTCTCTTCGTACTGAGTCCAGCTAAATGCGAGGATCATTAGTCCAAGCGCCACCAAAAGAGCATAGTTGAAAAAAGTACCGCTAAGGCTAAATACATCCATTTCAGGATACTTGTTTCTACCAACCAAGGGTGACGAAGACTGCCCTCCATATTCTTCGGAATAGTTCTTTTCGGATCGCTTTTGGAAGATGTTGCGCATAAGAAGGATAATTCCTACTGTAACGACGAATACTCCAATTAAAGCTACCATGAGAACGGATCCGTTAACTTCAAAGTCAGCCATAACTATCGTTTTTGATGAAAATATCTCTTGGCGATTAACTTTTGGATTGGAACCAAAAACTAGTCACCAATAAATAATTGATTTTTATTTTTTATTGACTTATTCTTTTACAAGTCTTTTGAATATATAATATCCGGCTATAGCCCCGATAATATTTGCAATAGCATCCCACATTTCAAAAAAGCGGTTTGGGAAGAAGCTGTATTGGATGATTTCCAACAATGCACCATATACGCTACTGATAAGTATTGCCCAGACCATTGATTTACCTGACAAAAGCCCACTTTTCTGAATGCCCATTAAAATTAGCAAAGTCAGCACACAATAAGCTATAAAATGTCCAATCTTGTCAGGAGCAATCACACTTTCTGGTAATTGAACACTTCCAACCGTGGATAAAGAAAAAATAAACAGACCACAAAAAATGGCAGGAAGGTAGTTCCATATCTTATCTAACAAAATGTGAATTTTCTATTTCAATCAACTAACCAGACTGACAGATGCAGCCCGATTTATTTTTGGTGGTTGAAGTACGATTTTTTTAATAAAAAAAATAAATTTAGCTTATGGCAGCTTCATAATCAGCAGCAGATAATAAAGATTCTACTTCAGACTCATCAGAAATTTTAATCTTAATCATCCAGCCTGCTCCATAAGGTTCTTTATTAACCAGTTCCGGGTCATCTTCCAAAGCTTCATTAAACTCTATGACTTCACCGGAAAGCGGCATAAATAGATCAGAAGTCGTTTTCACAGCTTCTACTGCACCAAATACTTCATCTTTTGCGACATGTTCGTCAAGGGTTTCTACTTCAACATATACAATGTCTCCCAATTCACTTTGTGCATGATCGGTAATTCCAACAACGGCAAGGCCATCTGCTTCAAATCTAACCCATTCGTGTTCTTTGGTATATTTTAATTCGGCAGGAATGTTCATACTGTTTAAAGTTCTAGGTTTTTTATTTGGTGTTTAAGGACTAAAAGTCGCTTTTTAACCTGACTTTTAGTCTTAAAGCATATAGACTGCGCCAAAAATAATTTATTTCGGGAAAGTTTTATAAAGTATTGGTGAGAAGACATAAAAAAACCGGACCCACAAAAGTAAGTCCGGCACAAAAAAACACGCTCTCTCTATTTTAATCTTAGGCTTTGGAGTAATATATCTGATTTATAACAGATTAGATTGCAATATTAGAAAATTATTTTCAATCTGTAAACTTTCAACGGAAAAAATAACCACATTTCTAAGGAAAATGTTGAGCATTTGAGTAATTTTTTAATTTTCTTAAGAAATAAATTTTTCCCTTAAGTCAATAATTCGACTTTACAAAAATTCATAATTACAAAAATCGCTCCTTTAATTCCGGGCTGGGAATCATACAAAATTCCTGCTTTCCCCAAATGCGATAGCGATTTTTTGCTACTATATTATATAATGTATCTCTCAATGGTTTAGGAACCACTTTTCCAATATAATAAAGCAACTTCCATCCTCCACCAATGGTCTTGAAAATTCTCAAGGGTACATCTGAACGATTGTAATAACGATCACCTTCTACCAAAATAACTGTATCAAAATCTTCACCCGGCAGTTCAGATTTTTCCAAAAGTTCTTGCCCCAAATCCGATTGCAGGGAAGCAAATTGAATTTTTCCCTGCGGATCAATCTTTATAACTTTTTGTACCGAAGCATTACAAAGGTTGCATACTCCATCAAAAAGCAAAAGTGGTTTTGATTCCTGTTTTTTGTGCATTAAAAGATAATTAACGAAATACTGTTTTTAAAATAAACAATTCTACCTTTGAAAGTTCAATCCAAACACAAAAATATATGATTAATAAACCTCATTCCCGTAGAAGGTTCTTAAAAAATGCCGGAATTGCAACAGTTGGATTCGCGGGATTACAAACTTTTCTTGCTTCCTGTACTTCAAATGGTGTCATTAAAACCAAACCCAACGCTTTTGAAAAATATGGTCCGCTAAAAAAAGATCCAAATGGAATTATCAATTTGCCTAAAGGATTTAAATACAGAATCATTGCAAAAACTGGGGACAAAATGAGTGATGGTTTTTTCCATCCTGATAAGCCAGATGGCATGGCAACGTTCCAGGGTAGCAATGGCAAAGTAATCTTGATTAGGAATCATGAACTGATGCCCAAAGATTTTAGTGCCTTTGGAGAAAACAATGAATTGTTGAGTTCATGCCCAGCCTCCAAGATTTACGATGCAGGAGATGGCGTCATTTATGGTACAGGAGGAACAACTACATTGATTTTTGATGAAGATGTGCTTCAAGTTGAAAAATCCTTCCTTAGCCTTGCCGGAACCCTTAGAAATTGTGCGGGAGGTCCTACTCCCTGGAATTCATGGCTCACCTGTGAGGAGGTATTCACCAATGTTGAGAAAGGGCTTCAAGCGCCTCATGGCTATGTTTTTGAGGTACCTGCCACAGAAAGCCCTGAACTGGCAGATCCTGTTCCTATCAAAGCATTGGGAAAGTTCAATCACGAAGCAGTTGCGGTAGACCCTGGAACTGGGATTGTATATCTTACAGAAGATGCGCATGATGGTTTGATTTATCGGTTCATTCCAAATGAATATGGCAACTTAATTGCTGGTGGAAAATTACAGGCTTTGGTCATTACAGGATTAGACACTAAGGACACGAGCAATTGGGGATTAGAAGATGTAACCCCTTTTCCAATCAATAAAAGAATTGAAGTCAGCTGGATAGATATGGATGATATTGATTCTGTAAAGGATGACCTACGTATTCGAGGCTATGAAAAAGGTGCAGCGAGATTTTCCAGAGGTGAAGGGATGTGGTTTGGAAATGGAGAAGTTTGGTTTGCATGTACCAGCGGAGGAAAAAACAAGACCGGGCAGGTATTTAAATATATCCCAAGTATAGCTGAAGGTACCAAGGATGAAAGCAAGCAACCCGGAATGCTAGAATTATTTTTGGAACCAAATGATTCTTCCCTTTTAAGGTATTGTGACAATCTTACAGTTGCACCCTGGGGAGACGTGATCATGTGCGAAGACAATGAACATCCTTTCCTTGTCGGCGTTACACCTAAAGGACAATTGTACAAACTTGCTGAAAACATCGGTTTTGAATCTGAATTTGCAGGTGGCGTATTTTCTCCTTCTGGTAAAACCTATTTTGTAAATATTCAACATGCAGGATTGACTTTGGCAATTCAGGGACCTTGGGAAAGAGGAGAACCAGGATAAATAGTTCATTAATAACAAGTTACGACACTCTAAACACAGAAAGTACAATGCCCGTTTTTCAATTCTTATGATAAACGGGCTAATTTTTACGCTTTATACCTAAAAAATACGTTATAAATATAAAAAAATAGTTGCTTATCTAAAAAATCCGATTTACATTTGTCCCGTCATTGAAAAAATTATACTAGAGTGCTTTGATCTCAAAACTTCAGCATATGAAACAACTAACAAAAGGAGAAGAGGAAGTCATGCAAATCATTTGGAAACTAGAACGATGCCTGGTGAGTGACATCTTAAACTTTATGGAACAACAATTGGGCATGAAAAAGCCACCCCACAGCACCATTTCATCCATTGTACGCATCCTAGAGGGCAAAGGTTATGTTGATCACAAAGCTTACGGACGCACGCATGAATATTTTCCAATTGTCTCCAAAGAAGATTACTCCAAAAAGACCCTGAAAAAATTTGTCTCAGATTACTTCGAAGGCTCCATGAGTAGTCTGGTTTCTTTCATGGTAAAGGAAAAGAACCTGGATATTAAGGAGTTGGAGAAATTGATTGATAAGATGAATGATTAAATAGTAGGCAGTAGGCAGCTTAGCATACTTCCTACTGTTAACTGCCTACTGCCTACTGTTGGCTGCAAACTGAAAAAGATGTTACAATATATACTGGAAGTAAGTCTATGTTGGCTTGGATTCTATTCTATCTATGCCTTTTTTTTAAAAAAGGAAACTTTTCACCAACTTAATCGAGGGTACTTATTAGGTACTATGATTTTTGGATTGCTGATTCCGCTTTTGGAATTTCCTGTAACGGTTTTACCAGAAGATAATATTGCTGAGTACTATTTGCAGACCGTAACAATTGGAATTGAGCGAATGAATGAGGCAATTGTGATAAGTGCAAAGGAGACAAACATTGCTCCTAACCTTAGTTTTATGACCATTTTGTTTTGGATTTATCTGGCTGGTTTGATAATGGGATTCATCAGGTTCCTTTATGGTTTGATTCAAGTTATGCAGATTTATCATTCTGGAAATGTTATAGAAAGAAATGGTTATACCCTCATAGAAACCCAAGCTCCTCACCTACCCTTCTCTTTTTTTAATTTTCTTTTTTGGAACAAAAATCTCCATGCACAGGATGTTGACAAACAGAAAATCATTCGACATGAAGAAGCTCATATTCAACAAGGACATAGTTGGGACGTAGTGCTATTAGAACTATTGAGCATTGTTTTTTGGTGTAGCCCTTTGATTTATTTCTATAAAAATGCAATTAGAGTCGTCCATGAATATTTGGCGGATGACTTTGTCCTCAAAATTTCCAAAAAGAAACCATATAGTCGTTTGCTTCTACAGCAATCGCAGTCCGGAATGTCGGTTGCCCTTGCAAACCACTTTTTTGATTCACAATTAAAAAAACGATTAAAAATGATGACTAAAACTAAATCTACAAACAAAGCATTGGCAAAATACCTGTTCCTTTTGCCGATGCTCGCTTTTGCAGTAATGATATTCGCCAAGGAAGATGTTTTGAACAATCTGAATTTATCAAACTTCACAATTGTAGAGGGCGAATGTAAACTCGACAAAACCATTGCAGAAGCAAAATTCCGAAAGGCTTTTGAAACCCTTGATTTGGAAAAAGCAAATTTGACCTTGACAGAGATTTACCGGGAATTGCTTAGCAGCCACCCTGATTGCAATACTGAAATAATGGCTGCAGGGTTTAAGGTTGCTCATGAGAACAATATTGAATTAATGTTCAACGAAGAAGGCGTGTACCTGATTGATAAAACGAATTCAGATAAGGCTGAAAAGCCAACCCCAATCGATGAATCTGTAGTTTTTGAAATGGTCGACCAAATGCCTCGTTTTGCAGGCTGCGAGGATATCTCAGATAAAGCAGAGCGAGCTAACTGCGCCCAAAAGAAATTGTTCGAATACATCTTCAAAAACATCAATTATCCAAAAGAAGCAAAGGAACAAGGGTTGGAAGGTATGGTTGTTTCTCAGTTTGTTATCAATGCAGATGGACAAGTCAAAGACATAAAAATCATTAAAGAACTGGGAGGCGGATGCGACGAAGAAGTAATTCGAATAATAGGTGCGATGCCGAAATGGATTCCAGGAAAGAAAGAGGGTAAAAATGTCAATGTCCAATTCAAATTACCCATCAAATTTAAACTGGATGATAAGGAGCCCCAAAAGGGAGCTCCTGCTAAAACTGCAATGGACCCCAGGGAAGTAGATTTTATGCCTTTATTTAATGGGACTGAAGTTTCTGAAGGAGCAACAGCAGATGAAAAAGTTCAGGCTTCTAACAAGAAAATGATTGAGTTCATTTTCAAAAATTTGAAGTACCCAAAAACTGCCGCCAAGGAGGATGTGGAAGGTATGGTGGTTGCAAAATTTACAGTTGACAACACAGGAAATGTCCTGGATGCAAAAATTGCAAAATCCCTTCATGTAGATTGTGATGCAGAAGTCCTTCGTGTGATCAATGCCATGCCTGTTTGGGTACCCGCTCAAAAAGGGGAAAAATTTGTAGCAGTGTCCATGACTTTGCCTATTCGTTTTCAATTAGATGACAAAACCAAAGAGGAAGCAGCAAATACAGAATTACCAGATGCTGTCCAGAATTTGCAAGTAGAAAGCTTTAAAATATTCCCAAACCCTACAAATGATATTATATCTGTAGAGTTTAAAACAGTAAAAGGAGCTACTCTTCTTCAAATAATTGACTCAAGTGGGAAAGAAGTTTTCTCAAAAAATTATAAGGACTATGACGGTGGCACCTATACTGTGACAATTGATGATATTCAATCTGCACAGAAGGGGACACTGTTTATAGTATTGTCACAGGAAAAAGGTACCAAGAAGTATGCGGAAAGAGTGATTTATCAGTAACTAATATATTTTTTTCCTGGAGAGAGCAGTTTATAAAATTTGCTAGGCAAATTTTATAAACTGCTCTCTCCAAAGAATTTTGCCGCCAAGGGCGGCCAATAAATAAATAGCTATCCCTTCAAAAAACTCATGTTCATTCAAACCCCAATCGTCTGAAAGGCTGTACTTCCTTATATTACCCAATACCGGCAGGGAATCCCAATTAATTTCTTCTACCACTGTACTATAATCCAGGTGTTCACCTGGCCAATTGAACTCGTCTCTTTTTTTTACGGTCAACGTATCTTCAACTTCCAGTCCAAAGTCGTATATCAAAAACTACTGAAGCGAATCAAGTGTACATAGCAATTCATCAGGACGATAATACACTTTACCAAGTGAATCTTCTCTCAAAAAGCCTAAGTGCATTGTTGTGTCAATAGTGTACCGTTTCCACAAATGCCGATAATTCTGTCCATCCACTAACGTATCATTCCCTAATAAATATTGAAAATATCCTCCAATATAGGTATAGCCAGTTGAGGAAAAGATGTGGTAGTAATTCCAGGTAAAATTATGGTCCAACATTTTAATCACATTCTGTCCTGAGAGCAAGGAGCAGCATAAAAGAAAGGAAACGAGCGTGCATTTAATTTTCATAATGGAAAGATTTGTGCATGTTTAATATTCCGTCAATTGGCTGAATGAGTTCATGCTTTATTTGGGTTTTAGACCTCCTAAATTAAAAGACTTTTCCTGAAAAGAAATAGAAAGCGGATTTAAATTAATAAGAGGACGGAGAAGTTGTTCCCAACAAAAATTTATTAATTAAAAATATCCTATAACTTGCATCTTATGACCAGGGAAATAATAGACATCAACGATTTTACCATTTTGGTTGAAACTTCTTCAGAAGATCAGCAAACTACAGATACCTGTAAATTTGAGGAGCCGATAATTGGAGTAGCCTTTTATGGAATGGGCAATGTGGATTTGACAGTCAAATATGGTGAAAAACAAAAAGCCTATAACTACACAAAAAAATTGGCACTTTCCTTTTATGCAAACCAACAGGTGGAATTCATACATACGGTACATCCTACCAAACCACTTCAATGCATTGTCATCGCAACAGCAATCCGCAATTTGGACAAGTTGCCAAATCAAGAAGGAGAATTGTTTGTTCAACTGTTGAATCAACTCGTCCATCCAAATGACAATTATGTTGAAGGTCCTCAATTTTTCATGACTCCGGAAATGTTGAGTATTGTGGAGCAGGTATTCAAAATTCAGTATCAAGGAAAAACCAGAATGATGTTTTTCCGCAGCCAAATGACAGTTCTATTAGCACATTATTTTGGGCAGCTTGCAACAATTCAACACAACACCATCAAAGAGACAGAACGCGAAAAGTTATTTGAAGCAAAAACCATCCTTTCCAACAACCTGGAATCTCCCCCTTCGCTCACCGAATTGTCCAAACAAATTGGACTCAACACTTTTAAACTAAAGAAGGATTTCAAAGCCCTTTTTGGTGTCCCTGTTTTCAAATACCTGCAGAATGAACGCATGACAAAAGCACACCAACTCCTTGGGAAGCAAGACCTATCAGTTCAGGAAGTTGCATGGGAGGTAGGTTACGACAGCTTAAGCTCTTTTTCCAATGCTTTTACTAAAAAATTTGGCTATCGACCAAGCGAAATCAGGCAATGAGGTTTATTTAATCCTTTTCAAACAAATCATCCTCCTTTTTGAACAAGTGAGTTGAGATTATTTCATTCATCTTTGTATTGTCAACAATAAGAGAGGAACGATAGTCGATGCCCTCACCGCCCTTCCGGGCGGCTCAGGAGGGTTGTTAAGGAGGTAAACATGAGCATTTTGCTCATGTTTACCCCCTTAACCCCCGTTTGTTCGCAACTTATATTAATTATCAAAATCAAAAAAAAATGAACACCATTGTTTTAACATTGGCTACCGTGTTTGCGGGGCTTATGGCAGGGCTTTTTTATGCCTGGTCTATTTCTGTAACGAACGGACTGGCACAGGTAGGCGACCAAAATTACTTGCAGGCATTTCAATCAATGAATCGAGCCATTTTGAATCCTACATTTTTTGTAGTATTCATGGGGCAATTCGTTTTATTACCCTTGCTCACTTATCTGTATTTCAAATCTCCAGTTAACAGTCAGTTTTACTATATACTAGCTGCTACTTTGTTGTATTGCCTGGGCTGCATGGCAATTACGGTTTTTGGCAATGTTCCACTAAACAACACTTTGGAAGCCTTATCTATCGATATGATGTCGCCAGAACAAATGCGAGAATTCCGGCTGGGGTTTGAGCAAAAATGGAATCGATTAAATAATATACGAACCATCAGCACCCTGCTTTCCCTTTTGTTTTTGGTTTTGGCTTGTCTTCAAAACCCCTTCATATAACAAACTAGTTTCATATTCCATTCATAATCAACTCCAGTTGTGAAGCATCCTGTTTGTCAATCTCCTTTGCATAGCAAGGCATTGAAAAGTGGGTGGTTTACATTGAAGGACAATTCAATTTAATTCAATCATGAAAAACAAGAAATTTTTAGTGTTAGGTGGAAAAGGTAAAACGGGACGAAAAGTAGCAAAACTATTATCTCATATGGGTTACGAGGTACGGATTGGTTCCAGAACTGAGATCCCTTCATTTGATTGGGATAATCCTGCTACCTGGACAAACGCGATTGAGGGTATGGATGCCATCTATATTACTTATCAACCTGATCTTGCAGTTCCAAAAGCACTGAATGCCATAAAAGCTTTTACTCAAAAAGTACTGGAAAGTGGAATCAGAAAAGTGGTTTTACTTTCGGGAAGAGGAGAAAAAGAGGCTCAACTATGCGAACAGGTCATAATGGATACTGAGCTAGACTGGACCATTGTCAGAGCCGACTGGTTCCATCAAAATTTTAGTGAAGGATTTTTCCTTGAGCCCATTCTTGCAGGACAATTAGCACTTCCACAATCAAATACAGCTATTCCTTTTATCGATACGGATGATATTGCTGAAGTTGCTGTAAAGGCACTTACTGAGCCTGGGCATCGTGGAAAAGTTTATGAACTCACAGGCCCTAGATTATTGACGTTTGAACAAACGGTCGAAGAAATCTCAAGAGCAAGTAGAAGAAATATACTGTTTCAATCCATTAGCATGGAAGCTTATGTTTCCATGCTTCGGGAATTTCAGGTTCCTGAGGACTTCATTTGGCTGGTTGAATATTTGTTTACCAATGTTTTGGATGGCAGAAATTCTAGTCTCACAAATGATGTAGAAAAAGTATTGGGTCGAAAAGCAAAAGATTTTGCTGAGTATGCTGATGAAATGGCAGCAAGTGGGATTTGGAATCCAGTGGTTTATGCCTCAGTTGAAGGTTGATTTTTTATTTAAAAGTTGAAGTGTAGAATAAACATTATTGAATAGTCTATCAGAAAGAGAAAAGTATAAAACGCAGCCCCATACGGGATACTGCGTTTTTTTGTTTTTTACTAGCTTTGGTGCTTAAACATGAACAAACATGAAGGTAGTGGAAGCTCAACAAATGATAGCAAGTGCAACAATTTTTTCAGAGACCCCTTCTACCTGGGCTGATTTGGGTTGTGGGAGTGGCGTCTTTACCAGAGCTTTGGCAAATCAACTGTCAGCAAATAGTAAAATCATCGCTATAGATAGCGAGAAACAGACTTTTCCTGAGAATATAGGCAATGACGTGCAGACTGATTTTATGCTTGCAAATTTTGAGCAGGAAAATTTGCTATCTCCCGTTTTAGATGGAATTATGATGGCAAATTCGCTCCATTATATCAAGGAGAAAGAGGAATTTTTGAAAAAGTCACAAAGTTATTTTAAACAAAAGGGACGATACTTAATTATTGAATATGATACCATGAAAGGGAATCCCTGGGTTCCTTTTCCCATAGATTTTCAGCATTTGAAAACCTTATTTTTGAATTTAGGTTTTGAAAAGGTGTCCAGACTTGGAGAACGAACCTCCAAATATGGTCTGGGCAATCTTTACGCTGCACAGGTTTATTAATTACGCAATTTTATTTTATGTACACCAAGAAAGTTTACAAAACTAAGGACATGGCAAAATGGACTCGCTACGAGACCTTTTTGTTTTTAATCATTGGCATTGTTGTCGTTGGAATTTATCAATTGCTGGACTTGCACTGGATGAAATTCCCCTGGACGCCTCTGGCGCTCATTGGTACGGCGGTCGCTTTTGTCATAGGCTTTCAAAATAATTCAGCTTATGGAAGAATATGGGAAGCCCGTAAAATCTGGGGTGGCGTGGTCAATACCTCCAGGACCTTTGGAATGTTCGTTCAGGACATGGTAACCAATGAACACACTTCAATAAAATTATCCAAAGAAGCATTGCATCACGAAATCAAAACTTTGACATACCGGCATGTTGCCTGGATGACCGCATTGCGTCACGCCATGAGGGCACCAAAGCCCTGGGAGACGGTTATGCAGGAAAGAACCAATCGGGAGTGGGAAGGCATGGTTAGACCACCAGAACGAGATTCGAATGTAGAAGACGACTTAAAACCCTACCTTTCCAAAGAAGATTTGGATTATGTGATGAGCAAAAACAACAAGCAAACTGCTGTATTATATTTACAATCACACCATTTAAGGCGATTAAAAGAAAGTGGCGTCATTTGGGAATTTGCCTTTTTGCAATTAGAAGGAGTGCTGGAAGAATTATTCACCTTACAAGGCAAAAGCGAACGAATCAAAAATTTCCCGTATCCCAGGCATTTTGCTTCCCTCAATCATTATTTCATGTGGTCTTTTGTACTATTGTTGCCATTGGCACTCGTGCCTCAGTTCGCTGAGATAGGAATGGGAATGGAACATCATACGCTTATTGGCAGCTTCTTCGTATGGTTGTCTGTTCCCTTTTATGTAATTGTTGCCTGGGTATTCCACACGATGGAACGGATTGGTAGGACGGGAGAGAACCCTTTTGAAGGTTCTGCCAATGATGTCCCCATATCCACAATTGCAAGGGGCATAGAAATTGATTTAAGGCAAAACCTTGGAGAAAGCGATGAGGAAATACCTGATCAGTTTCCAGTAGTTTATGATACGCAGATGTAAATATTTAAGCGATATGAGTCTTGAAGCAATGGATGGTGGCACCCCCTTTGATACGCTATTTTTCGACGTATCTGCCCAGAATCAAATTACAGATAATGAGAAAGGAGATTATTTTGCAATTTCAAAAAACTATAGCCCCGCGAAAAATGGAATACATCAAGCAAAATATTTAGAGGTGAGATACTAGATAGATTAAAAAGGGAACTGAGCTACTAACTTTCAAAAACTACCTGAATATGGAGGAAGGAAGGAGTAAGTTTTTAAAGAGAAGCTAACTTAGGGAAGTTTAAGATTAAGATTAAGTTTAAGATTAAGTTTAAGGGACAAAGTATGAATCTTAAACTTAATCTTAATCTTTTACTTAAACTTCATTATATGCTATAAGCAATACCAAAAGAAACAGTAATCCCATCTCGATATTGAAGTACCGTATAATCTACATCCAGGTAGTTCATAATGTGGTGGGTTCTTGTATTCAAGATATTTTGAACAGATAATTTAAAATCAAATTTTTCGGTTACTTGTTTACTTAGGTTAAAATCTAACAATGGTCTGGGTTGCTCATAAATATCTGGAGAAGTTGCCTGTGTTTGAGTAATTAGACGCTCACCAAATACATTGAACGCCAGTGTTGCATCTAATCCTTTCTCATCATTATTGTAATTCAATCCGGCATTTATAATTAAAGGAGATTGACCGAAGAATGGGCGGGTACAACCTTTTTCTGGATTGTGTTCATTAATGGTTTCACATTCATCAGCTGGCATATCTTGTTCAGACTTGATCAAAGACAAGTTGGTAGAAAGGCTAAAATCACTCAAAGCAGGGGAAATAAAATTCAACTGCTTTCTGAATTCCAATTCAATTCCATAAACCATCGCTTCATCTACATTCTGGAAAATGATTTCCGGATTGGCAGCTGCAGGTGGGATACCTTTTACAATAGGATTTGTGAAATCTTTGTAAAAACCACTTAGTGCTATCAATTCACCTGCACTTGGGAAGAATTCCCAACGTACATCGTAATTCTTAACCAAAGTAGATTTCAAATTAGGGTTACCACTGATTCTCATGCCACCAATAAAGTCATCTGCACTAAATGGAGCCAGCTCACGCATATTAGGACGACCAACCGTATGGGTATAGGAAGCTCTCAAATTCATTCTATCATTGAGCTTGTAAACCAAATTGATGGAAGGCAAAATGTCTAAAGTATCAATGTTTCCAACCATTGAGTTGGTATCTCGACTAGCTACTGAAATATCCGTTTGTTCAACTCTCACACCACCAATGGCTTTCAATTTTTGTCCAAAATCATAAACACCCATGATGTAACCGGCTGTTACTCTTTCGTGTCCAGAGTAACTATTTCTATTAGAAAGAATTTCTTCATCATTCCAATACCATCCAATAATATTTCTACCATTATTAGGGTCTACACCTAACCATCCCATGTTTTCAGCAGTAAAAGCAGCATTTCTGTCTCCAGTATATGGTACTGCTGCATTAGAGCGTTCATTTAAGGTGAAAGCAAAATCAGAGAAAGTACGGTCTTTATTGGTGTACAAGAATCCAACCTTGACTTGGTTTTCTTTACTTTGTTCTTGAAGAAATGGAATGGTCAAATCAGCTTTTCCTAAATACTGCTTATCGTCCAAATCTCTCCAGGTGTGGTAAGGTACTCCAAATTCAGCGCGATCAAATTCATATTCAGTTTCGCCATTGTTAATAGTCAACTTATGCGCCAAAAGACGTTGGTCTGGCTCTAACTGGGTTACGCTAGTAACACTTCCTCCAAAATCCAGTTTGATACCGGATTCTCCAAATTTATGTTCACTAATCAACTGATAACTCTGTAAAGCTCTTTCCTGGAAATTCAAGACTGAAGACTCCATAAATGCTTCAGAATCAGATAGTTTCCCTGGGTGTTGCCCAAAAATACTACGAGAAATTTTTTCCGTATCGTGGTTATACAAACCGATTAAAGAGATCTTACTACTTTTTCCAATTTTGTAGGATAAAGCTCCCAAAGCACCTATAGTTGGGTTTTCAACTCCTCTCGTTTCAGTCATTTCATACCATGGTGACAATTGTGTGGCAGAAGCACCTCCTAATTCCCAGTAATTATTTGGAGCATCTTTAAAGAAATTATAGCTTTTTCTGAAATTCACTCCGAATAAAACGCCTAAAGGATTATTCCCAACCTGGTATTGATTTCCAGCAGAAACAGAAACAGAATAATCCATAAAGCTTTGCCCTTCTTCCGGTCCAAAATTTGGATTAAAGGCATCAGCTGATTGATCTAAAATTGCGGCTTTTTCATCATCCGTCCTTGCTTTTGTATAGGTACTTTTGGTGATAACATCCAAAATTTCCGGATTGGTATTGTAAGGGTCTATATCTCTACCTCCATCATCAAAACCCAACCAGTCTGTGCTTCCTCCTCTGTGGGTGAAAAAGTCATCTCTCAACGAACTCTGGGTATTATATGATGAAGACAGAGAAGCCTGAAAAGTAAACTGCTCCGGAAAGCTCTTTGTATTGATATTTACACTTCCTCCTGTAAAATTACCTGGTTGGTCAGGGCTGAAAGATTTTGAAGATATAATATTATCCAACATATTAGCCGGAATCATATCTAACTGCGTACTATTTCTATATGGGTCTGTACTTGGCAATAACAAACCATTCAATTGAGCATTGGAATAGCGGTCACCCAAGCCTCTAACGATAACATAGCGACCACCTACTATTGAAGTTCCAGATGTTCTTTTAATGGCATCAGCAGCATTACTGGACGAGTAGCGACTCATAGATTGAGCAGATATCGCATCCTGAATTTTATTGGACTTTTGCTGCAACTTCAACAAGGCAACCTCATTTCTTTCGATGGACTCTGAAATAATTACGATCTCATCCAACACCTCGGAAGAAGATTGCATGACATAATCCAAAACAGTCACTTCTCCGGGTATTATCCTTACGTCTGTTATTGTATTATTTGTATAACCTACATAGCTGATTTCCAAAGAATAAGTACCCTCATCCAACTTTAATTCATATGCTCCATCCAGGTCAGTTTGAGTACCCGTTGTTCCCAACTCTTTTACAACAACAGTAGCGAACATCAAGGGATCACCACTAGCACCATCAATAATTTTTCCTCTGACAGTTCCTTTCTCCTGCGCTGTAATTGTTGTAAAGCTAAAAGCCAAAAAGACCATAGCTAAACTCAGGAATTTTATTAAATGCTTCATGAAAATTTTAAAATTTGAAAAAGCAAAAGATTTCTAGGGGATTCCCAAAAGTCCTTGCCCGCGCAAATGTGCTTGACAGAAATTTATTTCGTATAAGTAGACTTTATTCCAAAATAATTTGTTTGGCAAAAATTAATTTTTTCTCATAAAAACCATCTTTGAATAAAGTCTAATCTTTATTGTAATTATTGGACAATCATTCTTTTTGTGATAACTACTTCCTCGTTTTGCAGCGTATAGAAGTAAATACCACCTTTCAAGTTACTTGTATCAAATTCTACGGTGTATTCACCAGTTGTCATATCGGCATTGTCAATTATTGTGTAAATTGCCTGACCTTGCATGTTGTAAACAGAAAGTGAAACTTTTGTAGGCTTAGGCAATTCGAAAGTAATGTTCGTTAATCCATCAATTGGATTTGGGCTATTCTGAGCTAGTTTGTAACCATTTTCTTCCAAAACGATTGCTTCCACACTAGTAACTAAATCACAATCTTCTCCTGCGTCTGGGATTGAATTATCCAATATGCCATACTCGGAAAGTGCGGTCCAACCATTAAGCCATACACCATCGTCACAGAAAGCACCTTTAAACCTAGCATCTGAGAAAAAATTGTCTGAAGGATAACTGGCAAGATTGGAATAAACTGCATCATTTTGAGTAGGAGAAGGATTCAAACCACCATCAGTTGTATAGGAAATTCCACCCAATTCTGGGTTTTCTATTACATTTCCATTATTGGTCAGGTGGTCTCTTAACACGTCTCCATTGGTATCATTAACAGCTGTACTGGAAATCTTTATGATTTCACCAGCCGCCAAAGTATTTCCATCTGAAAAATCCCACCAAACATTGTTGAGCAAACTCAATTCGCCGTTTTGCATTCGTTCCCAGCTATCAATGGGTTTTGTAGGTTCTTCTTCTACCTCCAAACCATTTTTGAATTTCGTAAAAATGCTATTTGCATAAATACCTCCGGTTGCATCTCGTAGCGTAAGGGCTTTATTATCGCCTGCACCTATATAAGTGGCATTGTAAATAGTAGGACTAGAAAAAGGTGTATTATCATCTGGTATAGCACCGTCGTGCTCACCTCCATTGTCACCATTTGGGTCAACCAAAACAAACCAAAATTGACCTTTTCCTCTCCAGCCAGTATCCCAATCCATCGCATCATCACCACAAAAAGAAACCGCAGCGTATTTTACAGCCGCTGTACCCCCAAACCATTCGATACCATCATCGAGATTTGCAAAAACCTCTATATTTTCAATTACAGTTCCACTACCAACTCCACCTAGGGTCAAGCCATTGATTTCATTTCCATCTCCAATTTCAGCACCACCATGGCGAATGGAAATATATCTCAATTCACCTGAGCTTTCAGTATCCCTGGGATTGGTACAATCTCCGTAAAGTGAGCGTGTATCTCCTACAGGCAAACCTTCAATACTTTGAGGGCAAGCATCATCAGCAATGGATGCATTCCCGAGAATTAGTAAACCTCCCCAAAAACCTCTATCTGTTTCAAAAAGATCGGTTGGATCGCTTACATCGTCAACCTCAGCAGTAAAAATAATTGGATTGTCTTTCGTTCCATTTGCGAAAATCTTTGCTCCACGTGCAATAATAAGTGCAGATGCATTATCACCAGTAGTGGGCAATTCCAATCCCTTTATTATTGTACCAGCTTCAATATTGAGCACCCCACCGTCTTCCAAAAACACACTACCATCCAGGTGATACTCATTGTTATTTGTCCAGTTATATGTTTTTCCACCTTCCAAATCCCCATCTTTAATAATGTTTTGGGCTGAAATTAAATTGAAGGCAAAAACAGCAGTTAAAAAAGTGAAGAATAGTTTCATTAGAATATTTTTTTGGTTAGTCTTTTCATTTTTATCAAACAGTCTTTAAGAATGTCCGAAAAACGCTGCAAGATTACACCAGCTATCTTAATTGGAAATAAAACTTCAGTTAAGTATTTGTAAATGTAGGATAGAGAAAAAAAGAAGAATAAACACTTGTTTTCCAACAAAGCGACAACATTACACCAAGCATAAAAATCTGATTTCCAGACAGTTAAACCATATTCACATTAACCAACTTAATTTCAAAGCTTTAAAAGTTCATAAATGACATATTACCGCAAAGTCAAGGCTATGTAAAGTCAATATTAAGACTGTCAATTGGGTTACTATTGCGAGAAATGTGGAAGTGATTTTAGTCTTGTAGCTCTACCAAAACAGAATGTTTGAGAATCAAAAAACTGAACTAAAGCCTGATTCTGGATCTTTTCCATTGTCCCAGCTCAGACAATGCCTTCCTCAATTCTTTCCTATCTTGGCGGCTTCTTCATCAATTCTATGACGCAATCTTCTTTAAATACTGCCATCCTCGTCTTCATCCGAACGGAAGAAAAGGAAGCGCGTGCAAAAACCTTTCATTCCAAGATTGGCAAAAAAGGCAATCGACAAATTGCCAGCCGTTTAAACCAAAATATCATTCGGACTGCCCGAAAAACGGATATTCCCACATTTATTCTTTCCAGTGAATATCAAAAAGGTAGTTGTTTTGGAGAAAAACTGGCAAATGGTTTTGAGGATGTATTCAATAAGGGTTTTAAAAATGTGATAGCTCTGGGAAATGACTGTTTGACAATCACTTCAAAACTGATTAAATTCTCTGCAGAGCGGTTAAATGATAATGAAGCAGTTGTTGGAGAAACAACTGATGGTGGCACCTATTTGATTGGACTTTCAAAAAAGACTTTTTTCAAATCTGATTTTGCAAATCTATGCTGGGAAACGGATTTTTTGTTTGAAGACCTGAAAGCGTATTTGAATCGTATTAATGCTCAAAGTCATTTTCTTCCCATCGCCAGAGATATCGATTCAGAAGGAGATTTTAGAACTGCACTGGCAGATTATTCTGCATTCAATGTTTTTAGAAAATCCTTAGAAAGCATCATTGCTGGTTTTCAAAAAATAAGCAGTTCCAGCTCCTCATATATTCCTACCGTTTTTTACAGGAGTTATTCTTCTCTAAGGGCTCCACCATTTTAGCTGCTACTCTTTTCAGGACACCAAAATGCAGGACAAACTTGATTGGAATGGAGTGTAATCCATCTCCTCAAAAATTGTCTGATTATTGGAATGAATGTCCTTGTGCAAGAAATCTCAATTTGTAAAATAAAATCCATAAAATAATTATGTCCTATTTAGAAACAACTCATGATATCTATAAAGAAGCAGCCTTGAAACCAGATGTTGGTCTTTGCTGTACGACTACTCCTGTTTGGCAATTGCCCGGTCTGGATATGCCCAAACGAATGTTGGAAATGAATTACGGCTGTGGTAGCACCATTCATCCTCGCGATTTGGTCAATGAGCCTACCGTACTATATGTTGGTGTAGGAGGTGGAATGGAATTATTGCAATTCGCCTATTTTTCACGCCGCTCAAATGCCATCATTGGGGTTGATGTAGTAGATGAAATGCTGCGGGCATGTCAGGAAAATTTTATGCAGGCTGAAGCGCTCAATCCCTGGTTTAGTGCAGATTTTGTAAACTTGAAAAAAGGAAACGCATTGGAGTTACCTGTCGAAGATAACAGTGTCGATGTCGCCGCACAAAATTGTCTGTTCAATATTTTTAAAGAAAAGGAATTGAAAATGGCATTGGAAGAAATGTACCGGGTATTGAAACCCCACGGTCGGCTGGTCATGTCTGATCCAATTTGTGATCAGTTTATGCCCAATCACATTCGTGAAGATGAAAGATTGCGCGCCTTATGCTTAAGTGGCTCCCTGCCTTTGAAAGATTACATCAAAATGATAACAGATGTAGGATTTGGAACAGTAGAAATTCGCGCAAAAAGACCTTACCGAATTTTATCTCCCAACAAATACGATGTGGAAGAAATCATATACATCGAAAGCGTGGAAGTTTGTGCTATCAAAGACCCAATGCCCGAAGACGGCCCCTGTGTATTTACTGGAAAAACGGCAATCTACTATGGTGAAGAAGCGCACTTTGACGATGACAAAGGGCATGTCTTAGTTCCGGATCAGCCGTTACCCGTTTGTGATAAAACGGCTGGCGCATTAGCCTCTTTGGAAAGAGATGATATTTTCATTTCAGAATCCACTTTCTTTTATGACGGCGGTGGTTGCTGTTAGAGTATGTTTAAATTTTTCCTTCCTGAGAACCAACACTTTAGGAATCCCGAAATGCTTCGGGACAGGCATTGGCTTCTCCAATTCAAAGAATCCCTTTGGGAAGGAGTCCTTCGGACAAATTAAATCGCTCATTTATCTTGATAAATTCTCGCTTTAATTTTTCATCATAACCCTAAATTGCTGATTTTTCCCACAGGGATGCCTTTGGCACAGTTTGTAAAATTTTTAATCATACTCCTTAAAAGTAACGCGAATTCAAAAATCCGCGCTACAAAACTGAAGATGAAATTTTTCTTGATGGTACAATACTGCAATGCTATAATTCCAATCAAACATCGCAGCATCGTAGCATTGCAGTATTGTAGTATTAATTATGGTTTTAAGAAAGGTTCTGGATCGACGGATGTTCCATTCTTTCTTACTTCGTAATGGAGATGAGGTCCGGTAGAAAAACCAGTGCTACCCACGGCTCCTATCAAATCGCCTTTCTTCACTTTTTGGCCTTCTTTTACTTCCAATTTGGATAGATGATAATACGCAGTTTGGAAAGCTTCATCGTGACGGATGATGATGTGAATTCCAGCCCCTGTGTCCTGAACTTTCGCTTTTTCCACTATTCCATCCGAAGTGGCATAAACCGGAGTGCCAATCGGGGCTTTGAAATCGATTCCTTTGTGATGTTTTTTGACTTTTAAAACCGGGTGCATTTTTTTTCCAAATTCAGCAGTCACTTTGAAATCACCTTTCAAAGGAGCAATGGATGGGGGATCTTCTTGCAAAGCCCAAATAAGGGTGGCAAACAACATAAACGCAAGGGTAAGCATTGATACTTTCTTCATAATAACATGGTTTTGATTTAATAATAAAATAGTTTGCTTCTCAATGTCTTTAATTTCATCTTCATTGAAAGTATCAAAAGTGGCCTGGCTTGCCTGACTAAAGGACATCCCAGATGCGATCCTGAATTCTATATCAGAACAAAGGTGATCAAACAGTTCTTCTTTTAGTTCCCCATGTGTAAATTGAATTTCGTCCAACCGGGATTGAACGAACAGATATTGTTTTTCACTCAAAAAAGTCATCTCCAATATTGATTTCAAGTACTAAGTGCTTGGACACAAATAACATACACATTTTATGACAGCGGACTCTTTTTCCACCAATCTTCGTTAAAAATGCTCGCCATAGCTAAGGCTATGTCTGTGCTTTTTGCCTCGTCTGGCAAAAAAATAGTCAAGGTCAAAAATGGAACTTATTTATGTCCAAGCACTTAATATTTGACAAATAATTTTGCATTGCAGCATCGTAGCATCGTAGCATTTTATAGGATTAAACCGAAGGTTTAAGGATCATCCCCATCACCTTTACAAACGCTTCAAATTCATTCACTTTATTTACACTAGCCACATTTCCGGATGGAGTTAAGGAATAATATTTTCGGATTCGTTTTCCAATGTGCTCCTTCTCGGTCATGACCAGGCCATCTGCCTCTAATTTGTGTAAGGTAGGATATAAGGCACCTTCGGTCAAAAGGATTTTCCCCTCTGTCTGTTCTTTCACTTTTCGTGTAATTTCATATCCATACATCCGACCATTCTCTTCAAGCAGCTTCAAGATGATGGTTTTTAAAGTCCCTTTTAGCAGTTCTTTTGAATACATGGCGCAAATATACCTAAGAAAATTAGGTATTCAAATTTTTACCTAATTTTCTTAGGTATTTAATAGTCGAATCCAGTATTTTTGAGCTTATTAGAATTTTCCCTAAAACAATGAAGGAAAGAGACTATGAAACAATGAAACAATCCCTACCTTTGCATCCCGTAGCGACCATTCAGTGGGCAGTATGCAGTTGGCAGTCGGCAATTATTTATCGATACCAATAGCAACCGCCAATCGCCAACAGCAAAAACATGACTAAATACATATTCGTTACGGGAGGCGTAACTTCTTCTTTGGGCAAAGGCATTATTTCAGCTTCACTCGCCAAACTACTTCAAACGAGGGGTTTTTCCGTTACCATTCAAAAATTTGACCCATACATTAATGTAGATCCAGGTACGCTCAACCCTTATGAGCATGGGGAATGTTATGTAACTGATGATGGTGCTGAAACTGACCTTGATCTAGGGCATTACGAGCGTTTTTTGAATCGTCCGACTTCACAAATGAATAATGTAACGACTGGACGGATTTATCAAACGGTAATCAATAAGGAGCGAGCAGGCGATTACCTGGGTAAAACAGTACAGGTGATTCCGCACATTACTGATGAGATTCAAAGAAGGGTACAAATACTTGGGAGCAATAATGAATTCGATATTGTAATTACAGAACTTGGTGGTACCGTTGGTGATATTGAATCTCTCCCTTATTTGGAGGCAGTTCGGCAAATGCGTTGGGATTTGGGTGCGGATAATTGTATAGTCATCCACCTTACGCTCATTCCTTATTTGAGGGCTGCAGGAGAACTGAAAACCAAACCTACTCAACATTCAGTAAAATTACTTCAACAAGCTGGTATCCAGCCCGATATTTTGGTGTGTCGCACAGAACATCCATTAAATGTGGAGATTAGAAGAAAACTGGCTCAATTCTGCAATGTGGAATTGCAGTCTGTAATCGAATCCATTGATGCAGATACTATCTATGATGTGCCCCTCTTAATGGCGAAAGAAAAACTGGACACTACCGTCATTCAAAAATTGAAATTGAGAGACAGCCACGACCCCAATCTGGAGCCCTGGAAGGAATTTTTGGGTCGCTTGAAAAATCCACTCCACGAAGTAAAGATTGGTTTGGTTGGAAAATACAATGAGTTACAGGACGCTTATAAATCTATTCATGAATCATTTGTACATGCCGGAGCTGTAAATGAATGTAAGGTTCATGTAGAACCAATTCATTCAGAAAACCTGGAATCAGACGACCATACAATAGCCAAAAAACTGGAAGATTTGGATGGTATATTGGTGGCTCCAGGTTTTGGTGAGCGTGGCATTGACGGGAAAATCAACGCCATTAAATATTGCAGAGAAAATCAATTGCCCTTTTTTGGAATCTGTTTAGGTATGCAATGTTCAGTCGTTGAATTTGCCAAAAATGTGTTGAACTTAAAGCGTGCAGCTTCAACAGAGGTTGATCCCAATACTGAAAACCCTGTGATTGATTTAATGCCGGATCAAAAGAAGATTACCAAAAAAGGTGGTACTATGCGTTTGGGAGCCTACGATTGCAATTTGATAAAATCCTCTCAAGCACACCGTGCATACAATTCTACAATCATCAGTGAGCGTCACCGTCATCGTTGGGAATTTAACAACCAATACAAAGCGCAATTTGAAAAAGCAGGAATGCTCGCCACTGGTATCAATCCAGAATCAGAATTGGTAGAAATCGTGGAAATACCAGATCATCCCTGGTTTATTGGGGTGCAATTTCATCCAGAATTGAAAAGTACTGTTGAAAACCCTCATCCACTATTTGTAGCTTTCGTAAAAGCTTGTATGGAGACTAAACAAACATGAAAAGCAAAGTAATAATATTTGAATATCAGAAACTCACAAGTTTTGCTTTGCCTGTTTTTTTGATACTGACGACAATTGGTACTTTCCTGGTTAGCAACAATCCTTTCTTTTGGGATACCATCCAACTTGCTTCCAAGCAAGCTCATTTCTTTTTTGAAAATGGCTTTAACTCCATCATTCTTCCTGAAAATATAGACAGTGGTCACCCTCCATTTTTTGGAATGTACCTCGCTGCTGTCTGGAAATGGTTTGGGAAGACCCTTCCAGTAAGTCATTTTGCGATGCTTCCTTTCTTGTGGGGCATTGTTTACTTGTTATATAAAATTGGAAGTCATTTTGGAGGAAAGCAAAACGCTTTTTGGTTTTTGCTTTTGGTCAGTGTCGATCCAGTTTTTGCTGCTCAAAGCATTTTGGTTAGCCCGGATGTCGTACTTGTTTTCTTTTTTCTTTTGGGTTTTTGGAGTATTCTGTCAGAAAAAAAATCATGGTTGGTTATCTCAGTTTTGGGTTTGGCAATGATAAGTTTGCGGGGAATGATGGTTGGAGTCATTTTGTTTTTATTTGAAATACTTCATTCAAAAGCCTGGCATTTTTTAAAAGTGAAAGGTTTTAAAAATCTTTCACTTTTGAGTATGAAAAAACTACTCCCCTACCTTCCAGGCGGAGTTCTTGGCTTATTCTTTTTGTTATACCATCATCATCAAACTGGCTGGATTGGTTACCATCCGGAATCCCCCTGGGCGCCTTGTTTTGAAAAAGTAGATTTTTCAGGTTTTGTAAAAAATTTAGGTATTCTTGGTTGGCGTATGCTGGATTTTGGGAGGGTATTTGTCTGGTTGGTTTTAGGTTGGGGAATCTTTTATCTATTGAAAAGAAAGAACAAAATCGATGATAATTTGATGCAGATTTTGATATTGCTAAGCACCTCTATTTTGATGTTATGCCCTTCCCTGGTTATTCATAAAGCACTGCTCGCTCATAGATATATTTTGCCAGTTTTCCTTTTGCTAAATCTTTTTTGTTTTTATCTAATATTCAAAAAAGTAGAAAACAGACGCCTCAGAAATTTATTTTTTGGAATTGCCTTCATTGGCTTACTGACTGGAAACTTTTGGATTTATCCGGATAAAGTTGCCCAAGGTTGGGACAGTACCCTGGCACATATTCCCTATTACGAATTGCGGGGAGAGATGATTGATTTTATGGAGGAAAATGACATTCCCTTTTCTGAAACAGGAACGGGATTCCCCAACAGAAGCTCCTTCAAGGAAACTGATTTATCGGAAAGAGCAGGAGGCATGCCTAAAAAAGAATTGGAGCAGCATTCCTACATCTTTTATTCCAATATCATGAATGATTTTTCAGATAGCGAATTGGAAGAATTAAAGGATAATTGGAGTATTCTCAAGAAACTGGAAAAGGGAGGCATTAAGGTGATTTTATTTCAAAAATAGAAAAGCAATTGCTGATACTGCTGTGCAAAGATTAGCGAGACAGCTATGCAGTGTTAGCAATGAGTTAAAAGCAATAATCAACTGCTAACACCATTTTGCGCTTCTCTTTTTCCTGACTCAATGGTATCAGCAGTAAATATCCGTTTATGAAAAAACTAAGTTTAAAGGAATTGGGAAGGGTCAGCGTTCAAGAGTTCAAATCTCAAGACAAAGCTCCTATCGTTTTAGTGCTTGACAACGTCCGATCTGGCTTAAATGTAGGTTCTGCCTTTCGCACAGCAGACGCATTTGCCTTGGAAAAAATCTACCTCTGTGGCATTACCTCCCAACCGCCACATCGCGAAATCACAAAAACTGCCATCGGCGCTACGGATAGTATGGATTGGGTCTATTTTGAAAATACCCTGGATGCCATTTCGGAATTGAAAAAAGAGGGGTATCAAATTATTGCAGTTGAACAGGCGGAAGGAAGCATTTCATTGGAAAATATAACAAGCAGTCCTTTCCAAAAATGTGCCTTGGTTTTTGGGAATGAAGTTTCAGGAGTAAAAGAGGAAGTCATGGAGGTTGTAGATGCTTGTGTTGAAGTGCCACAATTTGGAACGAAGCATTCCTTGAATATTTCAGTTTGTGTTGGAGTGGTTGTCTGGGAATTCTTTAGGTCATGGAAATACTAAAAGCATTAACAGCCTTTGTTTGTTATATTTGTAAATAAAAAATCATGGTTTTTCCAGAAACATTAATTGAAATGCGAATCAATGCTCCAAAACCGCATCAGCGCATTATTAGTAAGCTCACCACTGGTCTGGGCTATTTGTTTTATCGGCAAAGAAAAATCCCAATAGAGCCATTGCCAGAAACTATGATTGATGAAGGGCAAACCAGCCCAACTCCAGACATCATTCTTTATGACAATGAAAAAGCACAAACCCCTATCATAATAGAAGTTTGTCATACTACAGGATTTAAGAATGATTTTAATAAGGTTCAGAAATTGATTGATGATTATGAATATGGGATTATTGAAGGGTTTGTATATAATTATTTAACCGAACAATGGAGAAAGTATAAAAAAGAACAAGGAGAAATACTCGAAAATCCTTCCTATTCTGAGATTTTAGCTTTGGATTTGAATTCACTATTGTAATCCTTATTAAGGAATATCAATATGAAAATAATCTACATTCTATTATTTTTTCTTTTCTCAACTATACTTGGTTCTTGTGATATCCCAGGATATATGGTGGTTAGAAATAAATCTAAAGACAAAGCAACTTTTAGAATGTATTTTAATGGAAAACATTGGTACGGAAAGGATAATTTATTATGCAATATGGAAGCTAGCAAGCCCTTAAATAGAGCTTTATGGTGGGGAGGTTTTAGTACTCATTGGAGAGAAAGCCAACTAAAACCATTTGTGGACAAAGTAAAAACAGTTGAAATTCAGACTACCAAAGACACAATTATTGTATGAGATCAGGAAAGAATCTATACATTTTTTAAAAAGCGTAGAAGAGGAATTTTGAAGAAAAGAATGATTATCACCATCCAATAATTTGATTCAATAATTTTACCTGGATTAAATACATTCGAATGAAGATCTACCTAGGAGTATGTTTAAATTTTTCCTTCCTGAGAACCAATATCTTATAAACCTGGTAAAGATTGGATAACTCACAATTGTAATAAAGATGTGGTGGTCATGGAGGGTGTCTCCTTTAATATTGAAAAAATGATAGTAGTTTAAACCAACATCGCAAACAGTATCGGGTCATCATTTAAAGTCTGATAATTCACCCCAAATTCCTTCATTCTGGATATTAAACCGTCGTAATCTTCTTTTTTCTGAACTTGTATGCCCACCAAAGCTGGTCCAGCTTCCCGATTGTGTTTTTTAGTGTATTCAAAGTGGGTAATGTCGTCCGTTTCGCCCAAAACATTATTCAAAAATTCCCTCAATGCCCCTGCTCGTTGTGGAAACCGGATGACGAAATAGTGTTTCAGCCCTTCGTATAACAAAGAGCGTTCTTTGATTTCTTCAGTCCTGGTAATGTCGTTATTGCTGCCACTAATCACACAAACTACATTTTTCCCTTTGATTTCTTGTTTGTAAAAATCCAAAGCGGCGATGGTCAGTGCACCAGCAGGTTCAGCGACGATGCCTTCTTCATTGTACAATTTCAAAATAGAAGTACAAACTTTTCCCTCTGGAACCAAGACAATGTCATCCAATACTTGCCGGCATATTCGAAATGTATGCTCCCCTACCCTTTTTACGGCAGCACCATCAACAAAATTGTCAATTTTTGGAAGTGTAATGACGGATTCACTTTCAATAGATTGCTTCATGGCTGGAGCACCTGCAGGTTCAACGCCAATAATTTTTGTATTCGGACTGAGCTGTTTGAAATAGCTTCCCAATCCTGAAGCCAATCCCCCTCCTCCAATCGCTACAAACACGTAATCAATGGAACGTTCGCAATCTTCCAGAATTTCAGAACCAACTGTACCCTGCCCCTCAATCACTTTTTCATCATTGAAGGGATGAATAAAGGCTTTTTCGTTTTCAGAAGCATTTATTTTAGCTGCTCTATAGGCATCATCAAAGGTATCTCCTACCAAAATGACCTCTACATAAGACCGACCAAACAGTTTGACTTTCTTGACTTTCTGTTGTGGCGTTACGCCAGGCATAAAAATCTTTCCGGCAACCCCTAACTTTCTACATGCCAGGGCGACGCCCTGTGCATGATTGCCTGCACTAGCACAGACGACTCCATTTTCCAAAACTTCTTTTGGTAAAGTTGCCATTTTGTTATAAGCACCACGAATTTTATACGAACGGACTACTTGTAAATCTTCTCGTTTCAAAAAAATATTGGCATCATAATTTTCCGAAAGATTGTAATTCACCTGCAATGGAGTATGCTCTGCAACACCTTTCAATCGCACCTTAGCTTTGTAAATATTCTCTACGGAAATCAAATTTGCAGTCTTGGCAATGGTCACTGACATGCTTTTCGTTTACAAGGAAGCGGTTTCTGCAATAAATGGCTAATGCTGAAACCGCTTCTCAAATGAATATGCTCATTCTATTTTTTAATCAACCAATTCTTCTACTTTAGCCCGTTCTGGTCTCAAACTTCTTACGGTTGCTCCTGCTTGCCACATTTCACTTTCACGCAATTCTCTCAATTCTTTTTCCAATTTTTCGCGATAGTCCGATTGGCTATTGGAATCAATGGATAATTGAGCTTCATGACCAGCAGCTACACTATCATACAATTCTTCAAAAACAGGTGCTACTGCATCCCGAAACTTTTTCCACCAATCCAATGCTCCACGCTGCGCTGTGGTTGAACAATTGGCATACATCCAATCCATACCGTTTTCTGCCACCAAGGGATAAAGTGATTGAGTCGCTTCTTCAACAGTTTCATTAAAGGCTTCAGATGGGGAGTGCCCTCTTCTGCGTAGCAAATCATATTGCGCGGCAAAAAGCCCTTGAATAGCGCCCATTAAAGAGCCACGCTCACCAGTCAAGTCGCTAAATACTTCTTTCTTGAAATCAGTTTCAAACAAATAGCCAGAACCAACACCAATGCCCAGTGCAACTACTCGTTCCCAGGCTCTACCAGTTGCATCCTGATAAATCGCAAAGCTGGAATTCAATCCTTTACCAGCCACGAACAATCTTCTAAGGCTTGTTCCAGATCCTTTTGGTGCTACCAAAATCACATCTACATCTTTTGGTGGAATAATGCCAGTGCGATCACTATAAGTTACTGCAAAACCATGAGAGAAATACAATGCTTTTCCTGGTGTCAAACATTTCTTAACAGTTTCCCATTGTGAAATCTGAGCGGCATCAGACAACAAATATTGTATGATACTGGCACGTGCACAGGCTTCTTCAATAGAGAAAAGCGTTTCGCCAGGCACCCAGCCATCATCAATGGCTTTGTCCCAACTTCTGGAAGGACTTCTTTGACCAACAATAACATTAAAACCATTGTCCCGCAAATTCAATGATTGACCTGGACCTTGTACGCCATAGCCAATGATGGCAATGGTTTCATCTTGTAATACTTCCCGTGCCTTTTCTACCGGAAATTCTTCTCTGGTGACGACATTTTCTTCTACGCCACCAAAATTTAATTTTGCCATAATTTATTGATTTTTAGTATTTTAGACTTATGAATAAAATAGAATTTTATCGAACTAGCTGCTCCGATGAAATTCAGATATGATTTAAGTGAATAAATGAATTATCATTCTTCATTCCGTCATTATTCATTATCCCTCATTCATTACCAAAGTTTGTTGTTCAAGGGATTTCAAATATTTATTCAGACGCTCCATGGGCTTCACGATAGCAACCCTGCCGGAACGGACAAATTCATATATACCCACTTTTTCCAAATCCTGAAGCAGTGCTTCTGTTTCATTTTGATGTCCGGTTTTTTCAATTACGATGTATTCTGGTTCTATTTCCAGAATCCGGGCATTGTGTTTTCGGACAAGCTGTTCAATGTTGCTGCCATTGGAAAAGGCTTTTGTTGGAACTTTGTATAAAGCGATTTCCTGATAAACGATTTCGTCCAATTCGTAATAAAATGCTTTGACGACATCAATTTGTTTTTCCAGCTGGGCAACCAGCTTTTCGACCATATTGGCTGTTACATTGACCACTATAGTGAAACGGTGTATGCCGGGCATGGAAGATTTGGATGTGGTGAGGCTTTCAATATTGATGTGTCTTCTTGTGAAAACGGAAACAACTCTCGAAAGAAGTCCTGTTTGATTTTCTGTGAAGACGGTGATGGTATATTCCTTAGTCATGATTTTATTTTTTTCTGGGTGTTGGGTGTTGGGTGCTGGGTGCTGGGTATTTGTATTTTACCTTTAAGATCTTACAACTGGAAGTCAAAAGTTCATTTACCAGCGAACACCAGCGTTGAATGAATTTAAAAATTTCACAAATCCTCGGGGCAGAGCACAATTTCAGAAACGGCTTTTCCCGCAGGCACCATTGGAAATACATTCTCTTCATTCTCCACTGTCACATGCAACAAGTATGGTCCATCATGGGCTAACATTTCCGTGACGGCATCTTTCAATTCCTCTGGCTTTGAGATGTTCTTTCCAGGAACCCCAAAACCCTCTGCAATTTTGATGAAATCAGGATTTTGCAATTCCACTGAAGAATATCTTTTGTCAAAAAACAATTGTTGCCATTGACGCACCATCCCCAGGAAATTATTGTCCAACAAAACGATCTTCACACCTACATTCCACTGAGCACACATACCGAGTTCCTGAATCGTCATTTGGAAACCACCATCACCAATAAAAGCAAGGACTTCCCGCTCTGGTTGGGCTAATTTGGCTCCAAAGGCAGCCGGCAATCCGTATCCCATTGTACCTGCTCCGCCGGAAGAAACCCATTGATTGGTATCCAGATAATTGTAATAGCGTGCAGCCACCATCTGATGTTGTCCCACATCAGTAGTAACGACTGCTTTCCCATTGGTTTGATCGGATACCTCCTTTACAACCATTGCCATTTTCAAATGCCCTTCTGGTGTAGGTTGTAAGGCCTTTTTCGTCACTTTTTCGTATTCGATTCTATCACATTCGCGAAAACCTTCAAGCCATTCGGGATACGATTTTTCATCCACCAGAGGCAATAATGCTTCTAAAGCCATTTTGGCATCTGAATGAATGGCAACATCGGTTTTGACGTTTTTGTCTATTTCAGATTTATCAATTTCTATATGGATGATTTTAGCTTGATTAGCATATTTGCTCAGATTCCCGGTAACGCGATCATCAAATCGCATCCCTATTGCAATTAAGACATCACATTCATTTTGTTTGATATTCGGTCCATAATTGCCATGCATACCCAACATTCCAGTGTGCAATGGATGATCTGAAGGGATAGAGGACAAGCCATGAATGGTACAACCCAATGGAATTCCCGTTTTTTCAACAAAAGCTTTAAATACATCTTGTGCATGAGCGATTTGGATACCATGACCAGCAAGGATGTATGGCTTTTTGGCATCGTTGATCAAATTAGCAGCTTCACGAATGGCTTCCGGCTCCGGCTTTGGAAGTGGATGGTAGCTCCTGATATATGGTTGCTTTTTGTAGTCAAATTCAAGTTCTTCCAGCTGGGCATTTTTGGTAATGTCGATCACTACAGGACCAGGTCTGCCAGAGTTGGCGATGTAAAATGCTTTGGCAAATACTTCTGGAATTTCTTCCGCTTTTGTAATCTGATAATTCCATTTCGTCAAAGGCATGGTACAGTTAATGACATCCGTTTCCTGAAAAGCATCAGAGCCCAGGAGATGACTATACACCTGACCTGTAATACAAACCAAGGGAGTTGAATCCAAAATGGCATCCCCCAAACCAGTCACTAAATTGGTAGCTCCCGGACCAGAAGTAGCCATACAAACGCCTGTTTTTCTCGTCACCCTGGCATAACCCTCCGCAGCGTGAATGGCACCCTGTTCATGCCTGGGCAAAATATGCCGAATCTGCTTCTGATAGTCAAATAATGAGTCATACACTGGCATAATGGCTCCGCCTGGATAGCCGAAAATGGTATCCACTCCTTCTTCTAACAGGCATCTGATAACTGCCTCAGCACCAGCAATCTTTTCAGTTTTCTTCGAAATTGGCTGACTTTCAATTATTTGAGATTCAGCAGCTTGTGTAAAATTAATTGAGTCATTCATCGCGCTAAATTTTAAAGTTCATCGGTGACACATCCTTCGCTTGCGGAGGAAACTGTCATAGCATATTTTCTTAAAATGCCGCTCGCGGCTTTGATTTTTGGGGATTCCCAATTGGCTTTTCTAATGCTTATTTCTTCATTGCTCAAATGAGCTTCAATGATATTTTTTTCTGCATCAATCGTAATTTGGTCTCCATCTTCCAGTAAGGCAATCAAACCACCGCTTTGCGCCTCGGGTGTAATATGTCCAACCACAAAACCATGGGTACCACCTGAAAATCGCCCATCGGTTATCAGAGCTACTTCTTTTCCAATCCCCTCTCCCATGATAAGTGAGGTTGGCTTGAGCATTTCAGGCATTCCTGGACCTCCCTTGGGACCACAAAAGCGAATAACCACCACATCACCAGATTTGATTTGTTTTCCGGTAATGGCATCATTGGCAGCTTGTTCGGAGTCAAAAACTTTTGCAGAGCCAGTGTATTTTAGGCCTTCTTTACCGGTAATTTTAGCTACAGCTCCTCCTATTGCAAGGTTTCCATACAGAATCTGAAGGTGTCCCGAAGTTTTTATAGGATTGGAAAAGGGCTGTATTATTTGCTGATTTTCAGTTAATGAATCGCAGGCAGAAAGATTTTCAGCCAGGGTTTTTCCTGTAACCGTCAGACAGTCTCCATGAATGAAGCCCGCTTCCAACAATAACTTCAATACCGCCGGTACACCGCCAACATTGTATAAGTCTTCCATCACATATTTCCCACTAGGTTTCAGATCTGCAAGGAAGGGCGTTTTGTCGCTAATCATTTGAAAATCATCAATTGTCAATTTTACGCCTACTGATTTGGAAATCGCGATCATGTGCAATACTGCGTTGGTTGAGCCTCCCAAGACAGTAATGAGGGTAAGGGCATTCTCAAAAGCGGCTCGGGTCATAATGTCTCTTGGTTTGATATCTTTTTCCATCAATCTCCGAATCGCCTGACCAATTTTGGCACATTCCTCAATTTTCTTTGGATGAGTTGCAGGTATAGACGAGTTATTAGGCAAGCTCATGCCCAGCGCTTCAATTGCTGAAGACATGGTATTGGCAGTGTACATCCCTCCACAAGCCCCTGCTCCAGGGCAAGCGTTTTGAATTATCGTTTTATACTGGGAATCGTCGATGGCACCTGCGACCTTTTGCCCCAGGGCTTCGAAGGCAGAAACGATGTCCAGTTTTTTGTCTGCCAAACATCCTGCGCTTATAGTCCCACCATAAACCAAAAGCCCTGGTCTGTTTAATCTACCCAAAGCCATCATCGCCCCAGGCATGTTTTTGTCACACCCTACTACAGTCACTATAGCATCGTACCACTGCGCAGAAGCAACCGTCTCAATAGAATCAGCTATGATATCTCTGGAGGGCAAAGAATAACGCATGCCATCAGTTCCCATGGAAATGCCATCACTTACCCCAATTGTATGAAAAATCAAGCCAACCAAATCTTCATTCCAAACGCCTTTTTTAATTTCTTTAGCGAGGTCGTTGAGGTGCATATTGCAGGTATTTCCCTCCCAGCCAGTACTTACGATGCCCACTTGTCCCTTTTTTAAATCTTCTTCGGTCAATCCTATACCATAAAGCATAGCTTGCGCCCCTGGTTGTGTCTCGTCCTGAGTAATTCTTTTGCTGTATTTATTGAGCTGATTCATTTACTGGTTCTTGTGTTTTGAAAATCTTTCGGCTTTGGGGTGAATTGAGTCAACAAGGATCAAATCGTGAAAACGTTTTCAAAATTAGATGGTGGTTTTTCAGCTTTGGGTATGAAGTTATTTTGGGCTTACGATTCTTAGCACCCAGTTTTTCATTATAATCAATTGACCCTCAATACCTAATGAAGCATAATTTTCAATCTTTCAAAGTTTTCCAGACTGCGGCCTGCCAGCTTTCATCTACCTAAACAGGTTAACTTTTAGGAACCTTCCCAATTGTTAACATTTTAAAAACCCGGTAGGTCTTTTTAGCTTGTCTCAAAAAAAAAGCCGCTCTTCTTCGGAAGAACGGCTTTTTACATTTTGTATATTTCAAACGTCAATACCATTCTCCCGGTAGGTCTTGAATAATGACCACCACAATCACGATAATTATGACAGAAATAATATTGACTAATTTTTTATTCATAATTTTTAAATTGAAAATATAATGCCAAATGTGAGAGATTATTTAAAAAGATGCAAGTATCAAGACGATTTATTTCAAATGTTCGAAAAATCAAAAATTCTAATACTATAATTGTGGAAATAGCGGTTATTTGTTGTCAGAATGCCAATACTCAACTCGAAAAAAATTGCATAACCGAATGAAATCAGGACATAACCGCTCTATTTTATTCGATAACTCAAACACTCCCACTGTGAGAATTGAAGACGAAATCAAACAACCTGTCTTTAAAAATGAGCATCTCAAAGCTCATATAAATGTCCTATTTTCAGCTGCATGGATGAATCAAATTACCAATCAAATTCTAAAGCCCTACAATCTCTCCTGGCAGCAATTCAATATTCTTAGAATTTTAAAAGGGCAGTATCCCAACCCTTCTACAGTCAAAAAATTGACCGAAAGAATGATTGATAAAATGTCAAACGCTTCCCGATTGGTAGATAAATTGCATAAAAAAGATTTGATTGAAAGGATGCCATATGAAAAGGATAGACGAAAAATTCACATTTATATTACGGAATTGGGCCTAAAAACCGTGAATGAATTGTCATCAAAAATGGAAGACCAGGTAACGCAAAGGATGAAACATATTTCTGTCGAAGAAGCAAGAAAATTGAACCATATTTTGGATAAAATGAGGAACTGAATGTCTTGAATTAAATTGGACTCCTTGTGCTTCCATGCCTTTTTTGAATTCATTTCAGCATCCTTGTACCTGTTTTCCCTTACCTTCAGGTTTTACCAAAAGACAAGCCCTATCATGGGAACAAAGCTTCTTAAAGTTTCCCTAAGATCAATTGTATATACATATGTTTGAGTGACCCAATTGATTTTTTTCTGTCTTTTTAAAAGTGAAAAATGAAAAAGTGTTGGAAAACTGTGGAATTTTTTGATAACTTTGTGTAGCACCATTTCCCCAAACTTTAAAACCACAAGATTAAATTAGAGAGAGCGTGACTTTTGAAAAGGGTAGCAACCTAAGCGGTTTGCTGCCTTTTTTTTTTGCTTCTCTAAAAAATAATTGTTGGACAGTAATAAGGCATTAATTGCACAAACAAAATAATTAATTGTCTGGAATCATGTTTTTATTATATTTGTGACTAACCAAAATGTAGAATAAAATTTCAAATACTCTCACTTTTTCGAAATAAAATTTTTCATATTTAATATTTTCATTTAGAAGCTTTCCACCATCATACTTTGAGAAAATGCAGAAACTAACTTTAACAGTTCCTATCAATGTCCATGCTGTTTTTCAGGAAAAAGATATGGCAGTAGTCGGACCAGAAATGGACTTTGAATCCCTACCTTATTTTGATAAAGACTTGAAATTGGATATGAATCCAGATATCCCTTATTTAGCAGAATCGGTGATTCCTCGCCCTTTTGAGGATACCAATTTTTTGCTAAAAAGAGGAGTGCATTTGAATTGGGACTTTCCAAAATTTTTAAAAACAACTGCTTTTGGAGCAGAGCGTTCTGATAAATTTCCCGCTGTACCGACTCGTTGGTTAATTAGTCGATTTGCTGAAAATAGCGATATCCTCGATGCAGATTGGATAGTAGAAAGTGATGCAATATTGACCAATTTGAAAGGCGCAAAGATATACGATATGGCTCAAACCAGCCTTCCTGTTGACATCCATAGTGGGAAGCGACCTTATACTTATATGGGCAGAGTTGAAAAATTGGAAGATTGGAAAAAAAACGAGCAATCAATAGGAGAAAATTATACAAATTGGGAAAATGAGCATCAAGAAAATCTTACTGCCATGGCTTGGGGGAGCCCATCTTTCGATGTTTTTTATCCAAATTGTCAGGGAGTTTTCGGTTTTCATGACCCTGATGGTACAGAAGACCATAGTTATAAAGTGGTAGGTTGGTATCATAATCTAGAAAATGATTATTGGATCAATTATTTAAATAAGAAAAAAGGAAAATTTGGATTTTCGGAAATTGACAATCTGACCCATTTAACTGAAAAACGACGTGAAAAATTAAAGAAAGAACTATTCCTGAAAGCTGTTCAGAAAGATTTAAATATTGAAGTTAGCCTTTCCAAATCAGCGACGGTTTCTGCCTCTCCTGATTCATGGGAAAGAATGATTTGTTGTGGAGCATCTCAATTTTTGAATAATGAGGAATTAGATAAAAGTAGTTCTTTATTCGCCATGGGCAATACTCCAATCGAGGCACTATCTGCCATGATTGTGGAGAAGGGTGATATGGGAACCCCAAAAGGATCTGAAAGAGTAAAACTCGAAGACAGCCTGTCTTCCATGTTAATGGGCGACCGACTAAAAAGTCGAAAGCTCGATATCGGGCCGAAATTCAGAGAATTTAGGCATTCAGATGAATTTATTGCCACAGATGGCGGACTTCGTTGGGTCATTGAAAAGATCAACGACAATCCTAATCAAGAAGAGAATACGAATGATAAAAATGACCGAATATTGCCTCCGCCACTTCCAAAAGAAATACTTCCTTTACTCGAAAATCTGAATATTGTCCAAAGAGAATATGACCGTATAAAAAACGAATTGGAAAGCAGTCGTTTTGAATTGTATTCTGATTGGTATCGGTATATGCATGCTTCTTATCCTCCATCTGGTGAAACCGAAGAATATGTAGAAGTAAGCGATTTGAGAGCCATGATTCAAAACGGTTCTTTGAAAAAAGTTAGGGGGTTGAGACAATTATTAGGGAATAAAAGCGGTAATTATCAATCGGGATTAGCCCATGAAGTTGAAATAGCAAAAGAAAAACTTCAAAAGGAAATTGACACTATTAATAATGATATACAAAGCAAAAAGCATATTTATTTGGATGAATTTCATTGGGAAATTCAGCATCGTCCTGCTTCTCGATTTTGGGAGCCAACTCCTCCTGCTTTGGTTATTGCCATTGCAAAAAACCAACCAAAAGAAACGGATGAACAAACCGAATCTGATACATTAAATAAACCCCTGGTTTGCCAAATCAAGGAGTTTAAAAACATAAATTTTGCTCCTTCAAGTAGTTTTTCGGCTGATTCCATTCTTAGAAAAACAGAAATTACCTGGACGCTCTCCGATAACCCTTATGCGACGGATTTGCCGATTTTCAGAGGCGAATGGGAGGTAGAAGTATATCCTGTGGCAACCATGCATTCGGTTACCAAATCTTCAGGAAATTATGACCCCGAATTTGTCAATAACAATTATTTATTGGGTGAAAATGAACCAGATTTAGATGATAATGCTTCCGTAGAAAGTCCATTGGCTTTAACGCCCACAGGCAGTCTTTATACAGGTTCGACTTATATCAATCAAAAATTGGATGATCGATACAGAAGTTTATTGAAGACCTATCAGGAGCTTCAATATCAACGAATTGAGGCATTGGAAAAACAATTATCCAAACTCAAAGAGGAAAAAAAGACAGCTCAGGAAAACCTTTCAAAAGCAAAAGCAGCTAACCGAAATCAAAGGCTCATTGACCAATTAAATAAAGTGGTTAAGCGAAAAGTAAAAGCCCTAGAAAACTTGACCAATGAAAAAACACGCCAGAAAACCCAGTTAGATTATGCGAAAAAAGCAATGGATTTTCTGAATAATCACGACCTGCTTGTTATTACCCTCAATGGCTTCAATTCCGCCCTCCTTCAACGACATGAAAGCATCCAACTCAATCCTGCCGACCCGCTCGGGTTTGAAGATTATCAAGGATTTGCGAAAGAAGTCGCTGAGGGTTTAAGGAATAATTTCAAAGGTTCTTCACCCGACCCACATGCTGTTTTTATGCCCATTCGGAGTGGAGCATTGCAGGTGATTGATGTTCGGCTGGTGGATATATTTGGTCGTTTTACCGAATTAGTGCCTCAAGATGTCAGTACCTCCATTTCCATGTATGTATCGGGACATAATGATTGGGTGCGACTACCGCCAAGAATATCCCAAGCGGCTCGCTGGAATTTCCGATTTCTAAACTGTGAACCAAACGCAGCATCTGGTCAGCATTCGGAATGTTTGAGCCATCCTGACAGCTCGCCAATTCACGGATGGATTGTTCCGAATTTATTGAATAAAACCTTGGATTTTTTTCAGCCCAACGGTAGTCGGATTGGGAGCATTATTAAAATAGACAAAGATGTAAAATGGGAATCCAATGAAACGGTGGAGTATTCCGATTATTTGCATAAAATCAAAAATTGGATAATTGATAAAAATAAAGGTGAAAGCTTTTTGGATGCCTTCACCGAGGACATCGAAGAGGCGATGGATAATATCCACCCAAATGATCGAGAGGGGCAATCTGCTTTCTCAGTATTGATGGGTCGCCCAATAGCAATTGTGCATTTGGGAGTGGATTTGGAATTAAAAGGATTGCCAGAAATCAATGTTAGTTGGGGAGAGTTGTATAATGATTTAAATCGAACTGAACGCTCAACGGATGATTTCGAAAAGGTCAAATTTCCTTACAGAATTGGAGAATATCGGCAGCGCAATGATGGATTAGTCGGCTATTGGTTGCTGAATGATGAAAAGGAACTTTCCACAGCATTCAATGTGAATGATGCCGTTTCGGGAAGCATAAATACAGAGAAAGTTCAGGGCGGCACAACTGATAATTGGCTCAATCAAAAAAATGAAGATTGGAAGATTCAAGACTCCAGGGGGAGAACACTTTTCGAATATTTATTAGATGAAAAAGACGAGACCATTAAAAAACAAGACCTGATTCAGCCCTATATTCGAGAGGGCAGCCGCGTATGGGAATCCTTAAAAGAAAAGGGTTTTATAATCGAAGAAACGCCTTATGACCCTATTCGACATTATGCAGAAGCTCAAAAACTCAACATAAGCCCTGCCGATGACATACAACATTTTATTGCTTTAGCGGATCCTTACGGTTTGATTCATCTTTCAAGTGGCATTCAGCCTGTCAAAGCCATTCAATTGCCGAATCAATTTATCAAGGATGCCTTGAATCGCATCGAAATGACCTTCCTGACCGCTCCTATTCTGACGCCTGAAGATCATTTGCAAATTTCGATTCCAAAAGAGCAAGAATACACTTGGCTTTGGCGAGAATCTAATCGGTGGCCAACTCAAGCAGACGAAGCCTATGCGGAAACGGATACACCTGAAAAAGACATTGAACCCTTCCGAACTACTGCCAACTTTCCTGACAGGGTGGTGATTCGAGAAGGACGACTGGTATTAAAACATAGACCTGAAGAAGGGGAATCTGAATGACTTTATCAATTTATTAAAACATAAAAAAGACTTTCCAGATATTTAAAATTTGGAAAGTCCAGAACATAAAATAAAATCAACTTTTAAAAAATTAAACATGTCAAGAGATACTACACTTTTTCATTTGCCTTTAGATGAAATTCGATATAACACAGAAACGAATACCTCTACCCTTACAAATATTGGAGGATTAGGTAGTGATGCGATTGCTCATGGAAATCCAAAAATTATTTATGACTCCGATATGGGGACTTGTATGCAATTTGACGGGGTGGATGATTTTGTAAAAGCACCCAGCATTCCAATAAATTTTAAGGAAGGCTCGACCATTTCTGCTTGGCTATATTTAAATAAATCTACTCGGACAAACCGATTTTTTACTTTGTGGTCAGCAGAAAAGCAGGCAGAAACTTTAATTATTTCTTATTCAGGCAAGGACAAAGAACTTGTTTTTAAGACGCAGGAGAAAGAAGTAAAAATTAAAAACGCTATTTCCACTGAAGAGTGGTCTCATTTTGCTTTTTCCTATGACAAATTGAACGGTTCTAAGGTTTACATAAACGGCAAGGACTTAAAGAATAAGGATTTAAATAACCTTTCAGATTTAGAAGGAGAGATAGGTTTTATTGGGAAAGATCCAGAGGGAGATAAATATAATATACTAAATGAAGTAAACTGGCTTAGTTCAATTAAAATCCCAGCGGGGTTAAAAGTTACCATATTTCAAAATGATGATTTCACAGGAAAATTAAATACTTACACGAAAGATATAAGTTATGTTGAAGGTGCTAATGATAAAACAGCTTCCATTATAGTTGAAGAAATAGATCCTAATACAGCCATCATCTTTGAGGAAAAAAATTATGAAGGTGAAAAACAAACTCTGTCTCCGGGCAGGTATAGAAGGGGGGATCTCATTTTTGGTAATGATGAATTAAGTTCTCTGATAGTTCCCAGAGGACTTAGAGTTACACTTTTTTGGGATAAGAATTTCTCAGGGGAAAGTATCGTTTTTGAAGAAGACAGTCCATACATAGGAGAATTTGATAATGAAACTACTAGCATTATAGTTGAAGAAATTGGTGCAAAAAAAGTACTCATTTTTGAGGAGAGAGGTTTTAATGGAAGGGAAAGACCAGAAGAACTTCCCCCAGGCAGATACAGAATTGATGATTTTATTTTTGGAAATCGGAAAATAGGCTCTATAATAATTCCCCCTGGGTTCACAGTGAGGCTCTTTAGAGATAAAGAGTTCAACGAAGAAATTATGCGCTTCCACGAAGACCGCCGAAATATAGATGAATTTCTAGCTGAGCATACATCCTCCCTAATAGTTGAGAAACCAGATCCTAAAAAAGCCATCATTTTTGAGGAGGAAAATTTTAAGGGCAGATGGAGAGCATTTCACCAAGGTGATTACCGTAATTTTAGGTTAAGGTCATTAATAATTCCCAAAGGATTTAGAGTTAGGCTATTTAAGGATAGGGATTTCATAGAGGAATTAGGTGTATTCGAAGAAGATACCCCTTATATAAGAATAAGAGAACATTGGGGTAATGAAGAATATTCTTTTAGAGTTGAAGAAATAACGAATAATCCAATGCCTCCAAAAGCAATTATTTATCAGCACACTGATTTTGGAGGTGACAAACAAGAGCTTTTACCCGGCAAGTTCAGACCTAGTGTCCTTTGGACAGGATTAATGGCGCACTTCCGAATCTCTCAAAAAATACTTTCTCCAAATGAAATCAATGCTGTCTTACACAAAGACCAAAACAGCATGGCGCATTACCGCGAATCATCTTTGCTGAAAGTTGATTTATACACTATTCGAGATAATGACCATAAGCCCATTCTTTATATCGAATCTGATAATAAATCAGAACCCTTGGAGTTGAGTTTGACCAATCCTCATCAACAACCAGTACAATTCAAAAAAGTCGAAAAAAAACCATCCGAGAAGAATTTTCAAGTTCAAATGCGTTTCCGCCGAAATGTGATTAATGAAAAACTTATTGACAATAAAATACATGAGTTAACTTTCGAAAACAAAAAATGGAAATATATAATCAGCACTTCTCATGACAAACGAGAAGACTATATTTCCTTTGTCAGAGGAAACGGAGCAGCATTTGAAATGGCACCAGGGGATTTGCAATTACTTAAATTGGATGGATTCAGTGCGGCGGCAAGAGGAGGCTCACGCAATACCAGAATTGAAGTAAGATTTAGGACAGAGCAACAAGACCCGGGTTCGGTGATTCGGCACATGGAGATTCAGAGTCATTTGGGCTTGAAGACCATTCCGTTGATTGCAAGAGTGAAAGGGTCGAATACGGTCTTAAATGACGGAAAAAGCAATAACGAATTAACCATTGAGATACTTTATACAAAATTTCAAGGAGGTATTACCTTACAAAAGGGAAGCAAATTCGAATTGATTGTGGATCATGAATTAATACATGATAATAAAATGAATGTGGAAACCGCTTTCCCTGGACTAAATAACCAACCTGACAATGCTGGGCAAGGAGTTAAAAGTTTTGTATTTGAAATGCAAAAAGAAGGGGTAGAAATCAATAAAGATAAATCCATCCTGTTGAAGGTCAAAGAATGGCAAATTCCAAAATCAACCTCAGGAAACGAAAATAACGGGACGCATAATATCCTACTTCGATACGAGCATATTTCAGGCTATTGGGATGGAATGTGGGTCATTCCTGTTGAGTTTAATCCGTTGGTGATTCGAGGAGGGAAAGTTGGCATTGGGACAGACGATCCAAAAGCTAAACTTCATGTATCTGGTGATTTTAAGATTGGTGAATACAACACGAAGGATTCCATGGCAGGAAAAATTACATGTAATTCTTTTGATAATAAAGAGCTTAATATTTATGGAGTAGGAAAAGGTGATTATACAACTAGAAAAATCCATTTGCATACTCAAGGGGGACTTCAGGTCATCGGCAATGTGGGTATTGGGACGGTTAACTCTAAAGCAAAATTGCATGTAAGTGGCAAGACTTACTTCGAAGATAATGTAAGTATTGGGACGGACGACCCTAAAGCTAAATTACATGTAAATGGCAAGACTTACTTCGAAGATAATGTAGGTATTGGGACGGACGACCCTAAAGCTAAATTGCACGTAAATGGACATTTGAAAGTTGGTGATTATAACATAAAAGATTACAATGCAGGGAAAATTTATTATGATTACTCTCCATATAATTATAAAGGGCTTAATATTATTGGAGGAGGAGCAGGGGATTATAAAACAAGAAAAGTTCATATTCACGCTCAAGGGGGACTACAAATTTTGGGTAATGTGGGCATTGGAACAGGTAGTCCTTCTAAGAAATTGCATGTAAGTGGAGATTTTAGATTGGACGGGAAGCCATATATATTTGATAAGCTTTGGTTTAAAAGTGGAGAAGTGAAGGGAAAAAATCTTAAAAAAGACACTCATACCGATTTAGACATTATGACTACTGACTCCAATGGGGTTGATGTCCATCTGACTACGAACTACTATCTCTTCGTAACAGGTTTTTATGCCGCCGATATAGATATAGATGAAGAGAATGCAGGTAAGTTTTTAGAAGTTCGTCCTATCGAAAGTAATAATAATTGGCAGATAAGAGTTCATCTACCTATTCATAGAATTGACACAACAAAGCCAAGGCAAAATTCGAAAATTACAATCTTTTGGTTAGCAATACACAAAGACCTATTCTAAACAGAAGCAACAACATAACAATCTTCAAATCAAGAGAAATGCAAAATCAAAACAACCTAACACTCCACCTCACCCTCGATGAAGTCAACACTATCCTCACCTCACTCGGCAATCTGCCTTATGTGCAGGTGTATGAGCTGATACAGAAGATACAGGGGCAGGCGGGGGCGCAGGTGCAGCAAGAAACCGAGCAAACTATTAAGGATAATGGACAAGGGATGTCAATTTTAGATAAAAAACCAAAATAGAAGACCCCAAAATCCAATTCATTTTTTGACTTAAATACTCAATGACCTAGGTCTTTGAGCAAAACACAGCACATTTGATATGCCAACTCAATCAGGACAAACTCTTCCCCAAAGCAATGAAGCCTATGAGCTTAAAAAGATGGTGGCTCCCATGTCAACCGTCCTGGGTATCACCCAAACATCTGAAAAACCTTTAAATGTAACTTTTCAAAAGCTAAATGTTGCTGGATTGGATTATCAGGGGCAATTATCTTACGCCTTCGGGAGGTTTGGAAAATCAGTAAGTATAGAATTTTCCTCAAATCTAGCTAACCTGATACCTTTTCTAGGCGCTATTGGGGTTGATTTAAGTATAAAAGCAACGGTAAAAGGACAAAGAGAAGCAGAGATGATGTCAATTATTCAAAAGATGCCAAGTAAAGTTGGAACTATTAATTCTAGCGATGTTATGCCTATGAAGAGTAATGAGGTCTTAGAAGAAGATTTGGATACAGGTGAAATTTGGATAATTGACTCCAGAGGGACAAAGAAGAGAGCCACAGAGGAGGATAAAGAAAGATTGAATCAAAAGATTGAGCCATTAGTAATTCGCCCAAAATGGACTACAGAAACACCAATAAATTATATAACACTTTCCGGAAAGCGGACTTTCTTTGAAAGTGGTGTTTCCTTTTCAGCAGGATTCGATCCCCCATTCCCAAAGTTTTCAGATTCACTGACCGTGGAAGTTTCTGTTTCGTTAAATGCCTCTGCCAAAATTGGTATGGAGATAATAAATTTGAATGCTTTGAATACGCCTACTTTTTACCCAAGCCTTCAGGAGGATCGGTTAGATGGTACTGCAAAAATTCAGGATATAGTTGATAATACTCTATTCACTCTGACAGATGAGGAAATTGAATCCATAAAAAAATATATTGAAGAGCTGTCAAGTAATCAACAGGATACCTCATTCCTCACCAAGTTTTTTTCTTTCATTAAACAAAAAGCGGGTGAAGTCGCCAAGAAAGTAAGAGACCTAACAAAATCAGACGCTGAGAAAAGAAAAGAATTAGTTCAAACGCTGGAAACAAAAATAAATGCTCTTAGGCAACAAGGAACAAGTGAACTAAAACCTACTGCTACTTTACCTGTTTTGGAAAAATATCATAATTCGTTGAAAAAATTCTTACAACAGTTAGAACAAGAGGGGCATCGAGTTCGCATTGAGCCCAGTATTCCTTATTATCTAAATAATTATTCCTCTTTTTCCTGGTTTGGTGGAGCTAATCTGACTGCGGAAGCTTCTGCTGGTGCAAGTGTTAATATTAATATTCCAAAACCAGATGGTGAAACAGCAAAAAAAGTTAATGCTCAATTAAAGGCTAGAATTGAATCAGTTGCAGATGCGAATTTCAAGAATGTTACTTATCGTTTTCAATCTTCAAATGTGAATGAAAAAGGAGAAAAACTTATCTGTACTCAAGATATTTATATAGCGTATCGAAGTTATAAGGTACAAATTACCGCTGAAGCAACAGCTGCTATCCAGAATAGAGAAAGAACTGGTCAAAAACAATTCATTCCTGCTTTGTATAATACGATGACTTATTTATCAGTCAGAAATTTTTGGATTTACCCTTCCAGCAAGACTGAGAGACCTATTGATGTAGTATTGGAAGAGAGGAGTGGATTTTCCTATGGAATGTCTGTATCCGTTGATGAGTTGATTAGATGCTATAAAGGAGAGAATCCTAAATTAAAAAAGGCTATTTCGAAACAGCTAAGAGTTCAGGAGCCTGAAATAGAAGGATTTCTATCTGCAGCAAAAATAGGGGAGTTTAAAAAACAAGAAGAAGAAACATCTACTGAGGATCCAAGTCCGACTGGGGCTGCACCTAAACCTATTCCTCCGTCAACACCAATCCCAATACTTAAACGAAGCAAAAGAGATGAAGTAAAACCCAAGGATTGGCAAAAATTGATACCTAGTGAGGTCTTTATCGAATCGACCTTTATTTTTCCAGATAACACAAAACTTAAATTAGAACATAAAGAGGAAGGTCAGGAAAAATACTACCACGCTGTTGACAGTATTAAAACTAACGGTTATTTAAAAGAACAAAACCTTGACTTATCACAGGAACATTCGCCAATATTGGAGTCAATCCGTCTTAGAGCGAGAATACAGGATATTCAAGAATCTTCGGAAGTAATTTTCAAGCGTGGGCTTAATTTAAAAGTTGTAAATATTGAAGCCCAATTCAGCAAATCCCGAGGTTCGGGTTTGGAAGGCTTTTTTGATTTGTATGTTCATTGGTACCACAGAGAAGATTACAATACCCAATCTGAAAAAGCTAAAGAAGCTCAGGAGCTTAGTGTACCTCCAACTATTCTAATACATCAATAGAAAGAAAGAAAAACAGCTATGCAACTTCAAACTTATATCATATTAAAAGAATCTATTGAAACCCAACTGAAGTCCATATTCTCGGATGATGTGGATTCCCCAACTATAAATGAGGTTAAGGATTCCGTTGGAAATCATGGAATCCAAATTGCTCCTTTTGAACCAGAAGATTTATGGAAATTTTGTTTGAATGCTATTGAAATAGACTTAGCAAACTATATTCCACTGGACATATTAGATTTAATAAACGCCTTGCAAATCACTAGTGAAGAAGAAGCCGAAAAAAACATTCTTTCTGGTAGTTCGGATTCGGAAACTAGTAATGGGCTTCGTTTAATTCAATTACCTGATTCGGGTTATATCCTTGATTTTGCAGTGCAATATGAAAATCAAATTTCTACTGATATATTAAATATTGAAAAATTTTATGTTGCATTTAACATTACCCCAAATTCAGTATCAATAGTTCTATGCAGTGGAAAATTCAGCTTTGACAGCACACCTCTTGAATTGTATTTTAAACTACAATTTCCTTCACTCTTACTCTCTGCAGAATTAAGTTTTAATCATCCACTCTCTTCTGGAAATGGAGACAGGAATCAAGAAATTGGAGAAAAATATTTAAGTTCATTAAAGAAATCCGAGGATGAGGCTCTAATTGTTGAAAGTGTGCGTTTCAGAGGTGCATTACGTCTAAATAATTATTCCTTTCATATTGGGGTAAGCAATATTCTCAATATTCATGATAAACTAATTGTAAAAACTTTTGGAGCGGATGTAAATTACATCGGGATGTCGGACAATTCTGACTATTCAATACTCGCCTACACCGACCTAGAAATCGGCTTCGAAGAACATCCACTTGTCATTTCCCTCTCAGCAAAAATGGAAAAAGAAGGCGATACCACAAGATGGAAATTTTCAGGTTCGCAAGTACATCCGATAACTGTTGACCAAATTTTACAAGATTTTGCCAATCTTTTTAAAGAAGGCGGAACACCTGCGGACAATCCTTACCATCTTCCAGAATTTATTGCCAATACTAAGCTGAATTATTTGGGAATGGCATTTGAGGTAGTCAGTGGAAGTACGAGCGAGCAAGATTATACCTTTTCTTTTGGTTTAGGATTGCCTGTGGGTGAACGAGAGGCGAAAATTGAAATGTACGCCCATTATCAAAAGACCAATTCAGCGTATAAACTTGAATTGACAGGTGCGATATTTTTAGACGGATTTCAATTGGCTGTCGGTTTTGCGAAAAAAGAAGATGAGCAGAAATCTGATACGCTCATTTTAGGGAATTTACAAACGCCTTTAAAACTGGATTCTCAATATTTTATTCGAGCACTATCGCCTAAGTTTGCCGACATTGTTCCGATTGATGTTCAATTAGAAATTCCCGACTTACTGATTTCCATGCATCAGGAAAAAGAAGGAAATGTCGAGGCTGACAAAGAATATCTATTCCGACTTTCTTTCAATTTGTTATTTGACATGAGTGGTTTTCCGTTAATAGGAAGCATGTTAAAGCAAATCAAGTTTAAAGATGGTTTAGTACTCGCTGCCAACAAGGATTGGAGTCAGGAATCTTTCACAGGCCTCAATAGTTTAATCACTAATATAAAGCCTAATCCTCCCGAGTTGCTTAACCCTCCCAAACAATCCAACGCAACCGTCGGCATCAGTCAGGGAGTTAGTTTAAGTGGAACATTTTATATAACGGATGAGATTGGTTTTCCTTTGTTTTTAAATTTTCAAAAAGAAGAAACACCTTCCGATACTCAGAATACGGAGACTGGGAATAATCCAAATGTAGGTGGAGGCGCAGAACCTCCAGTTCAAACTACTTCCGATTCTGAATCTAAATCTAGTTCCGAATCCAAACCCGACCCACGCTCCCAAAGCAAAGTCAACAAAGTATTCAGCGCCGTCAAGCTCAAAAAAATAAGTCTGATTTTCCAAAATGGAAGACTGGGACTAAAATTGACGGGTGGTTTGTCCTTAGCAGTTTTTGAGTTTGAATTGATGGGATTGCAGATTACCGTTCCTCAAAGCGTTTTGAACGACCCTTCTGACATTACGGACATTGCATTTGATTTAGACGGTTTTGGAGCCAAAATTCAAAAAGGGCCTTTGTCTATAATCGGTGCTTTTTTGAGGAAACACTATGAAGATGAAACAGGCGGTTATGACGAATACAACGGCATCATTCAGGTCGGACTGAAAAAATTGAACCTGGTGGGCATGGGCTCTTATGCCAAATATGACGGGCATCCTTCCTTATTCCTTTTTGTGGCTTTGGGTTATCCTATTCCCGTACATCCTGCTTTATTGATTGAAGGTTTGGCATTGGGCTTTGGCATTCACAGAGATGCCGTCATTCCAAAATTGGATGAAGTACTGACCTATCCACTTATCCAAATGTCGGTCACACCACCGCCGCCGATGGATATTGAAACGATGGTGCAGTCCATGCACAAATATTTTCCACCAACAACGGACCAATATTTTATAGTTGCGGGGATTAAATTCAAGGCATTTGCTTTGGTGGATACTACGGCGATGCTGATAGTCAAGTTTGGTCGAGCAACGGAAATTGATGTAATTGGAGTCAGTAGCGCCATATTTCCAACTGCGTTTATTGAATTAGTTTGGACAGGCAGATTTATCCCTGACGAGGGCTATTTATTAATAAAAGGAGAACTGACTGACCGCTCTTATTTGTATATCCCTGAAGTTCATTTGACGGGAGGATTTGCAGTGGCGGCTTGGATGAAGGGGGTACATGAAGGAGATTTTGTAGTCAGCGTTGGAGGTTATCATTCTCAATTCAAAGTACCAGCACATTATCCCAATCATATTTCTCGCCTTGGTATTAGTTTTAAGTTAGACCCAATCACCGTCAAGGGTGGCGTTTATTTTGCCATTACCCCTAAGTTTTTGATGTTTGGCGGCTTTTTGGAAGCGTCTTTAAAGGAAAGCATTCTAAGTGCCTACATCAAAATTCAAATGGATGCGCTTATCAGTTTTGAGCCTTTCCATTATGATGTGACCATGAACGTGGATGCTGGCGTGAAAGTGGATATTCCAATGCTCTTTTTTACACTCCATATCAATGCACATTTCCATTTTGATATGCACATTTGGGGACCAGACTTCTCTGGAACTGCTTCCATTGATGTAGGACCGAAAACTTTTGATGTTGGCTTCGGCGCAGACAGTGAGGTGAATGCCATTCCGATAAGTTGGGATAGATTTAAGGAAAAGTTCCTTAAAAACGGTAAGTCCGCAGTTACAGTTTCGGTAACAAAAGGGCTGTTACAAAAAAGAAAAGATGGAACAAAAGAGACTTATGTGGTTGACCCAAAATTTGTGGAAATTGAAGTGAAGAGTTTGATTCCGATAACAGAGAATAGTAAATCTGATAGTTTAGGCATTGCGCCAATGGATATCAGAAATGAAACTGAAGAAAATAGTTTTTCTGCCAAATTAAAGATTGGAAACATAGATAAATTTACTTCCACTGACGTTTCCGATAGACTTCCAAAAGGCATCTGGGGCATCCAGGGGCTTCAAAAATCCAATATTTCCAATGAAAACGAAATGTTGATTACTACCCGAACTGGGACATTACTGACTCCACCACCTGATAAAGAAACAGGCGAATCGCATGAAATTGAGAAAGATAAATTGACTTACAATACAGATGAGTTTGAATTGATTGATTCCATATCAGTGGCAAAAATGACAGGCAAAGCCAAAGTTGATAATTTCATCAAACCAGCCAAGAGTTTTTCATGGTTTACTGGTTTAGCTCAGGAGGATTTAAGCCTAATTGAAGAGAAACATTTATTGCATCATCATTTGATGGAATGTGAGTTTGCATAACAGGTTTGAAGTTTGAACCATCCAATTGTTAAAAAGAATTACAAAAAATGGAAAACGAAAAAATAAGTTTCATAGGATACCATATTCCCGGATTGCAATCGGGAAATTTGACTATTTCATCCGATGTCACATTTAAAGCAAATAATATTAACCAACCTCCCTTTGAATCAAATGAATTGGACCTACTCGTAGCTGGTCCGAGATTTATTTTCTCTCCCAAAGAAATTTATTCGGTTTTTCCTCCCCGAGATAGTTTGGGGGAGCATGAAAATGTCTTACCACATATTGAATTGGAGCCAAGTACGCTGCCCTGGTCTCGAAGTACTGGCGGTGATGAAAAAACGCCTTGGTTAGCATTGCTTTTATTACAGGAGGGAGAATGGCGAAACGGTGAAAATCAAAATCAAAATCAAAATGAAAATGAAAATGAAAATGAAAATGAAGATCAGGAAAAAAGCAAAGTGGTAGTCCAGAGAAAAACATGGGAAGAATACAGAAAAGCTGTGGAAGGACTTAAATCGGAAGTAACCGACCAACCTCCAGAAGGTGAAAAGCCTTTTCCTCCTCTGAAAATACTCAATCTCAACCGCAAATTTTTGAATGATATATTTCCAAGTATTGAAGAATTAGAGTGGCTCTCCCATGTAAGAATTGGTCATGATGTATATGGGAACGAAGTAGAACGGGCTGTTTTGGTCTGTAATCGAATGCCTAAAGCAGGTGCAAGAGCAGCGGTTCATTTAGTTTCATTGGAAGAAAGAATTAAGGATGAAAAATTTGATTTTTCTTTAGAAGAAAGTGGAGATGGAAAGGATGACAGAGTTACTTTATTAAGTATTCATTCCTGGGAATTTACCTGTCCAGATAATGAGCAGTTTGAACTAAACGAAAAAACGAGAAGACGTTTACCCGAATCATTATTAAATGAGGTGAATAATGAAATTAAGAAAAACCCCAAGGGAGCACTTCAAAATGATTTTCTATATAGAGGCAAACCCAATTTTATTAAAGCACTTGATGTTTTTAATGATACAAAAAAAGCAAAACTGGTCAATACTTGCCATATTCAAACCGAAACTTTCAAAGGATTAATGGATTCCCTTGATTTAAAATGGATTCACATTCCCAAACCCCTTAAGGAAAAAGGAGATGCCAAACAATTCTTTGAAATTGGAAGTCTGCCTCTTGCACACGGATTGCGTCATGGTGGAAAAACAATTTCCTGGTATCGGGGACCACTTATCGCAGACAGAAACCTTAGCGAAGACACCGAACAAAAGCTATTGGCAAAATTACCCATTCGAACAGCTGACCACTTGCTCATTTATAACAAAAATACAGGGATGTTGGATACTTCCTATGCGGCAGCCTGGGAACTAGGAAGGCTAATATCCGTAAGTCAGCCAAGAATCAGCCAACAAATTTCACAATGGAAAACTTCACATGCCCGAGAAGTGGCTTTAGCAGAGCAAAATTTGGTTTTCTCTCATATTCCGTTCAATGATTCTGATTTTGTCCATCAAGAAGGAAGCCTTCTTTGTACTAATTTACAGCAATATTTTACTGACCTGAGTCTTCTGAAAAGTATCCCTTTTCAATATTTGGTTCCTCATGAAAGTTATTTGCCCGATGAATCCATGCGCTTTTTTTATATAGACCCATTATGGATGGAATGTTGTTTAGATGGTGCATTTAGTATTGGACGGACGACAGAATATGACGAAAATCGAGAACGCTCAGACCATGAAAATCTTTCCTTCCCGCATAAGTCCATTCGCCCAAGAATGACTGGCGTTTTGTTACGGTCAGATTTGATTTCTGGTTGGCCATCATTAATGGTGGAGGCTTATAAGGGGAAAACTGCTACTTCTGAAACAGCAGAAATTAAGGATTTGACAAAGTTGGAGAATTTGCGTTTTGAACGTCTAGGATCCAATGTTTTGATTGTAATATTTGACGGAGAAGTTGATGTAGTGACTGTTCATTTACCGCCAGAGTCACTTCATTGCGGATTTAGTCGGCCTACAAATGGGCATGTCAATTATTTTAAAGAAATAAAGGATATTGATGATGGGCACGAAATTGAAAATGGTGCTGTAACTGTGGATATTAAATTCAAAGGAGATGGACGACTTCGGGTTTTAGATGTATTAAAATTCAAAAACAATACAAATGATAAACTGAAAGAAAAAGAAAAGAAGGAATGTTCGCATTCTGGGCAATTGGCTATTGAATTAATGGAGGGTGTTCCACGATTGGAAGTTAAACTAAAACGAATCGATAATTAAAAAGCCTTTTGATTTGTGATTTTTATCCTCTTCAGGCAGAATTACAAAATTTCGTTGTTTTTCTAAGTCTAGAATATCAAGGCTATTATTGGTCCCCACCTTCAACTGTCCACTTTTATCTTCTGCTATATCCAAAACTGAAAAATCTGATAACTTGTATATACTGTCTACAGTCTCATCGCACCTGGTTAAATTGTATCCATCAAAACTGTAAAGATCTTTTGCAGTACCTATCCACATCAATCGCCAGAACCATAAGCTACTGATTTTCAGGGTGTAAATTTTTTAAACATACGCTAAACGCCAAAACCTGCTAGCTCATGGTAAACCTGCTATTAAAAAATAATAAAGTCTGCCGGATTTACAGGTTTCCCTTTGTGCCACAATTCAAAATGTAAGTGGGGTCCATCTGTCAATTCTCCTGTATTGCCAATAATCGCCACCGCCTCACCAGCTTTCACGAAGGTCCCCGCTTTCTTCAGCAGTGCAGAGTTGTGTTTATAAAAACTAATAATATTATTTGGATGTTGGATGCCAATGGTATTGCCGGTTTCAACTGTATAATCGGACATAATAACCCAACCATCCATGATTGCCTTAATGGGGGTATTTTGAGGAGCGACAATATCTACCCCATAATGTTTAATTTCTGGTTGATAGCCTTCACTGATTTCACCTGAAAGCGGAGAGGAAAAATACATTTGTTCAAGGGGTGTATCATGAGCCGAAAAATTGGTCGTTTTTGTTTGCTGAGCAGCACTTCGCAACTCTTCCAGTTCAACTTCCTGCCTTAAAATTTGGTCTTCTTCAATTGGTTCTACCTGGACAAAACTGTCATTGGCTACCATTTCATTATTCAGCGCATCGTCCTGAGTCTCCACATTTCCGGTAACCATTTTTCGGAAATTGTCCGAATATTGTTTGTGTACCAAAAAAACCTTTTCTATAGAATCCAACTGCTGGTTGATTTTTCTTACTTCTGAATGTACCTGGACTTCTCCATATCCTGGTACCAATCTTTTGATAGGAGTGAAGACGATTGCTGCAACAATTAAGGTCGTGAGCAGCACAAAAACAGTACTGATAATGACATATACATTAAGTAATGTCAGGCGGTAGGAACCCGTTTCCTCAAAGGTTTCGTCATTCATAATGACTAGACGATAAGTATGTTGCAATTTTTCCCACCTCGATTGTTCTTTTTTGTTTTCGTCGCTCATCCGATTATTGTTGTATTTAGATAATTGAGGGGTGGACACGGGCGGCTAAAGCCGCCAAAAATTCTTAAAGAGAGACGTTTTTTGTTGTTTTTGTGCCGGGAAATCATCAA
>JBGTQJ010000060.1:0-58630 GCA_041941305.1 Saprospiraceae bacterium
CCTGCATAATCCTTTAGCACATCATGAAAATAATAGAACCAATCACCCCTGCCCCTTTAGGGGTTAGGGGCAGGAGAAGGGACAATTGAATTTTCAAACTCCATCAATGCTGAGCTACCTGTAGAAAAGAAGTAATTCCTTCATTATTTCATTATTCAATCCTTAATTCTAAAGGAATGTCGCCATTCACCCCCTTCATGTCATCTTTCACCCCCATTCTTTTTTTGATTCTCCCCTAATAAACCATCAATTTTACGAATCTAAGAAGGGAACTTGTCTCTTGGGTTCTAAACCTTCAACTTTCTTGCTCGCTATTTAAATCCCATACAGGTAATCAAAAACTGGTTTTGAAAATTAAAACAAGTCACTATGCGGAAATTCTACCTTGCTTCTTTAGTTGGTCTATTGCTTGCTAATCTTTGCTTTTCCCAGGACATCTCAGATTTTGAAAATCTCGATGAAGTGACCAAAGAGGGTTTTTTCAAAACCTATGTCTCCAATCTCTTCAAAGGTTTTACCGATTTCGGAGAACCGTTCAACATGAGTGGAGGAGTGGGATTGAATATGCGTTCCTATTCCGCTTTTGGGACAGATGCCCGCCAGGATCCTTTTTTCTATTCCCTCAATGCCAATGTGAATGTTCGGATTTACAAACTCAATCTTCCTTTTTCCTTGTTGGTCTCCGCAAAAAATACCAATTCCTCTTACCCCAATCCAAAAGAACTCTTCAACGCTTTCAAGAATAACGTCAAAAACAAAATCGAAAATCAAAAAAACCGCTTTGTACGCTTCGGCACCTCCCCTCAGTACAAATGGGTCAAATTGCATTTTGGACATCGCAGTATGAACTTCTCTCAATTTACCCTCGCCAACCTCAATTTTCTTGGAGCAGGAATGGAACTCACCCCAGGCAATATTCGCTTCGCCGCCATGTATGGGCGACTCGCCAAAGCAGAACCACTGGACTTATCACTGGTCACACCGAATATCCCCAAATTCGAAAGAAAAGGCTGGGGCGTTAAAATGGGTTATGGCACGAATGAAGAATACCTGGATTTGATAGTCTTTAAGGGAATGGACGATCCGGAATCCATTTTTATTCCAGACACCATTGCGGAACAACCAGCACCAGAAGAAAACCTGGTCATTGGTTTTAATGCACAAAAAACCTTCCTTGAAAAAATTAGAGTCAAGGTAGAGTATGCCAACAGTGCCCAATCTCCCAACGCTGAAGATGCACCTGCCGGCAATCAATTTCCTCATCCCAGATTCCTGTTTGAAGGCAAAGCAACCACTCAATATAAAAGTGCACTCGAATCTTCGCTTGATTTTCAGGCGAAGATTTTTACAGTTGGTGTCAAATACAAACGAATCGACCCCAACTTCAAATCCTTAGGCGCCTATTTCTTTAATAATGACATTGAAGATTACACCGGCAATGTCAGTTTTGGCTTGTTCAACAATGCCATCAATGCCAATCTCAGCGCCGGGGTTCAACGAAATAATCTCGACAACACGCAGCCATCTCGTCTGACCAGGTTTATTGGCTCAGGAAACATCAGTTATACCGCAGGCAGCTTCAACTTGGGATTGACTTATTCGAATAATAGCTCCGATGTCGCTTACCTTTTAGATGAAGATCTCGACTCTTTAAATGTCATCATCGTCACTCAGGATGCGGGTGTAAATGCGAGTTATAGCTTTCAGGATGGACAGAACAATCAGCATGTGCTAACGGGCACTTTTAATATTCAAGGTGTAACAGACGATGTCAATGACCCCATGCAGAGTTCAGCTTCTCGAATGTTGGTGGGCAATCTGATATACAATTACGCCCTGTCAGAAAGCCAATGGAAGTTCAGCATCAAAGCCAATTACAACCAAAACGAATTGAGCCAGATGACGATGAATCGCTACGGAGCAGGCTTCGGCATTTCCAAACCCTTTTTAGAAGGAAAAATGAACACCGGAATGGACCTGAATTACTTTCTGATGCAAAATGAAAACGCCGGCGACCAAAGCAACCTCAATGGACAGTTCCGAATGAATTACAAAATGACGGACAATATGAGTTTGAACATGAACTGGGGTTTACTCAGCTCCAAAAAAACCGTCAACGCGGTTACTGAAAGTTTTTCTGAGTTGACGGGGACCTTGGGGTTTCAATACACTTTTGCGAAGAAACCGAAAGACAAAGAAGGGGAAGGCGGAGAGGCAGGTGAGAAATCTAAAAAAAAGAAAAAGAAGGATAAGAATTCGGAGAATAATGAAGATTCTAATGATGGTTGATGTTGGAATGGGGTCGCAGCGTCCTCTGGGAGAGACACTGCTTGATACTTTGAAGGCAGTTTTCAGTAGGCAGTTTTCAGTTTTCAGTTTTCAGTAGGCAAGGGAATCAGCACAAAGAAACAAGAGATAAGAACCAGGGAATCAGAAACCCGCACCCCGCACCTCGCACCCCGAAAAACCAGCAACAAGAAAACGGCAAAACAAAAAAATATGAAAAGGCAAATTTTATTAGGAATCGTTTCCATTTTGTTGATGACAGAACTGATTGGACAACAGGTATATCCGGTTCAGTTGAATGGATTCATCATTCCTCCGCATTCGTTGGATTTATCGGTTTATAGTTTTGATAGATCGCAGGATTTGGTCTTCAATGCTTTTTTGAATGATCCGGTCGAACCCTTTAGGGATGTCACTGCAAGATTGACGGTGGAAAGCAATGGTGCGGAAGTGTATGTGACGGATCCGAATTATGCCTTTACGCCTATTCGGCTCCAGCAACAGGAAATGTTGACTTTGGATGGTTCCTTGTTGGCGCCCTATCTTCGTCCGGAGGCTTTGACCGGGGCGACGGGCATTGGACAGGGGAGTGTCGTTATCCCTGAGGGAGCCAATAGAATTTGCCTGCAGATTATTGATTTACAGCGGAATGCACCGATTTCCAGAAAAGCCTGTGTATCTGGAATCTTTGCACTGAATGATCCGCCACAAACATTATTGCCGACTTGTGGTGAGCAAATGCCTTTCCCCGAAACCCAAAATTTATTGTTCAACTGGACACCCATGCACTTGGCATCAGGCAACTCTCCTGGACCGATAGAATACAATTTTGAATTGGTTGAATTACTGCCGGGCATCATGGATCCCAATGATGGTTTTGAGAATGCACTACAGATATACCAGACGACTGTGATGACGCCTTCCTTCCTCTATACGCAGGCAGAACCTATGCTGGAAGTTAATAAGTCTTACGGCTGGAGAGTGCAAGCCAGACCTGTGCTCAATCAGAGCAGTTTGCTTTTTGTGAACGAAGGCTATAGCCAGGTTTGCACTTTTACCTATACGGAAGGGGGAGAGGGTTCTTCTTCAGACGCAGAGGAGGATGAGCGGGCGGTGCCGCAGGGTTGTGAAGTATTTTCAACGGATTTTGGACCCATCAATTCAGCTGGAGCGGAACCGATTCCCCTGGTAGAAGGCGATATTGTAAAGGTGGGGTATTTTGAACTGGAAGTTTTGGATGCAACTCCTTCAGGGGATGGGTTTAGTGGGACTGGATTTATCATCGTTCCGATGTTGAAATCCAAAGTCCAGGTCAATTTTACGGATTTGAAGGTGAAAGGCAACATGAGGGCTTATGGAGCGGGTTCCTTGGAAGCTGCAGTAGAAACGGATTATTATCTCGATCCTTCACTATTGGTTGAAGGCAATTTTGAAAACATTATTACTGAAACATATACAGAGAACCTTGCGAGTTATTTCCAGATTGGACAGGGGCAAAACAAATTGATCTCCCAATTTGATCCTGCGGATCCTCCTATTGCAACCTTGCCACTTGGAATGGATACTGAGGAAAACGGAGAAGCCAACCCCTTAATTGCCGTTGCCAGCCTGCGCTTTACGGAACGCAATGCATATATGACTTGTGTATCTTATGTGGAAATGAATGATGGCAGTTGGATGCGCTATGTCGGAGTCGATATTCCCATCACCCCATTTGGTGTAAAATCCAATAGTACCTTGACCATGCTTGGAGGAGAAATGAATCTTCCATTGACAGGCATTTTTCAGATGAATTTGGATAGTGAGAGTGGAGGTAGTGGTATGTCCATTGACTGTCAAGGTTTTAGGGATTATGATTTAAAAGTGCAGGTTCAGATTTCAGAAGAAATCATGGTACTTGAAGGAAGTGGAGCTCCTATCATTTTTGGGTTGAAGAGCAATACCTCTGATCCTGCCAACTATTTTGGTGGGATTGACAATTTTAATGCTTTTGAAATTCCAGATTTACCTGGTTTTCGATTTTCAATGGACGATGGTCAACTCGATTTAGACCAAAGCCAAAAGTTTAATTTTCAAAACCTTTTATTCAACGAGGACGCAAACGACAATTCATGGAAAGGTTTGTATCTGGAAAAAGTGACCGTTGAACTGCCGGGGGAATACGATTTTTCTGGACAGGGAAAAAAGCTACAACTAGGTCCGGATCCAATGCTGGTTTCAGAAATTGGTGCGGCAGGAAGTTTTAGAAAAACCAATTTATTATCCTTTAGCGATAACGATGCGTTCGGATGGAATTACAGTGTAGATACGATGCAATTGAACATCGATGAAAGTCAGACAAGAGAAACTACGCTGGCAGGTAGGATTAAAGTTCCCGTTTTAGATGCACCCTTTGATTATTCCGCTGTTTTGGATATCAGCGCAACTTCAACAATAATGTCAGTAAGCCCCAAAAAAGGGGAAGTAGGTATGGGGTTGTGGAATGGGACTTTCGATGTTGATGAACAAACGATTGTGGAATCAAAGCTTAAGGATATCAATGGGCAGCGCGAATTTTTCCCTTTTGGAAAGTTATATGGAAATCTAAGTATTGCATTTGATGACAAAGCATTTGATGATCACTTACATGGCAATAAAGCAGCTATAAAAGCCCAAATCAAGCAATTGTTTGCATTGGAGAACCCGGTAGATTTTAAAATGGATGACGTGCCCCTAAAAAACCTGAAAATGGACCCCATTACTTTGCCGGAAGATCGGTTCAGCCTGGAAGATTATGGAGACGGGACAGACTCCGTAAGTATAGGAGGAAAATTGTTTAAAATTGGAGAAGTTACACTAGAATATGAACCTGGAAATGAAAATGAATCCGAAGAACTAGGTCTGAGAGTTATTGCAATGCGCAATTCCATTTTGATTGAATTTGTGATATGGGCAAAAAGCTCTGAACAAGGAGGTTTTGAATTGGACCGCATCGAAGTAGAAACCAAAGAGGTAACCTGTAATTGCTTTTCCAGCACAGATTTCCTGGAATTTGATCCCTCCTCTATCGGTTCCACCATCGATAATTATTTCCAGGAAAAATATGCCCTTCCAAGTGGTGAACAGCCTAGTCCAGGAAGTCTAGCCAGGTTCGGATTGTCAAAAAAGGATTTAAAACGCGAAAAATTTGAAAAAGTATATGAGGGCGCTGTAAAGAAATATTTGGTGGAAAGCATGGTCAATGGTTTCATTGTGGATGGGGAAGCGCTTCAACTTCCCTGGGGGGATATGGTTGAAATTTCTCTGGACGGAGCCAAATATGTGGCTGTTCCAAACCTGGAACGAAAGCTTGGCGAAAACATCAATCCCGATTTTACATTTGATAATATTGATGAGCATACCAAAAACAGTGGCATCTTAACTCTTCCCTTGGATCTTACCGGAAAGCTACAAAGCATCGGATTTGAAAAACTCAACTTCCCAACCAGCAATCATGTTCGCTTGTTGCTGACAAAGTTCGAGATGGAAGGTGACTATGATCTAAATGTCATTGATACAGAGGCGCTCTATGAATATACCCATGGAGGTACGGACAAACAGATTTTCAAAATGCCTTCCGCAGAGAGTATAACTATCAAAACTGAATTTGTAATACTGGTCAGGATTGAAAGAGAGGGCATCGTGGAATACCTGCATTTCGTAAACGAATCTGAGGGACGCCTGAACAATGCAGGGCTTACTTTTAAAGATTTTTACTTAACCCTGGATAATGATGCTACATATCCAGATCCCAATTACCCGATATCCCTTAAAAAAGGAGATCCCAATACACCTGGTCAGGGATCTTATGTTGGCATATCCTGTGATAATGGATTCCTTGGATTCAATGTGGAGGGCTCCTATTTGTTCCCTGAATCGCAGGTTCAGTCAGTTGTTCCAACCGAAGAAAAATTAGGCTCAGATTCAGAAGATGGTGGAATGGAATTGGAACCTTTGGAAATTGCCATCAATATCACTGGGAGCAGTCTTCAGAACTTTATTGCATCTTTAAGTGCCCATCGGGCAGATGGAAGCCCTTTCAATTTTGTAGTCCCTGGTGCTGAAGCATTGATTTTTGAATTCGGAGAAGATTTTGGAGCTTATCTGGATATGGATGAAACTACAAATCCAAACAAAATGGTATTCCCAAAGTCCTTCTCAAATGGAGGAGCAGATGGTTCTTTCCGTGGACTTTATCTTCAAAAAATGCAGGTGGTTCCAGTTGGTTTGACCAAAGGAGGAAGTGATGAACCATTAAAAATGGAGGTGAAGGATTTTATTATAAGTTCTGTGGACGGAGTATATGCTGATGTTAGCATAAAGGATCCGATACCGGTTGTTTCCAACTCTTCTTTGGCTGGTTGGCAGTACACGCTTGACGAATTCGGATTTGTCCTTCAAAATGGTACACTAAGTGATCAAGGGATCTATTTCAACGGGCGTATTAAGCTGCCCATCATCGCAAATGATGATTTTTGGCTCAATTATACCGGTAAGCTAGGCGTTGAGAAGGTACCACAAGCCCTATTAAACAACAAACAACAAAATCAGCAACAGCTACAGTCTGGACCCAAAGGAGCCAAAAAACTAAAAAAAGAAAAGGTAAGGCCTACTGGTTACCTGGCGATTGTATTACCGGATGAGGATCTGGATTTGGACTTTGCGGGAATTGCCGGTTTAAAAATAGGTTTGGGAGAAGGTTCTGCCGTAGGCGTCCAATTTAAATGGGGCCGATTTTTACCCTATGCCCAATTGAATGGTACTGCTGCTTTTTCTCTGGGTGCAGATTTAGGTATCCCGGGGCTTGACTTCGATTTTAATTACGATTTTTTGAGCTTTCAGGGGCTTCGGGTCAATGGGGAGAAAGTTGGTGTCCCCCCGGCAAAAGATAACCCTGGAAGAAAAAGACCAGTTCGGAAAATAAATTGGGGCACCTGGGGCAACCTAGTTGGTGATAAACTCCTGAAAAAGAAAAAGAAGGGAGGAAAAGCCGGGCTACAAGGATTTCCATTGGTTTTGAAAGGCATCTCATTTTTAGAACCAGATGGTGACAACCATACCATGAGAATTGAAGTAGGTGTCAACCTTGTGAAGGAAAGTCCGGATGGAAGTACATCAGGCCTTGCTGGTTCAGCTGGTCTGGATTTTAATTTTTCCTTAGGAGATGAAGGCTTCGATTTTAAAAATGTCGAATTGGGGAAAATATTGGTTGAAGGGAAGTTTTCTGCTGTGGAATTTAAAGGAGGCATCAATTTCATCAAGAGGGATCCAGTGTATGGCAATGGATTAAAAGGCATGTTGGATCTTACGGTCAAACAACAATTTAACTTTAAAGCGGTCGTACAATTTGGGACCACAGAGTATCAAAAATATGCCTCTAATTCCGGAGATTACCGTTATTTCTTTGCCGATCTTGAATTTTCCTATGAACCGGGAGTATGTTTTGAGCCCTTTCAACTTTGTTGGTTTGGCTTAGGAGGAGGTATTTATTACAACATGGCCAAGCCATCAATTGATCCCGATAAAATTGTAGCGGATATGGGAAAAACGATTGAAGGAGATGAAGACCCAATGCCAGTTTTACCTCCTGATTGGCTGGAACCTGGGACCTCCCTTTCAGGCTTTAAATATACTCCCGAAGAGGGAGTGATGGGTGGCTATTTAACAGGCATTTTTGGGGTCACTAAAAGTCCTTCTAAACCACTTCTTTTGGACGCCTCTGTCATAATTGAAATTGGAAAAAATGATGCGGATAATTTTAATATCAGAAGTGTAGGTTTGAAAGCAGAATTATACGTCATGGCTCAGAGTATCGCTACCCGTAGAGAATCCAAATTGGGTGGAGGAGTAGCTGAGTTGCAGGTTAACTTCATCGATAAACGCCTGGAAGGGTATTTTGATTTCAAATTGGATGCTGGATTTCCCGAGAGTGTGCCTTTGATCACACTAAAAGGAGGAGGACAAGGTGCTTTAAAATTTGATGCTGTTTCGAAAGAATGGTATTTCAAAGCCGGAAGACCACCAGGATCTGGACAACCATTGGGTGTGAATTTAAATATTGGCCCCCTATATGGTCCTGAAACCAGAACTTATTTCCAGATGGGACATGGTGTAGATCCTTTGCCTCAATTAAAGGATGTAATTCCAGATTGGCCAGGTGATGAAGAAATTTCTTCTTCAGGCAGGAAGTCCCCATTATTGACCCAGAATGGCAATGGTGTTATTTTCGGAATGAGTTATGTGCTTCCAAAAAACACCATATCATTTCTAAATATGGAGGGATACTTGGGAGCAGGAATTGGTCTCGATGCCTCACTTACCCGCAGAGACAACATTTTGTGTGATGGAAATCCCATTGGAATAAATGGCTGGTGGATTCAGGGCCAGGCCTATGCCTATATCAAAGGTGGGATTAGGATGACTTTTGATTTAAGTTTTTACAAAGGGACAATAGATATTGCCTCTATTTCGCTGGCTGCTGCCATACAGGCAAAACTGCCTAGCCCAAACTATTTTAAAGCATATATCAGAGGTAAATACAGCGTCCTGGGAGGTAAAATAAAGGGTAGTTTTAACTTCAAATATCGATTTGGTGATATTGATTGTATAGAAGGACAGGAAATTGATAATGGACCTGAAATCGTAGGATTCCCTATGATACAGGATGTATATCCTCTAAAAGAAGATAAGGAACCTTTTCCAGTTTTTGGACAACCAAAGATCAGCTTTAATCTTCCCGTTGGGAAAAAACTGGAGTTTGAACAATTCAATGAAGATGGACAAAGTATGGGATTTGTATCCTATAAAGCAAAGATAGATGCACTGGAAGTCAAGCGAGGAAACCAAATCATCCCAGCAGAACGAATTTCAGAGGATTACACAGTTACTTTAAAATTTAAGGAGATTTTGAAGTCAGAAACTGAACATACTTTTCATTATAAAGTATGTTGGTATGATATTACTCGAGGTAAGAAAGTAATCATAGATGGTAAGGAAATTTGTGAAGAAGAAACCATTCCTTTTACATCTGGACCCAAACCTGATGTTATTGTAGCGGAAGCATTGGATTATCATGCCCCTGGAAATCGTCAACGGCATTGGCACAAAGGTTATGCAATTCCAAAAATTGCTTTTAAGCAATCCGGTTGGAGTGATCTATTCCCTGAATCAGAAACAGTTAAACTTGAAGATGGAAGTACGATTGATGTAGTGTTTGATTATTATGTCGAATTGACAGAATTTGATAAATCTACTGGCGATCAAACCCAAACTTATAAAATTCCTTTATCCGATTATCCTGGCCTAACAGATTTTGAAGGATATGTTATGAGCTATAATTATTTCGGTAATTATTCAGTACCCTTTTTGGAGAAACAATCACAGCAGGGAGTCAATGTTGAGTTTAAAGGCTTAAATGACATAGATCTTTGCAAAGGATGCATGTATAATCTTCGGGTCATCAGAGTGCCGATTCCACCTAGTGCTGAATCAGAGTCTATAGAAGAAGAGTTGGATGATGGGACGATTATCACCAAACAAAAACTGGCTTCAGCAAATGATGCTGTTCTTGGCGACCTTTTTAAAGAGCTTTACAGTTATTGGTTTGGAACAAGTATTCATGATAATTTGCATAGTAAGTTGGAAAAAATGGTTGTGGAAAACCAAAATGGAATTATTGAAAGAAACACATTTGATTTTCCTGATCCTACTTTGCCTAATATTGTACTAAGTGGTTCACCAAATGTCAAGGATGATATTTTTACTTTCAAAACAATGAATTCCAATGCCGAATTATTAGATAAATTTGATATAAACAGGGTCAAAGGAAATATGAGACCGGATTACTCAATTAATCCTTATCATATTGAAGATTATATTCATAAGGAACATAATTTACAGCAGCTGTGGTGGGGACTAACGAGATCCTCAAGCTCATACAATTTTAACAGTTACTCAAGCGACAACTACGGCTATTACACCTGGAGAAATTACCTGGATAGAGTACTTCTTCATTATAAATATCATAGAGATTTAAATTGGCATTTTCGAATTCGAGGTATACAGGCATCAGGCTATGACCTTTTAACGGATACTGAAATAAATAATCGATTAAAAAAATCTTATAATCTTTCTGGGCAAAAAGTTGAAGGGGGGGTCAAGGTATTTAATGAAAATAAGCCATTTAATATGACCTTTGAAGACGCACGCTCCAGGATTGTCATGTTACAAACCTATTGGGCAGATAGACTTTGGTCTTTCGATGATATACCATCAGGTGGCGATTTAATAAAATATAGTGGTCCTATTAAACTTAGGTTTCCAAAGCTAAGCAGTTGGAGTGATATGGGAGAGAGTTATATTGATTTCAGCACGATTCCTACAGTTGATTTCAACGTCTCTACTACCTGGGCTGATAACGGTGGAGGATCTGCTACCATAGACAGCTCTCAACCAGAAAACCAAAATCCTTTACAATTTGAAACTGGATACGGATATTTACTTCCGGAATTTCTTTTCCTTAAACCTTATCCACAGGATTTCATGCCAGAATCCTTTGTGCTCCTCAATCATAAAAATCAAAAAATATTACATTGGGAAAAAAACACCAAAGAAGTGGATATTTATTATAACCAAGATAGGACGATAAGGTATAATAAAAATTTCTTCGAACCTGGAGAAGATATTCTGGCATATATTAGTCCGGACTCGGATTATAGGTATGCGAATCCCAACCTAAGTGAAAAAAACCTTGTAGACTATCACAAGTTAACTATGAAAGGGAAGGTACTTTTTAAAAATGCTAATGGAGGGCATCAAAAATACAATATCGATTTAACTGGGAAATGGGATGATTATTATAATCGAGCAGAAACAACTTTAGATGATCCGGATCCGTTCCAACACAGCGATTTAGCCTATTTTGAAAGAGACAAACTTATACGGCTAAAAAGAGATGTGGGTGGAAACCCCCACATATTAATAATGCAAGAACTTGGTTCGGCCAAATCTTTTGAATTTCAGGCAATGGCTGTTTACGATAGTCAAAACAGGCGAATATTTCAAATGGATCTCTACGGAAACAGAACCAATTACAAATGGACAGAGGAGGGTTATTCGATAACAGAACTTACCACCTCCAATCATTACCATTTGGCTGAATTAAGATCCGATGAAACTTACAAGGTTTACATAAAAACTGATAAAGGAGGGAAAATTCTAACAATTGACGATTCATTTTGGAAAAACAAGTACGGCCTTTCTGCATTTACATTTGATGATGAGTTTGATCCTGCCATTGTTGCACCAGAAGGTACCAATTATGCTATAGTAGGTTTTCATCTTTATAATTACGATTTTAATGAATTAGTTCTTTCTGAAGAAGAGATGACCGTCCAGTTTTGGGTAAAACCACAGTCCTCCGAATCCATTTTATATTTACCGGGTTGTGATTTTAATATGACTTCCAATGAATATGAATTTAGCTTTGGACAAAATACTGTAAAATGTAACATTGAGGACAATGGTTGGCATCATATAGCATTTTCGGTAAGTCCAGAATCAATCAAAATGTACATGGATGGGGAGTTAAAAGATGAAAAAACTTCCCTGTCAGGTGATTTTAAGATTTCTAATATTGGGAGATCACAAGTATGGGGGAGTAAAAGTGGGGAAGGATTATTAATTGATGAATTTGCTATATGGAATATTGCGAGGACAGTTGAAGATATTAAAGGGGACATGCAATATGGCGTAGATCCTTTGGCTCCCTGTTTATCATTATACAACAAGTTTGATGAACCTGGCTTAGCACCTATAGTGTTAAACCACAAATTTGGTGCAAAACCCATAACCTCAGTTGGCACTTATTCTAGAACTATTTCCTATGAAGAAAAATTAAAGGAGGTTTCACCCCATAAAGGCTCCTGTAGTGGTGCTGGTTCAGGTGCCTTTTTAGGAGATTTTGCTATATCAATTAATAATATTTATGGGCAGGAAAGTAAGTATATATCCTTGTCAGAACCATTATTAACTTCTAATATTTTCACACTAGGTACATGGATTAAAACAGCAGGAGTTTCTCCAGGAGATATATACAGCCAGAATGATGGTACAAGGGAAATTAAATTTGGATTAGAGGGGGGCAAATTGTATTTTCAGATGGGTAATAAAGCTGTTGAAGGAAATATGTTGGTCAATGATAGTAAATGGCATTTTGTTGCAGTAAGAGTAGATGAAGAAAATATTGCCTCTCTCATAGTGGATTCTAAGATTATTGCAAAGAGAAAGTTAGACCCATTTTTTGAGTGTACAGATGCTTATATTGGAGATAGCTTTCAGGGATTGTTAGATGATATAACAGTATGGGATTCTCCATTAAGTCCAAGCCAAATAGCAGAAGCAATCATTAGTGGTATTACTGCATCTGAATACCCTGTCTCCAATTTCAATTTTGACGATGAAAAAGGACGCTATGAGGTTTCAGATAAAATAGGCACATCTGCAGGTGGGACCCTTGTCAATATGTCAGTTATAGCTCATTACATTAGGCCCGAAAAACCAAGCTATTCACCTGAAGTTGGAAATTATTGTGTCGAATTTGACAATTTAAGTGGACATATCAAATTTGATGTGCCGCTATTCAATAGTAGTCAGGAGATGACATTAGGCATGTGGGTAAATACTACAGGAAGCACCGGAGATTTTTATCGAAACGGAACTTCAAATAATGAATTTAGGATTAGAAACTTTAATGGAAGAGTCCGTATTCAAAATGGATCAAGCAGTATAACTTCTTCCATTGCTATTAATGACGGAATATGGCATTATGTAACCCTTTCACGTTCAAGTGATAATCTGTTAACGCTTTTGATAGATGGAGCATATCCTTCAAAAGCAAACCTCGGGGATATCCCACAATCATCTGAATCATCTATTGGTTATGGAGCTTTTGAGGGAAGCATTGATGAATTAACGGTATTTGACAAAGCTTTATCCCAAGCTGAAGTTATCGATATTATCCGCCAGGGAGCTATCAGTTCTGAAAACATCCATGCTAATTATGCTATGGATGACGGTATGGGGCAAGGAAAAATAGTATCTGATAATCCCAATTATTCAGAAGGAATATTCACTGAAAAATCTCCTTTGCTTGACTGGACTATAGATCCGGGGATTAACAAAAATATTGTAGGAATAGGACCCTATACGGGATATCGAGACGTTGATGACAATTGGGCAATTCGAACAGAGGAAGAAAATTTGGATAAACTGAATTTGATTATGTTGGCAGAAGAAGACCCCGGTGCTGAAGTAATTTACTTCCAGGATATGGTTTTGGATAGATCTAACAATTCGATTTCGTGTGGCACTTCCTTCCCAACACCAGGTGAGAGTCTTAAGAATTTAGAACAGTATAAAAAGCTGATTCTAAGGATGAAAACCGGAAATTATCATTATTTATTCAGAAATACCGGACTCAATGATGGTGATCAGTTCTTAGATGTTCCTATTATGACGGTGTCTCAGGGCTTTGAATCAATCACTGATTTTGTTGCCTTGCGCAAATACCAGGAATCGAGTGAAATGGAAATTATTACGCCAATTGATGCGAATAAAATTTTCATCGCACTATTTGATGATCAGGACCAACGAGTTTATTTGAAGACACCTAACAAATCTGTAAAATATACTTATCCCGGGGCTGTAGAAGAATACCTGTCACAGAACCAAATGCAATTTGCGCTTGAGCCAGGTGTATATACAGTCAGGGCAAAATACACCGAGCCTGGTGGAGAAGTCCGGTATATGGAATCCGAAATTGATTATACTACTGTCACGAATAGCTGCAGTAGTGGTAAGGTTATTTGGTCGAGTGATATCGTTTTGGATGAATTTTATTTTGAGGAATATAGTCCATTCTTCCTGGAAAAATCAAATGCCGGCAACAATTGGCAGATTGTTTATCAGGGTGATGCAAGAGCTAACATCATTGAGTTTAATACTGGTGAAATGCATTATTTTGCTGAGGGAGCAACGCGTCAGGAAGCAGATGTTTGGAAGAAAGCTAATGATCCAATGCCTGCATCAAAGGCTGTCGTTTTTACAGGAGAGAACGGTAACATCAGCCTGAAAGCAAGTGATGGATATGTTTATCATTTCAATATTACATCAGGTAAGGACAATGGATTCATGCAACCTGTTTATGATGAGGCGCTAGTACAATATTATGAAAATAATGTGTTTAAGACACACACAATCAAATTAGAGGAAAATGCGACCCAATCTGGAACGATAGATATTGCAATTGACAATAATAAAAGTTCAACTGCCTATATTTCTGTTTATAATACCAATGACCAGCAAGTATTTTTTAGATCTCCCATTGCCAGCTATACAAGGTCAACCCAGGATGATAATTGGGTTTCCCATCCACCAACAATGCTAAACCCCGCATTATCCAAAGGTGAAACGTATACTATTTATGTCAAGACAGATGAGGGGACTAACCAGACAACGGTTAACTCCAACAATTTTTGGACAGCAACTAGGAACCTATATTGGTTTAATGAATACACAGATCAGATACCTTTGCACCGTTTTCAATTGCAAACGGATTATTATGTACAAAAGGAGACTGAAGGGGTTAAGTTTATAGATTTGAAAACCAGTCCATATAATGCGATTGCACAATTATTCATTAATGCGAAGGAAAAACAATTTGGTTATTACCATTCAGGAATAAATAATGCTCATGCAAATAGCCAACATCAATTTTTGGATCAAGTTGGAATGCCTCAACCAAATGATCTTTTCCAGGCGAATCACAACAATTCCTACGAAGTTTACCTTCAGACTTCAGCCGGAAAATGGTTCTTCGGTTCTGTAGACAATTTAGAAGATCGGGCATATCTTCAGCCTGTTTCAGAAGGACCATCTGATGTAACCGTAATTGAACTTACCAAGGAACCCCTTCGCCATTTTAAGGTTGGAGCACTATCAGCAGCACTATCAGCAGAATTAAACATCTGGCTTTTTGATGGTGAGGAAAATCTGATTTTTCATCGGAATCCCGAATCCTCCCTCAATTTCATATACGAAGGGGGCAAGATGACGGGGTCTGAGCCTTCTGACAAATTTAAGTTGGAACCCAATGATGCATATACGCTATATCTTCAGGCAGGTACGCTGGGCGGAAAAGTTGAATTGCCATCCACTATTTGGGCGAAAACCAATAAGGAATTAAAACTCCTTCTCAACCCAAGTTGGAACATTTCTCCACCTAGTGCTGAAGGCTTATTGTCATCAGATGCATTTACCCTTCAAGTTACGAAAACTCAAAATAATGAGTTTGAAATAAAGCCAAAATTCAGTTCTGCAGGAACTTCTCTTTTGGATTATTTCTACATTGGAAGTGTGGATGAATCGCTCAATGCTGATTTATGGAATGTGAAAGAAGATTTTAAAGTTTCACTCAATAATTCTTCTACTCCTTCTAATTCCTATAATTGTGATTCGGCATTTCCTGAAAACGAAAACATTCTATCTACCATTCCCCTAAGTGCTTTTCCTATTTATTGTTTTGGACGGACTTCCAGTGGAAACTGGTATGGCAAGAAATTAGATGCGAAAACCGGAGAATTTAATTTACCAATGACTGCACCTGACGATAATTTGAAAAAGGTATTTGAAAGGATGGCAGTGGTTCATTACAACAAGGAAACCGAAAATATAAATGCCGATTATCTTTCGAATGATTCGAGAAGATTAGGTTCAGTGACCATTTTTAAAGAAAAACCCGAAGGAAAAAGCCCCTTAACATTTCCAGCTCCATTTGAGGATTTTTGGGTGGGACGAGATTATTCTACTAGCATGAAAGATTGGAAATCCTATGATGAGGGTTCTGGTAAATTTAAATATATAGGTGATCGACGTGGAAACTGGCAAAAAGGAGGACAACTCATAGCACCCCAAAGTGAAAATGAATATGATTGGGTAAAAGTAACTGATATTTCCAAATTACCTGAAAAACTACTTTTAGGAAGAAGAGGAACTTGCCCATGTGTAGGCCTGGATGATGGTACCCAGAAACCATTTGTAGGTGAAATGGATCCAAATGATCCCAAATGTAAAAATTCATTCAGGGCTGAAAATGACCCTCCCGACCCGGAATTACTGGCTGCATATTCAATGGATCCTCAAGTGATGGTCAGCAGCATTAATTTTGAAGTATTGGTTTTTAATGGCAGTTCTGCCAATTTTGTTTCAACACATGATTGGGTCGTTCTTCCAGAAGTTGAAATATACCGCACCAACGATTATACTGAAACCAATGGGGATAGAGAGATGATTTATCAGGAATTACTCCCTGTTAAACCGAGTCAAACAATTTATGTAGATATAGGTCCGGGACCAGATTTGAATCCCGTTTATCAATTAGAGAAATTATGGTTGACACAAAGTTGGATGGATGGAACTTGCCCTGTCGAATTGATGACCGGATTTGATGAACCAACCCCTAAACAAGCTGGAGACGGAACAGGCATCCCACTTACAGTTGAAAAATATGCCATATATAGTAGGGATTTCAGTCGGAGTCCTGAGAACAAACTATTCGGACTATTTGAATATAGAGGGCAGTCGGATTATGATGATGTTGAAGTTTTAATATTGGTTGAGCCATATGGTAGCGTAAGTAAAAACTGGCGTACCATTGAATACTGGTCCAATGGCACAAAGGTGATCAAGGAATTTCAAAATGACGACAGGCCACCTTACCTTCAGGGAGTATATGGTGTATATGAACATGTTGGCATGAATGATATCCTGGACCGGGGTTATGGCCTATCCAAACTATCCAAAATCACCTTTACTTCCCAATTGATTCCCTTAAAGGAAGCTCCATTCGATGAAGGTCATTTTCCAGGTGGTTCAGGACTGATTGGGGCAGCTCTGATGACCAAATCAGGTGAATTCTACGAAGCGAATAATTTAAAGATGGATGAATTGTTCAATAGGCGTTTGGATATGATGTATATAACTACATTTAGTGTTTCTGCACATGATCTTGGCCTCGGCGGCGCCCTAGTAAATGATCCGCATATGGATTCAAAAGACATGGATCCTGTGAATGCTAATGAAGCCGAATTAAAAAACTTTTTCCACCTGGATGAGGTGGTTGTACTCTGGAACAAGGAGGCAATTAACGAAGAAAAAATGAAATTGATCTTGCCTGGGGGGGAGAAAGAGATCAGTACCTGGTCCTTATATAAGTCTGGCTCCAGTATGCCTAGTTATTATTATGATGCTGGAAAAGTAATGGGATTGCGAACAGGAGGGCAAGGCTATGATTTGATTGAAAAAGGAGCCATTAACTTAGAGAATGGAGCAGACTATGATTTATATCTTAAACTTGATGACGACAATTCCTATGCACTACCTATTCCTTCCAATAAGCACAACAGCGTTTTTGCAGAATACATAAAATTAAACGATTTCCAGGCTGGTGCAGTTTCTGAGGATAAATTTAATTTCAGTTCAGAAGGAAAAGTACTTGTATTTGATCAAAATTCAGGGGATGCTTTAAAATCATCTGAAATTCAAATGGAAGACGCTTCATTTAGCATTTCATTTTGGTCAAAACCAGGTGACAACCAATCTGGTCATAATCCGGTCGCAGTACTTGGGACAGTAGGAAATATAGACCTGGAGGGAGAAAATTTAAATATATTCTTCCGGAATGGTGACCTGCATCTTGGTTCAAACAATGAAGTTAAATTAGTAGGGAAGAATGACTCCGAATGGCATCATTGGGTGATTTCATTCAATCGCGATTTGGGTTATTATTTAGTGTTGAAGGATGGGGAATTAAGTTTAGCGGGCGTAGCACCAAACAACTGGAATCCAACCGGGGAAATAGTAACAATTGGAAAAGGTAGCATTCAGGGAAGCCCCAAGTTTATGGATGGATATTTGGATGAAATTGCCTTTTGGGACAGAGCGCTAAGCATTAGTGAAGGCTATGCTGTCTATCAGGCTGGAGCCGAACAAGTTCCTGAGCAATTATTGTTTTATTACGATTTTGAGCAAAATCCTGGAACCTATGTTGCGGATAAAGGATTAAAGGGCTTAGATGGTAAACTTGATGAAAAAGTAAATTGGATCATTTTGCCTCATCCTGAGCCAAATGAAGGATCCATAGATGGGAAGGCACTGGCCTTAAGAGTAGGAAATGGGGTTTTAATTGAGCCTATTAATTTTGATACACAAAATGAAATTGAGGAAATTTATGTTGAGGAAAAATCTTCAAGTTCTAACAATGGGTATAATGGAGATGGAGTTTTATTGAGTAAAGATGGATGGAGTTTTGATTTTAATGGAACTTCAAATGAGGTGGTTTGTGAATCCCAACAAGGGTTTCTAATTAACACGCCACAGGATAAGACGCTAGACATTTATGCAAGAATGGATGATGGGAAAAAACTGAAGAAGACCTTTAATAAAGATGATTCTTACTTATTAATTTCGGAGGAAACAGCTACAAGTATCTGGTCAGATGAAATAGTAAGATTTGATATATCCTCTGCATCGACAGGATCAAAACTTCTTGAAGTACATTTCAGCAACCCTTCGTTAGAGGGTTCAGATATTGCCTTATACAATAAAGAGGGATTGCCAGTCGCTATTAAAAATGCGGACGGAACATATGTAATAAATAGTTCAGGAAATGGAATGGATCTTCTTCCCGAAAAATTGGATGCATTCAACCTCGGACAAGAGGTAGATCATACCATTTATGTCCGGCTTCCAAATGGGAAAAAGGGTAGTTATCTACTTACAAATGACTTTGCCAATGCTGATTGCGCTACAGCATTTCTGTGGAATTCATTTTCAAACAATGCCCTTTCTGACAAATACTTCAAATACAGGGGCACACTGGTAAAATCAAATGCCCTTCATTTTGCAGGATCAAATAATACGTTGACGATTCCCGCTGATGATGGATTTGATGATTCAAATCAATTTACAATTGAATTCTGGGTAAAACCTGAGACTCAGCAAAATGTGGAGATAGCAGAAAAAACCCAAAACGGATTCAGCATTCAAACCACATCAACTGGAAAAATCAGTTTTAGTGTAATTGAAAACGGCAATGAAAATACCATTACTTCTGATAATAAATACCTTGAAGGAGAATGGATACATGTCGCCGGCGTTTTCAATGAGGGAGTTATGGAATTGTATCTCAATGGTTATTTGGAAGGTAGCTTAAGAGAAATAAATATTCCCGCTTCAAATAATGGAGCAATCATTGTCAATTCAGACCAGTTTCAGGGAGTAATAGATGAATTCCGAATTTGGAATACAAGCAGGAATTGTGATGAATTGAGAGAATGGAAGAATTGCAAATTAATTCCGGAGGACCATGAAAATCTTCTTGTTTATTATCCCTTTGAGGATGGATTTGCTGAAGGTGAGAATGAAGGATTAAGCAGTGTAGAGAATCTGGTCAGTGGAAAATTAGCTTTGTTATCTTCAGGTTTCTCATTGAAAGGACAGACGTCAAACTGGGTGGAGGCTGGAGCTCCTTTAATAGGAAGCTGCTCAAATTCTGTTTTCGCAGAGATAGATATTCAGGGCTTGGAGAATCCAATTTTTGATGGGGAGGAACTACCATCTGTTTCAAATGGTACTGATTATGGTCGGGTCTTTGAAGGACAAAGTGAAGAGCGTACATTTATAATCACTAATAATGGTACTGGTATGCTTGACCTTACCGGATCTTCCATGGTGAATTTAGATGGCAGCAAAGATTTTAGAATAAGTCGTTATCCTTCAAATGCTTCGATTGAACCAGGTGAAACTGCCAATTTCAGGATTGAATACACCCCAACTCAATCAGGTTTGCAGACAGCAACTATAAGCATTCCTAACAATGATTGCAACGAACCTCATTTTAGTTTCAATATTGAGGGAAGAAAAACCGATCCAGCAACTACTTTAGCCTTTGACGGAGAAGATGATTATCTTGGATTGGATAATGTACTGGAAGAATTAAATAATAGAAATCAAGGCCAATTCTTCACTGTTTCACTTTGGTATAATGGAGATGCAGCAACGCTCAATGGACAGGATAAATACAGCATGATACAAATGGGAGATGCCTCAGTGGAGGTATTTGCAGATTCTGATGGAAAGTTGCTCCAGGGCAATCAAGCCAACAATACCAATGTTGCGGATAACCTAATCAATAGTGCATGGCACCATATCGTGCTCATTAGGAAAGGCAATCAGCAAAGCTTGTACCTGGATGGTAATAAATTGAGTCAGCTTCAGGCAAGTAGCACTTTAAGCGCCTTGCAGATAGCCAATAACAACTCATCGTCTACCAAAAATCTTTCGGGTTTGATTGACAATTTAGGTATTTGGGGTGCTGCGCTCAATGAGGAAGATATCCAAACGCTGCAAAGTTGTAAGCCGGATTTAGGTTCCTGTGATTTGTTGGCATTTTACGACTTTGATCAGGGGATGGCAGGATTGCCAAATGAAGATCATTCAGAACTGCTTGATCGGTCAAGTAATAAAAATCACCTTGTTTTTGGTGATAATTGGGCACTGGATGGCGATTTTTCCAATTTCATGGATAATGGGGTGACACAGGATGCTACCTGTACCTCACTAAGCAGTATGGTCTTAGCCAAGGTTGAAGGCAACAATGAAATTACTTGTGCAAATCCAGAAGCCAAACTGGATGGTTCTGTCTCTTCATCAGGTACTTATAACTGGTTGAAAGATGGAGAACAATATGTTCAAAATCGATCCTTTATCAATACAACAGAAGCAGGAGAATACACACTTGTCGTAACAAATACGGAGACTGGTTGCAGTGATTCAGAAACCATCACCGTAAGCATCAACAAAGAAGAGGTGATTGCTTCAGCAGGAGCAGATAAGACCATCAAATTAGGAGAATCTGTCAACATTGGTACGCTTGGTAATTCAGATTGGGAATATTCTTGGAGCCCCGCTTTGGGATTGAATGATCAGAAACTAAGCCAACCTACAGCAAAGCCTCACAATACCACGACCTATAATTTATTGGTCAAAAAAGACTTTTGTTCTGCTACAGATGAGATAAAAGTGGAAGTTTTAAGGCCTGCCCTTGCCAATGTAAAAGCACCTGGTACCAATTCCTGGCATGTAGGAGCGACCACTATTCGAACCCGACCTTCATTTAGCAAGGTTCAATACTATGGGGAAGCACAGGAAATAACAGTTTCTATATCGAATGATGCACCCGCTAATTCCTCCTATGAAGACCTGGTGCTTATTCCAGATGAATTGCCCGAACATTTTATTGTTAACCCTCAGGGAACAATAAGCATTCCAGCTGGAGAAAATCAAGAGTTGAAAATCACATTCAACCCGCAAAGTGCTATTCCAGCTGCATCAGATTTTGATCTCACCTATAGTATTGGAGGAGCAGAAAAAGACAGCCTTAATATCAGGATGTATGTACCCAACGAGGTCATACAACCTTTGGCTTCTGCAAAAGTTACAGATGGAATTGTTTCCGGGAAGTCAGAAGAAGCCTCTGTTGTAGAAAGTCTGAATTTTGATTATTTGTTCCTTGGACAAACTTCAGAGAAAACCTTCAAAATCTGGAATACGGCCAATGCTTTTGGTAAAGATTTGAAATGGTCAGCAAATGCACCTGATGGATATGAGATATCCTCGGATACTTATTCTATTGCACCTGGTAATAGTGCCGAAGTTACCGTGACTTTTAATCCAACAGCAGATCAGGAATTCAATGAATTGCTTAACATTCAATTTGATGATGCCACTGAATCGGGTTACAGTATTTCCCTTAAAGGTAAAGGAGTTACTGAAGGACCAGGAACGACCCTGGCATTTGACGGAAATGATGATTATCTGGATTTGAGTTCAGTTATTCAAAAAGCCTATGATGTCAATCAGTATGAAGAACTAATGATTGCTTTTTGGTTCAAAGCGGATCCGGAAAATTTGCAGGAAGCATCCTATCACTTCTTCCATTGGGGAGATGATTTGAACCTATACCTCCTGGGAGGACAGCACTCAAAAGGAAAGTTGAATAATGACCCTAATCAAAATAAGGGCATTCAAATAGCTGATGGAGAATGGAAATTTATTACCATGAACTTCGAAAAATATCTTTTCATGAAAGATGAGGATCTGTGGGGGTATAGCGTTTATGTGGACTATGAAGAAGTCTGGGGTGGGCAGATCAAAATTTCCAAAGATGATCCAATGTTGCTTGGAATTGATCCTGGAAAATCCCAAAAAGGTATTCCGGGGATGATTGACAATTTGGCTATTTGGAATTCCTTATTAACGCATCCTAAAGACGAAGCGCTTATCAAAAATGAGGAACCTTATCTAAATTCCTGTAGACTAGTTGCTTATTACGACTTTAATGCGGGTAAGGCAGGCTTGCCAAACCCAAATGAAAAAACGATAGTAGATCAAACTGGAAAAGGATTCGATTTAAGCTTGGATAATAATTGGAATTTGACCGGAGATATTTCAAACTGGATGTCAGGTGGAGTGACATTAGAAGATAACAGTACTTCAGAATTCTTTGGGAAAAAGATCTATGGCTCAGCCAAAGCAACAGGCTCCATATCTTGTACCAATCCCGAAATATTATTAAAAGGTAATTCTGTCCATGAAGGAATGAACTTTAGTTGGGAAGGGCCAAATGGTCAGCAATGGAATGAAGAACAGAATATTGTGGTAAATTCAGGCGGACTGTATACCCTCACTATTGAGGATCCAAAGAGAGGTTGTTTTGTTAGCAAGGAGGTATTGGTGGAAGAAAATACCGCAACCCCACATGCTTCTGCAGGCTCAGATAAAATACTGAATTGTGAAATTTCCACAGCCACATTGGATGGTTCAACTTCAAGTCCGAATATGTCTTATCTATGGACTGGTCCAAATAATTTTTCATCCAGTTCTATTGAAATTGAAGCCACAGAACCAGGTTTATACGAGTTACAAGTTATAAACAATGAATCCGGATGTAAGTCTACAGATGTAGTGATGGTCAACGAAGATATCAGTCTTCCGACAGCCACAGCTGGGCCTGATTTAGAACTTACCTGCAATCAAAGTTTGGTAAAATTGGATGGCAGTGCATCTTCCTCCAATATGATTTATCTTTGGTCAGGACCTCTAGGATTTAGTTCCAATGAATTATCACCAACTACATCAATAGCCGGAACTTATTCCCTCACAGTCAGAAACACTCAAAACAATTGTTCCTCTACAGATGAAGTAGAAGTTCTGGATAAAACAGCTGAACCAATAGCTGTTGCAGGAGAGGATCAAACCATAACCTGTAACCTATCTCAAATAGAGTTAGGTGGTGGCGGTTCCACTTATATGGAATATTACTGGACAGGACCGAACAATTTTGAGTCAACTGACCAGAATCCAGTTGTCGGAACCGGAGGAACCTATCAATTGTTAGTTACGAATCCGCAGACTGGATGTACTGCATCAGATAAAGTAAGCATCAGTGAAAATAACGCTTTACCAAGTGTTGAGATTGATTATGATGATAGTCCTTTAACCTGCGCGAATACAGAAATTAGTTTGACAGGAAAACCTTCTTCGGGAGGTTTGAGCTTTGAATGGGAGGGGCCAAATTATTCGAATGATCAACAAAATAATATCATCTCGGTCGATGGACCAGGGGAGTATGCTGTTCGGGTTACGCATCCTCAAACAGGTTGCCAGTCGGAATGGGTGTCGGTATTCGTTTCAGAAAATAAAGTAGCTCCTTCTGCGAATGCAGGACAAGACCAAATTATTGGATGTGGTCAAACATCTGCTGAAATTGGTGTGCAAGCCGTAACAACAGGGATGAATTACCTATGGGAAGGACCTGAAGGAACCAGGCAACAACCTCAATGGGAAGTCAAAAAACCTGGAACCTATTACTTTACAGTCACCAACCCGGAAAACGGATGTAATGCAAAAGATGAAGTTCGGGTAATAGAAGATAAAACCAGACCTCCGGTTGATGCTGGTCCGGATTTGGTTTTAAATTGTGTCAACCCTGACATTAAACTACAACCCAAAGGCTTTTCTCAGGATTATCAATACACCTGGGAATCCGAAGGAGGTTATTTCTCAGGAAATTTTCAGCCCACTATAAACAAAGCAGGTTGGTATAGTTTGATTGTTACCAATCCAAATAATAATTGCACTGATGTAGATGTCATGTGGGCAGAACTTGCAGAATCTCCTGTTGCTTCAGCTGGTCCGGCTCAGGTGATTACCTGTGTTCCTGGTCATGTAACACTCGACGGAAGTAATTCAACTCCAAATCAACAATATCAGTGGAATGGACCGGAGAATAATGCTTTCTCTACTATGAGTCCCAATGGAGTCGATGTACCAGGTGTTTATGAATTGACAGTAACGGACAAATCCACAGGATGTATTGCAACAGATAAAGTTGAAGTATCGCTCGATCAGCAGGCACCATATATCTCTGCAAAGGCAACCCAAGCTTTAACCTGCGAACGGAAATCAGTACAACTGGATGGAAGTGGATCTGAAGCAGGGGTAAGCTTCCTATGGTCGGGTCCTGCAATATCTGATCCCAATAGTCCACAACCAACTGCAAATGAAAAAGGAATTTATAAACTGGAAGTAAGCAATCCGAAAAACCAATGTACTGCTTCAAAAGAAGTGACCGTTATAGAGGACTTGACCAATCCAATTGCAGATGCTGGTCAGGATCGCAGTATAAATTGGGATGAAAACACTCAATTGGGAATAGCCAGTCAACCAAATTATTCCTATTCCTGGACGCCAGTCATTGGCTTAAACAGCAGCAATATCAGTCGTCCAACTGCTCAACCTGAAGTCAATACGGATTATACCCTAACGGTTAAAAATGAAGAGAATGGTTGTGAAGCGAGTGACCAAGTTTCTATCACCGTGGTGCAAGCAGCAATTGTAGAGGTGACCGATCAATATGGGTATAAAAAATCACCAGTCTCCGACGACGAAATAAGAATGAATTATTACACCCTTGTGGGGGAGATAGAAAGTAAGACCATTACTTTTGAAAATACAGCACAACACCCTGCGCTCGATATGGAAATTCAATTGCCAGCTATGCCTGAGGCTTATACTGCCAATTGGTCACAAGCTACAATCAAACCAGGGGAGAAGAAAGAATTGACGATTGATTTTGCACCATCGCAATTGGATCCAAACGATGAAAACAAATACGTTAATGAATTGACAATCAGTCTGGGGGGGAGCGAAACAAATACCTGGAAAATTAAGTTATACGGAAGCCCTTCACTAAACAAATCAGCCATACTGATTACAGATAAATTCGCTCAGGACAATGATTCAGAGGCGCTGGGCTTTTGGGACTTTGGTGAAGTAGTCATAGGAAACAAAGTATCGGAAAAATTGAAATTGTGGAATTCCGGTAAAATTGGAGTTCATGGAGATATCCAGGTAAATTTACCTGGAGATATGCCAACAGGATTTGAAGCTTCTATGGATGTTTTACAGTCTTTTATTAGCCCGGAAACATTTGCAGATTTGGAAGTAAGTTTCCTCCCGCCTTCTCCAGGTACATTTGAAAAAGTCATTGAGTTAAATACCACTTCTGGAGAAACTTTCGACTTGATCTTAAAAGGAACCGGTGTTCCACCTTCAGCTATTGCACAGGTTACTCCAGATGGAAGTACCACTATCATCAATCAAGTGAATTTTGGAAGTGTTGGCATGGGGGAACAAAACCAGCAAGTTATCAGGATCTGGAATAAAACCACTTCGAATGGCCTGCCACTCAGCGTATCTATTCCTGCACAGTCTCTTGAGGGATACCAGGCTTCATTTGAAAACAATGATCCTATACTTCCAAATCAATACAAGGAGTTGACCGTCAATTTTGCTCCTGAAACTCCCGGGAATTGGTCCAGCACTTTACAATTGGACCTTGAAGGAGCAGAAGAGAATGAATTGACCATCAATCTAAATGGAATAGGAAGGGACTATGCTGCTGTACAATTTAAAGAAAACGGGATAGCCATCCCATCTCTTGATTTTGGTACTGTTTGTATAGATGAGGAGAATGTCAGAACCATAAAAATATGGAATACTGCTGCTGCAAATGGAACAGAGTTGAAAGTCACTTTGAGTGATTTGCCACAAGGAATGAATGCTTCGGAAACCAATTTCTCCATTGCTCCTCAATCCTCTGCATCCTTTAATTTGACTTTCCAATCTGCCGAGGAAATGTCTTATTTCTCAACTTTAAAATTTGGTTTGGAAGGAGCTGAGGAATCTGAAACGACACTAAACGTTTCTGCTAAGGTGATTCAACCAGCTTTGGCGAAGGTAACTGATGGAGCAGCACTGACAAAAGAGGAACCCTCATTGGATGAAGTGAAATTTGATTATGTCCATATTATGGAAACTGTTAAGAAACAGGTTCGAATCTGGAATACGGCGAGCATCGGTTCAGAAGATTTGGAGATAAGTTTTGAAGCACCAAAAGATTTCAATGTTACGCTAAATAACAATCGCATTGCACCCAATGCTTTTGGAACAATAGAGGTAACCTTTCAACCTCAGGAAGAGGGCGAATTTTCGAATATATTGAAATTGAGTTTCTTTAATGGTTGCGAAACCATCAATAGGGAAATTGAAATTTCCGGTCAGGGACATAAAGTACCCGCAGAATTAGCCATTACAGAGGAGCAGGCAAACGATTGGGAAGGTTCTACACCGGGATTACTCGATTTTGGGGAAGTAGAAATAGGAAATTCCAAAGAAATTAAAGTCAGGTTATGGAACAAACCAGCAGATGGTCTTCCACAATATGACCTGTTTGCCCCCAACCAATGGGTCAAGCTTTCAGAAGGATATCAAGTCTCCATTTCGCCTGCTTACACAGCGCCTGGGGAGTCTGCAGAAGTAAGTATTGTTTTTACACCAGGAGAAGAAAAGACCTATGAAGATGCCTTAACGATTGTGTATGAAAAAGGATTAAACATTCCCGGCTTTGGTGAAGCCGAACTCAAAGTAAAAGGTATCGGTAAAGAAAGAAGGGCCATTGCTCATGTCACAGCAGGTACAGCTATTCCTACAGCTTCGGCAATCAATAAATTATCTTTTGAACCAACTGAGATTGGTGAATCATCGATTGCCAAATCCTTTAGGATCTGGAACAATGCGCCAAATGGTTCCAAAAACCTCGAAGTGTCATTGCCATCAACATTGCCGGAGGGATATGTATTTGAACTCAGTAAGCGCTTTGTTGAGCCCGGGGCATCCTCCACACTGGAAGTTGTATTTAAACCAGAACAACCACAGTCTTATCACTCAACAATTAATTTGGAATTGCACAATGGCTGGGAATCCATTGATCAGGAATTATCGCTTGAAGCAGGAGGCAAACCTTATGCACTTGCAACAATTGATGTCTTAGAACAAGGAAAAGCCGTTTCAGCTTCAGCAAGTGATATCGATTTTGGAGGTGTAGCGGTAGGTGATGAACCAGTGAAGGTCCAAATTCAAATCCAGAATACGGTAGGTACAGGCGGGGCTGAATTAGGGATACACTTACCCAGCCCATTACCGGAAGGATATCTGTCCTCTACAATTAGCAAAACTGAATTGGAGCCAGATGAAAAAGCTACTTTAAACCTGGTCTTCAAACCAGAAGATGTCAAAAATTATGATGTTGAGTTTGAAATCAACCTTCAGGGAGCGGATCAGGAAAAACTGTCTATTTCCTTAGATGCCAATGGCATTGCACCATCTGCAATTGCAAAAGTTACCGAAAGCGATGCCAATAATCCTATTTTCCATGAATCATTATCAGTAGTACAATTTTGGGATTGCTTCCTGGACAAACAGGAAAAATATTCAGTTTCAATCTGGAATACGGTCAATGCTTATGGAAAGGATTTGGTATTGAGTCTTCCATCTTCTTTGCCAGATGGTTATTCTCTGGCCTTTTTCGATGATCCTTCTCTTCAGCAGGTCACTATAGCTCCTGGTCAATTTGCCAGTGCAGTTATTACTTTTCATCCTTCTGCGGGACAGGATTACGACAAAACGCTTTTCATACCTGCTACCGGAGGAAATGAAAGCCAAATAGCAATTAATTTAGAAGGCAGAGGTAGATTATATGTCGCTGAACGAAAAATAACCAATGGAACAGCACAATCAAAAGAAGCATCCGCTATTGAATCCTTGCAATTTGACCCTACACCAACTACCCAAAATAGAACAAAAACGGTTAGGATTTGGAATACAGCCAATCAATACAGCCGTGATCTGGAGATTGATCATACAGCCCCCAGTGGCTTCCAGGTAAATATGCCGAAAAATTCTGTCAAACCTGGAGAAAGTGTATTGGTGGAAATTAGTTTTGACCCTTCCGTGGCAAAGGCCTACGACGAAAAACTTACCTTTTCATATACAGGTGTCTATGGTGGGGACAAAGATCAAACATTGGATCTTAAAGGAATCGGACAAATGCCTGCTTCGCCAAAAATTACGGAAGCGGAATCAGGCATTTTTGAAACTGCAGGTTTAAAATCCTTTGATTTTGAACGGATAGCTGCCAGTAGTACAGGCATTCAAAACTTTAAAATCTGGAACATCGCCAATGTTCAGGATGGTGCCAACTTGACGGTCAACCTGCCTGAAAATATACCAGCCGGATTTAGTGCAACTCTTACTAGAACCAATGTTCCTCCGCAGGAGAGTACAAATATGACGATAACGTTTAAACCTGGTGCTGTACAATCCTTCAATGAGAATTTGGAACTTGCACTAGAGAACGCAGAACAAGCTACCATGTCCTTTAATCTTAAAGGAGAAGGATTTGGAGAAGCTCCTGGTGCGAGACTTGCTTTTGACGGAAAAGATGATCGCCTGGACATGAAAAAGATAGCAAATAAGCTTTTTGAGGTTAATACAGGACATCGCCTAACGCTTTCCTTCTGGGTAAAAGCTCCTTCACAGGGTAATCTCAATCTCTGGCAAAGTGGAGATTTTGAACTAAACCTGGAAAATAACAGAATCGTTTTGGAAGTAGATGGTACAGGTAAAACTACAGCCACAGGATCTATTTCAGATGGAAATTGGCACCAAGTGGCTATGGTAAAAAGTAGTAAAGAAGCTGGATTGTATTTCGACGGTCAACTTGTTGAAACCCTTAACCTAAGTCCAGGTGCGAAATTATGGCAGAATGAATTCCTGTTTGGAAGCCTACCGAATGCAGGAAATACTTTTAGGGGGACGCTTGATGAAATGAGTATTTGGGCTTTGGCACTGCCAGAGGCTGATATACAATCCCTGTTTACCTGTAAACCAAAGCAGGATGCATGCGGATTAATCGCTTATTATGACTTTAACCAGGGTAAGGGTGGTTTGCCAAATCCAGGTGAGACGGTAATAAAAGACTTAACCAGCAACGCAATCAATATTTCGCTGAGTCCTAAATTCTGGGCATTGGATCTGGATGAATCCAATTGGCTTGCTGATGGTGTTTCAAATTCAGGTAGTTGCTCTACTTTAAAAGGATTGAATGCCATCGCCGGAGCAGACCAAAACACTGATTATGGGGTGACAGTTCAATTGGGCGTAGCACCATTCCCACAAATGGAGTATTCCTGGAGCCCGGCAACCGGCTTAAATAACAACACAGTTTCACAGCCAAATGCCTCACCAACTGCTACTACAACTTATACACTTAGTATGTTGGATAAAGGGACGGGATGCAAAGCTAAAGATGAGATGGTGTTGACGGTAACCCCACCTGCTGTTCCAAAAGCAACTGCGGGTAATTCCAATAATCAAAATGCGAATGAAATATCCCAAATTGATTTTGGGAAAGTATTTATTGGAGAGCCCAAAGAGCAGGAATTTTTGATTTGGAATACCGGTTCCCAAGGTGCAATGAGCATGGATGTGGCCTTACCAGGCTCTAATCCAGAGGGCTTTGAAATCTCTCTGAATAAAACCGAAATTCAACCTGGAGAAAACGCTGTAGTAAAAGTTAATTTTGATCCTTCCAGCACAAAATCCTATGATGCAGAAATTGAATTGACATTTACCAATTCAGCGATAACATCAAAGAAAATCGGATTGAAAGCAATTGGGGAAAAGATGGCAGGACAGGCAGTCTTTACAGAAGATAACGCCACCAATGCAGGTGAACCTACCTTGAATACACTTGCATTTGGAGGTGTGGAAGTTGGACAACAAAAAGAACTCAGTTTTAAAGTTTGGAATACAGCTCCTGAAATAGCTGGCAATCTTTCAATTGATTTGTCTGCGGTGAAACCTCCCTTTGCAGTAAGCTCTTCCTCGAATTATGAAAATATTCCGCCAAATGGGAATGTGACGATTTCCATTACCTATACACCAACAAAAGCTCCACAAAAAGAGGATCAAACCTTATTGGTCAAGTATTATCCGAATGCTGTAGATAAGTCGAAAAAAGAGACTTATTCCCTCTTATTCGAGGCTTCAGCATTAAAAGCACCAGCCTTGGTAGATGTTGATCAATACGAACTGGATTTTAGTGAAGTAAAAGTTGGGCAATCCATAACGAAAAAGGTACTCATACAAAATAAGGGAACTGAAAATAATCTGGACGCCAAGTTTACGATACCATCCTTGCCGGAAGGCTATACAGCTAGTTGGCAAACAGGCAGTGCCAAGCCTAATTCTGAGCCTCTTGAACTACAAATTACTTTTGCACCTACCGAACCCAAAGTGTTCAATACCTCCTTAGGCTTTGATATCGAAGATGCAACCTTGTCTGAATATTCAATTAATTTGTTAGGTACCGGAGTTAAAAAAGATGCAATTGCTAAAGTGACGAATGGTATCGCAACTAATTCCAATGCGACGCTTCAAAAAGCATTAGACTTTGGAACCATTGAGACTGGGAAGGATCATCAAAAGAGTTTAAAGATCTGGAATACCGGATCAGAACATACTAAGGACTTGATTGTAGCGCTTCCTTCGAATTTGCCAGCCTGGATCAATGCCAGCTTAAATAAAACGAGCATTCCACCAGGAGAGAGCGCAACACTGGACTTGACATTCCAACCTGACGAAGGGATACCATATAATTATAGTCTTAAATTGCCCCTCACAGATGCAAATAAATCTGAAACACAAATATCCTTGTCCGGCTATGGTATTAACCCAGCAGTGGCCAAGGCATCTCCGACGATCGCCTGGAATGTCAATACAGCAGAAACCCTGAATAGCCTTGATTTTGGAGAGATCTTTTTTGTAGATCAGGTTGAGCAATCATTTAAAGTTTGGAACAATGGTACGCAACGTTCCTTTGACCTGGAGGTGGAACGACCTCAGAGTATGCCAATGGGATTTGAATTGGTCTTTGATGAGGATCCCGACCTCGATCGGGTAATTATTAAGAAAGGCAACGCTGCAAGAGTGACCGTGATATTTAATCCGCCTGTTGCTCAAACTTATAACCCAACATTGAAATTGAATACAATTAGCGGTAGTATTGAATCCTCAGTTGATATTCAATTAAGTGGTTTGGCCAAAACACCATTTGCTGTGACGAAATTGACAGCAGCCGATGCGGGTAATTTTGGTGCACCTTTGAAAGAATTCCTCAGCTTTGGAGAAATGACAATTGCTGAAAATGATACCAAAATCAAGTCCTTGAAAATTTGGAATGAAAGTGTTCCTGGTAGTAAAGACCTGGAGGTTAGTTTACCTTCCTCAACACCTGAAGGATTTGATTTGAATTGGGAAAACAATGCTAATTCAAGTTCAGTCAGCATTGCTCCAGGTCAAAGTGCCACACTTAATGTGAGTTGGGATCCTCAGGAGGAGAAGGTCTACGACCAAAATTTTGAGTTGAATTTAACAGGAAGTGTTGAAACTACTCAATTGATCAGCCTGACAGCAGCAGCCAAAAAACTCTCTGCAAATGCACTAGCCACTATTGACGGAGAAGATGATGATGATGGCAAACCATATTGGTCTCACCTAGACTTTGGCAACATCGCAACTGGGGTAGCAGTGACCAAAACAATCAGTATCAAAAATGAAGTATCCGAATACGGAAAAGACCTCGTTCTTTCCTTACCTGCCAATGTCCAAAAGGAGTTTTCATTAAGCCTTGAAAACGGGCAGGAATCCATTACGTTGAAACCGGGAGAAAGTACAAATCTCGAATTAATTTTCAACCCTTCTCAGGGAGGAAATTATAGTACAACTATTGAGCTTGATTTACAAAATGCTTCAAAATCGAAGTACGTAATAGAGTCTGAGGGAACAGCCCTTTCTGAGGCATGTCTTGCCTTTGACGGACAAAATGATCATCTGGATTTCTCTAGCCATGTAAAAGAAGTATTTGATTTAAACGATGGAAAATACATGACTTTGGCATTTTGGTTTAGCCTTGGACAAAATCAAACGATCAATAATTATCTTAAACCAACCTTTATTAATAGGGGAGGACTTTGGATCCAGGTTGAAGATCAAAAACTAATAAAAGGTAGTCCGATTTCAGAGGATTTGGGGACTTCCTGGCATCACTTCGCCTGGGTACTTGACAATAATGAAAACAGGCTTTACCTGGATGGAAAATTAGTAGATAATTCTACTGGAGGATTGGGTCCTAATTGGGATTATAAACTGTTCAATTGGCAGAATCAGTTTGGTGCAGTGAAAGGGAAAATGGATGAATTGAGTGTTTGGGCAAAAGCAATGTCAGCATCAGAAGTTCAGTCCTTACAGACCTGCCAACCTGATCTGAATGATTGTGCATTATTGGGTTATTACGACTTTAATCAATCTGTTGGAGGTGCTCAGTCTGAAAAGTTGTTGAAGGATTTATCTTCCCGAAATGTAGATTTAAGTTTGTCCACATTTGCACTACAAGGAACTGAATCTAACTGGCAAGCACAGGAAATAAACATGCCTAACACTTGTAACGTTATGGGCAGCGGTGTATTCGCGGATGCAGGAGAGGATAAAACCATCGTATCTGGAAGTACCGCTAATATTGGCACTTCCGGAACTTCTACCTGGGTATATAGCTGGAGTCCTTCGGCAGGTTTGAACAATCCGAATATTGAAGAGCCGAAAGCTACTGTAGCTGCGACTACAACCTATACATTGACCGTCAAAGATGCCTTTGGGTCCTGCCCGGGTGTTACGGATGAGGTTACGGTCACTGTTCTTGATAAAGCCATCGCAAAAATGACTTTAGAAGATGCAGAAGAAATGACTGCCTCTGAACAAACGGAAATTGATTTTGGCTATGTTGGTGATGTCGTTACACAAACGCTAAAAATATGGAATACTGGTGAAGCTGGTGACGCAGACATAATTGTAAAACTACCAACAACAGATCCAGATGGATTTGGATTGTTGTTGAACACTAGTCAAAAAACTGTCAGCATACCTCCAGGTGAAATGGCATTGCTAAATGTCACATTTGGAAATTCTGCCCCTGGAGCTTATGAAGAAGAAATTGAAATTACGCTTCAAAATGCTGCGGTATCTTCTATTAAACTCAACCTGAAGGGCAACAAAACACCCGATGATTCCTTTGCTGCCAATGCACTTGCATTTGATGGAATTGACGATGCACTTGACCTTTATCCCATCACTAAAAAAGTGGAGGATTTAGTACCTGGTTCAATGGAGTTTGCTGTTTCTTTCCATATGAAGCTTTCTCCGGATAATCCAGCGCTAAGTCACTTATTCACAGGGGGCGATACCTATCATTTTCCTATTGACAACAAGCAAATAAAAATAGGGAACAAGTCATCTGCCTCAATAGGAACATCCTGGCACCACGTAGTCATTAATCAAATACCAAATTCAAATTATATACCCATCATTTACGTGTATATGGATGGAAACCTTGTGGGTGAACACCCAACAATGAGCGGCGGCATTGATTTATTTAAAGGAGTGAATTATTATCAACCTCCAGGACAGCATACACAGGGCTTCATGGATAATTTGAGTATTTGGTCCAAAGCATTGAACCCTCAACAAATTGCAGAGCTACAGAATTGTGTACCGGAGCCAAATGCTTGCAATCTACTGGCTTATTATGACTTTGACCAGGGATTTGATGCCTGGGATAACTCAAATATTACTGAATTGATCGATCGATCCTCAAATGGAAATAATTTGGAATTGGATAATAAATGGGAGAGAACCGGAGCGACCTCGAATTTTGTCAAGCAGGATTTAGACCTTCAAAGTTCTTGTAATTCGATTACACCAAATACGATTGTTGCAGACGCAGGACAAGAGCATGAGATCGATCCAGGGCAGGAAATTACTTTAGGGCAACCAGGAGTCAGTGGTTTGTCTTACAGCTGGACGCCTATCGATGGCTTGGATGATGCTACAATAGCTCAACCCAAAGCTTCACCCTCAAGATCCAATACCTATACCTTAACTGTTGCTGACCCTGCAACAGGTTGTTCTAAAAGAGATGAGGTTGAGGTGACAGTTTTGGGTGGTGGGACTTCGATGGCACTGGATTTTGATGGAATTGATGATTATTTTTCATTTAGTAAACCCTTTCAAGCAATACAATCCATCAACCAGGCAAGTAATGGAACCATTTCCTTCTGGATAAAACGCCCCACAGCTAGTCCGGAAATGAATAGTTTGATTCCCGGCTTTACCACAGCAATAAGTAATAATAAATTAGGTCCTATTTTCCAAGGGAGGCCTCCTTATTCAGAAAAGGATTTGGGTGCAAGTTGGAATCACGTCGCAATTGCCTTTAATAAAGGAATAAATACTACCTCCATATACTTGAATGGAGAACAGGTTGAACAAAGCACTTATGGTTTTCCATTTCCAGATTTTCAAGTTTTAGGCGCAATGATAATGAATCATGTTCCTCCTCCATTTGGACCAATCATGTTCCCATTAAAAGGAAGAATTGATGAATTGAGTTTTTGGTCAAGCACCTTAACGGAATCTGAAATAATCGATTTATCAAAATGCAAACCACAAATAGGAGCTCCTGGTCTGGTAGCCTATTACGATTTCGAACAAGGTACATCAGGAGGATCCAATCAAAGTGAAAAACAACTACAAGACAGGTCTGGTAACGGCAATCACATTGATTTGGGCGATAATTTCCAACTTTCCGGAACTACGTCCAATTACATGGAGGATGACCTCTTCCTTCCTGCAAGTTGTGCCCCTCCGGTTGCTGCAAATCCTGAACCTGAACAGGAAGAAGAACAGATAACGGTAATTGCAGATGCAGGCGAAGATCAAACGGTCACCTGTAATGAAAGTAGTGCTCTATTAGACGCGAGTGCTTCCAGTGAAGGCATGTCTTACATCTGGACAGGTCCTAATAACTTTAACTCGAACTTGCTAAAAACAATGGTTACAAACCCTGGAACCTATACCCTTAGAGTTATCCATGATGAAAGTGGAACGGAAGCAACAGACGAAGTTATTATCCACGAAAACAAACCAGCCATCCAATCTTCTGCCGGGCCAGACAGGACAATAACTTGCGCCAATCTGGAAGTTAAATTGGATGGAAATGGTTCGACAACGGGTATGAGTTATGAATGGGATGGACCTTATGGTTTCACATCTACGGATCTCAGTCCTACAGTGAACTTTTCTGGTACCTACGTATTGAGAGTCTTTGACGAAAGCACAGGATGCGAATCATCGGACGAAATAGTAGTTGTTCAAAATACCAGTTCACCAAGTGCTTCTGCAGACAATGGGGTAATTACTTGCGAATCTCCACAGGTTCAACTTACTGCATCCAGTTCGGTTTCAAATGCAAGCTATTTATGGACAGGTCCCGGGAATTTTTCATCAAAATTCAAAAGCTGTGCAGTAAATCAACCTGGAACCTATAAGCTTACTGTGATCAACAATGAAAACGGTTGCCAATCAACTGATGAAGTGGAAGTTGTTTTAGACACTACCTTGCCAGAAGCATCTGTTGAAAATAACCAGGGGCTTAGCTGCAATAACAGTGGAAGTATCCAATTGGATGCCTCGAATTCTGCTTCAGGTCCTGGTATCGCTTATGCCTGGTCGGGACCCAATAATTTCAATTCAAGCGAGCAAAATCCCAATATTTCTGTTGCGGGAGAATACACGTTTACGGTTTCCAATAATTATAATGGCTGTGAGTCAACTTTAGAAGTAACGGTAAACGACAACACAGCGCTACCGATAGCATCAGCTACTGCTAATTCAACGATTACCTGCAATCAACCTGCTGTAGTTTTGGATGCCAGCGCTTCTTCTGACAATATGGACTATAAATGGATCGGACCGAATAATTATAGCTCTGGTCAACAGAGTCCATCGGTATCTGCGCCGGGAACCTATCAATTGATAATAACAAATCCAGAAACAGGTTGTGAAGCTACAACACAAGTTACGGTTGACGGAAACACCAGTTTGCCAATTGCCAAAGCTGAGCTCAATGAAAAGATCACCTGCTCGAATAATAATGTAACATTGGATGCAAGTGGATCGACAACAGGAATGAACTATCATTGGACAGGACCAAATGGGTTTAGTTCAAATGAACAATCTCCATCTGTTACGGTACCTGGTACATTTAGCTTGAAGGTATCAAATCCTGCATCTGGCTGTACAGCAAGTACCCAGATTGAGGTGGAAGAAGACAATGCAGAACCAATTGCAAATGCTGGAACTGATAAAACCATTGCCATTGGAGAAAGCGTGAATATTGGTGAGACTGCAGTTACGGGAATGACTTACTCCTGGAGCCCTGGCACTGGATTGAATAACAGCAATAGCAGTCAAGTTACAACAAGTGCAGTCACATCTACTCAATACACATTAACGGTGACTAACACCTCTAATGGATGTACCTCATCTGATGAGGTGATGGTGACTGTCATGGATTTTGCCTCCGCTAAGATTACGGATGGAGCCGCAAACAATTCGAACGCAAGTGTAGTAAGTACCCTTGACTTTGGCGAAAACGACCCGAATCAGTCTACGACCAGCGTTTTGAAAATTTGGAATGATGCTGATGCTGGTGCAGATAAATTGACCTTATCCCTGCCTTCCAATTTGGCAGAAGAATTTGAGGCAAATCTTGATAAAACCGAAGTAGCTCCGGGCGGAAGTGCTTTGCTAACTATCACTTTTAAACCTGGATCCATAGGTACTTATAACGAATCATTCACAATAGGATTGGAAGGCGCAGAATCCAAGGAAATAAATATTGCGCTGTCAGGTGAAGGAAAGATGCCAGAACAGGCAGGTAGTTGTTTGGTGGCTGATTCAAAGAGTGCGATAAACATTGCGAATGTTTTGAAAAAGTACTTTGAGACCAGTGACGGAAAAATAGAGGGTAGTTATACCATTTCTATGTGGTTTAAGTGGGGAGATGGTGCTCCATGGGGATCTAGCATATTGTATGTCATTCCTCCGGTTGAGGTGGAGAACAACAAGTTAAAGATCATCGACTTTTCAGATGGTTCTTTTAAAAGGTCTGATGAAATTGGGAATGAATGGCATCACCTGGCTTTGGTAATGAATCTAAAAAATTACAATCCTCCCTTTAACCAAATGTTTTCTCAGGAAGGAAAGTATTATCTCGATGGGCAGTTATTTGCCACGGTACCAGCTGCCGGACTTCCCGCTCAGGGATCAATCTTTGATATCATGTTTAATGCTTCGGGAAGCGTAGATGATTTGAGTCTCTGGAAAAAGGCAATGGAGCCAAATGAGATTCAATCTCTCCTAAACTGTACGCCTGATTTGAATGATTGTGCATTGATTGCTTATTATGATTTTAATCAGGGAACTGCAGGCTATCCGAATCCAAATGAAAAGACGGTTATAGACAGAGGACCCAATGGGCATGATCTAAGCTTAAATAACAATTGGGTATTGGATGGTCTGGAATCAAACTGGATGAGCAGTGGAGTAATGCTTTCTGGGACATGTAGTAATTATGGTCCTACCCTAACAGCTTCAATTGCTTCACCACAAGTGATTACATGTTTGAATACTGAAGTTGAGCTAGATGGAAGTGCCTCCTCACCTGGCATGAGCTTCAATTGGACAGGACCGAACGATTTTAGTTCAAATGAGGTATTCCCGAAAGTTTCTAATGGAGGAAATTATGTGCTGGTAGTAGAAGATCCAGCTACAGGATGTACTGCTTCCTCGACTATTGACGTATTGGAAAACAAGGTGGCTCCTGTAGTTGATGCCGGAGAAGACAAGAGCATTTTAGCTATAGAATCAACAATATTAAGTGCAACTGCAACTAAACAAAATGGATCTGGAAGTTTGAGCTATGCTTGGAGCCCCAATAATGGATTAAATGATGCCACCATCCTCCAGCCATTAGCCAGCCCAACAAGTACTACGACGTATACATTATCCGTAACAAATTCAGAAACTGGTTGCAGTCAATCTGATCAGGTGCAGGTTACGATACTTCCACCTCCGGCTGCAATAGCAAAAACGACCAGTATTGCAGCCCAGGATCCATCTGTAATTGATCAAAATACCCTGGATTTTGGAGCGTTAACCGTCGGAGAGGAAAATAGTCTCAACTTGAAGATCTGGAATAATGGGCTGGAAGGGGCAGCCGATTTGGGAGTCAACTTATCGCAACAAATGCCTGATGGTTATACTGCCAGCTTGAGCGGGTCAACAGTTACACAAGGATCTTTTGTAACCTTAACAGTCAATTTTAAACCAACTCAAAACATAAGCTACGAGCATTCCATTGTACTTGACTTAACCGGATCGGAGAATAATAATCTCGAACTCAATTTAACTGGTTTGGGAATGAAGGTTCTGCCTCAGCCTTACTCGGGGACCCCTATAAGTCTACCTGGTCAGATAGAAGCAGAATATTTCGATACAGGTGGAGAAGGGGTTGCTTACCATGATACCGGCTCGAATAATAGCGGAAGTGTCCGACCAGAGGAAGGCGTAGATGTTGTTACTGCCAATGATCGAACTTATATAAAAGATACCAAAAACGGTGAATGGCTGGTCTACTCAGTAGATGTGGCTCAAAGTGGAACCTACGATCTGGAAATGGTCTATGCCACTCAAAGTGCAGGCGCTAAAGTCCAGTTATACCTGGATGATCAGCCTCTAGGTGGGGAGTGGGATATTCCAAGAAGTACCTGGTCTTCGCTTTTCAACCGAGCATTACTTGAAGGAGTTACACTTACACAGGGTAGCCATGTGCTGCGCATCGAAATACTGGAAGCGGGAGTCTTCTTATTAGATTACCTGGAGGTGAAAACTCCTATTGCGCAGGCACCATATGGTGGCAGTCCAGCTAGTCTCCCTGGCAAAATTGAGTTAGAACATTTCGATATAGGAGGGCAAGGCAGAGCCTATCACGACAAGGATTTGAAGAACAGATCCAATAATAATTCAAGAGCAGGCGAAAGTGTCGATATTTCAGATTACCACAATCGAACCTCTATTGGGTATAATTCTACTGGTGAATGGTGGGAATACACCGTAGATATCACAAATAGTGGAAGCTATGACCTTGAATTGGGGTATTTAGGAAAAAATCCTAATAAAAAAATACAATTGTACCTGGATGGTCAGGCTTTAGGTCCAGAGTGGTCCCTCCCAGTTACCGAGGGTGGAACTTTTGGTACAACAAGCCTAGAAGGTATTAGTCTTTCCGAGGGTACCCAGATCCTCCGCATCGAGTTAGTGGATTGGAAAGAGGCAGATGGTCGATTTGATTATCTGGAAGTAAAAACACCTGTTGTACAGGCACCTGTTACACAAGCACCTTTTAATGGTACTGCGGCTTCTGTTCCCGGCAAGATAGAAGCGGAACATTACGACATCGGTGGTGAAGGGGTTGCCTATCACGACACAGGTTCGGGCAATAATAGTAGTTCTTTCCGAGAAGAGGAGGGTGTAGATGTCAATATCGGCAATGAACGGACCTACCTGACCTCTGTCAAAAATGGAGAATGGTTGAGCTACACAGTGGAAGTAGCACAAAGCGGCACCTACGATGTAGAAATGGTTTATGCCACTCAAAGTGCAGGTGCTAAAGTCCAGTTATATCTGGATGATCAGCCCCTGGGTGGAGAGTGGAATATTTCAAGAAGTACCTGGTCCACTCTTTTTAATAGGGCATTACTAGAAGGAGTTGCACTTACTCAAGGCAGCCATGTGCTGCGCATCGAAATACTGGAAGTAGGAGTCTTCTTATTGGATTACCTGGAAGTAAAAACCCCTGTTGTACAAGGACCATATGGCGGCACTCCAGTTAGCCTGCCCGGCAGGATCGAGATGGAACATTTCGATTTAGGAGGAGAAGGGAAAGCCTATCACGACCGGGATTTAAAGAATAGATCCACTAATGATTTAAGAGAAGGAGAAAGTGTCGATATTTCGGATTGGCAAAACCGGACCTCTGTTGGTTTTATTTCTACTGGTGAATGGTGGGAATACACAGTGAATGTCACAAATAGTGGAAGCTATGATTTTGAATTGGGTTATTTAGAAAATGAACCTGATAAAAAAATACAATTATACCTGGATGGTCAGGCTTTGGGAACAGAGTGGTCACTCCCCAAAACCGATGGTGGAATCTTTGGCACCACAACCCTGGAGGGTATTGGTCTTTCCGAGGGTACCCACATTCTCCGCATTGAGTTAGTGGATTGGGAAAAAGCTCAAGGTCGCATTGATTACCTGGAGGTTAAATCTACCGGGTCTTCATCTGCTAGTCCAGCCACAAACATTGCATTGAATAAGCCAGCAAGTCAAAGTAGTACAACACCCGCCAAACGGCTTGCCTCCCGCGCCGTTGATGGCAATACTGCTCCCAAATGGAGCGATGGTTCCCATTCTGCGACAACTAAAGAGACTGGTGCCTGGTTCACAGTGGATCTGGAAAAGGTTTGTGAAATCGATGAGATCATTTTGTACAACCGAAAAGAGACCAACTGGACGGCTAGACTGGCCAAATACTATGTAATGGTTAGCGAAGAGGAGTTTCCGGCTTCAACGGATGTGAATGAGTCCCTGAATATGGCTGACTGGAAAAGCGGGGAACGCAACGATGCTGGGGCTACCCAGGTTAAGATCACTTTGCCAGCGGGGACAAAAGGCAGGTATGTTCGTGTCCAGTTCGCCAATGACTATGAAGAACAGTTGCAGTTGGCAGAACTCATGGTGATGGGAAGACCAATAAATTAAAAAAATTACGGAAATTTGGGATTGAAGGTGTTTTATGAAATTGTATTAAATGGTTCGGAACGACCCTATAAATTTAGAATAATGCTTAGCACAAGAATTTTACCTTTTTTATTTGTCCTTGTTGGGGGATTTTTTAACAATATTTCCTATGCTCAGGAGAGTTTATTGGTTTTTGGCCAGGTCTATGAAGATGGCGTGGTAGTAAGATGGCAACCTTTGAATCCTGATCAATGGGCACAATTGCTAAACGTGGGCTATCGGGTTGAAAAAAAAGAATTACCCAACGGTCCGGATATTGTTTTGTCAAATAGTGTGTTGCCAAAAGATACCACCTGGTTTAAGGAACATAGTAACGATGTGGATGGTATGATGGAAGCAATTGGCGCGTTAATACATGACACCACCTTCCAATATTCCGATAAAAGCGTCATGGATGCCAATACTGTTCGTTACAATTACATTTTCTACGAGGCACAATTTAGTTTTAATATAGCTCAGGCAGTGGGAGCAGCAGTAGTTGATTCCACTTATGAAAAGGGAAAGCAATATAGATACACCATTCGAAGTCTGGATGGGTCTATTTCCGGCTCCATTGAAGTGGAAACTGAGCAAACCGGGATTTTTGAAAATACGGGAGGTCGAAATGTCGAATACACATTTCCAAACGACCTTTCTCTTTCAGATATGTCACCAGCAAAGAAAAATTACGTGCCTCCACAATTATTCGGAATTGTGAGACCCTATGGGGACAGCATCGTATTGCGATGGGGACCAAATACGATGAATTTGTGGAAGGAAGCCAATAAAGTTGGTTATGTGATAGAGAGAATTGGGCCTGAGAGGAAAGTCAATGTTATTGCAGAAGTAAAACCATGGGCAGAAGATCAGATCACCCCAGCAATCATTGGAGATAGCATGGCCATGTTGGCCGCTTCAAATTTGTATCCTTCAGATACCGGTTTAGGTAGCAATATTTATGAAAAAGCCTCTTTAGAAGAAAACAGGTTTGGATTTTCGCTGCTCGCAGCCGAACGATCTCCATTGGCTGCAGAAATACTAGGATTGCGTTTTGTAGATTACGATGTGGAGGAGGATAAAAAGTATACCTACATCATTAGATCTGAAGCAGCACCTGGATTTTTAAGCGATGCCCAATTGACGATAACCAACACCTATGTTCCACCACCTGCACCCGTTGGATTCTCCATCTCTCCTACAGAAAGTAAACTAATTTTAAATTGGTCCAAAGATGGAAATGAAGATCAATTCAACAGTTATGAACTGGAGCGTTCAGAAGATCAAATAAATTGGACTCCACTTACAGCGCAACCACTTGTCTTTATAGAAACGCCTGAAATGCCCCTGAATGCCTATGGTTATATAGATTCGGTAGGGATTAATTATAAAACCTTTTATTATCGGCTTCGTGGCTACGACAGCTTTGGGGATTTAAGTGAACCCGCAACTGCCGAAGGACAAGCCATAGATTTAACACCCCCTCCGCCTCCATATGGGCTAGAAGGAGTTTATGAGGATGGGGATACCAAAATTGACATCAGCTGGAAAATGACTGAAATTCCGGAAGATTTTCGTGGTTTCTGGGTATTATTGGGAGCAAACAATACTGGATATTTTGATACCCTTACCATTAACCCATTAAGCGAGGAAGTTAGAACCTATAGATATGAACCTGACAGCATCTCCGGTAACAGGTCTTATTATTTCAAGGTGTTGACTTCGGATAATAGAGGAAACCAGGCTGTTTCTGAGCCATTTTACGTCCATGTCCCGGATCTCAAAGCACCTCCTCCTCCTGAAGAATTCAACGGGGTTATTGGAGATGACGGAACGGTAAGTTTGGTTTGGAAGCACAGTCCAGCTGAGGATCTGGAAGGATACTGGGTTTATTTTGCAAACGACCCATCTGAGGAATTTTCGCCGGTGAATAAGCAAATGATCCAGGAAAATACCTTTTCCTACCAAATACCTGAAAAGAGTTTGAACAAATCCATTTTCTATATGGTGTCCTCAGAAGATAGAAGTTCCAACAGGGGAAAACCATCCCAAATTCTCGAATTGAAAAGACCGGATAATGTGCCACCCATTTTACCGTTCCAGTTTCAACCCATTGGAGAACATGACGGCATTTCCCTTTCCTGGCAACATAGCCCAAGCGAGGATGTCATGACCTATCGGGTTTATCGACGGGTCTACGGTTCCACCAATGATGATGATTGGGTTTTGCTTACTGAAGTTGCCTCCACAGCTGATACGGTTTTCAATGACCAAAGCGTAAGTTTAGGTGAAATGTATGAATACAGAATGCTGGCAATTGATGAAAGTGGCAATCAATCGGAATACACCATGGCTGCAACTGCTAAAAGAAAATTAGACCTTGAAAAAGTAAGGGTGGATGAGTTTAATGCAATCATCACTGAAGATAAAAACGGTATTCAATTGGCCTGGACTTTTGACGCTCAAATTGTACCAGAAGAGCTTAGCTATAAAGTATTTATATACAAATCTATAGGAGGAGAGAACCCCACCTTTTACAAAGAAGTATCGCAAGGAATTTCGGAATTCACCGATTCTTCAGAGTTGATCAATGGCGTAGCCTATAATTACGCCATTCAAATCCGACTCAGCAATGGCCAAAGCGGACAAATGAGTCCGCAAAAATCCGTCATGGTCCGCTAAGTACCCGTGAGTGTTGATATTTTGAGTTTAAATGAAAAAGTCAAAATGATAAATAAAGGTTATCAGGAATTTTATCGTATTCGCGCATGTGCGGGTGCGCGAATACGCGCGGGCGCGAAGTTGTAACCTTTTTCCTAATAGCCTTTAATGTAAAATGTAAAAGTGAAATGCATTAATAATTGAGCGAAAACAAAATCTTGGAGTAACACTTACTTTTGACTTTTAAGTTTATCATTTTACATTTTGACTTTATTTCTCAGAACCAATCACCCCTGCCTTCAGGAGGATTGGGGTTGCGAAGGGGATTTACCCTAAATACTTGCATTTTTCTGAAAATCTCACTGTTTACACAAGTTTTGTCGTCATTCTCCCCCCTCATGTCACCTTTCACCCCCACCATTTCTTTGATTATCAGCGATATGTAGGGCATTTTTACACATAATTAAAGGGAAATAATCACCCATCGTTTTTAGACTTTCTCGCTTTTTAGCCCCAAAAGGAAAATCAAACATCAAATTCTGTCATCTAAAACAAGTCACTATGCGGAAGTTGCACAAAGCTTTCCAAGCCATTTTTTTGCCTGCACTTAACTTCTTATCTTTCCACACAAACAGTCAAGGCTGGAACCGGATTGCCCTACTCACCCTACTGGGGATTTTCGGGAATGGCATGCTCCAGGCAGCCAACATTGATTTTGTTTTGGAGACGGCCGCAGTTTGCAATGCTGCCTTTTCGGAATCACCGGATATCCAAAAAGACTTGAAATTGAGTGAGGAAGTTATCCTGGCGAATTTTCAAAAGCCTACTGCTCAAGTAGATCAGAATTTGACAGAATCCGGCATTGGTCAATCTGGCTTCAATCCTTTTGTCGGACCTGCTTTTGCCACAAGCATGAGTTGTTTCCCAACTCAGAATTTTACTTCGGCGGGCACTTTTTCCTACACCATTCCCACTGGAGCTCCCGAATACGATATCGAAATTACTTGCGTGGGCGCTGATGGTGGAAGTAATTTTCCTGGTACTGTACAGGGGGGCAAGGGAGCCACAGTTACTGCATCATTTAGAGTGGCTCCAGGGGATGTTTTGGATGTTTATGTAGGTGCACCAGGAGGTAGTCCCACTGATGTTGCTGGTGCTGGCGGTGGTGGTGGAACCGCAGTGGTATTGAACGACACTGCGCTGCTCGTAGTGGCTGGAGCAGGAGGCGGTGCATCCCATTTATGGGGCGGCGGCGGCGGCTTAGCTTTTTTCCCTGCTTCTGGTGGTGGCGGTGCTGCTCCCGGAGGATCTGGAGGAGGTGGACTCAATGAAGATGGGGATGATGGCGAAGGAACCTCAACTGGTGGTGGACAAGGAACATTGACCTCATTAGGAGCGGGAGGAAATCCAGACGTAGATGCAGGAGCAGGTGGAGCAGGATGGGGCGGTGGCGGTGGCGGTGCCGGCTATACAGGCGGTAGCAATGGAGGTACCGGAGGAGGGGGGGGCTATTTAGGCGGAGATGGTTCTAATCATGGAAATAATACGGGCAAAGGTGGGCAATGTTTTCAAAGTACAGTAAATATGGGTGCCTTGGTTTCGAGTTCACATGGCTCTGGCGGTGGTGGCAATCAAAACCCTGGCTCCGTAACTATTGAATGCATCACAGCCATACTCCCCGGCGTTGCTTTGGACTTCGACGGTTCCAATGATTGGGTCAACATTCCTAACCATGCAGATTTCAAGTTTGGTACAGGCGATTTCACCATAGAAACCTGGTTTAATACCACTTCCAGTAATGGTGCTCCCTGGATATCAAAAAGATCTGCTGCTGCTCAATGGTGGAGAGTAAATATGCTCACAAATGGCAAACTAACTATGGAAATAAAAGGAGGAGTGAATGCATCAACTACCAATTCGTTCAATAATGGTGCCTGGCACCATGTTGCTTTCGTGAGAAGAAATGGCACCCCTTTTATTTATGTTGATGGCGTAGAGGAAACACTAACCATTAATGGAGATTGGTCGCAGGATACGGATAATAACTCCAGTGTCAATATTGGCACCTATAATAATGACAGTGGAATTATCAATTATGACGGACAATTTGACGAAGTTAGAATATGGAATCGAGGCTTATGCTTACCAGAAATCACAGCTCAAAAAGATTGTGAATTAGCTGGAACAGAAAGCGGATTGGTCGCTTATTATCAATTTAACGAAGGTATAGCAGGTGGGAGTAATAGTGGAGTAACGAACCTCCCGGATCTTACTTCTAATAATCATGATGGCACTTTGACCAATTTTGCTCTCACAGGCAGTAGCTCCAACTGGGTAGCACCCGGAGGTGTCACCACAGGAACTTCTTGTTCAGCTTACACTCAACCTGAGATCAGCCTTGAAGGGCAGTACATGACGATTGACGACGGTGACACGACCCCAGACACAGCCGATGATACAGATTTTGGAGATGTACCCAATAATGGTTCGGATGTACACACCTTTACCATACACAATACAGGCACATCCAGTTTGACTGTTTCTAATATCACCGTAACCGGAGCCAATAGTGGTGATTTTACCATTGGAAATATTAGCATGCCTGCTATGATTGCAGTAGATGACAGTACTTCTTTCACCCTCACCTTTACTCCGGGAGCAAATGGACTGAGAACGGGGACGATAGAAATTACCAATGACGATTGCAACGAAGGGACTTATGATTATGCGGTGCAGGGAACGGGAGGAGATCCAGCTGCTGCATTGAATTTTGATGCGACAGATGACAATATCACCCTATCAGGCGAAACCATGCCCAATGGACAAGCTGCAGTCACCATCGAAGGATGGGCAAAAACTGCCAGTACAGGCAATCAAATCCTTTTCCAAAAAACGCCGGGCGGTCCCCATCAAATGCTGGGTATTCAAAATGGTCAATATTTTACGAGAATATCAACCAATAATGCAGGATTTACAGATTATAATGTATATGGAAGTGGGGTAGTTACCAATGTCTGGACCCACTATGCAGTAACGTATGATGGGACAGAAATTAAATTATATATCAATGGGGCATTGGATGCTTCCATGCCAGCATCGGGTACCCTTAGCTCCAGCATCCCGGAAGAACAAATTGGATCCAGCAAAAGAGACTGTTGTCCTACCTCTAATGTTTGGGATGGTCCCATTGACGAAGTTCGAATTTGGAATGATGCAAGAACTTGTGGAGAAATTCTCTTTGCCAAAGATTGTGAATTGACGGGTTCAGAACAAGGTCTGGTCGCTTATTATCAATTCAATCAGGGCGTCGATGGTGGAAACAATGCCGGCGTAACAACCCTGACTGATCTTGCAGGAAACCACGACGGAACTTTGGTAGATTTTGCCCTTACCGGTACTTCATCCAACTGGGTAGCTCCGGGAGGAGTTACTTCTGGAAATACCTGTTCCGGCAGTCCTACAGACCCTGAAATTAATGTGACTGGAAATAGCGTGACCATTGTTGATGGTGATACCACTCCCGACACAGGTGACGATACGGATTTTGGTGATCAACTCACTTGTACTGGAACAGTTGTCAAAACTTATACTATAGAGAATGATGCAGGTGCCGGAGGACCATTAACCGTCACGGCTATTAATAAATCAGGTGCTCATACCAGTGATTTTACCGTTGGTGGGATTTCTTTTCCTGCAACGATAACGGTGGGCAATTCTACCACCTTTACCGTGACTTTTGATCCTTCCGCTACGGGTACTCGCTCAGCAACAATAGAAATTGTCAATAATGATTGCGATGAAGACCCCTACGATTTTGCCATTCAAGGCAATGGTGTTGAACCTGAAGCCAATGTGACGGGTTTGGGACAAAATATTTCGGATGGAGATTCCAATCCGACTACAACAGATGATACAGATTTTGGAGATGTCTCTACTGCCGGTTCTGATGTGCATACTTTTACCATTGAAAATGATGCAGCTGCAACTGCTGACCTGAACATAACTGCCATCAATGTAACCGGCTCTGAGGCTGCTGATTTTGTGGTTGGGGGTATCAGTCTTCCAGCTGTGATAACTGCAGGAAATTCTACAACGTTCACTGTTACATTTACCCCTGGCGCTTTAGGCCTGCGAGAAGCTACAGTAGAAATTGTCAATGATGACTGTAATGAAAATCCTTATGATTTTGCGGTTCAAGGGACAGGTGGAACTCCGGCTGCTGCACTTGATTTTGATGGGACTAGTGATTATGTGAACTTAAACTCCCCTCTTTTGCCCACCAGTAGCTCTTCTGATCCCTGGACTTTTGAAACCTGGGTTAAGACAACTGATAACGAAGGTTTCCTTTACACACAATATCAGGCAGGTGTCAATTATAGAAGTGTCTTTTTTACTACAGGTTCGGGAGTGAGATATATTAAAGTTGGGTCAGTAGATTTCAAAGGCAGTATACCTGTGACTGATGGAAATTGGCATCACGTTGCCTTAGTCAAAGAGGGAAACGGGGCTGGGCAAATGAAATTATATATTGATGGTGTTTTGGATAAAACTTCAACAGATATTCGCCAGAATGCAAATGTTAATACCGAACTAGGACGGCAAAACTTATTCAGCGGCAGTTTTTTGGATGGACAATTGGATGAAGTTCGATTTTGGGATCATGCTCGTTCCTGTGCCGAATTAAATGCCTATGATGATTGCGAATTGACTGGTTCGGAGAGTGGTTTAATTGCTTATTATCAATTCAATCAAGGAGTCGCCAGTGGAAATAATAATGGGTTGACGACCTTGACTGACCTAACTGGAAGCCACGATGGCACTTTGTTCGATTTTGCCCTCTCTGGTACTAGCTCGAATTGGGTTGCTCCAGGAGCCGTCACTACAGGCAACAATTGCCCTGGTAGTATAACTGTTCCCGACATAAATGTCAAAGGAAATAATGTAACCATTGTTGATGGCGATACAACCCCTGACACAGGTGACGATACCGATTTTGGAGAAATACCTACTACAGGCAATGATGTACATACTTTTACGATTGAAAATGATGCGGGCGCAAGTGCTTCTTTGACAATCGATGCAATTAACATAACAGGGACAAATCAAGCAGATTTTGTCCTTGGAGGTATTAGCCTTCCGGCAACTATAACCGTTGGCAATTCTACCACATTTACCATTACCTTTACACCCGGAGCCACAGGCTTAAGACAAGCAACCATAGAAATAGATAACGACGACTGTGACGAATCCCCTTATGATTTTGCGATTCAAGGAACAGGAAGAGACCCCGGCGCTGCCCTTGAATTTGATAATCCTGACGATTATGTGAGTATTCCTCATCACGACGATTTTAATTTCGGAACGGCAGATTTCACCCTGGAGTTTTGGTTTAATGCGCCCACCGTATCACAAACCCTCCTATCCAAACGTGCGAGTTCCAACTCAGGAACCTGGTGGCAAACGAATTTGAATGGTTCAGGCCAATTTCAGTTTTCAAGAGCCGTCGGCAATCGGCTCATTACAAGCAATACTTTTCATGACGGCAATTGGCATCATGCAGCTTGTGTTCGCAAAAACGGTGAGGGATTTATATATGTGGATGGGGTTTTACAAAACGCCTCTTTGGAAGGCACCATGGATGGATCCGTTAATAGTTCTGAACCAGTAACAATAGGTGCCTTTGGAACGAACCAAACAGGACAATTGGACGGTCCCTTTGACGAAATGCGTATCTGGAATCGGGCACTTTGTATCAATGAGATTCAGGCGCAAAAGGATTGCGAATTGACAGGCTCAGAAACAGGATTGCTTGCCTATTTTCAATTCAATCATGGACTAGCCGATGGCAATAATGCAGGTGTCACAACTGTTGATGATTTGACTTCCAATAACCACGATGGAACTCTGAACAATTTTGCACTTACTGGCAGCTCATCCAACTGGACAGCTCCAGGTGGAGTTACTACAGGTACTTCCTGTGCGCCATACGCTGAGGCTGAAATCGATGTAGAAGGAAACAATGTGAGTATTGCGGATGGAGACACGACTCCCGACACGAGTGATGATACTGATTATGGAAATGTGGGTACTTCTGGCAATCACGTCCATACATTTACCATTGAAAATGACGGAGGTGGGCCACTCACGATTGATGACATCACCGTATCCGGAACCAATATGAATGACTTCGCCGTAGGAGGGATTACCCTGCCTGCTACTGTCAATATAAATAGCAGTACCACCTTTACCCTGACTTTTACACCTACCGCTGCGGGTTTGCATACTGCAACAGTAGAAATTGACAATGACGATTGCAACGAAGACCCCTATAACTTTTCAGTTCAGGGTACCGGTATTGTAGATAACAGTACTGCCATGGTTTTTGACGGTGATGATGATGTGGTACATGCCTATCCTGTCGATGTGTCCAACAGTAGTTTTTCTGTGGAATGTTGGGCAAAAACAACAGGTGGGGGCACATTCCCTCATATAATGGCTGCTAATAGTTCCAGTTCTCCCAACACCTATTTCAGTTTCTATTATGATCATCTCTTTCAAAAAATGAGATTTCAGAGTGGGGATGTAAACGGTAATGAGAAAAATGTAATCACCACAAATACAGTAAATGATGGCTTATGGCACCATTATGTAGGCGTTTATGATCGGACCAATGATAAAATGCAGATTTACGTGGACGGGGTTTTCGATTCAGAAATTACGCCTGGTTTTGCCGATATTAATCCAGATTTGGTTTTTACCGTAGGTGCCAGAGAACCTCTCAATCCCGCACATTTAAAGTACAATTTTACTGGAACTATTGATGGCGTTCGGCTTTGGAAAAAAGCATTGACAGCTGGAGAAGTTGCTACGAATTATACAACAGAGTTGGATGGCTCCCAAGCGGATTTGATTACCTATTTTAAATTTGATGACCAGAGTTCTGCCTGTGATGTGATCGATTGTTCGATTGAACAAAACCACGGAACTCGTATGGGGACTGGTGGTACCAATAATTTACCCCAATACACAACTGATAGTCCACTGTTTACTGATGTTTCCTGCTCTTATGTCACTGGCGGAGAAATTTCTGTCAATGATAGCGGCAATACCGATTTCGGTCCGGTCGCAAATGGGGCTACAGAAACCAAAACTTATACTATTACGAATAGTGGAGATGCCAAATTGTACATCGAAGGCATCACGGTAAGTGGGACTGGTTTTGCACTAGGCGGTTCTTTGACTTTCCCCATTACCCTTGCGGCAAGTGCCACACAGGATTTTGATGTGGACTTTACCCCAAATGCAGGCGGTGGACAGACCTTTAACGGGACGGTTTCCATAGATAGTCGCGATTGTGATGAAGACCCTTATGATTTTAATGTAACGGGAACGGGGGAAGATGCGGGAGCAGCGCTTGATTTTGATGGGAGCAATGACCAAATCAATTTAAATTCAGCATTATTGCCTACGGCTGCTGCGAGTGATCCGTGGACGGTAGAGGGATGGATAAAGACTACTTCTACAGGTGACTTGACTGTCTTTTCTCAATACAACGGTACAAATGCAAATCGTTCAAGGATGGAAATTACGAGCAAATTCCGTTATGTGAAAGGAGGACCTGGTGTTATTGTCCAAAGTACTACGGATGTAAAAGATGGTGCCTGGCATCATTTTGCAGTTGTCAAGGAAGGGAGTGGAACCAATCAGGTTCATCTCTATATTGACGGAACGCTTGAAGCCTCAGGTACAGATGTCGATGCGATGGCGAATTTGACTTCAGAATTAGGCTACCTAAACTGGAGTGGAGGAACAAATTATTTTGATGGACAGATGGATGATATTCGGATTTGGAACATAGCCCGTTCCTGTGAAGAAATAGCCTATTATAGAAGTTGTGAATTTACTGGCTCAGAATCGGGTTTAGTGGCATATTATCAATTCAATCAGGGCATTGCAAGTGGCAACAATAGTGGCGTATCAACACTTAACGATTTGACCTCCAATAATAATGATGGCACCCTAAATAATTTTGCACTTAGTGGCACTTCTTCCAACTGGGTTGAACCAGGAGGTGTAACTACCGGCAACACTTGCTCAGGAACTCCAACAACTCCTGAAATAAATGTCATTGGCAACAGTGTCACCATTGTCGATGGCGATACGACTCCTGATACAGGGGACGATACGGATTTCGAAGACCAAAGCGTCTGTTCAGGTACAGTGGTAAAAACCTATACCCTTGAGAATGAGGCTACAGCAACAGAAGCATTGGATGTGACGGCTATTAATTTGACAGGCACCCATGCCAGTGATTTTACAGTAGGTGGAATCACATTACCTGCCTCTATAGCAATTGGCAGTTCAACAACTTTTACAGTGTCTTTTGACCCATCTGACCTGGGCACGCGTTCAGCCACTATTGAAATAGCAAGTGACGATTGCAATGAAAATCCTTATGATTTTGCAATTCAGGGCAATGGTATCGATCCCGAAGCCAATGTGACGGGTTTGGGGCAAACGATTGCAGATGGCGATAATATGCCGGACACCTCAGATGATACTGATTTTGGGGATGTGTCCACGGCTGGTTCGGATGTACACACTTTCACTATAGAAAATAATGGAACAGCAATACTCAATGTAACGTCGATCAACTTATCCGGAACGAATGCTGCCGATTTCAGTATTGGTGGCATCACTCTTCCGGTTGCAATTGCTGCTAGTGGAAATACAACCTTTACCGTCACTTTTACACCTGGAGCAACAGGTTTAAGAGAAGCTACGGTAGCAATTGTGAATGATGATTGTGATGAGAACCCTTATGATTTTGCGATAGAAGGGACTGGGGCTGATCCAGGTGCAGCATTGGATTTTGACGGGACGAATGACAATGTTGATTTGAATAATGTTTTATTGCCGGTGGCAAGTGGTAGTGATCCTTTTACACTAGAGCTGAAATTTAAATCATCAGGAACAGGGACTCAAATCCTGTTTGCTCAATTCGATATAGGAGCTCCTGGTCCTGTTTACAACACACTGAGGCTGACAAATGGGAGTATTTCATATTCAACCAACCTTGTAAGTGTTGGGACTGGTGGTGGAAACTACAATGATGGTTCATGGCATCATGTAGCAGTTGTTAAGGAAGGATCGGGAACGAATCAATTAAAATTATTTGTAGATGGACTTTTTATTACTCAAAGTACAGATCCGGATGCAGCACAAAATGTGAACTCGGAATTGGGGTATCATAATTGGGCAGGAGGTTCGGGATATTTGGATGGGCAACTGGATGAGGTCCGCGTTTGGCACATCGCCAGAACCTGTGATGAAATCAATCATTTTAAAGATTGTGAATTAGTAGGCAATGAGACCGGACTATACGCTTATTACCAATTCAATCAGGGAATAGGTGGCGGAAGCAATCCTGGAGAAACGACGCTTAATGACCTGACTTCCAATGGGTTTGATGGTACGTTGAATACCTTTGCATTAAGTGGAAGCTCATCTAACTGGGTGACTCCAGGAGCAGTGACAACGGGAAATACTTGTTCTGGAAGCCCGGCAGCTCCAGAAGCGAATGTCACTGGAAATTCCATCACTATTACAGATGGAGATACGACACCAGATACAGGTGATGATACGGATTTTGGAGAGGTTTCAACTGCAGGCAATGATGTGCATACTTTTACTATAGAAAATGACGGAGCTGCAACAGCAATTCTTAATATTTCTGATATCACGCTTACAGGAACAAACGCTGGCGATTTTGCAATTGGAGGCATCACACTTCCTGCAACAGTTGCCATTGGTAGTTCGACTACATTTACGGTCACCTTTACACCTGGCGCAACTGGATTGAGAGAGGCGACAGTTGAAATAGATACAGATGATTGTAATGAAGATCCTTATGATTTTGCCGTTCAAGGAACTGGTAGAGATCCTGGAGCTGCACTGGCTTTAGACGGTTCCGATGATTGGGTCAATATACCCTACCATTCCGATTTTGATTTTGGAACAGGTGATTTTACAGTTGAAACATGGTTTAATACGACTTCCGGAAGTGGAGCCCCCTGGATTGCCAAGCGTGCTAGCGGAAATCCCCAATGGTGGCGGATGCATATGCGCACAAACGGTCGCCTGATTATGGAAATAAGAGGAGGCGTAAATGCAGAAACAACAAATAGTTTTAATGATGGAACCTGGCATCATGTTGCATATGTCCGTAGAAATGGTGTACCCTATATTTATGTGGATGGTGTAGAAGAAACCCTTACAATATCTGGGGATTGGACTCAGGATACGGACAATACTTCAAATGTAAACATCGGCACCTATGATAACAATGGCGCTCCCAACTACAATGGACAATTTGATGAATTAAGAATATGGAATAGGGGCTTGTGCCTACCTGAAATAACCGCACAAAAAGATTGTGAATTGGCTGGAACCGAGTCAGGGCTAGTAGCTTATTACCAATTCAATCACGGACTTAGTGGTGGAATCAACACTGGTATTACGACTTTAGATGATTTAACTTCCAATAATCACGACGGCACACTCAACAATTTTGCACTCACTGGTACAAGTTCAAACTGGGTAGCACCAGGAGGTGTCACTACTGGAAATTCCTGCACCCCTTACACTCAACCGGAAATCGATGTAACCGGAAACACTATTACGATTCAAGATGGCGACACGACCCCTGATTTAGGCGATGACACTGATTTTGGCGACCAATCTGTTTGTTCTGGTACGGTTGTCAAGACTTACACCATTGAGAATTCAGGAACGGCTACTTTGGATGTTACTGCAATCAATATTACAGGAACGAATGCTGCTGATTTTACAGTTGGAGGCATTTCGCTTCCAGTAATGGTAGCGGCTAGTGGCAATACAACCTTCACAGTCACTTTTGATCCATCCAATTTAGGCAGCAGAACTGCGTCTATAGAAATTGATAATGACGATTGCAATGAAGACCCGTACAATTTTGCCATACAAGGCAATGGGATCGATCCCGAAGCCAATGTCACGGGATTGGGTCAAAATATAACAGATGGGGATACGACTCCGGATACTTCAGATGACACTGATTTTGGAGATGTTTCAACAGCTGGCTCCGATGTTCATACCTTCACCATAGAAAATGACGCAGCTGCAAGTGCAGATCTAAACGTAACTGCGATCAATGTGACTGGTAATGAAGCTTCGGATTTTGTGATTGGAGGAATTAGTTTTCCTACTGTGATAAGCCCTGGGAATTCAACAACGTTCATGGTTACTTTCACACCTGGAGCGACGGGTTTAAGAGAAGCTACGGTAGCAATTGTGAATGATGATTGTGATGAAAATCCTTATAACTTTGATATTGAGGGTACTGGAGCAGATCCTGGAGCAGCCCTGGATTTTGATGGAACGAATGATCAGGTGAATTTGCAGGCGGCACTTTTACCTACTGCCAGTGCTTCTGATCATTTTACTTTGGAGATGTGGTTTAAGACCTCCTCCACGACAGACAACATTATGCTCTTTTCTCAATATTTGGTTTCACAATCCAATCGACTTACATTAAGGCTCAAAAATAATAAGCTGAGATTTCAAAAAGAAAGCTCTGGTGTGTTGGAAAGTACTTCGGATGTCAATGATGGTAACTGGCACCACGTGGCAGTGGTTAAAGAGGGTTCAGGTACGAATCAAATACATCTATACATCGATGGCATACCGGAAGCTACTGGTACAGATGCATTTCCGAACGACAATGTAACCTCCAAAATTGGAAGTAATGGTGGCAGTTTTTATGAAGGTCAGATAGACGAAGTCCGTATTTGGAATATCGCCCGTTCCTGTGATGAGGTGAATTATTACAGAAGCTGCGAATTGACTGGCGCTGAATCAGGCCTGATAGCTTATTATCAATTTAACCAGGGAATAGGTAACGGAAACAATAGTGGTGAAACGACCCTAACGGATCTCACTTCCAATGGAAACGATGGTATCCTTCAGAATTTTGGTCTTTCCGGTTCTGCTTCCAACTGGGTGACTCCTGGTGGAGTTACTACTGGCAATAGCTGTTCCGGTACCCCAACAGCTCCTGAAGCAAATGTTACGGGGAATTCCACAAGTATTACTGATGGAGATACGACGCCAGATACTGGTGATGACACAGACTTTGGAGAAGTCTCCACCGCAGGAAATGATGTACACACCTTTACGATTGAAAATGATGCGGCTGCAACGGCTGTTTTGAATGTTTCTGCTATCAATCTGACAGGGACGAATGCCAGTGATTTTGCAATTGGAGGCATTACCCTTCCCGCAACAGTTGCGATTGGTAGTTCTACCACCTTTACGGTCACCTTTACACCTGGCACAACTGGATTACGAGAAGCGACTGTTGAAATTGATACGGATGATTGTAATGAAGATCCTTATGATTATGCCATTCAGGGAACAGGACGAGATCCGGGCGCTGCGCTTGAATTTGATAGTTCTGATGATTATGTAGAGATTCCTTTTCACAGTGACTTTAATTTTGGAACCGGAGATTTTACCCTTGAGTTTTGGTTTAATGCTCCCTCTGTATCGCAAACGCTCCTTTCTAAACGTGGGAATACCAGCTCAGGAGATTGGTGGCAAACAAATTTGAATCCATTAGGTGAATTGCGTTTTTCCATTTCTGCAAATGATAACGTAACTACGACCAATACTTTTCATGACGGAAATTGGCATCATGCAGCATGTGTTCGCAAAAACGGCGAGGGATTTATCTATGTGGATGGGGTTCTGCAAACTGTCACCCAGGCAGGTTCTATGGCAGAATCAGTTGATAATTCCGAACCAGTTACGATTGGTACTTTTGGAAATGGAAATGTCGGGCAATTGGACGGTCCTTTTGACGAAATGCGGATCTGGAATCGAGCACTTTGCATCAATGAAATATTGGCTCAAAAGGATTGTGAATTAACAGGCTCAGAATCTGGTTTGCTTGCCTATTTTCAATTCAATCATGGGCTCGCCGATGGCAATAATGCAGGTGTCACCACTGTAGATGATTTGACCTCCAATAACCACGATGGAACACTGAATAATTTTGCCCTTTCAGGCACGACCTCCAACTGGACTTCGCCAGGTGGGGTTACATCAGGAAATTCTTGTACACCCTTTACCGAACCGGAAATAAATATTACTGGTAATAGCATCACCATTCTTGATGGAGATACCTCTCCAGATCCAGCGGATGATACTAATTTTGGAGATGCCGCTGTAAGCAATGGAACAGTTTCCAATATATTCACCATTGAAAATAATGGAACTGCTGACCTTATCTTGAGTGGTGTTCCCAAAGTAGCTATTTCTGGAACCCATTCGGCTGATTTTACAGTGACTGTAGAGCCTGTGAGCCCTGTGAGTAGCAGTGGTTCCACTAGTTTTACTATTGAGTTTGACCCAAGTGGACCAGGAACCCGCTCCGCTATAGTTTCAATCGCGAGTAATGACTGTAGTGAACCGGATTATGATTTTCACATTCAGGGCAATGGTATTGAGCCAGAAATAGACGTGAAGGGAAATGGAGTCTCAATTACGGATGGAGATACAAGTCCTGAAGCTGGAGATGATACATACTTTGGTGAAGTAGGAATTACAGTCGGAAGTAAAACGCATACCTTTACAGTTGAAAATACAGGTCCTGCAGCTCTGAACCTCGACGGTGCCCCTAAAGTAACGATTAGTGGAGCTGGTGCCGCACATTTTTCAGTTGATGTTCAACCGACCTCACCTGTTGCTCCCAATACAGGAACGACTACTTTTGACGTAACCTTTAGCCCTACAGCTGTAGGAACGCATACTGCACAAATAAACATTTCGAATGACGATCCCGATGAGAATCCATACAACTTCACCATAGAAGGTGATGGTACTGACCCGGAGATGACCATCTTTGGCAATAGTGTGGAAATAGTTGACGGTGACAATACCCCAAGCACCACGGATGACACGGACTTTGGAAGTTTGGATATCAATGGTACGACCGAATCTCACACATTTACCATTACCAACACAGGTGTTTTGGGCTTAAACCTAAGCGGTAGCCCCATCGTTGAAATCACAGGAACAGGTGCTGCTCAGTTTAATGTAACAACCCTACCAACAACGCCTGTTTCAAGTGGTGGTTCTACAACATTTGTGATAGAATATGCTCCGGACGCGGCTGGAACACATACTGCCGAGGTGAGCATTGTGAATGATGATGTGACGGAGACACCATATAATTTCACCATTACTGGAACGGGGATCGGAACTGCTCCCGATATGCAGGTGGAAGGTCAGAATATGGAGATTGTGGATGGAG
>JBGTQJ010000061.1:0-18174 GCA_041941305.1 Saprospiraceae bacterium
AGATCTCCATCGTGAGGGAAGTGAACTGACGATTGATGCAACACAGAAGGTAAGAATCACAATATTAATAAGTTTCAAAACAGCCATCTTGAACTAATAGTTAAGTAGCTTTCAATGATATAATTTTAATAAGTGTTTTAAGGAAAACATATATGAAAGAATTATTCATGTCATTTTTTATGTTATCATCTTCTCAAATTGCGTATGTTGGTGATTTTGATAAAAATTTATCATTTAAAGAAAACATTTATTAAATAATAATCACATGGGTTCATCGGTTAGTGTAAATTTAAACACAAACGATTTGGTTAATTTGGTAGAAGAGAAATATAAATTAAATCCATCCGAAGTTACTGAGATTGTTAAAGAGTGTAACAAAAAAGTTAATAGATTAAACAAAGAAAATAAACTAAAGAGTTTTTATTGCCAAAATTCGGTAGGATGCATATAATCAAACTTCCTTTTTCAAGGCCTCTAACATCGAAATCGGAATATCTTTTAAATTCAAAAGAATAAAGCCATCCAGGCAATCTGAGAAATTGGGATCTACATTGAAGCTGATGAAGCGGGCATTGAGTTTGATGTATTGGCGAATGAGTACAGGGATTCGAAAATGATTGGGTTCAATGTCCTCAATGAGGGTATCGAGAGAAGTCATCTCTTCTCCAAGGTTTTCCATCAGTAGATCAATATCTACTTTTTGAATTTTTGCTTTGAAGGGCTTTCGAGGACGGAGATGCTCTGCCAGTTCGTGATCGTAGAAATGCTTTTTGATAAAGGCGACTATGAGACTTTTGGAAATTTGTGAGTAATACTTGCTAATACTAACTGGTCCGTAGAGATAACGGTACTGTGGGTTTTTGAGTAAAAAGTATAAGATGCCTTTCCACAAAAGGAAAAGCGGAAGGCGCTTTCGTTGATATTCTGGAATAATGTAAGACCGCCCCAACTCCACTGATTGGCGCATGATATTAAAAAATCCGGCACCTATTTTAAATACACTATTGATGTAAAATCCTTCCAATCCATAACGCTCAAAAATTTCATCGCCCATTCCCATTCGATAGCCACCGATGACTCGTTTAGCTTCCTTGTCCCAGATTATCAACTGACGGTAATACAAATCAAATTCGTCCAAATCCCGACTTTTGCCAGTACCCTCCCCTACCTCACGAAAAGTGATTTCGCGAAGGCGCCCAATTTCCAAAAGGGTATTCGGAATGTCTTTGGCGCGCACTACAAAAAGCTCATAAATCCCTTGTGCCACGATCAAATTCTCAAAGGTGAGGTTTTCAATTTCTTCACAAATCAGTTGATTGTCTACAGGCTTGTGAATTTCCTCAATACTTTCAGGCTTTTTAAAGACGGGAATGTTAAAAAACCTTTTAACCTCCAAAGAGGTACCCAGAGAGAAAATTTTGGACTGAACAAATTTTCGAAAGCGGCTGATTTTTTCAAATTTCTTTTGTTCTTCAACTGAAATCGGATTGCCTATTCTAACATTGACCTTAAGCGGTTCTTTTCGATTCCTTTTTATCAATTTTGTGTTCAATCCAGCTTTGAGTACGGGGTGCAGGTCTGCTTCCAGCCGAATGGGTACAATTGGCATATCCAATTTCTGAACAACTTTCATGATGCGATTTAGTTGTCCTTGTTTTCCAATGGTTTCAAATCGGCTTGTGGAGAAATGAATGGTCAATGCAGCAGGTTTATGCTCTTCTTTTGCCTTGTGTAATTTTTTGAATAAATCCTTTAAAAACTGCGGATGTAAAGCGTTGTTCCTTAGTAGATATGCTTTGGGAATTTTGCTATAAATAACAGATGCAGATATTTCATTTTGATCAAAAACATACCTCAAAACCGCTTCGTTGTAATCCTCAAAAAGGTGATTGACCAAACATAAAAAAGTACCCTCTTTGGGCAGTCGCTTCAAATCTCCCTTCCCGATATCAATTAGGATATTTTCTTTTTCCAGAATATCCGATTTAATGTTGGTGCTTGTTTTGATAATCCTGTGATTTTAGGTCAGCAATTTACAAAGCCCTCACGATTTTCGCTGAAAGTTTTGTAAATATGGATTACTTTTCCCGATAATTTAACTCAAGTTTACTTAGATCTTAAAGTTTGTTTAAATTCTAATATCATTGTGAAATGAAAAACAAAGTCCTACTTCGACATTCTCCCATCATTATTTTCCTGTTTATCACTTCTCTGAATTTTGCCCAAACGGATATTACATTCGAATTTCAGGCCTACCCAACAGGCTTAATCCCTGGTCTAAGAATTGAGAAAAACTTTAAGGAAAAATATGCGGCTCATCTGAGGATTGGGTACAATTGGGTGCGTCACCGCGATCTGGGTGAACACAAAGACGAAAGAGGGGATGGATATGGTTTCACTCTAGGATACAAACGCTTTTTCAAAGAAGATTACCAGGGTTTTTTCCTCGGAGCAAGGAACGACTTTTGGTGGAATGAAATATCCTGGGAAGATACAGATGAACAGGGAACCCCTACTTCAGGTCAAACTAAGATTACTGTAGTACAACCTACCCTGGAAGCTGGATTTGCCCTACTCAAAGGCAACTTCCTCTTCACTCCTACTGCTGCTTTTGGCTTTGAATTTAATGTAAAAACGGAGGGAGAAGCTACTGGTGAAGGACCTATTTTGTTACTGGGTTTTAATTTGGGCTTACGTATTTGATGCTATTATACTGTCATGCTGCAATGCTGCAATGCTGCAATGTTGTGTTTTGATTTAAGAATGTTTTAATTCATCGCAGCATTGTAGCATTGTAAAATCCTAGAATCAATAAAAGGTCCTATTTTGTTACTGGGTTTTAATCTGGGATACCGTATTTGATATTATTATGCTGTGATGCTGCAATGCTGCGATGATATGGTTTGATTTAATTTAATGATATTTTAATTCATCGCAGCGTTGTAGCACTGTAAAATCATAGAATTAATAAAATGCGATCTAAAAGAGTACAATTTACCAATGCCAATGGCTATACACTTTCTGCGAAAATAGAGATGCCAGTCAATCAGCATCCGCATACCTTTGCCATTTTTGCGCACTGTTTTACTTGCTCAAAAAATTTGCTGGCTGTCCGTCAAATAGGGCGTTCGCTGATCAATGAGGGCATTGCTTTGCTGCGATTTGATTTTACGGGGCTGGGAGAAAGTGAAGGCGATTTTGCAGACACCAATTTCTCTACCAACTTGAAAGACATCTATGCTGCAGCTGATTTTTTGAAAGAACATTACCAGGCTCCGGAAATATTGATTGGACACTCGCTGGGAGGAGCTGCCATGTTGCACGCTGCCTGCAATATTGATTCTGTAAAGGCTGTCGCAACGATTGGGGCGCCCTATAATCCCATTCATGTACACCATTTATTCAGCGATGATTTGGATACCATTGAGGCAGAAGGACAAGCAGAAGTCAATTTAGGGGGCAGGCAATTTACCGTCAAAAAACAGTTTTTGGATGATTTGAAGAACCATTCCCCTTTTGAAAAACTCAACAAACTCCGTAAAGCCATTTTGGTACTTCATTCACCACAAGATAGCACAGTAGAAATTGAAAATGCCGCAAAAATTTATCAAGCTGCTTTTCACCCTAAAAGTTTTTTGACTTTGGACGGGGCAGATCATTTGCTTAGTAAAAAAGAGGATGCCTTGTATGCCGGAGATATGATTGCTTGTTGGGCAAAAAAATACATCAATATCCCCAGAAAGGAAGCACTAAAGGCAGAGAGAGAAGTTGCTGTACGATTGAGTGCAGAAGATGGTTTCACAACTGATATTGCAGTCCGAAATCACACCCTCACTGCCGATGAACCTGAAAATGTCGGTGGCAATGATTTTGGTCCGACCCCCTATGATTTGGTTTCTGCGGGTTTAGGTGCCTGCACAGCCATGACGCTTCACATGTACGCCCGGCGTAAAAAATGGGATCTGAAAGAGGTGACAGTGCATCTGGATCATTACAAAGACTATGCGGCAGATTTGGAAAAAATGGATGCCCCTAAAAGTAGGATAGACCATTTTGATCGGGTTATTGAATTGGAAGGGGATTTAGATAACAAACAAAAGGAAAGGCTATTGGAAATTGCGAATAAATGTCCGGTACATCGAACTTTACATAATGATGTGAAGGTGATTTCGAAGTTGAAGGAATAATCTGTTTCAGATAGGAGGCATTTTGAAAATGCCTCCTATCTGAACGCTTTCTCACCTTGAAATATGGTCTCCAGTAGTACAATCAAATTTTAATGAAAGGATTATGGGAAACCCTCTAAACAGATTAATCCTATCCTTCGGAGCAGCCAAGCTCCTCCTCCACTTCCTCACCAACACCAACTACGGTTTACACCGGGACGAATTTCTTTACTTCGACGAAGGGCAAAACCTCGCCTGGGGTTTCATGGAAGTGCCCCCATTTACGCCATTTATTGGAACGATTGCAGATTTATTGGGAGGTAGTGTTTTTGCAATTCGACTGTTTCCGGCTCTTGCAGGGACTGCCATCGTGGTGATTGCAGGATTTATTGTCAAAGAATTAGGCGGAAAGAAGTGGGCAATTGTATTTACTTGTTTGCCTTTGTTACTAAGCATTGCCTTGTGTTGGACCAATACCCTATACCAGCCAGTATCTTTTAACCAGTTTTTTTGGTTTTTGTCTGCTTATTTTTTATTCAAAATTGTTAAAACACAAGAAACCAAATATTGGTACTGGCTGGGCATTACTGTTGGTCTGGGCTTTATGAATAAGTATTCGATTGTGTTTTATATAACTGCCTTGCTCATCGCTTTTTTGTTGAGCAAACATCGAAAGGTATTCAAATCGAGGTTCCCATACATTGCCTTTGGCATTGCCTTCCTTATTGCACTACCGAATATCTTGTGGCAGATCAACCACAATTTTCCAGTTCTGGAACACATGCAGACCTTGAGTCAAAACCAATTGGTTCATGTGAATTGGGGCGGTTATTTATGGTCGCAGCTCACTTTTCACTTTGCCTCTTCCTTTGTTTGGATAGCCGGTTTGGTCACCTTATTCACCATAAAAAAATTCAAACCTTTCCGCTTTTTGGGCATTGCAATGCTTTTGACTGTATTATTGATAGGGGCTTTAAGTGGCAAAAGTTATTACACAGCTGGAGCTTTTTTGATTCTTTTCCCTTTTGGAGGATTATACCTTGAAAATTTGATTCAAAAAAACTGGATTCGTTACACCAGCCTGGCTGTTTTTCTGACTGTCGTTTTGCTATTCCTCCCCTTTTCCCTGCCGCTATTGAAAATGGACCATATGCTGAACTACTGCGCTTTCATGAAAGAAAACCTGGGTATGGAATCAGAACTGCGCTGGGAAGACGGAAATTACCATGCCCTGCCCCAGGACATGGCAGATATGAACGGTTGGGAAGAAATGGCACAAAAAGTTGCCCAATTATACCACGGTTTACCTCAAAACAAAAAGGACAGTTGTCTGATTTATGGGGGCAGCTATTCACACGCAAGCTCTCTCAATTTCTATCGCAAAAAATACGACCTGCCCAGAATCCATAGTTTCAACAGCAGCTATATCATCTGGGCACCTACCAAAGTGTTATTCAACAACCAGATCATGGTTGATGACCAATTGCAGACGGCATCCAGTTGGTTTCACAATATGACTTTGGTGGATAGCATTCAAAATCCATATGCGCGGGAGGAAGGGTATATTTATTATCGGGATTCTGCGAAGATTGATGTGGTGGGGGCGTGGGAGGATATAGTCAGGGAGAGGAAAAAGACTTTTAACTTTAGGTGACTATTATTCAATTATTTTGATTTTATGATCATATTATTTTTTAGAATTCATTTTATTTCTCTATAGGAAGAATAACTGAGAGAGAAAAAAGGAAGATAAATGTCCCAAAAAAGAATATGTCGAGATTCTATTAAACAATGGTATTTGAGCATTTCATTTTTATCTTTAAAGCTGATGATTTACAACAAGTTTGATAACCAATTCTTTGAAGAATTCTTATATAAGAAGCCCTATGATGAACTTGATTTCACTATTATTGCCTTATTTTACAATAGATTTGTTAAACTAATGGTAAAATGAAAATTGAAAGCATAAGAATAAAAAACTTTAAGGTTTTTGCTGATGCAAAAATTGATAATCTTCCTCAAATGTGTGTTTTCCTTGGGGCAAATGGTTCTGGAAAAACTACATTTTTTGAAGTATTCGGTTTTTTGAGCGATGCTTTAAAAAATAATGTCAGCATTGCTATTAATAAAAGAGGAGGATTCAAGGAAGTAATTTCAAGAAATTCTAATGGAAATATTGAATTTGAAATCAAATTTAGAAATACAGAAGGAGATGGTTCTTTGTCTCCTTTAATTACATATCAACTGAACATTGGAGAAAATAAGGGAAAAATTGTAATTGAAAAAGAATTACTCAAATACAGAAGAGGAAATCGAGGACAACCTTGGCATTTTCTTAATTTTAGCAGAGGTCAGGGTACTGCCATAAAGAATGAAGAAGACTATGGTAAAGCAGGCGTTAAGGAAGAAAGAGAAGAACAACAACTTGATTCACCCGATATACTGGCAATAAAAGGTCTTGGGCAGTTTCAAAAATTTAAGGCTGTAAGTTCCTTCAGAAAGTTATTAGAAGGGTGGTACGTTTCCAATTTTCAAATATCTTCTGCGCAAGCCATTGTTGATACAGGAATTAGTGAACACCTTTCTAGGACAGGTAATAATTTAGCTCAAGTAACAAAGTATATATATGATAATCATCCTTCCATTTTTGAAAAAATACTTATCAAGCTAAAAGAAAGAATTCCTGGAATAGAAAAAGTTGAATCAGTAGAAACTGAAGATGGAAGAATTATTCTCAAATTTCAAGATGGGAGTTTTAAAGACCCTTTCATTGCAAGATATGTTTCCGATGGGACAATAAAAATGTTTGCTTACCTTGTTTTGTTATACGATCCAGCACCTCACCCTTTATTAGCAATTGAAGAACCTGAAAATTATCTTCATCCGGAGTTATTATTCGAATTGGCTGAAGAACTTAGATATTATTCAAACAAAGGTGGGCAGGTTTTCATTTCTACTCATTCTCCTGATTTTGTAAATGCTTTAAAAATAGAAGAGCTATTCTGGATTCGAAAAGAAAAAGGTTATTCATCAATCATAAAAGCCAAGGACGATCCAATTGTTTCTTCACTTTATAAAAATGGAGATCTCTTAGGATATCTTTGGAAACAAAAGTATTTTAAAGGGAGTGGACCTAAATAAATCAGATCGAAACCAATAGAATGAAGAACGAGCATATTGAATTTCTCCTCGAAGAACCTTCGATGGAAAATTGTCTAATCGAGATCCTTCCTCAAATCTTGCCTCAGGGTTATGAATTAAATGTAAATTGCTTTTTAAGACCTCATCAGGGAAAAAGCGATCTCAAAAAATCCATTCCTTCTAAAATAAAAACCTTTTCAAACTTCTATTTGCCATCAAAAATAATAATAGTTCAAGATCAAGATTCCAATGACTGTAAAAAACTTAAACAACATATTCTAGACTTATGTGAACAAAATGGAAATTGCCCAGTAATGGTAAGAATTTCTTGCAGAGAACTTGAGAATTGGTATTTAGGAGATATGGATGCAATTGAGAAAGTTTATCCAAAATTTAAAGCTAGGTCGCATCGATATCGTTCAAAATTCAGAAATGTTGACAACTGTTTTGGTTCTCAAGAATTGTTTAGAATAATAGATGGATTCCAAAAAGGATTTGCCTCAAAAAACATTCCAAAGCATATGGATATTGATTCTAATCGTTCAACAAGTTTTAAGCACTTTATCTCTGGTACTAAAAAGTTTTTGGACAGTTAATTTCCTTTATTTACTATTATTAGAATAATTCTCTTACAAGTTTATTCTATTGACATTTCAAAAATAACACTTAATTTTGTCAACAAATCAAAGTGTTATGTCACCCAACAATTTCTCATCCCGCCTAAAATCCGCCCGCCAATTACGTGGCTTATCCCTTCGGCAACTTTGCGACCGACTGGACAATAAAATCAGTCGCCAAGCCATCAGTCAATATGAAAATGGAAGAATGAAACCTTCCGGCGAAAACTTGTTGTTGATTTGTGAAGTTCTGGATATTTCGCCAGAGTATTTCAATCGCCCAACAATTGATTTGTTGGAAATAGAGTTTCGAAAATTGAAAAAACTTTCAGTCAAAGAGCAGCAGCAAATTGAAGCACAGGCTGCCGATTTCTTTGCCCGTTTTCTGGAATTGGAAGAATTACTGGGAGCAGAAGTTCATTTTGAGCGACCAATCCTAAAAAAAGGAATTTTGACTTATGAGGAGGTGGAAGATGCCGCTCAAAAGGTAAGGGAGTTTTGGAAATTGGGAGAAGATCCAATTCCAAATGTAGTAGAACTCTTAGAAGAAAAAGGCTTGAAAGTCTGTGAAATTAAAGCCAATGATGCTTTTAGCGGCATGGCTGCCAAGACTGGTTCGGGGCATTATGTGATGGTTTTGAATACACATAAGGAAATAGAAACCGTAAGAAAACGCTTTACAGCACTACATGAATTGGGGCATATTATTTTGGATTTTGCCTCAGAAGTGGAAGAAAATCAAAAAGAGAAATTTTGCCACTATTTTGCAGGAGCCATGCTCTTTCCAAAAAGTAGGATAGAAAAGGAACTTGGGGGTTTTCGAAGAAATATTCATTTTGGTGAGTTGCTGGCCATCAAAGAACAATATGGTATTTCGATGCAAGCTTTGTTGTATCGTTTAAGGCAATTGGGCATCATCACAGAGCATCAATATAGGATGCAAATGAAGATGATCATTCAAAGAGGTTGGAAGAAAAAAGAACCAGGCGATTATCCGGGAAAGGAACATTCCAATCGAATGATACAATTGCTTTGCCGGGGCATCGCAGAGGAAATTATTTCTACATCTAAAGCTGCCAGTTTGTATGGCACCAATTTGGCAAACTTTCGAAAAATCCTAAACCAACCGCTCCAGAATTGAAAACCCTTACCATCACGGATGCGAATATTTTTATAGATTTATTTGAGTTAGATTTGCTTCATCTGCTTTTTCAACTCAATCTGGCAATTCATACCACCAAAGAAGTTTTGTTGGAATGTGACTCAAAACAACGAAAGAAATTAGAGCTTTTCATTGAAGAAGGCTTGTTGACACTTCATATTTTATCAGATTCAGATTGGGAAATGATGGAAACCCTTGAATTTAACCGGGGACTTTCTACTTCTGATAAAGGTATTTTATTTTTGGCTGTTGAGCAAAATGCAATGGTTCTCACCGGAGACAATCTCATTCGTAAATGGTGTCTGCGAAATCAATTGGAAGTACATGGAATCCTTTGGGTAATAGATCAGCTTAGGGAGTTCAATTTATTAACTATAATAGATGCTATTGAAAAGCTGGAATATCTAATGAAAATTAATTTATGGCTTCCTACAAAGGCTTGTGAAGAGCTATTGAAAAAATGGGATAGTAGTAATGAAAGTTAAGAAAAGTAATAGCCAAATAATCTATTGACTCTATATAACAAAACTTCGTTTACCTAATGCCATTTCTAAAAGAATTTTTAGCAGAAATCTTTGTAAGAATAATATTCGAAGGCTTTTTGAACTTGCTTAGCAAGGGCTATTCCTTTTTCAAAACTAAAGTACTAAACTTACCAGCCCCTCCGCTTTCTGCAATAGAAAAGCTGGAAAAAGACCTGCTCGACAAAGACATTAGATTGCTTAAGAACATCAACATCAAGCTCAAAAAAGGCATGAAGGGTGTAGTTGCAGAGATCATCAATGAGGAATGGATTTATGCAGAATTCAGAGATTTACAAGGAAACCTTATCGAAATTGAAGATGAAGCTGGCATTTTTGAACTTAAGATGGATGAATTTGAGTTAATACTCCAAAAAAAATGAATTTAAGTCATTATCTCCAGGAAATCCGAACTCACCTTATTCAAACGCATTCGACCCTTTTCGACTGGTTTTTGGAAAGTCCGGATGTCAAAAACTACCGACCCAAAGATGGTGGATGGACCATTTCCGAAATTTTGGAGCACATCGCCTTGACCAGTCATTTCTTACTCATCTTAATCGATAAGGGCTCAGACAAAGCATTGCGAAATACGAAAAATCTTTCTTTGGAAGAATTGAAAATCACCTTCGATTATGACCTGTCCAAACTTTCTGCAATAGGACTTCATAAATCATTTTCCTGGATTCGTCCAAAACACATGGAACCAAAAGGAGAAAAGAGTGAACTTGAAATAAAAGAAGAATTGACAGAGCAATTGAGGAGGTGCCTCAATCATTTAGAAAGCTTGAAAAATGGTGAAGGTTTGTTACACAATACAACTATGACCGTTCACAATTTAGGCAAAATCAATGTATACGAGTACATCTTTTTCCTTAGCAAACATGCAGAAAGACATGTTGCACAATTGAAAGAAAACAAACAGGAATTTTTCAAATAAAAAGAGGGCGCGTGTCGGGTGACCGCCCCCTCTTTACTCAAATGATATAGCGAAGCTAATTACTACTCAAAAATGATCTTTTCCGTATAAGATTTCTTACCCTGGCTGATGTTCAACAACAAGGTACCTTTCGCCGCATCACTCACATCTACCTGCGTGTTGTAATTCCCATCAAAGTTTTTCAATTCTTCTCTAAAAATCGATTTGCCGGTAACGTCTGTGATGCTGATGACCGTTGGTACAGCATCTGCTTTGAATTGGATTTGCACCATGCCGTCTGTTGGATTGGGAAAGACGTTCATCGCTTCGAAATCAAGCGTTGCAGGTGCATTGGGCGTATTTTCCTCTTCTTCCCGATCATCAGCATCTGTCTTTACTGTGACTTCCACTTCATTGCCATCTTTTTTCTTTTTGATGATTACAATTTTCTTTTTAGACTTTACGACTATCTCACCATCCTCATCTTCATCATTCTGCATAAAGAAAAAGCTGTTTTTGCGGTCAAAGTCATGTCCCTCATGCTCAGAATCACTGTCTTTGAAGAAAAAGTAATTTTTCCCATTCAGGTCGTGCTCCTCACCATCTGTATCAAACCAAAGATTCATGCTTTTGGAAGCTTTTGGTCCAGTTAATGTAGCTTCAGTTTGAGCTGATTTGCCGTCACGTAGATAGGCTATTTGGATTTTGTCATCCGGTTTGTAATCGCCCAATACATTGACCAGTTCTTTGTGTCCACTCACCTCCTTTCCTTCTATAGAAATAATGACATCACCTTTTTCCAAACCAGCCGCTTCAGCAGCACTACCATCGATGATGCCAAGTACTACGGCACCATTTCCATCCTTACCTTCAACAGTTTTGGTTTCCTCGCCGTCGATATTTTCTACTGTGACTTTTGAACCGATTTGAACGCCGAGGAATGCTTTGTTTTCATGACCAAAAATGAAGTCGTTGTGCTCGTGCAATTCATCAAAGCTACCGAGTTTGATGCCTTTAGCTTTTAGTTTCGCTTTTACATCGGCTGGAATTTCACCATCCTTAAATTCCATTTCATACAATTCATCTCCATCCAAGCCTTTGATTTTTAGCAATTTATGATTGGATCCATCCAATTCTTTAATTTCGATATCCAAATCTTTCAATTTCTCATTCAACTCTATGGACATATTTTCCAACTCTTCTGTATTGAGTTTTAAAATATCCAGGGTCTCCAAATCATCTCCCAGCAAAATCATATTATCACCGAGTTTTTCGAAGTCAAAATCTAAGTCTTTGGAAAAGTCAAAATTAAAGTCCAGACCATCCAATTCAAAATCATTGCCTTCACTATCTATCCAAATGGCCTTATCTGCCTCCTCTCCTTCCTTGACAATTTTTTCTATGACCTCATTGCCATCTTCATCAATGGTTTTTTTGATAATAATGACTTTCTTTTCCGATTTACCTTTGTTGTCATCATCTGCATTTTGGGCAACTACCAGCGTACCCATCGCAAAAAGGATTAGTGTAAAAAAGATTTTAAATAATTTCATATTGAGTTTTAGTTTGTGATTATTAAAAAATTCAGAGTTTTCTATTGTCTTATTGGTTTCAAATAGTGCCTTAATAGCTTAGTTATTCAGCTTTTTGGCATTGTAGATTTTGGCGTAAAGAAATTTAATTAGAGAAGGATAAGAAAGCTACCCACGCGAGCTATGCGAGCATTTGGGTAGCGTGTGGGGTGGTAATTAAATTTTAGCCAAAATATGCACAGCCTAGACCTTTTGCTTCTTTTGGGGCGATGCCAAAAGAAGAATTAAATTTGATTTTTTGGTTCTTTTTTATCAAGAAAAAAGAACAATAATTAAGTTTTAAACTCAATTTTAGTACGAGGTCCAAAATCCCTACCTGATAGCTCCTTATATAGCTTCAGGTACTTCCGAAAGGTAGCAGTTGATTGCTTTACACCATTGACTTTCATCATTTTGGACGTCAATTTCAATTCAAAGGAATCTCCTTTTGAAATCAATTTATCCTGAACCAATTCTTTTTTAATTTTCTTGCTGATTTTATCATTCCAAACAGCTCCATTAGTGATAAGGAGGCCATCTCCAAACGATAAATTAATATCGGTAGAAAATAAAAAGCTGGTAGATTTTGCCTTGCCTTCGAAGATAGACGGATTGCTCATCGGCTGGCTTTTCTTTTTGTATTTTTTCAGGGCATCCTGATAGCGCTTGTAAGCATCTCCTTTGTAATCCCAAACTTTTCCATTATTGAACAGGAGATTGTTGTTTTCAGGGAAGTATTGCTCAAATTCTGGCCAGTCTTCTTTCAGGTTTTTTCGCCATTCTTCCATCCATTCTTTGCTCACATTGCCATCTTTAAGGCGCTCCTTGAGTTCGTCATTCCAGCGTTTGTGCCAGGCATCCCATTCAGCTTGATCTTCTTCGCCAAGCCCTTTTGGATGAAACTGATAGCCATAAAAGCGAGGCATGGTATAGTCAAGATCTGGTACTTCAGCAAGATATCCCTCAATTGCGGATTGCACATCAGGTACAACTACATTGGGTAATTTGAGTTCTAATAAACTTTGGTCAGGAAAGACATAATTTGGAAATTTACCTTCCAACAATTCTTTAACTTTAGGCTGAAGCAAATAGGCATTGTCTTTTAGTTCCAATAAAGCATTTGGAGCTAATTCGACATTGGGTTCAAGGTTGAGTTTTTCCCAAACTTCAGAATTGATTTCGGGAATAACTGCATAACCCTGATATTCTTCAAACAGGTCCTTGACATTGCCATTATCAAAATACCAAATATTACTGTCTTTATCTTTTTGCTCGTCTTTCTTCAGTTCTTTCCAGTCTTTGTCTTTATACTTGAATCCCTTCAGTTTATTCAGTTTTTCCAAATTCTTGAAAGCCTTTCCACTCCAGATCGTTGGAGCATCTTTATCAAAGACAAAATAATCTGAGCTGCTGCCATCTTCATATTCCTCCACTATAATAACCCGGTCACCATCATCCAAACCTTTGATCTCTTCTCCATCAATGACAATGACCCCCTCTTCATCTGCATTGATCTTAATCTCAATCGGATCTTTTCCATTTTCATCTTCAATTAGAATTAAAGTATGCCCTTCCTCATCTTTCTCCGTGGTAATTTTCCTCGATTTTTTTGAAGAACGCCAAAGTGGTGCAGGTGGAGCAGGAGGTGCTGGCGGCGGCGTTGGAACTCCTTTAACTGAAGGAGGAGCTGATGGCGCTGGTGCACTAGGTGCAAAAAGTGCAGCAGGCGGTGCTGGTGGGGTCGGCGGAACTGGTGGTTCTGGAATATCTTCCATCAATTCCTCTACTAGATCTTCGTACTCTGGGTATTTTTCCTCAGGAATTTCTTCTCCATTAATTTCCAAATGTTTGACCTTCCCATCCTTAATAATCAACTGTACTTCATCATCATCATTTTTCTCTTTGTGGATGTACGTAGAACCTTTTTTATTCTTTGGAATGGTATCATTTTCAGGAGCAAAAAAGAACTCATTATTTCCTTCATCCTGATGATCCTGAACGATAATGTGTAGCGCAGAATCATCACTTACATCTTCATGTTCCAAAAACTGAGAAAGCGGATTGTTTGCTCCAAAAGAGAGCATGAGCATGGCTATAAAAAGCATAAAAGTCGCGGTGATTTTTTCCATAATATTAGATTTATTTTGTGGTTGATTCAAAATACGACGTACCCTGTTGAGCAGTTGATTTTTATTGCCAGAAAGGGGCATGGCAAGGGCTGGAGCAGCGCGATGCATTTCCTGAAGACTAACCAGAGCCTTTGCATAAGCCAGTGAATTTCCACAAACTTCTACTGCAATGTCATCGCAGCAATTTTCCCGTTCTGTGCGAATGTTTGCAGAAATCCACCATACCGCAGGATTGAAATAAAACAGGGTTTCGATTAAAGATTGGAAAATATTCAGTATGTAGTCATTGCGATAAATATGTGCCAACTCGTGCGCTAAAATCGCCTCCACCTGTTCGACGGTCAAACCATTCACCGCTCCCATCGGCATCAATATCACAGGTTTGAAAAACCCAACAACCATCGGCACTTTTACAATGGCAGATTCCATCAGGCCTACCGTTTTTTTCATAGGGATTCGGCCAGCCAAAATTTCAAGCTTCTCTTGCCAGACTTCAGACAAGGGCTGAGTATGCTTATTCTTTAAATGCTGGACATAAGCCAAGCTTCCCAACATTCGAAGCATAAAAAATGCAACGCCCAACAACCAAAAAGTGACAATCAATGGTAAATGCTGGTTGAAGTATTCACTAAAAGAGTGATATAGGTTTTGCAAGAAACTGCCACCTTCGGCCGCTCCAACAGCACCCCAAAAGGTAAGGTCGCCAATCACTTCTACTTGTGCAGTTTGATAATAATCCAGGAAAGTAAACATTGACCAGCCCAGGACAAACAACATTGCTGCATTTGCAAGAGCATATCGGAATTTGGCAGAATGCTTTTGCAAAGACACGAGCAAAAGTGCTAAAACCAACCCAACCAAAAATGCTTGCCAAAGGGAATGAATGACCGTCCAACCCAAGGCATATAATATTTCTTCTGATATGATAGAGTGAATCATGATCTTTATAAGTTCAAGACTAAGTTCAAGACTAAGTCAAAGCGCAATTTTTTGAACTTGATCTTGAACTTGATCTTTTAAAGGGTTTTATTTTTTCTTTTCCATTTCTTCAATCAAAGCTTTGATTTGATCGAGCTCTTCATCAGAAGCTTTGTGATTGCCTAAAGCTTGCATGACCATTTTCATCGCAGATCCTCTAAAGGCTGCATCGACAAATTGGCTAAGTAATTTTTCCTGTGTTTCCGATTCATTGATGGCTGCAGCATATATATGGGTTCGACTATCCGTATTGCGTTTCACCAGCCCCTTATCGAGCATGATTTGCATAAATTTTAAGGTAGTCGTGTAGCCAATTTCTTTCCCGCTACTTTGTTGATCGTTGAGTAAATCATTCACAAAGCGCACCGATACAGGACCGTGTTCCCACAAAATTTGAAGGATCGCCAGTTCACTATCGGTAGGTTTTTGAAATATTTTTCTAGACATATTGGTTGATTGATGAACTTCTACGAATGATTTCGTATTGCAATTTTATACGAACATTTTCGTAATTCCAAATCTTTTTACGAATTTTTTCGTAAATTAAGGATAATTAACATTGAAGAAAGGTTGCAGGGAGCGTAAAAAAGATGGTTATGGAGATGAAGAGAATGATTAAAAAGACTATGCTGAAAAGAACTTCAAACCTGGAAAAAGCTTTTCAAAAGAATTCTTTCCATTCAGCGATCTATATTTCGTATAATTGCCTTCCTATCCAAAATTAACAACAGAACAAAATAAATCATGTATCATATGAAACCAACTTTACTCTTCCTGATGCTGGTATTTGCTTTTTCAGCTTGCCAAAATACAAGCTCTGAATCTTCAGAAGAGCGGATTGAAAGCACTGAACCCGAATCTATCCACAATCACCTCACTGAAGCCGAAAAAGCCGAAGGATGGCAACTGCTGTTTGATGGAAAAACTGCTGACAAATGGCGTGGCTATGGAAAAGATTCTCTACCCGGGAAAGGCTGGACGGTGGAAGAAGGCATGCTAAAAGTTCAAAAAGGTGGTGGAGATCTCATCACCAAAGAGCAATTTGGAAATTTTGAATTAAAAATTGATTTTGCCCTCACTGATACTGCGAACAGTGGTATTTTCTACCTGGCCATAGAAAAGCCTGAGGATGCTATCTGGAAATTCGCTCCAGAATATCAACTCCTTGACAATCAGACTTATATCAATATGTATGGCGATATGAGTAAACACTTGACAGGCGAAAATTATGATCTCCACGAAGCCAAAGAAGATCATACCAATCCTGTTGGTGAGTGGAATACTGCAAGAATTCTTCACAACAATGGACATGTAGAACACTGGCTCAATGGCTACCAAACGGTAGAATACGAACTCGGTTCAGAAGCCTGGAAATATTTGGTCCAAAACAGCAAATTTGTGGATTATCCTGAATATGGGCAGGCGAAAGTAGGGCATATTGGGCTACAGGATCATGGACATCTGGTCATGTTTAGAAATCTTAAAATTCGAAAACTTTAATTTAATTATGAAAGATAAGTGATGAATGATGATTTTATTCAAATTACAATCATTCATCCTTCATCCTTCATCATTCATCACTAAAAAGATGCGAAAAATAAGAATGGGCATGGTAGGCGGCGGTCGTGGTGCCTTTATCGGAGCGGTACACAGAATGGCTGCTGCTTTAGATGGTCAAATCGAATTAGTTTGTGGAGCATTTAGTTCCAACCCTGAAAAATCCAGACTTTCGGGTGAAGACTTTTATTTGCCACCTGAACGGGTGTATGGAAGTTATGAAGAAATGATTAGGAAAGAAAAAGAACTACCAGAAGGGGAACGAATGGATTTTGTGAGCATTGTCACACCCAATCATGTACATTATGGACCTGCAAAAATGGCTTTGGGAAATGGCTTTCATGTAGTTTGTGATAAACCCCTGGCATTCGATATGGAAGAAGCTTTAGATTTAGAGCAAACTGTAAAAGAGACAGGATTAATTTTTGCTTTGACCCACAACTACACTGGTTATCCAATGGTCAAGCAGGCGAAATCCATGGTCAAAAATGGGGACATTGGTGTCATCCGAAAAGTGGTGGTTGAATATCCTCAAGGATGGTTGTCTACCAAGCTCGAAGATTCTGATCAAAAACAAGCTGCCTGGCGTACCGATCCCAAAAGAAGTGGCATTGCAGGCGCCATGGGAGATATTGGAACGCATGCCGAAAACCTCGCTGAATATATCACGGGTCTCAAAATCACTGAACTATGCGCTGACCTCAGCATTTTTGTGGATGGTCGCCTGCTGGATGACGATGGCAATGTACTACTGCATTTTGACAATGGTGCCAAAGGTATTCTCCACGCCAGCCAAATCTCTGCTGGTGAAGAAAACAATTTAAATATCAGAATTTATGGCACACTTGCTGGCTTGCAATGGTTCCAAATGGAACCCAATACATTATATGTAAAGTGGAGAGATAAACCAATGGAAGTTTTAAGAACAGGCGTTGGAGAATTGTATCCGGAATCTACTGCACATACAAGGATTCCAGCAGGACATCCTGAGGGGTACCTCGAAGCCTTTGCAAGTATTTACCGAAATTTTGCGTTTTGTGTGCAAGCGAGATTGGCGGGAAAAGAACCAGAAGCAGTTTATCAGGATTTTCCGACGGTTTCAGATGGTGTGCGTGGGATGCAATTCATTGAGAAGGTTGTAGAATCTAGCAAGAGTGAAATGAAGTGGTTGAAGTTTTGATGGAATTAGGCTCTAAAAAGTGCTTGAAATTATTTACCAGCCAACCCTGCTGACACCTTTGAGCAATGACTTGCGAAAAGCTAAATGGTGTTAGCAGTAAAATGGAGCATTGCTGACACCATTTTGCTTCCCGCTATACTAAACCACAATGGTATCAGCAAATTCAAGCTAAGTTCCAAGTCATATTTATGTATAAGTAAAATTTTGGAATTCTATTTTTCTCTAACGAGGCG
>JBGTQJ010000061.1:18181-56375 GCA_041941305.1 Saprospiraceae bacterium
TAAGCACCAAGTCATATTTATGTATAAGTAAAATTTTGGAATTCTATTTTTCTCTAACGAGGCGAAAACCGCAGGCATAGCCTTAGTTCTGACGAGTATTTTCCCCCATCCCAAAGGGAGTCCCTTGGACAAGGGATGCCCTTGGCAAACGAAGTAAGAGGAAAAAAGAAACCAAAATTAGTTGTAGATAAATTTGATTTGGTGCTTAAATGTAATTAAAAACTATATTTGGTTCTTATAAATAACAATTGCACGGGGCTTCTGTATTTTCCATCCGCTTCATCTCCAAAGACCAATTGTCCGACTAAATCCAAATCCCAATTGTCAGCAACGGAATAAGTCAGGGTAGGCGTCAAAAACAGTGCATTGGCTTCTCCAGGGCTATAGAGCACTACCAATGCGCCATTCAACAAGGGATGAAAAGGATAAAGGGCTTGTGCCATAAATGTAAATTCGTAGGGATACAAATCCCGCGCAGACAATTCAAAATTTAAAATCTCAGTGCCAGAGGCATTGCGACCACTGCTGTTGTAAAGGAATCCACTATTGAGATACAAAGAATTTTGAAACATATAATCTATTCCGAAAGTAGCTCCAAAACTGTCGTCAATAGCTTCTTCCAGTGAATGAAAATAACTAAACTCACCTTTAAAACCAGCATTTTTAAGGCTACCAGCCCAGCCTCCACCAAATACCAAATCTTTTTGCGCAATGCCTGCCAAAATCTGAAAGTCGTAATTCCATTGATTGAATTTCCATAACCCAGCAATCCTAGCTTCATCAAAATCGTCAAAAACTTTTGCAGCTATTTCAATGCTGGAAGCGAATCCTGTGAAATAGCGAACCCTCAATGCATCACTTCCAGGGCGTTCTTCATAATCGAAATCCGTAAACGTAAAAGCATTAAAAATATCATTCGGATTCCATAGGGTATTGATCCCCCAATTGACTCGCTGGCGCCCAAGTCGGACTTCCCATTTTTGGGAAGCATATTCCAAGTACAACCGATCGAGCATACTCTGAAAAGCGATGCCTTTTGAGTTGGAAGTTTCAAAAGACAAGTCCAGGTAATCATTTGCCAGATCCAAACCATCCGCATAATTTGGTTGCCTAAATTCAGGAGGAAGTGGAAGACTTGCCACTGCTTCCTGTAATTTTACCAAATCTCCTACCAGTATTCTATTTCTAAGCTCCGCCTTAAAGGTCAAATTTTCATTCCAATACCAATTGAAATTCAATCGATTATGAATTAAATTTTCCTGAAAAAAAGTATCAACCGCAACGGGAAGACCTGGGACTAAAGCAAGCTCATCATCAAAAAAGAAAAAGGTACCCATGTTTTTGACATAGCCCCTAAGCGTCCAGTTTTTTGGTTCTTCAGATTGTGCATGAAGGAAAGAAAATTGAAAAATCAGGGAGAGAATGATTGGTATTGGTTTCATTATCAAAGGCTTCTAGTACACAATCGTTCAATGTTTGTGGGTATTGAAATTTTATTACCGTATGTTTAAACAAACATTGAATGACAAAAAATTATGCTTCCAAAATCCATTTTGCTTTGTTCATGGATCTGATGGTTCCATTCTTTAAGGTAAACCGAAACAGCGGCTGCAACAATTTTCCGAACCAGTCTCCTCTTATAACCACTGTATTGGATTGAGTCCAAAGGGTTCCGTCTCCTATTGGTTCATAACGCCAGGAACCGCCGCCTCCCAATAATATTTTTGAATTTGTCTCTGTAATTGAAAGGCTTGATTGAAGTGGTCGCTTTTCTTGCTTATACTTAAACACGATAATATTACCTCCAGCAATCTTCAATTTAATCAATCTGGTAGGTTGGGTTTCAAGAACCTCAGCCTGCTTGACCCCATCATCCCACTCCGTTCTATAATCATAATTCTGAGTATAATCCCACACTTCTTCAGGAGGCTTGGAAATGAAAACCTGGTGTTTGAAGTTGATAGTTAGGGACATTTATTGATGTTATAATATTGCGATGCTGCGGTGGTATGATATTATACATCAAACCATCACAGAATGGTAGCATCGTAGAATTATAAAATTAAGCATTGCTAATATCTGAAGCAATCACTCCATCTTCCAAAGTAAGAACCCTTCTTGCCCGATCGATTACTCGCTGATCATGTGTTGAAAACACAAAAGTGATTTCTTCTTTGCGGTTCAGTTCTGCCATGATATCCAACAAATTGGCGGTGGATTTGGAGTCTAGATTGGCAGTAGGTTCATCAGCAAGTACAAAAGTTGGTTTGGAGGCAAGGGCTCTTGCAACGGCTACCCGCTGCTGCTGTCCTCCTGAGAGTTTGGAGGGGCGGCGATTTATTTCTGCTTCTAGCCCGACTGCTTTCAGCAATTCTTCTGCACGGCTGTCCCGTTCTTCTTGAGGGCGATTTTGCAAAAGCATAACAAATTCCACATTTTCCTTTGCCGTCAAAACCGGAATCAGATTATAAGCTTGAAACACAAAACCAATATTATTTTTACGGAAGTCAATCAACTGATTGTCAGATAATTTTGAAATATCTTTCCCACCCACTTCGATATAACCTTCTGTGGGTCTATCCAATCCGCCGATGATATTGAGCAAGGTAGTTTTTCCGCTACCAGAAGGACCTACAATGGCAGTAAATTCTCCTTTTTCTATCTTTAAATCCACTCCTTTTAATGCATGGACAGGGATGGAATCCGGATTATAGGTTTTGCGAATATTTTCTGTTTTTATGACCATGATTTGAATTTTCGATGATTAAAGTTTCCTCAAGGCTTCTACCGGTTTTAATTTAATAGCTTTAAAAGCAGGATATAGCGATCCTAAAATTGCCGTCACAGCAACTGCCAGCGCCAGCAACCAATAAAATTCACTTTCCAGGTTGGGATAAACAATGGTGGACATTCCAAATTCTTTCATGCCTTTTGACCAGGCGGAGAGGTCTATACCCCTATCCTTTAAGGCATTGACTGTGAAATAACCAACTGCCAAACCAATGGGTGCCGCCACCATCCCCAGCATAATGGTTTCCAAAACTATCATGGCAAATACTTTGGCTTTATTCATCCCAATTGCCATGAGCATCCCCAATTCCTTTATGCGTTCCAAGACCGCCATCAACATGGTGTTGATGATGCCGAAAATCAAACCCAACATGACGATGATGGTAAATATGAGCGCCGAGAGTTTGATTTGCGATTCGAATAGCTCAATTTCAGGGGAAATTTGCTTATAGGTATCTACCTTTAGATTGGGATAGTTTTCTTTTAAGGCAAGCTTAGTAGATTCAATATCATCTAAGGAATGCAATACCAAGGCAGTTTCATGCGCCATTTGTTCATTGCCCAAATACGGATTAATGTCTGATCTTTTGATAAAAACAGTCGTTTCATCAAGCGCATTGTTGCCTGTATCGAACATGCCTTGAACCCTAAATCCGATTGCATTGATTTCACCATTTAGGTCCTGAAAAGTGAGGACTAACTTGGATCTGATTTTTACTTTTACTTTCTCCGCCAGCCGTTTTCCAATCAAGATTTTATTGCCACGACTATCGTCAAAGTATTTGCCTTCTACAATTTTCTCATCCAAATGCGTCACTTTTGCTTCTGCAATAGGATCCACTGCTTTAGCCCGTATGCCTCTCACCCCTCCTTTACTCGTAGCCAACATACCGTTCACCAAACTTCGGGAAGTAACTGCTCTAACTTCCTTCAAATTTTGAATATCCCTGACTATTTTGTCTGCATCCTCCAAAATAAATTGCACTTCCTCATCTTCCTGAAACTTTGGATGATGTAACTGAATATGAGAAATTTCATTTTCGATGGCATTGTTGATATAACTCGTCACCATTCCGGAAGAAAAGCTAATCAGAAAAACAACTGCCCAGACTCCCACGACAATAGCTCCAATCACTACCAGACTCCGGGTGCGGCTCCGCCAAATATTTCGCCATGCTATTTTTAGTAACATTTTCCTTTTTAATTAGAGGCAAGAAGCAAGATGCAAGATTTTCTTGCATCTTGCTTCTTGCCTCTCATAATCTATCCCCTCATCGCCTCCACCGGCTTCAATTTCCAAATTTTCAAAAGTGGATAAATAGCCAATACTGAAGTCACCAGGAACACGATGACTGCATGCGTCAAAAAGATTTGCCACTCAAAAGCAGCAGGAAAAATGGGCTCAAAACCAAACTTTTCATACGCCTGGGACATCCCTTCCATTTGGCTAAAATCCAGCGGATGGTTATTGAAATACCCTACAACCGGCAAACTTGCCAAAATGCCCAAAAAAGCGCCAAACAAACCCAGCATTATGATTTCCATCCAAACTAAAGCGCCTAATTTTAAGCGATTCATGCCTATGGCGACCAAAACTCCAAATTCGTACTCGCGTTCTTTGGTCATCATGAGTACCGTACCGAAAATCCCAAAAGTGATGATGACATATAAAATTAATAGCACTAAAAAATTTCCGGCAGTATCTACTTCCCTGGCTTCTACCAGGGCAGGCAATAATTCTTGCCAATCCATCACCTCATAATTTTCTCCAACATTTTTTTGAACCGCCTGAATTGCTTGGGGCATTTGTTCTTTCCCGGCTATATCCAAAGAAACACGGGTTACCAAGCCCTCTGCTCCATAAAAGGATTGAGCTGCGCCCAGGGGTAAAAAGACAAATTGCTTATTCAATTGGGGAGAAGGAAAATGTAAAATACCTTTAATCACAAACTTTCCGGCTGCATTGACCCCATGGTAGCCTTGACTTATCATGACCAATGTATCTCCAAGGCCAATTTTCAGTGTCTTTGCGACGCCCTCCACAATCAAGGCCGAATTTTCATCCCCATTCAAATAGCTTCCTTGAACCACTTTGTCTGCCAACCTGGTCAAATTATTTTCTGCTTTAGGGTCCGTCCCCACTACAAAAACACCCTTGGTTTGTATGCCATAAGAAGCTAAAGCAAAAGAAGCCAAACGGGGCACAAAGCCATTTAAACCATCAATGTTCTTTGGAAGTTCTTGAATTTCAGGACTGAAGGGAAAAGCCTTTTCAATGGTTTGGTCTTCCATGTAGCCCTCCTGATGCAATTGGGCATAGCCAAAATAGGAGGTAATCAGGCTATTTTCCATCTTGTCCCATGCCCCTTTTTGAATGGACTGCATAAAGGAAGCAAGCAAAACCGCAAAAAGAATGGAAGCTGCAGTGATGTAGGTTCGTCGCTTGTTTCTCCAGATATTCCGCCACGCAAGTTTGAGTAGCATTTATTTATACTATTATTTTTTGATACTGCAATACTACAATACATCATGTTACAATATTGCAGCATTGTAGCATTGCAGCATAGTAACATTAATTAACGGATTCTTTTCATATTCTGAACTGAGAAGAAAGACTCCTTCGTAGCTACGTCAAATTTAGTCCAAATTTGTTCCACTACCGTCTTTTGTCCCTCTTCATCTGCTGGAATAATTTCCATGACAGAGGGTAGCATTCTACCGCCCAGGTTTTTAATGTTTTTTCCCAGCATGGTATTCACTAAATAGCCATCTTCATCGTAAAATTCGGTTTTCAATTCCAAATAATCAGATTTGGCTACCCAAACAATGATTTTACCCCAAACCACAGCGGTTTCTTCTTTGGGAATCATTTCAATAATATAGCAATCTCTTCCCTCAATGGTCTCAGATCCCAGCATTTTATGGGTAAAATCTTCTACTGGATCACTTTGCTGTACCATGTCGTCATTGGTAAAATCGGATCCCATCCAGGATTGCATCATCATGCTTGGAGGCATTTTGATGACTCGGTCAATGGTCGGTTGCCAGTTCCACAATTCTTTCTCCCTTTTCAAAAATGCAGTGCCCTTATCTCTGGCAGGGCTGGTAATCAAAATCAGACCATAATCGGTACCCTTACTCCAGGTTTTCATAGTCATTTCCCGCTTCCAGGTAGGACGGATGATCGTCATTTTGACCTCCCCCTGGTTGCTTTCACCGTTCGCCTTATCCTGCATTTGCTTGATGATGATTTTAGGGTCTGGCTCTGTACTGATACTATTTTTTGCTCCGAAACTTGGAATTATCAAGCTCAAAAGAAGCAGATATTTGAGGATTTTCATGATTTTGTATTTAAAGATTGAAATTTAAACTAGTTTCCAATAGAGCGTCAATTTCAACCCATAAGTAACTATTAATCAATAGCTTAATAAATATTTAACAAATAAGGGTTCAAAGGAAAAGCCTATTTCTCAAAAAGTCAAATTATTTTTTTAGATTAGTCTAAAAAAATAATTCCTTCGTCCTAATTTACAATCCTTTTAAAGAAAACTCTAAAATACTTCTTTGGTTTTCAGAAAAGTCATAATTTTCAGAAAATTCTGAAATCATTGTGTGAGTTGATATACACAACTTTCCAATGATTTTTTTTGAAGTGAAATCACCAATATGGAATTTCAAGAAGGAAAAGATAAATTTATTCAATCATGGGGCACCCTTGGATCAGCCTGGGGTGTCAATCGGACTATGGCTCAAATCCATGCCCTACTGCTCATTGCTCCAGAACCCCTAAGCGCCCAGGAAATCATGGATGAACTCCAAATTTCATTGGGCAATGCCAATATGAATTTGCGGGCATTGGTCGATTGGGGATTGGTCTATAAAAAGCTAAAAGCTGGAGAACGGAAGGATTTCTTTATTGCAGAAAAAGACATGTGGTCAGTAGTAAAGAAAATTGTAATTCAAAGAAAAAAGAAGGAACTAGAGCCTGTTTTGAGGGTTCTGGTTGAAGTATCCAATGTAGAAGGTAAAAGTGCCGAGTCAGCAGAATTTTCAGAAGTGATAAAAGAAATCAAATCCTTTTCTGAAAGAGCTGATAAAAGTCTGGATAGATTGATAAGTGCAGATTCTGAGTGGTTTGTGAAGGTATTTATGAAGATTATGAAATGATAAATATAAATAAATAACATGAGTCATCCCAAATTTTGCCAATAAAAAACCTTTCGTATATCTTTTCTTGCCTAATCTGTTGATATTCAATCTGTTGCGAGTTGCGGGGTGGTCAAACCCGCAACTCGCACCCCGCAACAAAAATACATTACATAGTGACTTGAAATTCAGTGATTTAAGATGTAATCTGAAAATTCAGCTTGCCCCTTTGGGCAGGGGTGATTGGTTCTATCATTTTTTCAAAAAATGAAAATAAAAATGAAAATAAAAATAAAAGAATGTCCCTTTGGCTTTATTAATATTTGGCTTTTTCATTTTGATTTTCATTTTAATTTTGATTAAAAACAGTTTAAATTAGAACCAATCAACCCTGCCTTTGGGGGATGATTCATGTTATCCATTATAATTTCACTTCGAGGGTCACATAAAAAGTTCTTGGTGCTGAGGGAATAATTCCAGGTCCGGGGTATCCTGTTGCTCGCCTTGTAAAATAACTATTATCCAATAGATTGTTGATCCCTGTTTCTATCCTTAAAAATTTAAATCGATAGGAAAGCGAAAAATCTGCGATCCCGTAAGCGGGAATGCTACCCAAAATGCCGCTTTGGTTGTCATTCCTATTTTGAGGTGCATTGGAAGCATCTGTAAATTGCTCAGACAGGTAGGTCCATTGGAAACTCCCAAGCAGATTTTTATAGCCAAATCCAATACCTGATTTCATATTCAAAAAAGGAATAAACTCCACCTCCTTTCCCTCTACTCCCGGTATTTCTGAGCTAAAATAATTGGATCGCGTCAAGGCAATATTTGTAAATACATTTAACTTGTAATACTTCTTCTCTTCCAAATTTGGTTGCAGGATATTCCAATCAATTCGATTTTCCAATCCATAAATAAAGGCACTTCCAATATTGCCTCTAAATCGAACAACGCTTCCAGTTTCTACTTCGTTTCCTTCAGCATTAATTCTCGTTTCAGGGCGAAGTACTTCTCCCAGGCGGTCGTCATACAACAAACCAAAAGCACTGAAATCAAAATTGATTTGCTTTATTTTTCCTCGGAATCCGAGGTCAGCAGTGAAACCACTTTCATCTGAAATGTTGGGATCAATTTGGAAGGAGGGGTTGACGGTTCGAATATCATTGAATGTTACCGAACGATAGTTTTGAGAAAAATTGAAATAGGTTTCAAGAGAGTCAGAGGGGTTGAAGCTTAAACCCATTCCCAGCAATACTCGTTTTCGTTCAAAGGTTCGATTATCCTCAAAGATTTCATTTCTGATGGGATTGCCAGCCAGGTCAAAATCAATCACCCGAAAAGTACCTTCGCTTTTTGTTTTGATGTATTCAACCCGAATTCCTGGAGTAATATAAAACTTATCACTTAAGTAAAATATATGTTCTCCAAACAGAGCCCCATTGAGGTTGGGAAAAGAAAAATCAGATTGATTGGGGTAATCAGAAAAAATATCGTTTTGTACAGAAAAATCGGCTTCTGTACTATTAGACCCAGCACCTTGAATTGCACCGTTATTAGATTTATAAAATTTGGTTCCGATTAAAAATACAGCGCTTCGGTTTGCCAATTGATAGCGATGTAGAAATCTTGCTTCCGTCCCCCAGTTTTGAAATTTGCCTTTTAGCAAATCGCGTGGTGCTGTGAGGTCGTCCGTTTGCGAAACGCGATTGGTGCGGAAACCGACCGCATTTCTGGAAGCATTCAGTCCAAAAACATGCAGGGAAAAATCCGTTTTAGACGAAAACTTGTGTTTGAAGTTCAAAGCGTATAAATTCCAGTTCACCTCAAACCAATTCCGGGTACGATTACTAAAATCGGGATTTTCATAAAACTGGGCATCTGTCAAACCACCTGCTTGTTGGGCCAAATAATTCAAAAAGGTATATTCAACATTCAGGCTTGTTTTTCTCGAAACCTGATAATTGAAGTGTGCAAAAATATTTTTGGCATCAAAATCAGAATTGGGTCGAAAATCTTCCCCCTTTTTATAATTGAAATAGGTGTAGTAGGAAAACTTCCCAAGGGTACCGCTTATTGAATTGAAAGAAGAGAAAAAAGCATTGGAACCAACAGTTTGACGAGCAACCAACTCAATTTTTTTATGTGGATTTGGTTTCTTGAATTTAAAATTGACCAAGCCTCCAAATTGAGTCCCATATTGTAAGGAAGCAGCTCCACGAATAATTTGAATCTCACTCAAAGCTTCTGCCGGAGGGGAATAATAACTTTCCGGATAGCCCAGCACATCTGCCGAAATATCGTATCCATTTTGACGGGTATTGAAATTTGCTGTCCGATTGGGATCCAGACCGCGCCCGCCAATATTGAGCTGAAGCCCCGCATCATTGGCTTCGTAAATATTCAGACCAGTAATTTGAGCATAGATTTGACGAGCCTTATTGGCAGCCATATTGGCAGTTAGTTGGTCAAGCAAGACCACCTCAGATTTTTTGCCTGCATAAATGGCGGTTCCTTCAACTGCCCTCAATTTTCGAATGCGAAATTGGTGTTCACTCTCTCCAGAAACAATTACTTCATTAAGGTCTATTGCCAATTCTTGTAAAGTAATATTTTCTACCAGGGATTCCTTTTTCAGTTCAATTGGTTTTTGATTGGTTTGATATCCATTAACCAAAACTACCAATTCGTATTTACCTGGTTTTAAGTCACTTATTACATAATTGCCATTTTGGTCCGTCTCATAAGCTTCTGTTTGAGGCAGTAGAAAAATCTCTGCCTTAGCAATGGGTACACCTTCATTATCGGAAATCATTCCAGAAATGGATAATTGAGCATTCAGGAAATTCACCTCAAAAAGTAGAGGTACCAGTATCCAAAATGTAAAAACCTGTTTGCCTGGGTAACCGCCAAATTTATTTGGCAGTTTCGCTCGATAACTAAACTCAACAATAGAAATCAACCAAAAATATTTGGCGATTATGGTATCAAAATCCTTTAATTTCATCATTAAATGGCAGTATAAATGTTTTGGGTTTCCATGAGGGTTTGATAGTGGTTAAATCAATTTCAGGATCAATGTAAGGGCGACTGCTACGACCATTAAGTGCCACGTAGCTTTCTACATATACTTCAGGATCCGGGAATCCGGAATGCCTAAAATGCTTTTCCAAAAAGTGGGCAAATTCCAATATAAAATCAGGCTGAGTTGCCATTTGTTTTTCCTGAAGCGGATTCAGGAAATTCCCATTTTGGATATAAAAGCGCTTGCCCGTTTCAGGATCCACAATTTTAAAATTGGCGTAGCCGGCTTTTTCCATGAGCATTACCCGCCAGGAAAAGCGGTAGCCTTGCTCCGTCCAAAAAAGCTCACCTTCATAAAGCAAATGACGAAATGGAATCAAGAGTTGGAACAGGAAAAAAACAGCTAGGATTACAAGGGTGTTTTTTTGATATAGACTATTTTTTTGTGCGACAATGGACATCGATAGCATGTTCCTTTTTTTCCAGAAGAATTCCAAAATCCTCCGATGGAACTTGGCATCAAAAAAAATCAGGGCACTTCCAATCATTACCCAGGGAAATACCCCGATAGGAAATAAAATCCGGGTAAGTACATGAAAAACAACTACGGCAACAAAAGCCAAATTCCGGGTCTTGGAATTCCACAACAAAAAAGGAATACTCAAATCATATAATGCGCCCGACCAACTAAATAAATAATGAAATGCTTCTTTTTGCAGCAAATCGCCTAAAATCGGAATATCGTATTTCGCCGTCAGCCAAATTTTTAGGGGCTGTGCTTCTAGCAACCAATCTGAATTGAGCTTTGCCAAACCTGCATAAAACCAAACAATGCTCAGCAACAACTTAATGGCATCGATACTCCACCTGGGCACCTTAAATTCCTTTTTTTTCCAAAAAGCATCTGCAGAAAAAGCAGCATTGGCGGGCAAAAAAATCATCAAAAAAGAAAGACAGGAAACAAAATAATAGTGATTGAGATAATTGGTCTTGTCCATTAACTCAATATAGGTGAAGCTCAAAAAGAAGGTAATAATAGCAACCCGGTATTGAAGCCCTATCATTACAAAGAAAGCAGCCAGACCACAAAGGATGAACAAAAGGTAGGTATATTCTCCAAAAGGCTTGACCCACTCAAAACCCAAATAAGAAAAGAAAAACTGAGGTTCTATATACAACTTCTCAATCCAACCATAAGACTGAAAACGAATCATGCTAAATAGCATAATACCACCAAAAAAAATACGGAAAACTGCCAAAGGAGCAGCATCCGTATATTCGTTCAAATATTTATTAATAGCTGTAGTCTTCATAAATAAACCTCATATGATTGCAGCATCATAGCATTGCAGCATCGTAGTATCAACCAATCAATCCCCATCTGCGTCTACATAATCTACGTTAACATTGAATGCCTGAAGCATATCAACTTTGATATTCACCACATTAAGCTGCAACTGGTCATAGGCTGCGAGCATTCTAAAATTGTCTGTTTGCACTTGAAGAGCCAAATTGTCGTTCAATTCGCTAATTGTCGAATGAGCTGCATTAAACTGCTGAATGATTACCTGGCTTAAATCTTCTTCTCCTTTTTTCACTTCCAGGTAGTCCAAATAATCTTTCATGCTCAAACCAGGGCTGGAACCATCATAATTGGCATGTGTGAAGAAATTTTGGACTGCATCCAAAGCGCGATTCAGTAGAAACTTGGAATAATCTTGTCGGTAATAAGCTTCAGTAGCTGCACTCAATGGGCTTCCTGAAAATACCCCGGCAGGGATGCCTACTTTGCCTGCTCGTAGATGCTTTTCATAATAATAGATGAAGTCATTTACTAATTTATCTACGGAAGCTGTGGCTGAATTGCCACTGTTATTTACAAATTTATCGCGAAAACCATTTGTCCAGTCTTGCAAAATCAATTGAGTCAAATCATCAATCCTGGCCACCAGGCCACGCAGGTAAGTCAGATAAGCACCTGCATTGGAAGCATTCTGATAAAAATCAAGGATTTGTTCACGGCCACTTTCGACACCAAAAAGTAAGTAATCTAATGCTGGAAATCCTTGCTTGTCAATTTCCGATGGGAGATCAAGATTGAAATCTCCATTCATCGCATTGGCATCAATACCTGCCACATCACTGGGATAAATATTTAAATTGTTCGTAAAACGTATCTCCTCTGCTTTTCCAATGTCAATCATTGATACATCCTGGAAGGAAGCATATGCCAATTCCCATTTGGTGACTAAAAAATCGTAATTGGCTTCCGTAGGATCATCTGCAAATGCATCGCCTGCAGATTTTAATTCTTTGGTTTTTTCTCCAAAAAAAGTGTAAGCGGGAATAATGTAATTGTCAGCCCAGTGTGCTAACATAGCCTGCCGATCAAAATTATCTACTGGAGTAGGATCTACCGGTTCTTTATTATCGTCTCCACAAGAGAAGGCTGTAACTAGAATGAGAAAGAAGAGTAATTTTTTCATAAGGGCTATAAATTCTGAAAGGCGACGACCTGCGGTCGCCGCCTAATGATTTGTTATCATTTAGCCATACAAGAGTTGAGGTTTGAACTTTTGTATGGCTATCAATATAATATGATTAGCTGCCAGCTTGAGCAACTGTGAAATCAAACTTCGCTGCAATCGCCTCTGAAATAGCATCTAAAGTCGCAGGAGTCACATCCCAAAAACCATTTGTTGCACCATACAAATCATCAATAAATTTATCTACTTCTGCTTTAGAGAAATAAGGAGAAGCAGCATTTGGTTGACGAGTAAATTGAAGGCTGTATACAAAGCCAAAACCTTCACTCAAATCGTGGAAGGCAGCACCCATGTCACCACCTTCAATTCCATTTTTGCCTTGTTGTAAGTAGTAAACTGCACGAACGGCAATCACTGTTGAAACCTTCTCGCGAATGATATCAGCTTGCTCATCGCGGACATCGTAATCACCAGCTACGATGGCAGCACGTCCCATTTTGAAAGCTTCCCAAATATCTTCAGCGATACCAGCGAAATCAGGATCGCCTTCTACTCTACCAATGTATTTGTTCAAGAAAGAGTCATCAGAACCAATCGTTGGATTTGGGTCAGCAGTGTTGACAGAAGTTCCATAAAGATAACCATAAGCTTCATCCCATTTGTGCTCCATGGTCGTGTAGTTCTTGCCATCAGCAACAATTCCGGCATCATTTAATGCCCGGTTGTCAGCAGCATCCAACACAGCAGTTCCGAGGTAGTTATTCAAAGCCTGATCAGCCATCAAAGCTCCAATCAAACCTTTGTTGACTGCCTGGTTGTATTCCAAGCCTTTTGCATTTACGTAACGGGTAGAGGTTCCATCTGCAATTTGTCCAGCTTTACCAGCTTCAGCCAATTCATTTTCATTTGGGAAAATTTCATTCACCTGAGCAGAAATCCAGCTTGCAAAATCTTCTTTGATTGCAGCTGCATCAACTGTATTTGAGGAAAAAAAGTCAGCAGAAGCGGCAGTTTTTGAGCGAATGCTTTTGGTAGATTCGTTCAAAGCTGCATCAGAAAAAGGATTGGCATCGGTGCCATCTGCTGTTTCATTGGCATACATTTCCAAAAGCGTAGTTTCAGACACACCAAAATCCTTCATTGCAGAAATCAGTTCCTGTCCCATTTGAATCCGAGTCGTTTGGCCACTGAAAGAAACCGTAGTTGCACCATCGCGCTCAAAAGAATAAGTTTCAGGTACGCCAATTGTAAAATCATTATCCTCGTCTTTGTCACAAGAAGCTAAAAAGAGGACAGAACCAAATAGCAGTAGTTTTAAATAAAGATTCATTTTCTTGGTTAGTTGTTTATGTTACCTCCAAACAGCCTTTTTCAAAAATTGTCATTTCAAAAAAAGAAAATACTTTAATCTAGACTGAGTCTAAATAAAATCACTAGTGCAAAAGTAGAAGAGCGCAGTAATTCTTACAATACCTTTTGTTTGGGAAAATGGTATTACCTAATGTTAGGTATTCACCTATTAATATTAGTAATGTGATTTAAGGATTGAGATTAATTCTTTAGTGATTGTCAAGGATTTAGAATTCGTAAGTTTTTAAAAACTTGCCAAGTCTTATCGCAAACTATTTTAAATCCCAGGGCAAAACTCAACCCTTAATTCGCATTAGTACTTAAAAGGGTAAATTTATTGAGGAGCAATTGTAGCAGTGATATTAGTGTTCAATGATAAACAAGGATTGAAAAATCTTGTTATTGTGGGGTTGATAAGTAATCACTGTATCCCAGCAAGCACGTAAATTGCAAGAAATTTGGAGATACGGTATTTTGCTCATATCGGAATCAACGGAAAAATTTAAGGTACATGACCTATGATTACATCATTGCTGGAGCTGGATGCGCAGGCTTGAGTTTGCTTTACCGGATTTTGAGTGACTCGAAGCTGAGCAACAAGGAAATATTAATTGTAGATAAAGAACGTAAAGCGCAAAACGACCGAACCTGGTGTTATTGGGAAAAAGGCAGTGGTTTGTTTGAACCCATTGTAAGACATCATTGGAAAACACTTGAATTTAAAACTGAGTCTTTTCTCAAACGCTTTGATTTGAAGCAATATAAATACAAAATGATTCGAGGCATCGATTTTTACAATTTTGTCTTGGAATATGCTTCAAAATTTGACAATGTAGCATTCCGAACTGAGGAGATTAAAGACTTTGAAGTAGTAAACGGTAAAGCGGTATTGAAAACAGCATCAGGTACATTTACTGCCGAATATCTGTTTAATTCAACAAGCTTAATGAATCCTGAGTATTCAAAAGAGGATACACTATTACAACATTTTATGGGCTGGGAGATTAGGACTAAAGAACCTGTGTTTGACCCCAACGTAGGGACTCTGATGGATTTCAGCTTATCTCAGCGACATGGTATTACTTTCATGTATATTTTACCCGTAAGCCCAAATGAAGCGCTGGTTGAATATACCCTGTTCACAGGTGAGTTGCTTCCAAAAAACGAATACAAAGAGGCCCTGATTCAATACATTCAAAATGATTTGTCCTTAAACAATTACGACATCAGCCATGAAGAATACGGCGTGATTCCAATGTCCTTGAAAAAATTTCCTTCTCATTTTCAACATAAAATTATCAATATCGGAACAGCAGGTGGACATACCAAAGCAAGTAGTGGATATACCTTCCAGTTTATTCAAAAACATACCGCCAAAATCGCTGAGCGTTTGAGTAAAGGCAAAAGTCCATTAGTTGAATTTACCTTTCGGGAGAAAATGTTTCAATGGTATGACAGAACGCTCATTGATGTTATCCTTTCAAAGAGAATGACGGGCAAACAAATCTTCAGCAGGATGTTCAAAAAAGTTGCTCCGGAGAAAATCCTTCAATTTTTAGGAAATGAAAGTGGCATTTTTGACGACCTAAAAGTCATGTACAGTTTGCCGACCATGAAATTTTTGCCTTCCGGAATTAAACAGTTAATGAAATAGAAATGATTACCTAGCTATGGTTGTAGATCTTTACAAATCCAAAGAACAATAAAAATACTTTCAAGCCTTCTAAAATCACATAATAAAGGTGATGATTGGTTGAAGCTACTTCCAATCCTGCAATGATATCATCAGCTCGGGCATTCAAAACTGGAATGAGCCAAATGGACTGAATTGCAATAATTAATATCAATAGAACTCCAACTGCAAGGACAACTGAGGTAAGATTTTTAAAATGGTAAATGAGCCAGGCTCCAAAGATCAATGAGAAAGTGATTTCAACTTTATTGAGGGCAGAAAAGACCAATTTTCCAATGCCTAATCCTAATGGTAGCGTAATATTTGGTGCTCTAAATTTCAAAGGTGCTTCCAGAAAAGAAATGCCCAGGAGCATGCCCAGCCAAGTGCCAATGATTAGCAGTATGATAAGTTTAAATTTCATAATTGTGAACAAGAACTTAAGCAAATCATTTCTATCTATGCTTTAGTCCGGCTTTCTTTTTTGAAAACCTTATTCCTCCACAAAGCTAACAAACTAATAACCGTCAAAATAGCTACTGCATAATATACAAAATCTGGAATGGGAACTGGATCTCCTGCTGCATAGGAATGTAATCCAGACAAGTAATAATTCACACCAAAATAGGTCATGATCACAGAAGCCCAACCAAATAGAGAACTAACATTAAAAGCATATGCTCCTCTAAATCCTGGAATGAAACGCATATGCAGGATAAAGGCATATACCAAAATAGTCACTAAAGCCCAGGTCTCCTTGGCATCCCAACCCCAATATCTTCCCCAGGATTCATTTGCCCAAATGCCTCCGAGGTAAGTGCCGATGCTTATCATAAATAAGCCTCCCAGGAGTGTCATCTCACTGATTTGAGTCATTTCCTTGATGATGCGGTTGACATTGATGGCATTCTTTTGATTTCTGAAAATCATCATCAGCAAATTCAAAACGCCGATGATGGCTCCCAACATCAAAAATCCATAACTGCCGGCTATCAGGGAAACGTGAATGGTGAGCCAATAGGATTTTAATACTGGTACCAATGGGGTAATTTCTGGATCTAGCCAACTCAAACCTGCTACCATTAAAATGGAAGAAGCAAGCACATTGGTAGCTGCCATACCCCCCAAAGATTTCCTACCAAAAATGAGCCCTGCTAAAACTGTAGTGAACCCGATATAAATCATAGATTCATAGCCATTACTCCAAGGGGCTCGACCAGACACATACCAGCGCAATGCCAAGCCCAAAAAGTGCATCAAAAATGCAAGGAAGAACAAACCATATGCAATTTTGGCAGGCGTTTTCAGATTCAGATTGGGTTTGAAAACAGCCGTGAATAACAAACCAAGAAATACTAAACTCAATAAGCCGTAGGTTTTACCCAAACGACTGAAGACCTTGAGTTTATTGAGCAATATTTCTGCATTTCTTTGAGTATCAGAAGGGATGACCGCACTGCCAAATCGCCTTTGATAGTCTCCTAGTTCCGTAACCAAGCGATCTGCTAAATTCCAATCACCTTCTGCTAAAGCTGTTTTTAGTGTAGGGATGTACGCTGAATAATATTTTTTGGCAAATGTATTTTCGTTGCTATGTTTATGTCCTGCATGGTTGCCTTCATTGGGGGACTCCCAGGTGTTGTTGAGGTCATTGGGAATAGGAAATAATCTCATAAAGCTACCAGAAAAGACCATACTGCAAATATTCACTTTTTCATCAAGCTTCATCATTTCTTTCTCAAAAACCCCTCTATCTTTTTTGTCTGTATTATATGCTGCACGGACATGTTCCCGCAATTTATATTTTCCGTCTAAATCAAAAAAATCGCTGTAGGAGAGCAGATTTCCATTTTCAGGACTTGGTAATATTTTTTTGGTCTTTTCATGTTTCCCAATTTTGATCAAGGGCACATTATACCAATCTTTTGGGTTCGTCGCCATTCCAAGAACGATTTGCTCGGCTGTAAGTCCATACAAGGATTCTTTACGCGATAATTTTCTCAAAATCTCACTCGCATAGGTATTCATGGGCTTCATACGTCCGCGATGATCCTGCATGACCAATTGCCCAAACTTTTCTGCATGATTGTAGTTGATGGTTGGTAGTTCACCGACTGCACTGGTATTGGCAAAAATGGGGCTTGAGAAAGCAATCATCAAACCCACAAAAATGGTAACAACAGGTTTTCTGACTTTTTCCAAGTTTTTGAGATTCCTTACCAATTGTTGAAATCGACTTTTTTTGCTGAAAAATGTGAGAAACATACCAATGGTTAAAATTGCATAGCCCAGGTAAGAAATCCAGGTGCCCCACCAATCAAAATTCACACTCAGGTAGGTACCCAATTCATCTTGATCAAATGAAGATTGAAAAAACCGATAACCTTCATAATCCAGGATATTGTTCATAAAAATCCGTTTGGGCTCATTAATGCCGTACCTTCGGTCAATCAAGGTCACTTCACTTGCGTAAGAAGAAGCACTGTTGGTGCCAGGGTATTTCTCCAACTGAAAATCGCGCAATGCCAAACCAAAAGGCAATTCAATTCGCTTGGCACCATAGGCAACTGCTAAACTCATATTACCTAAATTGAATACCCTTGGTCGTCCCTCCACCCCTTTGGCTCCAAAAACATATTGCTCCTCTTCTACCCCATTGCTACTCACTTTTACTTTCAAGCCTCCCATGCTTGTATTGATCATCTTTTGATCAGAGGACATTAAGGCTACCCTGGCATTTGGTGAGAACAAGCCAAAAACAAAGCTTTGTTGTCCGCTCGAATAGAGACTTCTCAATTTTAAAGGATGGTATTCATGTGGTGGCAATTCATCTTTGGTTTGAGTTGCCATGACCGTTTGAGAAAAAGTGCTTGGTGCTTTAAAATAGAGTTGCTCATCCTGGTATTTGATATTAAAAGCCAGCGGTTCTTCAGTTTCCCGAAAATTAAACAAGGTACCTCGGATTCGGGAGCGTTTTCCTTTTTGGATGTAGTATTCTTCCCTGCCATTTGCCCCTCCTATGACAATTTTCAACGTTGGTAAGCCATTGTCATCGTCTATTATTTGCTCCTTAGGATTGGGCATAAACTCCGTAACTTCCACATCTACTTGCTGTCCATTCAAAATGTAAGATCTTTTCAAATTATTATTGCCTAAAGTCGCAAACAGTACCTGTTCATCAAACTTGAATTCCTCTTCCCCCATTCTTGCCTCAAAGACCAAATACTCATCAAATGACAAAAAAGAATTAGATGTATCCCCCTCTCGAATGTGCATCATGCCTTCGTAGCCAAAATACCTCGTAACCCCAGCTCCAATCAGAATAATGATAATAGAAGCATGGAAAGACAAAATCGCCCACTTCTTTTGCGGAATCATTCGAAATCGGTAAATGTTAACCAAAATTGAAATCCCAAACAGGATCAACAACAACTCAAACCATCCCGCTTTGAAAATCACTTTTTGTGCCGAACTGGTACCAAAATCATTTTCGATAAATGTAGCGACAGCAATAGCGACAGCGAAGAGAATCATATACAGACCAGCCGCAGAGGTGCCAAAAAATCGGAAGATTAAGTTTTTGAGTTTTTGCATATGTAATCACCCAATTTATTGGGCAGATTTAAAAGTTAAGGTAATTAATCCAAGTTGCTATTTATTTGGGTACTGGGTTTCCTGGGGCTGGATAAATAAAGAATCTGGTTGAATTATTTGAAAAACCAATTAATTTGATCGTGTACCTAGCACCCAGGAACCAGCAAACCAGTAACTTGAGTTAATTACCTTCTTTAGAATGTTATTATTGACATTTTTCAATCAGCCCAAAAATTGGGGCGATTACTTCAGGACCGCTCCCTCCATAATAATATCATACCGATACCCCGCTCCAAAATCCTTATCCAGAGCAATCCTACCTTCCAGGGAAACAATGGCCCCCAAAGGCACACTTTCAGAAGTAGTAATGGTCAAATCCAATCCTTCACCTGTACCATCTTGCAAATGCAACCAATTGCGATTCATAATCATCGGATTCACTTTGACTACTTTTCCAGTGACTTTGATGGTTTGATTGGCATAATTCGATTTGTTTTCAAAAAGGTCAGATAGCTTGATAGCTCCTTCTGTATGTTGGATGTCTTTTACTTCCAGATTTGGAGATGGATGTGCTCCTCTATGTGAATGTGCCAATGCTTCATCAACTGCAGAGCCTCCTTCTGCAATGGTGGGTTTTTTCCAAATATTGGATACCAGATAAACCGTCTCAAAAACGCGGTTGAATTCCTTGCTGAAAAAATTTTTCTTTAGCAGACCTCCTTTATAATAATAAGTATCACCTACCATCACCTCTCGCTTAGAAATTGCAATCCAGAATTTTTCTCCATCCTTTGTGACATTCAGATAAGAATATTTTTCTGTATTCAATACTTCTTCAACGACCACTTTGTGCTCACTTGAAGCAGCATCCTTGAGCGGTGGCAATTCATCAAATACCGGTAAGCTATTTGCTTCAGCGCCTCCATTGGATGCCAAGCTTGATTTTGCAGATTCACTTTGAATGACCTGGGGATTAGAGTTGCAAGAAATAATTAGGGTTGAGATAAAAAGAAGAAATATGTTGTTGAATGGTTGAAACTTCATGATTCGAGATTTGATTTAATACCTATACGAAAAAAGGGAATAACCAGGTTGCTTCCGAACATCGCTATCCCACTTATTATTTCTCAACATTAAACATCTATGTTTTTGGTAAGACCTATTTTTAAGAATGTGCTGAATGGGAAGAAAAAGAGCTTGAATGGGAAGGGATAATAAGAGAAGGGATTTTCAAAAGTTCACACTTTTGAAAATCCCTTCTCCTATATTACTAATCCTCGCCCTCCGGATGGCAGGCAAAACATGCGCTACTTTGATACACATACCCCGGAACGCCAGTATGGTCATAGGCAAGCTCAAGTGGGTCATCGTGCTCATGACAATCTATGCAGCTAAAGGTAGAGAAGTTGCCCCCAATATGGCATTCCGAACACAAGGTCCACTCGTCTTTGTGTTTACCTGAATAAATGGGGAAGTACATGCCGTCATGATCGAATGTAGAGGGTACCCACATATCTTCTGTATGGCACAATTCACAATCGGTGGGGAATCCTGCCGACTGGTGGTTGGGGTTGGTCGCATTATTGTAATCATTCGCGTGGCAGCCATAGCAGTCAGTTGGAGTGTTATTGTAGTTTCCATTATGACACATTACACAATCATTGGATATGGCAGCATGTGCTCCATTTAATGGCCAATATTGATTGTGTATCGGGAAGGTAGCAGGCATCCAGTTTGGATCGGTAGTGTGGCACATTTCACAATCTATTGGGAGGCCTAAACTTGGATGGTTTGGATTGGTGGTTGCATTGTAATCTGGCATATGGCAACCATCGCAGGTATTCGGCGTATTCTGATAATTTCCATTATGACAAGCATTACAGTCATCTGCTATAATAGCATGTCCTCCTGTTAATGGATAGAAATTATTGTGGTCAAAGGTAGCTGGTATCCATGCAGTTTCTGTATGACAATCATCACAAGTAGTTGGGAATTGTGAAATTACGTGATTCGGATTGGTAGCGGCGTTATAATCATTTATATGACATTCAAAACAAGTAGTTGGAGTATTATTGTAATCCCCATTATGACATAAGATACAATCATTGGCAATCAAAGCATGAGCGCCATTTAGTGGCCAAAAATCATCGTGTATTGGGAAAGTCGCAGGCATCCACATTGGATCTGTAGTGTGGCACATATCACAATTTACTGGGAGATTGAGAGCTACGTGATTTGGATTGACACTCTGGTTGTAATCTGGCATGTGGCAACCATCACAAGTATTGGGCGTATTGTTGTAATTGCCATTGTGGCACAAGGCACAATCATCGGCCACTGTAGCGTGCGCTCCATCCAACACATAATAATCATCGTGAATGGGGAAAGTAGCAGGTATCCATCCAGGATCGGTCGTATGACACATATCACATTCAATTGGAATAGCAATGGCAGCGTGATTGGGGTTAATTGAACTGTTGTAATCGTCCATGTGGCAGCCATCACAGGTATTGGGCGTATTGTTGTAATTGCCATTGTGGCACAAGGCACAATCATCGGCTACTGCTGCATGTGCTCCATCTAGTACATAATAATTATCATGTATAGCAAAAGTCGCAGGGCTCCATCCGGGGTTCGTCGTATGGCATGTTTCACAGTCAGTTGGAAGAGCTAGTGCAGTGTGGCTAGGATTAACGCTTTGGTTATAATCATCAATATGACAACCATCACAAGTATTCGGCGTATTGTTGTAATCTCCATTGTGGCATAACACACAATCATTGGAAATGTCCAAGTGCGCTCCATCCAGTACGTAATAATCATCGTGATTCGGGAATGCAGCGGGACTCCAACCAGGATCAGTCGTATGGCAACTCTCACAATCTATTGACAACCCTAAACTTTGGTGATTTGGATTCGTGGAATTGTTATAATCATCTATGTGGCAGCCGTCGCAAGTATTGGGGGTATTGTTGTAATTGCCATTGTGACAAGCATTGCAATCGCTGGCAATGATGGCATGACCTCCCGTTAAAGGGTAATAATCATCATGATTGAAGGTCGCAGGAGACCAGGCAGTTTCTGTATGACAATCCTGACAGGTAGTTGGAAACTGCAAAGTAGTGTGATTTGGATTGGTGGTATTGTTGAAGTCATTCTCATGACAGCCAAAGCAGTCGGTCGGTGTATTATTGTAATTACCATTGTGACAAGCTGCACAATCATCTGCAATTGTTGCATGTGCCCCATTCAATTGCCAATAATTATTATGATTTGGGAATGCGGCAGGCATCCAGTCTGGTTCAGTTGTATGGCAGGTTTCACAATCTATTGACAACCCAAGACTTTGATGATTCGGATTGATGGAGGCGTTGTAATCATCAATATGGCAACCATCACAAGTATTTGGTGTATTGTTGTAATTGCCGTTATGGCAAGCATTGCAATCATTCGCTATGACTGCGTGCTCACCAGTCAAGGCATAGAAAGTATTGTGATCAAAAGTCGAAGGGATCCATGCATCTTCGGTATGGCAATCTAGGCAGTCCGTCGGATATTGTTGGGTGGCGTGGTTAGGATTTGAAGTTTGATTGTAATCATCCTGATGGCAGCCCCAACAAGTATTTGGTGTGTTATTATAATCCCCATTATGACAGGCCGCACAATCATCTGCAATCGCTGCATGTGCGCCATTTAGCGGATAGTAGTCATCATGCACCACAAAAGTTGCGGGCATCCAATCTGGCTCAGTAGTATGACAAGATTCGCAATCTGTAGAAAGACCCAGTGATGGGTGATTTGGATTGGTCGTCGCATTAAAATCAGCTATATGGCAGCCATCACAGGTGTTAGGCGTATTGTTGTAGTTACCATTGTGGCAATCCACACAATTGTTGGCAATTGGCAAATGTGCGCCATCTAACACCCAATAATCATCGTGATTGGCTAAAGTAGCAGGGCTCCAGGTTGGGTCTGTTGTATGACAAGATGCACAATCAGTTGAGAAATTTAAGGCAATATGATTTGGATTAGTTGAGTTGTTGAATTCTGCCATGTGGCAAGATTCACAATCCATAGGTGTACCCTGGAAGCCATTGGCATGACAATCCAGGCAGGCGACTGTTATATGAGCTCCTGTCAATGGGAAATTGGTATCATCGTGGTTGAAATTGTCCTCCGCATCACCAGTAGGATGACAAGCCAAACAAGCTGTACTTTCATACACATAACCATTCACACCTTGATGGTCATCTGCCAATTCTGCGGGATCATTATGCTCGTGACAATCAATACAACTGAATTCCGCATAATTTGAAGGATTTAAATGGCAATCCGTACAAGCATCCCATTCCCCAGCATGTGTTCCCGTATATATTGGAAAATATTGCCCATCGTGGTCAAACGTAGACGGTACCCACTCACTTTCCGTATGACAAGTTGTGCAATCCATAGAAAATTGCAAAGTCTGATGATCAGGATTCGTAGAATTGTTGTAATCCTGTTCATGGCAACCAAAGCAATCTGTCGGTGTATTATTATAATCGCCATTATGGCAAGCTGCACAATCGTTTGCAATCGTGGCATGTGCACCATTCAATGGATAGAAATCGTCGTGGATGTCAAATGTCGCTGGCATCCAGTCTGGTTCAGTCGAATGACAGCTTTCACAATCTGTAGAAAGATTCAGTACGGGATGATTTGGATTCATCGAATTATCAAAGTCTTGTTGATGACAGCCTTTACAAGTATTGGGTGTATTTTGATAATTGCCTTGATGACATGCCACACAATCATCTGCTACTGTTGCATGTGCTCCAGTTAGTTCATAAAATTCATTGTGGTCAAATGTTGATGGAATCCAGGCAGATTCGGTATGGCAGGATTCACAATCTATAGGAAATTGCGCAGCCTCATGATCGGGGTCCGTTGTCGCATTGAAGTCGTCAGTATGGCAGCCAGCACAGGTATTCGGTGTATTGTTGTAACCTCCATTATGGCAAGAAGCACATTCATTTGAAATAGAGGCATGAGCTCCATTCAATGGCCAATAATCATCGTGGTTGGGAAATTCGGCGGGATTCCAGCCAGCTTCGGTGGTGTGACAACTTACACAGTCTGTTGAAAGTCCTAAACTGTTATGATTTGGATTAGTAGTTTGGTCAAAATCCATTTGGTGACAAGCGGCACAATCCGTAGGTGTACCCTCAAAACCGTTGGCATGACAGTCTAGACAATCCGTTCCAATATGCGCTCCAGTCAATGGAAAATTAGTATCGTCGTGATTAAAATCATCAGTAGCACTGCCTGTAGGGTGACAAGCAAGACATGCATTGTCCTGATACACATAGCCATTTACACCCACATGTTCATCGTCTGTATCTGGATTGGTGTGGCAAGCTATGCAAGTAAATTCTGCATAGTTCGACGGATTTGGATGGCAAGCAAAACAATCATCCCACTCCCCTTGATGCGCCCCTGAATATATTGGAAAATACATGCCATCATGGTCAAAGGTAGAAGGTATCCATTCACTTTCACTGTGACAACTCGCACAATCTGTTGAGAATTGCAGTTGAACGTGATTAGGGTCTGTTGTATTCGTATAATTTTGTTCGTGGCAATCGAAACAATCCGTTGGGGTATTATTGTAATCTCCATTATGGCAAGCGGCACAATCATTTGCAATCGCAGCATGCGCACCATTTAAAGGATAAAAATCGTCGTGAATGTCAAAACTTGCAGGCATCCAATCCGGTTGAGTTGTATGACAGGATTGACAATCAGTTGATAAGCCCAAATTTGGATGACCTGGATTCGTTGTTGCATTGAAATCGTCTGTATGACAGCCTGCACAATCACTTGGAGTATTGTCATAATCTCCTTGATGACATGCTACGCAGTCACTCGCTATTGTAGCATGTGCTCCATCCAAAACCCAGTGATTGTCGTGATTGAAAGAAGAAGGCTTCCAAGCTGATTCAGAATGACAGGATTCACAATCAATTGGGAATTGTGCTGCCTCGTGGTCTGGGTCTGTTGTCGCATTGAAATCATCATTATGGCAGCCTGCACAAGTATTCGGTGTATTGTTGTAATCGCCATTATGACAAGCTACACAATCATTTGCAATCATTGCATGTGCCCCATTCAAAGCATAAAAGTCATCGTGTATATCAAAGCTCGCAGGATTCCAGCCAGGATCGGTGGAGTGACAGCTTGTACAATCATTCGACAAGCCCAGAGCATTGTGATTTGGATTGGTGGTTTGGTCAAAATCCATTTGATGGCAAGCGGCACAATCGGTTGGTGTTCCAGCATATCCACTGGTATGACACTCCGTACAAGTCACCGTGATATGCGCTCCAGTTAATGGGAAATTGGTGTCGTCGTGATTGAAGTTATCATCTGCGCTTCCCGTCGGGTGGCAAGCAAAACAAGCATTGTCTTCGTATACATATCCATTCACACCTAGGTGTTCGTCGTCTGTATCAGGATTCGTGTGACATGCTATACAAGTGAATTCTGCATAATTTGATGGATTTGGATGACAGGCTAAACAATCATCCCACTCCCCTTGATGTGCTCCTGAGTATATTGGGAAGTATTGTCCATCGTGATCAAATGTAGAAGGAATCCATTCGCTTTCTGTATGGCAAGTCGAGCAATCTGTAGAAAACTGTGCATCTATGTGATTTGGATTCGTGGCTTGATTGAAATCCTGCTCATGGCAACCAAAACAATCAGTTGGTGTATTGTTGTAGTCTCCATTGTGGCAAGCAACACAGTCATTGGCAATGGCTCCATGCGCTCCTTTTAACTCCCAAAAATCGTCGTGATTGGCAAAGGTCGCTGGCATCCAATCGGGATCGGTGGTATGGCAACTTGCACAATCATTAGACAAGCCAAGTGCTCCATGATCAGGATTCGTCGTTTCCTCAAAATCCAATCCGTGACAGGCTGCACAATCCATCGGAGTCCCAGCATAGCCATCGGCATGACACAAAATGCAATCCACCCAAATATGCGCGCCGGTCAAAGGGAAATTGGTATCATCATGATCAAAACTATCATCTACATTCCCTGTAGGATGGCATGCCAGGCAAGCTGTATTTTCATAAGCGTAGCCACTCACTGTCACATGCGCTTCATCTGTCTCGGGATTGATATGACAATTGATACAAGTAAACTCCGTGTAGTTCGATTGATTTTGATGGCAATCCATACACTCCGTCCAGTGTCCATCGTGTTCACCGCTATAAATAGGAAAAATTGGATCGTGTTCCGCAAATTCTGCAGGTGTCCAACCAACATCTGTCGTATGACAACTTGCACAATCAGTGGAAAAATCTGCTGCAAGGTGATTTGGATTCAATGAATTTTCAAAATCCGTTTGATGGCAAGCTACACATTCCGTTGGCGTATCTTCAAAACTTCCACCCGCATGACAAGCCGCACAATCCTGAATATCGTGTCCCAAAGTCAAGGGGAAGAAATCATGTTCGACTTCCGTATCTGTATTCCAATCTGAATCATCTATTGTGTGACATTCGATGCAATTGGTAGAAAAGCCTGCATCTTTGTGATTTGGATTGGTTGTCATATTAAAATCGTCCAGATGACAACTCACACAGTCATTGCCAATGCGAGGAAACTCCAAATGCGACTCCGAAATATGGCAATCCGTACAACTCGCCACTCCATGCACCCCAATCAATGGGAATCCCTCAGACTCATGTAACTCAGTAATATTATCTATCAGCCAATTATCTTGCGTGTGGCATCGAATACAATCCGATCCAACTGTATTTCTGTGCATATCTGTATGACAATCCACACATTGTGTCAAACCATTCTCTGCTGAAAATATCAATGATTGGTGGCAGGTTCTACAATCTGTTGATGCATGTTTACCTAATAGTGGAAAATCAGTATTGAAATGATTAAACTTAGAAGTATCTTGAGGCAGAGTCCAACCGATTGTTTCGGATCTTTGTGGTGCTTCCGGCTCTTTGAACCCCCAGGTTTCCGGATGGATTTCCCAGGATTCATTATTGTGGCAGGCGGCGCAATTCATCTTGAATTCGGTGCCGTGAGGAGATTGCCCAAACAAACAAATACTCCAAAAAAACAAAGTGATTGTAAGTAAAAATTTATGCATCTATAGGCTTAAATTTTTATTTCGGAGCGTACTTTCCTGCCAATGAAAAGCCACTCTATTAGGCTTCGCCAACCTAATTGAATTTTATAGTTTTAGAATTGAAAAAAGGAATTAGAGCGATGCTTCAAGAGCAGGATTTTGCTCTATTTTTACTTTGTGGACTTAAATATCTACCTTTTTGATATGTCTTTCTGGATGGATTTGCTGAGTGGGAAGAATTTGAGGTTGAATGGGAAATGAGCACCATGGCGGTGTATCATTCTAATAGGATAGGGTAACAAATGGCTATTTGTAAAGTTTTCCAAACTTTCAATAGTTGCTTGTTGCTAGCGAAATGGATTGATTTATTATAAAACTTCGAAGAGATTAATTTTGAACAACCTCAGATAATTATTCAGGAAACATTAATAGCAATCAATCCTTACTTCTTTCTTTCCAATTCTTTGGATTTCGACTCGTATTAAAAATAGAAAGTACAAAAACAGTATCCTCAATTAATTCATAAAGGACCATAAATGGAAAGCGTTTTAAAACAGCTTTTCGAATTTCCTTATGAACTTTTGGAAAGCGACTTGGATGTTTTCGAATGGTTTGCATGATTTCTTGAAGTTCTCTGGCAAATTCTTTTCCCAATCTATTCTTTTTTGAATCATACCAATCGACTGCTTCCCAAAGTTCTTCTTCGGCGAGTTCGTGTAGTTCTAAATTATAAGTCATAGCGTTTGGTAAGCGTCTCTTGGATAGTATCCCATAAAACAGTTTTGGCAGTTCCGTTTTTTATAGAAGCAGACCGTTTTTCAATTTCATTTATGGCATCTTCAGGCAATTGAAGGTTTTCCTCCTTTTGGGCATCAGAGGAAATAGTCGCAAGTATCTCCTGAACCAATTGAATACGTTCAACAATACTCAATTTTGATATTTCTACAATCAGGTTTGCCATTTGCATTTTTTTGTTCAACAAATTTACTCAAAAAAACACTTGGGTCAAATTTTAGTTTTTAATTTACATCAACCTCAATTTTCCTAGCAGCATATCATTCAGTATTGCTCCTAGCTGAAACAATATCCACCTACTCATTAAGTTTTCTAATTGATTTTGAATAAAGTTCTGCCCTGCCCAAATTCTAGAGATTTGAAAGCCTACTAAAAGGAAGCAATTCTAAACCAAGCTTATTATTTTAGCCCCTCAAACATTTTCAAAAGGTATATCTATTATCATGAACAAGCTCATTCTATTTCAATTCTTCCTCTTTTTCATCATCCCATGCGCTATTAATGCTCAAATTGAAAGAAGCATTGCAGAGGATTATATAGAGAAAAGTAATGACTCCGAAAAACAACCAATTAGAAAGGCAAGCTTTCGGTATGGGAAAGGTGAATTGCCTGCAGATTTGTCTATTTGGTCTGAAGCGACTGAATTTAGATTTTACGGAGGATCCAGTCTCAACATCGATAATTTCCCAACCCGAATCTTCAAACTGACCCAACTAAAAAAGTTGTCTCTCAATGCCCATGAACTGACGATTATCCCAAAAGAAATTGGGAATTTAAAAACATTGGAACGGCTATTCATTTTTCTACACAAGAACAAGGAATTTCCTCTGGAAGGAGTTTCTGAACTTTCCAACTTGAGTTACATTCATTATACTGGTTCAGGATTAAGGACCTTAACACCACGTATCCAACAACTCAAAAAGCTGGATACTTTAATCTTAAAAACGGTCTATTTCCTTCACCTTCCTCCAGAAATAGGAGCATTGACCAATTTAAGGCTGCTAGAAGTAGCTTCTCAAAAGCTAGGCAATATCCCAAAAGAGATTGGCAACCTTACAAAATTGGAGAAGTTAGATCTATCTGGCTGTATTATGGATTCTATCCCAAAAGAAATAGGCAATTTAACAAACCTAACATTTTTCAGAGCAGATGGTCCTATTGAATACATTCCGGAGGAAATTAAGAAACTGCAAAAATTAGAATACTTTGAATTGGGAGGACCTAATTATTCTCAAGTTCAATTGCCTTTGGAAATTTCCCAACTGGTAAAGTTGAAAACCCTCGTACTTCCAGTTTCAGGAAATTTGACCGAATTGCTGAGGAAGTTTGAAAATTTAACAGCTTTGGAGCGACTTTCTCTACATATCAATGAAAGAGGAGATACCATTCCCAAAGCAATTGGACAATTGCCCAATTTAAAAGAACTGGAAATAGATTTACAAAATGATGATAAGTTCCCAGCCATTGAGGGTCCTATGGAGAATATCCAGAAACTGATCATATACGGAAACCATTACAAAGTGATAACCAACCTAGAAGGACTAAGGCAATTTCCGAATTTGACGGAACTTGAAATTAATAGCAATAATAAAGGAGTTGAAAATTTCCAAGCCATTTCTTCTTTAAAAAAATTGAAAAAATTGAAGTTGTACAATTGCAATATAAGCTCCTTCCCCACTGAGTTTTTTGAATTGAAAAAATTAGAAGAATTGAATTTGAAGAGTAATAAAATCAAACACGTCCCATTAGCCATCAATGAGCTAACAAATCTTAAAGTTTTGAAATTAGGAGATTATCAATGGGAAGCCAGAAAGGAGCTGTATGATAAAGTTCAATTTCAGATTCATTAATTTTCAGCATTATAGCCCTTGAAAATAACTGTTCGTTAAGTTTTTCAAACTTACACGGACTATCTGGCTCGTTTGCAACGAGCGAATCCAAATCAAACATTAAATTTTATTTTCCCGCTCGTCAAAGACGAGTTCTATAATTCGTGTAAAATTGAAAATTTTAACGAACAACTAAATTTAAGCACCAAACCAGAATTATCTATAAGTAATTTCGGTTTCTTTTTCCCTCTAACTTCGTTTGCCAAGGGCATCCCTTGTCCAAGGGACTCCCTTTGGGATGGGGGAAAATACTCGCCTTAGTAAGGCTAGGGCTGTGTTTTTCGCCTTGTTAGAGAAAAAAAGAATTCCCAAATTTTACTCATACATAATTTTGATTTGGTGCTTATTGAGCAATAATCACAACTATTAGTACCTTTTTTTTGTAATCGGTAACTTGAACCTTTTCCCTAATTTAGAAGGCCTCTTTGAGTTGCCTCTAAAATTTCAAGAACAATGATCAACATCCAACCCATCATAAAAGAAAAATGCCCAAACCTAAAATTGGGTATCCTCAAAACTCATGTTCATGTACAAAACTCCAATGAATCATTATGGGCAATCATCGACCAGAAATTAGAAGAACGACAAGCTGAACTCGAACTCGACGTTGTTTCGAAGTTACCGACCATACAATCAACTCGAAAAGCATATAAGGCATTGGGCAAAAAACCAGGACGGTATCGCCCCTCAGCAGAAGCATTAACGCGACGTATTTTGCAAGGGAAAGGATTGTACAAGGTCAATAATGTGGTGGATTGTTTGAACTTGATTTCGGTTTGCTCGGGGTATTCTATTGGTGGATATGATTTACAAAATATTGAAGGGCAAATCCAACTAGGACGCGGGGAAGAAAAGGAACCTTATGAAGCCATCGGAAGAGGGGAACTAAATATCGCAGGTCTGCCCGTATTAAGAGATAACACAGGTGCCTTTGGAAGCCCAACAAGCGACTCTTCCCGCACCATGGTAACGGAAAAAACGACCCAATTTCTAATGATATTTTTCAACTTTGGCAATCATGATAATTTGGACTTTTGGCTAAATGAATCGAAGGAATTATTGGAAAAATTTGCAAAGTCCGAGTTTTCAGAAATTGAGTGCTTAAGCGTTTGAAAATTGATGGCTTTTCGCGCTTCCATTTTTCCGAATCTTCATATCTGATGGTAAACGACCAGTTCAACTTATCATTTTTCATAAAGTTTCTCATTCCCATCCTGACAACATACTTGTAAGAATCCACTCCTACCCTGTTCCTACTCCCAAAATTCCCGTTCGATATTAGATTTTCCTTGTTGAGAATATGTTTTAGAGAGAAGCCATCTGGATGGCTTATTTTTGAATTGCAATCAAAAAATCATTTGATTATGAGCCTCAATCGTATACTTATTTTTTTTATTCTCCTTTTTATTGTTTTGGGTTTTCGCTCAGAGCAGGATGTTTACTTGGTTCAAAAGGGACATATCTATTTTAAATCTGAAGCTCCTTTAGAGATCATTGAAGCCAAATCTGAAGGATTGAAGGGAGCGATAGATATTAAAAACCGGACTTTTGTCTTTAGTATAGAAGTGCATAGTTTTGATGGCTTTCAAAATCCATTGCAAAAAGTGCATTTTAACGAAAATTATATGGAAAGCCAGAAGCATACTCAGGCTTTTTTTTCCGGAAAACTAATTGAGAAAACGGATCTGACCAAGGATGGAACATATACCCTAAGGGCAAAAGGAAAACTCAAAATCCATGGAGTTGAACAAGAACGAATCATCAAAAGCAGAGTGATTATCAAAGATAGTTTGATTCACTTAAATTCGTTCTTCACTGTTTTCTTGCATGAACACAATATCGTCATACCCAAAATTGTACAGCAGAAAATTGCTCAGGAAATCCAGGTAAGTGTAAGAGCGGTTTTATCAAAACAATAATAGATAAGTCGGAAAGTGTTTAGAACAATTTAAGAATGACAGAAAACCTAAGACAACTTTTTCACGTATGGGCAAGAAATTGGATAGTTAAACCCTAAACTCAAATTAAATGATTCGATTTTCTTTTGTAATATTTATATTTATCAGTGCTACTGCTTTTCATTCAAAAGGAAAGCAATATATAGTAGAACAAGGACAAATCATTTTTAAATCGGAAGCCTCCTTGGAAGTTATCGAAGCTAGTTCAGATAAATTGGAAGGAATGATTAATATAGAAGACCGATCTTTTGAGATAAAAATTGATATCAATAGCTTTGAAGGATTTAGTAGTCCTTTGTACAAGCGGCTTTTCAATGAAAATTATATGGAAAGTAAGGTATATGAGAAAGCCTATTTTTCCGGAAAAATTATTGAGAATAAAAATCTGAATCGAAATGGCAGTTATGTGCTCAGAGCAAAAGGAAACCTAAAAATCCATGGTGTGGAGCAAGAGCGCATTATTAAAAGTAAGGTGAGTGTAAACGATGGGATATTAAAATTGGAATCCACCTTTACCGTTTTTTTGCACGATCATAATATTATTTTACCCAAAATTGTACAACAAAAAATTTCAGAAGAAATTCAGGTTACGGTGAAGGGAGAAATGGTAAAACAATAACCTTGAAGACAAAATCTGTCATATTCAGCATTTTCTTCTGCCTGTTTGCATTTTTGGCAAATACCCAATCTCCATTTTTTAAAACACATCAATTTGGAGAAACCTATCGAAATGCAAAAATTGAATTAATTTTTGAAGCCCAAAACAGTTTGCTTTGGTTTGGAACTTCCCAGGGTTTGTTTTCTTATGATGGATTGGAATTTGTCCCTTTTTTGAAGCATGACTCAACCAGTAACCATGTCCGGGCAATTTTTCAGGATTCCAATGGACAAATGTGGGTAGGTTACAATGATGGTTCTATAGCCTATATGGAAAAACTGCAATTGAAAAACTGGGTGCCTGAAGAAGGCACTCCTGTAGTCGCTATCACTGGCTTTCAGGAAGATTCATTGGGGTGGTTTTGGATTGCAACTTATGGAGAAGGCATCTATTACAAAGACGAAAACCACCTTTACAATATCAACACGGATGATGGCTTATTGGGAGATGATATTTATGTAATGACTAAAGATAAATTGGGCAGGATTTGGGTCGGAACAGATGGCGGAATAAGTATTTGTAGCATTGAAGATGGGAAAAAAATCCTAAAGAATCTGACCCCTGAAGATGGCTTGCCGGATGATATTGTACGAGAAATAATCCCGGATGAAAAAGGCAATTTTTGGATTGGGACTTATGATAAAGGTGTTTCTTTCTATGACTTCGAGAAAGGTCAATTCCACAACCCTGTTCCCAACTGGGATCAAGGCATTGTGAGTAAATTAGAACTTTTTAAAGATAAGGAATTGTGGATTGGAACCGAAGGAAATGGGGTTTGGCTATTGTCTCTACTCAATGGAAACCTTCAGACCCTTTCTGGTCAAAATCAGTTATCTGGCTCAAAAATTCACGATTTACATAAGGACATTGAAGGAAACATTTGGGTCATCTCCAACCTTCACGGTATTTGTCATGCCAACCGCCAATTTGAATTTATTGATACCGAATTTGAGAATACTCAAACCATCTTTGCAGACAAAGACAATTTGGTTTGGATAGGAACTAATATTGGATTGTTTACCCACCATTTGGATGAATTCGGGAATAGTGTTTTTAGACAACACTTAAAAAATTACAACCTCAATGTCATTAGCCTTTTTGAAGATAAATATGGGAATCTATGGATAGGCACTTTTGGAGATGGTTTATATGTTTTTAATAAAAATTCAAATAAAATCCGCCGGCTGACTGAAAAAGCTGGATTGACAAATGGAAGCATTTTGTCTATAAATGGTAATAATCAGAAGGTTTGGTTGGCCACCTTGGGGGGGGTGACAGAAATTCTGTTGAACGATGATTTATTGAACTTTAATGAGTTAAACATTCAAAATTTCAATCATGAGGATGGCTTAGGCACCAATTTTATTTACAAAGTATTTATCGATACCCAGGAAAGGTTGTGGTTTGCAACAGATGGAAATGGCATTAGCCTTTTGGAAAATGGAATCATTACCAATTATCAAAAAGCTGCCCATACCCACGAAGGAGAAACCCATACAGAGGATATTGAGCTCAAAACGGTTTATTCAATTACTGAAGACAAGCAGGGGCATATTTGGTTGAGCACTGCCAAAAAAGGGATTTTTGAATTTGATGGCGAAAAGTTTGAACATTTAACCGTAAAGGAAGGTATTCGAGATTTAGCGATTACAAGTTTAATAACAGATGTAAAAGGCAATATTTTAATAGTGCATCCTACAGGTTTGGATATTTTAACACCAGAAACCCATCACTTAATTTATTACGATAATGAAGTTGGCATAGAAAATATAGATCCCCACCAAAATGCAGTTTGTACAGACCAACATAACAATATTTGGATAGGGTGTAAAAATGGCATCATTAAATATATTCCATTGAAGGAAGATCTTGAAATACATCCCCGCACTCGATTAAACAATGTATCAATATTTCTAGAACCTATTGATTTCCAATCGAATACCACTTTCTCTTTCAATCAAAACAACCTGGTTTTTGAATATCTCGGTTTATGGTATACCGATCCTGGAACTGTAAAATACCGTTATCAACTGGTCGGTCATGATAGAGATTGGATTTTCTCAAAAGACCGTAAGGTTACCTATTCCAACCTTGATCCTGGGAAGTATTCTTTCAATGTTACAAGTACTGAAAACGATGCCTGGCTGGATGAGCCTATTATTAGTTATTCTTTTGAAGTTTTACCTCCCATCTGGCAACGCTGGTGGTTTGTTTTAATGGCAATCCTAGCAGGAAGTGGTATATTTTATTGGTATCAGAAGGCACGAGACGAGCGGCTTCAAAGGGTAAATTTGCTGGAGCGGGAAAAAGCAGAAAGCAACCTCGCTGCCCTCAAGGCCCAAATTAACCCACATTTTTTATTCAATAGTTTTAATACCCTGGTAACAGCCATTGAAGAAGACCCACATTCTGCTGTGGAGTATGTAGAAAAGTTGTCTGATTTTTATAGAACCACGCTCGAATATCGTGACAAGGAAGTGATTCCCTTAGAAGAAGAATTAGAGTTGGTAAAAAATTATACCTATTTATTGGAGCGTAGATTTGGGAATAATTTCAAAGTGAATTTAGATTTGAATGGTCACAAAATTTATCTTGCTCCACTCACCCTGCAAATATTATTGGAGAATGCCGTTAAGCATAATGTCATCTCTAAACGCAAGCCGCTTATTATTGATATTGGTATGAAGGGAAAGGACTATCTGACTATTGAAAATAATTTACAGCCCAAATTAAGAACCGAAAAATCGACTCATTTTGGCTTGCAAAGTTTGGTCAAAAGATATGAACTATTGACAGGAAAGAAGCTGATTATAGAGGAAACAGAGCAAAAGTTTCGAGTAGAAATACCTGTTGTATCCTAAGCTTGTCGACTTCAGCTGCCTGAAGTCGACAAGCTAGTAAATGGGAAGAATAATGAAAACACTTATTATCGAAGATGAAGTAGCTGCTGTCCGCAGGTTATCAAAACTGATTTTGGATATCGATTCGAGTATACAAATACTGGACGATTTGGATAGCATCGAACAAAGCCTGAATTGGCTCAAAAACAATCCAATGCCTGATTTGATCTTTATGGACATTCACCTGGCAGATGGAGCAAGTTTTGAGATTTTCAACCATTTCGAAATTAATAAGCCAATCATATTCACAACTGCTTATAATCAATATGCCATTCAGGCATTTAAGGTCAATACAATTGATTATTTGTTAAAGCCCATTAAAAAAGCAGAATTGGAAACGGCTTTGAATAAATACAGAAAATGGTCCAGATCGCAAGCTTTTGATTATAGAGCCTTGGCAAAAGAAATGAATCGCGATGAATATAACAAACGTTTTCTGATTCGCTTTGGACAGCAAATTAGAGTGGTTGAAATGCGAGACTGTGCCTATTTTTATACTCAAGACAAAGTCACTTTTTTGGTAAACAAGAAGGGCAAACGTTATCCCATCGATTACTCTCTAGAAAAATTGGAAGAAATGACGGACCCTCATGGTTTCTTTAGAATTAACCGCCAATTTTTAGTTAATATTGAGGCAATCAATGAAATGTATGCTTACTCAAAATCCAGAGTAAAAATAGACCTTGAACCGCCTTGTGACTTGGATACCGTGGTTAGTACAGAACGGTCTCCTCACTTCAAAAAGTGGTTGGTAGGAGAATTACAAAATTAGCTGCACAAAAACAGCTATCCCGATGGACCTCTATCGGGATAGCTTTACCGTACATTCAAGAAAGTATTAACATGAAAAAAATCTCATTTTATATATTTTCTAATTTGTTTGAACTTCACATCAAAACCGCTTAATAATCTTTGCATTAAAGCGATGATACACTTGATTGGTATTGTCAAAAACGCCTTCATAATAAAGATACAATGACAAGTGCCTCTGAATTCTGAAATTCAAACTCGCCCCTCCAATATTTTGATGCAGTACCCTGTCTCCAATTTTATATTTATAATCTACCCAGCGGTAATAACCTTCGGCACTCAGCTTACCTCGTATGATTTCTTTAGACAATCGCACTCCAAAAACCTGACTATCCAGAAAATCGGTTTGTAGGAAATTAGCTCTCAGCGTAGCTCTGGCTTTGATAAAGGGTATTTTGCTAAAAGTGACATAACCATTGAGGTTCCGAGAAGGATTTGCCCTGCTTTTTTGATAGCGCATGCTGGCATTGAGTCCCCAGGAAATGGTTCTTGTAGCTCGGTGACTGATGCCAAAACGAAATCCCTGACGGGTTTCATCTTCTATCAACTGATCAATAAAGTTTTTATAAGATTCGTAATAGATAATATTTTTCCGATTGTCATAAGAAGCAGAAATGCGCCATTTTCGATTGATTCGGTAGCGCAAAGAGACAAATAGATTGGTCAACTGGGCAGCATTCTTTGCCTCATTATTGATGTTTTCGTAAAGATCAACTTCGAAGGAGCCAAAAACATTTAAGTTTTTTGCCAACTGGCTGGAGTGCTGAAAATAGACAAATCTTCTATCCGTTTTTCCCTTATTCATTTGCTGGACAGCACCAAGGGTAGTTGTGGCATATTTTCCCGGAATGTTAGAAGTATGGCTGACATAAGCTCCAAATTGTAGCAAGTTAAAATCGAAGCGATAGTCTTGGAAACTTGGACGCGTGCCGACTATGGCTCCCACTTGAAAATTGCCAAAGCCTTTTTCGTACTGAAAACCATCAATGGCACCCATGCTCGAAAATTTGGGGTTGATCTTCCGACCAAAAGTCAGGCTTGAACTTTTATCAAAATCGTATTTTACAGAAAGGGAATAGACCTTCAAAGCATCAGCGATATTGATGGAATCACCAGCCGTATGCCGAAAAGTGATGTAGTTTTCCGTAGACCATCGCGAATTGTTCAAATTATAACCTCTAAAAGAGAAGGCATAGCGCATCCGATGACTATTCCTGTAATCTGATAGATTGCTATAGGAAGCAGCCGATATACGCCCTTTGATTTTCTCTTTAAATAAGACTTCTTCTTCTTCGGCTTCGGGTTGAGGTGCAATTGGTTGGTCAATAAGGGGTCGGTCTGCTTCCACTGGAAAGGGTTCTTCTTCTTTTACTTCTTTGGGCACTTCTTTCACAATAATGCTTTGAGCAATAATTTCATCACCCACTTTGAAATCCTGTCCATTGACGGGTGAACAAACGGTGGACGAAGAAGATTTGTTATCCACAACCAACGCAGGAAGCAGTGTCCCGTTTATATCTAAAAACAATGTATCTCCAACATTTATATTTTTGGTCGAAGGAAACTTCACATAAACGTTTCGAGAAGAAACAAAAGACACATTTCCCTTTTCCAGAACGACCTCAGTCTGTCCATGTAATGAAAATGCAAAAAGCAAAAAGACAAATATTTGAATGATGTTTTTCATGGACGGATGATGAGTTCTGAGTTCCCTGTTCAGGGTTCTGAGTTGAGTCACTTCAGAATCCCGAGCAGTCTTATTTCTTAATTACAATTTTAATGCATGATTAATTTTTCCGTTTTGCAAAACCTGCTGAATAAGAAAAAAAGAGGGCTGAAAGGGTTTTGGTTAAGTCTAAGTTTAAGATTAAGGCTAAGTTTAAGCCTGACGTCAATTTTTTAAACTTAAACTTGACCTTAAACTTAGACTTAGACTGACTTTGTTGCATGGCTATTCCCAAAAGAATGAGCTAGCCTTTTAAAAGCGA
>JBGTQJ010000062.1:0-50346 GCA_041941305.1 Saprospiraceae bacterium
ACATTTATCATTTTGACTTTTAACTTTATTAGCATAGAACTTAACAGCCCTGGGGGCTAACCTTATCCCAATCAACAAAAGCGGGACTTCTCCGTTCATTATTCTAATTCTTCATTAAACGTCCTCACCACCACTTTACCCTTATGCTTCCCTTCTCCAAAGTACTGGATCAAATCAGGGAGCTCATTCAACACATAAGGGCCATCACTTTTTCAATTTGGCAACCTCTATTGGAATAAATTTAGGTAAATAACTTGGCGTACACCCCCGTGGAACTACTTCATCTTTGTAAAGGCCAGTTTCCTCCCCAATGGCAATGCATCTGGCACGATAAGTTTCTTGCCATTTGCCTATTTGACCAGCAGTAAAATTCATCGCCCATTGGACTTCAGGTTGTTCGTCTAACATATTTGCCTCTATGGAATCCAATAAGTCTTCTGTATTTGAATGGCTGGTATTGCCCATCCATCTCAATCTCGCCTGATAATACCAGAAAATCCGTCTTTGAATTGCAGAAGGACTTTTCTCCCAGGATTCTATCATCGCAATCGTACGCTTGTCTTTTGTCAACTGATTTGCCATAAACCAATCGGTCAATTGATTCCTCTCCTCCAAATCATGCTTTTGTAAGTCCTTATCGATTTGGTCAATGAATGCTTTATCGATCATTTTTTTGTCCATGATTAGGATTGCCAACTGACGAGGAAAAAACGCTCCAGTAGACCACAGTTCCATTGCCAATTCATGGTCTTTCCTGATTTCCTTTGCGATTTTTCGCAAATCTCCAAGCTTGGTATTATCAAGATTGATTTGGGAATAAATATCTTTTGCTTTAGATGTGAGATTCATATTATTCATTTTTTTCTGCTAATAAAACCCCTGGATTCATAATCCATTTTGGGTCCACAGTTTCCTTTACAGCCTTTAACACATCCCCAAATATAGGAGTATGTTGCTGTTCATAAAATGGGCGATGATCTTTACCTACCGCATGGTGATGCGTGATAGTCCCTCCATTGTCAATGATGGTCTGCGAGACTTCTTTTTTAATATTGTCCCATTGTTCCAGTTGCTTGCCCTTCTCTCCTTTAGCAATGATGGAAAAATAAGGAGCCGGACCATCAGGATAAACGTGTGTAAACCGGCAAGTAACGAAACCAACCCCACAATGTTGATTGATAGCTTGTATTGATGCTTTTTTTACCTTTCTATAAAAATCAGGAAACTGATCCCATGTGATCGCAGTTTCAAAAGTTTCTACGATGATTCCCAATTTAATGATTTCATCCCTCAAATAGGGTATCGTTAAAAATGACTTTTTCCAGGCATCTCCTTTTTCACTTCGTTTATTTCCACTCAATCGCTTTTCATCCCATTTTCCACCATGCGCCTTGCATAATTCCAAAGCTTCATTCATCCAATAGCTGACATCGCGTTGATGTGATTCAAATCCTAAAATCAATACCGCAGACTGACCGTCTCCTAAACCATTCATGAACGACTCTGAAGCATCTACCAATCTGACATTGGAGGGATTTAAACCAGATTGGGACAAAGCTCTAACACCTTCTGCTCCTGCTTTGAAGGTAGGGAACGCAACAGTAACTGTTTTCTTGTAGGTAGGAATATCCTGTAATCGCATCCAGGCAGATGTGATGATGCCAAATATCCCCTCTGAACCCAAATAAAATCGTTCTTCGCTTGGACCTGCTCCTGAACCAGGCAATCTTCTTGATTCCAATTTGCCTGATGGGGTAACCATATTTATGCTTTGCACAAATTCATCAATGTGGGTGTAAAGAGTAGCGAAATGCCCTCCTGAACGAGTCGCAATCCAGCCTCCAAGGGTAGAAAATTCAAAACTTTGCGGAAAATGACGGAGGGTCAAACCATGTGGTTTCAATCCCGCCTCTAATGCAGGACCATATATCCCCCCTTGAATATGTGCAGCACGAGAAGCCTTGTCGATTTCGAGAATTTTATCGAAGTGTTTCATATTGACTGAAATCACCCCGACATATCGATCATTTTCAGTCGGCTCAATGCCCCCACAAACACTACTACCTCCTCCTACAGGTATAATTGCCACTCCATTTTCAGTTGCAAACTGCATTAACTGAATAATTTCTGCTTCTGTTTTTGGAAAAGCCACATAATCCGGAGGATTGGGAAAATGACCTTGAATACCTCTCAATATATCCCTATATGCTTTGCCATATGTATGTCTTGCTCTGTCATAATTACTAGCCGAACAAATCACCTTTAATTCGGTGGGTAATTGAAATCTGGGCATTCTTAAGCTTAGGTCCTCCACAGCTTTAGGTTGGTAAGACTCAAATTCTTTGACTTGTAGAAAGCCTTTCATCATCATCTTGAAATGCTCCAATCTGTCGAGAGGAATTTCAGAATCTGTGTAGCCCCAGCCCCAATAACTTCTTTTTTTGGTCATTATTAATATTTTCTAATCGATGATAAGTTCCTGTTCACAATTATTGCATAGCTATTTCGGCTTCTTTTCTAATCAAGCATCGTTTGCCAAGGGCATCCCTTTGGGGGAAAATACTCGCCGTAGCTATGCTATGACTGCGTTTTTCGCCTCACTTGATAAAAAAATAATCTCGAAATAACTTATACATAATTATGAACAGGAACTTAGTTTCATCTAATCCCAACTATAGATTTCACTTTGTAATAAGATTAGTTTGATGGTAAGGATTATGAGCTCTTACAATCAAGTATTGCAATTTTATTTAACCAAAATTTCTTCTCCCTCATTTCCTTATTCTTACAATATAACCATTAGATAAACGAAGGTCATTTCGCTCTATTAACGCAATAATATCTCCACTCGGCAATTGCTTGATCGTTCTTACCCTACCTTCGATATTCAGTCCAAAAGTTTCATCGGTTTCCCGATTGTATTTCATCAATCTTCTATAGGCCAATGAACCAAAAACAAAATAATCATTCCACTCCGAAATATTACTTCCACTAACTTTTAATAAACAGGCAGGAGCAATAGCCTGACCACCATCACGTGTCTGAACCGTCCAATAGTATTCTGGAAAAACTGTAAACCTTGCAGCCGAATCTTCAGAAATGGTAGAAACCCATGCACCATCATAATTGATCCCATTACTAAAAAGGGGCCAACCGTAATTCTTTCCCTTTTCTATAATATTGAATTCATCCCCACCTTTTGGTCCATGCTCGATTCCAAAAAGGGTGTTGGTTGATTTATCTAAATATAATCCTTGCACATCTCTATGACCGTAGCTCCAAATGCTTGTGGGAGCAGTAAAGCCCTCAAAAACTGGATTGTCAGGAGGGATACTCCCGTCATCCAACAACCTGTGAATCTTTCCCGCATCATCATTGAGGTCTTGTGCATTTAAAACCGGATTGGTACTGGTGGAAAAGTTGGAATTTCCAATATTCAGAAAAAAATGAATTTCGTCCTCCCACACTATCCGCATTCCATTACCAGTATAATTTGTGGCCCTAGTTGCGAAAATAGTCTCAAACTGAGTAGCCGAATTGTCCTGTATCTTGAATCGAGATACCTTCGCCAAGCCATCTGAATCGAGATAAGAAATGTAAATCCAGGAATTTGTTGCATAGTTGGGATGAATACTGATGTCCATTAGCCCTCCGTGCAAAATGGCAGGTATTCCTGGGGTACCAAATGTAACAACAGCTGGCATTCCGGCAATCTCTGTTTGATTGCCATCTTTAAAATGGAACATTTTCCCTACCCTATCCGTGATGAAATATTCAGTATCGCCAAGAATGGCGATTCCATATGGTATGGTTAAATCTCGAATAAGGGTATCTAAGGAATAAGAATCATGACTAATTGGGTATGGCGAATCCGGAACGACGATGATGTTCTTGTTGCAACTAATAAGGCTGCCAAATGAGAGTATAGCAAACAGGGTTTGAATTATTTTCACAGTAAAATTTCGTTTTTGATTTTGTAATTTTTTAATCGAGGTGAAGATTAGAGAATAAATATCAAGTTGTTTTCTTCCAGAATAGAAGCCTTGATGATTTGTCCATATCCGTTTTCATTCTTCAATCATTGAGTTTGTATAATTAGTTTTTGACTCTTCCATTTGTTGTCTTTTGTTCGAAAAATTGCGATATAATTCCCTGGTTCTAAATTGGGAAGAAGGACCTGGTGGGTTCCTATAGGGTATTCATCTTGGAACATGCTTTGTCCCAAAGTACTGACAATTTCCAAACTTCCGCCTTCTTCTGTTTTTAAGGTCAATGTCCCCTCTAAAATGGTTGGATACATTTCCACTGCTACCTGAAAAGCATTGCTTTCATCAAGACCCGATATTGGGTTTTCCCTAATAAATGCCAATACTTTTTGCAAATTTTCAATTTGCTTAACAGAGCCATGCCCACCATCAGGGATTGCCAAAATACTGGCTTCTGTATTATTCAACATATTAATTTCTTCAGGCAACAATTGTCCTACCACATTGTCCAGGGTTCCGTAAACAAACATCATATTGGTAAGGTCAAGACCTCCAAGAGAGTCAATAAAGCGATTATACATAACTGCGGAGCCAATCCTCCATCTTGCCCAATTCTCCGGAGGACCTTGCATAGGGTTTACGATGACAGTTACGCAGTCTTGAAAACTGGCAAAATGATTCATCGCAAAAGCATCTAAAAATTCTTGATTCATTTTCAGTCTTGCAGACATTGGGATTGCTTTGTAAAGGTCTTCAATTCCGTAGTCATCCAGGTATTCAAGTGTCAAGAATCCTCCCATTGAATTGCCTATCAATACAACATATTTGCCCAGATCGTTAAAATGAAGCACCGCTTTTCTTACTAATGCCACTGAAGTGTCATTGATAGCAATCCCATCATCCAATGTAAGGGAAGTATCTTCCAGAACCTCAGGATGTAAGTGAGTGTATTGCATGACTTCGACTACAGAAAGGGTGGGAATCGTTTCAAAAAACCAATAGGTCCCTTCATTGATCATATCTGTGGGACCAGCATGCAAGGCCAGCACAACGGTATCTGTATTTGAATGGTCGGTTCTTACCACAATATAGTCCTCAACTTCGGGAAGTGCGTCGAGGTCAATATTATTTTGACCATTCATATAAACAACTTGAACTAATAGTAAAAAAAAACTAAGGCTAAATGATTTCATGGTTTTTCTTTTTTATTGAATCAGGACAATGCCATTTCACGGTTAAACTTCTTTCTGTATTCCAAAGGTGATAAACCGGTATATTTCTTAAAGGTTTTTCGGAATGCCTTCTCATCCATATAACCCACATTATACATAACCTGATTAATATTTAGGGTAGATGATTCAAAACTCTTCTTTGCAACTTCCACTTTTACTCTTTGTATGTACTCAAACGGTGTATTATGAGTTGCCTTCTTAAATCTTCTTATAACATTCCGACCACTGATAGCGAATTTTTTGGCCAATTCCTCTACACTGATTTTTTCTTCGAAATTTCTCTCAATATACATTTGAACCTCTTTTATCGTATCATCTTCATGCTCTTTTTGACCACTAAAAATAATAAATTGGTTTTGGTCAATACGGTCAAAATCAATTTCTGCCATTTTGGAACATCAGATAGCTACCTCCCTTCCATAATATTTTTCTATCAGATAGATTATCATATTCAAAAACGAATAGGCTCCACCACTGGAATAGATGCCATTGTCTTCACTTATTATCTTCTCAGGAATTAACTGGACTTTGGCATACTTCTTTTCAAATTGCTGATGAACCGCCCAATGCGTGGCACAGGATTTTCCATTGAGTAAACCCGTTTCGGCAAGTATAAATGCACTTCTACACAGACTCACTACCTCTGAATCATTTTTAATTCTTTGCATTTTTATCCAATCGATAATAGGTTCATTTTTCTCAAGCGCCTTTTCAATATCACCTGTAATAGATGATATGATTATCAAACTGGTGTCACTTATTTCATCAATTGTTTTAGTCGGTTTTACTTCAAAAAATTGGTGACAAGCAATCGGTTTATTGGTTATACCAACTAAATCAATGGCAAAGACATCCTCCTGTGTTTTCCCAATGCGCTTAGAATAACTATTCGCCATTCTGAAAAGATTGAGTGTACCAGGAGAATTTTTATTCTGTGGTGAAGTTCCTGAAGAGATGAAACAAGCGGCTGTTGGAATGGGATTGAATGCAACTTTTGCACCGCGTGTTTTTGGTTTTAATAGAAATGCCAGCTGAGATTTTTAAGATAGGAGGCATTTTGTGAAAATGCCTCTTATCTACATCTCACAAAAAAGTTGTGATAAAATGTCAGGTTTTGATAATTCTGTTGTCATTACTATATACATAATCTAAGTTGTGAAGAAGGGTTTAGGTGGTGAAAGCTGGCAAATATTTGCCAGCTTTCACCACCTAAAACTCTCCCGAGCCGCCTGGGAGGGCGGCGAGGTTCCCATATCTCACTTTAGATTACACAGTATTCAACAGAAATGGGCTTTTATAATGAAATTTTAGATTGTAAAGATTTATTGTATCGCCTGGCTTTACAGATCCTTCGCAATACCCATGACGCGGAGGATGCTGTTTCTGAGTTTTACATGAAAGTAATAGAGAAGAAAGAACAATTTTCGAGATATGATAATCTGAAAGGAGCTTTAATTAAAAGTCTGAAGAACCACTGTATTAATCTGCTTAAAGCCAAAAAAGACTTCCAATCCTTAGAACAAGTGTCTTCAAAACCAAGCACTTCAGTAGCAGAACCTCTATTGGAGAATGAACGATTGATATTGGTTCAAAAAATCATTGACGAACTGCCAGAAAAACAAAGGATAATGATTCATTTCCGAATGATCGAAGGTTATTCTATGAAACAAATCGCTGAAATAATGGAAGAAAAAGTAAACACAGTAGAAGTAGCTATCTCCAGAGCGAGAAAAAAAATAAGAGCTGAATATGAAGTCAGAAAATCTAAATAAAATAAAGGAATTGTTAATCAAATACGCGGAAGCAAAAACTTCCCTGGAAGAAGAAAACGCTCTAATTGCCTTTTTCAATTCGAAAGACGTACCTCAGGAATTGGTTGACTTCCAGGCTGAATTCAATTACTATGCGACTTTCAGGAATATCCATTTTACAGAATCAATCAATGAACCCCTTAGCGCTACAAAGAATACCCTCTTTGAAAATATAGGTCAACTCTTTTCAAAATGGTTTACCGTAGTAATTATTGTTGGTATCGCAGCCCTATTTTTCATTCTAAATCAGCAAGATCGTCAAACCGAAGAATTATTAACAACACAATTTCCAGAACTTCAAAATCACCCGACTCTTTTAAATATAGATTCTACTACAAAAGAAGAAATCACCTCCCTGTTGGACACTATTCCTGAATTTGAGAATAGGAAGCACCCTAAAACCGTAGCGCCACATTCCATTCCAAAAAAGGATGTTACGACACCAGACAGTCTTCAATTACAGCAAGATAATCCAATAAAACTGGTCCATCCTCCATTTCAAAAAAAGGATTCATTTATAATACCAGAAATAGGATCTCGATCCATTGAAGATGCATTTTTAGATGATTCATCAACTCTATCAACCGACAGCATTGATATTACAAAACCTGATTTGGAGAAAGTAGTGTTCAACCTTACAGAAAGAACAAAAACCGGAGTATTAGCGGGAATTGCCCGAAAGGCTAAACAAGCTGGAATTGAATACACCTACGTCGTAGACCAACACAGAAAAACAACACATGAACTAAACATTGTCATGATAATTCGAAGCACGGGAGAACGTTCCCAGCTCTGGATTAGCGTTCCTAAAAAAGGTAGTTTTTCTGAAACAATTTGCTGGTCGGTTGATGAAAATGGTCAGGCAGTATCCTTATGTCCTGGCAAAATTGAACACAAGGTTAAAGCGAAGCATCCTATAAAATAATCTAAGGGTTGGCTTCGGCGGCTAAGCCCTCCGAAGCCAACCCACCAGTTATTCAATCACTTTTCATTCTGTTCAAATAATACTAATATGAGAACAATATTAGTGGTATTGTTAACAATCATCACCACCCATTCTTTTGCACAAGTGAACAAAGGAGAAGCTAAAAAATGGCAAAAGGACCTGATAAAACTTCACGCGAAATTGAAAGAACGACACGTGGATATCTATCATAAAATATCCGAGGATTCACTAAACTTTGCCATAAACTCATTATATAATGAAATTCCTCAACTAAACACCAATCAAATCCTGGTAAGGGTGGGTCAAATAGTCGCTATGATTGGAGATGGTCACACTTCATTTGTTGCAGGAGAGCAAAAAAAGAGGTGGTTCCGTTTTTTTCCGATGAAGTTTTGGTCCTTTTCAGGCGGAACTTATGTAACATCCACGACGAGTCAATACCGAAAATTTCTAGGTAAGAAACTAGAAAGCATAGAAAACACACCGATATCAGAAGTTTATGCTAAAATTAGTACCACAATAGGGGCAGATAATGATATGGCATATACTTATGAAGTTCCATTTGCAATACCTCGGCCTGAACTATTACATGCAATTGGAATCACTGCATCAAATGATAAGGCAGAATTTCATTTTGAAAACGGAAGTTGCATGCTGTATCCATTAGATTTTAAAGAGTGGCTGGACGAGGAATATATATGCGCCAATAGCATTTATCCAGATGGAAAATCTCCAAGTCAGCGGGTAGATTTTCTTTTTGCTACCCCCCTGACACTGGATTCATTGAAACAGAAAAGGTATTATTGGTATAAGCATTTGAAGGAAGAGCAGGCACTATACTTGCAATACAATACCTGTTGGAATCAAAAAAAACGACCAACTTTTAAAGCCATGATGGAAGACATGTTCGATGATTTGGAGCAGCATAAAGTTGAACGGCTAATTATTGACCTAAGACAAAATTCGGGTGGAGAACCATTAATAGCAAAGCCATTAATTGAGGAACTACGAAAACGCAAGCATCTTTTAGATGAAGGCAGGGTCTTCGTCCTGACCGGAAGACGAACCTTTTCTGCTGCTGTAACAAATGCTGCTCAACTACGAAAAATCGGCGCCCGAATTGTAGGAGAGCCTCCTCGAGGCAAACCCAATAGTCCTAGTGAAGGAAGAGATATTATCCTAAAATCCACAAAAATTTGGGTCTCCGTTTCCACACAATTCGTAGAACGCGATCCTGCCTTAGGAGACCAGGATTACCTTCCTGTTGATATCAAATGCGATATTATTTTTGATGATTTTCAAAATGCCAAAGATCCAGCTCTGGAGGCATCTCTAAATGCAAAGTTATTTATTAATTAATTAATCTGAGTTCATTATTTTGCTTTTGCTTTTCTATTTGAGTCAACTTTTGCAAATTGCATAAAATCTCAAAATTAAGTTTATCAGTATGAAAAAATGCTCGGTCCTTTGGCTTTCCCTATTGATTTTTGGTGCTTTTTCCTTTTTGGCTCCAAAGAACGAACTAATCCAAAAAATTAAGGCTAACCTAAGGATCTGGCTGGAAGATTACCCTCAGGAAAAAGTGTATCTGCAAACTGATAAACCATTCTATGCACCGCGGGAAGACATCTGGTTCAAAGTATATTTGTTAAATGCATCCTATCACCTACCTCAAAAATTGAGTACAGTGGTTTATGTAGATTTAGTAGGACCTGACGAAACAATAATTGAAACCCTAAATGTAAAAATTGAGGAAGGGAGTGGAGAAGGAGATTTTCAATTGGAAGAGGATGCAATAGAAGGAACCTATCAGTTGCGGGCATATACCACCTACATGCGCAATTATGGTTCAGACTGGTTTTTCAGAAAACCAATATATGTCTATCATTTTGGCAATAATGAAACTAACCAAAGCGCAGTTGGAAAAGCTTCAAAGAAGTCCAAAAACAACCCAAATGAACTTGAAACCAAGCCTGCAATTGATGTTCAGTTTTTTCCTGAAGGAGGCGATTTGATCGAAAACATGACCAGTCGTGTGGCAGTAAAATCAGTCAATAGTAGTGGTCAAAGTATTCAGGTCGTTGGTTCCATTTTGGATCAAAACGGGCAAATAGCAGCCAATTTCAGGACCTTCACGCATGGCTTGGGACTATTTAATTTTAAGCCCAAAAGCGGTTATTCCTATTCGGCCAATATCGAACATTATGAAGACCTATCTCTTTCTTTCCCAGAAGCGCTTGAGTCGGGATTTACGCTTCAAATTAAACAAACCAAAGATGATAGCATCCAAATAAAAGCCAAGGCGAGTCCAGCAATGACTTTTGAAGGCATGTCCATCGTTGGACATTTGAGAGGTGAAATCTTTTGTGTAATTGAGGGTCATTCAAGTCAACAGGGATTGCTCGCTAAAATTCCAAAAGGAGAACTCCCCGATGGACTGGCACATTTTACCCTTTTTGACTTTAATGGACGGCCTCATTGCGAACGCATGATATTTATTGAAAATAAGGAAAATCAATCCACCACTTCTCTTAACTTTCAAAAAGCGCATTATTCGAATAGAGAAAAAGTACAATTAGAAATCCACACCCAAAAACAGGATGGAAGTCCTGTACAAGCAGATTGTTTGATTGCCATTACTGATAGACAACAAGTTGTGCGATCTGAAGATGAAGAAAATATTCGTTCCTGGTTTTTATTGAATTCAGAATTGAAAGGAACTATTGAAAATCCAGGCTATTATTTCGCTGATGATGACCCCAAAAGAAAGCGCGTATTAGACTTATTGATGATGACTCAAGGATGGAGTAGGTTCACTTGGAAAGACATTGTTGAAGATCGTTTTCCTTCAATAAATTATACGGTAGAAACTGGTTTTATGTTCTCCGGAAAATTGACCAGATACGATAATCCGAACAAACCAGTCAAAGGAAAGGTCTTTTGCTCTGTGCTTGGTGACAATTTTATGATGCAAGAGTTTGAAACCCAGGAAAATGGTCTGTTTGTATTTGGTGGATACCATTTTGAAGATACCACCAATATGCTTTTCCAAGGAAGGATTCCGCCCAAAGATGGCAATGAAAAAAAACCGAAAAAAGACGATTTGCGAAAAGGCAAAAAACACCTTTCCATTTATCTGGATGATTTGGGGAGCCCTGACTTCAGTAAAATCCAACCACCCTTTCATTTTGTGAAAGATGAAGCGCTTGTAGCTGAGTTTCGGGAAGAGCGATATAAAATAGGAGTCGTAGAAAGCAATTACGATATGAAAATGGTAGCCTTGGGCGAGGTTTTGATCACAGCCAGGAGATCCAGAAAAAAGGATCCTTTCTACCGACCTTATCAGGCTCATCGCCAACAAAGTCAACGAATAGTGATTGACTCGATAGCAGGAGGTGCTACTTATGGAAATATGCTGAATTTGTTGCAGGCTTATGTTCCCACAATTAAAATTCTGGGAACCTACCCAGACCAGGAAATCAGACTAAGATCAGCGATAAGCGGTGGCACAATACCCGGAGCAGGTATTTTGCTAGATGGCATGGTGACGCCTTTAAATTTTGTGCTGAATTTACCGACTGATGACATCCATTACATAGATGTGTTGAACAACATCGAAGCAACAGTTTACGGCGCAGATGGTGCTGGTGGAATCATTGCTATTTACACAAAATCTGGCGCAGGTATTCCTACAAATAGACCAAATCCAGGAAGATTGAATTTACTACACAATGGCTATTATGCTGCTCGTCAATTTTACAGCCCAAAATACGACGTCAGCAAAGCTTCAGATGAAAGACCTGATTTTAGAACCACCCTATTTTGGAAACCCAAAATCACCACTGATGAAAACGGCAAAGCCACGGTGGAATTTTATACCTGCGACAACACAACCACTTACGAAGTACTGGTCGAAGGCATGACTTATGAGGGCATCCCGATTCGTACCAAGAGTCAATTTAGGGTAGATTGAGGGTGTACATTGGCGGCTTAAGCCGCCAAAATTCTTAAAGAGGGATATTGCTCTTTAGGGAAGAAAGAATAGACATCCTGATCCAGGTTTTGAACCAAACCTGCTTTAATAGCGACCCCTAACAGCAAAGAAGTAATACTCTTTCCAGCAGATCTGATATCGTGAATGTGATTTCGCCAAAAAGAATTAAAGTACCACTCGACGACTAATTTGTTGTCTTTGATGACTACCAATCCTCTGAAATCCCTTTGTCGGATATTGTCAATTTTTGTATAAAGCGTATCTATGGAATCTCTATTGAATCCCATATCTTCTAAGCTAGCTACAGGAAGATTGGGAACAGGTTTCCTTTGCCCATATGAAATAAAGAACACGAATAAACAAGAGAGCATGATGATTAGTCGCATATTATTTATCCGTTTTTTTTAAAACCAACATTCTAAAAGTGGAAAAAAAATCATGGAGGGAGACATTGATAAAATGTGCCAAAGCACATTTTATCAATGTCTCCCTCTAAAAAAAATTATTGGACGAGCGGCTGGAATCCACCGAAAACCATCCGTTTGGCATCAAAAATCATCCTGGATGGGTCTGTTAATGGCGCAATTAAATCTATCATCCTCGGGTCAGCCGCGACGCGCTCATTTGCAAGATCTCTCATCTTCCTTGATTCAAACACAACCCAGCCAAATATGATGGCCTCATCAGCTTTAGCACCTACACACTCGGGGAAAGAACGAGTACCTTCCAATTTTAAATCCTCACCTACGTACTCATAATAGGCAAGTGCACCGTGTTCCTTCCAAATCTTTGCGACTACTTCAGCTACCTGTTTGTATTGGTTCAGATGGGTTTGTGGTATGGGAAGGACGAATCCGTCTATGTAATTTGACCTATTTTTCTTCATGTTATTTTTTTTATGCTGCCTGTATAATCATAAAGGGTATGGTTGATGAAAGAAAATCGGGGCGCAATTATCGCCATAAAGTAAGATCTTCTTTTTTGTCATGGCTATGGTAGCCCTTGTTTTTTTGTAGAACTAATCCAAGGCTTGCATAAGTGTCCTAATTAATGTCTTCTGTCATTAATTAATTTACTGCTTCCACTATATTTATCATGCAGCCCTTCTCCATTAAGTATTTTGCCTATACACTTTTCAATTCTCGATTCTTTGGTTTTGGATTGCTTAGGTGCTGAGAAATAGATAATGTATCCTCGTTGTCTCCCCGGAGTTAAAGATTCAAAAGCGGTTTTCAACATTGGGTCTTCTTCAAACTTCTTTTCCAATTCTTCTGGAATCGGTTCTGGCTGCTTTTTGAAATGAACTTTTAATCCTGCTTTTTCTACTTCAACAGCTTCATAAATATAGGTTTTAATATCGTTTTCTATTTCCTTAATACCCCTTGAATTGGTAAACTTAATTAATCGGGCGGCTTGTGAGTTTTTTCCAGGTTTTGTCAATAATCTTCTAGAGTCGCTCAATAGTGAACCCTTGAAAAAGCTAATAGAACAATAATCTTTAAAGGCACTGAGCAATAGCACATTTTTATTCTGAAAAGTATAACAAGGAACGCCCCATTTACATTCTTCTGTCAAACCACAATCAAGGACTATCATTCTCAACAATTCCAATTCTGAAGCCCATTTGTGAACCTTACAATCAGAGGTTCCTCCTAATGGGCAACGTCCACAACCTTCCAGAAAGTAATTGTCAACTGATTTATTCATTAGCTGTTTGTTTCAACATACTTTTTGAAATTCTCAAGAATAGCTTGCCAACCTGCCCTTTGCTGCTCTCCAGAATGGATTCCTTCTGCTTCAAAAGCCTCTGTTAGTTTGACTTCATTGTTAAATTCTAAAAAATTTATTGCTACCGTTCGCCCGTCTGTCATTTTATAGGTAATCAATTCGTTGAGTTTTACTTCGTCATACTTTCCAGTAAAATCAAATCCCATGCTACCGTCTTTGGCTTCCATTCTCCAATTAAATTCACCATTGGGTCGAAGGTCATTTATTGCAGATGGGCAACACCATTCATCTGTTGCAAAATTCCAGTTTGTGATATGTTGTGGATTAGTCCAGAATTCCCAAACTTTCTCGATTGGTGCCTTGATGCTTGTTTCAACAGTTATTATCATTTTCATTTTTTTCTTCAAAATTATCAAAAACTATCATCAGTTTACCTTCTTAAATTTATATTTCCCTGAAAACTCCAGGCTTATTGCATTCTTGTCCTTGGTGTCAAATACCCATGAATCCCCGTCATCGGGGATGATAAACTCATTCTCTCCACTTGGGAGAAGCCCAAATTGGTAGCTTCCGTCCTTCCCAACCAATGCCTCGTTTTCTACTTCAAATACAAGCTTCCAGTCCTTATCATTGGTATTAATGTATTCACCCGCTAACAGATTCAGCTGCTCAATTGGAACTTTCACCATCAAATCATCAGTGGATACTCCCAAGTCATTTAGCACCCTAATACCGTGTTGATTCCCAGGATTTAATTTAATTGATTTCCTGTAATTTTCAATTCCTTCTGCTCTGGCACCCTGTTTTAAGAGCAATTCGCCATAACTATCATATACATTAAAAGCATTTGGAAAAGCTTCCATATTTAATTTGAGTATTGTATTTGCCTTTTCGAGATCATCCTCATAAATAAAATGGTACCCTAGTGAATTTAATTGGAGCTCAGAGAAATTATATTTTTCAGGTTGATGCTTTTTTAAGTCCCAATAAACTTCCTCAATATTTTCAATACCTGTGCTATCAATAATATTTAGCAATTTTCTGGCGATACCAGGTTTTTTGGGCCCTTTCCTCCAAAATTTGTATTTATCAAAAAGGGACATGCTTACTGCATCTGGATCATCAGTATCAAATACCAATGATTTTCCATCATCCGGATTGACAAATTGATTATCTCCAATTGGAAGAACTCTATATCTGTAATCTCCGTCATAACCAATCAATTCCCCATCTTCTATTGCAAATACAAGCTGCCATGTCCGACTGTAAAGCATGATGTATTCACCTGTTAAAAGTTCCAGATGTTCAATTGGCACTTTATGAAATAAATCATCCGTAGATACACCTAATTCCGTCAATACCTTAATAGCATTTTCATTGCCAGGATTTAATTTTATTGATTTCTTGTAATTTTCAATGGCTTGTTCCTTGTTTCCAGTTTTCAATAGTGCTTCCCCATAACTATCATAAGCATTATAAGATTTAGGAAAAATCTCCGTATTTAATTTGAAGATGGCAATGGACTTTTCAAGGTCACCCTTTTCCCTATAGTAGTGAGCGAAATGATTTAATTTACCCTCAGTGAAATCGTATTTTTCAGATTGATTCTCCTTTAATTCTGTGAAAACCTTTGCAATTTCACCAATGCCCTTTTGGTCAATAGCAGCCTTCAATTTATTGGCAACGGATGGCTTGGCATTGTGCCAATCTTCCAACTCTACGCCCATTTTCCAAAGCGTCCAATCATATAATATAGAACTATAAACATGGTGTCCTGAGCCGCCATTTGTAATCATGATGAAGCCATCATTCGTTTCCGTATTTACACTAAAGATAGCATGCCAGCCAGTGTTGGCTCCACGATGCCCGTTTAAAATGACTGAAGTCCCGGGAATGGGCTCTACAAAATATCCCATTCCATATCCATAGCGCCCTTGAACTAATGGATTAACCTTCATCATCTGCTGAAGAGTCTCACCAGACAAGACGGGGTTATGTTTTTTAAAATTTTCATGGCGATAAAGATTTGCCATAGCATAGCGTGTAAAATCTTCAATAGTTACATGCAATCCCGCTGCAGCCTGCGCTGTAAATAACTCAAAATCAGTTTCTTCGCCGTATTTATCATATTCAGAAGAAGACGCCGCCATAATTTGGTCGTCTATCTTATAACTACTGTTCGTCATTCCAAGCGGATTCAGAACTTCTGCTTGCATATAATCTTCAAATTTTTGTCCGGTGACTTCCTCAATTATCAACTGCATTATAGTATATCCACCACCTGAATATTTGTAATCCGTTCCAGGTTCCATAATAATTTCCACTCGCCCAGGTCCATTGTTTCTGCCGTTCAAAGATTCTTCAATAGTCGATAAGGTATCATCGGGAGACCACCCAGGGTAGCCATGTAATGACAAGCCCGCCGTATGGCTCAACATCCTTTCTATGGTGACTCCATCTGAATCAAACTCAGATTCTGGCAAATGCCATCTGGTCAAATATTTTTCAGCAGGCGCGTCTAAATCAAGTTTGCCTTCTTCTACCAATTTCATTACGCCCCAGGCTGCAATGGTTTTGGAAACCGAGCCTATGTTAAAACCTGTTTTTTCAGTGACCTTGGTTCCTTTTTCAACATCGGCAAGACCATAGCCCTTCTGTAAAACGATTTCACCATTCTCAATTATCCCAATGGCTGTCCCAGGAACCAGGAAGTCATGGAGTAACTGAGGTATTTTTTTGTCTATTTCACTCAGGAATTGTTCAACACTTTTCGAATTTTCTTGGGCGCTTAGAGCAAAAGAAACCAAAAACGCAAATAGGAATAGTAGATTTCTAATCATGATGTTTTATGATTAATTTAAGTTGCGAAATATTCGCAATTCGGGTTAATTATCAAAAATGTATAGCACAGTTGAGCTAAACTAATCTAAAAATGATGACACTTTATCATTTTAAAATGCTTTAACAACTGTGTAACAAGTATTGCCATTTATCAAATTATTATTGATCCATTATTAACCCAACCACAAATACATACTCTTTGTATTTGCATTGTTGGATAATTTATAATTTTTTCCGTTAAGAAATTCGGAAAAGGGTAACTTATATCTTCATTTCACCTTTCTGAATTGATGTTTCCCAAAAAGCATCATAGGATCTACATCCGGATCACTGGTATCAAATCGCCATAAAGCCCCAAATCTCGGGTTGACAAATCGATCCTCCCCAATAGGAACAAGCGTAAAATTGTAGTATTTATCTTCACACTTCAAAACTCCTTTATTCACTTCGACTGTAATCTTCCAGCTCTCATCTTGAATCCCCAGGTATTCACCCTCCAATCGTTGAAGGTGCTCAACTGGCACTTTAAACAATAAATCGTCTGTGGATTCTCCCAAATCCTTCAGCACTTTAATACCGTGTTCGTTGTCAGGATTTAATTGGACAGATTTCTTGTAATTTTCAATAGCATTCTCCTTGTCTCCTTGGGCTAAAAGTGCTTCTCCATAACTATCGTACACATTAAAGGCATAGGGAAAAGCATCCACATTGATTTTGAATACTATCCCAGCTTTTTCAAGGTCGCCCTTGCCCATATAAAAGTAGCCCAATTCGTTCAATTGCCCTTCGGAGAAATCAAAGTCATCGCTTTGATTCTTTCGTAGTGCTGTATAAATCGCAGCTAAACTATCAATGCCTTCATTGTCAATAATTTGCTTCAATTTATGTCCAATAGTTGGGGTTTGCTGACACCAATTTCCCAGCGATTCTCCAGTTTTCCAGTTGACCCATCCACAAAATAACAAGTTGCAAATAGCAAATCCAGAGCCTCCATTTGTCAATACAACATAACCATCGTTGGAGGCGGGATCAACCGTAAAGTTGGCCTGCCAGCCTGTATTGGAACCGCCATGCCCAGCAAAGAACTGTGAATCTCCAATATGTGTGGTTAAATATCCCAAACCACGTAAATACCGTCCTTTGGTATCTAGAGCTGGCTGCATCATTTCTTGGATAATATCTGCAGGTAAGACAGGATTGTAATTTTTGTTGTCTTTGTGTTCATAAAGATTGGCCAGTGCAAAGCGCGAAAAATCTTTAAGTGTAGTGTGCAATCCCGCTCCAGCCTGAGCTGTAAATCGTTCAAAATCACTGGTTTCACCATATTTGTCATAGGGAGACGCCGAGGCAGACAAAATTTTATCGTCTATTTTATAGCTACTGTTGGTCATGCCAATTGGGTTCAAGACTTGAGCCTGCATATAATCCTCAAATTTTTGCCCAGTCACTTCCTCAATGAGCAATTGAAGCACACCATAACCACCACCAGAATACCTATATTGACTTCCAGGCTCCAGAATAATTTCCACGCGCCCAAGACCGTCGTTTTTACCATTCAGCCAATCTTCAAGTGTTGGTAAATTATCGTAGGGTGGGCCAGCAGAAACGCTATGCAATGAAGTGCCTGCCGTATGACTTAACAGTCTTCTCGTAGTAACGTCCTCTGAATCAAACTTTGATTCCGGAAATTTCCATCTGGTCAAATATTTTTCAACTGGCGCGTCCAAATCAATTTTTCCTTCATGCACCAATTTCATCACTCCCCAGGCTGCAACTGTTTTCGAGATTGAGCCTATGTTAAATCCCGTTTTCTCAGTGATCTTGATCTCTTTTTCAATATTCGCAAAACCATAGCTCTTTTGAAAAACTATTTCTCCATCTTCAATGATTGCAATTGCTGCTCCGGGGATTAGAAAGTCATGGAGGAGTTGGGGTATTTTTTCATCAATTTCGCCCAAGAATTGCTCTGTACTCTTTGAGTTTTCCTGAGCACTTAGTTTAAAAGAAACCAAAAAAACAAATAGTAATATTAGATTTCTAATCATGGTATATCTTGATTGATTTATTAATTAACGCAAGTTGTTCGCAACTTGCGTTAATTATCCTTATTCCGAAAAATCGACAAAAGATTTTCCATCGTAGCGACTGAGACCTACATTATTGGTTCCGAACCAAAGGTTTCCCAATTGGTCTTCTACCACACAATAAACTGAATTGTTAATTAGCCCTTCTTCGGTAGTAAAATGTTGGTATGCATTTTTTTCATCACTTTTCAAAGAAGGGTCATATCGAAACACACCGAAATCGGTGGCAAACCATACAAGGCCATTTTTGTCAACTCGCATATCGCCAACCACGCCGCTGTCATTTACAGGCTCGTAATTAGATTTGCTGAATTCCCCTTTTTCAAAATTAAAGAGCCCATTTTTTCGAGAGCCAAACCAATATTTTCCGTCGGGATATTCCAGTACAGAATAAAAAAGACTATCTGGCAACTTATGAATTTTGGATAATTGAAGCAGGGAATCCCCACCTAATTTAATAACTCCCTCGTCCGCAATTGCCCAGGAAGTCAACCAAAAATCTCCTGAGCTGTCTTCCATGATGTCACAAATTCCGTTTAAGGCTAAATTGAACTCATTTACCACCTTATCATCAGATTGAACGCTTGTCAAATTTTTCCCATCATAAATAAACAATCCCGAATAATGCGTTCCTATCCAAATTCGCTCCTTACTGTCCATATAGAGTGCACTAATCGAGCGATTTTCTAATTGCTTGTTTTTTAGATATTCACCAATTGATTTTCCATCATAATAGTAAAGCCCCTTATTTGTTCCCAATAAAATATTTCCAGCTTTGTCCTCACAAAGTGCCACGACTCTATTGCCACCTAATCCATCATTCGTGGTATATAAAGTAAATGAAGTTCCGTCATACCGAAAAACACCATGACCTGTGGTTCCAAACCACAGGTTTCCATTTTGATCTAAGATTCCACAACGAACATTTTCAGCATCGCCGTTTTTGGTAGGTTGGGATTTGAAAACTTTTTCATGTTTTGTGCCTATGGCATCCGATTTAGGGTGTTCGCTGCCTTTTATTTTTCCGTTGTTTTGACTACTGCAGGAAGCAATCAAAATCAATAAGAAAAACATAACACTGATCTGCGAGAATGATTTTTTCTTATTCAATTTTTATAGAATTTTTATTTGAACGTTCCTAATCTTCCACTAAAAACCTCAATACATTTGAATCAATATATTTTATATACTGGTGTCCGACATTTTCGTCATCATTGTATCCTACAACAATCATATCATTGTCTCTATAGAATAGTATATGGAAATCTCCTTGACGAACTATAATTAATCCAGCATGAGTATTATGTGTTGATTTTTGCCAATCATGATTATTGGATTTTAACCAGGACAATAGCTGAGCATGTTTTGAGTCATTCATTTGAATTTCTGTTTCTATCAAGACACCACTAGGATGCTGTTGGTCGATAAGCTTAAAAGGGAGGGTAGGGTCAAAGTGCGCTGTAAGGTCAAATTTATCAGGGTATCCCACCAATTTTTTCAAAATCCTTTCCTGAGCAGGTTGGAGTAAGGTCATACTTTCGACTACCCCGTTTTTGTTTTCATTAAAGGTGAGCTGAGCCTGTTCTACTTGATAATAAAATACATTGTTGGATTTTGGAAAAATAGGGAGTTCCCGATTTCCGGTTACTTGCGCTTTCAATTGACCATCGTGTGCAGAAATAGTAATATTTATGCCTGGAGCTAACTCATATTTACCTTCATAACTTTCCAAAAGGGCGTTATCAACACTAATTTCCGGAATTAATTTGTCTGTTTCCACCCCCAACTCTTTTAGCGCATCAATGACTCTTATATTGCCGGGGTGTAATTCAACAGATTTGATATAATTTTCGATAGCACCTTCTTTATCTCCGCCTTTTAAGAGCGCATCTCCGTAACTGTCGTACGATCCATGAAAATTTGGGTAAGCTTGAATATTTAATTTGAAAAGCGCAATCGCCTTTTCCATTCGGTCTTCTCTATAGAATTCATAGCCCAACATAATCAATTCTCCTTCTGAAAAATGATATTTATCGGCTTGGGTTTCCTTTAATTCCCAGTAGGTTTTTGTGGCTTTTTCGATGCTCTCATTTACGAAAATACTTCTTAGTCTATTATGAATATTGGGTTTGTGTAATTCCGTTGATAGCTGCAATAAATATTCTCCGATATCATCAATATCTGCAGCCGTATTAGTCAGAACGACTACACCTCTATCGCCACCTTTTATAAAGCCAACATAAGCGCGATATCCTCCAGTACCTCCAGTATGCCCAATAATTTCCACTCCATCATGTTCGCCAGTTTGCCATCCCAATCCTATTATCCGATCATTGTATTCAATTCCCGTATTTTGATGGGATAATTGCATGGCAGGGTAAAAACTACTTTTTGCAATGCCCATATTTGCGGACAGATATTTAACCATATCCACAGCAGTTGAACGAATCCCACCAGCACCAGCAAGAACAGGCAAATCCCAATTTGATACTTCCTCCCCGTGACTATGTCCCATCGCAAGGTTGGTTTTCATTTCCGGCGTAAAAACAACTCGGGTATTATCCATTCCTAATGGTTGAGCAATTATGTCCACCATCAATTCCTCATAAGTCATTTTTCGTTTTGAAGCTAAAACTTCTCCTAACAAACCCGTAGCAAAGTTGGAGTAATTAAAATGAGTTCCTATATCATGCGTCAATTCATAGTTGTGAAGAGCTTCGTACATTTTCTCTTTCGTATAATCTGCATAAGGATTTGAAGTAAAAGGTCTGGTCATATTGCCAGCTTCTCTGGGAAGTGAGGAGGTATGATTGGATAGATGGAATAATTTGATGGTTTCGCCATTTCTGGTTGGAGCAGTAACTCCTTCAGGCAAGAGGTTTTGTAAGGGGTCCATTAAATTTAATTCTCCTTTTACAACCATATCAGCCAATAAAACTCCTGTGAATGTTTTTGAAATAGAACCGATTTCAAAAATGGTGTTTTTATTGACCGCCTCTTTAGTTGGTAAAGATTTTACCCCATAGCTAAAATAATCCGTCCCCTGTGGAGTAATCAATCCTATGACAATTCCAGTAATCTCACCATTATCAACCCGAGATTTAACGTTGTCTTTGACTTCTTCAGGAATTATTGAGTTTTGTGCCTGGCAAATAGGACAAATACCTACGAATAGGGTGATAAATGCTATGAAGTAAATTTTCATTGAATTACTGTTTTAATAATGCGAATTGGTTCTGGTGAATTCATTTAGCCCTGAATTAAAGTGAAAGATTTTGAAAATCTTTCACTTTTGGTGGCTTTTGATACAGCTTTGGACTTTCTGCAAAAGTCAATTTTAATCCTTCCCCTCCCACGATTTGGTTAGGGCATAGCTAATAACCGATTCCATCAAAGGACCACGTCCCGATTCGTCCCGATCGTGAAAACACTGGAAAGCTGCAATCACTCTGCCTTTGCCGTAGGTATATTCAATGAAAGTAGGTCTATCCGAAAGTACATCTACTCCGTCAGTCTCAACAGCGAGGATAATAGCGTCTTCCGGAACACCCTCAAAATAACCACTACTGGAGTGTCTTGCCCAAATCCGATCCTTGCCCGAAAAGGGTAAGAAGATAGGATGGTCAGATGCAATGATTGCATTTTCGAGGGCTGAGTGAGGTGCCAAGGTGACACCGCGGGGTAATGTGATTGAGTCATTTCTCCCAGGATTCAATTCAAGCAACAAGGTGCCACCATTCGCCACATAATTTTCAAACCGTTCGATATTACTGACATAGTCATCGTAATAGACGCTATCCTGAAAGCCTGGAATAATAATCACGTCATAGACCGATAGTTCGAGGTTCGCCATTGCATCAGATTCCCTCTGCACATAATTGCAGCCGATCTCGGGTAGCATGTCTTCGAAGTCTGTCAGGCGATCCCAGGACGACTTATTGCGAAATACCAGAAAATTGCCTGTAGAGCGTTGTACTGATTCCTTGTTAGCTACATCGGGAAGTTTCCGCCAGATTCGCTCTTTTGTCCAAAGTCCCTTCTGACCAGTTGCTGCAGTAAAAAATGTAACAATGAATCCCTCATTTAATGTGATAAACCTGGCTGTAGACTGTGCAATCAGGCTTAATTGCTGATCTTGCATCTCCACCATGATTTTTCCTTCTTGTGCTCGGATGGTCACGATTTCACCAGTGGAGGTTTGATAGCGACCAGCATATCCCGCTAGTATCTCGGTATCCACAGATACTGATATATGCTCGATTAAGTCATCCCTAGATATTCCTAATTCGTTCAATACACCAATGCCATGTGCATTACCTGGGTTTAATTTTATCGATTTCATGTAATTTTCAATAGCCTCTTCCCTGGCTCCATGTGCTAAAAGCGCTTCGCCATAACTGTCATATACATTATAAGCATCCGGAAAAGCATCGACATTTAATTTGAATATGGCAATCGCTTTTTCGAAATCATTCCGCCCCATATAGAAATAACCCAGGTTATTCAATTGGTTTTCTGCGAAATTGTATTTATCTGCTTTTTCTTTTTTTAATGTCGCATAAGTTGTGGCGATATGCTCAATACCCTTTTCATCAATAATCTGTTTCAATTTATTGGCGATAGAAGGTTGCATGCCGCATCCCTCCCATAATGGTTGCCCTTTGTCCCAGGCAAACCATTCGCAATAAACTGCATTAATTATATTATATCCAGCACCTCCATTGGTGAACACAATAAAACCATCATTGGTAGCAGGGTCTACCCTAAACAAAGTCTGCCAACCTGTATTACCGCCAGAGTGCCCCCTCAAGCCTTTCATTATTCTGCGCGTATCTCTTTCATATCCCAATGCATAACCTTCATTAAAGTCCGGTGCAGACTCCATCATTTGTTGAATGGTTTTAGCAGACAAGACTGGATTATCCCCTTTCCCGTTTTTATGTAGATAAAGATTTGCAAATGCAAAACGGGTAAAGTCTTCAATAGTCGTATGCAAACCTGCCGCAGCTTGAGCCCTAAATATTTCAAAGGTGGTTTCCTCACCAAAATTGTCATATGGAGTTGCTGATGCTGCAATAATCTTGTCGTCAATTTTAAAACTGCTGTTGGTCATGCCAAGAGGATCCAGAACATGTTCCTGCATGTAATCTTCAAATTTTTGTCCGCTGACTTCTTCAATAATCAATTGAAGAACGGTGGTTCCACCACCTGAATATTGATATTTCGTCCCGGGTTTCATAATAATTTCGACTCGCCCTGATCCATTGGTTTTTCCGTTCAGGGATTCTTCAATCGTTGGCAAAGTGTCCTCAGGAGTCCAACCGTCATAGCCATGTAATGACAATCCCGCCGTATGACTTAATAATCTTCTAATGGTGACTTCATTTGAATTAAATTTTGACTCTGGAAAGTGCCATCTGGTCAAATACTTTTCTGCTGGAGCATCCAGGTCAATTTTTCTTTCTTGTATTAATTTCATTACACCCCAAGCCGCAACGGTTTTGGAAATGGATGCGATGTTAAATCCTGTTTTCGTTGTGACCTTGACTCCTTGTTCAATATCAGCAAATCCATAGCCCTTTTGCAAAACAATTTCACCATCATCAATTATTGCAATGACCGCCCCAGGAACGGAAAAATCTTGCAGGAGCTGGGGTACTTTTTGATCAATTAACTTAAGGAATTGTTTAGTGTTTTTTGATGCTTCCTGAGCATTTAGCGTCATAGAAAACAATAGCGCAAAGAAGAACAATATATTTTTTATCATTATATTTTTTTTGATTCTTTAATCTGAGTTGTGGATAATCATCTTGCGGCAATTGCGCATTCGCGTTTAGTTTTCTTCTAATTCAATCAATTTCCTTAGAAGAATATTTGATCTAAGATTTAAATCAGTTATCCCCCAATTATAATTTCTCATCAATATAACTCCATAATGATATTCTTTTTCAAATAGGAAAGATGCCGTATAACCTGAAACTGACCCTCCATGTCCAACTGTAGAAAAAGTGCTATCCTGATACAATGAAAATCCTAATCCATAATTCCACTCATTATCTTGAGGCGTTTTTGGGCTTTGCATCAATGCAAGATTTTCTTGGTTCAGGATATTAAGATACCCCATGTTGGCTAGCATAAATTTTCCTAAATCATTCGGTGTTGAATATATCCCGCCATTTGGAACTTTATAACCACGTCCAACATGTTCTATTTCAGGTTTTTCTAAATTAATTTTTCCAAGGGGACCCCCTCCCATTCCTTTGGATAAATTATTCAGCTTTTCATCTGGAACTATAAAATAGCTATTACTCATATTTAATGGCTTAAATATTTTTTCTTCAATCAGAACTTTAAAATCCTTATTTGCTGCTCGCGAAAGGGCTAATCCTAAAATCCCAAAACCGATATTTGAGTAACTATATCTTTCTCCAGGTCGAGATTTAAATGATGTTTTTGGTATCGATTGGATAATTTTTTTCTCCCAATGCTCAATAAGACCTATTGCTGCATTATTTAGTTCTGGCTCTCGTTGTAGTCCAGATATATGGCTGGCAAGCTGGACAAATGTAATCTTGGTTGATTCTGAGTATCCATTTAAATTTTTAATTTCAGGCAAATAATCTTCAATTGGATCCTGCAATTCAATAATTTCTTCCTGAACCAATTGCATCATAAGAAAAGCAGTAAAACATTTTGATATTGAGCCAGTCCTGTAAATCGTATTTGTATCAGCAGTAGTGTTACTGTCGTTATTTGATATTCCAAAAGCTTTAGACCAAATAATCTCATTATTTTTTATAATCGTGGCTGAAATACTTCCATTAATATTATCATCTCGAACATCTTTTTTTAATTGTTTTTCAAATTCATTTATTATTGATTGCAAAGAATTATCATTCCTGGAATTTTGCGATTGAGTATAACATCCAAAGCAGATTGTTAAAATTGATATTAGAAAGATTGTTTTTCTCATATTAATATAATTTTAATTAATGATTATTTGCACTTTTAGATCACCCATTCTACAATCTGCATTTAGAACTTCGATTTCCTCATTTTTTTCTGTTATAAATTCAAGAAATAAATTTTCATAGTCTTTCCAATTTTCCCCGATTGGAGGTTCTTTACAGGATTTAACTAAGAAGAAAATGGATTTCCCTTTTTGGGCAATCATTCCTCCTGTCTTTCTGATTCTTTCAAAAACCTGGACTTGCTCATAGAATATGCCAGCCATCCCAGCTACCTCAGATTTTCTAATGTGTGAATTCGCCTTTATCTCTTGAAATACATTCTCAGCACTCTTTAAATTTTTATAGGTGGCTTCAAACAAAAGGCAATCTTCATAATTCATTGGTTTAGGACAAGTAGGAGAAAGCTTATAGGAATAGGATGAAAAACTAGCCAATTCTTCAGTTTCAAAAAGCATTTGAACATCTGGATAATTAGACGTAAATAAGTCATAGGCATGAACACTTACATTTTCATCGGTAACTTTATTCGCAAATTTTATAGCAGAATTTGGTGTATCATTTTTAGATATTTTTTCTGTATACTGATCAAGCTTGCATGATTGACAAGCAATAAAGAATAGAATTAAAGTGCTAAAAAAGTATTTTCTAAATCCCATTGAGTATTGTTTTTCTTATTGGCAACTACGTTCATAGATATCATCGCATTATTGGCAACATATTTTTATTTTAAAAAATTAATATGTCCACAAGGAATTAAGGTGTATTGTTTATGCGGGGTAAAACCAATACCATAAACAAGATCTAAAGAACGATTGTCTGTTTTCTCAGTTTTGATAGACCTAATCGGAAGAAAGGGCGCATCAATATCTTGCCCATTTATGAATAATTTTGTTCTGAAAGTTCCATGTCCCATTTTGGATTCCGCAATCATTCCTAAATACAATGTATGATGTTCTTTGGGCTCAATCCTTATTTTCAAACTGCCTGGATCTGTAAAATCTGAATTAAAATAATCTGCTAGCCCCCTTACTCCAAAATTGGCAGCATTGTTTTGAATAGTGTCAGGAGTGATTGAGTCTGGAAGCACATAAACTTCCACTTTTGTGATGGAATCAGGTAGTAAGGGTACGGGCGTTGAGGGAAATTCAAGCTCTAGGTCAATTGGAACAATCGTATCATTAACCATTTGGATCCTGAATACCAGTAATCCGAATTCACCACGTTTCGAATTTGTAAACTTACTTCCCGTAGGCCCTTCATTGATGATTTTAATATTAGGATAGCTGCGAAGGGTTTCCTGATTATTCGCTATTGAAGTAGTATTCAATTTTAGTTGCTGCGCAGTATCACTTTGCCCAATTTGACAATGCATCAAACAGATCCAGACCAAAAGCCCCAAAACTGAATATGTGAATTTATTCATTGGTTTATTGTAATTTATGCTAACCTCCAGGATAAGAAATTTGACCGCAAGGATGGAGGATACAGGTTTCTGGTACAGAACCTTTACCACTAAAAAAGTCGAGTTTAACCCCTAGTGTATTTTGAGGTTTAGTTCCTGTGTCTTGATTCAATCGACTATCACATCTCTGAAAATTGTGGACATCGTCTTGTGCGAAAACCTCTCTTGGCAATGCAGCACATTTGGTATTCGTAGCAAACAAGGTTCCAATCGTTATAACGGAGTATTCACCAGGCTCGAGGGTTTTATTTAAGGTATATGGGTGCTCTAAACATCTATCCAAATATTCATCCATTTCATCAGTTACGCTGTTCGTTAGGTTGTTATATAATGTTGCGGTATCTGGTGTCAGTTCTTTTGGCAATAAGAATGCTTTGTACTTGCTATTTCCACAGGAATCCGGAAAATCGAATTCCTTTGACAATGCTGCCATAAGATGAATTGGAATGGTACTGTCATTTGTGATTGTAGCTGTGATATGTATGAAATTTCCTGCAGTAAATTCGTCAATCATTCCCAAGTTAGGACCATATTCAATCTTCAATCCAGTTTTCGCCCCGTTTTGCTGGTCAGGACTTTCCTCAATCTGTTGCTCATTGTTAGATAGTTGTTGAATACAGGAGCAAACGATTAGCACAATTAAAAGCCCAATTATGGTTCTAAATATCATTGATAATCATTTTCTTTAAGCGTTTTTATTTCCAGGGTCCGTTTTTTGTTACGTTAATAAAAGAATGACCATCAAATCGATAGAGTCCTCCTCCCCCACCAACCCAAAGTTGGCCTTCATTATCTTCTAAAATTGCCTGAACTGCTCTAACACCAAGGCCTTCCTTTTCAAAGAAATTGGTAAAGGACTTGCCATCGTATCGATAAATACCAAAACCTTCAGAACTGAACCAGATATTTCCAGCCTTATCTTCATAAATGGCGCAAACTTCATTGTTGCCAATACTACTATTCAACTGTGTATAGTTCACGAAGCGCGTTCCATTGAAAAAACTCAAACCGCCAAACATGGTTCCAAACCAAAAATTGCCGCTTCGGTCTTCCAAAATACCAGCAACATCGTTACTAGCCAGTCCCTCCTTCTCCGTATATCGGGAAAAATTGTTGCCGTCATATTTAAAAACACCGTAACCCCGGGTACTAAACCACATATCACCCCTACTATCTTCAAATATGGAACAAGAAGTTCCTTCAGTGAGAAATTCGCCCTTCAATTCGGCTGGATAAGGTAGCTCAAAAGGTTCCCAGTTTAGACCATCAAATCGGAATATGCCTCTTACTGAACCAGCCCAAATATTATTTTTGCTGTCAGCATAAATGCTCCAAAATCGTTGACCACCGAAATATTGCTGATCAGAATAATTGATAAACCGTTTGCCACCTTCCTTATTCGTTGACCAATCATACTTCACAACACCACGATCCGTAGCGAACCAGATATTTTCTTCCTGATCCGCTATAATACCTGTGATTTGTTGCCCATCAAACCCCTCCGCATTCGAGAAATAATAAAGGCTATCTCCATCATGGTGTGCAATGCCATCCCCATTCGTACCAAACCATAAGTGTCCATTTTTATCCTGGAATATGTGTCGTATGTACGCAGATATTTGTGGGTTAACTGCTGTGTCTGAAAAATTGGTGGGTGTTTTGCTTAGCAGAATTTTCTCCCGCCCTTTTTCACGGACTTTTTCTTGCCCATTACAAGCTGTGAATAAAGCCAAAGTGAAAAGTAAAGGAAAGATGTATACAAAAAAACAGGCATTCTTCATTTGTTAAATTCTTTTCTTACAAAAGTATAAACAGGCAATTCCACATGCCAAAATCAAATGTAAAATGATGTAAATGAAGTGTAAATATTTGTAAGTGCTTGTTTAAAATTGCCTGATTATATCGCGGTAAGCATAGTTTCTCCAAAACTCCGAATACCAAACTGTTCATATTTGGGCGGTGGAATATAAATGGATTTATAGTATTCTTTTAGGATTTTGAAGTTTTTCATTTTTAAGTCTACTACTCCATATTTCGGGCATTCATTTCAGCTTGTATTTGTGTAAGATTGTGTTTAAGTTTTTGCGAATTCTTAATGATCCCATATATCAAGAGTAAAGAAATGGACATATAGAGGAAACCAAATCCCTTCTGTGCAATTCCATAAATGATTACGCCTATTAAACATCCGATGATTACTGCAGAAGTAATTTCATTTTTTTTAATCTTTTTCTCTTCCTTCACCAACTCCTCAAAGGTCAATTTAGAGTAATCCTTTTGTTCCGACATATTTATATTTTTTTTATTGCAGTTGTTCAAATTCTTTTTTAGTCAACCTGTATTGAATCAAGCTTATGAAAAAATCACTTTCTTGGTGAGTTCTTTCAAGGCTGCTTCTTTCATCATAAAACCTGAATGTTAAATTCTTTCCTTATTTCAGAAATGGGCTTATCTAAATAGGATTCGAACTCCAACCAGGGCCATGGCTTGTACATGCGCTTTGCTCTAATGATTAGTACAGGGATAGATAATAAGAACTTAAAGATATTGTTTACAACATGTATAAAGCTGAAATTTTTGGATAGCTCAAAAGCATTGGCTTCTTTATAACCTCTAAGGTGTTTCCAAAACCCTAAAGTAGTGCCGAAAATCGTCCATATTTTTACCGAGCCTTCTCCGAAGAGTGATGTATCACAACCAAATAAGACATGCGCTATATCGTGCGACTTAAAGAAAATTTTTGCCTCATTAGATATTCCTTCATCATTATGGCTAAAATAGCCCTCATTATCCTTATAAAATTGCTCCAACCCTTGTCTTAGGGTAATATCTTTTTCGCCTGTCATTTAAATATTTTTTAAAATAAGCAACAAATCAAAATTATCTTACCTCGTAAAATCGTCCACTTCCCTAAATATTTCTACCGATACTCTTTTTCCCAAGTCATGCATAGACCCCATTTGGCCAGGCTTGCCTTCCTGCCAGAATTGCTTCCAGTCATCGAGGGAATCCCATCTTGCTATCGTCTTTATTGCGCTGTTATCCTCATCATTCTGTAACATAAAACTACCTCTCGCTCCTTCAACTGTTTCATGAATTTTATTAGTTGTTCTTTTCCAGGTCTCAATGAAATGTTCCAAGTTTTCTGGTTTAACTTTCCAGCTATAGATGATGCGTATCATTTATTTATCATTTAGGAGTGTTTTAGTGTTTTTAATTCTTCCTCTATTAATTGATATAATTCGTTTTCCCAATCTTTCTCCTCAATTTCCGGATAGCTTGAGTTTGTCCTGAAATCTCTTGGACTAATGATGACTTTGACCTCATTGTTCATTGCTTTCTTTGTTAATAAGAATACTTCTTCAATAGCTTCATCTCCAATAGGAATGCAGCCGATAGTTGTTGATTTTCCATGGATAAATATGTCCCCACCCATATCAGAATTGTTTGTGTCCTTCGGAACTTCTACAGAATATTTCAGGATTCAATCCGTCCATATCTCTTTTGCTTCGTCCATAAAGCCCAATTTCGTCGTCTTCGGGATTTTCTCTTTCAAATTCACTTGGATGAACATAAGTGTACATGCCATATCCATGACCTGATACGACCCAACCTTCGGTCTGATTTAGAGTTATTATTCCAAAATCCCCTGATGGACCTCCTGGGTGAACGGGTCCAAATTTTTTCATCTTTTCCAGCCCTTGTTCTTTAATTTCTTTTTCATCAGAAGTACCTTCAATGATTATATAAGTCCCATTTTTGAATAAAATCCAATTCTCAAATTTGGGGTTGATTGCCAATTTTACGTGTTTGATTAATTCTTCTTTTGTCAATTCAAATTCTTTCATATTTAAAGGTTTTGGGGTTTCAATTTTCGCTGACATTAAACACATTAGGCATATTCCTCCTATTAAAATTGTCATGATAAATCGTCTATCCATTTTGGTGTTTTTTTTCCTCTTCAAAACCTGTTAGGTTGCTCGCAGGCATAAGCAGAGAATGTAAAAATCCTGGTAGTTCTTTTGCCTAAGCTCAACCTAACAGGTTATTTGTTGATAAATGCCTCCTATCTTAAGAATCTCATGATGAGTGAGTTCAAATATCAATTCGATAGGGCTGAAAATCTATTTAACAGTTTTATTCCTTAGTACAAGCTTTTGTCCCATTCAGGATTAAGCAATTTTCTTTAAACACTATATCAGCAGTTTCGTGAGGAAACTCTTGCTTTACTGCAATAAATTTGTCCAATTCTACAGGTATCATGGTAAAAGTAGGCCAAGGTCCACTGTAAGTTCCTACATAATTTCCGGCTTTATCGAACACAAAATTCCAATAGCGATTCCAGTTTGGAAACCGAGCGTGAATAAAAGTAGTATAGGCTCCGTATTTACTAAATCTTGAATTTTCGGTATTTTCAAATGTTCCTACAAGGTTCAGGTATTCTAAATTACCAATTTGGTCAATTTGCCTCAATAAGTTTTCAGTAGCATGCAAAGGATCCTCACCTTCTGGCATCAAACCTTTAAGGGCATCTTCTTTTCCTTCTTTAAGTCCTTTTAATGCTTCAGATGTTTTCTGATTTAGATTTGAAAAGAATGTTTGCTGGTTAGCAGAATGATTTAGGAAAAGATCCATCATCTTTTGACCATCTAATTTGGCCATCATTCGAATGTCATCTGATTTCAATTCAACCGAAGCTCCATCGACTTCATAAATACCTTCTATTTTTTTTACAGATTCAGGTTTTATTTTGTCATCATACTCGATATTTAGAGGGCTTTGAAAGGTGGAGTCGAATGCAGCAGATAGAACATGTTTACTTATTTCGTAAGCAGGAAATAACGAAGAATTCGATTGGATATAAACAAGCATATTTTTCTCGAGGAGCCATATTAAATCTGCTGAAAAAATGCGATTGCTTCCACTATGTGATATGGTTTTTCCATACTGCGGATCATCGTAGACCACTAATCCATAGGCATATTTTGAATCGGCATTGTTTTCATTTACATAAGCAGTTGTCCATTTATCTATGATCTCATCTGAAAGAACGCCATTGCCCTGCATGACTTGAAACCACTGATACATATCTTCCACTGTTGTGTGTATTCCCCCATTTGCCCGTAAATGCCAGTTGGGACCATCTTCAAGCCAACCATTTTTATAAACTTTGCCCCAGTAATTCCCTTTAAGATATCCTATCGCCAATTGTGTACTATTTTTTCCAGCTTCTAAATACCCAGTGTTTTCCATCCTTGAGGGGATAAATAAATGCGCTCTCAAAAAATCTTCATAATTCATTTTTGATACCTGTTCAATGATCATCCCCAAAAGTGAATACCCGGCATTCGAGTACCTGTGGCCTGAACCAGGTTCAAATTCTAAAGGCTCTTGCCAGAGCTTTTTCAAATAGTCATCGTTATGGATAGGTTCTTCATCAGGACCAATGCCCCCAATAATTCCCGAGCAGTGTGTCAACAATTGATGAATAGTAATAGGCTTATACGCCTCTGGGGCATTGTTAAAGTATTTCGATAAATTATCATTTACAGAAAGACTGTCTTTACTTTCCAAAAGCAATATTGCAGCAGCAGTAAACTGCTTTGTAATTGAACCACAAGACTGTATAGTTCTGGTTGAATATGCTGTTCTGTTCTCACGATTTGCCAATCCATAACCTTTTTGAAGTAAAATATCATTGCCTTTAGAGAGGATGATAGCTCCGGAAAACCCTAGTGAAGATGCAGATTTCAAATAGTTATCTATGCTCGCAGCTATTTCTGAATGAGTACGAATTAGTTTTTTATTGGTCAGCTCAGATTGGATACATGAATTTAAAGTAATGAGAGAAAATATTATCAATAAAGCTTTTTTCATAATATTCTTTGGATTGATTTTTTCACAGAGGACACTTTATTCCAAAAAGGTCTCTTTCATTTTTTAATCACTACTAAATGTCGCCTATCGTATCTCAGTCTTGTTTATTTTTATCCATCAGGGGGATTTCTCCAATTTATGCAAGCAACTTTTTATATCGGGGATCAGAACGCAGTGGTTTGAAGAAGAAATCATAACCTTCCAGAAACATCAAATCACCAATTCCGTTGGTAATTGCTTTCTCAATGTAAAAGAAAGCCTTGTCATAGTCTTCAAAGCGGGTATAGAAAGTAGCCAGTTCAATTATAAAATTGATGTTTTTGGAAGATTCACTTTCTAGTTTTTCGTTTTCTCTATTCTCCAAGCAAGCGTCACTTATCCACCTCGTTCACATATCTCCTTTAGTATCTGTAGAGCATTTGGATATGTTTGATTCATATATCCTTCAAATTCTTCCACTGCATCAATCTGTATAGAAACGACGGTCATTCCGTCCCTTTCCTCAAAATTGTAGTTCTCCAAACCACCAGACCATTCTTCAACTTCAGGTCCTTCGGTTATTTCTTCTCCGGATTTAAGTATTCCATAATGCTGAATAGATACAAACTCGTTTACTCTATTCTCTAAGATTTTCGAGATCATTCCTCCACGTTCTCCCTTATCATCTACCGAAACAAATAGGATCTTGCTGCCAACATCCCAATTTCCCTCATAAGTAGAAGTTGGACTAAATAAAGACGTCCATTCTTCGTAAGTAGACTTTTTTTTCAGACCAAGCATGCTTTCATATACAATGGAAACTGGACGCTGAATAAGGATTTGGTATTTTAATTTTTTCATTTTTTTAGATGCTATTTTGTTAATTTACTATTTATTTGTCCAAAGGAATATATCTTTCTTGTATCATGTTAAAATGATGAATTTGATGGGCAGTAATCGTGAGCCCAATTGCAGAAAGAGGCATTTCGTATTCAAAAAATTTACAGTTGGTATCAAGTATTATCTTATTGAAAGATTCAAACATCATTATGGTTGATTGGCGTACAATTCGAAGTTCATTTACCAACTGCTCAATTGACAGTTCATCTGCATTTGAATTTTTGCCCATTATTTCCTGGTCATGTGCATCCGGGATGGTTCCTTCTCCACGAGCAAAAATGATAGCTCTAAAACACCAAATTCTTTCCCAATCAATCAGATGCTGCAATATTTTATGAATTGTCCATTTATCTTTTTCATAAGTTTTCAAACCAATTCTGTTTAATTGAGCAATATCAATGTTATTGATTTTGTTCAAACTTAGTTTAAGAGCCTCTGTGAGCTCAGTACCCTCATTTAGCTTATAAACATATTCTAAAAACGCTGGATTTTTTTTTGTCTCAGGTTTTTTCATTGTTTATTTTTTTAATTTGTCAATATACTTTTTGGAGACATTAAGCGCCCTAAGTTCATTTTTCTTTTTAAACGAGTGCCCTTCCATTCTTATTAGAATATCTTTTAATACTGTTATTGCTTCATTTATAAATGCTCCTTTGTTGAGCTTAACGCATTCAGCTTGTGTACTTTGTGCAGCATCGCTAATTTCAGCTCCTGGCAATGACCGTTTTATGCTTTGTTTGTGATTTGCTTTTCATATTTCGTTTCTAATAAGGTAAATTGTATATCCAACAAAAACTACAAACAAGATTCCTGCTTCCCATCTGTCCAGTTTCATTTTTTTGCCTGTAACCATTGCAATTAGAAGAAATACAGTTCCTCCAATTAGTAAATAAATATCTAAATTAAAAGCTGTATTGAACTTTATCGGGTTTATTAATGAGCTTATAGCTAATATGAATAATAAATTAAAAATATTAGATCCAATTACATTTCCGATGGCTATGTCGCTATTCTTTTTCATACCTGCAACAATTGAAGTTACAAGTTCAGGTAGAGATGTGCCTGCTGCAATTATGGTCAATCCAATTACTTTTTTACTCACCTCAAATTCAGTAGCTATTTCAATCGCATTATCAACAACTAATTTGCCGCCCATTATCAGTCCTATTAGTCCAAAAATTACTGAGGTCCAAATTTTTGAATTGGGTGGGAATTCTTTATTAATATTAGTATCTAAATCCTCTGATTTTAATTGTTTGAAAACATAGAATAGGAAAAGAAAAAACAGGAGAAACAAAAGTACTCCTTCCATTTTTGCTATGACAAAATCACTTTGACCTAAAAAATTATTAGCCAGAAAATATATCAATAATATCGCAAACAAAGAAATAGGAATTTCTCTCCAAGCTGTCTTGGACTGGACGCTTATTGGATAAATAAGTCCAACAATTCCAAGAATAACGAATAAATTAAAATTGTTACTTCCAATAACATTTCCAAGCACGATTTCAGATTGATTTTCAAATGATGCTATAAAATTTACTACTAATTCAGGTGCTGATGTTCCAAAAGCTACTAATGTAAGTCCAATAGCCAAATCAGATACATTGTTCTTTTTTGCAAGTGATGAAGAACCGCCAACTAACCAATCTGCTCCTTTTATTAGAAGCAAAAACCCCAAAATTATTAGAATACTCGGAATGAATATTGACATTTTTTTCCTTATTTGATCGAGTAATTTGTTCAACGAAATGTGAGGAAAAAAGGACGAGTTCAAATGCGTAGATTATAATTTGCTAAAGCCCTAAAATGATATTTTATTCTCTTTTTCTATATATCAATGGGTTCTCAAATTTTAATTCAGGAATTTTTTCATCCTTTCCATAAACGGCATAATATGCTAAAGTCTTGTTATCTAACTTAACAATTGCGGAAGAATATGCTCGTATGCTTCCAGTTTTTCTTTTAATGGTTGCAAAGTGGAACAATGTGTCTTTACTAATTTTGCAATAACCGCTGTGAATTTCAGATTTATTTATTGTCGAAAATTCAATACGTGAAGTATTCGGATTATGAAAATAGGCTCCTTCATAATGAGAAAATAGTTTTCGTTCTTTTGTAAGCAGGTCATTGTCCACAAATACAAAATGTTCTTTGTTCCCTATTTTATAGTCAAGGACTGAAACAAAAGAAGAGTCTTGCGGCATACCTTCCCAGATGCCTTCAATAGTGTTGAAAAAAGACAACCCATGAATTAGTTTAATTACCTGTACTGTTTCTGTTTCTTTAATCCAAATGTAGCTTCGTTTTTTCTCCCATTTTTCATCCTTTGAAATACTATATGATGAACCTAAATGTAGGGTGTCAGATTTCCTTATCGTTTTATGCCCCTCCTTGTATTCCAAACCATTGGGTGTTTGGAAAATCTGAGATAGTTGGGTTTCATTTTCATTTATTTTTTGGATATGACCAACTCCATAAGTTCCATCCAATCCGATTTGGATGATTTTTGGTTTCTCCTGTTTACTATCCCATACTTTTCTAAATGCCCAAAAAACGGAACTTTTGTTGCCTTTATGAACTCCGAAAAGTTGCCCTTTTAAACTATAATTTTTAATGCTCCATTCCCATACAATTTGATATTTATCGAATACTTCTTGTTCGTTTTTATATTCAGAATTATCAGCATACCAGGTACCAATATCGTTTTGCATTTCATTCAAAAACCAATCTGGTATTGTTTCTTGAGAAAAGACTTGATAATTGACCGATGTTACAACTAATAATAGAATTATCTTTTCAATCATTTGTCTTTGTTTTTTTTGTTTTTTTCTAGGTGAAAGGGAAACGGTTGGAATATGCGGTATGCGACCGTTTAGGGAGCATTATCGCATATAAATTGTTGGGAAAAGTTATTCCTTAACCAATTCCTTAACCTTTAGAATTATGGGGTCAATATTTCCTCTCAAGGTTTCTATGGTTTCAAGAATCTCAATATCAGGAACAATACCCGAATCAGGTTTTTCTGGTGAGTATGTGCCTATTATTGGTATATCGAACTCTATATTTGTGTTAGGTAACCTTACAAAGAACATAGTCCCTCCATTTAGCCCTTTCTGACTTCCTCCTGTAGTTGTTCCGATAAGGGTAGCCAACTTTGAGGTTTTCGCTAATTCAGCAAAATAGAATGTAGCAGAACTGTTTGCTTCATTAACGAGAAGATAAATATTTCCTCTAAATCCATCACGTGTGGGGGAGATCTCAAGATTATCTGGCTTGGTCAACCTATACAGTCCGTTTTCTTCTTTCCGCACCTTACCTGTGAAGTCATATACCTGGTCCGACCAGGTAAATAAGTATGGTCTCAACTCCTTGGGCACTTTTTCGTATGCCACAAAGTCTTCTCTTTGAATGGCTGAAATTCGCTGTTTCGCCAGCATACGTCCGAGATAAAGCACTATTTCATCTTGCCCGCCTTCATTCCCTCTAATATCAAGGACCAAATTGGTGGCTTTATGTTTTCTGATTTTTTTAAAAGCATCTTTAAGAAAATTATTCCATTCAAAACCAAGCTGAAACACATCAAATGTACCAAGCTGAAGATAGGCGGTTCCTTCTTCCCAGAATTCCAGCTTCCATAAATCATCCGCCTTGGTAGGGGTTTCAGCTGATACTTGGAGAAGTGCTTCAGTCCGTTCTTGACGTGTAATGGTCTTTACGTTCACTTCTTCGATTAAAGCACTTCCTGCCTTTTGTATTTTCAACTTATATGCACCATCGTTGGGTGGAAATCGTAATGGAAAATATATATCAAAACTTTCAAAAGGACCTATCCCAAACAAGTTCAAGTCTGCCAGTCTTTTACCATCATTTGCACCATCAGCCTTCACGAAACGGATCAATTCTTTGAGTATGTTCTCAGTTTTTATACCGTTGATATATAGGATTTCAGGATAGTTGTCCAACTGAGGATTTCCGCTAAGGTTTTGAGTGACAATCACCCTTCCTTCCACAATTCTAAAAAGAAAAGGAAGTTTATCAGCTTGATTCAATACCACTTCTTGAATAAAACCAGATTGATTAAAAAAATTTGCATAAGTATGTCCACATCTTATTGCAGCCAGCATTTCTGAAAAGTTTAGATAAGCCTCCCGATAGGTCATTGGCTGCTGAAAACGGGTTTCAAAAACTGAAAATAGACTATCTATTTGCTTATGCGTATTATACCTATATAGTCCGGGATGTAGAGACAACAATGAGTTTTTTGCAATTTGGAAATCCTCTTGTAATTTACTTATGCTCAGTTTAGGAATTTTATCAACTTGTATTGGCTCTGGAACATTCCATTTAAGGCTATCAACCACCAATGTGTCTTGGTCTATCACCAGCAGACGGTTGGCTCCTTCCAATTCCCAAACCAGGTTGTCTAAGCCGTAAACAAACTTGTATTCTAATACCTGAACGCTATTTGATTTATTTAATTTAATTGTTGTTTCAAATATTCCATCTTCATTTTGGTCAGTGAGGTGATATGTTTTGTCCCAAGAAAGGGGCCTAATACTTCCACGTACTCCAAAATTTTCTTTACTGGTTACTTCTTTTGCATCAATACTAAAAAAAATTGTGATTATGTCATTCCTTTGATCTTGCCCTTGAAGTATTAAAGATGAGACAATCAACAGAACAGTTGTCATTAAGTATTTCATTGAATGATTTGACAATCTAATACGATTTGAAAAGTGTTTACTTATTCGCTTATTTATCATTATTAATTTAGAGCTTGTTTAAATTTTAACTTCTTGTGCCACAGGCATCCCCTTGGGAAAAACCAATATTTTGCGAATCCCGAAATGCTTCGGGACAGGCTATGACTTCAAAAATCAATATTCATTTGTCCTGACAAAATCATCTTGCTTTTTTTTGTCAGAACCACAAACTCTTGATTTTCAATTCTTTAAATTTTTAAATAAACGCTTACTTACATGCAAAATATTGGTATCAAGAACTACTTTTTTAACCACTTTTTAATTGGATTTTCTCATTTTGGTATTCAGAATCTCTTCAACTTTTTCATCATCCCATTTATTTTTATCCCAAGCTTTATTTGCCGATTCTATTGCTCTTTGAGCAAAATATTGAGCAATTATGAAGTCCAATCTTTCAATGTTGAAATTACATCACTAATTTTCACAGGCTCGTTGTTCCTTATAAACTCAAGTATTTTCTTTTGTTTATCATTCAGGTAACTTTTTTTGTCCTTTATTTTCGCATACCTATCCTCCAATTTCCTTATTGTTGCTTCAAGCGTATCTAAAAAAAATAGAATCCAATCATTAATTATTTCTTTATCTGTTCCTCTATTCTTTTGACCATTCATCAATGCTTTGTAATAATCTTTTTTCCTCTTTTCGATTTCGATTTCCATTGATGCGTATTGCATGAAATCATACCCATTTTTCAAAAGCAGTAGAATGGTTAGCAATCTCGACAGCCTACCATTTCCGTCTTGATAAGGATGTATTGAAAGAAATTCGTACACAAATGTTCCGATTATTATTAGTGGGTGTAATTCTTCATTTTCAAAGATTCTATTTGTCCATTGAATCAGACTTTTTTTAAATCCCAAAATCAACCAACCTCCATAAACAAAAAAAAAAGCCCGACTCTCAACTGACCCTACTATCTTCCGATAACCACCAAATTTTACTTGCTTTCACCCATAGATGGGTCGGAATTTTTCCAAATCCACCGTTTCTTCAAAGGGACGGTCTTCGTTCAACAACGAGTTATATCGAACGGGGCGCCACGTGCCCTTTCGTATAACTCGCTATTATTATGCGTTCGTTTTTTATTATTTCAAGTTTATCAGATCGGTCATTTGAGTTTGTCAAATACTTCATTTAATTCATTTTTAGCTACTTTATCCAAGATTGCCCAAATCATTACTCTGAAAAAGAGAGAAAGGATTTTCCATCATAGCGGTATAGCCCCACATCCCTCGTGCCGAACCATAGATTACCTTCTTTATCTTCAATAACAGAAAACACAGAATTATTGAGAAGACCATCTTCAGTGTTGAAATTCTCAAAGGACGTTCCATCGTAACGCCACACACCTTCACCATCCGTGCAAAACCATATGTTTCCTTTTTTATCTTCTATCATCGACATAACTGTGGAGTTACTTAAACCAGTATTTTCTGTGATATCGATAAAGCTTGCCTTTCCGGCAGGCAGGAGTTTTTCATCTTTCCTGTCTTTTGCGGGAACAGATCTTAATACTCCACGAGCGTGAGTGCCCAACCATAGGTTTCCTTTTTTATCTATAATCATGGAACGATAAACATGACGGTTGTATTCGACTTTCTCTCTGGATTCATATTGCACTAAGCTTTTTCCATCGTAGTAGGTTACGCCGTCCCAATTCTGACCTGCGAACCAAATGTTCCCGGCTGGATCTTCTAAAATTTCATTGATAAGGAGTAGTCCTGAACCATCATCATTCTTAACACTGTCAATAGATAAAAAATAAGTAAAGATCTCTCCATCTCCCTGCTCGGCAGACCCGTCATATAGATAGATCCCACCTCGATAATCACCTTCTTCAAAATAACCGTCTTTATAATCAGCGACCCACAAACGACCTCTTTTGTCTTCAAACATAGTGTAGATAGATGAATGACTTAAAGCCGTATTTTGTGTAATGTCGATAAATGATTTTCCACCTGCCTGTTCGGCTGACGGGTCGTAACGACAGATGCCATTTCCAGTGCCGAATAATATATCACCATTCTTTAATTGAATAATACTGCAAATTCCATTACTATTTAGTCCATCTTTGGTTGTGTAATTTGTAAATGAATCTCCGTCATAGCAAAAGACTCCTTCATCATGAGTCCCGAACCATAGATTTCCAGCTCTATCTTCTATTGAAGAGAAAACAACTCCAGCTGTGCCCAACCTCTTAACAATCTTTGGAAGTTTTTCCCGAATTATTTTGGGCTTAGCAGTATTGTCTTTTTGCAAACTTGTACTGTTTTGTGCATTGCACGAGTTGATAAATGCCAAGGCAAAAAAGAATAGGGTGATTGGATTAAAGAAGCAAATTATCCTCATTTTAGTATTTTATTATTGGTTAATCTATGACGCATAAACGTCCGGCGCTCGGCGGCGTGGCAGTGCGCATTGGCTATCGCGGGGTTGCATTATTACTGCCATGAACGCTGGCGTTTTATTAGGCATTCGTTTTTTATTTCCATGGGCCTTCTTGAGTGACATTTATAATAGACGAGTCTTTAAATCTAAAAAGTCCTCCAGAGAAACCGAACCAGAGTCTTCCATTTCTATCCTCCAAAATACTTTGAGTACTTAAACTCCATGTCAAATCCATTCGGTCTGTACCGTTAAACAATGTGAATTTTCTTCCATCATATCGATACACACCGGAATTCGCTGCACCAATCCAAATGTTTCCTGCTTTGTCCTCACAAATGGAATAATAGGACTTTTCATTGAGTCCTTCAATTTCAGGAAAGCGGGTGAAAGCAATACCATCATATAGACTTATTCCCCCCTCATTAGTTTCTTCAGGGGTACTGGATGGAATAGATGTGAACCAAATATTCCCTTGGCTATCTTCCATGATACTATTAACATTATTACTGCATAAACCCTCTTTTTTTGTGAAATGAGTAAAGGATGTTCCATCAAATTTACAAACACCGAAGCCGTCTCTTCCGAACCATAAGTTTCCATCTTTATCTTCTATTAAACTCCAAACCTTGCCAGATTCCCAATTGTAAGATGGATTTTCGATAACCGGGGTAGGAATATTGAATTCATAGAAAGACGAACCATCATAACGAAAAAGACCATCATTCGTGCCAGCCCAAATATTACCTTTTCCGTCTACTAGAATGTTGCAACCAAGGCCATGAAGCCCTTCCTTACTTCCAAAATTGGCAAATGTTTTTCCATCATATTTAGACGCTCCATTATGAGTGCCAAACCATATATTTCCCTTCAGGTCTTCTGTTATACTGGCAACATCATTTCCACATAGTCCGTCTTTCGTAGATATGTATGTCAGCATTTTTCCATCATAACGAGCCGCCCCTCTGCCCATTGTTCCAAACCAAAGATTACCCTTATTATCCTCAAATATATCTACTATAAATTCGGCTATTTGAGGGGCACTTCCTAACTTCCAAATCTTGGTATATGAGCTAGAGAGTGGTTGGGTGATTTGTTGATTTTCCTTTGATGTGCTTAGTTTATCTTGTCCAATACAGGAAGTAATGAAGACTAAAGCGAGTAAGAGCATAAATACTTCATTTTTTAATATAGACATTTTCATTTTTTGTCCTTGTTGTTTTTATAATGATGCCTAACTGCACGTGTATGTGGCGTTGCGAGCTTTTGCTCGCAATGAAGTCGAGTAGGTCAGGGGCTCACGCCCCCTTCCCCTCTCAGAACCGCCCGTGCCAGTTTTCCAGCAAGCGGCGCTGCATCGGCGGCGTTGGCAGCAAAAGCTGCCATGCGGAAGGTTTTTAAGGGTAAGTTTATGGCAGAACTAAAAGCGTTGAACAAATCCAAAACCGTTGATTTACCCAATGATTTAAAGGAAACATTGTATCGAAAAAAGTATCTGCCATTTTCCAAGAGGCGAACCACCAGATGAAGGCTTCATTTTGAACATCGTTTTAAAACTTTAATCTCCTAACAACCAATTTTCAATTTGCCACAAAAGTGTCCGAATCACCCCATGCCCAAACTCAACTTTTTGACCCCAAAAATTGCTTTTTTTGAAAATCTGAAGCACCGTTTTTAATTCCCAAAATCAACCAACTTCCATAAACAAAAAAAGCCCGACTCTCAACTGACTCTACACTCGGGTGCATTTCAATTTGTCGCATCTGCAGTAACAAGTGGAGTCTGTCGAAGAGGACTCGGCGGCATCTTGGAATTGGCTTTTTACGTGGTCGGAGTCCTCTCCGAGAGACTCCGCCAATTACAGTTGATGCGCTCTATATGTATTTAACTCCCATTTTGCGAATTTTAATTTTCACTAAAAAGCAATGACCCTAACCAATCCGCCAGTAGCACCTTCAAAGTTAATCTAATTTTTTGGTTTAATTCATCCGCCTCCGTTCTTCCTCTGCTCCAATTTTTCTGCTTTGTGCTTTTTTTACCCCAGCATTCCCAAAATTATAATTAATGCTCAATCGAAAAACATTGCCCTCCGTATCATAATTCCAATCATAAATAATATTTAAATCAGGTTCGTCAAATTGTACTGCGTAAAAAGACCCCCAATTAAATAAGTCTGACCAATTGAATGTCAAACTGAACTTGGGGGAAATCGTTTTTTTGATGCCCAAATCAAACAACACTTTTGCAGGGACAACTCCCAGTCCACTTCTCCTGGTGGAATTCCACTTAGCAGATAAGTCTATGGAAAAATTCTTGGGCAATTGGAAGTTGTTCCTAAGGGTTGCAGTGGTGTACCAATCGGTAAAAGTAAGTATTTGCCCTTCCAAAAAGGGTTGCAAACGAAACCAGTAAGCCGAGACTGCCAACCGACTTTGCCACCAGCTGGTGATGCTTATTGGATTGTTAAAACTTATCAAAGCTGTTTTTTTATCCGGCATATTTGCCGAACGGGTCAACATTAAATTATCTTCTGCAAAAACTTCAGGTTGGAAAGTAAGGGCATCATCATCATCCGAAAACTGAAACTGCACCAGAACCGTCTTGTAGCGATAGGACAGATTCAATTGGTTGGTGAAAGCCGGTCGAATATCGGGGTTGCCGCCTAAAATGGTATTGTATCCCCAATAGGCAAAGGCAGGTGCAATGCTCCGAATGGAAGGGCGGGTGATGCGTTTGGAATAGGAAAACGTGAGTCGCTGTGTCTCTGAAATTTGATAACTCAAAAATACCGAAGGGAAAATCCGTCCATAGGATTGCAGCAAAATAGCTCCATCATTTTCGGCGGTAAGGTCGCTATGGTAATATTCATAGCGCAAACCTGCTTTAAAAGATAAATTGGTATTGGCTTGAAAATCCACACTCGAATATACAGCACCTAATTTTTCATCCAAAAAATAAACATCTGTAAATCTTGGGTCGTCCATGAGTTGCCCATTTATTAAATTTGCCAACTGTATATCATTGGTAAAACCAGAAAGTGAACCTTTTACGCCAGCCTCTATTTTCCATTTTTCGGACAAAGGTTTGGTAAAATCCATTGTGATTACTTGAAAATCAACATCCGTAAATTTTCGGGAAAAGAAAGTATTTGTTTCGAGTAACATACCGTTTTCATCAATTACATCTTCTTCATAGCCAATGGGGTTTTCTTCGGAAAAAACCAAATAATCCAAGCCCATGTTAAATGTGCTGTTATCGTCAAAACGGTGGCTAAAATTGAGGTTCGCCATCCAATGTTTCCAGTCATTTCGCTCGTGAGCCTGATTGAGCGAACGGAAAAATTCGCCGTTATTAACACCGATGTCGGCGTTGAGGTCAGCAGCCATATCCCATGTCCTTAAATAACCTGAAAAGAGGACACCAACTGTACTGCGTTGGTTCATTTCATAATCCAAACCCAACCGATAATTATATAAACCTGTTGTTGCAGGGCGGCGACTGAAAATATTCGTGGTAGTTAAAATACTGTTGTATTTATTTTGCCTAAAAATAGTCACATCCTCCTGCGTCTGGTTATAATTGGCATTGCCGTCAGCAAAGAAATTCAATTTATTCTTTTTCAAATTCAGATTGAAGCTGCCTCCAATTTTAGGTCGGCGACCATAAGCCATATTTAATGAAGCATCTGAATTAATACCTTCTGCTACCTGTTTTTTTGTTCGGATATTGATAATGCCTGCGTCACCCTCCGCATCAAAAGAAGCAGGCGGAGTAGTGATTAATTCTATAGCCTCGATATTGTCCGATGACATACCTTGCAGCAGTTGAATTAATCCAGATACTTCCATTCTAACTATTTTCCCGTCCAACATCACCGTCGCCCCCTGCTTCCCCTGCATCTGGATTTGATTATTGATACGGTCAATCTCAATTCCGGGCGACCGCTCCAAAATGGTCAAAACATCTGAACCTGTGGCGACGGTACTGTTTTGAACGTTGACAATTGTACGGTCAATTTTTTGCTCCAATACAGGCTTTTTTGCGGATACCGTCACTTCGTCCAAATAAGAGTTGCTTCCATTCAGGACAATTTCAAAAGTTTGGTTCTCATTTTTAAAACCAGAAATATAAAAGGGAAGGGTTTGGAAATTTTCATAACCTATCATGGAAGCCTGCAAAAAGTAGTTGCCTGATTTTATTTGGGAAAGACTTAATAAAAAATTCCCATTTTCATCAGCCATGTCCCCCTTGATAAGGCTGCTGTCAACCACTTGCATTAATAATATATTTGCATAACCCAATGGTTGGTTTTGTTCGTCCGTTACTTTGCCGGACAATCGGGTTTGAGCAGAAATATTGGTCAAGCCTGAAATAAAAAAGAAGAAAAAAAAGAATTTATTCATAATTCGTTGGTATTGAAATCAATCCTCAATTTTGCATTCTTTTAGATTTTTAATTTTAAAAAATGCCTAAACCGAATTAGCTAATTGCTGATACATCTTTCAACCATACCAACGCCGCCAGTATTTCCCTTGGCTGTTTATATCCTCGTTAATTGGAATTTGAGCATTTTTGAAATAAAATGTAGAAAAGAAAACATACAATACCCCGATGTTCAGTTTTGATAAAATATATACCACTTGGTCATTGGAACGACTGTCCCGCCATGTATTTTATTGGCTGTTGTGGCTGTTGTTTTTTGCGATGGTGAACAGCAATTATCAGGAGGAAAGTTTTTGGTCGTGGGTACAGGTCGAATTGGTTGTCATGACCATTAAACTTCCATTCACCTACTTTGTGATTTACTATCTTGTACCCCGTTATTTGATTAAAAAAGAATGGCTGGCATTCGCAATATTTGCAGGTTTATTGGCGATTGTTGGTGGCATGGCAATCTCGGCATTGGATATTTATATTATCAGCCCGATTATTTTTGGTGAAAACCAGGAACACTTTTGGACCATGAGAATAGGTTTCAAAATTGTGGATTTGATTTATATAGCTTCTCTGCCGACCATTATTAAATTGCTGCAAAGCTACATCCAGCAAGAAAAGCAAACCCGTCAGATTACCGAAGAAAAATTAAATGCGGAACTGCAATTGCTCAAAAACCAATTGCAGCCCCATTTTCTTTTCAACACGCTCAATAATTTATACGGAATGGTTTTGACCCAAGATAAAAAGTCTCCCCAAGTAGTATTGCGATTGTCGGAAATCATGAATTATATGTTGTACGAAAGCGACCGAAATAGCATTGCGCTTGAAAAGGAAATAGAACATTTAAATAACTATATTGAACTGGAAAGAATAAGACATGGCAAACGGTTGGATTTGGTATTTGAAAAAAGCGGCACTTTTGAAAACAAGCGGATTGCACCGTTGTTGTTGCTGCCATTTGTAGAAAATGCTTTCAAACACGGCGTGGAAAATAATGGAAATCCAACATGGATCCGAATGAATGTTTGGGTCAATGAACAATCTTTTGAATTTATGGTAGAAAATGCTTTGCCAGAACATTCGGAGCAGCCATCAGGGCAACCAACGACGCTCGGCGGCATCGGATTGCAAAATGTCAAAAAGCGGTTAGCCTTGCTTTACCCCGAACGGCATCATTTGACCATCCGAAATATGGAGACGTATTTTGTAAAACTCAGACTCGAACTGTAAAACCCTAACACCATGAAATGTATCATCGTTGATGACGAAGAAATGGCAATAAAAGTACTGGAGAATCACATTGGGAAAATCAGCAATTTAGAAATTGTGGCAACTTTCACCAATGCCATGGATGCTTTTTCTGCACTACAACAACAACACATTGACATTGTATTTTTAGATATTCAAATGCCTGGATTGACAGGTTTTGAATTATTAAAAACCTTATCCGTCCATCCATATATTATTATTACAACTGCTCATCGGGAGTTTGCTTTGGAAAGTTATGATTTTTTAATAACCGATTACCTGCTTAAACCCATTTCGTTTGAACGGATGCTAAAAGCAATTGGGAAAATCCAGCATTTTAACCAAGGAAAAACACTGTCCCTGCCTTCGGAACCACCTGCAAAAGAAAGCCCTTCCTTTATTTATATTCGTTCCGACAGGCAATTTGTGAAAATCAATTTAGACGATGTGTTGTATATGGAGAGTATTCGTAATCATGTCCGAATCGTGACTACGAGGGGGAGCCACATTACACTGACTGCTATTGGTGAAATGGAAGAGAAATTGCCACCCCAGCATTTTTTGAGAATACATCGGAGCTATATCGTTGCTTTGTCTAAAATTCAGCGGTTTACGCAATCGGTCGTGATAATAGGTGAGCATAATTTACCAATCGGTGATTTTTATAAGCAAGAACTCATGAATCGTTTGAGGGAAGGGTTGGTTTGATTTTTTTCTTGTTTTTTCATGGAAGCGAACGTGTGGATACACGACGGCCTGACCGAATGCAAAGGCTGGCCGTTGTAGCTTTTGTTGGTGGTTCGTTTTCCATTCTATATTTGTAACCTGGTTAACAAAATTACTCTCGTCTGTTAAGGTAGGCACTAATTGATTGTTTTAACTCTAAATTTTGCTCTTTTAGCCGCTCAAGCATATTTAAATTACTATTAATCACCAGTGTCCCCCAACTTTTAACCGTCCGTATGTACCAAAATGACCTGTGTTCTTTTTGACGTAATACCTTAATAAGTTCTCTAAGTTCTTCCGGGTTATCGGTTTCTCTCAAGCGCCAATAATCCATAGATCTGTCATTCGTAAAATACCTCCTGTATTCCATTTTTTCTTCTTTAGTATACGCAATTTCACGGTCTAAACTTCTATAATATTCACTTATTTTAAGAACTATCAATTCATCTGGAATGGAATAGAGTTTGCCTAGATTTAGCATTTCATCGTAAGTATTAAGTCGGGGATTTATTTCTCTGACTGCCACTCCCGAAAATTCCCTCACGTTCAATATATCTTCATCTGAAAGTGCAGCTTTGTTTAATAATTCATCGAATTTATCATGAGATTTTTCATTTTCTCGATAGTAGTTTTCTAATTCATTAAACCGCATAAAGTCTGCTTCCAAATCTTGTTTTAGTCTTTGTAATAGTTCAGTTTCAATTTTTGTAGAAATTTGATTCTGATTCCAGTTGTTCACTTGAAGTGCCAATAAGATACCAATCATTACAAGTAATATCTCTCCAATTGCATAAATCAAATACCTTTTCAGATTTCCTTCATCAATTAATTTCCGTCTTATTCTTCGAAAGAATTTTAACATAGCTTTTCGTTTGTTTTCTTCAATCTGAAAGATTCGAAGTTGAGGTGCTAGATTTATCGACGAACAATCGAGCTTATTTGATTATTCCTAATGACCACCAACGTGTGGCGCTGGCGCATTGTTGGCAGCTGGCTTTTTCTCATTTCTATTTGAATAACTGTTCTATCGTCTTCATCGAAAGAAACATTTTTTCACTGTCTGGGAGCGAGATAAACCCAAATCTATCATAGAATTTAACTGCATTTTCATCTATTGGGTCAACTATAACTGCCATTGAGCCAATAACTTTAGACACTTCGAGACTTCTTTTCAGGGCATCAATCAATAATAATTTTCCTAGTCCTTGTCCTTTGTTTTTTTCGTTGATTGCCAATCTTCCAAGCAATGTTACAGGTAGGGAATCATAAGCTCTGGGCAGTTTCTTCCTAATTTCTTCAGGGATAACTTCTCTCGGTATTCCCGCATTAGACAGCGTATAAAATCCTTTGATTTCGCTTGCTTCATTGCTCATCACAAAACAGGCAGACAGTTTTCTTTTGATGTCCTGCTTTGCTTGTTTCTGGATGTAATTGTCCAAGTATGTATTTCCGCAAGAAAATTCTGATTTCTTGTGTTTTGAGTCGAGAGGAACAGTTAGGAATCCTGCCATATCAAAGTAGCTTATTGTATTCTTCAAGTGCAGATTTCAACTCTTTATTAGGTGCAATTCCCTTGAAAACAAAATCGAAGAAAACCTCTTGGTCTCTTTTGGACGCAATGATTCTGTTATGTTCTTCCACGATTTCCTCTGCTTTTGACTGGACTGCCCTCAAAATGAACTCAGTTAAACTTCTAAACCCACCTAACTTCGAAGCATATTCAAAGAACTCTTTTTGTTCTTTTGTCAATCTTGCATCGAATCTTGTCATCTCAATACTTTTCATATTTAATATGATTTTGATTTATTAATTCGATGCAAATGTACGCCAAATGTCCGTACATGGCAATTTTGTTGTTTTCTTTTTTCTGCTTGCTGCCAACGCCCAGTACTGGCGGCGTGGCGGTGCGAATTAACCATAGCGGGTTTGCATTCTTACCGCCATAAACGCTAGTACTTTGTTGCATAAAGTGTTCTTTTCTCCCTAAGTCAGAACATAATTTTCCTCGCTCAAACTAATTTGAAGTTTTACCTTTGTTTGCAAAGCACTAAATACCTTGATTATTGTGCCTATGGAAACATTCTTGGTGTTATTTTCAATGGTCAACGAAAAGGTGAACCCATGTCCAAACGGGGCATCCAATTCATCATGCGCCAAACTCTCAAAAATTCCAATATTCAAAAACAAGTCACGCTCCATAGTCTTCGCCACGCTTATGCTACCCATTTTTTGGAAGACACTGGCGACCTGTTTTCACTCAAAGAAAACGGCTTCGTTACTTTCAAATACAAGATTTATAAAAAGGGCGGGAAGGTCGAAACTATGCCATTGAAAATCCTGGAATTCATCAGAAGATTTGCACTGCATATTCTGCCGCACGGTTTTGCCAGAATGCGACACTACGGGCTATTGTCTTCAAAAGGACAGGTCACTTATCTGCCTGTTGTTCAACAGTATATGAATATCAAGCGTCCTAAAAAATCCAAACTTGAGATTAGATACCAAGCCCTTCAAAGACTCAAAACCAATAATGCATGTCCTTGTTGCGGGCACAAAAACTTGAGACAAATCCTCCCTTTCCCGAGAGGCGAACCACCTGATGAAATTTATATTTTGAACATCGTTTTAAAACTATAAAATCCATTAACAACCAACTGGCGAATAGGCACGGAAGTGTCCAGAAATCTCCATGTTTAAACGTAACTTTTTAACCGCAGAAACTGCTTTTTTTGAAAATTTGAACCGCTTTTTTGGACTGCAAAAACCGCCTCATCTAAAAAAACAATAAAAGCCCGCCTGACGACTGACTTAACACTTTTCCTTTCCCCACCAAATTTTATTTGCTTTTACCCATAGACGGAGTCGGAATTATTCCAAATCCACCGTTTTTTCAAAGGGACGGTCTTCGTTCAACAACGAGTTATATCGAACGGGGCGCCACGCGCCCTTTCGTATAACTCGCTATTTATTACA
>JBGTQJ010000062.1:50354-55229 GCA_041941305.1 Saprospiraceae bacterium
CGAGTTATATCGAACGGGGCGCCACGCGCCCTTTCGTATAACTCGCTATTTATTAGCATCAGTTTTCTTTTTTATTTTCATCTTCAAGATTGATAAGAATTCTATTTAGCTTTTTTATCGGTTCAGTTCCTATTCCACCTTTTTGAATTGCAGATTTTATTGATTTTTTGAATTTCGATTTGTCGATTTCAATATCGTTTTCAGCTATATAAAAAATTGCAGATGAATTATGAAATTGTATTGCTAAATCTCTAATTCTATCATTATATTTTTCTTCATGTCTTTTGTCTTTTAAAGCCATGTATTGTAAAAAATGGTTTTCATCCAAAGTATACAATATTAAACTATCCATTTGTTTTATTTCATTCTTGGAATCTGGGTAGTAGTTTATTATTTCAAAATATATTTGGGTACAAATATCTGTCCCCAGAATTTGGTCAGCACTCATTTTAGAGAAGCTTTCATTGTTTTGAAGAGCATCTTTAAATGCTTTTGACGGTTTGATTAATTCTCGTTCGATTAGTGATTGATAGGCATAAGTTCTTATTATTGGATTTTCATGAGTTATCAAACTTCTTAATTTTTCGTCAGTCGCTTTTGATTTCAGCTTTTGAAAGTTTTGATATTGTTCACTTTTTGCTCCGATAAATCCAATATGTTCTGCTTCCATCATTTTATCTTTTGCAATTTCTTCAACGAGTTTATTTACATCTGTACAAGAAATACTGAAGATAATTAATAGTATGATGGTTATTTTTTTCATTTTTAATTGATGCTAACGGCTGGTGCTCGGCGGCGTGGCGGTGCGCATTAGCCTTAGCGGGTTTAGATTCTTACCGCCATGAACGCTGGCGCTTTGTTCTCAACAGTTTTCTATCGGCCGTTAATTGCAAGTTTATTAAATTCACCTGTCTCGATATTAAATAATACGCCCCAAAAACTATCATATCCATCACAATATACAATTGGGTATTGAATCCATTGTGAAAAGCTTTCTTTATTCTCCTCCTTAATGATATTTACAGAATAAGCATTTAGATATATAAATTTTTCCTTTTTTATTCGCACTCCAATTAATTGGTAACCGTAATCATCCAATTCATTGATAGATCCACCAATTACACAACAGTCTTCTGATTTCATCGAGAGAACTTTTTTAAAGTTTTGTAATAGATTTGAAATTTCTTTCTTAGTCGGTATAAAAAAACCTTTAGCTCTTACTGGTGTTGACCTCGAACATTGTTTCATCACTTTCTTTCCATTTTCGACACTAATTACTCCCATAAATTGAGGTTCAAAATTGAAATCTTGCCCAACAATTATTTGAACCAAAGTGAAATTTAGAATTATCAAGACTAAAAGCGCTTTCTTTTTCATTTTCACAATTGTTGAGAACGGTCGGCATAGCCGCAGTTGCTAGCTTTTGCTGGCAATTGACGGCTATGCTTTGTTGGCTACCGTGTTCTTTTCTCTATTCATCGTCAAAAGTTTTTCCTTTCTGTTTTAGTATTTCATCGGCAATTCGATTTGGGTCGTTTAGGTTGGTTATTTCTTCCACAACTTCGTCGTCTGAATATCCTCTATTGTGAAAGGTGATATACAATTTTGCATGATTAACAAGGGAATCAACATTATTCTTAATTTTTTCTTCGCTATCGCCTAATTCCCTTCCTCTACTTTCAAATTGAGACCTAATTTGTGATAAAAACTCATCATCACTTAATTGATATGATTTAGCCATCGAATAGACATGGGAAATTATAAGTATGTCGCCTTTGATTTGTGCTTTCGTAAACATATCTAATTATTTTAAAAAATTGAGAATATTAATTTAATTTCTAAGGTTATTTAATTCTTGATATACGGCATTTAGCCTGACCTTTGCGTATAAAAAAGGTCGTCTATCTCCTGTTTTGTATTTGTGAGGTAAAGATTCTCCGAAAGATATACTGCCTATATTTTCATAGTCCTCATTGAAAAAACTAAAATAAACAAGTTCGTTGTAGAGACTCTCTTCCTTTAAATGAGGAATCCTCCCATAATCAGCAGAATCTATATCTCGTTCTACAAAAATGCGAATGTTGTCTTCAATCTCTGAAGTATTAAAAATACGATTTTTTGTTTTATAGACATATTTAGAAAATCTGCCTAATGAACTAGCATTTAATTTCTTCAATGATTTCAGACTCCTAAGCTGCCCAATACAATTAGCAATTAAGATATCTTTACATGGATGATTGACTGGGGTTGGAAATTCATCTCCGCAATTAACTTTCAATCTTTTAACTTTATTAATTAGATTTATTAGGTCGAAATCTGATAAATTATAAATTAGACGATTAATTGTCCTGGCACTATAACTAAAACCAAACATTCCATCCTTTTGTAAATCTCCATCACCACTATAATTTCCTAAATTCTCTTTTAAAAACTCCATATTATTTAGTTCCAGCATTTCTAATAGCAATTTCGGAGAACCATATTTTATTAGGCTCCCCCAGTATTTAATTCTGAATTCCTCATCATACAACAACCGTCTTTGATTGACTTCATTCAAAGCTTGTATTATTGAAGTACAAGTAGAGAATCCACAATTGTCCTCAAAATTCAATTCTTTAAGGAAGTTATATAACCCATCTTGGCTCATATTTCTAAGTAATCCTTTCAAGTTTGAATATATGATATTTGAACCTCCTTTGATGAGGTTCTTTATATTTTCATCGCCTTTAATATTTAGAAGGATTTCTTTTCTGATTTCTTTTATTTTTTTTCTTTCCGATTCATCTTTAATTCTCCAATCACTTACATAAATTCTTTCTAATAATGATAAAGCGACTATCTTAAATTCAGGATTCATTTGTTCAGAGTAACAATTATTATATTTTTTTTCTAGATGTAATATCCATTCATAAGCTTCAAGTTTTGAGTATGTATTCCTAATTTTACGTTCTGAATTATAATTCTTTTCTAATCCAATTTTAAGTAGTTTTTTTATAGAAGGGCAGCTAATTAATGAGTTGTCTGAATAAGATAATGATGATAAACTCCAAAAGTTATTTATTGTATTATTTATCATTCTTTCGCAAACATTCATCAAGTCAGAATTTGATTCTTCAGCTTGTAAGCAAATTTTAGTAAGAGCATCTTCATTAGTTATTTTACTTAAAATCGCATTCTTTAAATCACTATTTGATTCAGTAAACCAAAGTTTTTCAAGTGTGGATTGGTTTTTTATTTTCTGAAGAACTATACTTTTAGTTGCTTTTTCGTCAACCAAAGGGTATATTTTTAATAACAGTTCTTCTTTAGACATTTTGTTTATAATCGCTTTTTGAAGTTCCTTATCTGATTCAGACAACCACAATTCTTCAAGAATAATATCATACCTGATAAACTCAAGAATTATTTTTTTTGCAAATTCTTCACTAACGCTTGAATACAATTTTTGAAGCTCTTTTTGGCTATATATTCGAGATATAGCATAATTCAAAGCTTTTCTGTTGTCGTTTATATCTCCAGACCAATTTTTGTAATTATTAGAGCTTATCTCTTGAATCAAATGTTGTTGTAGGAGTTTATCTATTATTTGTTTTTTTACTGACAAACTTTTAGTCCTATGAAGTGCAATCTGATAATCTGATTGTTTGTCTAATTTGCCAATAAATTCAATTTGCTCTTCTTCTGATGCTTGATGAAATGTATTGATTGTCACACCACATCCAATTGAAAGTGATATAAAAAGAAGGAAGATATTTGATGCTCTCATATTAGTTTGATTTGGTCATTTTTTTATTTCATGGTTGCCAACGGTCGAGTATGGATGCCGTAGCGCGCGTGTTTGCTGCCCTTAAATTTACAAAAAAGGGCAATGCGTTTGCAACCTATAAGCTATGGACAGCCATACGGTGTTACATGCTGTACTTTTTGCGACGCATAGGAGCAAAAAAGACCGACCGCATAGGGAGGTGCCGTTTAGGCTATAGCATGTAACGGTCTCGGCTAAACGGCGTAGCCAGCTTTTGCTGGCTATGAACGTTTTAGCCATTGTTGTACAGCGTATTCTTTTTAATATTCTTTGGTATACTTAATGATGATTTCCTCATTTTCATTATTAAGTAAAGGGTTTATTGCATTTCGATAATATCCTAAAACCATTTTAAAATCTGGATTTTTTGTAATATTTATTGCCGAATCGATTACCACTGATGCTTCATAGATTTTATTCTCTTTATATAGATTGTATGATTTCATCCATAATGCATAATCAGAGTTCGGATGATTGGATATAAACAAATCAAGTAATTTATTCGCTTTGTCTATTTCTGAAACAGTCATATAAGAATCTGCGAGCTTTAAAGTATCAATCTTAGATTGAGAATCATCCTGACTTTCTTTTATCCTCTTTTGTGCTTCACTTTCAGATAAGCTCCCGAATTTATTTGTGGAAATCTGTAAAAATGATTGCCTATAAGATGGACATTTTTTTGTTAGTTCGTTAACAATCACTAAAAGTCCGTCTTTAGTGAGCTGTTCTATTTCTTTGATATTATCCTCAGAATTAGAAAGTTCACTTATAAATCTATTAAATGGTTCAATGCATTTATCAAGTCTTTCATCAATACCTTCAATTGAGCTGTTAGTGTAACAATTGCAAATTTCTTCATTGGAAGTTGTAAATGACTTTTCTACTTCCATAAAACAGCCGATGAAACTTATTATTAATATTATTTGAATTCCCAGTATGATTGATTTATTTCCCAAGGTTATTTTTTGTTTTTATGCTGTACAACGGTCGCGTATGGATGCCGTAGCGCGCGCAATTGCTGCCCTTAAATTTACAAAAAAGGGCAATGCGTTTGCAACCTATAAGCTATG
>JBGTQJ010000063.1:0-54602 GCA_041941305.1 Saprospiraceae bacterium
TTCCGCTGCTTGAATAGGTATCATATAGATTTTTTGTTAATAGCGAGAATTGCTGTAACTCTGTGAACGAACATGAAAATTTGCAATTAATGGAGAAATGGGTGGAAGCCTACAATACGAAAAATTGGGATCAGATGTCAAATCTAATGGCTGACTCTTTACATGGGTTTATCAGATTTGAAAAAAACATTTACAAACCTTCCTTTCCCGATTCCTATTCAGAGAAAAAAGGAATTTATGCAGAAGGAAATATGGTGTTTTTTGTAGGCGAAGAAACAGCAACGAATTCTGATTCATTAAGATGGATGGTTAAATCTCCAATTCCTGCTACTAACGTCAAATATAGTCATACATGGTTTGGAGCGTTTAAATGGGAAAAGGGGAAAATTGTTTGGTTTAGGTTTCATACCGACGGAAAAAATATCAGGCGGCAGTTGGGTCTTCCCGAAAGAGATTAAAAAATTCCCGGAAAGGTACTGCCTATTTGACAGGAAAGATAAACACAAGAGAGCAAAGTGTTTCACATATATTTTGTTAAAAACAGAAAATAGGCTAAACAATAGATTCCCTTTTCGTATTTCGGCATAGCAAAATACGAAAGCAATTATTTTTGAAATAAAATCAGAAACCAAGAAGAACGAAAAACTCAAATAGAATAGAATAAGTCACAAATCATCTAAACTGGCGACAAATCGTTTTCACTCTTAATTCTTCCTAATCCTCCTTGACCACCTTAATACTATAAGAAGAAACCTCATCCTCAATAATCAGAAAGTATAGACCTGATGATATACCTGACAAATCAATGGCTTCGTCCAAATAAAAATCATCCAATTGCATTAGTGTTTCACCTATTGTATTGACAATTCGAGCATTGTAATTTTTATCTAGAGGTAAATTAGATTTTAGGTTGATCACATCCTTGACAGGGTTTGGGTAAACTGAAATGCTGTTTTGACCATCCTGGAATATATTATCGGTATTTGTCGGACTCTCAATATGGAGGCAATAATCTTCCGCCTCACCACCGAATATGACCGTATTGGCATTGTCGCAAGGACTTGATATGCCAAAAGTTTTGGCACATATAATCCTCATTTTACTTAAACCAGGTTCAGCAAAAATGGGCACAAATATGTCTCTGGTTGTTATTAATTCAGGATCTTCTTCAGTCAACACTTTTTCATCATTTTCAAAAATACCATTTCCATTAAAATCTATCCAGACCTCAATTTCAGGTCCAAGTGTATTCGGACTCATTTCTATTGTTAAGCTAAAGGTTTCTCCAGCAAATATGATTTCAGAGTCGGGAAGAACAAAACTTTCATATCCTGAATTGCTACCAGAAATATTCGTATAACTATTTACTTCTACCCTATCGATATACACCTCATTTCCAGCTAAGTCTTCATAAACCGGACAGAATTCAAAATCAATACAAGCACCACATCCTTTGGTTAAAAAAGAAAAACTTTGGGAATTGGAACTTGCTGACAGGCACATAGAAACTATTTGAAATTCATACTCCCGGCATGATTCCAAATTGGTCAACTGAAAAAATGGATTGGGGTCTGGAATCACATTCCAATCAGTTGAACCAACCTCTCTCCATTTTAAGGTATCAGAAATGGCATCTTGAGGAGCTACCCAAAATAGCACTGCCGAATCATCTGAAACACTAGTCACGTCCAAGCTGCCTGGAGGTAAACAATCCAACACAGATAAATCAAACTTCCACATGGATACATCGTTTTGAACAAAATTGGATATCCCTCCAAAAAAGTACAACGTATGATCAATAATAAATGAAGAGCATGCCCAACGGCTACCATTTGGTAATTCGGGTAAATATATCCATTCACCAATGATAGGATCATACATCATAAAGGACTCAAAATCAGGAACATGATTATGCTGATAATCATCACCGCCAACCAGCAGTCCTTTTCCATTATAGCTGAGTTGTGAACCTGCCACCCGACCTCCAGGAGCATTGTCGATTGGTGTCCAGGTTTCATTGGCAGGATCATATTGCAGCCAATTAAAAAGATGACCTCCTCCAGCATACACATAATCTCCCGACTCAAAGAAAAAGGGATGATGCCTTGGTCCTCCAGGCATATTGGGTTTTTGAGACCATTCTTGCGTAATCATATCATATTCCCACCAATCGTCTATGTCGCCATTGTCTGTGCTACCGGTTCCCATAAAGACTTTATCATTATAAGCAATCAAAGCCGGGTGGGTTCTGCCAATACAAGGGCAGGAAGGCAATTCGGTAAATGAGGTATCAGCAGGGTCAAATTCCCATAGATCGGTTAAAGCATTTCCATTTGCCAGATCTCTTCCAAACCCATAGTAATACTTACCATTCCATTCGTCCCCAATAGCAATTCTGCGTGCCGCACCTGGAAAATCGGCTAATTGAACCCAGGAATCGGTATCGGGAGAATATTCCCAAAGGTGATTGGAATGTCCTTCTATAACGTATGCTTTTCCATTGTAACCAAATCCATTCGAATGGTGTTTGTAGAACGGCGTATCTCCAACTTGTTCCCAATCCTGTGCTTGAATGGCTACGTAAAAACAGAGTGTAATTGAGAGGCAGAAAATTGATTTAAGAATGTTCATTGTTTAAAATTTTCTATACTGTAAATTTTATTCGGTGGACGGTGGACGGCTTCTCATACAAAATCTTTTAGCATAAAACCTTGTATGCTTTTTAGCTTTTCGGGAAGCTACCGCCCATCTCTCCATACCTTCTTTTAATTAGAGTCTGTCTTAAAAATTCCATTGGAACTTTAAACATGTGTAAGGGTCAATTTTAAAAAGAGTTCATTTAAAAATGAATATTAAGTGATATTTGGTCGGCTACTACGCTGAATATTATTTTTTTTGAGCGAGGCATTGATAAAATTTGACGTGTCAAATTTTATCAATGCCTCGCTCCGTAGGGCTTTTTGCCGACCAAATCGGCTATTTTTGCACGGAGTGTATACAATCAAGGAACAATCAAAATGAAAACCAATTTTTTCCTTTTTACAATCATCCTGCTAATTATTGTAGCTTGTAAAGATTCAAAGTCCTCACCTAAGCTAAAAAGTGCTGATGTAAAGAGCATCGTCTTAGTTGGCGGATCACTAATCTCAGAAATGGAAAACTATGGTTATTTTGAACATGCATTGTATCTCCATTTTCCAAAACAGGAAATGAAGGTTCGAAATATCGCCTGGCCTGCAGATGATGTATTTGGAAAAGCAAGGTCCCAATTTGGTTCTACTCATAATACCCAATCCTGGCAACCACCAGGCGCAGAGGAAGGTTTTGGCTCAAAGGTGTTGATGGAACATATCGAGGAAACTCAGCCGACTACCCTATTTATCGGATATGGAAGTGAAGCAGCTTATTTTAATAATGATAAAGACTTTCAATTATTTCAGCGTGGATATAGGAGCTTATTGGATACGCTAGAGGCAAAAGATGTTACATTGATTTTATTAGCTCCACCAAAACAGGAGCAGGTATTTTTTGATAAGGAAGAAACTTCCAAAAGAAATCATCGACTCAATAAGGTTCGCGCTTTCATACAAGAAGAAGCCCAAAACAGGGATCAACTATTCGTAGATTTATATGCGGAATTAATAATTGAACCGGATCAGAAAAAATATACGCATAACGGAATCCAATTGAATAAATTGGGCTATGCGAAAATGGCAGAGATTATAAGTGCCGGATTGGGAATGAAAGGAGGGAAGGTAAAATTGAATACCGAAGAGCACAATCAGTTGATTTCCCTTATTGTAGAAAAAAATCGCTTGTTTCGCTATCGACTCAGACCCTTAAATGAAGCCTATATTTATCTATTTCGTAAGCATGAGATGGGACATTTGGCTTCAGAAATGGAAGATTTGAAAAATTTAGTGAGCGAAAAAGAAAAACACATAGAAGCCATTGTAAGCCGTCGAAACTACCAGCAACCTATAGATACTGCCAAACCGTGGGAAGCACCAAAGACTTATCAAGATCATGAGGTTCCTGCCTTCATCCCCGATCCAAATATTCAAAAAGAACTAGCTGCTTTTAATATTGCGGAGGGATTTGAGATGAACCTTTTCGCGGCTGATCAAATGATTGCCAATCCGATTAATATTAATTGGGACACTAAAGGAAGAGCGTGGGTTGCAACGAGCAGCACCTATCCACATATTGCCCCGGGCAAAGAACCCAATGATAAAATCATCATTTTGGAAGATACCGATAATGATGGCAAAGCTGATAAACACACTGTTTTTGCTGAAAACCTTTTAGTGCCCCATTCTGTCATGCCCGTACCTGGAGGTGCATATGTAGTAGCAACCACTGAGTTGCTTTTTTTGGCAGATACCAATGGTGATGATGTAGCGGATGAGCATAGAGTCGTCTATGATGGCTTTGGGAATGCGGATGTTCATCATACGATACATGGACTGCGATGGACTCCCTGGGGTGATTTACATTTCACCCAATCTTTATATATCAATTCTTTTGTGGAAACGCCTTATGGAGCTCGTGTATTGAATGGCTCAGGAACATGGTCCTTCAGACCTGAAGTCGAACAATTGGAAATATTTAGCCGTGGATTGGTGAATTCCTGGGGAGAAGCTTTCGATCAATGGGGGCAAGCTTTTGCTACTGATGGCGCAGGAGGATCCGGAATTAATTATATTTTTCCGGAATCGGCTCATGTAACGGCTGTTGGTGCATCCTCCGTTTTATATGGATTAAACAGTGGAACACCAAAAAATACCGGAGCAGAAGTAATTTATAGCCGTCATTTTCCAAAAGATTGGCAAGGCAGTATCATCACAAATGACTATCGTGCAAATCGAACCGTTCGCTATGCGCTCAAGCCTTTTAAAAGTGGATACCAATCAAAAGAGGTTCAAACCCTTTTACATTCAGATCATCTTTCTTATCGACCTGTAGATAATAAAATTGGTCCAGATGGTGCGCTCTACATAGTAGATTGGTACAACCCGATTATTGCACATGGAGAAGTTGATTTTCATCATCCTTCGCGAGATCGATTGCATGGTAGAATTTGGAAATTTGCTAAAAAAGATTCACCGCTTTTAAAACCAATAAATTATGCCACAACACCTTTTTCAGAATTGCTGGACTTATTGAAATCACCAGAACAATTTAGCAGATTACAAGCCAATCGAGCCTATGTAGAACGAGGAGGAAATCCAGAATTGGTTATTGACTGGATGAATCAATTGAACCCAAAAGATCCCAATTTTTCTCAACAGCGACTAGAAGGTCTCTGGCTTTTAACTGCTTTAAATTATTTTTCTGAAAAAACTTTGAAGCAATCTCTGAATGCAAAAAATGCCAGAGAACGAGCAGCGGCGATTCGCGTTTTAGCTCATTGGGAAAAACAAGCCTCGTTTCTATCCTATTTAATAAAATCAATCAAGGACAGAGCCCCCCAAGTTCGCCTGGAGACCATTCATGCGCTTAGAGAACTGGGAAGTAGAGAGGCAGCAGAAATTGTCATGATGGTTAAAGATTTGCCTATGGACGAGAATTTAAAATTCGCCCTTGATCTTTCGCTTTCCAAATTAAAAGATACATGGTTACCTGCTTTTACAAATAATAAAAACCCTTTTAATGGTCGTATAAACAAGCAGTTATATGCTTTATTAACTTGTGAAGATGCGCGGGTAATCAAACCAATCCATAGTCTATTGACACAAAAAGGGGTAGATAAGGATTTAATAGATAAAGCCTGGTTATTGCTGGCAAAGATTGGTGATGCTGCAAGTCTTGGAAAGGTATTGCAAAAAGCCTCAGATAGTCAAAATCCGGAACTACTTTCAGCCATGGCAAGAGCGCCTGAAGCCAATCAAGCAATACCTGAGAATTTAAGTTTGTTGGAATCATTGATTAATCATAAAGACCAAAAGGTAAGGCTGCCCGCTTTGCAATGTGCAGGGCGATGGAAAGCTTCCATTTTTTCGGATTTAATTGCTGAACAAATCAAAGTTGCAGAAGATCATAATTGGCGATTAATCGCGCTGAGAACGTTTGAAAAGATAGGACAAGAAGCGGAAGTGGAAAAAATGGCAATTTCAGAAACTGACAAAAATATTCGAGCATTAGCTTGTATCGTTTGGTCTGAGAGGGATCTGGAAGCAGCTGCCAATCCTACAGTAACTATTTTGGCAGAGATAGCCGATCCCGGTTTAGCAGAATTAATTTTTTCGGCTTATCGAAAAACAGAAGACGGACCCAAAGTTTTAGCGAAAGCTTTGGAAGGAAAAAACCTTCCTGAGCATATTGCCAGCGCTGGTCTGAAAGTGATTCAAACATCTGGACTAGATTTGCCAGATCTGGATAAAGCCATCCGAACATCTGGAAATATCCTTTCGATTGGTATGGATTTGGATCCAGCAGAAAAAGACCAATTAATCGAAGATGCCATTGATACTGGAAACCGCTTCAGAGGACAGGAAGTCTATCGAAAAAGTGAATTGCTTTGTGCTGCCTGTCATCGGATTAATAAAATGGGAGGCTTGTCAGGTCCTGACCTCAGTACCATTGGTACCTTTATGACACCAGCTGCTATTTTGGATGCAGTGCTCAACCCCAATAATGACATCAAACAAGGTTTTGAAACGGTTCTTTTGACAAAAAATAATGGGGAGATTATCAGCGGTTTATTGGATCGAAAAACAGATAAAGCCACCCTTATTCGTTTAGCAAATAATGAAGTAATAGAAATCCCAGCTCCCGAAATTGCAAAGATTGAGTCAAGTCCAATATCCTTGATGCCTACGGGGCTTACCAGAAATTTACATAGGGATGAGCTAAAAGACTTATTGGCTTATTTAATGAGCCTTGGAGGCGGGTAGTCGCCCAAATTTTTGGGCTGGTTAAAGACCTAATTTATTGACTATTTTAACCACCCAAAAATTTGGGCGGTTACGAAACTTCAAAAAAAACAAATGCAAGTACAAAATATTGCACTTGCATTTATTATTGAAATGAAATTACTCCTCTTCTTATCCAGCAATCAATTTAATCACAAATACCAGCACCACACTCACAATCAATCCAAAGAATACTTTACCCAAATCGGAAAAGACCATTCTGGCAGTTTTGATTGAGATTTTCCTTTCCAAGTTTAATCGGATAGCCAATTCTCTACCAGCCAATAAACCGATAAATACCCAAGTAGTACTCATTGGAAGTTTCGCCTCAAATAATCCGAGATAGTTGTATTTGAAAATGTAAAGGATAATCCCATAAATCAAATCTACAAAAGTAGCAGAGCGTATATCTGCGGTATTCGTTTTTTCCCGAACAACATCCTGAACTCTTCCACCCTTGCTGTAAAATATGTAACCTAATAAACCGACCAATATCAAAACCGAAATAATAAATCCAGTAATTGATAAATCATTTCCACCTTTTAAGTAAATATAAATATTCGCCAAATCCTGAGTCAACCATTGAAACCACAAGAAACCTGTAGTCGCCCACTGAGCTACTACCCAAAAAGGGCGAGCTTTATCCGTAACCGGATTTTCAATAAACCTCTTTTCAGTAAGTCGAGTGATGGCTAGATATATAACGATAGAAGAAACAAACGCCAGAATATAGCCCATAATAGACTTCTGAATCATTCCACCAAGTTTGGTTCCTGTATCGAAAGTACTGGACAACATCGAAGGCAAGTCATTTGGAATTGCACTCAGAGAGAATAAAGTCAGAATCATAAAGGTAGTACTTACCGGAATACCAGAGCGGGTAATCGAAAGAAGTACAAGTGGAGGCAATAGATAATACCAATGATACGTAGTTGGCATATCAAATTTATCCAACCGCCCATAATCAATGTCTGCATTTGCATAACCATTTATTAGGGCTGCTAAAAGTATGACAGAGGCAAAAGCCCAAAGAACCCACCACTTCATTTTCTTTTCATTTGAAGTGAGGAAAGTTCCAAGTGTTTGTATCACATCATTTCCTACCACAGAATAGGAGGCAAGAATAAAACCTAACCACATGACGATGAAAGAAATATCCATATTGTTTTTCGTTTTTAGTTAAAAAGCAAGCTCAAATTGCAAGCGGTACCTCAATGAGTTCACGTCTTTTCCATCTTTGTCCTGCAAAGTTACATCAGATTGAACTTTTAAATTATGACCTACAACATATTTCGAAATACCTAAAGTGTATTCCTTGATTCCTGTAAAACTCATGTCCCAATCAGGAGTAACAGTAGTATATCGTGAGGCAATCTCCCAATTATTCTTGAACAGATAGCCAGCTTGAACACTTACACCCTTACCCGTGTAATAGGTCTTTCCATTTGCATCTATCATTTCATCCATAACTTCTTCATGAACAATTCCATCTTCCAATACACATCTTTTATCGGCAAATTCTGCCAAAACAGACAATCCTCTATACTTGAACATTGCATCTACAAAGATGGTCTGTAAATCATTTTCGAAATAGTTGCCTTCTGAATCCATTAAGAAAACACCAGTTTGTTTTTGTCGAGAAGCGCCTTTATTTAAATTATAGGAAGCACCAATTGCTAATTTAGGAGTAGGCTCCCTTTTCAAGTCTGCCTCAACATAATCTCCTTTGCCTGCAAATTCGCCAAAGGGCAAGTATTCCAATCTACCCGTATAATTGAAGCCACCAATATTTTTTGTCGTCACATTTCTACCTTCGCCCATCGCTACAGCAATAATTGGCTTGATAACTCCTTTTCCATATTTGAATTTCCCTCTCAAATGAAAGCCCATGTCGCGGTCAATATTAAAGATGCTGTTGACCAAGCTGCGATCTACCAATTGCATTTTTTGAGAAGAAACTACCCGCTGTCGGTTGCCCGGCAGTTTGGTTTGACCCGCCCACAATTCAAAGTTTTTGTGGAATTTCCACTTCAATACGGCATCCAAAATAATCTTTGGAGCTCCACTCGTTTGGTCAAAGTCAGAAGCTGTGTTCAGATCTCTATTGGAAAGTGCCAACTCAACCTTATAAACAATATTGGGGTTCAAAGCCCAACCATCAAATTTCAACCTGGCTCTGCGCACCAAAAAACCAGAAGTCCACTCCGCACCAGAATTCAAGTCTCCTTTTGCTTCAAAAAGGCTTTGAAATCGAAAACTCGCTTTCAAATGCAGAGAAGAATCCGCTGCAGTGATAGAAAGCCCTTTTCCGAATTTTACCTTAGTAATTGGTTTATTATTTTGTGCTTGTACAGAATGGAAAGAAAAAAGAAGCATCCCCATTACAAGGAAGTAGAAGTTTTTCATTTTTGACACGATTTACAATTAAAAAAAATGGACGTGCAAAAATGAAAAGTGATTATTAACTGGGCTTTATCCCTATGTTAACTCAAGGTTAAAATTAATATCCAGAAATTTAAAAAAATTGATAGCTTTGCCTATATTCTTTACAGATTAAAAAAGGAGGCAACCCATGTCCATTTTTTTAATCGTGTCAGATAATAAAAAAGGTTGCCTCTGTACTTTTCTTTTTTCCTTCTAGTTTTGGGTTTGCAAAAATCATTTGATTCTATTAACTAGAAATTTAGTATAGATTAATTTTGTGTTAATAAAGTGGTTTATCCAATTTTGAAAGAAAAAATGCTGATTTACGATAAGCAACATGCTATTGAAATATTTATTTACCTACTTCCTCTTCTGCTTTTCCCAACACTAAACTTTTCTCAGTCTTTCGAACCCTTCTATTTGTCTGGCACTAATAACAGTACTGAACTCAGCAGCCCATTTGCAGGAGGATTGAATGCGCCCCAATTTTCACAAGTAGATTTAGATGACAATGGAACCCGGGATCTATATGTTTTTGATAGAGAAGGGGACGTACATCTTACTTTTTTAGCTATGGAAGAGAATGGGACAATAGGCTATCATTTTGCCCCGCGTTTTGCCAAAAACTTTCCTGTATGTACTGAATGGGTATTGCTTCGGGATTTTAATGGAGACGATATTCAGGACCTGTTTACTTATTCTGGCTTGGAGGGTATCAACGGAATTCGGGTTTTTAAGGGCAAATATGTGAATGACAAAATCGCTTTTGACAGAATAGCGCTGGAAAATGGTTTTGAATTCAATGTATTGACCTGGAAAAATGGAAGTGCACCTTCAGAAATCCCCATTTCAGATATTGATTATCCTGCCATTGAAGATATGGATGGAGATGGCGACTTGGATATTTTGACTTATGAACCCACCGGAAAACACGTCTATTTATTTGATAATCAGGCTATTGAAAATAATTTTCCTTTGGATAGTTTGATTTTTACATTGGCAGATGATTGTTGGGGGAGGTTCTCAGAGCAGGTAAATGGCACTACTATCAATTTGGGAACCAATATTGATGCATGTCCGGAATGGAATACTCCAAATATTCATCCTGGCTCTACGCTACTGCCTTTCGACGAAAATGGAGATGGCTTAATGGACATTTTGATTGGTGATAATTCCAGCTCTTTTTTAACCAAATTGACCAACGGGGGAAACGCCGAAACAGCTTTTATGATTGCTAAGGACACCATTTTCCCGTCTTACGATATTTCTGCCAAAATCGATTTGTTTATCAGCTCTTTCTTGATTGATATAGATCAGGATGGCAAAAAGGATCTAATTACTTCACCAAATTTAAATGGCATTTCAGAAGATGCCCAATTAGCATGGTTTTATAAAAACACAGGTTCCAATGATGATTTCATATTTGAATTTCAACAATCCGATTTTTTAGTAGAAGACATGTTTGATTTTGGCACCAATTCGACTTCTGCCTTTGCTGATGTAAATGGAGATGGTTTGGTGGATTTGGTGGTGGGCAATCACAGTTTTTATGTTTCTCCCTTAGACAAAGACCCTCGATTGTTTTTATTGGAAAATACAGGAACTGCCACAGCGCCAATTTTTTCCTTGGTTGATGATAACTGGTTGAATTTCCAGCAATTCGAAAATTATACAACTGATTTTTCTCCTGCTTTTGGAGATTTGGATGGCGATGGCGATGCCGATTTGCTGGTAGGTGAAAAGTTTGGTTCTGTCTTTTTTGTAGAAAATCATGGTGGAGCCGGAAATCCAATGGTTTTTGACATCATCACCCACCACTGGCAGGACATTGATGTGGGGCAAGCGGCTACCCCACAAATTGCAGATTTGAATCGCGATGACTTGCCAGATTTATTAATTGGGGAACGAAAAGGTAAACTTGTGTTTTTCCCAAATCAAGGCACGGCATCCAATCCCCAATTCCATCCCGACCCAGATGTTTTGCCCAACAATCCATTTTTCGGAGAAATTGAAACCAATGAACCAGGGACATTTACTGGTCACTCATTTCCCTTCTTGTACGATTTGGACACTTCTTTTTTGTTGCTAACTGGCTCCCTATCTGGAAAAATTAATCTTTATCAATTTACGGAAGAACAACTCGATGAACCACTTATACCACTTTCTGAATACTGGGGAGATATGAAAGTTGGCCTCAATACGCGACCAATCTTGTATGATCTGAATCAGGATGGTGTCCTCGAAGTTATCATTGGCAATCAGCGCGGTGGTCTCTCTGCTTTTTTAAGCAATATCAATGTGGATGGAACGACAGAGGTTTTGGAACAAAAAGAAACTTCCAATGTTCGGGTTTTTCCAAATCCGGTGAAGGATGTTTTGTTTATTCAACTGAACGATTTGTCTTCAATTAAGGAAAAAATATTGCTTTATAACGGCTTAGGTGAACAAGTCCGAATTTTTAACAAAAGCCCTCTTTTCCTGGGAGATCTAGCCAATGGAATTTACTTTTTGAAAATAGGTACCAAAACATATCGGTTTTTGAAGTTGTAACTCCTAACCTGTTAGATTCAGCTAAGAAGCTGAAAGGAACTTTACGATTTTTACCGACTAAAAAAAGAAAAGAGAATCTAACAGGTTAAAACATTTTAACACTAACCTGTTAGGTTTCCCCTTCTGGCAAGGTTCTAATTGAATGGCATAAGATTTCTTTTCTCTATAGAAAAACCTAACAGGTTATGGGTGTTCGTTCAACCAAAAAGAATCAAATAGGTTGAGTATTCGATTTCCCAAAAAATAATTTATCCTATCTTTACACACTCCAAAACCATCGTATACTTAAAAGTCAAGCTAAAGTCTAAGGTTGGGCAGGTTATTCAAAAGCATTCTTGAAGTCAATATCCACCTGGACCTGCTTGATTACTTGCCCGATTTTATATTTTACCTTAAAACGATTCTCCCGATATGCGGCTTATTTATCTAAACAATCTCATGAAAATTGCTTTAGCAAGAGTATTCAGTTTGATTGCTTGTCTGCTAATCTGTTGTGGCTTGCTCAATGCCTGTGACACCTCCGGTTTTTTTATCAACGACGTCACTCAAAATCCAGACGGCACCTATACGGTAGATTTAACAATTGAAGTAGGGGGTTTTCCAACCACTGGAGTAGGTAGCACCTGGGGTTTTTGGTTCAATGCCCAAAATCCAATTATTAGTGTATTACCACCGAGTTTGACCAGTCAAAATGGAACCGAAATATTTGCGGTCATTAACGGAACCACTGTCACCTGGGGAGATCCGGTGCCTAGTGCCAATCCTCCTTTCGTAGATATGAATGTGGATCCAACTCAACAATTCAGTGTGACTTTAATTGTAGCCAGCATCAATGGCAACTGGAATGGTGGAGGTCAGGAAGCTAATAACTGCCCCGGTGGTCCCGGAACCTCTATTTCTGATTATGAGGGAGAATGGCCATGCCCATTGCCCCCGGCACCGACTGTAATCGTGCCACCAAAAGTTTGCCCTAATGAATTGATCAATTTGACTGCGATGATGATCCCTCCTCCCATCGGACCTATTACCTACACCTGGGACCCTCCTGGCATTCAGGGACAAACCGTAAGCGTTTCCTTCCCAAATACAACAACCATCAATGTTTCTGTCGAAAACGATTGTGGTTCGATAACCACCGTACCTGTAACGGTTGATATTTTGCCTGTTCCCACCATTTCAGCCAATGACCCCAACCAGGAAGTATGTGAAGGAGCAGTGGCTTATCTGGAAGTGACTTATTCCAATCCTTGTGGCACACCACCTATACCAACCTGGTCTGATGGCAATGCTGGAAATTTCAATATCGTACAACCTACTTCAAGCCCTTCAACCTATACTGCCACAGTCACCAACCCTTGTGGTTTTGCGGAGACGGAATTCACGGTTGAAGTAGTGCCCATTCCCATGCTCGAAATATTAAATGATGAAGAGGAGGCTATCTGCCTGGGCGATTTTATTGAATTGGAAGCAGATGCCAATGTAGAAGTGAGCTGGTCAAATGGAGATATCGGAGATATTATTGAAGTAGGACCTGATGTAACGACTACGTATATCGCCACTGTAACGAATAGTTGTGCGACATTCACAGATACTGTGACGGTAAATGTTTTTGAAGATGTGGAAGAAGAGGTTCAAATGGAAGCTTGTACCGGTTCTTTTGTGCTTTTTGATGGAACCCCTCTCGACCCAAATACTGTCACTGAATTTACCTATGCTGCGTTTAATGGTTGTGATTCAATTGTGACAGTTACTGTGGATGAAATACCGACATATGAAAGCGATGTGGAATTGGAAGCATGCGCTAATTCTTCTGTCTTCTACAACGGCATGGAATTGTTTCCAGGCTCTTTTACTCAGGTGCTTTTTACGGCAGCCAATACTTGTGATTCAGCTGTAAATGTCACTGTATTGGAATTAGCAACTTATGATCAAAACATTACTTTACCTGGTTGTACTGGTTCTACGGTAAACTATAATGGAAATGAACTTTCACCCGGGACAACCACGCAATTTATGTTCTCTTCTTTCGAAGGCTGCGACTCTATGGTCACCGTATTTATAGAAGAATTTCCAACATTCGAAGAAGACATTCAATTTGAAACCTGCACGGGAACAACCGTTAGTTATAATGGCTTGCAATTGCAACCTGGCACCATTAGTGCGTTCACCTTTACAGCCCTAAATGGCTGTGATTCAGTCGTTAACGTTCAGGTGATTGAATTGCAAAATATAGAAGACGACCTCACTTTGGAAACCTGTCCTGGTACTACGATCAATTTCAATGGACAAGAACTTGACCCTGGCTCCGAAACAGAATTTATGTTTGTCACAGCTGCCGGTTGTGATTCGGTTTTGACAGTTACTGTAGAAGAATTGCCTCAATTTTCTCAAGACCTGGAATTAGAGGCCTGTACAGGTTCTACCGTAATGTATCAGGGTCAGGAATTAGATCCCGGAACCAATATGCCTTTTAATTTATTGGCAGAAAACGGCTGCGATTCCGTAGTAAATGTGACGGTTCTAGAATTGCAAACTTTTACAGATACGCTGAATTTTGGGACATGCTCAGGTACCACTATTTCCTACAATGGACAAGACCTCGACCCAAATACTGAAACAGAATTTATGTTTGCAGCTACCAATGGTTGTGACTCTGCTGTCACCGTCATAGTAGAAGAGTTGCAGATATTGAGCAGTGATTTGGAATTGCAAACCTGCCCAAATAGTACCATCAATTACAATGGCGAAAATTTCACGGTAGGAGCTGATACTTCTATCTTTTTCACTGCCTCTAATGGTTGTGATTCCATGGTTCACCTTACTGTTTCTGCATTACCGGAGTCTGCTGAGACCATTCAATTACAGGCATGTACAGGCACCAATGCCATTTACAATGGGCAAAGTTTAGCTCCTGGAAGCTCTACCGCATTCGTATTTCCAGCACAAAACGGATGTGATTCTACAGTTACGGTAAATGTGGAAGAATTGGATGCTTTTAACAGTGACCTCGAATTGCAAACATGCCCCGGAGAGACCGTTACTTATAATGGTCAGGACCTTGCGGCTGGAGAAACTGTTATGGTAACATTCACAAGTCAGGGGGGATGTGATTCCATTGTCACTGTAGATGTGATTGGATTGAATGATTCAGCCACTCCTGTTCAGTTAGAAACCTGCACTGGAACGACCATCAATTTTGATGGACAAGAACTCGACCCAGGTACTGTAACTGACTTTGTATATCCCGCTTTTAATGGCTGTGATTCCACAGTTACGGTAACAGTGATGGAATTGCAAAACTTTACTGCAGCTGATCAGCTACAGACTTGCGAAGACACTCCCGCGATCTATCATGGACAATCATTGCCTCCGGGTAGTGTTACAGATGTTTTGCTATCTGCTCAAAACGGTTGTGATTCAGTTGTAACCGTCACAGTGGTTGAATTGACTGATGTAGAAGAAACAGTCAACCTGGAAACTTGTACGGGAACAACAGTAACTTATAATGGACAAGAATTGCCAGCAGGGCTGGTTACCCAATTTGTATTCCAGGCTCAAAACTCCTGTGATTCAATAGTTACCGTCATAGTGGATGAATTGGAAGCTTTCACCAGTGCGACTCAATTACAAGCCTGCCCTGGAAGTTCCGTGCAATACAATGGACAAGACCTACCTGTTGGAAGTGTTACAGATGTTATGCTAACCGCTTCCAATGGTTGTGATTCAGTTGTAACAGTTACTGTAGCGGAATTACCAACATTCTCCAGTCCACTTCAACTACAAGCCTGCCCTGGAAGTTCTGTGATGTACAATGGACAAAGTTTACTCGCTGGCAGTGTTACAGATATTACCCTATCCGCTCAAAACGGCTGTGATTCTGTAGTGACCGTTACAGTAGAAGAATTGGAAACTTTTGCCAGTCCGCTTCAATTACAAGCCTGTACGGGAAGTTCCGTAATGTATAATGGACAGGATTTACCTGCCGGAAGTGTAACCGATGTACTTTTTATGGCTCAAAATGGCTGTGATTCAATTGTCACTGTTACTGTAGAAGAATTAGATGTCTTTACTTCCTCTATTGAACTACAGGAATGTGAAGGGGTGCCCGTTTTATTTCAAGGTGTAGAAATCACTCCTGGCACAAGTATGGATTTTACATTTACCAGTACAAATAGTTGTGACTCTATTGTCACTGTTAATGCCTTACTGCCACTACCCTTGGATGATACAGCAGAAGAAATCACCATCTGCAATGGTGAATCCATTGTGATTTTTGGTCAAACCGTTTCCACCTCTGGCGACTATTCGCAAGTCTTTGCCAATCAGGATGGTTGTGATTCCACGCATACCGTTTCGTTGACTATTCAGGATGCCATTGATTTGTCTGCTATTACATCCAGCAGTTGTCAGGATTCGAACACAGGTTCTATCGAAATTTCAGCCATTGGAGGTTCTGGTTCCTATTCCTACAATTGGGATGCTTCACCCAACAATAGCCCAACTATTGACAATTTGCCTGCTGGAAATTATTCACTCACGGTTACAGATGACTTGAATTGTACAAGCACAACACAAGTGACCATCGATAATTACCAGCTAAGCTTTGATGCATCCGGCAATTTGGATTGCTTTAATGGCACTGATGGCATCATAAACATTGAAGCTACCGGCAATAACTTGTCTTACAGCCTCGATGGAGCGACATTCGTCAGCAATCCGGTTTTCACCAATCTGAGCGCAGGGCAATACGATGTCTATGTACAGGATGAAAATAGTTGTGTTTATTCTGGTTTGGTGACCATTGAAAATCCACCAGAAGTCATCGTTTTCTTTCCTGAAGACGAGCTAACCATCAATCTGGGAGAAACCATTCTATTGGAACCAGAAATTTTGGTCAGCGGCACTCCAACAATCATTTGGGACAACACCATTAGTCTCGATTGCATTGATTGTGAGACCCCTACAGCAAGCCCAACAGACAATACAACTTACCAAATCGTAGTCACCGACGAACATGGTTGTACCGCATTGGACGACATCACCATCTTCGTCCGAAAAAACAGAGACCTCTATATTCCAAATAGTTTTAGTCCAAACAACGACGGACTCAATGATAATTTCACCATTTACGGTGATCCTAAGAATGTCATTTCCGTCAATACCTTCCAGATTTTCACCCGTTGGGGAGAGCCCGTTTATACTGCTCCACTGGATTATCAAGTCAATCAGGAAGCCTTGGGCTGGGATGGTACTTTCCGAGGCGAAGACCTCAATACAGGGGTCTATGTTTGGTTTGCAGAAGTGACATTTTTGGACGGGACGACGGAGTTGTTTGAAGGGGATGTGGTGTTGGTACGATAATGTATGATACTTTTATTTTGAATCATATATTTTTCTCAAAATATCTTCATGCTGAAAAGCCAGGTGGTAATTCAAAGCCTCTTCAGGCGATAACCATCTGGTTTTTTTTACTTCGTTTACATCGGGTTTCAGTTTACCTGTAGCTGCTCCTTTAAAAACCAGTGCAACGGCATGGATATCTAATTCAGGAATAATCTCGTCAAAGTAATCGAAAAATTCAGCCTCATAATTTAGCCCAGTTTCCTCTTTCACTTCTCGAATCACAGCTGTCAAAGCCTTTTCATTTGGGTCTATATGACCTCCAGGAAGGCACCAGGCTCCTTGATAAGGGGGTATATTTCTCTGGGTAAGCAAGATTTTATCTTCTTTTTGGATGATTGCTACTACTGTGGCTTTTGGGGATTTGAATGTTGTTGAGTTCATAAAAATGAGTTATAAAAAAATTAATCATTCAGTATCACTAATCAAAATGAGATGAGTCCATGTATTTATGGTACCAAATATTCATTGTCCTTCTCAACATTAAATGCCCTTAATAAAACATACGGAAAAATATTCCTTATCTTTGCTTAAATTTATTTTTATGAAAGCAAAAGCTATAAAACTGGAATTGCTTAGATTGAGGCTCATTAAAAAATTGTTGAATACAACTGAATTGCCTGTCTTAGAACAAATTGAAAACCTTCTATATCGTAACCAACCTAAAGAAACTCCAGTTTCCATAGACGACAGCGTAGTTGAAGAATTAGGGTATTGGTTAAATGGAGAACCAGTCTCGGAGAAAAGTCTTTCAAAACGATTAGAAAAAGCTGAGCAGGAAAAAATGGAAGGGAAATTGGTAAGTAATGATGCCTTTAAAAAAGAAGCTGAAAACTGGTAGCTATGAACATTTCCTGGTCAAGTGATGCAATGGATGATCTTAAAGCTATTTACAATTATTTTAAAGAAAACACAAGTACAAACTCAGCTCGTAAATTCAGAAAGAAAATTTTTGATAGAGCAGGGCACCTCAAATCCTTTCCCAAACTTGGCAAAAAATCCGAAGCCGATTTTGTTCATCAGGAAATTCGTTATTTAATCGAAGGAAATTATCGAATTGTTTATCGACTGGAAGAAGATTTGATCACAATTATTGCAATAACAGACTCAAGAAGCAATCCTGACAAATACATTTATTAATCTCCTCCTTTACACTTTTTTACACTTTTTAAGTCCCCCTTAATCCTTATCCACCGCCTTTCCCGGCATTTTTGCAGCGAATTGTGTTAATCTCTTCACCACTTAAGAAAACCAAATGATGAGAAAAGATTAGCACACAAACACAAACCAATTCTGTCATGAGATCTAAACTAAGCATGGCAAGAGGGATATGGTGCCTCTTGCTCATAGGATTATTTTGCCTTAAAACAAATGCACAATTTGTTCAGTCGAATGTCAATATTCCCCCTCCTTATCCCATTCACCTGGAGGAATATGTAGAATTTAATAACCAAACTGTCATCACGCTTGTCAACACTTTTAATGAAGTGAAACAAGTAAAGTTGCTCACTACTATCACTGGTGACAATGGCATACATGCGGCAATGAAGCCAACTTATATGCCTACTGCACCTATCGTGTTAAATCCAATGGAAACCAAGGTTTTGACTGGTGGGCAGTTGAAAGCCATCAACATCAATATCACCGAAAATGATATTGATGTGCAGGGCATTCCTATGGAAAAGTTGATACAAACGGAGGCATTGCCAGAAGGCAATTACACGGTTTGTGTAGAAGCATTTGATTACAATACCAGCGAACCCTTGTTTCCTCCAACGGGCGCTGGATGTGCACATATCTGGTTGACCCATTACGATCCTCCGGAAATCATTTTGCCAGATTTTGAAGCAGTGGTACCACCAACGGTTCCTCAATTTGTCAATTTTGTTTGGACACCTTCCGGTATCGCGGCTTATACGAGATATCGCTTCCAGATCGTAGACATGAATCTGAACAATTTGAATGATCCAAATGATGCCTTCAGCAATATTGCTGTACAGTTGCATTTTCAAAGGGAGAACATTCTAATTCCCAACTTTCAATACGATTTATCCATGCCCCCTCTGCGAAAGGGGCATCAATATGCGATTAGGGTGACCGCTTACGATCCCGGGCAAAATATCATGTTCAAAAATGACGGACATGGTCCTGTTTCTGTGTTTACTTATGATTCTCAAGACGTAGTTGTGATAGGAGGACCTTCTTCTGATGATCCTAATGTAATAGATGATATTGTTGACAATCCTCCACCAGATATTGATGTAGTAGACATTGATTTGAATGATTTTCCAATCATCATTAATCCTCCAAATAATGATGATGACAACGACCCTCCTCAAGATCAGGATGGATGTATGGCTGATTGTACAGTCGCACAACCTCAGGGACCTACACAACCCATTCAACAAAATCAACCTGTAAATGTAGGGCTGTTTCAAATGCAAATCACTCAACTCAATGGGCAGAATGGTGAAGGAACCATTTACGTACCTTTCCTTGGTTGCAATGTAAAAACGACCTTCTCTGGATTAACTGTCAATGGCGGAAACACCATGCTCAGCGGACAGGTTTTTGGAAAAATAGATCCTGGCTCAGTTGTTACTCAGGCAGTAGCCAACAACGAAAATGCTGATTTGCAACAGATGTACAATCAATTACCGCAATTGATAGAGGAAGTAAACAGCAATGCCAAGAAAGTATCCATGTTTAATGGAAATAATGAAGAGAATTCTCCGCTTACAGGTATTCCCTTCTCAATGGATAATGGTGGATTAGATATGACTATTGTGGGAATGATATTTAACCCAACCAATGCTTTCATGAATGTAGTGCTTGGTTTTGAAACCTTGCCTGGTGCCCTTACACCTTATTTGGGCTTGGGAGAATCAGGTATTGGCATTCGTCCTGGCGGTTTTTGTGACAACGTAACGGCAACACTTGGTTTACCTCAAAACAAGGAACTGGATCTTGTGAACAATGGCGGACAGAATTTTGTGAAGATGAAATTCATGGGCAGTGGCAACAATTCCAAAACCTACGCAAAATTCAATTGCACGGGAGTTTATGAGGTAAAAATTGATGCTGAATTAATTTTTGGAAGAGACCACGTTTTGGCTGTGCAAGCCGATGGGGATGTGCAAAACAATGCCAATGTTTCCATTGAAATCAAAAAGACTCTAAATAATAATTTCCAGGATTGGATCCTGGAAAGCCCTGTAGTAAAGCCAACCGGACATTTTACCTTACCAGCATTGCAGGGTTTTGTCATGACAGCCAACAATCTGGTTTTTGACCATCACGGCAATGAAGAAGCAGAGAATATGAACTTCCATCCCAATCATCCCTATAAAGGAGCAGATAGCAAATTGTGGAAAGGAGTATTCATAGAAGAATTGAGCTTAAAATTCCCGGAAGGGTTCAATAAAAACGGACAGCCTTTGCAGATTTCAGTACAAGATCTTTTGTTGGACAAAACCGGTTTCTGGGGAAAAACAGTTGTAGAAAACTTGATTTCCATAGAGAGTGGTGACCTGGGTGGCTGGGCCTTCTCCATTGACGAATTTAGTTTGGATGTAGAAGAAAGTACCCTGACAGGAGGTGGTTTTGCCGGACAAATAGAATTGCCAATTACAGAATTTGGAATCCCTTATGACATTGTCCTTTCCCAAAATCAAAATGGCAATTCCTACAATTTTGGTATCAGTCCTAATACAGAATTCGAAATTGACATGTGGATAGCTCAATTCGTAGTAGGCAACAGTTCCTCTATTGGTATTGAGAAGGTAGGCAATACCTTTAAACCTAAGGCAGTCATTCACGGTGATTTGACCATTGGTTGGAATCCGGAAAAAGCAGAAGGCATGCAAAACAAGCCTGCTGTGAAGAAATTCAATTTACCAACATTGGGTATTGAAGGAATGGAAATAACAACAGCCAATAACCAACCAAAAATTACCAAATTTGGATTGCCTTCCTTGGACAATATTGATTTACCACAAGGAAAGATGTTTGCATTCAGCATCAATTTGAATGATTTGGCAATCGTCAATAATAATGAAGGAGATAATGGTCTACAAATTTCCCTGGGTTTAGGCTTTGATAATGGTGGCAATGCAGACGGTGATCCCCTCATTGGCGGTGAAGGAACCTTTACACTTTATCCTGAAATCGTCAATAAAAAATTCAAATTCAAAAAAGCCAAAGTAGATGAAATTCAGGTAGATGTGAGCGTTGGTCCTGCTGAAATTCATGGCGGAATCATCCTGTACTCAGATGATCCAACTTATGGAAATGGTTTCCGAGGCTTTGTAAACGTTTCTATGCCTCCACTTGGTTTAGAGGAAATGAACTTTACTCTTCAGGTAGGAACCGCACCTTCCGATTTTCGCTATTGGATGTTTGATGCTTCAATCAAATTATCAAGTGGAATTCCTTGTGGACCTGGTGTTGCGATTTATGGCTTAGGTGGTGGAGGCTGGTACAACATGACAAGAGAAGGACCTGAAAATACAGAACAGGCGCAGGCTGTGAATTATAACGACATGGTAAATGTAACCGAGGATGATGAGCCTGGAGCTCCTGGAGACACTCAAAATGGCATCACTTATACGCCATCAGAGGGAAAGATTGGATTTAGAGCAAATGTCATTTTAGGATTAGCGGGTACCTCTTCTGCGTTCAATGCAGATGTTGGACTAGAGGTACAATTGAGCCAATATTATGGTTTAGATTATGTGAAGTTTTATGGCAAGGCTTATTTAATGCAAGCGATGGATAACCGAGGTGATGCTTTAATTACGGGTACAGTTGAGATTTCCGTTGAAACTGCTAATTACAATCCCAATGGACCCGTCCTTTTGGGCAGTGTTGGCATCGCGGTCAATGTAGAATCTTTAGTCGAAGTTGAAGCCAACCTACACCTGGGATTCATGTTTTCTGCCTCTGACTGGTATGTCAATTTTGGAGAATGGGATACGGAAGCCAATCCTGCTACTTATGAGCCACAAAACGATCCTTTGCGAAATCACATAGGTATCAGCATTGATGCCCTCAATATAACTGTAGATTTCAATTGTTACTTTATGATAGGTACGCAAGTACCCCCCAACTTACCACCACTACCCAAAAATGTTCAGAATTTCTTCCCTGGCGGAGCAAAAGCACCCAATGGTCTGGAAGGACTGACCAGCAGTGGACTGGCATTTGCAGCAGGTGCCGGCGTACATCTCGATGTTGAATTAAAGTTTGCGATACTCTATGCAGATATCATCTTCGATATGGGTTTTGATGCACTGGTTAGAAAGCTGGATGGAGATTGTGGGAAAAATGGGACTATGGGCATCGATGGCTGGTACGCAAACGGACAAGCGTATGCCTATTGTCATGTTGCAGGTGGTTTGGAAATTGACTTGTGGTTCTTTAGTGGAAAAGCGGAATTTGCCTCCTTTACTGCAGGTGCTCTTTTGAGGATGCAAGGTCCTAATCCTACCTGGATAAATGGTCGAATTAAATTTGAAGTCGCCATTCTGGGAGGATTGATAAAAGTAAATACTCAATTTGTTGCAGACATTGGAGAGAAATGCGACCCTGGTGCGGGCAGCCCATTTGATGATATCCCAATTGTATCGTTCGTAGATCCTCCAAACAAAGCAAAGAAAGTTCATTGCTACACAGATCCACAGATCATCTTCAACTTCCACAACGAGCCTTTTGCATTGGAAGTCATAGATGAAGATACGGATGAAGTAGAAAAAAGAGGCTATTCAATAGAGGTGATGGAAGTGAAGTTTTGGTACACAGATGAAGAAACGGATGAGCAAGTCAATATTGAATTGAGCAAACCATACTATGCAAATGATGGCTACTCTTGCAAGTATCTACCGAAGGATGCCTTCCCCGGTTTGACCAATGTAAGCTACAAAGTCAGAACACGTGGTCACGAACACAAGATGAATGGCTACCTCGTTTCCAATCAAATAATCGAAACATTTGAAGAACAAATTGTAGAAGGAACATTCAAAACGGATTCATTACCAGATGTAATTGAATTGGAAAATATCGTGTATTCCATTCCTGGCTTGGCTCAAAGATATTTCCTGAAAGATGAAGAGCCAAAAGGTAAAATTCAACTGGGACAACAAGGTTGTAACACACTTTTCCGAAAAGAAAATGAAGACAATCCTGACGAAAAGTACATCTACAAAGCCAAATTTATTGAATTGGCAACAAATAATGAATATGAGACAGATTGTAATTGCAACAACTTCCTGGTGACTTATGACATTCCTGCAGAATTGAAGAACAACAGAATCTATCAATTGGACTTCGTGCGTCGTTCCGTTCCTGCAAATGCACAAAATCAAGATAGTAAGAGCAACGAGCATTGGAGAAAGATTGGAGATTGGGCGAATTTAGAAGGAGGCATTGCATTACCACTCAACTACGCCAATAATAATGGCGGTGGCGGTGGTGGAAACAACGGTATTAACAATATCCAAATTCCCAATGAGAACCCCAATAATGAGATGAACGAGGGCATCATCATTCTACCTCCAAATATGCAAGGCCCCAATCAAATTCAGGCAAACAACAACAATGGTGGCAATGGAAATAATGGTGGAAACGGCATGCAACTCAATTTGAATATCAAAAACAATGACAATGGAAAAATGATTGCGATGGAAGTTTATGACAGAGAATTTGTAGAGTCTTTGGTTTCCATCAAAACTATTGACAAGGTTTTGTTTACCAATTATTTCAAAACGAGTAAGTTCAACACTCGCGCGGAAAAAGTGAACCAGATGGATGCTCATTCGAAAATTTTCAGCGCAGAATATCCATTGCCTCCAGCACATTTTGAAGACAACCAGAATTACAATACGCCAGGTGATTTTCAGGTTGAAGTGCCACTGATGTTACTGAAAACGGTAGAAGGTTTTGATCTCTACGATGTAAAGGGTTATTTCTGGTCAGCTATCAACCCTCAGGAATTGGAGGAATATGGAAATGAGGAAGATTTGTACAATATCAATCCACCTATCTTCCCACTGGAAAGAGCTGAACAAACCTGGTTGGAAAATGGTCCTTACCGCGCAGAATCCAATTGGTATAGTGATTATTCTGTATTCCACCAGCCTGACAAGCAGGAATACAAATACGAAATGGAGATCTGGGATCCAACGGATAATGAAGGTCCTGTTCCTTACCACTACTTCAACCCTGGTGACTTGAGACCCTATATCTACTGGCCGGATTCATGGTCATTGCACTACCCAACTTTCTTCGAAGAAGACGAAACGGACGATATTGGAAATGTATTCTGGGGAGGTGACAGATATGCAGAGTTGTCCTACTACGACTACCTGGGCAATTTGAACAATGCGCCCAATGCCAAGTATAGAAACCCATTTGGCAAAAGTGAATTCAAATATGTACCAAGAGAATTGCCTAGTCCTCAACAAATTGCTTCAGACGAAGACTTCATTCCTTGCGAATGGTACAGACAAGGTCGCCATGGTGATGTAGATTTTGGTGGATTAGCCATTGCTAAAGTTGAAAACAATTTGAGTTGGGGTGAAATCAACGCTGAAAAAGCCAAGGCTCCTAATAATGGAAACAATGGTGGCAACGGAATCAACGGCATACAGGCGAATAATATGAATTTTCAGAACAATCAAAATAACAATGGCGGCAATGGCATGGGCGCCGGATTTGGAATGAATATCCAAAACAATCCAACCAAATTCATCCCGGTCATCAATTATTCAGAATGGATGGCGAAGCGCGACCATGTTCGCTTGACGAATAAATTGTTGTACGATTTCCGCGAAGAGGTTTGTATAGGTTGTGGTGCAGATCCTGGAAAAGCCTTGACTGTCAAAGATTCTGGAAATGGACAAGGATACGGTCAATACGATCCAAATAACAAGCCTCAAGATTGGAACGATGATGGAATTCCGGATTTCGATTACGAAGATTTCCCATACACTTACCAATACCTACCACTACGCACCTTCTTGCTCAAGCACAAATTGTACAAAGGCAGAGCCAAAGGTGAATATCGTTTCAAGGTAGCAGGTAAGCAGTTTATTTATCAGTTGCCAAAGATGGATACAGAGGGCTGGACAAGTGTGAATAACTAATCAAGATCAAGTTTAAGATCAAGTTTAAGTTTAATTTTAAAACTTAAACTTGATCTTAAACTTATACTTAACATGTCATCCCAATCACTGCCAACATCCTCCCAGTCATACCATTTTCCTTCCTGTGTGAAAAATAATCCCCATTATTCAAAACAGTCGAAAAAGGAGAAATTTCAATTTGAGATTCCGGAACACCAAAATTCATCAATTGCATTTTGTTTGCATGCTTCAGGTTTACGAAATATTTTTGACGCTCTTCATTCCATGCTTTAAACTCCTCTTTAAACTTTACAGCAACCCAATCCCCTACTTCAAAAGAACACTCATCGATACAGGTACCAACATAAGCAAAACAATCCTTGCCCTCAGTACCATATTTTAGGTTCATCTTTTCAAGCGTTTTTCGTACGATTTGGGCTACTGTTCCCTTCCAGCCCGCATGTATGGCAGCCACAGCTTCTTTTTGAGCATCAAAAATCAAAACAGGTACACAATCAGCAATAGTAACTGTGAGAAACAAATTTTTCTCATCCGTAATAATGGCATCATAATCTCTGTACTGCTTGGGTTCTGAAGCAGTTAATATCCAATCTCCATGTTTTTGAAAAGAACCGACGATTTGTCCCTCATGAATGTCCAATGCAGCAAAAAACCGACTGCGATTTTCGCGTACATTGTTAAAAGCGTCTTCTGTATAAAGTCCCAAATTGAGAGACTCAAAGGGTGGAGGGCTTACACCACCGTGGCGAGTGCTTTGAGCAGCGAGGATATTTGAAAAGTTTGAAAAAATGGTGGGTTTTTGCAGCACAATTTGGCTGGATTTTATTTTTGACATGACCAAAAATAGGAAGGATTATTAATTCAATTCAAATAGCTACTAGGCGACCTTCCAAATCGCTCAGAAAACTTCTTTGTAAAATAGGAAGCACTTTCAATGCCGACTTCATACCTAACTTCCGTCACCGAAAGGAATTGACGATTTTCCAATAGCTGCCTTGCCTTTTGTAATTTAATTTCCAAAATAAAAAGGACGGGAGAGAAACCGGTTAATTTTTTCAAAACGCGGGTTAGATTTCTTTGACTGTAGCCCAATTTGTGCGCCAAATCCTTCACTTTAAAGTCGGGTCGATCCAGATTTTTTAAGACTATTTTCTCTGCTTCCAGTAAAAGTTGTTTTTCTGCATTGTCAGTGGTTTCAGAAGCTACTGAGCCTTTTCCAAATGCCTCTTTCAGGGCGGTTTCCCTTTCCATCTTATTTTGCAATAATGTTTGGATTCTGGCTTGCAACTCGCTGACGTTAAATGGCTTAGTAATGTAATCATCAATACCCAGGCGAAATCCACGCAGTTTATCTTCCTCCAAAGCACGTGCCGTTAGCAAAATAAAAGGTGTATGTTGCCATTCAGGATGTTCATTTAGTTTTTCGCGAAAAGCAAAACCGTCCATAAAAGGCATCATCACATCAGAAGTGATGAGATCGAATTGTTGGTTTTTCAATTTTTCCAAAGCTTGTCTTCCATCAGAAGCTGTTGTGCAAATGAAATTTTTGGACAATACCTCCTCCAAATACTGGCTCATTTGAGTATTGTCTTCTACGATTAGGATTTTTGGTTTATTGCCATTTAGAAAAATGGAATGATAGGGCATTTCAGCATCCTTTGCTTGTTTAATTGAGGGATGATGTCTTTCCCTTAGGGAGTCATGGGGTTGCCCAGAAGATTGCATACTCTTCTCTCCTCGCACTTCCTCTGACTCTCCATGAAGGGAACTGCTTTCCACCAAAGAAGTCTCCAAAACCTCAAAGGGCAAACTCAATCTAAACACACTTCCCTTTCTCAATTCACTCTCCACTTCTAAATTACCTTCCATCAATTCTGCCAATTCCTTCGCTAATGCCAATCCTATACCACTACCTCCTTGCAAAGGAGCTTCAGCAACCGTAGATTGGTAAAATCGATCAAAAATATGTGGCAAATCTCCAGGATGAATGCCCTTTCCTGTGTCTCGTACTTCAAAGTGAAAAATTCCTTTTTGTTCTTCAACTCGAAGGGTCACCACACCGTTTTGTTCGGAAAATTTGATGGCGTTCGCCAAAAGATTATTGAGTATTTTTTCAAATTTTCCAGTGTCTAGTCCGACTTTTAATTCATCTGAAATAGGACAATAGAAATCCAATTGCAATTTTCTTAGATGAGCGATAGATTCGTAGGAATAGAAAATACGACGGACAAGCGGGCGAAGGGCAATTTCTGATTTTTGGATGGCAAGTTTTCCAGATTCCAGCTTTGCCAAATCCAGAATTTCATTGACCAGGTTGAGCAATTTTTTACTATTGCCTTGTGCTAATTCTAAATCTTTTTTTACTCCAACCGATGTTACCTTCTGAATGGCATTTTCCAAAGGGGCAAGAATGAGCGTAAGTGGGGTTCGCAATTCATGTGAGATGTTCGTAAAGAAATTGGTTTTTAAAGTATCTAAATGGCGCAATCGTTCGGCTTCTTTTTGTTGGGCATAGAGTGCCAATTCTGCTTCTTTCTTTTTGCGGCCTTGGTTATAAAAATACCATTGAAAGATGCCTGTAATTAAAAGGAGTAAAGCTAAACCCCCAAATATAATCTGATTGCGCGCATTTTTTTGGCGAGCGATTTCGAGTTGTTGTTTTTCGTTTTCGTAACGGGCATGGGCTTCTGAGAGTTGAGCACTGGAAGTTTTATTAAAAAGGGAATCACTAAGAGCATCTCCTTTTTTGATTGATTCTAAAGCCTGTTCATGATTTCCTTTTATCTCAAAAACATTTGCAAGGCGATAATATGCTGTTCTTTTCAGATCAGATAATTTCTCCCAATCAGCCATTTCAATAGCTTTTTCGTAAAGTATAATTGCAGAATCAAACTTCTCTTTTTCAAATAAAGCCTTGCCATATTGGTTGGTTATGGAAGCCTCAATTAAATGATCTCCAGCTAGCTGAGCAGCTTTTAGCCCTTGTATAAAATGACTTATGGCCTCTTCTAACCTATTTTCCAGCAGTAAATGAACGCCCAAATTATGATATGCATATGCTAAATTCGAATTGTCATTTAACGCTTTTGAAGCTTGAATGGCTTTTTGAAGGTAGGCTTCGAATTCCTGCCCTTCAAGAAAGTCAAGAGCATAATTGTAATAGTATTCGGGTAATAATGCACGATCATTTGTTAAGTTGAATTGTTCATAAGCTAAATTCACATATTGGTCTGAAGCATCTTCATTCAGACTATCATAATATAGAATTCCCAAAGATTTATAGACATGCCATAGTAATACAGGGTTTTGGAGTGTTTCTGCAATTTTGGCAGCCTGGTTAGCATAATCGAGGCTTGGTTTCCAATCTCCTAATTTCCAATAACTTTTTCCAATTTCCAGGAGGGTTGGCACTTCCAATTCATACATTTTCAAGTCTTGGATTTTGGGTAAAATCCTGTTTCCAATGTTAAAAACAGAATCGTGATACCCCAATTGGCAATAAGCTTCTATAGCGGCATATTGGCTTTTTAAAAATTCTTTTTGGAAATTCTTTTTTGTCGCTAATAATTGAGCTTTGGCACTCCAATCTAAACTTTCTCTGGCATTCATTTTTCTGGTCAGTAATGCCAATTCGTTCAAAACTTGAACTTCTTCCTTTCCAACTTTTGTTGCTAAAACCTGTTTTAAACTATCAACTACTTGAATTTGAGCCTCCAAACAAGTGGCAAAAAGCATAAAACACGCAACCATGTATGTCAGCAATCTGGAAAATTTCATTTTTATCGATCAAAGTTGATACTGGAGAAATCATTTCAAAAATACCCTTCTTTTCAAGCATTCCTTCAAAAAAGACCTCTTTTGGCAAAATGGAGCACGTATTCGGCAAAATAGAGCAAAATCGCCTTTCTAACATTAAAATTTCAAAAACATTAGGAACTTTCAGATTTTAATCCTTTGGCAAAATACAGCAAGCATTTGTCTAATTAGGGCATCATAAAACCTTCAAGTCACCTACATCTTTGTTCTATCAATTCAAAATTATGTATGAGTAGAATTTGGGAATTCTTTTTTTCTCTAACAAGGCGAAAAACACAGCCCTAGCCCTTAGCTAAGGCGAGTATTTTCCCCCATCCCAAAGGGAGTCCCTTGGACAAGGGATGCCCTTGGCAAACGAAGTTAGAGGGAAAAAGAAACCGAAATTACTTATAGATAATTCTGGTTTGGTGCTTATCATCAACTATCTCGGTGAAAAATACGAGCCGACCAATCAAATAGACCTCTATTTTGATGCTGCAGATATTCAAAAACAATATAAAGTGATAGGGGTGATGAAAAATGAAGGAGATGACTGGGAGATGAATTATTTGGATAACATTAAAGAAGAAATGATCAAAAAAGCTAAAGCACAGGGTGGTGACGCAATTTTATTTGTAGGTAGCTATACAGAGAAAGTGACGGAGGAAAATTCATATACCGAAATTGAGGACGATAAAGATATTTCTACCACCACTTTGCTAATCTTCACATCCCTCCTCAGTGGTATCATTAGAAACAAGCTTTTCCACTTAAACTAATTCAAAATGAAAACGATTCGCTACTTTTTCATAGGTCTAATACTTTGCCTTTGTCAGCCCTTTTTTGGGCAACAAGTAGGCATCAATACGAATACTCCCGATAATTCTGCCGCCTTGGAAATTGTGTCTAATGATAAAGGAATCCTCATTCCTCGCTTAACTACAGTTGAACGAACCAGTATTTCCAATCCAGCAACGGGCTTACTGGTTTTTGATTCAGGAACTGTATCCTTTTGGCTATATGATGGCAGTGCCTGGAAAGAAATTGCAGATGGCAATTTGGTGCTCATGCAGGACAATGATGGGGATACCAAAATTCAGGTAGAGGAAACGTCCGACGAGGATCAAATTCGCTTTGACATGAGCGGTACGGAATATTTTGTAATGGATAGTTCGAGGCTAGAAGTCTACAATTCAGGACGGTCTGTTTTTATTGGACAAGAAGCAGGTGCAAATGATGATTTGACCAATAACGATAATACGTATATAGGCTATCAAAGTGGTAAAGCCAATACTTTTGGTGAACAAAATGTATTTATTGGCTCGAAATCAGGCAGGTTGAATACGATTGGTTTTGGCAACACTTTCATAGGGTTTCAAGCAGGTAGAGACAATACTGAAGGAAATGTAAATACTTTTATCGGAACAGGCGCAGGTATAGCCAATACAGAAGGGGACTGGAATACCTTTTTGGGCGAGACATCAGGTTTTTTGAACAAAACAGGCAGCGAAAATACTTTTTTAGGAGCAAATTCTGGATTCAATAATACATCAGGAGCATCCAATACTTTTATAGGTGTATATGCAGGGAAATCGAATACTATCGGAAATAGGAACATTGCCATTGGATATACAGCTTTATTTGCAGATACTTCCGGAAATAACAATGTGGCGATTGGGTATGAGGCATTGGTGAACAATAAATCTGGCAGTTATTTAGTGGCAGTAGGAGACTCTTCCCTCTATCATAATTCTTCCGGAACGGACAATGTTGCATTAGGATCTAAAGCTGCCTATGCTAATACAAGCGGTACAGGTATTACTGCATTAGGTGCTGCCGCCTTGCGTTCAAACACATCTGGTAGTTCAAATACTGGAAGTGGAGCAGGGGCTTTATTTGCAAATTCAACGGGCTCGAATAATACTGCTACTGGCGGGACAGCCCTATTCTCAAATACCTCTGGAAATAGCAATACGGCCACTGGCAAATCTGCTTTATTCAACAATACAACAGGAGATGCCAGCACCGCTATTGGTTTTGAATCTTTGTATTCCAACACGACAGGATTTAGTAATACTGCTGTTGGAAGTACTGCACTCCGAGCGACTTCCACAGGGGCTGGCAACACAGCTATAGGTGCTGCTGCCATGATTTCAAATACGACTGGAGTTTCAAATACGGCGGTGGGTATTGGAGCAGGTTTTTTAAACACTTCCGGATACTCCAATGTGGCAATTGGGGCAAATGCGCTTTATAAAAATACAATGTCGAATAATCTGGTGGCAGTAGGAGATTCTGCGCTTTTCAATACAGCGGGATCAAAAATTGTGGCATTGGGTTCTAAAGCGGGTTACTCAAGTACTGGCGGCTCCAATAATATTTTTGTGGGGTACCAATGCGGATATGCTTCAACACAAGGTTCTTGGAATACTTTTGTAGGTAGTGAATCAGGATTTTCAAACAGTACAGGTTGGGGCAATTGCTTTTTTGGGTATAATGCCGGTTTCAAGAACACCCAAGGAATTAGGAATTCGTTTATCGGCAACAAAGCAGGTGAAAACAATACGACCGGCTTTGACAATATTTTTATTGGCAGTTTTACAGGTAGCGGAAATACTACAGGATCCAACAACATTTTTCTGGGATACAATAGTGGAGCCAGTAACTCCACAGGATATTCCAACGTAGCGATAGGTTCCTCTGCTTTGTTAAGTAATCAAAAGAACAATTTGGTCGCTGTCGGAGACTCTTGTCTTTACCATAATACAATTGGAACAGGCAACTCAGCCCTTGGCTCCAAAGCAGGTTATTCAAACACCACCGGAGATGGAAATACTTTTGCGGGTTTCGAATCAGGCTATTCTAATCAAGATGGCAATCAAAATACTTTTTTAGGCAATCAGTCAGGATATGCCAATACCAGTGGTTATGAAAATACTTTTTTGGGCTATCGTTCAGGCAACGCGAATATGGATGGTGATGCCAATACTTTTGTAGGACATTTGGCAGGTGTATCAAATACAAATGGAAATAACAATACTTTTGTAGGAAATAGATCAGGGCGGTTCAACATTTCAGGTAATTCTAACTCCTATGTAGGATGGTTTTCCGGAACATTGAATAATACTGGAAATGGCAATACGGGGTTTGGATTTGGATCTTTGGCGGTTAATGGTTCAGGTTCCTCCAATGTAGCCATAGGGCTTTATTCAATGGGAGGTGCATCTGCCTCAAATAATAATGTAGCCATTGGAGATTCCACACTTTATAATAACGGACAAAGCGTCAATGTTGCAGTTGGCTCCAAAGCAGGCTATTTAAATCAAAACGGTTCGGGAAATGTTTTTATTGGCAATCAATCAGGCTATAACCAATTGGGTTCAAACAAACTCTACATCGAAAACTCAAATTCTTCAAGCCCCTTAGTTTATGGCGAATTTGACAATGACCTCCTACGAATCAATGGAACGCTCGAAACACATGTATCGGATGGGGATACAACTTCTTTTTTCCTAAACGAAGGCACCGGCTATGGCTTTGAATTTCAATATGACGGTGCCAGCGATGAAATGAATCTTTGGACAAGAAAATATTCGGGAAATGAAGCCAAAAGAATGACCTGGAAAAAGGATGGCAAAGTGCTCATCGACAATCGTTTGGGAGTGAATGGCATTTCTCCTCTTGTAGAATTAGATGTCAATGGCGATGTACAAGCCAATAATTTTATTGTTGTCTCTGACCAAAGATTCAAACACAATATTCAACCCATCGATAATGCTTTAGAAAAAGTACAGGCTTTAAAAGGGATGACCTACGCATTTAAAAAGGACTTTGAAGATCGCACCTTTCCAGTTGGCAAACAAATTGGCTTCATCGCTCAAGAAGTAGAGCAGGTTTTGCCAGAATTGGTTGTAACTCATGGAAATGGTTTTAAAGGGGTTAATTATACTCAAATGATAGCCGTTTTGGTTGAAGGAATGAAAGAACAGCAAGCTATGATTGAACATTTGGAACAACGAATTCAACAACTTGAAAATCCATAATGATGGTACTTTCACAAACCATCTATCCTACTTAACCATCAAATTTTAAAAACATGAAAAAGCATCTTATTCCAATGCTAATGCTATGTCTTTTGGCAAAGACTTTTAATGGTTTTGCACAACAAATCGGCATCAATACCGAAATGCCAGATCAATCTGCAGTGTTGGATATTGTAGCAGATGACAAAGGCATATTAGTACCTCGATTAGCAACCAATCAAAGAATAAAAATCGAAAATCCAGCAACTGGATTATTGGTTTTTGATACAGATACCCGCTCCTTTTGGTATCACACTGGTAGTGGATGGACGGATATGATTGATAGACAAGAATTGATTGTTTCTGAACCGAATGAAGATCCAAAAAATGGGAGACAAACTGAAAATTCTTCCAATCCTAATAAAATTCAGGATGCAGATGGAGACACCAAAATTCAGGTGGAGGAAGCTGCCGATGAAGACCTGATACGATTTGATCTAGGAGGTGTAGAGAAGTGGGTGATGAACGATTATCATTTGGCACCTTCAAATTTTATTGGAAATCTATTTATTGGGCAAAACGCAGGTTTAGCCAATTCCCAGGGACAATTCAATACCTTTCTGGGAAACAATACTGGAAGTAAAAATACGAGCGGACAGGATAATTTGTTTGTAGGAAGTTCAGCAGGAAAGAACAATACCACTGGTTTTGAAAACACTTTTTTAGGCAGTTATGCTGGATCAGAGAATACGCACGGGCAACGCAATGTTTTTGTGGGGAATTTTGCTGGGGATAAGAATACAGTAGGAACACTAAACACCTTTATTGGATCAAATGCTGGCGCTGGCAATACCACCGGAAACTTCAATGTATTTGTTGGTTTTGCTTCCGGAAAAGATAATACTAGTGGTATCGGTAATGTCTTTTTGGGACATTTTGCTGGAGCTAACGAAACTGGAGATAACAAACTTTATATAGAAAATTCGCATTCAAGTTCTCCACTCATTTATGGTGAGTTTAATAACGACCTCTTGAAAATTAATGGAACTTTAGACCTTAAACAACCAACCAATGCAAAGGGCTTAACTCTTGAAAGTAATGATGATTCCAATAATTGGATGCTACTCACTGATTTTGCCGATGACCTTACATTGGCCTATAATGGAAGTTGGAAAAGCTACATCAATAAAGCAGATGGAAGCTACGTCCAATACTCTGACAGGAATCTAAAGCGACAAATCCACCCAATGGAATCATCTCTCGAAAAGATTGTCGAACTCCAACCAACGACTTACACCTACAAAGAAGACGAAAGTCAAACTTCTCAAATTGGTTTCATTGCACAGGAAGTGGAAGCCTTTTTCCCAGAAGCCGTTCACGAAAAAAATGGCTACAAGTCCTTGAATTACAGTGTGTTTGGCGTGTTGGCAATTCAAGGAATTAAAGAGCAGCAACAGCAGATTGAGGTATTAAAAACCAAAATTGGAAAAATGGAAAGGGAGCTGAAGGAGATTCGTCGATTGCTAGGAAAGTAATCATCTACCCCTCGAAGACCTGAATTTCTCAATTTTTGCATGGAGCGATGTTTTAAGTTTCCAAACTAAAAACTAGCATCGCTTCTGTCCTCCATTCCCAATTCGCAAAATGTTAGTTTTCGCATCTAAGCACCAAATCATAAATATGTATAAGTAAAATTTTGGAATTCATTTTTTCTCTCACAAGGCGAAAAACGCAGCCATAGCCTAAGCTCTGGCGAGTATTTTCAACGAAGTGAGCGATAAAATGAAGCTAAAATTACTTGTAGATAATTGTGGTTTGGTGCTTAAAAAATAAAAAAATGAAGTACAAGATCCTCATATTCCTCCTTTTCACTTTTGGAATAAAATCCAAAGCTCAATTGTACCTCAATGGAAGTACCTTGACCATTACTTCTAATACCACCCTCTACACCAATATGGCAGTCCAAAACACAAATGCCTCTTCCATTTCAAATGAAGGAACGATGATGATGACAAAGAATTTGGCAAACAACGCTGGCTGCACTATTTCGGGAAATGGCACTTACAGCCTGGAAGGCAATTGGACAAATAATGGCACCTTTTATTTTGGAACCTCAACCGTATCTTTAGTAGGAACTAAAAAGAGTCAGATCACTTCCGGAGGAAATGCCTTTTACAAAATCATTTTAAACAAAAATCACGGAATGACGGTGAGTCTGACTGACAATTTAACCATTCAAAACAATCTAAGCTTTAATTCAGATAACAATAAAGTATTGCTCAGCAATAGTAATTTGATTTTTGAAAATGCTGCTACCCTTTCCAGTTTTGATGAAAACGAATACCTTGTCACCAATGGCACAGGGAAAGTGCTGAAAAACAGTTTGAGCAATTTCACCTTTCCCATTGGTTATGATACAATAACCTACAATCCCTTAACAATAAATGAAAGTGGTACTTCCGACAATATTGGAGTTAGATGTTTGGAGCACGCGGTCGACGGTGGTTCGAGTGGTGCTCCCATCTCTACCAAAGTTGTGGATGCCTCCTGGGAACTAACAGAAGCTACAAATGGGGGATCCAATTTGAGCCTGACTGCCCAATGGCAGGCTTCCGATGAGCTTAGTGGCTTCGACCGAAGCTACTGTGGCATAGGATGGTATAGCTCCAATGGTTGGGATTTGACAGTTGGAAACACAGGCTCAGCAAGCGGCTCTGCCCCCTATACAAGAACACGAACAGGAATAGATTCAATGGGCGTTTTCGCCATCGGTGCAGAGCCGGTGGCGATTCATGCCCTGCTCGCAATAGACCTTTTATTGGAAGGAGCTTATGCTGGATCAGGTACAATGAATGATAATTTGCGCAGTGCTGGTTTAATTCCAACGGCAGAACCTTACGCTGGATTGGGTTTTATGCATGAAGGTTTTGGTGGGGGAGAAACCGTCAGTTCAAGCGTGTTTTCTGCAGCAGGAAATGATGCCATTACCGATTGGGTCCTGGTAGAAATTCGAGACGGAAACAATTCTTCAAATGTCCTCGCCACGAAAAGTGCTTTGATTCAGAAAGATGGTGACATAGTGGATTTGAATGGTACTACTAATCTGAGCATTCCTGGCATTGGGGCAGACAATTACTTTGTTGCCATCAAACATCGCAACCATTTAGGAGTGATGTCTGCCAATGCGATTACACTTTCTACTAATGTCATGGCCTATGACTTTACGAGTAGTGCCTCCAATGCCTTTGGTAGCTCAAATGGCGTCCAAAATCTGGGTGGAGGATATTTCGGATTGTTTAGTGGCGATTTTGATACCAATGAACAAATTCAGAATACAGATGTGACCAATCTACTCCCAAGTCTCGGCAATTCAGGCTATTTGCAAGGAGATCTGAATATGAATGGACAAGTACAAAATACTGATTTGCAATTGAAGCTCTATCCTAATCTTGGGAGAGGACAGCAGTTTTAAAAAAGTACCACTGTTTAGCAACCGGAAGAACAAACCTTTTCCGATTGCCAATCAGCTTACTAAAATTTTTCAATCATGAAAAAATTATTTTTCAGCATTTTGCTGGGCTGGTTGAGTATTGCCTGGCTTTCAGGACAAGATGTTACTTTTAGTTTTGCCAATGCACAAATAACCAACAGTGGAAATTGTTATGAAGTAGATGTGATGATACAAAGTACAGCTGGATTCAAATTAGGCTCAGGGCAGCTTTATTTCAATTATAATACAGCAGCTTTTGGGACAAATGTGGTAGCGAACAGCAAATTAACCATAACCCGACCCAGCGGAAGTATTTTGGAAACTCAGGTAGGATCTCCTCCATTTCAGTTTGATTTCTACAACAATTTTGTGGAAAATGACAATACATCTTCCCGCTTTTCCTTTTCCTGGCAACATGCTTTTTCGGAGGCATGTTTGAGTGGAAATAACATTACTAATTCAGCCACAGCCTTGTTCCACATCAAACTGGATTTTGCAACTGGAGGCTCGGGACAAAGTCCCAATTTGTGTTTTGAAAATTCCGGAGCATTTGATGATCAAACCTTTACAGCTTGTGGTCCTGCCACATGCACCAATGTCAATTGCACATCTGACCCAGGGACTCAAATAACGAATGACAATTTTGATTGTTCGGGGGCAGTATTGCCAGTAGAGTTGCTCTTTTTTATAACAAGTTTAAACGAGAAAAACAATGTGGTATTGAACTGGGAAACAGCTTCAGAATTTAACACCAGCCACTTTGAAATAGAAAGAAGCAAGGATGGATTTCATTGGGAATATTTGAATAGTGTGGCGGCACATGGTGAAGCCTCAAAAACTATGAAGTATGAATTTATAGACAGAAATGTATCTTTTGATGGTTTTCAAAAGATAGTGTACTACCGTCTAAAAATGGTGGATAGAGATGAGATTTTCGAATATTCAGAAATAAGGAATATTTGGTTTTCTCAAAAGTATTTAGCGATTCAGGTTTATCCAAATCCAACAATAGACGATTTGTTTATTTCTTTTTCTGAAAACCTAACATTTTCAGAAGGAGCAATAGAATTTCTGGATTTGAAAGGAAATACATTATTCCAAACATCCTTTTGGGAAGACAGTCACCCAATTCATATCCCTTTGAATGAATATCTTCCATCTGGGGGCATTTATTTATTGTCTGTAAAACTGGATGGAAAAAATATTTTCCAGGAAAGAATTATTGTAATGAATAGATGATGCTGAGTCACCATGACAAGGAACTCTACAGCATCACCATAATGGCACCCGTTAGGCAAAACATTATTTGAAAGCGGTGTAGTTTTTGTATGCTTCGGCACATAAAACCATACCGCTTTCCTATAATTATCCAACCAACAAATCCGATTCCATTATTAAAATCAAAGCTACACCGGCAGCTGCACCAGAGACAAAAAGGGTCCAGTCTTTTTGCTTGATTTTTAAAACATTAAATGCCAGGAAGGAAGTCAATAAAATGATTCCCACAATTACCAACTGTCCCAATTCAACCCCCAGATTAAATGGGAACAATTGACTTAAGATGCTATCACCAGGCATTGCAGTGGAACGAAAAAAATTAGAAAAGCCCATACCGTGAATCAATCCAAAAATCAAGGCGAATAAATAATTCATATTCAGGTGTTTGGAATGGTTCTGAGGTTTTTGAATCACATTGTAAATAGCTGTTAGAAAAATCGTCACTGGAATCAAAAATTCAATAACCTCTGCGGGAAATCGAATGATGTCCATAGCTGCAAGTGCCAGAGTCAATGAATGCCCAAACGTAAATGCGGTAACCAATATTGCCACTTTTTTCCATTCGCTCAATTTGTAAATCGCACAAAGCGCTACGATAAATAAGATATGGTCATAGCCGTTGGGGTCGAGGATGTGTTCGTAACCAAGTTTAAGGTAGATATTAAAAGCTGATTCCATAATTTACATAGTATTTCATCAAACCACCGCAACATCATAAAATCACAGCATCATAAAACCACAATACTACGACACCCAAAATCGATTTCAAAATTCAATGCCTGAAAACCGGATGCAGCTTAGGGAAGGAGGGTTGTATCTTGCGCTCAAAATCAAATCTTTTTGAAATGATACAACAATTGCCAGCCAAAACCATAATGTATAAAGCACTAGTGGAAAGAGACAGCACTTTTGAAGGAATATTTTTCGTAGGGGTCAAAACGACTGGTATCTTCTGTCGCCCTACCTGTCCGGCAAAAAAACCAAAACCCGAAAACGTAGAATACTTTAATACTGCCCAACAAGCGCTATTTGGAGGCTATCGCGCCTGCCAAAGATGCCATCCTCTGGAAAAAACGAAGAAATCACCCGAATTACTGGAAAAACTAAAAGCACTGGTTGAAGCGGAACCTACCAGGAAAATTTCCGATTATGAATTGAAACAAATGGGCATTGACCCATCAACCGCCCGCCGCCAATTTCAAAAACACTTCGGTATGACTTTTCATGCTTTTCAACGGGGTCGCAGAATGGGCATGGCATTGCACGAAGTGCGCAATGGTGAATCTGTAATTGGTACCCAATTGAATTTCGGATACGAGTCTGCAAGTGGTTTTTGGGAAGCGTTTAAAAAGATATTTGGAAAACCGCCAGGTGATTCGGATAACCTTAATTGCCTGCTTGCAAAATGGTTAGACACTCCTCTCGGAGGAATTTTGGCAATTGCCAATGAAGCAGGCTTACACCTGCTGGAGTTTGTAGACCGGCGTGGTTTGGAAAATGAAATAAAATGGCTCCGAAAAAAAACAAAAGCTCCCATTATTCCTGGCAATAATGCTGTTTTAGAAAAAATAGAACAAGAACTGAAAGATTATTTTGAAGGAACCAACTTAAATTTCACGGTACCAATTGTCATGAATGGTACGCCTTTCGAACAATCCATTTGGAATCAATTATTAAAAATTCCTGTTGGTACTACTCGTTCTTATGCTCAATTGGCAGAAGGCATTGAAAACCAAAATGCAGTGAGGGCTGTAGGGCGTGCCAACGGCAAAAACTGTATGGCGATTATTGTTCCCTGTCATCGCGTTATCGGTGCGGACGGTAACCTGAAAGGCTATGGTGGCGGATTATGGCGAAAAAAATGGTTATTGGAACATGAACGCCGGTTTATGAAATAATTTAGCGCTCCAAACTCTCATTTTTACATAATAAACCCAATCTTTACGTCCAAATTGATACCTGAATAAACATTTACGATACAAGATTGTAATAAATTGACAGTCAACACTTAAACAATCCTAATTCGTAATTACAATTTATTTATTTAAATGGTCGTAGAAATGAAGGTCCCGGTCATCGGGGAATCAATCACTGAAGTAACACTATCACAATGGCTCAAGGCAAATGGAGATTACGTAGAACTAGATGAGCCCATTTGTGAATTCGAATCTGATAAAGCTACCCTTGAATTCCCGGCAGAGGCAGCTGGCAAAATAATTCACGTTGCCAATGAAGGAGATGATTTGGAGATAGGAGCACTGGTGGCAAAGATTGATACAAGTGCAACAAAGGAAAACGGGACTCAGGTAACTACAGCCTCTACTCCGGCTAAAGTGGATAGCAGTCCTCAAGTTCAAACTCCTGAACCTAGCTCTACAAGCTATGCAAGGGGCCATCCATCCCCCGCTGCCGCAAAAATTTTGGCAGAAAATGACATCAAAGCCGAATCTGTAAAAGGATCGGGCAAAGATGGCAGAATCACCAAAGAGGATGCTTTAAAAGAAGCTGAAAGCAAGAAAAGTCAAGCAGCACCTGCAGCCTCCAAACCTGAAAGCCAACAACCTGCTACTGCGTCTTCAACGGAATCCAAATCCTTCAGCCGTGAGGTGACGCGCAAGAAAATGAGTCGAATGCGGCGAACGATTGCCAAGCGATTGGTCTCAGCGAAGAATAGTACAGCCATGTTGACTACTTTTAATGAAGTCGATTTGTCTGAAGTGATGAAAATGCGGAAAAAGTATCAGGAAAGATTTGTAGAGAAAAATGGTATCAAATTGGGCTTTATGTCTTTGTTTGCAAAGGCTTGTGCAAAAGTCTTGATGGAAATGCCAGAGGTGAATGCACAGATTGAGGACAATGAAATGATATACCACGATTATGCAGATATTTCTATTGCGATTTCTACACCAAATGGTTTAGTCGTTCCTCCTGTAAAAAATGTAGAATCCCTCTCTTTTGCAGAAATCGAATTCAAAATCAAGGAGCTTGCCACCAAAGCCAGAGAAGGCAAACTCAGTCTTGAAGAAATGACCGGGGGTACTTTTACCATCACCAATGGCGGCGTTTTTGGTTCTATGATGAGTACGCCCATCATCAACGAACCGCAAAGTGCCATTTTAGGTATGCACACTATCCAACAACGCCCTGTGGCTGTAGATGGACAAGTCGAAATCCGCCCAATGATGTATTTGGCATTATCCTATGACCACCGCGTGATAGATGGCAGTTCATCAGTGACCTTTTTAGTAAAAGTGAAAAAGTTATTGGAAGATCCGGTGAGCTTGTTATTAGACCTATAGATTTGTTTTTCTCTCACTTAACGAACGAAAAAAATTAAGGGGGGAGCATTTTGATAAAATGCTCCCCCCTTAAAAATTATTCACCGTCGCAAGACGGCGATTTTAAGAACATTTAGGCATTCACCATATACTTGGCAGCCTGTTCTTTATAAATTCCTGCATCTAGTCGTTTCTTAATCTCCTTAAAGCCTTCAATCGTTTCATCGATGTCCTTAAAGGTATGAACAGCAGTAGGAATCAATCGAAGAATCATCATTCCTTTTGGTATAACTGGATAAATCACGATAGATGTGAATATTCGGAAGTTTTCGCGCATATCATATACCATTGCCATTGCTTCTTCAGTTTCTCCTTCCAAATAAACCGGGGTGACACAACTATTCGTATTTCCGATATCAAAGCCGGCGTTTTTCAGACTATCTTGCAGGTAGTTTACATTATCCCACAAGTTTTTTCTCAATTCCGGCATTGTGCGCAGCATGTGCAAGCGCTTTCTGGCACTAACCACAAATGGCATAGGCAAAGATTTTGCAAATATTTGCGAGCGCATATTGTATTTCAAATAACTGGTAATATGCTTGTCACCAGCAAGAAAAGCACCTACACTAGCCATTGATTTGGCAAAGGTTGAGAAGTAAAGATCAATTTCCTGTTGTACGCCCTGCTCTTCACCAGCTCCAGCACCGGTTTCACCCAATACACCAAAACCATGTGCATCGTCTACCAATAAACGGAAATTGTATTTGTCCTTAAGCGCAATAATTTCTCGCAATTTGCCCTGGTCACCTCTCATACCGAATACACCTTCAGAAATCACCAAAATACCACCTTCAGTCTTTTCTACGATTTCAGTTGCCCTTTTCAAATTCTTTTCCAGACTGGCGATATCGTTATGCTCAAAAGCAAATCGACGACCAGAGTGCATTCTCACACCGTCCACGATACAAGCATGAGACTCTGAATCATAAACCACTACATCGCGACGAGTCAATAGTGCATCAATAGCAGACATGATACCCTGGTATCCAAAGTTCACCAATACGGCTGTTTCCTTTTGTACGAATTCGGCTAATTCTCTTTCTAATGCATCGTGTTCGTCCGTCGCACCAGACATAGCACGAGAGCCCATTGGATAAGCCAATCCATAATCTACGGCAGCTTTTCCATCAATCTCTCTGATTTCGGGGTGGTTTCCCAAACCGAGATAGTTATTAACACTCCATACGATGACTTCTTTGCCATTGAATCTCATCCGACTGGCTAGTTCACCCTCTAATTTTGGGAAAACCCAATAGCCCTCTGCTATTTCGGCATATCTGCCAAGTGGTCCGGGATTAATTTTTATTCGATCAAAAATGTCCATTGTTATGATTGTTAAAGTTGCTGAATGGCTCGATTGTTAAATATTAAAAATTAACAAGTTCGCTATTCGATGATTTTTATTGAATTTGAAAAATTATAGAAAGGAAATGTGAAAGATTTTTGTTTATCCCTTGTCCAAAGGACTCCCTTTGTGATGGGAAAACCTTTCACATTTTTAGATCGTTAATTAGGCCCTTACGGTTTCTTGTTCCTGCTCTTCTATGTATTTGGATTCTTTTTTCATAAACCCCTGCTCATGCATCCACTCATCATTGAAGATTTTGCCCAAATATTTGCTACCATGATCGGGGAGGATGGAAACAACCACATCATCAGGTGTAAAATCTCCCTGCATTTCAAAGAGCGCCTGAATACCAGCTCCACTTGAATAACCAGCCAGAATGCCTTCCTTTCGAGCCAATTCACGAGCACGAAGGGCTGCATCCTTATCTGTTACTTTTACAAAGCGATCAACTAAATCGAAATTGATGTTGGCAGGAATGATGTTTTTGCCAGTACCTTCTATGCGATAGGAGTAAATCTCGTTGGGGTCGTAAATGCCTGTTTCATAGAACTTTTTTAGCACCGAACCATAGGCATCTACCGCAATTATTTTAATATCTGGATTTTGCTCCTTCAGGTATTGTGCAGTACCCGACAAGGTCCCTCCGGTTCCGGCACTAGCAAATAGATAGGTGACTTTTCCTTTAGTTTGTTCCCATATCTCTGGCCCAGTAGAAAGATAGTGAGCCTGGGCATTATCGAGATTGAAATTTTGATTGACGTAATATGCTCCCGGAATTTCTTTGGCAAGCCGCTTTGCCATTTCATAATAGGAACGAGGATCCTCTGGCTTGGCATCTTTTGGACAAATCACTACTTCAGCACCCAATGCCTTCAACATGTCCACTTTTTCTTTAGAAATCTTGCTGGCTGCTGTCAACACACATTTATAGCCTTTTATAGCTGCGACCATTGCAAGACTAAAACCAGTATTCCCACTTGTAGCTTCGATTAAAGTGCCGCCGGGCTGGAGCCTGCCCTCTTTTTCGGCTTTTTCGATCATGTGTAGAGCGATGCGATCTTTGGCAGAGCCACCAGGATTTGCACCCTCCAATTTCACATAAACGGTTGGAGCCAGGTCTTTCGTAACTTTGTTTAGCTTGACCAAAGGCGTATTGCCAATGGATTCAAGAATACTATTGAATGTCATGTTTGAGGATTGTCAGCGCGAAGCTGTACTCAGCGGAGCAAAGATAAGGTAGGATTTTGGAATATGGAATAGGTTTGGGTAAAAGTATGTGCTGTTGTGGTGAAGGGCAGTAGTATTGTTGTAGAAAAAATATTACAGCACGACCTCTCTGGCAGCCTTCATGGGAATACCGATGCATTTTTTCTCCATGTAGCTCATCATTTTTTCCAACAAAAGACGTGTATTTTCATCCAGATTTTCCAGGTCTTTCCTGAATACTTCCGTCATGGCGAATTCTTTAACTGCCTTAATTTCTGAAGGAACCCGACGCATCGCTTTTTCAATTTGGCGTTGACGGTAAGTTGCTTGAAATTGCTGTAGGTGATTTTCGATTATGAGGCTTGCTTTGTTAACTTCCTTTTTACGGAAATCCATATTAGCAGTTGCCATGTTTCGCAAATCTTCAATTTCTATATAATTCAAGTTGAATGAATTGGATAAATCTTTGGATACGTTATTCGGAATTGCCAAATCAATAACAATCTTTCTATCTTTTTCTCCCTTCAATAGTTTTTCATACAGTTCCGTATTTACAAAAGCATTAGTTGCTCCTGTACAAACTATCATACAATCGAAGCCCTGGTCATAATTTTCTAATTCAGAAAGTGGAAAAGCCTGTCCATTTGTTTTTTGAGCCAAATCGGCTGCTTTCTCGAAGGTGCGATTAAAAACTGTAACGTTGTTGTAATTGTGTTTTACCAAAAACTTGGTAACCAGCGCGTTCGTCTGACCTGCTCCTATCATCAAAATACGAGCATCTTTAGCCAAATTGTATTTCAACAATTGCTCAAAAGCCAATGAAACTACCGAAATGGGTTTTTCTCCAATTCTGGTATTGTTGTACACATCTTTTGCTGCCACCACCGCTGAATCCATCGCCAATCGAATATTGTCTCCAGTCAGATTCCATTCAACGGCTTTGTTATACGCTTCACGCAATTGGCGCAAAATCTCGCGCTCCCCTATTACCAAAGAATCTATAGAAGCACTTACTTGAAAAAGATGATCGAGTGCTGACTGATCCTGATAATGCATCACCTCAGTCTCTATTTCTTCTTCAGTTAAACTTGCATTGATACTTTGGAAAAATATTTTGGAAAAATTGGCGGGGATAGCCTCTTTAATGAAAAAGAAATAAGCGACTCGATTACAAGTTGCCAGGTACATAATTTCATCTAAACCAAACTGGGCTTTCAGTTTCTCAAGCGAAATCCGAGTCTCATCGCCTTCTACATTTTGCAGAACGTAGCTTCCAATTTTGCTCAAATTGGTTTGACGATGTGTAATGGTTAATATGTGAAATCCTTTTGGCATAAATAAATTTTGACTATAACGGCAAATATAGGAGACTATGGCACTTGAATTGTCAAATTTGTGTCAACGGTGCTATTGTCAAAAACTTCTTGCAAAAAAATGACGAAAGGAATTAGTTTTGTAGTCGTTCTAAAAATGAAATAAATTAAGCATGATGCATTTTAACTTGTTGATTTTCAGCCTAATATTCACCTTTAACATTGCTTCTTGTCAGGAAACAGTTGAAATTGATGATATTACCACAATTCCGGAAGTAACAGAAGCTGACAAAGCATTTGCCAATGTATTCCAGGTGTTGGATGGGAAATGGAAAGGTAAATTCAAAATTTATGAAGTACAAAGCAGGGTAAGAAATCAGCCTTTTGATTTGTATAATATCACCTTAGAAGAATTCAATACGCCCAATTTCAAACTCGTCAACACCATATCCGTGGAGCAAACTTACAAGTCGGAAAGCCCCTATTTTCAAAGAGTCAAGATTACGGATATTTATGTCGAAGGCACTCCAGGATTGGTGAGCGAAGGGGTCAACAAAATTCAGGATGGAAAAATGTGGTGTGTCGTCAAAAAACCTGCGGAGACCATCATTCACGAAGGAAGTCTGGAAGGAGAGCATACCATTATTTGGCAAAGAAATCAGAAAGAGCCACAACAAGTAGAGTTTTTTAAGGAAACTGTCCACGGCGATACTTACCAAATTCTAGGTTGGGGTTATTACGATGGAGATGACTTGAATATCACCCCCAAGTTATGGTTTCATGGAGAATACCACAGGGTTAAATGAAAGGTTTAATGAAAGTCAAAATGAAAATGAAAAGAATCGCGTCCCCAATTTTCATTTTCATTTTCATTTTCATTTTCATTTTCATTTAGAATTTTCATCGGATGCCCTATTGTCCCACAAAAAACACCGCATTACTAAACAAAAACTTCCCTTCTTCCCAAAAAGCGCGGTACAATGGGTTGTCAATCATATAGGTGACACTGCCTCTTCCTTTATTTTGTACAGAAAAGACTACTGAGTTGTCTAGTTTTTGTTTCAGGTTAGCTCCCACAAAACCAGCAATCATTGGTTTATCTCCTACATAACCCACATTCCAGCAATTTTTTAACAAATCGTATCTCAGGCTACTGGTTTTAAGAGAGAAATAATAGTCCTTCATACCAAAGCCAAGGGGGTGCGAGTTATCAAGATGAATTTTGAATATGGCTCCGGGAATTTGATTGGATATGGAAGCTCGAACGCGATCTTTGTATTTTGCTGTTCGGTTTTCCAGGGTAGTCGCTTCACGAGCTTTGTCAGCAGCAGTTTTGTCTGCTTTTTTCGCAAATCGAGTCAAATTAAATCCTTTTTTATCTTCCAAACTCCTGTTGGCATAGCCAATAGCGATTAACCGTCCTCCACCTGAAATCCAGGAATTTAATTTATCGACCAAATCATCGTTCAGACGATAACTTCCCTCTGGCAAAACAATGGTATTAAAATCGTCCAAGTCAATCCTCGAAAAGTTATCTGCATCGGCAATGGTGATGGGATAGTTTAAATCCTGTTCAAAATAATACCAGACCTGACCAAATTGATTGGTAAAGGTGCTTTCACCCGATAGTACAAGAATCCTGGGTTTTTGAATAAAAGTCATATTATCTGACCCCAAATCATGACCTGCAGTGACGAAGCCTGTATTGACTGCAAAGATTTCCTGTCCCAGCAAAGTAGCCGCCTCGCGAATTACCTGAGCGTATTTGGAATGCTTTCGATTGTCTGCTCTGGTAATCACTAAAGTGCCTGCCTGATACTTTCTGCCCTCTACTTCAAAAGGTTCTTCAGCAAAGCGCACTTTTACATCCTCTTTTAAAATAGAACTCAAAAACTGAGCACTCCTTAGGGATCGCCATGGAACTACATAGGCATAAGGATCTGCAATTTTTCCCGGAGGAGGGAAAAAGCCTGCGCTGGAGGAAGGAGTATTGACGTTGATTTTTTCTTTTGTAGCATAAGCTTCCAAACCATAAGCATAAGGCAATGCCCAGGCTGTAATATCATAGGTAAGCGAATCCACAACTTCAGTCTTTGGTTCAAATAGTACTTGCGCCAATATTCCTTTCGGTTGATAGGCACTGATCACCAAATCTTTGGCTTCAATTTCATGAGTGACTTCTAATCCAGATTGATAATAAAAAGCGGTTACATTTCTGGAGTTATTAATAGAGCCATATTGAATTTTGTGAATATCCAATAATTGCTTCAGCTTATCAATTTTCTCCACCGGGTTGCTACTCTTGATGATAAAGGTTTTGTACTCACCGGGAGGGTTGTTTCGGGCATTCTGAAAATATTTTGAGAATTCTCCTATTAAATTTTGTGCTTGTTTGGAAGCAATTTCTACAGTAGAAAGAGCAGTAACCTTGTGATGTTCAATCCTGTCTGCCAAGGTTAGTGTATCTCCATTGTGCATCAGGATAGCTCTGCCAGCTCTGCTATGCCCTCCTTGTTCATAAGTCATCCCGATTGCTCCATTAAATGTCGGATAAGTATCTCCGTAACTGGGGTAAAGCAAATCAAATACTTCTCGGGTAAAGTACAACCATCCTTCTTCGTCAAAGTATTTTGTATGGTTTTTCCCAATCTCGGTCTGAAAATCCCCTTGCCAGTCCGTGATATAGCTATGGTAAGGCTGCGCTGCTGGGGCAAAATAGTATGGATTGTTGTGAAATTGCTCATGAAAATCGACATGTATCTGGGGCATCCATTTTTGGTATTGTACCAATCTTCTTCTGGATTCAATTTGACTCGCCCAAGCCCAGTCCCGATTGAGATCAAAGAGGTAATGATTGACACGTCCGCCTGGCCAAGGCTCGCTATGTTCACGAGAAGAAAGCGAAGGATCTGCAGTTCTATTCCCAATATTTCGAAACCAATGGGTGTAGCGGGAATAGCCATCTGGATTGACGCTTGGGTCAATAATCACCACTGTATTCTCAAGCCATTTTTTCGCATCGGCATTGGTTACCAATTCATATATCGCTATCATTGAACTTTCAGAAGCAGCTGCTTCATTGCCATGCACTCCAAAGCTCATCCATACAATTGGTGTTGATATAGAGTTATCTACCTTCCCTTCCAGCATACCCGTTATCCTTAGGTTATTTTCCCGAATTGCTTCCAGGTTCTTCAAATTTTCTTCTGAAGAAATAAACGTCATCAGTAAAGGTCGTTTTTGGTTGCTCAACCCATACTCCATAATTTCTACATTGGGGCTATTCTCTGCTACATGCTGAAAATAATCTACCAACATATAGTGCGGGGTAAAATGCTCGCCCAAATTATGAGGAAGGAATTCATCAGGTGACAGCAATTGTGCATTCGCCAAAAGGATCGTAACCGACAGGAAACAAGTGAGAAGGATTTTTATTAAAGTCATAAGATGAGTTGTTAGAGTAAGGTATATTATAGAGCGCTGAAGTTTTAAAGACATCAAATTTGTTTTTGGTAACTACCCGAATCAAGATTTATCCTTATCCGTCCGTCTTTAGTTTAATCGTATATTCAGCTACTGCTTTGATTTTTTCTTCGCTCAATAAGCCTTCCATCGGAGTCATCGTATTTCTACCTTTTGAAATGACCAAAATACGCTCTTCAAGGCTTAATTCAGATTTTGTCAAATCGTGTGCTCCACTCGCCCCCATATCTCCATACAATCCGTGACAGGTAACACAGTAATTTTTGTAAATCTTTTCTCCATCAGGCTTTTTGGGCTGTGGAGTAGAAGCATTTTTCGCAGCAGATGAACCATTATTTCCGGTGTTACTTCCACAGGCGAAAGCAAAAGCACCAAGACACATCAGGATGATAAATTTTTTCATATTTCTTTTTTGGATCCCTGAAGACCTGATTGATTGTAATCAATCATCCCAATCGTCAGGGAAGGACTGTTTTTTGCCAGGGCGAATATACGATTTGACAAACACTCGATGTTACAGAATATTGTCAAAAAAGCTCCTTATTCATGACATCCCAGAGCAGATCTTTCAATTCCTGTAATCCTTGCTGTGCGACTGAAGAAATAAAAAGATAAGGAATGTCTTCCGGAATTTCAGGTTCCAATAATTCCTTCAACTCATCATCTATCAAATCACTTTTGGTGATGGCAAGTACTCTTGGCTTATCCAATAATTCCTCATTATACATCTTCAGTTCATTTACCAGAATGTCATATTCTTTCTGTATGCTATCTGTATCACTTGGAATCACAAAAAGCAAAGTTGCATTTCGCTCAATATGCCTTAAAAAGCGATGCCCTAAACCCCTTCCTTCATGTGCATTTTCAATAATTCCGGGGATATCCGCCATTACAAAAGAACGCATGTCCCGATATTGTACAATGCCCAGGTTGGGTACAAGGGTTGTAAAAGCATAATTGGCAATTTTGGGTTTGGCGGCAGTCATTACTGAAAGCAATGTAGATTTACCAGCATTTGGAAAACCAACCAAGCCGACATCTGCAAGGACTTTGAGTTCCAGAATTTTCCATTCTTCTTTCCCTTCTTCTCCGGGTTGCGCATAGCGAGGTGTTTGACGTGTCGCTGTTTTGAAATGGGAGTTGCCCAATCCTCCTCGCCCACCAGGAGTCAGAATTTTTTCTTCTCCATCTTCAGTAATTTCAAAGTGAAGCTTTCCTGTTTCAAAATCTTTTGCAATCGTCCCTAAAGGCACCTCCAAAATGACATCCTTCCCATTAGCTCCGAATTTGTTAGCGCCAGCACCGGGTTTTCCGTTCTCTGCAATCACATGTTTGCGATATTTTAGTGGCAAAAGTGTCCACATATTTCGATTGCCTCGCAAAATAATATGACCGCCACGACCACCATCACCGCCATCAGGTCCGCCTTTTGCCGTTTTGTTGTCTCGAAAAAAATGGACAGACCCTGCACCTCCTTTACCAGAGCGACAACATATTTTTACATAGTCTACAAAGTTTTTGTCTGCCATTTTAAGAAACCTTAAAAAAATAAATTCATTGACAATTTGAGTGACTTGATTCACTCAAATTGTCAAAAAGGAATTTGCTTACAAAAGATGAGTCATCCCAAATTTTGGCAATAAAAAACCTTTCGTTTATCTTTTTTTGCCTAATCTGTTGATATTCAATTTGTTGCGGGGTGCGAGTTGTGGGTTTGACCAACCCGCAACTCGCACCCCGCAACAAAAACACATTACATAGTGAGTTGAAATTCAGTGATTTAAGATGTAATCTGAAAATTCGGGATGATTCATGTTATATACTGTAAGAATCAGGAATTTTATTAATTCAAACTATCAATTGCCGTACAAAGTCTATCAAAAATATCATCTATTGAGCCTATCCCATCAATTTTCTCAGACTTATCAAACACAGCATAATAATCGTATACAGGAGTCGTGTTTTGCTTGTACACCTCAATTCGATTTTGGATAACAGCTTCATCCAAATCATCTGAGCGACCAGAAGTCTTTCCTCGCTCCAATAACCTTCTAATGAGTTCTTCATCGGCTACATCCAGCATCAATAAACTTGAGATTTTCTGTCCCTTTTCCGCCATCAGTTTATCGAGTGCTTCTGCCTGACGGATGGTTCTGGGAAATCCATCAAATATATATCCGGCTACATCTGGGTTGGCTTCAACTTTGTTCTTCAACATACCTACGGTCACTTCATCAGGCACCAGTTCCCCTTTATCCATATAACTCATAGCTTTCAAACCAAGCGGTGTTTTGTTGCCTATTTCATATCTAAAAAGATCACCAGTAGAGATGTGAAGCAAATTATATTTTTCAACCAATTTGGCGGCTTGAGTCCCTTTGCCTGAACCCGGAGGTCCGAAGAGTATTAAGTTTATCATTTTATCTATAAATCATGGTTTCATTATATTATGACTGCATAGTTTAACAGCGAAAAACGATGAAGTAATAAAACAATGAAAGCCCCATTTTTCAAAAGAGGCGCGAAGATAATGATTTTGAAGTAGATAAAACTGACACCTTGAATCAAAACTATTTTTTACTTAATTTTATCTTCTAAACATCCAATTCCCTATAAAGACAGACTGTTTTTCCAAGAGGCATAAATATCGGTTCATCTCTTAAATCTTACAAAGGCTCATGGTTTTGGATTTTCTCGGCTAAAAAACCTGCATAGTAGTTCTAATGCGATGGCGAGCCCAATTAAATTATTCGAGAAGCTTATTTATTATAATTAAGCCTAATCCTAATCAAAATTTTTCCTGAAGACATTAACTAATTACTACATTGACCAGGGTTATCAAACCAATGGTCAGAGAATCACAAATTATAGTCAAACACTACAAGTAAATGATGAAAACAACATTAGTCACTCTTTTCCTCGTTTTCTACCTTTTTTGTTTCAGTCAATCCAGGTATGAGGATTCCAGCTACAAAAAACTGGTCTTTAGTGCCGACTCTGCTTTTAAAGAAGGTAATTATGTGCTTTGCGGAAAGAAGTATGAAATGGCCTTCCAGCTTGGGAAGCCCAACTTCTTCAATAGTTTCCGTGCGGCAAAATGTTTTGCCCTTGCCAAAAATGCCCAAAAGAGCATAGCATATCTAAACCAGTCGGTGGATTTAAATTGGCAATACTCCTGCAAATGGTTACAAAAAGATGAAAAATTAAATGCGCTAAAATCTTTGGAAGAATGGCAAAAATTGATTGAAAAATGTGAAACCCATAGTTCCTCTGTAAATCAAGCCTTGAGAGACGAACTCCTTACGTTAAGAGATGAGTATCAAAAATTGACCAATGCTACTCCTGAAAGTAATCATAAGTCTTACAAAGCGCACAGCCTCAAACTCAAAGAATTCAAGCAAAGGAATACTAGAAGGATCAAGGAAATAATAGGTCAACATGGCTGGCCAGGGAGCTCGCTTGTAGGTGAAATTGGCACACATGCAGCCTGGCTTCTGGTGCAGCATGCAGATATGGATCCGATTTTTCAGGAAAAATGTTTGGGGCTTTTAAAAAAGGCTTATTTGTCGGGTGAGGCATCTGGTCGAAATTATGCCTTCTTATACGACAGAGTCATGGTCAATAAAGGAGAAAGGCAATTGTACGGCACTCAGATATATTTAAATTCTATTACAAACTATTATGAATTTTGTCCCATTCAAAACGAAGTCAATTTAAACAAGAGGAGATCTGAAGTTGGGCTCCAATGGTCTGCGGAAGAATATGCCAAAGTTTTGGGCTTTAGCTATCACACTTTGACTGATGAACAACAGGTTGAAAAACTGAAGGATAAAGCTTCTGAATATCAGTTGCTTTCTGATGAAGCCCACCTTGCTTTAAAGGAAAAAAATTACGAATCCGCCATCCCTAAATTTATTCGAGTAATGGAGCTTAATGGCAATTTTCAAAATCAGGATTTGATAACTGGTTCTATTGCATTGGCCCATTCAAAGGAAGACAGATCCGGCACCTTTTTTTTGTGGCTCAAAAAAGCAGTTGTAAGGGGCTGGAAGGGAATGAACACGCTTAGGAAGTCTAAACATTTTAGAGCTTACAAATTGGATAAAAGATGGGAAATGCTGGCGGAGTTGGAAAAAACAATAAGCGAGGGGCAATCAAATAAGTAAGAGCCTATAATTACGATTTGCCAAATGAAATTGTCAGAGAACCGATTATTTTAATCAATTTTGGATCATCTTTTTATTATGAACCAAATTGAAAAAAATACAAAACTGCTTAAAGAAGAAGCTATACGGCTTGGATTTTCATTTGTGGGAGTTGCAAAGGCAGAAAAACTGGATGAAGAAGCCAGGCGTTTGGAGGAGTGGTTAAATTTGGAATATCATGGAAAGATGGCATATATGGAGAACCATTTTGACAAACGAATTGACCCGACCAAACTGGTTCCAGGCTCCAAATCGGTAGTCACCCTCATGTATAATTATTTTACTCCGCGAAAACAAGATGATGAAACAGCTCCCAAAATTTCCAAATATGCCTATGGTAAAGATTATCACTTCATCATAAAAGCCAAATTAAAGGACTTATTGTTTTTTTTGAACGAGAAAATTGGGGCAGTGAATGGTCGTTGCTTTGTCGATTCTGCACCCGTTTTGGAGCGCGAATGGGCCAAAAGAGGTGGCATCGGCTGGACCGGAAAAAACACTTTATTGATTCATCCGAGAGCAGGATCTTATTTCTTTTTGGCAGAATTAATCATTGACTTGGAATTAAGCCCAGACGCACCTATGAAAGATTATTGTGGTACCTGTACCCGATGCATCGATGCTTGCCCAACGGAAGCCATTTCAAAAAATGGGTATTTGATCAATGCTTCTAAATGCATTAGCTATTTAACTATTGAATTAAAAGATGAAGTACTGCCTGAAGGCTTTAGTGGAAAAATGGAAAACTGGATGTTTGGATGCGATATTTGCCAGGAAGTCTGTCCCTGGAATCGTTTTTCGAGCCCTCATACTGAACGGGAGTTTGAACCACATCCTAATTTATTGACCTTGAGAAAAAAAGATTGGGAAGAAATTACAGAAGAAGTCTTTCGGGAAATATTCAAAAAATCAGCTGTAAAAAGAACCAAATTTAAAGGGCTTAAACGAAATATTGGTTTTTTAAAAAATAATGAAATTGCCGAATCATAAAGTCATTTCTTAAACATGGGCTTTACATTAATATCACCCCAAAAACCCGAAATTGCATTTAGCGAATTTTCCAAATCGACAAAATTGAGGGGTTTTACCACATATGCATTGGCTCCCAATTCATAACAGGTTTGAATATCTTTTGGACTTGATGAGGTTGTAAAAACAATGATGGGCAATCTTCTCAATTCTTCATCATCATGAAAAATCTTTAAAACGTCGAAGCCATTCATTTTTGGCATATTCAAATCCAGAAGAATATAGCAGATATTGGTCAGCGGTTCAGTTTTCAAATAATAAAGCAACTGTTCCCCATTGCCACAATGAACCAGGTCGGCTGGAATAGCTAAGTTTTCAAGTGCAAGTTTGGTTAATCTCACATCGTCAGGATTGTCCTCGACGAGAATGATCTTTTTTCGATTGCTCATAAGAATTATCCCTTCGTTAGTATGCTATAATCGTAACAAACTAATTGACATAAGCTTTTGTTCGTAGGCTTTTTATTCAAAAACGATAGGTAAAAAAACCTATGCTGGCAAACCTAAGCAAAAATTTGAAATTTGTGACAACCATTCTGACGTTTCGTGTTTTATTTTTGTCAATGTTTTTTAGCTTTTGTCCAAAAGCCTTTTTTGGGGAATCGCCTCATTAGTAGTGATTAAAAAATAACTTCATCATTTTGATTTCGTCAAATAAGCTCAACTT
>JBGTQJ010000064.1:0-54602 GCA_041941305.1 Saprospiraceae bacterium
CATTTATCATTTTGACTTTTAACTTTATTAGCATAGAACTTAACAGCCCTGGGGACTAAGGGGCAGGATAAAACGATATTCGGTTATTCAACGAATACTTTTACTTACGAGAAGTCTCTTCAGCTCCAAATTACCTCCTGGACCGCTGCCTGCGGCAGAATAAAACATTAATACTATTATTGTTCAAGGGAGCATTCCTTATACAAAATCCAATAGAATAGTGACGTTTTTAATAGAATAGTGATTTCTGGAAAGTAAATTAAACTCCACAAATTTCTTTTTCATAACTGGTAGTGTTAAATTGGTCTTTTTAGTGCTTTCCAAAATCAAATTATGAGTCATCAGTGTAATTATAAATGCATTGAAATTTTTTACTGCCTAATATTTCTTATCATAGCTGGAGTTGTCAGAGGGCAAGAATCAAAATTAGAATACAAAGACACTGGTTATTTAGAAAGTACTCAAAAAGCTCACCCAATATTTTTCCAAAAATTAGGGGAAGAAGAAGATTTGCCAAAGGGAATAGGTAACGTATTAAGAGACCGTCTTGGATTTCTCTGGATTAATGCTGATGATGGCATTTACCGCTACGACGGGATTCAATTTAAAAAAATCGAATATGTACGGAAGGATTCTACTGACCCAGTAGTCAATGCCTATCATCACCTTTTTTTGGGAAAATCTGACACTTTATGGGCTGTGGGAAGTTATAGTCAATTATGTTATTTTGATTGGTACACTGAAAGATTCAAAGCAATACCATTGCAATACCAAAATATGGAGGCTCCAAGGTTGCTTTCTATGTTGGAGGATAGCCGTGGTATAATTTGGACAGCCTACTTTGGTCATGGCTTAAATAAAGTGAACCCCAAAACTGGAGAACTTTCCAGGACAGCAGTGTATGAACATTTGCCTGAAAGTTTAATGAAGATCCACCATATAATGGAGGATAGCAGAGGAAATATTTGGGGGCTTAGTGAAAGTCTGTTCTGCCTTTCTTTTAAAAAAGGTACAAGAAAAATAGAGGGGGTGACACTTTATCCTGAATTAACAATTAATCGCTCTTCGGAACAAGGAACTATATGGGCGATTTCAGAAGATTCGACTGGTTACATTTGGGCAGCGGGTTATAAGGGTAGTATCTGGCGAATTGACCCAGAAAATCAAAACCTTAAAAAATTCGAAGATGGTTTATCCCAAAAAAATAAGAACAGACAGAGTGAGGTCTATGATATGACTGTTGCCAGAGATGGCAAAATTTGGATAGCTGTCAATCAACACGGTATCAGTATTTTTGACCCAGTTACCACCAAATTTACGAATCAGCGTTATAATAGATTTGACCCTTTGAGTATTGGGAATGGTTCGGTAAGGGCGATTTATCAAGACCAGGAGAGAATTATGTGGGTATCCATTGATGGAGGAGGTTTAAATTATTACGATTCAGATGCAGCCCTTTTTGGTCATTTCCGCTCAATTCCAAGCGAATCAAACTCTTTGAATGGAAACAGAGTGCAGGCTTTTTATGAAGATAGTAGTGGTGAGGTATGGATTGGTACCAATGAGGGATTAAACCAATTTGACCGGCGGACAGGACGTTTTCAGCAGTATGATGATCCTAATTCACTATTGAAAAACCCATTCTCTGGTGTATTATCCATAGTAGAGGACACTAATAACCCACCTTTTTTTACAGATAAAATATGGATAGGGACAAGCAAAGGGCTTTTGACATTCAACCCAAAGACCCGAGCATTTTCCAAAAGGTACTTCTCTGATGGAGCAACAAAATCTTTGGAGACCGACCAAATTAGACATTTAGTAAAAACGAAAAATGAGACAATTTGGGTAAATACCTGTTTCCCTCATCGTATTTTCCAATTAAAAAATGAAACGGGAACTTTTGAGGAAATTGAACTTTTGGCATATAAATCAAAAGGTGATATCGCTTATGTCTTTCTCGACGACCGCCAAAATTTTTGGATATACTCCCATGAAAACGGATTATTCAAATTGGAGTTAAATACGGGAGTACAATCTCATTTGACCATTCAATCGAATCAATTTGGAACTTTTGAGCCATCTGCTGTCATTACGATTTGGCAAGATGCTAAGAACAGATATTGGCTGGGCGGTTCGGGTTTGTATTTATTAACGACTGTCCCCAATAAAGAAAATGAATATACCTTCGAAGACTTTAGTGAAAGGGCAGGAATTTCAGATGCAACTGTTTTTGGAATTCTCCAAGGTGATAATGGAGAGGCTTGGGTCAGCACCTCAAAAGGTATGGTGAAAATAGATCCCGAAACCCTTACTTTTCAAAATTATCGAACATCGGACGGTTTGCAGGGGATGGAATTTTTTCAACGGGCATTTTATAAAAGTCCATCTTCTGGTGAACTTTACTTCGGAGGGCAAAACGGCTTCAATGTTTTTCATCCGAAAGATATCCAAAAAGATACGCTCCCCCCTCCTATTGTCATTACCCAAGTCGAAGTTTTCAGAGATTCGATTATGCAAAAAGTGAACCTCGAAACAGCAAAAGGCGAAAATAATATTCCGATTATTGAGCTGTTTTACGGCGACAAAATATTGGACATTCAATATGTCGGGCTACATTTTGGTGACCCCAAACGCAATCAATATGCCCTTCAATTGGAAGGCTATGATGAAAATTGGCGATATGTCGGCAATAAAACTGAGGTGACTTATACCAATCTTAATGCAGGTAAATACCTTTTTAAAGTCAAAGCTGCTAATAAGGATGGTTTTTGGAATGAAACAGGCACTAGTTTAAAAGTGATTGTACGCCCTCCATGGTGGGCGACCTGGTGGGCATATGTTGCCTATTTAATACTGATAGCATCGGCGATTTATTTTTTATACAGGTTTCAATTGAGGCGCAATACCGAAAAGGCAGAAGCTGCCTACTTAAAAGAAATGGACAACTTAAAAACCCAATTTTTCTCAAATATTACCCACGAATTCCGGACACCGCTCACCCTCATTTTGGGGCCTGCCAAACAGCTCCATGACAATGAACCGCAGCCCGAAAAGCAAAAAGGCCTGGCAAGCATCGTCAAAAATGCCAATCATTTATTAGGGTTGATTAATCAATTACTCGATTTATCCAAATTGGAAAGCCAGCAAATGAGCGTCGAAATCAAACACGGCGATCTTATCAAATACACCCAGGACTTGTTGGATATTTTTAAACCATTGGCAAAACGGAAAGAACAAAACCTTCATTTTTTTGCAAGCCATGAAATTTGGGAAACCAATTTTGATCAGGATAAATGGAACAAAATCATTTTTAACCTACTTTCCAATGCCATTAAGTTTAGTCAAAACAAAGGAAATATTGAATTGAGTTTGTCTAAATTAAGAATAAATGAAAATGAATTTATTCATTTAAAAGTAAAGGACGATGGTCAGGGTATCGGGAAAGATAATTTGAAGCAAATTTTCAACCGTTTTTATCAAGTCGATGCCTCAGCGACCCGAATTCAGGAAGGGGCAGGAATTGGCTTATCTCTAGTGAAAGAATTAGTCGAATTGCAAGGAGGGAGCATTCAAGTAGAAAGCGAAATAGATACAGGCACCACTTTTGAAATCAAAATTCCAATACTCAAATCTTCAGAGAAAGTGAGAAACATTCAGACTGATTCCCTGAAAAATCTACCGATTTGGGTGGAAGGAAAAACTGAAATCCTAACAAAACCAACCGATTCTTCAGAAGAGCTTTTGGAAGTTTTGATAATTGAGGACAACACCGAAATGGGCTCATATATCCGCTCGTGCCTCGACCCAGCCCAATACATAGTCACTTTTGCGAATGATGGGGAAGAAGGCATCGAAAAGGCCTTCGAGACTATTCCCGACCTCATTATTTCGGACATCATGATGCCGAAAAAAGATGGATTTGAAGTGGTAACTGCCATTCGGGAGCATTTGCCGACTTCGCATATTCCCATTGTTTTATTAACTGCAAAGGCTGCTTTGGAGAGTCGGTTGGAAGGGCTGGAACGTGGGGCAGATGCCTATTTGACCAAACCCTTTAGCCCCGAAGAATTGGTTTTGCGGATTCGCAAACTCATCGAATTGCGTCAATTTCTACAACGACGATACCAAAATCAAGATCACGAATCAGACAGTGTTGCCGAAACTTACCAAAAAGAAGATGCCTTCATTACCAATCTCAGAGCTTACATTATCGAAAATATTGATAATTCTGATCTTACCGTAGTGGATATTAGCAAGCATTTCTTCATGAGTCGGGTTCAACTTTATCGAAAAATCAAAGCTTTAACCAATCATTCAGTTAGTGTTTTTATTCGAAAGGTGCGTTTAGAAATTGCTTATGAATTAGTAAAAGCAAAAGACCTGACCCTTTCTGAAATTGCCTACCAAACGGGGTTTACCTCGCCAACTTATTTTTCAACTGTATTTAAGCAACAATACGGCAAAGCCCCCTCGGAAAAGGGTTAAAAGCTATCAAATGTAACATAATTGTAAGGATAGGTAACATAGTTTAAAGTCCAGAAATAGGCCAAATTATAGCTTTGTACTCTGTAAACTAAATATCTTATTTTTTTGAAGGCTTCTTTTTTGCGATTGTTTCGTTGAAAATACTCGCCATAGCTTAGGCTATGTCTGCGTTTTTCGCCTCACACTCACAAAAAAGAAGCCTTCAAAAAAACAACATACTTAATTTACAGAGTACTTTGTATCATTGATTTAACAACCAATTCTTTTGCTATGAAACAATACGAACAAGTATGGTTGGCAAATTTGGATGCAGCTATTGCAGAAGAGTTGAATAATCCAGACTTTAAATTAGATGATTTAGCGAATGCAGTTGCCACGAGCATTGCACAATTGCATGTCAAAGTGCTGAAATTGACCGGATTGACTCCCCGAATGTATATCCGCAAAAAACGTTTGGAAAAAGCCAATGAATTATTAGAAATCGGTGTTTATGCCACGGTAAAGGAAGTTTCCTTGGCGGTAGGTTATCGGCATATCAGTTATTTTTCTGAAATATACAAGAATAGGTATGGGAAAAAACCAATAGAATACTTGAAATGAAAAGCATTGGAATAATGGAAAACATATCCAACCAAAAGCCAAGTCCATAGAATTTGAGAGATTGAGAGATTGAGAGATTGAGAAATTGAGAGATTGAGAGATTGAGAGATTGAGAAATATTTTCATGTCTCACACTCTCACACTCTCACACTCTCAAATTCTCACACTCTTTAACTTCAAGCCAGAAAAGACTTCCTTGAATTTCTTGCCACATTTGCGCAAAAAATAACTTGGAAGGAACTAAATTATTTAATGTAAATAAAAGCCCAGCCGATAATGAGTATTTCAAGTGTTATAACAATATAGTTCGTGTACGAAACTAGTTTTAACAATTAAGAAAACACACAAAAAGGTACTAAGTAACTCCAGGCAACTATCATGAAACAAGATTGGCGTTTTGAGGCAAATGGCTACTAAATCTTTGAGGATTGGTAACCACAAACGACAGATTTATAATTGACCATTAATAACCTTCATTCACAAAACTGAATGCCTCAGGTTTGATGAATTTGTACATTAAGGATACAGGTTCACCTTGCCTTTTTATGTCTAAATATCTTTAACAAAAAAAGAAATAATTATGAGAGCTTTAAATACTTTGTTCTTTTTTATATTGGTTGCATTTACAAGCCAAATCAATGCGCAGGCGACACTAAGTTTCCAGGGAGTTATCAAAAACTCTGACGGAACAGCCGTAGATAATGGCAATTATAGTATTACCTTTAAATTGTATGAAACATCCAGTGGCGGTACCGCAATCTGGTCAGAAACACAAGGCAGCGTTGCAGTCAATGGTGGTATTTATAGTGTTTTATTAGGGGAAAACACCCCACTCAACGCCGCATTTGATAAAACCTATTACCTCAGTATGTCCGTAGATGGAGGGGCCGAAATTGTCCCTCGTATTCGATTGACTTCCTCTCCCTATGCGCTTGCTTTGATAGGCAATACCAATGTATTTGCCTCTGATGGAAATGTGGGAATTGGGACTGCCACACCTACCAAGAAATTAGAGGTAATTGGTGATACAAAAGTAGATGGGGATTTGGAAGTCACAGGAGATTTTAATGTTACAGGAGCAATAACTGGTATCAACTATACTAATTTGACTCAGGACGTAATCACTACAGGAAATATGAGTGCAGATACGATTACTGCGACAGGTAATTTTTCAGGTCACCTAAGTAAAAGTGGTGGCATTAATTACGATGCGATTGCGGGAGATCATCATTTTAAAATAGATGGGACGGATAAATTGGTTATTGGTTCCAGTGAAATAAATATGTCAGCCCCACTAATAATAAATGGCAGCACCCAGAACGGGACAAATGTGTACAAGGGTCTATATTGTAACAATGGTTTTTGTGGTAACAACTCAAGCTTTCAATCCGTATCAATCAAAGCTAGTAATTACCTATTTTGTCCTGGGGTTTATGTTACTTCAGACCAACGTATAAAAAAGGATTTTGTGCATACAAATGCTAAGGCTGATCTATTTGGTATACAAAACCTTCGCGTTACCGATTATCAATATATTGATACTTATGAACAAGGTTCAAAAACCAAAAAAGGACTTATTGCCCAGGAAGTAAGGAAGATTTACCCTGAGGCTGTTACCCTCTCTACTGATTTTGTGCCGAGCATCTACGATTTTGCAACTCAATCCTCATTAGGTAATGGAAAACTAAGTATCACGCTGGCAAAAGATCATGATTTAGTGGCAGGAGATGAGGTGAAACTAATTATGCCGGATGGAAAGGATCAAAAATTTACGGTAGTATCTGTGATTTCTGAAAAATCATTTACTATAAATTGGAAAGACGCAGCCCCTGAAAGAATCTTTGTACATGGCAAAAAAGTAGATGATTTTCATACTGTAGATTATGATTATATTTTCACTCTCAATGTCTCTGCTACACAAGAACTTGCTCGTCGGGTAGAGCAATTAGAAAGAGAAAATGAGCAACTAAAAAATCAAAATCAAGGACTAAGCAGCACCCTGAATAATATTCTTGGACGTATTCATGCTTTGGAAAACCAAAACCCAACAGTTTCTGGAAATGCAGAATCTGCCAATGAGTAGTTCGAATTCTGAAAATGAATTCTTAATTCTTTCAATAGTTTTTATTCCAAAATAGAGTATAAGGCACACTCTCAATCGACCCTCTTATACCGCTAACTGGATAAATCTATTCATTGATTAAAAATCTCCAAACATGAAAAATATAAAATATATAATAACCAGCCTGTCAATGTTAGTTTATTTTGGGGCAATGTCCCAAACTGCATCAGTGCGCTATGTGCGCATTCAACAAAATGGAACGGGAAGTGATCACCTTATGCAATTAGCTGAAGTCAGAGCAATAGAAACAAGCACCGGTACGAATGTAGCCTTGAATAAAACAATTACCTCATTCAGTAATAATCCCTCTCATCCAGATGCCAATTTTGTGGATGGCAATGTCAATAATTTTGGTTTGAGTCAAAATGCCGGAACAGCTGAATTTATTGAAATTGATCTTGGGGCGGCGTATATTTTAGATAAAATTGAAATCGTAAACCGCTCAGATAGCCATTGGTTTAGGGCAGAGAACCTACAATTGGTATTGAAAGACTACGCAGGAATTGTTAGCTATTCTACACCCATTGATGCTTATCAGGGGCAGAATAGTGGTTATACAACTTCCTGGAATGTAACTTCAGATGGAGAGGCGCTGAATTATGATGGAGCAAACAGCTATATCGAAATGCCCTCAGCTTTGTCAATTGGAGGAGGTGATATGAGCTTTGAGTGTTTTATAAAAGTTCCTACGGTTGGAACGGGCGGGCTTAGTTCCGGTGAGCGGGTAGGTTGTGTGGTGGGAAATTTTGGTTCAAATAACAACAGCATCAATTTCGAAATACATAGTGCCGGTCAGCTAAGGCTATATTGGAATCAAGGACAAATTAATGAATTTGGAACAACAGATCTTAGAGATGACACTTGGCACCATATCGCCTATGTCAGAAATGTGACAGATAATAAATGGTATGTGTATATTGATGGTGTATTAGAATTTACACACAATAGTGCCGGGTCTAACATCACCATTAATAATGCCTTCCGGATTGGAAATGATTATCGTTCGGGTGGGCTTCCTTATCATGGAAATTTGGATGAGGTTCGCTTTTGGAGTAAAGCCTTGACCCAATCTGAAATTCAAACCAATTTAGTTTGCGAGATAAGTGGTTCAGAAACCGGACTAGAAGCATATTATCGGCTAAATACTGGAAGGGACGGAAGTGATAATACAGGTTTAACCTGGGCAGAGGATTTTACTTCTAACAATTATTTCGGAAAATTGACTGGTTTTTCAATGTCTGGTAGTTCTTCCAATTGGGTAGAACCTGGAGGTCTTATTTGTGTGACGGCTAACATTAGCGGTAGTACTGTAGGGTGTGATACCCTTCATTTGACTGCCTCTGGAGGTGACACCTATCTTTGGAGTACAGGAGACACCATCGCACAAATAGTCGTGGATTCTTCGGCGACTTATTTTGTTACTGTAACTAATTCCAGCGGAAATACTGCTACTGCAAGCCACACGGTGACCATTAGCACCTCCCCAACTGCGAGTATTAGTGGAAATGCTACTGCCTGTGACAGTACTACCCTAACTGTCACGGGGGCAGGCACTTATCTTTGGTCGAGTGGAGATACGACAACACAAGTGAACTATACAGCAAATGGGACCTATTTTGTCACAGTGATGAATGCATCTGGTTGTTCTGCTGTTGACAGTCTTGTCGTGACTATAAACACTTCCCCCAGTGCAAGTATTTCAATAGATTCAAGTAATTGTGGTGTAGTTATATTAACTGCTTCAGGTGGGACATCTTATCTATGGAGTAATGGAGATACCTCTGCCCAGGTTAATTTGACCACTTCTGGCACTTATACTGTTACTGTAACCAGTAGTGGTGGATGTACCGATTCACAAAGTCAGGCAATAGTGATAGGTTCAAATACGACTTACTATTTAGATGCCGACGGAGATGGGTATGGAGATAAAAGCACAAGTGTTACCTTGTGTGGACAACCCCAGCCGGCAGGATACGTTGAAAATGACGGAGACTGTGATGACGCGAATGGCCAAATTCATCCTGGTGCCCCGGAAATCTGTGATAATATTGATAATAATTGTAATGGCATATTGACAGAAGGGAATTGCCCCGGCAACGAAGGAGAAATATCAGACTTTTGTGCCTCGGTCAGTTCGAATAATGTACTTTCAGGAACGGGCTCTTTCAACTATGGCAGTATAAGTAATGGTCTCAATGCGGTATCTAGGGTAAGTGCGACTGTTGGACAACCACTGGTAGGGACTGCATTTGAACCTAACCTAAATTTAGCCTTTGGCTTTTGGTCTCGCTTTCTTATAGCACCTTCTGCACCGGCGGTTCTAGGCAGTGAAGGGGAGTTTCCGGATAGAAATCAAATCAAATGGGAAGCAGACCCACTGAGCCCGGCAGCTACAAGTGGATTTAATATTTATCGCAATGGAGCTTTGTTGGCAAGTGTCAATCCGGAAGTTCGCTCCTTCCTGGACTTCAATGTCATCGCCGGAGAATTTTATACTTACGAAGTAGCAGGGATTAATGATTTTGGAGAAGGATATAAAGGCAGTGCTTTAGCCTTTTTAAATCCAAACGGAGTGGTGACAGGAAAAATTGAAACCTTTACGGGCAATCCTGTACCTAATGCGGTAGTGACACTCACACCGACCATCGGAACGGCTTTGGCATTTGATGGTATTGGTAGTTCCTTTGTGGAGTATGATACACTTTTTCCCAGAGCGGCTTTTACTGTTTCCTGTTGGGTAAAAATCGGAAATAATAACGATGCTGCAGGTATCATTGATTTGGGTAGTAACATTGGGAAAAACTGGTGGTTGCACACACAAACTAGTGGCAATCCAAAAGGAGTAACATTTGGAATTGGCAGAGATACAAATGATGTAACAGAATTGAGTTACGAATTTCCTGTAGATGAAGCAGATGAATGGCATTATGTAGCAGCCAGTTTTAGCGGAGCAGCACTTTTATTATATGTTGATGGGGAATTGATTGAAACCGCTGTGGCGGATATCGAATCAGACAGTTCCATATTATTTTTTGGGCAACGACCAGAGGCAACGGGCTACTATACGGGGAAACTCGATGAGGTTCGGTTTTTTGATAAACAACTTCCTCAAACCGAAATTCAAATGTTGATGAATAAAACCGCCAATTCGAAAACACCCGGGTTGGTGTCTTATTGGAAATTTGATGAGGGCATAGGGGCAAAAGCTTTTAATATTACTGATAATAAATTCACTACCTACCATTGCGGTACAGCATGGACATCTGATAAGCCCCTTGTCGTCAATGCAGGTATTACGGACGAAACAGGGTTTTACAAAATCGAAGGCATTAACTATAGTTCGGGTACGACCTTTAAAGCCATTCCTTCCAAAGAATTTTATTTGAATCAATCTTTGGAATTCAATGGCGTAAACGAGAGTTATGCCGACCTCACCGATTTTGATTTAAAAGATACAGCAGCGATTACGGTTACGCTAAAAGCATTTGACTTTAGTGGCAATCAAGCCATTTTAAGTAAAGCAGATGCGGGCGGAAATAATCAATTTGTACTTTGCCTGAATGCCGGAAATGTAGATTTAATTTTGAATGGACAATCTCATACTTTTGGTGCTTTGGAAATGGGGTTTCACCATTTGGCAGTCAATTTATTCCAGGATGGAAGTTCGCTGGAAGCGGTTGTTTACAAAAATGGCAACTTATTAGGCTCCCACGCTTTTACAGGTGTTGCGACTGATTGGACAGGTTTGCCCTGGAAATTGGGTACTAAAACAGATGGGATGAGTGGACAGGTTGACTTCTTTACCGGTTTGATTGATGAGGTTGTCTTTTTTGATACCTTATTGACGCTTCCTGAAATCCAGGAATATTCTAATGTCGGAACAGATATCAATAATCTTTTCTTAGCTTCAATTTTCAATTTAAATGAAGGCACAAATACTAAAATAGGAGACACGGGTCCTGCTTTTACTGGAAATGGAACGATTCACGGAGCAACCTGGTCGACAGTTACCGCGAATATTGAAACCTTAGCTCATGAATTTATTCCAGGTAGCCGATTGGTGACACTTAACCCTAGTAATACGGGGGTGGATAAAATTGATTTTACCGATCAAAGTACCATTCCTGTGAGTGGATATGTTCGTTTTGAGGGTACTAAATGCTTTCAACAACGGGCAGAAATATTGGTCAATGGACAATCACATGTTCCACAAATATTTACGGATGTAGAGGGGAAATTTGTTGTTGACCTGGAGCCGGGGGAGTCTGTAATATTAATGCCAAAATTTGAAGATCATACTTTCTCTCCTGCTTTTTGGGAATTGAACAACCTTTCAACACCAGTTTCAGGAATATTATTCCAAAATCAAGTCAAACGAAAAGTGGTTGGACAAATGGCGGGTGGTCATTGCCGCAAGTCCGTTATTCCAAACTCAAGTATTGTACAAGTGAAAGTCGCAACCCTGGATGGTTGTTTTGAAAAGGTATTAGATTTGGAAGGTGACGGAAAATTCACTTTTGCTAATGTACCGCCTGACTCTGTAACGGTCGCTGTGATTCAACATTCTAATCCTGTTATTTATAATTATTTCCAAAATTTAGGAGGGGCAACGCTGGATTTAAGAATGAAGGATGATACGACTGACTTTATATATTTTTCGCCGCCTGAAGTTGAGTTAACTCCATTGGACACCAATCAATGCGGAGATCCAATGTTGAATATGCTACAAACAGCCAAAACAACTGTCAAGGTGTTTGAGAGTTATGATGGAGGCTCTTGTTACCTCGATACCGCATTGATTACCATAAATAATGATATAGCCCATCTCGACCAATTTGATACATTGATGACTGAAGGAGAACTCCTACACAGGTTTCGGGTAGAAGAACCAAATATCGTTGCACCCTATTTGAAAACCCTGCAGGTAACAGCAGAAGCGCATGACGAATTTGCGACCCAAACACTTAGTGCTGTAGTTTTAGGTCGCCGACCTCGGCAAACAACTTTCACTTCTACTGCACCTGAATTGCCGACTTTGATTTTGAGAGACCCACCAGGTGATGGAAGTTATTCTTACATGGAATCAGGAGAAACCACTTGCCAAAACTGGTCATTTGAAGTAGAGGATGCATTGAATACAGGGGGGCATATAACGGCACATTTAGGACCAGATATTGAGACGACTATGGGAACACCATTTTTCGCTACTTCCTTGGCAGTTGATGTTACGGCAGATTTGGGAGTTTCATTTGAAGCGAATACCACCTCTTATTCATCAAATGAAATGGAAACCTGTCTTACGACTTCAAAAACCATTTCCACGGGAGATAATGATTTGATTGTAGGTAGTTCGATGGGAGGAGATGTGTATATGGGAGGTGCAATGAACTTCATTTTTGGTATTACAGATGAATTGTTATATGATACTTTGAATTGTAGTTTTTATCTTGACAAAGGCTTGTATGTTTTTCCAGAAGGATTTAATACAACTTTCATTTATACCGAAAGTCATATCAAAAGTATTGTGATTCCAAATCTTCTGACAATTGGAGATACCACAAGTGCTAATCGATGGGAGGAAATTATAGACTTAAATACTCAACTAAAAAATGAAGCCGTCTTTTCGAAGAATCTGTCTTTTGATTCAGGTATTACCTACGAAGAATCCGAGACTTCAGAAGTTACAAAAACAGTTACCAATTCATTTACACTCGAATTGGGGGCAGGTTTTGCAGCAGAATTTGGAGTGACTGTAAACGGACTTGGGGTGACCGGAGGGGTCAATATGGATTGGTCAACCACGTCAACCAGTACCTCCTCCACCACTACCTCCACCACTCGAACAGTCGGATATACCCTCGCCGATGATGATTTTTTCGACAATTTCACCGTCAATGTCAAAAAAGACAAAGCTTACGGTACCCCTGTTTTCGATTTGGTCAGCGGCCAATCCTCTTGTCCGCATGAACCCAATACGCAACACAGAGAAGAAGTCAATATTGTAGCGGATGCGCAGGTAGCCGTCAATGTTCCTATGAACGATGTCGCCACTTTTGATTTGACTCTGGGGAATGTAGCACCTTCCGGGGATATCGGGTTTTACAATATTGAATTGGTTCCTGAGAGTAATCCTGATGCTGCTGAAGTCAGCATGAATGGGGTGAGCCTCAATTTTCCACAACAGTATCAAATTCTACCGAATGAAGGGCAGACCTTCACTATGTCGGTGGGAAGAGGACCAACTGAATTTGAATATGATAGCCTTCGGGTAGCGCTTTATTCCGAATGTGAATTTGAGCATGCTGCTAATTTGGGCATACCGAGAGCGGGTATTGATGAGAAGTTTTATAAAGAGTTGGCTTTTGATGTACATTTTCTGGAACCATGTAGTGAAGTGGATGTAGGCTTCCCCTTAGAAGGTTGGGTCTTGGTACCTGCGGATGGAGATATTTTGAATATAACTGTGAATGATTATGATATAAATGACCCTGATTTGGAATTGATTAGAGTTCAATATCGAAGAACCAACGGGGACGGAGCCTGGATAAATATTGAGGAATTGCCAAAAGATTCCTTAGGATCGGTCTTTACGATTGTGCCTTGGGATACGCAAGGACTGCAAGATGCCTTGTATCAAATTCGAGCGGTCACCCAGTGTTTTGGTGCCCAAAATCCCGGGATTTCGCACCTCATTGATGGAAAGATTGAACGAACCGCCCCGGAAATTTTTGGAATTCCTGAACCAGCAGATGGTGTATTAGAGGCAGATGACGAAATTAGCATCACCTTTTCAGAACCAATTCGTTGTGATTTAATCATTCAGGCTGATGTATTTAGCAATAATAATGTTGGATTATATAATACTACTACAGGTGCATTGGTGGATGCCATCATAACGTGTAATGAAGACAAAATCATCATCGTGCCAAATGTTCCTAATCACTTCATCGAAAATGAGTTGTTGCGAGTCGAGGTAGATTCTATTCAAGATTTGGCAGGAAACTTCTTTGACCATGAAGATTGGGAATTTGTAGTGGACAGAAACCCACTCAAATGGAAGAGCAATAACCTGACAGAGACGAAGTTTGAAGATGAATTCAAAACCGTTTTGAAAGAAATTGTAAATGTAGGAGGTGCTACTCAGGGCTATGAAATCACAGGTATTCCTTCCTGGGTGAATGTATTCCCAACCACTGGAAACCTGGCGGCAGGCGAACAACAATTCATCACCTTTGAATTTGACAGCAGCATGGTGGTCAATGAATTTGTGGATACCATCACCATGGAAGGTAGTCAGGGGGACGAACCCTTGCCCATCAATTTCCGAAATCTCTGTCGTTCTCCTGAGTGGGAAATCAATCCTGCGCTGTATACCTACAGCATGAATTTTACATTGGAATTGAATATTGAAGGCACGGTTTCCACAGACAAGCAGGATATTGTCGCAGCTTTCATCGATGGACAATTGAGGGGATTTGCTTATGTGCAATACGTGGCAGCTCTTGACAAATACGAAGCCTTCCTCACGGTTTACAGCAATAGTTTTGACACAGGTACGGTGGAATTCCAAATTTGGAATGCCTCTGAATGTTTGCTTTATGGAGACATTATTGAAACCTTCACATTTACCGCTGATGATTTGGTAGGGGAACCCAATAATCCACAGGTCATTCAAACCAATAATTTGTTGTTGAGAGATATTCCGCTTCATCAAGGCTGGAACTGGATTTCCTTTAATTTGTCCTTTCCAAATACCACACTGGACTCAGCCCTTGCCAGCTTAGATTATCCTCAAAATGACTTGATCAAGAGCCAGACCGCTTTTGCCAATTATATCAATGGAAGTGGCTGGATTGGTTCCTTGAGTGATGTGAACAATACTTCGATGTTTCAGTTTCTGGCAGACAAGAGAGACACCATCAATATGGTTGGCAATCCGATAGATTTGTCCACGACCTCTATTACAGTGTCTTCCGGCTGGAACTGGATTTCTTATTTGCCTCTGGAGCCATTGGAAGTAGATACTGCCCTGGCAAGCCTCAGCCCCTCCAACGGAGACATCATCAAAAACCAGACTGCCTTTGCCCAATACGTGACTGGCTTTGGCTGGTTGGGTAATCTCACTTATATGCAAGCACCGGAGGGTTATCTATTGAAGCTGGCAAGTGGCGGAAACATCACTTACCCCACTAGTTCATTTACAGGTGGAAATGCCGATGATCGAAATGAGACAGAGGGTAACCATTCGCCCTGGACGGTAAATCCCATGCTTTATGAGCACAACATGACCATCATAGGCATGCTTTCAGATGAGGGTTTGAATATTACTTCTGAGCAGCAAACCATCGGAGCATTTGTGGGAGAAGAAGTCAGGGGAATTGCCGATGCCATGTATGTAGAATCTCTGGGCACCTGGTATTTCTTCCTGACCCTTTATGCCAATCAATCCGGCGATTTGCTCAAATTCAAATTGTATGATGATGCGACCGGAGAGATGGTTGATCTGAATGAAGAAATGTTCTTCCTGATAGATGCCCATTTGGGATCTGTGGAAGAGCCTGAACCCTTCACACTATCTATATCTTCTGAAACAGAGGAAACCACAGCGTTAAGCAATCAATTCTTAGTTCAGCCGAATCCATTCCGGGATGAGACCAGGATTGTGTTCTACTCTAAGGGAGAAACCGCCCAACTCGTCATCACAGATGCATTGGGCAGGGTGGTGGAGTACGAAGAAATTCCGCCAGCCGGAAATTGGGGTAATTATAACTGGAAAAATGAAGGATTGGCTCCTGGAGTCTATTTCATCAAGTTGAAATTGGGAGAAAAGATGTTGAGTAAAAAGGTGGTGAAGCAGTAATTGGGTTGTGAGTTGTGGGTTGTTTGACCCTCAACTCGCAATTCCGTACTCAAAGACCGAGAAGAGGCGTCCTGCTTAGGCGGTTAGAGAAAAGAACCGCCTAAACCGCCTTCTTTGGCAAAAATGTAGGCGATTAATTGAAAGAATCGTCGAATCACTATGCTTAAAAAACTACAACCATGACAACGAATATTACAAAATATATACTCTTGGTCTGTTGTTGGCTGCCACCTTGTTTTGCTTTTACACAAGCTCCTAATTGGTCAATTGAGGCCGGAGCCTATCAATACAATATGTCTGTGGTGGCACAGGTGGTTTTGGATGGAGTTTCCGTAAATTCTGGAAATAATCTGGTGGGCGCTTTTGTCAACAATGAACTTAGAGGGGTAGCTAGCCCAATGAATATAGGGGGAGAAGACTTCTATTTTTTAACTATTTTTTCAAATGTCACCTCAGGAGAAGCAATCGATTTTCTGGTTTGGCTGGAAAATCAAAACGATACCTTTTTGGTGGCTGAACAAATTCCCTTTATCCGTTCTTCTTCAGTGGGCAATTATCCCAATGGTTTTGAACTCAATTTGTCTTTGCTCAATGATTTTGGAATTACAATTGCTCCCATTCCAATTGATACCACGCTTATGGGAATTGCTTTTGAATCTATTTTATTGACGGACTATTTAATTTCTCAGGACAATGATACAGTCGTCTGGACAGTGCAAAACAGCCAACATTTAAACGGTACTACTTCTAATGGGACTACTTTGACAGTTACACCAGATGATCCTACCTGGGTGGGGACAGATAGCTTGTTGGTGATTGGGACAGAAACAGGAACGCCCAATTCACTGGCGGATTCCCAATATGTCTGGTATACGGTTTTGGCGGATTATCTGGGTCCTGATTTTACCTATATACCTGTACAGTTTTCAGATGCTACTCATGCTTTTCCAGATGATTCTATTGGCAAATATTTAGTATTTGAGGGAGATTCCCTGACTTATTCCTATCAGTTGGAGGCATTGACGGGTTCAGAGGTCAATCCAAATTGGTCGCCTCCTGGTGCAGGATCAAGCTCTATGATTTTGACGATTCAGCTTTATTTAGGAGAATCTCAGTTTGATGGATTAGGGGAGTTAGCAGGTTTTGTGAATGGACAACTGGCTGGAAAAATTGGAGCGACCAATGTGAATGGAGAAAATTACTATTTCCTGACCCTGGCGAATATTGCCAGTGGAACGATTGATTTCAAATTTTACGACTCAAATCGTTCCTATTTGTATGAAGTGAGTACTTCAATTAGCTACACACCTGGAATTTCTCAGGGCAGTTTTGCCAGTCCAGAGCAAGTCAACCTGGCTCCGTTTACCCTGAATTTTGATACAGCAGGTAATTGGACTGTCAATATAATTGATGCTACCTGGACTGGAGAGCAGACCGCAAAGCTTTTTGCCACAGATGTTGAATATCCTGCCAAACAAGATTCTATTGAGGTAATATTTAGCAAAGGAATGTGTGCTTTTAGTACGATTGAAATTTGTCCTTCAACAGATACCTGCTGGATTGCAGATGGGAGCTTGACTGATGTCGTATGGTTTAAAGATGGTTTGCCAGTGGCTGAATCTATAGAATATGCCCCCGCCTCACCTGGCTGGTATCACTATGAAGGAAGAGATGCCAATGATTGTTTAAATACCAGTTGTAATATTGTCGTGGAGGAATGGATAGGTTGCAATGGCAATTTTGACCCTGTGACCTATCCTTCCATCACCCTGAACCTGCCGGATGTTTGCGATACGCTGACCTACAAAAGTTATACTTCAAAAGCTAGTTGCTGCTATGTAGGCATTCACCCCAAAGCCTTTTTACAAGGTCCTTATGATAGTGGATTGGACTTGATGGAGGATGACCTCAGACAAGCCAATTACATTCCCTTGACAGAGCCTTACACAGCGCTTTCCATGTTTACTCATAGAGGAGTAGGCGGTAGGGAGATAGTAAATAGCTCTGTTTTTCAGATTTCAGACAACAATGCAATTGTGGATTGGGTGTTTTTGGAATTGAGGGATAAAAATGACTCTTTAAACGTACTCAGTACCCAATCTGCCTTAATACAAAAAGATGGAGACATTGTAGGGCTCAATGGAACTTCCACGATTGAGTTTTTATATCAATGTCCCGACGATTACTTCCTGGCACTACGACATCGAAATCACTTAGGCATCTTGACAGCAACTGCTTTGGCTATGTCTGAGACTCCCATTGTTATTGATTTTACAGACAATGCTACAGTAGTATGGGGAACGAACGCTCGAAAAGATTTTGGCAATGGGAAAATGGGACTTTGGGGCGGCAATGCCAAAAGTGATGATGGAGTAGTGAGAGCGACCCCTCGCATTCTACCGCCGCCATCTCTGGCATCTGATATTTCTTACATCCTCGATGTCATTTTGGTAGGTTATCCAAATATGACGATTCCGGGATACAATACAGGCGATGTGAATATGGACGGGAAGGTGAGAATGACTCCGGTGATTTTGCCACCACCCGGAATCCCTTCTGATGCCAGCTTTATTCTGGACAAGGTGTTGGAGGGCAATCCGAATGCCACCAGAACAGAGCAATTGGGAAAAAATTGACTTGATAAATTTTAAAGGATTGTCAAAACTGACTTCACGAGCGGCAGGGTTTTGAATCCAGCATTCTAGTTGGGTTTTGCAGGGCTCAAAACCCTGCTGCTTTAGGCAATAACGGATTTTGACCATTAAAAAAAAGAAAATGAAAAATATAATTCTAATAACAATAGGGCTTTTTATATCATTTCAGTCAGAGGCTTTAATCAAATACGGCATTTTTACTCCTGGAACCTACGGAGGGAACCCTCCGGGAGCCAGTATGGAAATTGCCATTAATCCAAACAGCACTTATGCTTTTCCGCCGGCTGCATCGGAGTTTAACTTGATTTTATATGCCCCTACGGCTGACTTTTCTGGAAGCGAATCCTTTTCCATTGTCGAAAACAACATCAACAATGGAAGCATGTCCTGGGACAGTGGACAAACTTTTGACCACAATGGAAACCGGTATTTTGTATTTACCTATTCCGGTACGGGAATCAATCTTTCGGTATATGGGAGTGGAAGTTTCGTTCTGGCATTTACAATAGGCGTAACGGGTGGTTCGGGCTTTACCAATTTTTCCATTGCTGATGAAAATGCCGATTTATTTATAGATTTTGGTATTCGTTCCGCCTTGAATTTGGTAGGGAGCAATGAATTGGAAACTACTGCCAATCCAGTGACTTTAAATAGTGTGGCACTTCCCCTCGAGTTAATTGATTTCAGTGCCTATGCCAAAGATCGTTCTATTGATTTGGTTTGGAAGACTCAAAATGAGCTGGATTTTACAGGTTTTGAACTGGAAAGGGCTACCGAAATAAACAATTTTGTAAGCATTGCATGGATAGCAGGAGCAGGAGGTGAGCGGGAACAAGGCTATACTTTTGAAGACAAGGAAGTAACAGCTGGGCAGTTGTATTATTACAGGCTAAAAATGATTGATATGGATGGTCGATTCAATTATTCAAACATTGTTAGTGGTTCAATCAAATCATTAGCCGGAGAAGTGAAAATATTTCCAAACCCCGTCATTGATGAATTAAATATTGAAAATCCACCTGAGGGAATGCACACCATTTTGATTAGAAATCAACAGGGAAAAGTGGTCTTGATTGAGCAATCTGACTTCCAATTCGATGATGATGATTCTTTTCAATTAAATTTGAAATCTTTACAAAAGGGAGTGTACTTTATTCAATTGTTGAGTGATGTTAAAAGTACTTTTCACAAACTTTTAAAAGTCAATTAGGCGAGTGCCACCATATAAACTTTTTGGCTCAGTAAGCTGTGCCTCTTTCCAATCATTAAACAAATATCTAGAGGCTGTATCAAAAGTCCTGATTCTAACACAAAGGGCTGTTGAAAAATCAACAGCCCTTTTTTGTCAAGTTGGCATCCGTTTTTGAAATGATTGGCGATTGTGTTTCACTGTTTGTGATCCACAGAATATACAAGTTTCATAATTAGTCAGTTAGTTTTACGGCTTGTAGTTCAGTATCCAGGTGTCTTAAATGGTTCGGTAGTTGGTTTAATGGTCTAACGGAGTTGGTTTTGAGTTTTCGAAAACCTCCTTTCGATTTGTTGACTGCTTTGTTTGCCGCTACAGTCAGTTTGGAAATAAAGGATTTACGTTTTGATTTTTCTGTACGACTCATGGCGAAAAGTGATTTTGCGCCTGCTTTCCAGCAAGACCAGTTTGTAAATAGTTTAAAGAATAATAGGATTACAGATATAAAATCAAGTTTCATTTTCACCAAAATGTCCATTAATTTTTACAAAATTTCGTTCACCATTTTGGAGCGTTCTATTTTAAAATGAAACTTATTACTTCGCTTAATCAAAAGGAATGTTCACGGGAAGGAAGGTATAAATGTATAAATAATTTTATTTTTCTAATAAATACCTGCAAAATAATCTGAAGGTCTTTTTTCGGTTTTAGGAAATAATCTCTTGAGTTTTTTTATAACTGTAAGATTTTATTTAAATTAAATATTAAAAAATATGTTAATTGATTATTGAAAAAAATCATTCATGCCTAAGAAGCTGTTAAAATTTAACACTTTCCATCATATGAGTGTCTTTTCCAGTCAAATTTCAGCTATTTCTCACCTCATAGCGCTGCTATGGAGCTTGAAATACCTTTCATTTGACAGGAAAATACTTCTCATATGAAGAAAAAGCTAAATCTTAACAGCTTCTAATTTCTTTTTTATTTCCTTATGAATTTGTTCAGGAGATAAAAAGGCTCCATCCTGGTCATAGCATTTTATTTTATGAAAATCGTTCTGGAGGTCTATTAAGGTTAAATATTCCTGTCTGACTGATTCCTGGAAATCCAAACTGCTCTCGTGAATGTCCTTTTTGCCGTCCAGGTAATTTCGATCATCCCCCTCTCTGGTATTAGTTAAAGATTTTTTGACTGCTTTGAACGGCACATCCAGGAATAGGGAGCAGGTAGGTTTGGGTAGTTTGTGAAATTCAAATTCAAATTCCAGAATCCAGTTTCTCAATGCTTCTTTTTCCACTGGATCTTTACACTTGGCACATTGGAAAGCAATATTGGAATTGACATATCTATCTGCGATAATGATATAGCCTTGGTCCAACCATTCTTTAATGGTTCCCACATGTTCCAACCGATCGCCTGCATATATTAAAGCCACCAGTTTGGGATGTACCTCGTTTAAGCCTCCAAATTCCCCTCTCAAAAACTCGGCGACCAGTTTTCCATAGTAGCCTTCATTCAGTTTTGGAAAGTGAATATCTCTGTATTTTTTATTGTGTTTATCCAGATATTTTCTGAGTAATTTGAGTTGAGTAGATTTTCCCGAACCGTCTAATCCTTCAATTACGAAAAACATATTTTAGAAATGATTCACAGGTTGTTCAAAATGGTTCAAAATTGTTTAAGCAGGTTATACCATTTTGGATCATTTTGAACGACTTTGAACAATTATTACCTTTCAAGAACAAAAAACAAAAGAATTGGAAAGGGCAATAATGTGCTCCTTCACCGCAATGATAACAAAAGTAATTGAGGATCAATTTTCATTTCCTTTACTAAACTTTAACTTAATGCATTCAAAACTATACGCCATGTGACAAAAAGGTTTGACATGCTTTATTATATTTGCAGTTATTTTTTTCATTTTCTAACATTAAAAAAACTATTAATCTGTCATGGAAATTAGAAGGCAAGTATGGAATTTTATGAACTATCGAACTTTATTATGCGGGCTTTTCATGTTGAGTTTGGGTTTTTCGACTTTTGCTCAGGATAAAACAGCCGGCGAATTGTATAATGAAGGATTGGCACTGTTAAAAGCTAAAGATTATGTTGCTGCATTGCCCCTTATGGAACAAGCTCTAAAATTGGGTCAGGAAGCCAACGATGAGCAAGTCATCAAATTATGCAAAAAAAATGGAGCTGTAGCTGCTTATAGATTGGGTTCAACCAAACGAAAAGCCAAGGATTATGAAGGAGCTGTGGCTGCTTATAACAAAGGTATTGAAATCAATCAAGGCTATTATGCCAATTATCTCGGAAGAGCTCAGGTTTGGAGCAAACAAGGAGATAAAGTAGCTGCAGTCAAAGGTTATATCGAAGCAGCACAGGTTGCTGGTAAAGCTGGCAAGGCTGAAAAAGAAGCAGAAATATACGGCAAAGCTGAAAATTTGGTTGCTGTTCTTTATTCAAAAAAGAAATGGGATGAAACCCTTTCTGCAAGTGAAGCGCTTTTAGCTGCTTATGAATCTGCTGATGCTCATTTTTACAGAGCTTATGCTTTCAACAAAAAAAGCAAAGCTGCAGATGCCAAAACCCACCTTGACAAAGCGTTTGATTTAGCTGCTGAAATGTCTGAAGAGGATAAAGCAAAATACTATATGTTAAAAGCGGGTATTTTGGAAAAAGCAGGCAAAACAGATGAAGCTATTACAGTTTACAAAAAAGTAACTGGAGACAAATACCTGGAAAATGCAAAGTATAAAATTCAAGCTTTGAGCTCTGGCTCCAACTAAGAATTTTGATATTGTATTTTCTAAAAAGGATGCATTTTTGATGAATGCCTCCTTTTTTTTGTTAAAGCCCTAACCTGGCGCAGCCAGTACCATAGAATTTGAGAGATTGAGAGATTGAGAATTTGAGAATTTGAGAATTTGAGAGATATTTTCATGTCTCACACTCTCACACTCTCAAATTCTCACACTCTTTAGCTTCAAGCCAGAAAAGACTTCCTTGAATTTCTTGCCACATTTGCGCAAAAAATAACTTTATACACACTGTACTAAATTCCTTTTTGGCCTGATTGCATTAAGGTGACTGCTTTTTGAATTCTGCGAATTCGGGTTCCTTCTCTTTTGGCGCTTTCAATCCATTGAACATATTCTTTTTGATGTGTATAAGAGAGTTTTTCAAAAAAAGCGACTACTCCGGGAAAGGCATTCATCGCTTGTTTTAAATCTTCAGGCACAACTACTACTCGGGGTTCCAGATCTTCTTCTACTGTTACACTTATCTCATCGCCGGGTTGTTTGCCAATTTTGGCACGTATATCTTTCCGCAGTAATAGCATGTGGCAGTCGCTTCCCATTCTTACCATTGAACCGCGATATTCTACACCATCAAAAGTTGCTTTTACTTTCACTCGTTTTTTGCCATATTCCTTTTCAACATCAAAAGGAACATCCACCCAGGCACCGCCGGTATCATTGCTTTGAATAATTGCATTAAAGGATTTCATAATTCTGTGTTTTTTTCTATTCGTTTAATCCTTCATTGGGTAATAGCTGCGCATTCAATTCTTCCCCTTTCAATAAAAAAGTCCGGGTATCTTCTGCTGATTGTTCAGGGATTTCTTCCATTGGTACATGCCCTGCATTATCATAAATGATTAGTTCTGAATCTTTTATGTCCCGATGAAAATAATTGGCACATTCAACTGGAATCCAGGCATCTGTCTGCCCCCAGAGAATAAGAGTTGGGTTTTGGATGGTTTTTATCAATTCCGGGTTTTCGTATTTCACATTGCTGACCCTATCTGCAAAAGCCTGGCGATTGCCTTCCCTCAGGGTCATTTCAAAATACCTGTCCTCCAATTCTTTGCTTATCAATACATCATTGTGATATACTTCTCTCAGGCTTTTATCTACCAAAGATTTAGGGGTCAATTTTTCCAATAATTTCCTTGTCATTGGATTTTGGGCAAGCTTAAAAACCATCGGCGGTTCCTTATCCAATTTATAACCTGAAGCATCAATCAAGACCAACTTTGCCACTTTTTGAGGATGTGTGACTGCATAATTCCAGGCGATACTACCACCTAACGAATTGCCAGCCAAATGAAAAGAATCCAGACCAATTTTCTCCACAAAGTCATTTAATACGGAAACATAATTTTTAATAGAATACTCCCGGTCAGGGCGCGGTCCTGTTAAGCCGAATGCAGGCAAATCAAAACTGATAATTTGAAAATCCTTGTCCAAAATGCGGGTCCAATCTTCCCAGGTATGTAAAGAAGCAGCCGTTCCATGTACCAAAACAAAAGGAAATCCTCCTCCCGTGATTCTGTAATGTATGTCCATGCCCTGGATCTCCATGAATTTGGATTCTGGGTACACATATTTTTCCTTCAATTCTGAAACAGGAATGTCATTGTGGTAAATCATAGCCACATATCCGATTACAAAACCCAACAGCAACAATAAGCCGAAACTCAATATTTTTAGCAGTTTTTTCATGTCAAAAGGATGTTGATTTTATGTGACGTTATTTGGATTCACTATTTATTTTCGGGTATTCGGGTATTCGGGTATTCGGGTATTCGGGTATTCGGGGATGTAAAGACGAGACGTGTATTATTACACATGATTCCCGTCTACCCGCCTACACGTCAACCAAAATACCCGAAATCAATGCAAGAACTTAAGGAATTGTTGCTCAAATAAAACTAGAGCATCCTAAACACTAATCATTCTTCGCACTCACAAATCGACTTTTGCTCTTCGTTTTGTGTTTTGCTACATACTTGTCAAATAAGTTTTGTTGGGGATCTGAAAGTTGTTTAACATCATAAATGCCTTTTGCACGCCGTTGTCGAAATGCTTCGTACAAGGTCACAGCGCAAGCTACCGAAATATTCAAACTCTCCACCATGCCTACCTGTGGGATGATGAAATTGCCATCCGCATATTTTTGAGCCGCTTCGCTAACCCCGCCATGTTCATTGCCAAAAAGCAAAGCCACGGATTCTGTCATATCCAAATCATAAAACTCGACCGCATCTTCTGAAAGATGGGTGCTATAGATTTTGTCGTATTTCTCTTTTACTTGGGAAAAGCAGGCTTCCTCGTCTGTAAAGAACTGAACATCTATCCATTTTAATGCACCAGAAGCGGTTTTTTTGCTCAAAAACAATCGTTCTTCGGTCAGCTCTGGCTCTGAATACAATACGAATACCTCTGCAATGCCAACTGAATCGCAGGAGCGAAGTACCGCTCCTATATTGTGTGGGTCATGCACATTTTCGAGGATAACAGTTAGATTGGTTTGCCGTCTTCGAGCAACATTCCTAAACTTCGCTTCGCGCTTTGGTGTAATGATAATTGGTTTCAACTGCGAATGATTTTTTGAAATTCAAAGGTATCTTATTTATTGCCAAACCCCTAACCAAAACTTATTTAGTCAAATGAATGCGGTAGCCCAAAGTGATGTACTAGTCTTCTGGTTGCTGGGTTCTGGGTTCTGGATACTGGTTGCTGGAGACCTTGTAGGCTTGATCGTAATTTTTTTTGTCAAGGATTTCTTGAGGCCTGCTTCATCTGAGAATGAGCATGATTAGTAGGAAAGCAGGTTGTTTGAACATGTTTTTTAGTATTGATTTATGAGTAATTTGATCCCCTCCCATTCGCAGCTACTGTCCTTAATTATTCCAATTTTTTTATTTCCTCTCTTCCGAATAGTGTAATAATCAAAAGTGGTACAACTTGTTTTTTTTAGATTTTCACTTTGAATTAAAAACTCTTTAAAGATTTTTAGTGGATTCTCTATCTCTAAATATTCCCATTCTCCTCGCCAGTCTGATACCCTTATAATTGTAGAATTATTATATGGTAAAAATTCAACTAGTTTATGTTCGAATGAAAAACAAGAGAATTGTTGATAAAGCAATTGAATAGTATCCTTTGAGTTGTATCCATTTCGAAAAAATCTTCCTATGCTTATTTTGTCATAATAGCTCTTGAGGTTGGAAGGAAATTCCAGTTCAATAGGTCTTTCCAAAAAAAGGATTTGCTCAACCGTATCATTTAAGTAGGATAAATATTGAATTTTATACTCCCCAACTTCAAGGCTATCATACAAAAGTCGAATTTTTTCATCGTCTTCAAAAAATTCCTTTCGTTTGAGTTCTTTATCAAACCAAAATACTTTATGCGCCTTCCAATACTCTAAATCCGGATGAATGATTTTTATATAAAGACCTTTTGGAGTATAAAGAAATGAAGTGTCTTCTTCTCCCAAAAAGACTTGACCTTTAATAGCGATATTTTCAATAGGAGAATAATTAATTTTGTGATCGGATGTTTCACAGGAAAAGAGGATAAATTGTAATTGGACAAAAAATATAATTGCTATACCTTCTTGAAAAATTATATTGAGCATGAATTATTTTATTTGGTAAAGCTAGTTAGATGCTGCCTTTCCCATCTTCTGGTGCTAATGCCTCAATAAGCCATTTGAAACCAACCATATTCTACTATATTTGCGCCGCAAAACAATTCACTGGATTTTATTTTCCACACTGACTGAGAATGACAGATTACAAAAACTGTTTACCTTCAGCCAAATAAAATCTGACTAACCAAATCAGCAATCAAAAATGATAATTGGCGTACCTAAAGAGATAAAAACCAACGAAAATCGCGTAGCACTTACTCCTGCAGGAGCTTACGAATTGATTAAAAGAGGACACACCGTTTACCTGCAATCCACTGCCGGCAATGGAAGTGGATTTAGTGACCAGGAATATATAGATGCCGGTGCGAACATTCAACCTTCCATCGAAGCGACCTACGACATTGCTGAAATGATCATCAAGGTTAAAGAACCCATCGAAAAGGAATACAATCTGATAAAAAAGGATCAACTGGTCTTTACCTATTTCCACTTTGCCTCTTATGAGCCATTGACAAATGCAATGATCAAATCCGGAGCTGTTTGCCTCGCTTATGAAACGGTAGAATTGTCCAATAGAAGCTTACCGCTATTGGTTCCTATGTCAGAAGTAGCTGGAAGAATGGCAATTCAGCAAGGCGCTAAATATTTGGAAAAACCGATGAAGGGGCGAGGTGTATTGCTAGGAGGCGTTCCAGGAGTGCCACCAGCTAAAGTTATGATTCTGGGAGGAGGTATTGTTGGAACTCAGGCAGCTAAAATGGCAGCTGGACTAGGTGCCAATGTGACTATTCTGGATATCAATTTGGAAAGATTGCGCTATCTTTCAGATGTCATGCCTGCCAATGTAACGACCTTGTATTCCAATGCTTACAATATCCGAAGGCTTATCAAAAATCACGACCTGATAGTAGGAGCAGTTTTGATTCCAGGTGCAAAGGCGCCAAGCCTTATCAGTCGCGAGATGCTCAAAGAAATGCGACCAGGAACTGTATTGGTGGATGTTGCCGTTGATCAAGGAGGGTGCATCGAAACCTGCAAACCAACGACACATGAAGATCCGATTTTCGTAATTGATGAGGTGGTTCACTACTGTGTTGCAAATATGCCAGGTGCTGTTCCTTACACTTCTACCATTGCTTTGACCAATGCCACATTGCCTTATGCGATTCAGTTGGCAGACAAAGGATGGAAAAAAGCTTGTCGTGAAAACCAACCCCTCAAATTGGGATTGAATGTGGTGAATGGGAAAGTGGTTTATAAAGGCGTAGCAGATGCTTTTGGACTGCCATATGAGGATGTAGATACAGTGATATAATTATCGATAAAACCCTTTCGTTTTCTCCTTTTCTTAATCCGGTGGTATTCAATTCGTTGCGGGGTGGGGGGGGGGGGGGGTGGGAAACCCCCCAAACCACCCCCCCCACCCCGCAACGAAGCACATTACATAGTGGGTTGAAATTCAATGAGAACCGTGCTGCAATTATTCAATTAAAAACTCCAAAACCCCTTCCAGTACCAACTCCGGTGCTTCCACTTGAGGATAATGACCAATCCCCTCCAAAACTACCACATCTGCATTGGGCACCATTTCCCGATAATAATTCACAAGATGTCTACCCGAAACCGGGTCTTCAGGACCATCGATTAATCTGATGGGTATAGGGGCTTTCAGTATGGCATTGACCCATCGCTCCCGGTGTTGCTTGCGATCACTCATATATCGAATGAGTTTATGCAAAATGGCTTTTCCGTTGTTGTACATAATCAAATCCCAGAAATGATCAATTTCCTCCTCTGTGGGTTGTGAGTTTTTGCCAAAGATGTCCTGAAAATTGGAACGCAATTTCGATTTTCCCATAAAAGAACCCAATAAGCCTCCAATTGGACTGATGAGTAATTTTTGAATCAATTTGGGGCGGTGCATTTCTGGAAAAAGTCCGCCATTGAGGAAGCAAATGGATTTGATTTCATACAGGGCTTGTCCTTGCTCTTTTCGATCTAGATACCTGGCTAACAACTCCTGCACCACGGTATTTCCATAATCATGGGCTAAAATATGAATAGAGGTGATGCCCTTTTCTTGTAGCAGGGTTTCATGCAAATCTGCCTGATCCATGATTCGGTAATCGTAGTTTTTGGGTTTGTCGGAATATCCAAAACCAATCATATCAGGAGCTAACAGTTGGTATTTTGAAGCAAGCTGATCCCAGATTTTGTACCAATCCCAGGAGGCAGTTGGAAAGCCATGAACGAGTAAAAGCACCTCGCCGGTGCCCTGCTCCCTATAAAAGATATTGAAGTCATTGTGTTTGAAATAGTTCCCCAGTTTTTTCCAGTTGGTTGGATGCATAATAGACGATATTAAAATCTAAGACCAATTCCCAATTCCCCTCTATGAGTTGTTAAGTCCCAACTAATATTGAGTGCTTCCCCCAAATTTGGATCTACCACATCCTCATTTACATCATTGGCGCCAAAAAGCGATAAGCCAAACCAATGGTCAATCTGTTAGCAAGAATCATTCGGATACCAGTATGCACCTGATATACGAGTCCGGTGGCATCTTGCTCAAATGGAGGAAAATCGGGGTTGTTAATTGGATTGGTTTTTAGTGTTAGCTTGGCAGAGCCAATTCCACCGCCAAAATGTGCTTCAAAATTGCGAAACGGAAAATTCCATTTTAGGTTCGCAAAATACGCGAATGTATTAAATTCATTTTCATATTCAAATCCACCAAATTCCTGAGTTGCATTTGCCGAAAAAAAGAGAGGCTCGTTGCAAGCTTCAGCTTGCTAAACGAAACATGGAGCCGGGCTCCTGCCCTGGCGACGGCGATGTTTTTTGAAACCACAGGTCAGGAGCCCTGGGTTTTATTACATCTGGCAAGCTGGAGCTTGCAACGAGCATTTTTAATTAGGGTTACAGATAAAACAGTGTCTAGGCAGCTTCTAAATTCATGGTGTTTTCGGTGGGTTGTTTCTTCTGCAAAATGAAGGCAGTAACAAGGGAAACGATCAACCCAATCGCAAAAACAGTCAGAAACATAATGAGCCCCTGGAAATATGGATTGTCGTATAAAGCTTGATTGGCTTCGTATTGTTCCATCATCGTTGCCAATTCAGCAGGTGGGGTATTTTTTTGCATCTCAGCCAAAGCCCATGCTTTAAATTCGGCACCATAACTCAAATAGAATATGACGGTGGAGATAAACATAAATGCGGAAGGAATCAGTGCGGTCAATGAACCTACCTGAAAGGCTTTTCCAAAAGAAATAAAACCATCGCCTACTTCCTCGCGGTATTTTCGAACCGCAAAGTAAATACTCAATAAAGCCATCACAATGGATAAATAACCTAGTACCTGAGCAGTATCATAGCTGACATTGGTGCGGGTCAATTGCCATTGCCCCTGAGCCAAAAGAAAAAGAACGATGCCTCCAATAAGTCCAAAACGAATAATAGGATTTTTCATGATAGAATATATTTAAATGAACGATGCCACAAATCAAAAGGTGTTTTGGCTTTTTTGCCTCATACGAAAGTACCAATTGGGGAGCATGAGGAGAAATCATACTAAAGTAGGAGTGGCCAGATTGGAGTGCAGGGTTCTCGGTTCAGAGTTCCCGGTTCGAAAAAAACAATGGGGTACCGATACTTTAGAGAATTCTCAATTCTTTGGCAATCGTTACCGCCTGGGTACGTCGTCGGGCATCTAGTTTTAGCAAAAGATTGGAGACATGGGTTTTGACGGTACTTTCAGAAATGAAGAGTGTTTGGGCAATTTCGTGGTTGGACAAACCTTCTTCAATTTTTTGGAGCACTTCGTATTCGCGTTTGCTGATACCCAATTCTTTGATTTTTTCGGTGTTCAGTTCTTCGGTAGCTTCTGGCAATGCTTGCAGGCCTGATTTCTTTTTTACCAAATAACGACTCACCCAATAGCCAAAACCCAAAAATAGAAGCGCAAAACCTACAACAACGAATTCACTGTTGAAGCTATTCATCATCAAGGAATATTTGCTCAACTGCAATAATGCGAGCAAAAGACTGGCAATGAGCCCAAAAGTGATGATGACTTTTTTCATACAGCAAATAAAAAAGACTTTTTTCAGAAACTGTTTTGAAATCAGTAGTAAAATTTTTTAGTAGGTATTTTTTGGTCCATCGAGGCGCAAAAACCGAAGTTTAGCCAAAGCTAAATGAGGATTTTTGTAACGAAGAAGGGCTAAAAAAGACGTCTAAAAAAATTATTGGTGTATTTCAAGACAGTTTCTAAAATGTGAAATGAAAGCCATGAAAACAACTTTCGGAATAAAATAACAATAAAAGTGCTTTACTTGATATTTTTAAGTATTTAATGCACTAAGCACCAAACTTCTTTTGGTAGAATTTTTGATATGAAAAATTATTGTGCTTTAATATTGTGAATTTTTTATGCGCTCAACTCCCACCCATGACCGATGTTCCTTCCCCAAATAGTCAGAAAATAAAAGCAATTAGAACGTCGATAAAGCCATTCCAAAACCTGATTTTTTGAACCAACACCCAAAACAATAAAGGTTTTCCGTAGTACAGACGGCATTCACTCTAGGGAGCTTCATAATCCTTAAACAGCACCTCTGATGAATATGCTAAAACCCTTGCTGGGCTTGGCACTGGTACTTATATGGGCTAGTTGTCATCGCCCAGTTAATAGGACATCTGTTGATACAAAAACCATAGAAATAAGCATTCCAGCCACACCTGTCGTGTTGGAAAAAACAAGGCATGAACGCCTTACAAACGGTAAAATTAAATTTGCAAAAGAATATCCCGGGTTGTATGCAGAAACTTCCATTGATACCCTTGACATTCCACCATTAAGTGAAGCATTGGTTTTAGGGCTGGAGCGGCAGCTAAAGGTTCTGGAATATAGAAAACAAAAAGAAAGTCAGCGAACTACTGGTCTTTTGGTATCTATCGAACAACTGGAAAAGATCATTAACCTATTATTGAATAAGCATAAAAATGGCGAACCCTATGTTAAAAACGACTTGGCCGCATTTCAAAGTTGGGGAAAAGATCAAAAAGGGCATGTCAAATTTACAGGATATTTTACACCGGTTTTAGACATCAAAAAACACAAGGATGAAATTTACAAATATCCTTTTTACAAGTACCCTCAGCATTGGTCGGGTCGATTGCCAACGCGAAGGCAAATAGACGGAGAAGGAGCTCTAAAGGGAATGGGTTTGGAAATTGGATATGCAAATAATTTGGTTGACATCTATTATATGCAATTGCAAGGATCTGGTATGATCAATTTCCTGGACACCCATGAAAAAAGTCTATTCAGGTATGCCGGAAAAAACGGTCACGCCTATCGAAGCATCGAAATTTTTATTCGGAAAAATACAGACCTGGGTACTCAAAACTTGACGATCAATGGCATCAAACGCTTTTTGAATGAAAATCCGCATCGTGGTGAAATGGTTTTGTACTACAATCCTTCCTATGTCTTTTTTAATCCCACAAAATCAGTCGTAAAAGGAGCCGGTGGCGTTAGACTTCAAAAAGATATTTCCGTTGCAGTAGACTCCAAATACTTTCCTTTAGGCAGTGTATTGCTGGCATCCATGCCCATATTAGATACAAACGGAAAGCTGTCTCATCACGAATATCAACTCCTGTTGCCCCAGGATGTAGGCGGTAACATCAAAGGACCAGGGCATATTGATGTGTATTCAGGAATTGGAAAAGAAGGAGAACTGCAGGCGACATCCAGAAATCATTTCGGAGAGATCTTTATTTTATTGCCGAGAGAAGTGGAGTTCTTAAGATAGGAAGCTTTTTGAAAATGCCTCCTATCTACACCTCATTTTCTATGTTTTTAGTTGAAAGCATCTTAATATTACCTCTTTTATGATTAAACTTAATCAAAAATGAATCTGAACAATCACGTCATACCTAGCTCTGAACAAATTGCTGCATTGATGAATTATCCCGCCGATACCCCCATAGTCATGGTCAATATTTTAAAATACAAATCCAAAACTGACAAAGGGGATGAAACTGGCAGAGCAGCTTACCAACGCTACATGAAAAATGTATTTCCTCATCTTTTGGCAGTTGGAGGAAAGGTGATTTGGAGTGGGGAGGTTCAAAATATGGTTATTGGTAGCTCGGAAAATGCACCTGACACCATTTTATTGGTTGAATACCCTTCTGTTCAACACTTCCTGAAAATGGCTACCGATGAGGAATATTTGAAAGTAGCGGGAGATAGGAAGATCGCATTGGAATATGGCGGGTTGATTATGGCGAAAGCTAATCAATAATAGAAAGGGTGTGCAGTTCTACAGGTTTTTCCTTCCCACGCAAAAGTACTTCCCCCACTTGTTTGGAAATGAAATGTTTATTCAAGGGAGATAATAATTGAAGCAATGCTTTGGATAAAAGGATAAGTACTCCAAAATCGTTGCATTTGCTCTGAATTCTTGCGGTTGTATTTAAAACATCTCCTGAATAAGCTATGTCGCGTTTGATAACTCCAATTTCTCCGGCAATAACTTTCCCGTAATGAAGACCTGCTTTAAAAATTGGTTGTGTTTTGTATTGATTTTCAAAATGGGTTGATTTTTTCTTTAGTGCATTTTGAATTTCAAAAAAACAGTGTAGGCAATATGAATTTTTGAGGTTTCTCTTCACTGGCCAACTTATCACAATTTCATCTCCTACATATTAATAGATCTCCCCATTGGTTTCAAGAATAGGAGGAGTAACCGTTGCAAATACTTCTCTAAGGAAATTGAAATATTTATTCTCTCCAAGTTGCTCGGCAATCGTTGTAGATCCTTTAAGATCGAGAAACATAAATATCCGTTCTTCTCTTTTTGGATGAAAATATTGTCCCAAAAGAAACTTAAGCAACAATCCAGGCCCATATTTATCCCGCACAAACAGCGCAATCAAGGTGACGATTAAAATCAACAACCAAAAGACAAAATTCTTGAAGAACTCAAAGCTAAGGAAGTAGGATAGGAGAGAATTCCAGACCTCCTCGTGTACACGTTCCCATTCGACATTTGCGATGGCTAAAATATACATGTTTAAGGAAGTCAAGACTATAAAAAGAATAGAGAAACATAAGATTAAATACAAAATAGCCAAACCATAAGGCAGTGTGCGAAACCACCGCTGAAGAAAATAAACAATAGTCAAGCCACCTACCAAACCAATTATTAAAAAGGTAAAAGTGTTAAGTACAAAATATTGAAGAAACTGGCCATTTTCTGCCCATCTAGGAGTGGCTCCGTAATCAGTTAAAATAGCATATTCATAAAGCAGTTGAAGGATAGAAATTAAGATCCAAAAGGAGGCTATCCAAAGAACAGTTATAAACTGGCTCGAATATTTGGTTTTTGTTTCAAGCATTTATCTCCTGGGCTTCTCGTTATTCAGCTCCTTCATATCCACTCCCGTTTTCACATCTCCCAGCAAATGTTCATTAAAATAATCTGCTCTTAGCCAAAAGAAATATTCCGACATACTACCAAAGCCGTGTCGCTGTCCCGGGAAAATGAAAAAATCAAAGCGCTTATTGGCTTTTATCAGTGCATTTGCCATGCGAATGGTGGCAGCTGGATGCACATTATTGTCAATATCGCCAGTACATAGCAGGAGCTTGCCTTTCAGGTTTTTAGCCAGAGACTGATTTTTATCAATATTGTATTTGAAAGAAATCGTACTGTCCTGTTCGTTAAAAATTTCCTTGATGCCGTGGTGTTTTTCGCTCCACCAGCGATTGTAAATGCTATTGTCGTGATTGCCAGCTGAAGAAACAGCTACCTTAAAGAAATCCGGATAAACCAACATCGCAGCGGTAGACATAAATCCACCACCTGAATGTCCAAATATGCCTACCCGATCGATGTCTATAAAGTCATGCCGATCAGCGAGTTGCTCGGCAGCAGCTTTTTTGTCAGCCAAGCCGTAATCACGTAGATTGCCATAGCCATAATTGTGGTACCATTTGGAACGGGCTGGGTGTCCTCCCCGATTTCCAATCGTAATCACGATATAGCCCAGTTGTGCCATTCGATCCGTGCGATTCATTCTGGAGGAAAAAGATTTGGAAACGGATTCTGTCTGAGGACCTGGATAGACGTATTCAATCAAGGGATAGGATTTGGTACTGTCAAAATCAAAAGGTTTGTACATGACCCCATACAAATCGGTGATGCCATCATCCGCTTTTACTTTAAAGGGTTCCGGAAATTGATAACCTGCCTGGAGGAGTAGTGAAAGATCTGCAGTCTCCAGGTCCATGATTTTTCTGCCTCGATTGTTGTACAAAGCAGTAGCTGGAATCGTATTGACGCGAGAGTAATTATTGACGAAATAGGTCATCTCGTCATTTAGGTTTTCGGAGTGGGTATAATTTCCAGGATTCAATAATTGCAGCCCTGTGCCATCAAAATTCACCCGATACAGGTGGTAGTAATAGGGATCCTCTCCTGGCTCCCGGCCATTGGCGGAGAAATAGAGTACCCGATTTTGAGAATCAATGCCCTCGATACTTTGACAATGGTAAGGTCCGGAAGTAATTTGATTTTTCAGGTTTCCTTCACTGTCATACAAATAAAAATGTGCCCAGCCATCTCGCTCTGACCAATGAATGTATTCCTTTCCACCGTCTACCAGACCCAATGTTCTTGTCTCTACATAGGTATTCAATCTTTCCTCAATGATGATTTTTACTTCGCCCGTTGTGGTGTTGGCAGCACAAACATCAATTCTTTTTAAATCGCGGCTCGTTCTCGTAAAATAAAGCGTCGAATTATCAGGTGCCAGCCACAAACCAAAGCGCAATTCATCATCTGCATTCTTTTTCAATCGCGGTGCCCGCAAGACTGACATCGACTGATCTTTAAATGTATCGGCATGTATTTGCAGACGTTCCTTGCTTGCAAAATCAAACACATACAATTCCTGTTTGGCAGCTTCTTTCTCGCCAGCCATGTGGTATTTATAAGTCTCCAGAGTAGGGCGGGGTTGTGCGACAGAATTGATGACCCATAGATCTTTTACTTCTCTTTCATCATAGCGGCTCATGGCAAATTTGCTGCCATCGGGTGCCCAAACAACGCTAACAGATTTGCGTTTGTCTTTATTCTTCTCCATATCCACATTGGTAATGCCCCTGCCATATCTTTGAAAGCCATAATGCTCTTCCCCATCAGTTGTCCACTGGTGTTCGACAATGGTGGAATCTTTTTCGTCTTCCTGTGCCTTTCTATAATCTTCCCAGGACATCCAGTACAAATTGTGTTCTCTTGCAAACAAGACATAGGAAGTATCTGGAGAAATGGAAGCCCAGTTCAAATGTTTTTTAGGTTTTTCATAATCTTCGAGCAGCCTCAATTCCTGGGTATTCAGATCGTATTCAAAATGCCAAACCTTAGGCACCATCTTGCCTTTTTTCTTTTTCTTTTTTTCTTTTTCACCTTCTTCCTCCATATCGTCTTCTTTGTCTTCTTTGTCTTCTTTGTCTTCTTTGTCATCTTTTTCCTCTTCTTCCACCAACTTACTCTTTACCTCAAACTGCAGGGCAGTTTCATTTTTTATAAACTTTAAATTGGTAATACTGAGATGTTTTGCGTCAAAAGGGTCGCCTGTGAGTCGAGACATATCTGCCGCCATTTTCACATTGTCAAACAAGGCATTTTTCGTCCCCCGAACCGGATCGACGATGTAGTAAAATTTGCCTTCGCTGGTTTCATAAGTATACCAAAACCGTTCACTGCCTTTCAACCAATGTGGGTACACGCTGGTGGAGAAAACCATTTTACTCAATTTGTTTGGAGAAAACCGGGCAGCCAGATCATAATTGGCAGTATGGTGTGGTGTATTTTGAGCAAAAAGTGAAATGCAAAAAAATAACAGGAAGGGAATGGTTAGTCGCTTTGTCATGTTGTCAAATCTTTTAAAGTAAAAATATTTTCAACAGCCAAATTAGAAGATAAATTGAAATTATTATAATTCAATAAAAAGAGGAAGCACAAGTTCCTCAGAACTTTTTCCCCCTCAACAAAGTTATTACCTTTGCGACCGCTAATGGCGAAAGTTCTTTTAAAAAATAGCTCTGCTCACCCCTGACCCCTGAAGGGGAACCTCCTCCCGCACATTGCGGTAGAAAAATTGAGCATATAAAAGGAAGTTAGAACCGAAAGTGGACAAACGGCAAGCCGTCTACCATATGTCGTCTGCCGAATAAAGTTTGTAGAAAAGAAGACGAAATCATAAAATGCTCGTTGGGCTTGCTGGATTGCAAAATCCAGCCGCTCAATTCCAGCATTGATTGAAAGAATACTTAGGTTACAAAATATTCAAGTTCAAGATCAATGTCAATTTTGAACTTGAACTTGATTACACTGTAATCGAAATAAATTAAACCTTTTGAATAGAATAAAAATTGAAATGAAAATTAAAATATAGTCCTTGAACCATTCTAATTTTCATTTTCATTTAAAAAGAACATTAATTTACATTGGCTACACTGTATTGATCTTGAACTTGAACTTGATCTTGAACTTGAACTTGAACTTGATCTTGAACTTAAAAAGGGGGCGTACTGGAATTGACAGGAATGTAAACTGTTTAGTAAGCATGTCGGAGCATGATTGCTTGTCTCCGTTAACAAACGGCAATTAACCAATATGTAAATGGCACACCTAAGTATGCCATGGCTGCCTAAGACCAGGTCTTAGAAAGCTATTGCGCCCTACGCTTGAAGCCTGCTACACAGCGTACCGCGCATCAACCAACCCGTTAACTCGGGTGCGGGCTAGTTTGACCGAGGGCTCCGCCGGTCGAATGAAATTCAGGGGCTAAGGTATCAGCATGGGTGGGTCACCTGACCTTCCTGATACTCGAAAATTGAAATAGGTAACTAAGCATGTAGAAAGCTTCTCGGTGCCTTCTCTGGACGGGGGTTCGACTCCCCCCGCCTCCACGAAATTTTATCCGAACTCCCTTGTGAATCAGTGATTTGCTAGGGAGTTTTTTTATGTCCAATTTGATTTTTTGAATTCTTCAGGGGAGGAGCTACTGTTGGCTTCCATGTTTAAATTACATTTTAGGTCTTTGGTTAAATTGATTAAAGTCCCATTTATTTATTGCTTTAATAGATAGGCAATTAACTAAACACCATCATTTAAATTTATAGATTGCCCATGGACGCAAAACTTTCACCATATAATTACAATAAATCCGAAGCAGCCTTGTGGTAATAAAAAATGTTAGGATAGCACTAATTATTATAACAAAAACATTAGAGATGTTTATGTGTAAAATCAAGGTTATTATCCCTACTGAAATAAACGCTATGCAGTAAATCATTAAATCATTACGTCCTCCACTAAATGACTTTTGAAAAAATCTAATAACAAATCTGCCACTATCCGGAAAATAGAATACTTTTCTTTGTCTGTCGAGGTAATCACTGATTTCGGGATCCTTATTGGCAAAATACTCTTGAACTTCGTGGATGGAATTTCTTAATGCACGGATCATAACGGTTCTTGAATTCAATCGATTTAGAACGGTTATACCAAATAATAAGAGTACCATTAATACGCCAAAAATAGCTGCTTGATATGTTAGCAATTGGAGGTCTCCAAATTCAAAAATGACAATAACTGCTCCTATAGTTCCGGATCCAATAGTTAAAAAGAAATTGACTCTCCTTTCAGCTTGAAGGTTTTCATCAATCCAAAGCTGATGAATCCGTTCATATTCTTTAAGCATGAATTCTGAAGAACTAGACTTTCTTGGTTTCTTCTTTTTTTTCATTAGCAGTAAGGGGAATGGAAATTTATTGAATATTCTAAATACTCGAAAAGTAATTATTTTTTTCGGACAATATTTTTCTTTTATGGTTTTAATAATCCTAACACCAATTTTCCGATGTAGGCTTGCAACGAGCATTTTTGAAAAAAGCTTTTATGTATGGGAAAAGCAGGTCTGAGCTTCGGTTTTTGAAAGTTGGAGATATTCTTTTTGATCAAAAGCAAATATTGATCAGAGGGGAAATCAGTTTTGTTTTTGGTTAAGGGGTCGTTTGTTCGACTTTTTGAGGTGATGCCTTCGAGTATGGAGTGGAGCAGAGGTAAGAAGGTGTTGCCTCAAAAAGGTGAAAGGTAGATTTTTATAGCAATACCTTTTTCCTTGCCATGGGCTTCCTCTCAAAGGCATCACCTTAAAAATTTGAAAGATAGGAGCCTTCTTTTTATTTAAATTTACCGATGTAATTTATTGGTTCAGATTTACAGACTTCATCTAAACTTCCCAATAAATTGAACATTTTGGGGTTTCTATTAAATTCGAAAACTCTATACAAATGGAAATTCTCTGAATTTTTTTTAGAAAATTTCAACTCATTTCTTGTAAAGTAAATTGGAGTATACTTTCCTAACTTTGTCGTCTTTACTTCGATATACCTGTCTGTTCCATTTATATTTTTTGATAATATGTCAAATCCTGCCCCATCGCCGTATTCTTTCGATACCCATTCGATTCCATTGGCTAACTTTTCTTTCCCTTCCTTTTTTAATCGCCATTTTTCATATTCGATAACCAAGCTTTCCCCTTGTTCTCCCATTAGCTTATTTGTTTGTTCTTTTTCGATATAGTTTATTCTGGCAATTTTAGTTTTATATTCTGTTTTTGGTTCCTCTATTATATTCATCTCAGGCTTATCCCTTATCCACGTTTCAAAGTCTATTTTTAATTTCTTCTCAAATTTGCTGAGCAAAGAAAAAGCTTCAAAATCTTTTTCTAGTCCTTTATCAAATTCCAAGAAATCTAATAAAGCTTTTTCCAAGTCTTTTTGATAATTTGCTCGTGGCTTATATCCAATGATATATGGCCTTCCATACTTTATCAATATGGCACTTATATTTTGATGCTTAAATTCTATAGAGCCATCACTGCGATTATTTAGTCTCTTTTTTAAACTTCTACGATGTTCGGTTTTGTTATAGGGTAACTGCTTTATCTCATAGGATAGCATATGAAAATAATCCGCAATTATTTCTGAAATCTCAGTTTTTGACCAAGTTTTATTCATCGCATTTTTACGATTCATTTTATAAATTTGATGGACGACAATTGATAGTTACAATATGTTCATTGACTATTTCAAGACATCCATAAATTAATTTCTGCTATGATTACCCACTGCTCATTTACTTTTTCGAGCATCACAATATTTCCGGAGCCACACAATCCCCCGCAATGATGTTCGTAATAAATGGTTGCAAAGTCTTTATAAAATTCAATTTTAGAAAACGCTATTACCTGGATTGTTCTAAACTTCCTGTTTATCTTCTTCCAGGCTTTATCAACTTTTCTGGATTTTCTTCCAAAGAATTTATGATACTGTTCCGAAGTTATTGATTGAAAATGCAAGTTATGGTCCTCTAGTGACGCTATTGTGATTTTTGGATGGTTATGAAAATTTTGCTTAAACGCCCGAAGTGATTTTTTAATAGCTGGTTCTTCAATTACTCTATTGATGAATGTTTCATTTTTATAGGTTTGGGTATAAAGTTGGCTAAAGGTCGAGGATTCTACAGAATCTTTCATTAATTCATCCAGAAAGGTAAAGTCTGGAGGTTGTTTTGCCTTATATGCCTCGATTAAAATAATTGAATCTATTTTTTCAGCATTTCCAAATTTGAGTTGCTTTTTGATTATTGCCAGTTGAATTTCAGCCTCATTTTCATTTTTTTGAGTAAATGATAAAATTGGAATTAGTAGAAGGAGTATGACTGTTAATTTTTTCATCCTTTAGGCATGACTTTTCCCTGGAATTTGTAGCTAGGCGGAAGATTAACTACACCCCTAAATTTCTCCGACAGTTTTGAACATATATTGTTTGTCAAACCGTGTGAAGAATTATTTGTTGAGCTCAGTTTTTGTTTTTACTTCTTTCCAAACAATTACTTTCAATCGAAATTGCTAATTCGCTCTCTTGGAAATCATCTTCCAAGATTTCACTTAATGGATACTTTCTATATTCATTTAGCAAGCATTCACAATAAGCCTCAATATCTTTTGTCTGTTCAAAATCAGTTCCCTCTAATTCTTTTATCCAATTAGATTTCATTGAATTCGCAAGGTTGTTTGTCCATTTTACTTCTGTTGCACTGAAACAATTCTCAAAACCCAATCCAGCAATTTTTTCGTCCTTTTGAAGTTCTTTGAAAATTTTATCCAATTGCCCATTTTCAAGTTCATTTCGGTATTCATCTATTAGGGATGAATCAGCTGTTATCTTATCAGCCAAACAAAGACAATATTTCTCCCTTTCTGCTTTATCTGGGATTATTAGTTCGCTTCCTATTATACATTTATTCAGGGGAATATTTATTCCATTAATAGATTTGAAATTACCTGGTACAACATAAGAGGATAAAGAGAACATTGCTACTAATAAGAAGATTCCTAATGAGATGATAAAGAATTTTATAAAGCTAAATGATTTCAACCTAAATTTTCTATTACTAAAACCACTTCCAATTAGCCATGTAGAAAGTACCAACATAACTAAAATTGCCAAGAGTATTCCTGGTGAGAAAAATGAACCTAATTGCCTACCCGCATTTATATATTCTTGTCCTGCTCCAAAAAGCAATAGGAAGCCGATGATTATTTTTATGATTTTCACTTTATTTCTTTTTTTATGAGGTTATCGTTTCGGATTGGCGTACTTTGAGCATTTGATTGCTATTAAAATAGAACCCTTACTCTCAGCAATTATCCATTAAACTTCATTCATCTGGAAGCAGTATAATGAAGAAATCTAAAACCAAAGATGTTAATTCTCCATTTTCATCGATTCCCCAATAGGCTGGATAAAGTCCATCTCCATAACCAGATGTGAACATGGTTAATGTTGAATTTGAGTTAGGTAATTTGTGATTTATCCAATCCCCATACTCATCTGGGTTCTTGGCATTTTTCTTAAATTCAGCAGCAAAATAATCATCGTACATATTTCCTTCTGAATTCAGTTTCATGAATTCTTTGTCAAAGGCCTCATATTCTAATGCCGTTTGATAATCATAAATCCCAGCAACTCCTGCATCAACTGGGTAGCCTATAAATTCTCCTTTTTCCTTGATTCCTGATGTGTCTTCTCCTTCTCTCAAAGCTAGCTCCCACTTAACCGCTTTATTATCATTCAATTTTAGTTGTGCAATTGCATGTCGTTCTCCTAATTCTGTATTCGTTGCAGAATAGATTATTACTGGATACTTTCCTTTGGGAATTTTCTTTTGATAAGGAGTTGTATCAGGGTAAGCCAAGGGGTCACAAACAATCACTTTACCTGTCGGAAAATTAACCAGTCCAATATTATTTGATTTAATTTCGGATTCTTCAATATTCTTATTCTCAAAGATGATATTGTAATCTGCATGTGAATATATCACTCGATTTTTATCCTGGCTTTTAAATAGATTGAACATTGTTTTATTTTTTATTGAATGATGAGAGAATAGCTAGTATAAATGTCGAGGTTGACATAGAGTCCGCTTTGCTTTAAGCTTTCACTGTCACGTATGTGTTAATCGTGACACCTTGCCTCTGGATTAAGGATGTCAATGCTATCGGAATATGCACCTAATTAAGCATGAATTTGCATTTTTTCAATTGTTTCTTTAGGGTTTCTAGTTCTATTTTTAGTTCTTCTGAAAACTCCTCTTTATCCTCGTAAAAAAGTATAAATTTTTCTAGGATTTGTAATTGGTTTAGACAAGGAGGAAGTCTTTTGACTTTAGTCCCTCCCAAGTGCAATTTTTTTAGATTTGATAGTTCACAAATAGAGTTAGGCAATTTTTCAACATTACTAAATAATAAAACCAACTCCTCTAATTCTTTTAATTCTCCAATATTATCTGGCAGATTCTCAAGTCCACTATTTTGTATATCCAGGTGTTTCAATTGTTTCAATTGAGTTATTTCATTAGGAAGACTTTTAAAATCTCTCATTGCTACCCATAAATAAGTCAGGTTTGAAAAATTCAATACCTCAAATGGAAATTCTTTTTTTTTCCAAATGGGGGCAACATGTAGACTGCAAACCTTTCCAGGATCTACATAGATGCTATCTGTATTTGATAAATGCAATAGAACTTTCTCTTCCGAATTTGGAATTCCGTATTCATCATATTCTAAATAATAATAATGCTCAAAACAGGAGGTGTGTTTGGATTCATTTTGTTCACTAACTTCATAGCAACCCACTAATATTAACAGGGTTACAAAAACTTTGATAATATTCATCAAATTCAAAGTTTACCATTTGTATTTTTTACTAGATTTAAAGATACGCTTATTCTTTCCTCAGCCACCCCAAAATCCTTATTTTTTACTTCCCATTTTCCTCCTTTCTGCTCAATCAAAAACGTTCTCCTGAATCAGCAAAAGGACCTGGATTTTGCTGAATTATTTCCACTATCAGAGAAATATTTGGGAAAGTTTGAAAAACCTGATGGGGAGATATAATAATTTATGGCAGCGTTATTTGGTTTTAAGTGTCATAAAAGTATTTTAAATTCAAATAGAAGACTTATATTTGAATTTAAATCAAAAATAAATGATAGGTCGAAAAGCAGAAGAAAAAAAAATAAAGCGACTTTTAAAGTCTACAAAAAGTGAGTTTTTGGCAGTAACCGGTCGCAGGAGAGTGGGTAAAACTTTTTTAGTAGATACCTTATTGAGGGAGCAATATTGCTTTGACATGACCGGGATTCAAAATGGGGATACTGCTGCCCAATTGGTCAATTTTGCCATAAAACTTGCAGAATATGACGGAACGTTTGAGGCAAAGATTCCACCGAATTGGCAAATGGCTTTTATTAGGTTGAAAGCTTACTTAAAGACTTTAGCTGCCCATAAAAAACAAATTATATTCATTGATGAATTACCTTGGGTAGCAACGGTTCGTTCCGGTTTTGTGCAAATGTTAGCGCATCTGTGGAATGACTACATTTCAAAGGAAAAACACTTTCTTTTGGTCATCTGTGGTTCCGCCACTTCATGGATTACACGTAAAATAATCAATGATCCCGGCGGATTACATAACCGAGTTACGGAAATCATTCATTTAAAGCCTTTTACGCTTTCCGAAACAAGTGCGTTTTTTAAATCAAACGGCTTGCGGTTTTCTACCCAGGAGTTAGCCAAAATATATATGACCTTGGGAGGAATCCCTTTTTATCTTGAAAAACTTCAAAAAGGAGAAAGCTTTGTCACTGCAATTGAGCGTATTTGCTTTGCTCCAAACGGAATTTTGTATCATGAATACAATAACCTTTATCAAGCCTTATTTAATAATGCTCAATTGCAAAAGAAAATTGTAAGTGTATTGGCAAAGCATCCTTTTGGGTTGAGTCAAAAGGATATATTTAAAGCTCTGAGTGAGGAAAGTCAGGCAAGCTGCCAAAGGGCTTTAAAAGAATTAGTTGTTTCTGATTTTATTGCGGAAGTAAGCCCATTCGGCAGAAAGAAACGAGGTACTACCTACCGATTGATGGATGAATTTTCAATTTTTTACCATCGTTTCATTAAGCCAAATCGAAAATACACGCCAGGTATGTGGCAACAATTAGCCAACAGTCAAACCTATAAAATTTGGACAGGCTTTGCCTTTGAATCGCTTTGTCACAAGCATATTGTTGCCATTAAAAATGCGTTGGGAATAAGGGCAGTCTATTCAGAAATATCATCCCTTCGTCTTTTAGGAAATCAGGAGCACAGCGGTTTTCAAATTGATTTAATCATTGACCGAAAAGATGACACGATTAATCTTTGTGAAATAAAATTTCATTCGTCTTCCTTTACCATTACCAAATCCTATTATCAGGAATTATTGCGAAAACGACAGCAATTTATCGAGATAACAGGGACAAAAAAGCAAGTTTTTATCACTTTTATCACCAATCATTCAGTCACCGAAAATAGTTACAAACAGGATATTGTGGATGCAGAGGTTTTGTTGGAAGAGCTGATTTGAAATTAGATTACCCCTGCCAGGTAATGGCAAAATCTGTACTCTTCTGGACTGTTGGTTAATTCAATATTTTTTTCCAACAGCGATTTGAAAAGCATCTCGTATTGGTCTGGCTTTAACATCCAACCTCTGTAAATACCAATTTCATGTATAATTAATTTCATGATTTCTCTTTAATGTGCTCCAGATCTTACAACCCCATCCAGGCGTGGAACAAAGGCAAGGTAAATTAAATTTTCATTGAAAAAGCAGATTCGTATTTCCCTTTCTATTTTTCAGATTATGGTTTCCATGAATTTATATTCTCCGATTTCCTTCTCCACGAAATTTGTCAAAGAACCTTAATTTTTTTGAAGTTCATTTCTATCATCCGAAACTTTTGAACTATCGTTTCCCTTATCAATAGTATCGCCAAGTAAAAATAATTGATCTTCCTTTTCCATTTCCATCTCTTCAAGCAGTCGAAGAAATGGTTCATAACAACCATGAATTAACTCGACTTATTATGCTCATTAAATCAACCTAAAACTCAACATCTGGTATTGCTCCAATCAGCTTTTCAATTTTTGAGATTCGAGGGTCAGCCAATAAGGGTTTAAACATAGGATAAGCTTTAACAAACATAATAGAGCCGACTCTGTTTTCTATTGCTTTTTCCAAATAGTAGAAGGCTTTATCATAATCACCAAAACCGGTGTATAAGGTTGCCAGGTCAACTGTAAGTCCCACACCTTGAGGTTGCGATTCAAGGCTTATCAATTCCTGCAAATAGGCTTCTGCCTTGTCTTTTTGACCTAATTTAAAATACACCCATCCCAGGCAGGTAGCGCGATGTAGCCGATAACCAAAAGGCTCCAGTTTTTCGAAAAATCGAAGTGCAGCCTGGTAATTTCCTTTTGATTCCTCAATCCATCCCTTGTATTCCAAAGACACTCGATGATTTGGAACCATTTCCAATACTTTATCAAAATAAAAGGAGGCTTCCTCATACTCCTTTCCAATCAAATGAGCAATGCCTGTATATAAATTCATTTCGATAGACAATGGGTCCAATGCCAAACCCTCTTTCATCGCTTTGAGCACATTGGGTTGGTCAACAGGTAACCAAAACAAGCTGGACTTACAATGATAAAGCGATGCAAAATTTGGAAACAAGTCCAAGCCTTTTTTGACTGCCTGGGCAGCGGCTTTCCAATTCCAGTTAACAAAAAACTCAAGCAGGAATTGAGATTGGTAAATTTCCGGCACTTCCGATTTTAGGGAAATAGCCTTGTTGGTATGTGTGGTTGCTTTTTCATGCGCCTCCGCCCAGGTCATTTTTCCTGCAAAGGCTTGAAAGATGTAGCAGAGCCCCAAATGAGCATGTGGAATAGCAAAGTCCTCTTGTAGTTCAATCGCTTTTTCAAAAAAGGGGATCGCCTTGCCCATCGTTTCTCCCCATTGGTTGAAAAAAAACAAACCTTTGAGGAAAATTTCATAGGCTTCCATGTTTAAGGTGGGAACAGAGACGAGTTGTTGCTGATGCTGTGCTTCTCCAAGGTGCTCCCGCAGGCGGTTGGTTATTTTTGAAGCAATTTCATCCTGAACTGCAAAAATATCTTCGAGGTTGCGGTCGTAGGTTTCAGAGAATAAATGAGCACCATCCAATGCACTCACCAATTGTGCGGTAATGCGAACACGATTGCCCGCCTTGCGAACGCTGCCTTCCAAAATATGACCTACATTTAACTGTCGCCCGATTTCCCGGACGTCCATATTCTTACCTTTGAAGGCAAAAGAGGAGGTGCGGGCAATTACCTGCAAGCCTTCCACCTTCACCAAAGCATTTAATATTTCCTCCGCAATGCCATCGCTGAAATATTCATTGTTGGGGTCGGCACTCATGTTGACAAAAGGAAGGACGGCGATGGATTTTTTATTTTTTTTCAGTTTTCCCTTCAACTCGGATCGTTCAGGGATTTTGATGCCTTTGTTGCTGATGGAAAAGACTTCAATTGGGTCTTTGATGTTTTTAAATTCAAAATATCCTATAGATTGCGTTTCTACCGAAGCGTGATTTTTTATAGCGTAGTTTATTTTATCGGAAATCAAAACACAACCGGGGATGCCAAGGCTTTCAATTCGCGATGCCAGATTAACCCCATCGCCATATATTTCGCTTTCATCAAAAACAATATCCCCCAAATGGATACCAATACGAAGCGGCACAATTGCTCCGCTCAGAAATTCCTGTTGCATTTTGATCGCGCATTCCACTGCTTCCACTGCACTTTTAAATATGCTCAATGTGCCGTCACCGTAGTATTGGAGAATTTCGCCGTTGCAACGCTGATGCTCCTTCTCAAAAATATCCCGATGGCGCTCACGAACGGCGGCAGCTGCACTTTCATTTTCATTCATCATCGCGGTATATCCGACAATGTCTGTAAACATAATTGCTGCGAGTAAACGCTTCCTGCTGTTCATTCAATTTTATAATTTAAGAGTAAGTTTTATTTTTCGCGATTGCTTTTATACCACGCTTTCCATTTTGCCAGGTTTTCAAAAGTTGGGTTTAGTTTCCCAAAATAGGTTCCATCTGATTCAGATTCAATACCGGTATTTTCTTCTAAAAATACAATGGATTTCATAAAGCTATAGGTTGAATCTCGATTTTTCAAGAGATGGTTTTCAATTTTTGCCAAATGAAATTCGATTTTCTCCTGAGCAATTCCAACTGAATTGTTATTGCAGGTCATAAAAACACCTAATAAAATAGGTGCCAATTTTTTTGTGAATTTCATGATGTTAACCGCTAATTTTCTGCCAATCTGGAATTAGTTCACTTCTCCTTATTTCAATCTCTGCCATGGCATGGGCAGTTATTTGTTGAGGTAAATAGCCTTGGGTTGAAGTTGACCAGCCTCCCCATCGATCTCCAGATTGCCATTGACGAAAGGTAAACTTTGTGTTTCCAAAAAAAAACCAAATCCATAAGCTATCGTTACCAAATCAGTTAACCATTCATTTTCTTCTTTTCTTTTTCAAATCACCAATCGCTCGTTTTGGACTTGGAAAATAAGTGCAGATTCTTGGATCCATCAAATTTCCTCCAAAACCTGTCTCATCATCAGAGATGGTCTTTCTTAATCTCCAAATTTTTCTTCTGTCTTTTTCATTTCCAAATTCCCATAAGCTCCAGATGGCAATTACTTTATTAAAATTCTCTGTTTTTGAATTTCCAATATATCCCAGTAAGTATTTATTTGATTGAGGAGAATTGACAATTCCCATTGCTCTTAATCCAGAAACTTGCAAGTGGAAGTTTTCAGATTCTACGAAATTCTTTAAGATTGAGAATGGTAAGTCTATTTCAATTAAATATGCTGATTCCAAAGCTGCATGTTGTTCAAAGAAGGTATTTATTTCATCTTCTTCAAATCCGGCGGGATCTGTACTTAAGATATTGTAAATAAATTCGAAAATATCTTTTTCGTCAAAGTCTCTTTGTTTGAAATAATTCCAAATCGCTTTATAAGTAAGTTCGTAAATTTCTGGTCTCAAAGCTGCCTGGTGGTAGCTATGTCTATATGTCGAATATACTTTATCTTCTACAATTCTGTCTACTCCTGAAGTTGGTGTTGGCAATTGATAATTTCCATTTACTCCTTTCTTTAGAAAAAAATATCCTTCATCATTTGCATCAAAGTTAAATTCCGGCCCATGTCCTCCTGAGAGACTACAAAGATCTAGCATATAGAAATCATCAATTACAATTTCCCCATTTAAGGTGCTTCCGAAGTTCTTTTGTACCTGGACTTTTAAAATTGAGTCATTTGAACTAACAACCTTGCCAAAAATAAAATATTCAGCTTCTTTAAGTATTTCCTTTCTCCATGGCTCGTCCCAAGTTGTTGCTTGTGTTTGGTCAGCAATTAGAAGAAAAAGTATAGATAGAAGGATTTGTTTTTTCATTTTTTCTCAAAGGTAAGGAACGGTACAGAACTTGGCGGCGTGGGGTGGCTGTGCGTCATCTCTGCTGTGTCTTCATGGTTTTTGATGATGTATTTTAGGAATTCATAATATACTTCAATTTCCTCCTCGTAGGTATACGCTATTAATTGATTCTGTATTTTCCTTGTCACTTGAAAATTTATGAATGAACACGTAAGCTTTGTCAAATTCCCTATTTTTGATTAATGCTTTTAACATTTTTCTTGCTTGTGAATGTGGTCTTGTTAATGAAAACGTGAAGCGATAATGGCATTTTTTCCCATTGCTGTCAGTAGTTTTTTACTCCATTCTATTCAATAAAGCCGCACCTTGTATTGCTCCAATTGATTCAAAAACGTCATCTTGATCTCGTTTTTCAGTCCAACCCATCTTAGATAATTCAAATCTTACCTGATGCTCCGTTTTTTTCTTGATAAAATGATAGTATGCGAAATCGACAACTTCCATTGGTACCCGCTCTAATTGATAAGAAGTCAAATTTGACCCAAGTCGTAACATTCCAAAAAGATAAGTGAATCCAAATTGGAAAATCCAGCTAATAACCAAGCCTATCCAACCAGTATTCAAGGATTTGATAGTCAAACCAGCTTCTATTCGCAATTTCATAAATTCAAAAAATCCAATTGACTCGTAATTATACTCATTCAAGATTATCTGGTATTGGAAGTATTGGTTGGAAAGGTAGACGAGCCCTACAATTCCGATAAGTAAATAATTAAGGTTGTCATAATTGGTGTAATTACTTGCCTTAATCAAATATTTCAGCGCAAAACCAATTGCAAACGCAACACCTATTTCGAAGAGTCCGATAACATAAGTTCCTTTTACAGATAGCAAAGCGATTGTAAAACCTAACAAAAGTGCTGTAATTACTCCCTCGACAATTGGAATCCATAATTGAGGTTCTTTTCGTGCCTTTGGTTGCGGTAAACTTTCCGGTATTACGTAATCGTCCCAATTATTTGCCTTTTCTACTTCCTTTTCTAATTCAGCTAAAGCGGCTTTGTCAAATTCTTTTTCCGTTTGTCGGAATGCATAGATAAAGAGCCTTACTCTTTTTGAGTTGCTACCATTATCCCAGATTTCATTTCCGAGCGAAACACTTTTGACTTTTACCTTTCCATATTCGTAAATGACAGTAATTTTTTCTGTCCATGTATCCCAATCTCCTTTCCGTTTGGCTTCTGCTGAATTTTCATTTTGAAAAACCAAATCCCATCCCAATTTTTCAAATGTCTTTATGACAATGGGCACAAATGCTCTCTTATTTAAGTTCGTTCGAAACGCTTCTTCAAATTTTGGTGTCCAATTGAAGCTGTGTTTCTTCTTTATTGTCGACTCATATTTCTTTAGTTCTTCAGTCATTTTTTTTCTTCTACATATTTCATTTGTCCACAATTCGCATTTAAAATCATTATTTCTTCATTTGGCTCTGTTATAAAACTTAGAAACAGATTTTCATATTCTTCCCATTTTCCTCCAATCGGTGTTTCTCTGCAAGTCTCAACTAAACTAAAAACAAATTTCCCTTTTTGACAAATCATTCCACCTGGCTTTGTTGATGTTTCTAATTTTCGAATTTGCTGCTTTTCTGTTTCCCCTAATTTTTCATAGTCTTCCCTAGTGATTTCAGAGATTTTTTTTATTTCATTATATGCGTCTTTTGCACTTTGAATATCATCATATCTCAATGCAAAAAGAATAAAATTCTCATAGTATGTAGGCTCAGTTCTTTTTGGGTATCTTCTGTCTGAATAGGCAATTATCTCCTGAAGCCCTTTTTTTTCGAAAATCTCTAAATGCCGAATTTCTTTATTCTGTGTTCCTAATTCATGCCGTCTCTGATTTTCCTTGAGGACTTTTTCAATGAATGGAACGACAGTTTTTGAAAAATCTATCGCATGACTTTTTGTTTCTTTTTCTTCGATTACTTCTGGTGTACGCTCAATATCTGTTATTTCAGATTGAGGTCCTGATTTATTCTTTTCGTAATCCTTTCCTGTGTTTTTGCATGAGCTTAAAATCAAAATTGATGCAAAAAATATTATTGTTATTAGTTTCATTTTTTCTTTTTCTTCAAAAGGAAATTAAAAGGCTTTCTGGTTCATCGTTCTATTATTTTCGTATGGAAGAGCCCATTTGTAAACCTAACAGTATCAGGATATTCGGAAGAACCACTAATTCTCAAAAAGGTTAAATCAAATATTCCTTTCAATTCCAAAGTTGATGAATCATAAGAAGTAATGGTCATAAAATTCGAATTCTCTACTTCCAGGATATCATAATGTGCAAGAGTTTGGTCGTCATGGTAAAATCCAAAACCTCCAACTATCTGCCCATCATCAAGTGGAAGCTTGGACTTGACCATATAAGTACCTAAAGAAAAAGGTATTTTACCAAGTCCCATGGATTCAGTCAAGAAGTGATTATATATTAAAACCCTCGAAATCATATTGAATTTTTCTCCATCTGCAAGGTCGAAATCAGAAGCAAGACAGGCTTCTTCCCATGGTTCTCCATTTTGCAAGGCAGTAACTTCGCCCCAGTAAAAAAAATCCTTTTCAGGTATAGGCGCTTCTTTTTTATCACAAGCAGCAACAAAGCAAACTGACATAATTAATATTAAAAGTTCTGATTTTTTCATGCCGCTTTTTTCTGTTTAATGGTCCAGAAAAGTCTCGGACAGACCCAGTTGCCAGCTTTTGTTGGCTATAAAAGTTTAACCTTTCTTGGCTACTGGCTTCTTTTCTTTTACGAATTTAATTTCTTTTATGCTTCCCCTTCCAATTAAGGATTTATATCTATCAATTACTATTCTTGAGTAATAGTCATCTAGTTCGCTTTCAAACTCGATGTCAATTGGTGTAAAATTATCTATTTCAATTATCGCAACTTCATGAAAATCGAATTCAGGATTTGATATATTTTCAGCTAATTGATATACCTTTTCTTTTTCAATTTGCAATTCGAAAAATATTTCGTTATTAAATTCATTTATCCGAAATGCACAAAAATAGGCGCTGTCTTTTCTATAAATTTGATAATCATAAAATTCTTTGATTGTGAATTTCCCGCTCTTGCTTTCCAGATAATCTTGCAATTGATATAAATAATCGTATTCAAAGTCTTCCCAGTCTTTTTCAGATTGAAAATTTTCGGACATTGCATCGTAAAGACTGTCTATTGCAATTTTTCTCTTCTCATTCCTTATCTCCCAATCAGATTTTTCATTTTTATTGGTTCCTTGTTCGCACGATAGCATGGACAATACTAGAATTGCCAAGATTAGGAATAATTTATCCATACTCCTTATATTTCTTTTGCTTACTGCCAACAATCTGTCTACCTCCTTGTACAAGCTTTTGAGAGTACAGGGAGGTAGGCAGATTGCTTTATAGTATTTATCGCTTAATTAATTTCTTTGTAATAACCTTTCCATTTTTTGTCCTAATTACCACGTAGATTAAACCAGGATTGAATGCTGATAAACTTATTTTTTGCCCAAAGAATTCATTTTCTGTTCTAATTAGTAGCCCTTCGGAATTATAGTATTCTATGCTTTTAATAAAATTTCGATTATCAGGCATTTCAAGGTGTACGATGTCATCAAATGGATTCGGGTATAATTTTATTTGAATTGCTTCTTCAATTTCATCATTATCCAGAAGAGGCCCCTGACATGGCGCAGGCTCTTCACAATAAACATAATGATAATCGGGAAATCCGCTTTCATCAAAATGACAGAGCAGCGCATCTCCAAGATTGCCTGCTGACCAGGATATAAAACTATAAAATGGATTTGCAATATTACCAATGCCTTCAACCCAGATTATTTGGGCGCAACCGGGGCAATTGACATGCGATAGATAAAATACTTTAGGTGTGTCCATATAAACTTCCGGTGGTGAAAAACATGGAGCATATTGTGGTAAATGAGCAGCAATACTGTCGACGACCATTTCAAACTGATAATACTGAAACGTACTGCTTATGGTATCTCCCGCTTTCATTGAAAAATCGTATATCATTATCTCTGTGGTGTCATTATAATGAAAGTAGACTTGTTGCAATTCCTAATTCTTTTATATTTATAATGTTTGGCTTTTGATTTACCATCTCTAAGGTGGGCTTTCAATTCGCGATAATGTGTATGTTCGTTTTACTTTTACTTGTGTCTAGAAATGATCTGCACAATTCAACATTTTTCAACTGAGATCAATTTTATCACCTTCCAACAGTCACTTTCCTGATTGTTGTTCCCTCATTCGTTTCAATGGCAATAAAATATACGCCAAAAGGAAGATTAGCGAAAAAAGAAGCAGCTAAAAATTAAAGAAAATTTTGTTCAGGCACTTTCTTATCAATTCGATAGATCTATTTACATATCAATCGGCGATATTGGAGCTGGTACAACATTCTTGACAGGTTTAATACTTTTCAGATACTTAAATATGGCCAGAACGTCCTCTTCTTTCATATCCCTGTAGTTTTCTACAGGCATTGGAGGCAATAACATACGACCATTATCTAAGCCTTTGAATTTACCCTGTGTAAATGCTTTTATGAATTGTTCTTCTGACCAATTGCCAATACCTGTTTCATCAGGTGTTATATTTCCGGCAAAGGATATTCCCCATGGCCCTGCTGCGGCTGTTAAATCTGGATAGAACATAGCAAAGCCTTTCTTTATTAAAGTATCCTTAAATTCAATAATTGGTCTGTCAGCTGGAAAGCCTGACAACATTAATTCAGGAATTATTTCTGGACCATTCGGGCCAAATCTTTTAGGGGAATGGCAATCGTTGCAAGCCATAATTCTTACGAGATACGCTCCGTGCTTAATCACATCCTCCGGGGTTGAATTATTTGTGGCATTAGAATCAGTTGATGATTGTTGGCTATTGTCACAGGAAGAAATGCTTATGATACCAATGGACATAATTAAGAACAAGACAAAAAAGTTGGTTTTATTCATCATGTTAAAGTTTTAATGGTTAGGACTATTTCAATTATTTTTTATTCATTTTTTTGGCAAAGTTTACTAAACTTCAAAAGTCTTACTAAACTTGTTATCATTCTCCTTCAAAAATAAAACTTTTAAACTTTATTCCAAGATGGTTTTTATAAGAAAAGATTAATGTTTCTAAGGCTGTTAACTTCTTATTCTATTACAAATTGGGCACAGAACCAGGTAGGGATTGATATTGATGGAAAAGCGGAAGTTGAGAACTCTGGTCTTTCTGCTTCACTTTTTTCTGATGGTACCTATAAGTCAGAATCAATTAAACGACCTTGGACTTCTTTGGTCAATTTACACTTTTTGCACTGATAGATATCGACGTGGTAAGTTTCATAGGCGGTCTTGATATATTCAAACCAGTTGATAATTTCTCTATAATTCTTAGTTTCAGTGTCTGTTGTAGTTCCAGTTAGTATCCAATGGTGGCTATTGTTTTTGCATTGCAATTCAATATTGATAGCATTACATTTTTTGCACTTGCAACCATCCCAATCGTGTTGTTCATTCCTGTACTTTTTGCATTTTTTGCATAAACAACCATCCCAGGTGTGCTGTTCGTCTCTGTTCCTTTTACATGTTTCACATTGGCATCCATCCCAGGTGTGTTGTTCATTTCTGGTCTTGTTACATTTTTTGCATAAACAACCATCCCAGCTGTGTTGTTCGTCTCTTTTCTTGTTACAGCGCTTGCAGCTACAGCCATCCCAATCGTGAAATTGATCCCTTTGTTCTCCACATCTTCGGCAAGTACAAGCATCCCAGTCATGCCTTGTTATATTGCAGTTCCAGCATTTGCAGGATCTGTTGGTGTCTTTAGAGAATAAAGAAAAATAGGTTCCATCCCAATTGTGTTTCCCTATTTTGCATCGAACGAAAAATTCGTAGATGATGAGAATCAAAAACAACGCGCCAAAAGAAAAGAAGGCCTTAATGAAGGTAGCTTGTGAAATTAGGAAGGCTTGAAATTCATACATGGTTTTTGTTTTTTAATTTAGTGTCCAAATAGGTATTTCAGAACCTGCAAAAAGATCATTTTTTGGGTAAGTAGTAGAGAAGAAATACTCCTAACATAAGTATGATATAAAGTGGAAATACACGGGTTTTGAACATACAAGTCACAGCAATTCTCGCTATTAGCGAAAAAACTATATGACTGGTAAAATCGCCAGTCT
>JBGTQJ010000065.1:0-52029 GCA_041941305.1 Saprospiraceae bacterium
CTGTTCCAGTAATCTCCACAACAGGACTGCCACTCAAATTCAAATTCATCACACCCGTGTTCGTAATTGTGAATGTGTGCGATTCCGTACTCCCGTTAATATCCACTGAACCAAAATCGGTATCATCTGAAGTTGAAGGAGAAGGGTCTCCATCTTCGATTTCTACCCCATTCCCCAAAACGGTCATCTCAGGATCCGTACCTGTTCCTTGAATATCAAAAGTGTAAGGTGATTCATCACAATCTGTATTCACTATGCTTACTGTGGCATTATGCGTACCCACCGCATCTGGTGAATAGGTAATCTTGAATGTCGTACTACCACTTCCAGAAACCGGGCTGGTAGGGTCTTGGGTTACATCAAACTGATTGGCATCAGCTCCAGTTATATCCACTAATGAAGAACCATTCAAGGCTAAATCAGCAGTACCATCATTTTGAATGGTGAAGGTATGTTCCTTGCTGCCAACTACGATTCCGACTTCTCCAAATTGAGTATCATCATTCACACTTGGGCTATTGCTGCCACTTGCAATCGAAGTGCTATTGCCCTCCACATTTATCTCAGGATGAGCAGCTGTATTAACAGTAATCGGTTGAATGATGCTTAAGCATGTATTATTATCTCTAATTTGAATGTTATAACTACCTGCATCCAATCCTGTAAATGTGTGGGTATTGCCACTAAATGAAGTAAACGTGCCGCCATCAAAACTGTATTCATAAGGTGAAGCTCCACTAGTAGCCGTCAAAGCTATCTGCCCATCATTTGCACTAGGGCAGGTTTCATCTGTTACAACTGTTGAAAAAGTAGGAAGAGCATTTACGGTCACCGTCACCTGATCTGTATCAGTACAATTATTCCCGTCTGTTACAGTCAAGGTATAGGTGGTCGTAGAAGAGGGATTCGCATCAGGCTGTGCTATATTCGGATTACTCAAGCCTGTCGTTGGACTCCAGGAGTAGCTTAAACCGGTTCCTGTAGAGCCTGTCCCATCTAATTGGGTAGTTCCTCCATTACAAATTGCAACAGCACTTCCTGCATTAGCTGATGGTAAATTATTTACCGTTACCGTCACCTGATCCGTATCGATACAATTATTCCCATCTGTAACTGTCAATGTATAGGTAGTTGTAGAAGAGGGGGTCGCATCCGGTTGCACTATATTCGGATTATTTAAGCCTGTTGTTGGACTCCAGGAATAGCTCAAACCAGTTCCTGTAGAGCCCGTCCCATCTAGCTGAGTTGTTTCTCCATTGCATATGGTGGCAGCACTTCCTGCATTAGCTGTTGGTAAATTATTTACCGTTACTGTCACCTGATCCGTATCGGTACAATTATTCCCATCTGTAACTGTCAATGTATAGGTAGTTGTAGAAGAGGGGGTCGCATCCGGTTGCGCTATATTCGGATTATTTAAGCCTGTTGTTGGACTCCAGGAATAGCTCAAACCAGTTCCTGTAGAGCCCGTCCCATCCAGCTGAGTACTTGTTCCATTACATATAGAGACATCGTTCCCTGCATTTGCAGATGGTAGGGCATTTACTGTAACCTGAACAGTCGCACAAGTACCTGGGCTAACACAACCTCCTTCTCCTCTTACATAATAGGTCGTTGTTGTATTTGGATTTACCGAAATAGAGGTTCCTGTTCCTATAGCTGTTCCTCCACAAGAAACTGTATACCAATGCCAATCATTAGCATCATTCAGATTGCCTCCAGTAATTGCCAAGGTAGAACTTGTTCCATCACAAATTATGGAAGGAGAAGCACTCACTGTTGGTATATCAGGATCAGTACAAGTACTTGTTCCACTGACATCAAATGTATAGGGATTTTCATCGCAATCATCATTGGCAATACTTACGGTAGCCGTTAATGTTCCAGGGCTCGTTGGTGCAAAGGTGACTTCAAAAGTAACCGTACCTCCACTAGCACTTACAGTAGAAGAAGATGGTTGAGTACTCACACTGAAATCTCCACTTCCACTAAGTGTCACCAAATTTGGATTGCCTGTCAAATTCAAATCCAAGCCGCCCGTATTTTCTATGGTAAAGGTATGGGTGTCTGAATTTCCAACAGTCACTACTCCAAAATTGGTATCGTCAGATGTTGAAGGGCTATTGTCGCCATTTGCAATTGACACATTGTTTCCCTGAACATCCATTTCAGGATGTGCAGCTGTTCCAACCGTGACATTTTGAGTAACACTAGTACAATTATTGTTATCTTTGATTTCAATTGCATAATTCCCTGCATCTAAATTACTGATTGTCACACTATTGCCTCCAAAACTATTAAAACCACCTCCATCAATTTGATATTCATAAGAACCACCACCACTGTTCACTGTAATCGCTATCTGTCCATCATTGGCACTTGGACAAGTTTCATCTGTAGGGACTCCAGTAAAAGTTGGTAAAGCAATCACAGTAACAGTAAAAGCGGTAGCAGAACTACTACAACCTGTAGATGAATTCGTCACGATGATGGTACCATTGTAAGTGCCTACTGCCGCTCCCGATGGAACGGTCAAACCAATCGGACTAGCTGGCAATGTCGTCAAACCAACATCTGAAAAACCCTGTCCCTCGGCTGTGGCATCAAAATCTATAGTGTATTGGTCTGGACTCGCACTTGTACCAGTGTATGGTAAATCCGCACTGGTAGTACCAGAGCAAACACTTGGGTTCGTCCCCAAAGTGATCGTCGGGTTGGCTTCAATCGTCACCGTAAAAGCTGTGGCTGAACTGACACACCCTGTAGAAGAATTTGTCACAGTGATGGTGCCATTGTAAGTGCCTACTGCTGCTCCCGATGGAACGGTCAAACCAATCGGACTAGCTGGCAATGTCGTCAAACCAACATCTGAAAAACCCTGTCCCTCGGCTGTGGCATCAAAATCAATGGAGTATTGGTCTGGACTCGCACTTGTACCAGTGTATGGTAAATCCGCACTGGTAGTACCAGAGCAAATACTTGGGCTCGTGCCCAAAGTGATAGTTGGATTGGCTTCAATCGTCACTGTAAAAGTTGTGGCAGGACTGACACATCCTGTAGAGGAATTCGTCACTGTGATGGTGCCATTGTAGGTGCCTACTGCCGCTCCAGATGGAACAGTCAAGCTAATTGGACTAGCTGGCAATGTCGTTGTCCCCACATCTGAAAAACCTTGTCCTTCTGCCGTGGCATCAAAATCTATGGAATATTGGTTTGGACTCGCACTCGTACCAGTATATGGAAGGTCTGCACTTGTTGTTCCTGAGCAAATACTTGGGCTCGTACCTAAGGTAATGGTTGGGTTTGAGTTTACGGTTACCGTAGGAGTCCCTGACAGGCTTCCCGAAGTACAACCATTTGCATCAGTAACAATTACCAAGGAATAAGTTGTATTTGAAGAAGGGGAAACAGAAATATTTGCTCCACTACTGTAATTATTTTCAGTATAGTTATTGGTTCCATCACTATAAACGACAGTATAATTAGTTGAACCTCCTGTAATAGAAACTTGAAGATTGGTACTTTGACCATCACAAATTGTAGCCGCACCAGAAAGGTTCGCTGAGATATCAAAGCCCGTTCCCTGAATGTCAAAGTTATAAGGACCTTCGTCACAATCATCATTTGCAATTGAAACTGACGCAGTTCTTAGACCAGTGGCGCTAGGGTTAAATGTGATATCAAATGTGGTAGAATTATTGGCATTTACTGTTGTGGACGGATTTGTAGATACCGTAAAATCGGATGCATGGGTTCCAGTAATTTCAACAGTAGTACTGCCATTCAAATTCAAAATACCATTTCCATTATTTTCAATAGTAAATGTATGGACATCGGAACAGTTATTAACACCGATATCTCCAAAATCAGTATCATCGGAGGTTGAGGGTGTATTATCCCCGTCTGAAATAGCGGTATTATTACCTTCAACATCCATTTCTGGAGTAATCAATGATCCACAACTGTTGCCAGAAGTCACTCCACCAGGTTCAACCCAATTTGAAGAAGTGCCTGTCAATGCAAAATTGTTTAAGGTGCCATCATTATTACCAGAAGATAAATCGTCAAGAGTCGTTACTTCTCCATTATTGCCTGAATCAACACCATGATTGAATTGGTAGTATGCCAATAGTCCAGCTTCATTTCCAGCCAATTCACAATCCTTAAATGAGTTGATTTCACCACAATCACGTACATCATCCCAAATCCGTAATTCATCTATTTGACCATCGATAAAATCTTCATTTCCAGCAGCCCTATCTAAACTTCCAATTGAATAATTATTGACGCCATCATCCTGAGTATCAAACCAGGCACCATTATCACCACCAGCAAATGGAGTACCCAAATCTTCTACTCCATCAATATATAACCTATAATCAGAACCATCTGAAGTAACAGCTATGTGATACCAGGTTCCAGTAGATAAAGTTGTCGTACTAAATAGTCCTGCCTGGGGAGTTCTGGTTCCAACTAACACCTTTGCATTCGTTTGAACAGATAAAATAAAAAATTCACCAGGATTTGGCTGAGAAACCGTGCTAAAGATCTGCTGTTCCTGGCTAAAATCATCAAATTTCACCCAGGCTTCAACCGTTCCTGTGGATTGGCTATCAAATAAATCAGTACCCAAATGCACATAGTCATCTGAACCATCAAAATCCAATGCAGCTGCAGGCGTTCCACCTGTTCCCTGAACTACAAAATCATAGATTGCCTCATCACAATCATCATTTGAAATGCTAATAGTCGCGGTTTCAGTCGTTAAACCACTGGGAGTAAAAGTCACAACAAATGTTAAATCTGAACCTCCACTGGTAATTGAATTCCCTGTTGGTTGAGTGGTGACTGCAAAATCACTACTGCCACTAATCGCGACAATAGGATTACCACTTAAATTTAGGGTACCGCTTCCCGTATTTTTGATTGTAAAAGTATGTACATGGCTGCTACCAGTGGCAACATCTCCAAAATCTGTATCATCTGATGTATCGGGTGTGGTATCTCCATCAGTAATGGATGTACTATTACCTTGAATATCAATTTCGGGAGCACTAGGAGTACCTGAGCAAGAATTTCCAGTTGTAACACCACCAGGTTCTATCCAGTTAGAGGTGCTTCCAGATAAAGAAAAGCTGGTTAAGGTGCCATCATTATTATTCGAAGTGAGGTCTTCAAGGGTCGTTTCACCACCGTTATTTCCTCCTGCTACTCCTTGATTGAATTGGTAATAAGCCAACAAACCAGACTCAGAACCAGTTAATTCACAATCATCATAATAATTAATTTCGTCACAGGTTCTGGCAACACTCCAAATTCGGACTTCATCTATTTTCCCATCAAAATGCCTGGAATCATCGTGTGGTCTGTTTCCTATATTTAAATTCTGGTCAGAAGTACCAGAACCGCCAGGTCCCCCATTAAAGGTAGGGTTCCCATTTAAATAAAACACGACATCAGTAGTTGAATAAACTACGGCCACATGAGCCCAAGCGTTGACAGTAGCTGAAACTCCAGTCTCAAAAATACTATTTCCTAAACCAACACTGTACAAACCATTTGAAATGTACAAAGTTCTCCTAATTTCAGAAGTACTGTTATTTGAAAGAATGAACCTGGTAGAGCCTGTAACACTATGAGGATAAATCCACGCTTCCATAGTTAAGTTGGGATAAATAGCTTGCTCAATGTCTAAGCCGGTAGAAACATAGTCATTACTCCCATCAAAATCCAATGCTGCACCTGGTGTAGCCCCTGTCCCCTGTATAACAAAATCATAGGGGTTTTCATCACAGTCGTCATTGGCTATACTAATCGTTGCGGTTTCAGTAGTTAATCCACTTGGTGTAAACGTCACCACAAAAGTCAAATCAGAACCACCACTACTAATTGAATTTCCAGATGGCTGGGTGGTTACTACAAAATCACTACTGCCACTAATCGCAACGATTGGATTACCAGATAAATTCAATGTTCCACTTCCTGTATTTTTTATTGTAAAAGTATGGACATGACTACTTCCTGTGGCCACATCACCAAATTCTGTGTCATCGGCTGTATCAGGTGTGGTATCCCCATCAGGAATAGATGTACTATTTCCTTGAACATCTATCTCGGGATTAGAAGGAGTACCTGAACAAGTATTACCTGAGGTAATCGCTCCCGGTTCTACCCAATTAGAACCATTACCGGAAAGCGCAAAGTTGAACAATGTACCGTTATGATTGCCTGTCAGGTCATTTAAGGTCGTTTCTCCACTGTTATTTCCTCCTGCAACCCCTTGATTAAATTGGTAATTCAATAATAAATTGGGCTCTGAACCTGTTAGCTCACAATTTTTATAAAAATTGAGTTCGTTACAATCTCTAAGTCCGGTCCACAAACGAAGGTCATCAATTTGACCATCCAAATGTTGACTAACAACATTTGACCTTCTACCAATTTCAAAATAATCTGTTTCGCCATAGAGAACATCTCCATTAGCTTGTTTGCTGGTGGGCACTCCATCTACATATACAATTAGTTCATAAGTGCTGGAATACGAACCCGCTACATGATACCATTGGTTGGCAACAATCGTGGTAGTAGATTGAACCGATTGAGCTGAAAAGCCATTGTTATTCAAAGCATAAAATTCTACTTGATTATCATTAAGTCTAAGACCATAACCATCATTGCCTCCTCCATCTTCGTGGTGTTGCATAATTATTTTATATCCACTAATATTGTCCACTTTCACCCATGCCTCAATAGTGAAATCACGGAGGGGCCGAAAAGCTGCTGTTGAGGTAACGTTTACATAGTCATTCGACCCATCAAAATCTAATGCTGCGCCTGGTGTCCCTCCAGTCCCCTGCACCACAAAATCATAGGGATCCTCACCACAATCATCATTGTCAATACTAATTGTTGCTGTTTCTGTAGTCAATCCACTAGGCGTAAAAGTCACCACAAATGTCAAGTCAGCTCCGCCACTGCTGATAGAATTTCCAGAAGGCTGAGTAGTGACAGCAAAATCACTACTGCCACTGATAGCGACAATTGGATTGGCACTTAGATTTAAAGTTGCATTGCCAGTGTTTTTGATAGTAAAGGTATGTGCATGACTGCTTCCAGTAGCAACATCACCAAATTCTGTATCATCTGCTGTATCAGGTGTTGTATCTCCATCTGCTATAGAGGTGCTATTGCCCTGAATATCAATTTCATTAGCGATTAGGATCCCACATGCATTTCCAGAAGTCACACCCCCTGGTTCAATCCAATTGGAAGAACTACCTGTTAATGCAAAATTGTTGAGTGTTCCATCATTATTATTAGAAGTCAAATCGTTCAAAGTGGTTTCTCCACTATTGTTGCCTCCTGCAAAACCCTGGTTGAATTGGTAATAGGCTACCAGACCAGTTTCCGAACCTGTCAGTTCGCAATCTTTGAAATGACTGATCTCAGCACAATCACGAGCCACATTCCAAAATCGGATTTCATCTATTGATCCATTGAAGAAAAGAGAATTGCCGTGATTTCTTCCCAAATTAATTGAAATATTTTCCGGTATTTGAGATACTGTTGAAGAAGAAGTTGCTTCCAAAACACCATTGATGAATAAACTCATGGTGTTATCATTTTCCAAAACACAGGCGAAATGAACCCAATTGCCAGTATTCACAGTACTAGTGGAATAAATATTTACTCCTCCTGATACTCCAGCTGGCACCCGGTGAAGGAACCTAAGTGTGCCATTCGTTTGGGTTTGAACATGCAGATAAGAACCACTACTACCCGCCGGGAAGCCATCAACAATCACCTGGGCTGACCCAGAGGAGGTTTTAAACCAACCTTCCATAGTATAAGCAGAAGTATTCGCAAAAGACTGACCAGTTACTGATACATAGTCATTGGAACCGTCAAAATCAAGGGTAGCACCCGGAGTACCTGGAGTACCTGTACCTTGCACTACAAAATCATATGGATTTTCATCACAATCGTCATTGGCAATGCTAACGGTAGCCGTCTCAGTAGTCAAACCACTTGGAGAAAAAGTCACTACAAAAGTTAGATCTGAACCTCCACTTGTAATTGAGGTACCACTTGGTTGAGTCGTAACAGAAAAATCACTGCTTCCGCTAATCGCAACAATGGGGTTACCGCTGAGATTTAATGTTCCTGTACCCGTATTCTTGATGGTAAATGTGTGTGAATGGCTTAATCCATTGTCCACATCTCCAAATTCAGTATCGTCAGCAGTATCAGGAGTCGTGTCTCCATCTGCAATAGAAGTACTATTTCCCTGTACATCCATTTCCGGAGGAGTCGGTGTGCCAGAACAAGTATTACCAGAAGTCACCCCACCTGGTTCAATCCAGTTGGAAGTACTACCACTTAATCCAAAATTCGTTAAAGTTCCGTCATTCCCATTTGAAGTAAGGTCCGTCAAGGTTGTTTCCCCGCTATTATTTCCTCCTGCAACCCCCTGATTGAATTGATAGTAGGCTACCAAATCTGTTTCTGAGCCTGTCAACTCACAATCTTTATAATAATTGATTTCATCGCAAGTTCGTGCTGTCTTCCAAATCCTTACGTCATCCATTTGTCCTTCATACCTATTATTAGAAGAACATGCATCTCTTTGTCCTAAATAAATCAATTGATTTCCAGCAGAAAGAGCGGTAGTAATATTATCTGGTTTGGAGGCAGCTAATTGTCCATCTACTACAAGGTAGGCTGTAGAATTGGCAACGTCATGCACTCCTGCTACATGGTGCCAGTTCCCATCGGCAACATTAAACCCGGTAGCAGTAAAGCGGACTTCTGTACCATTGGAGAACAATCGAAGTGAAGGCTCACCGTCATCCAACTCAAGAGTGAATAATATAGGAGTACTACAATTTTGATTGGAAAACAATTTTGGCTTCCCACTTCCATCTGTATTCTTTATCCACATTTCTACAGTAATGCTCTCATTGGCATTAAAGGTAAGGGACGCCGTTTCGGGTAAATCAACGTAGTCATTGGAGCCATCAAAGTCTAAAGCAGCCCCAGGGGTTGCTCCGGTCCCTTGTATAGCAAAATCGTAGGGGTCTTCATCACAGTCATCATTTTCTAACGATACAGTTGCTGTCCTTGATCCAATTGCTCCTGGGGTAAAGGTTATTGTAAATGTGGTATTACTGTTCCCATTTACAGTAGCTGGTAAAGTAATGCCACCCACGCTAAAATCCGAGGCATTAGTACCAGTTATGTTGATTGCGTCTATTGTTAATATTCCAGCATCCGTATTTTCAATCGTAAATGTATGTACATCTGAACCTGATGTGGAAACATCTCCAAAATCCGTATCATCAGCAGTGCTTGGAGAAGTATCACCATCGCTGATATCTTGTCCATTTCCTTTCACATTCATTTCCGGAGGACCTCCGCCACCAGTACAGGCAGCATCTTCAATTGTGGGGGTTTCACTATCATATTGAGGCAAATTATTACTTCCTCCTGTACCATGTCTTACTCCAAAGGTTGAGCTTGCGGAACAATCCACTACCAAACAATTCCCATCATCAAACTTAAAATAACCATCCAATCCACTTTCCGAACCGGACAATTCTTTTTGATAGTTCGCCTGAATTTCTGCAGCTGTACGGGCAACATCCCAAACCCGAATCTCATCCATATTACCTTCATAATACCGCGGAACAGCAGGCACATTCCGACCAATATTCAATTCAAGTGTAACGCCCCCCAAATGAGTCACAGAAGAACTGGAGGTGGATTCCAAAACTCCATCGATATACATCCTCAATTTATCATCCGAATCCAAAACACAGGCAAAATGATGCCATACCCCATCTGTCATGGTAGTCGTGGAATTGATTTCTATTCCACCTGAATTTGAGGGAGGGTTTCGGTAGATGAATCTTAATTTATCATTGGGTCCCTCCCCAATGAAAACGCCAATATTGCTACCCGTTAGTGCAGAAAAAACAGAAGAATTGTCCCCTACACTTGAAGATTTCAACCATCCTTCAATCGTAAAAGCACTTTCATAAAAGTTCGAATTATCAATGGAAATGTAATCATCAGTTCCGTCAAAATTCATGGAGGTGCTGTTGACGGTAATTCCAGTTCCCTGAATATCAAAATTATAAGGATTTTCATCACAATCATCGTTGGCAATGCTAATCGTTGCGGTTTCAGTTGTTGCACCACTTGGAGTAAAGGTCACTACAAATGTCAAATCTGAACCTCCACTTGTAATTGAAGTTCCACCAGGTTGGGTCGTAACAGAAAAATCACTGCTTCCACTAATCGCGACTATGGGATTGCCCGTTAGGTTTAAGGTTCCTGTCCCTGTGTTTTTAATCGTAAATGTATGTGCATGGGAACCTGTGGAGGACACATTTCCAAAGTCAGTATCATCAGCAATATCTGGTGTATCGTCGCCATCTGCGATGGAAGTGCTATTTCCCTGGACATCCATTTCCGGAGGGGTCGGTGTTCCAGAACAAGTATTACCAGAAGTCACACCACCTGGCTCAATCCAGTTGGAAGTATTGCCACTTAATGCAAAACCTACTAAAGTTCCATCATTCCCGTTTGAGGTAAGGTCAGTCAGTGTGGTAACTCCACTATTATTTCCGCCAGCGACCCCCTGATTGAATTGATAGTAAGCCATCAAATCAGTTTCAGAACCGGTCAATTCACAATCTTTATAATAATTGATTTGATCACAAGTTCGGGCAGTCTTCCAAACTCGAACCTCATCCATCTGTCCTTCATATCGATTATTAGAACTACAAGCATGCCTTTGTCCTAAATAGATCAGTTGACTAGGTACAGACAATGCACCTGTTAAATTATCGGGCTCTGAAGCAGCTAATTGCCCATCTACCACAAGGTAAGCAGTTGCATTAGCAATGTCATGAACTCCGGCTACATGGTGCCAATTTCCATCGGCAACATTAAATCCAGCAGCTTCAAAACGAATTTGAGTTCCACTCGAAATCAACCTTAAGCATGGTTCTCCATTATCCAATTCAAGCGTAAACAAAGACGAGGTATTACATCTTTGATTGGTAAACAATTGAGGGAAGCCAGTTCCTTGAGTCGTTTTTATCCACATTTCAACGGTAATACTTTCGTTTGCATTAAAAGTAAGAGAAGCACTTTCTGGTAAATCTACGTAATCATTAGAGCCATCAAAATCCAGGGCTTCACCAGCAGTTACAGTTAATACCCCTGTAGCATTATCAAAAGAAACCCCAACAGTTGAAGGCGTTACATTGATTGTTGAAAAGGTTCCACTGATTGTCGGTGCATTTAAAATCGTAAAGGTGTGTCCTACTGAAGGCGTATAATTAAAAGTTACATTTAATGTGCTGGTACCTCCAAGAGTAGCGGTACCAGAACTCAATAAAACCTGGTCATAATCTGTACCTGCTACACCATCATTATCATCTATCTCTATCTCCCAAATGGAATTACTAAAATCTTCACTATTGTCGAAAGTCATAATTCCGGGTGATTCACCCGGAGCCAGTGTTCCACCCATATTTCGAAATCCATCTGCCTCAATTTCTCCATCCCCTTGAAAAGTTCCACCCGAATTATTATCCAAAAAACTTGTAGAATTCCCATTATATAATATTCCAGTTGAAGTAAAATTGGAAAATGCTATCGTTCCATTGTTAGCTATTAATATATCGTGGCTGTTATTAATACCATTTATGGACCCCCCGAGATCAATAAAGTTGATTGTTCCATTATTTGTAAATAAATTGTTCGAATTATGTGTACATACCATTCCAATATTTGCTGGATTTGTGATATTAATTATCCCGTCATTTACAAAATTACTATTGTTAGCTGTAGAAGAAATACCCCTCCTCGTAGCATTTGCATTGATGGTTCCATCATTGTCAACCAAACCGCCATTTGCTCCTACTCCATAACCTTTTGGGGCATTTGAGCAGTTTACAGTGCCTACATTATTAAATGTACCAGCATATGCGCCAACTCCGAAAAAATTAATATTACTTGTTGAGTACCCTTCACAGTTGATGGTACCGTTATTTGTTAAAATGGATCCTGCATTGTTTACTTTGATGGCATCATCTGGTGCAGGATTGGCGGCCGTGCTGACGTTTAAAGTAGCTCCATTGGCTACTGTCAAATCACTTCCTCCAGTTAGAGTTACAGAACGGGCAGTTGCTGTACCGGAGGGAATATCTACACTGGTTCCATCACCGATTGTAACATCATCATCTGATCCGGGCAGGTTGTCATCTGACCAATTTGCTGCATCATTCCAACTCGTTGTGCTGGCACCACCATCCCAGGTAATCGCTGCTGACACATAAAAGTTTCCTGGAGAAAAGCCAAAGAAGTTACTGGGTTCTGTTTTACAAAAATCTCTTAGAAGGTCTTCGGTTCTGTAGGGAAAATGGCTTGACGGATATAACGTATTTAGATTGTTATTAACTCCTGTATTCTCGCCATTACTATTCCTTATTATTCCTGCTACAGCATCATTTTCATAAAAACATTCGGACTCTTCTACATGAATATTTGAAGCTGACACCTTCAGCACAGGTATTCCCAACAAAACAGACACTGCCAAGGCTCGAATCAACCTGCTTCCAATATGAGTTGTAAAACTGTAGCTTTGTTTCATAAGTTTATTTTTGTTTCTACTAGTTTTAAGCAGAACTATTTTAGCATTCGTTTTTGTAAATTTTTGGAGCATTTGCAATGCCAAAAAAAGATACAACTGCTCCATTTATCACCTGAATAAATCTATTCAATCATCACTGATTTCACTTGGCTCATTTTTCCTCTCTTCCCGTCAGAAAATCGAACTTGAATAGCATAATTGTAAAGGGTTCCAACTTCAATGGATTTTGAATCTGTATATTCCATCATTTTCGAAGGAACAGAATCAAAAAACGTGACCTCCTCAGTTCCTGAGGATTTTAGAATTCGAAATTCCCAGCTTGTGTCGGGTGGTAAGGCTCTGGGATCTGGTTCAAAATTCCAGGTCAAAACAGCCGAACTATTGTCCCCACCTGGAATGGCTTTAAAATCCTTAATTAAAATAGCGTCTGGATTGAAATGAATTTTGGAAGAATATTCTAAAGTATGTTCAGAAAGATTTCCAGATCCATCTTCGGCTTGAATTCTATATTCATACATGATGTCCATGACTACTGATGTATCAATAAATGCAGTACTATCAATATGTATGGTTTCAGCTATTTTATTCCAAACAGTATCGGTTTCAGATCCATAAATTCGCTTGTATACATGATATTTTACTACATCCTCACTGGCACTTTTTCCCCAATTCACCGTAATCGCTCCAGGACCACTAAAAGGGCTATAAAATTCAGGTCTCAAGGGCGGGACCTTATCTGGACGTTCCAATCTTAAAGCAGGAGTAGGATTTCCCCGATTGCTAGCCCGGTCCTCAGCCAATACCTTGTAGTAGATATAGCGATTAAGGCTGACATCAGGAATTTTATAGGTAAACGTGTTAAGAGCTAAAGGTTGGGGATGAATTCCTCCAAATTCCTGCTCTGGATCATTGGCAAAGTAAACCCAATACCCAGTGACATCATCTGCTTTACTATGCTCCCATACCAAGGTAACGGTACCATCATCGGCAATTTTTCCATTGAATACTTCGGGAGGGGGAGGTGGAACCAAATCTGGTACGTGCATATATTGAACCAAGGAAAGGTTTACGTTCCCATAAATATCACTTGCAAGGATTTGGAAATAATGTGCTCTTTCTCCAGAGATACCGCCCTCTGGTTTATAAATAAATTCCGTTTGGTTTTTATCCAATTTTCCACTTACCGTGTCCATCGCAGTTCCTTCAGGTTTGTTTCCTAGCAATACTAAAAAATAATCAAAATCATCTTCGATCACCAATGGATCCCATTTAATAACTCCTTGCTGAAGCGTATCATAAAAAGCTACATCTGTTATTAATGGTTGATACGGTGGAGTTAAATCTATTGCCTCTCCAGTTTCTTCAGCATACCCACTGAATTCACCAAAACTATCTAGGCCTTTGAGACGGTAACTAAAAGGTTTGAAATTGACTCCAACACTATCCATAAATGAATAATATCGTAGAGGAAATTTTGGGTCTTCGCCAAAAACCATAAGATCTTCATGTACTGGTTTCCATGTTTTTCCACCATCTTCAGATCTTTCAAGTTTATAAGCTGAAAAACGGTTATCGTTTTCGACTTTATCCCAGATAATAGTTAGTACTTTGTCCTTAGCTTCAATCCTCAATCCACTAGGTGGAGCAGTTGGAATATAATTATTTTCAACGGTTAACAAAGCGCTGGAAAAAAAACCTGGGGCTGCCTCAGATCTAATGGAATAAAAATAAGTAACCCCCTCTTCCACATCTTTATCGACATATCGAAGACCAAGGATATCTGCAGCTAAGGAAGACCGTTCAGAAGCAAATAATGCAAAACCCCATCGGTTTTCGAACAAATTAGATTTATCCATTATGGATTGAGCTTCCTCATCTCCTTCTCTACTGTATATTTGGGCAGCTGCAAGGATGGCTATACTATCATGTTCAATTCTTCCTTCCATCGAATCAAGAGGCCATGCTTTTAAATAAGCAATATCCTCTCCTATAATTCCAAATTTTTTGCTTCGTGCAATGGAATAACCAGACTCATTAGATTCTGACCATAAGGATGGTTTATTAGGAGCCCATCTTAATACGATAGAATCACCATATGCTTTTGCAATACCAAAAACAGTAGGCGGGGCTTCAGGTCCCTTTGGGTTTGCCATTTGGTAAAGGGATTTATCATTGGGAAATTCAAATTCTAGAAATCTACCAGATGGGTTTCTCTCAAACCTACCAATTACACTATTATCAATTTCCACTTCCCCTAAAAGCTTCGTTCCAGATCCCTGATTTAAACTTATGACATATCGATATTTTTTCCCAAGGATACCAGTAGAATCCATCAGCATTAAACCTACTGCTTCCGTTATTTCGGAAAAGCGTTCTGCTTCAGCAAGCACATAATTGTAACGCATGGCTACTGGATCCAGATTCTCAGTACTTGGAAATTGAAAAGAAGTATCGTAAAGCAATGCTCCAACTGGTTCCATCAATCCCTCTGCATCGTCTTTATGGTAAAGAAACCAATCCGGCTCTTTAGGTAGCACCAAATTAGCAATTATAACTTTTTTAGGGGCGCCTCCTTCAACCTCATACCGCTCAACCATATAACCTTCTTTTAGTCCCTCTAACCAAATTGTTGGGTCAGTTGGATACCATTTTAAGGATACCCTGTTACCTTCTAGTATTTCTGCTTCCACAATTAATGCTCCCTGCCCATTTAGATGAATAGAACTTGAAATCAGGAATCCTAATAAAATGATGGTTTTAAATAACTTCATAAATCGCTTTATTTTATTTGACAAGTCTAAGACTTTAATTTATCAAGGTTAATTTGCTCAAATGGATCCAAATGGTTTACATCCTCCCACTTCCTAGTCTGGTATCATTTCAATTCGCCCTTCTACCCAATATTTCTATTTCAGCAATATTGAGTGCATATTTGGCATCTTCAGCAAGTTGTAATCGAACAAACCTCCCTTTTGTGTTTGGAGGAATCGATATCTCTATAATTTCTTTATCGCTGTCATTTCTCAAATCTGATGACCAGGAAGCGTTAGCCCTGGCAGTTTTCACATCCAGATTTTCAGGAAATGGGTTATTGCCTATCAATAAATAGTATTTTTCGAGTCCTTCCATACAACAATCTGTGCGGTTGAAAATGCGCAATGATTCTATCCATTCATGACCTCCCAAATCCACTGTCACCCAAGCTCCGGCTTCTGTTTCCGTCATCAAAACAGATCCTCCTTCAAAGTCTCCGTTGGTATTTCCATCTATGACCATATTGGCTATTGAGGAGGAAGCAGTACTGCTAGCTGTAGCAACTTGACCAGAAGCCAAATTGTCTTTAAAGGCATCTGAATTTTGAACTGAAACCATGGATGTATTATCGATTTCCAATACCGGATCTTTGGGCGGCTGTATGAAATAGGTATAGAACATTTCTTTTTCTACATCAGTGTCTTCATATCCCCATCCAAGAAATTCGGAAGCTTTAGAGGATTTTTCTGCTGCAAACAGGCAAAACTTATATCTCAAAACGTCAACCATCTCTTCTTTAAAGGGGCTCTCAGGATAGAGCATGGCCTTAGCTAAATGGACATAAGGATCTTGATTTGTTACACTTTCCGTAGCCGATTTGGCTTTAATATTTCCAATAACTTTCTTTTTGCCATTCATATCTTCCCTTTCTACTCTGAATCCCTTTGAAATTCCCTCTTTCCAAAGTTTTGCATCTCCAGTAACCCATTTGATAACAATTTTATCACCATTACCACTCCCGCTGGAATTCACCTCAGGAATTTTGGATTCTTGCCAGGTCTCTGCCCAATCAAACACAGGTTCATTTCGGGGGATATCAAAATATTGATTGCTTAACTTTTCCTCATCTCCATTTGGGTTGACGGTAATCGAACCACTGAGTTTTTGATCCAAGCTCTTGACAGAATATTTATAGGTATGATTGCTTGCTGCATTTGCATCTTTGACACCTACACCTAATGCAATTGCCAGCTCCGCATCATTCTGAATTTCCTGAAAGAGGTAATTGTATCTTAGCTCATTAGCTGCCGATAGCATTTTCCCCTGGTAGGAATAAAGCGGTGAATCGTGAACCAACCATCCCAACATTTCGATAAATGGAATGGAAAACCCATCTTCACCTGCAAACCAATTCCGCTCATTAGGTATCACCTTTTTGCTCATAACCTCTTTTTTCCCATTTGAAAGATTTTCTCTTTCCACCTGGTATCCAATGGACACCAATTTCGCCCAATGATCCGGGTCTTTCACTTTCCAGTAGATGAGCAAACCGTCCTCCTTTTGTTCACCAAAAACTTGCAAAGGCTCCTGAGAAAAAACTTCAGAATCAAGCATTGGTGATAATGCAAAAAGCAAGATGAATGAGAAAAACTTCATAGAGTCAGCATTTAAGGTGGTTTGGTTCCTGGTGGCAACCAAGGGCATTTTGCCTTGGTTGCCACCAGGAAACCCTACAGAATTCTACTTGATTTCCAAGTAATCAAAATTGCAATAGCCTCGTTTCAAGTGTACTCTCAAAACATGGGTACCAGCAGGTAATTGGAAGCCTTGCCTGACCTCTGTTTTAAAGGTTCCCCAACCACCCGTTTTCGGGAGATACCAGGTACTGCCAAGTGTCTGATCATTCAGATAAAATTGAATGCCAGGATAATTATTATAATTTGAGGCATAGCCCAACTCAAAATCATAAGTTCCCGCCTGAGGTACAGTTATAGTGTACTCAAGCCATTCATTGTTATAGATATAACCTACATAAGTTCTCCCTCCTGAAAGATATACATCTGGAGCTTCTTCTTTTCTAACTGTTCCTCTGTTCCAGGTGTCGGTATCGTAATAGGCTTTGCCAGCTCCTCCATTGTCATAGTGCTCTGCTTCTATCTTCCCTGGAATAGCAATCGGATTGGAATTATAGGGCGATTGTGGGTCTGGTACTTTTACTTCCAGATAGTCAACATTGCAATAGCCTCTAACCATATGAATTCGAAGAACATGTGTTCCTGCAGGTAAGTCAATTCCAGTAAATACAGATGTTTTAAATACATTAGAGCCTCCAGTCTTCAATAAATACCAGGTATCTGCCAAAGGCTCATCATCGAGATAAAACTTCAGACCTGGATAATAGTTATAATTGGATGCATATCCCAATTCAAAATCATAGGTTCCTGCCTGCGGAACATTCACTGTGTATTCCAGCCATTCATTGTTGTATACATAACCGACATAGGTTCGCCCCCCTGAAGCATATACATCCGGACTTTCATCGGTTCTTACAGTCCCTCTATTATTAGGATCCGTATCGAAATAGGCTTTTCCAGCTCCTCCATTATCAAAATGTTCAAATTCAATTTTACCTGGTAATGCAATTGGATTATTGCCATAGGGTGTCTGCGGTACAGGAACTTTGATATCTAAATAATCAATTGATAAACCTCCAACTTTGATTTCTAATTTCAAGATGTGTTTTCCTTTGGACAAATTGACCCCTTCAAGCAAAGAAGTCCCAAATGCAGGTGTTTGTCTTGCAAGTACCCATTCACTACCCAAAGGCTGATCGTCGAGATAGAGTTGTATTTTTCGATCTACATTCGACGTCAAATAGCCTAGTTCAATCTCATAAGTTCCACTTTCAATTACATCAATTGAATATTCAACCCATTCATTGTTATACAACCAGCCCAGACAAGTACGACCATTGGTAACATATATATCAACACTTTCATCCGTTCTTTCGGTCCCTTTATTTTCTGGATCATAATCGTGGTATGCATTTCCTTCTCCTCCTTTGTCGTAATGTTCTGCTTCTATCCTTCCAGGCAAAGCAATGGGCTTGTCATTAAATGGTAACTGAGGAGGCATCGTTCCAATTCCCGAAAATTTGATGTCCTGAGTAATGGTTGAATCAAATTTGATTATTTCAACGGGAATGGTAATGTTATATGACTCAACTTTAGTTGGTTGGAATATCGCCTTTATCATGGCTGGTCTTCCAGGATCTATATCTGTTTCAGTCAAACCGTTGTTAATCTGGACATCAAATCCTTCAGGTAATTCTTCCGGAAGTTTCACCTTAATGGAACCACCATTAGGTTTATCATCATTCCAAATCTTAAGTACTTTCTGTTTACTACTGGTTTCTCTTTCAACATTTCCAAAGACAAGATCATTTTTAGAGGGCTTTGATTTGTAATTTTTAGGAATAGCCGCACCTGCTGTTACTTTCACTATAATGATTGGAGCAATCCCATCCGCAACCAGATTTACAGTTTGGGTGGTGATTTGTCCCGCACCTGATAGTTCCAGATCAAGCGTTTTTTTATAAACTTCGACGGTGCTTGGAATAAATTGAACTTTAAGTGTGGCACTTTGCCCAGGAGCAATACTTACTTCCTTCAAATTATTATCCAGATATGCTGAAAAACCAAAGTCTTCTGGAAGAGGATCGGGTAATTTTACATCAAGAAAAGCGCTATTGGGTCCAGAATTATTCCAAATCAAAAGACTTTTTTCAATACTACTCGCTCCAATTTCGGTTTCTTTAAAAGTCAATTTTTCCTGGACATCTTGTGATACATAATTATTAATCGTGGCACTGGCATTGGTTAGTTTTATTGCAGCAGGAGGCTGGGAACCTTCCCCTGAAAGGCTGACCTCTCTGGAATTTGAAGAACCAAGACCTGTAAGTGATAGTTCTAAGGTCTTTTCATATTTTTCTGCACTTTTTGGAATAAATTGAATCTTAAGTGTTGCACTCTTGCCAGGGGCAATACTGACTTCTTTCAAATTATTATTTAAATGAGCTGTATAGCCAAAGTCTTCTGGAAGTGGGTCAGGCAACTTAACCACCAAATTCGCACTTCCTGGCTTAGCATTATTCCATATTTTTAATTTCTTTTCTACACTACTATTCCCAACATCCGTATTGTCAAATGCCAAACTTTTTTTAGGTTGCTTCGACTTATAATTTTTGATAGTCGCATTTGCAGCTGTTAGTTTCACCTGAGCTGGAGGTATGATTGCCTCTCCCGAAAGTTCGATGTTTTGCTCTGTTACTGAGCCGGCTCCTGTCAAACTAAGTTTCAAGGTTGGACTATACACTTGTGCCACCTCTGGCTTGAAAGTTACCTTTAATGTTTTTGAAGATTGAGGAGCTATTTTGCCTGGAGCCAGGACAATATTAAACCCTTCCGGTAATGGATCGGGTAAACTGACCTCCAAATCAGCACTGCCTGTTGGAGCAGCATTCCAAATCTTTAGTTTCTTTTCAAGACTTGACTCACCCACAGCAATATTTGCAAAGTTTAAGTTGGTTTTCTCTGCTGCACTCACTTTAGTGGCATTCACCCCAGTGACCTTCACCATGGCAGGAGGAATAATTCCAGTGCCTTTAAGATTTATATCATAAGATTGCTGATTTCCTGCATTGCTTAATTTCAATGATATCGTTTCATCATAGAATACCCCTGTAGATGGTTTGAATTTCACCTCTAATACCCTACTCTTTTCTGAGGCTATGTTCACCGATTGCTCACCAGCAGCTCCCTCAAATTCCAAAATAAATTCGGCAGGTAAGGATTCTGGTAAACTTACAACCAAGTCTTTACTCTGAGGAATGGTGTTCCAAATCCGTAAACGCTTTGTACCACTTTCTGTTCCCTGGAGTACTTCCTGGAAATTCAAAATGTTCTTTTCCTCCGAATTCATATCCTGAGCAGTATAGTCTGTCATTTGGATTTTCGCTTCGTGTAAATCAGTAAATCCATCCAGGGATATTGGATATACGGTAGCTCCACCTGTATTTTCCATACTAAGCTCCAGACTTCCTGATAATTGTCCAAAAACATGTGGATTGTATATAACCTCCAACAATGCACTCTGACCCGCTTTTATGATTCGAGTTAAATTGCCACTGCCTGATCCCGATGCCCAGTTAGCACTCACGTTCTCAGGTAAATCCTCTGGTAAACTCACTTTCAAATCAGCCCTGTTGGGTCCTTTTTGATTCCATATCCTGATATTGCGTTTCTTCTCAGAGGTACCAATTAACAGATTCCCAAAGCTCACTGAAGATATCTCGTCATCTGTTATTTTTGATTCCTTTCCCTGGGTTGCAAGCAACTCTGCATAGGATTGACCCTTTCCTTTCAATGTAATATCATATACCTGATTATTTCCTGCATTGCTTATTTCCAACGATATCTTTTCATCATAGCCCCCCGCTACAGTTGGTTTGAATACTACTTCCAATACCCTACTCTTTTCTGAAGCGATGTTCACAGTTCGCTCACCTGCAGCTCCTTCGAACTCCAATTTAAATTCTGCTGGTAAGGATTCTGGTAAACTTACTACCAAGTCCTTACTCTGAGGGTTGGTGTTCCATATTCGCAATCCTCTCGTTTCACTTTCTGTTCCCTGAAGTACTTCCTGGAAATTCAATACTTTCTTTTCCTCCCCATTCATATTCTGAACCGTATAATCTGTCATACGGATTTTTGCCTCACCCAGCTCCGTTAATCCATTCAGGGAAATCGGATAATTGGTAGCACCACCTGTATTTTCCATACTAAGCTCCAGATTTCCTGTTAATGATCCCAATTCCTGTGGATTGTAAATAACTTCCAACAATGCACTTTGTCCAGCTTTTATGACTCGAGTCAAATTGTTACCACCTGTTCCAGAAGCCCAATTCGCACTCACGTTTTCAGGTAAATTCTCTGGTAAACTCACTATCAAATCAGCCCGGTTGGGTCCTTTGCGATTCCATATCCTGATATTGCGTTTCTTTTCTGGAGTACCAATGGATAGCGTACCAAAGCCCACTGAAGATATCTTATCATCTATTATCTTTGAGTCCTTCCCCTGGGTTGCAAGCAAGTCAGCGTAGGATAGTCCTTTTCCTTTCAGAGTAATATCATATACTGTATTATTTCCTGCATTGGTTAATTCAAGTGCTATAGTTTCATCCAGGGAGATCCCTTGACTAGGATTGAATATAACTTCCAAAACTGCACTTTCTCCACCTGCAATATTTACTTTCTTCGGATTGGAACTATCCTTGAACCTAATACTGATTGAGGATGGTATATTATCAGGTATACGAACACCTAATGCTTTACTATTTGACTTTTTATTCCATATTCGAAGTTCCTGAGCTTCACTGCTTTCATTTTGGATAGTTGCTGGAAAATTTAGCACATTTTTCTCTGGTCCATTTATGTTCGCCGCCAATGCTGTCACATTGATCTCAGCATCCAAGAATATTCCTTTCCCGTTTAAGGTTATCGGATAAACTGGATTTTTAGGATCTCCTGTAATTTCAAGATTTAATTTCTTGTTGTTGTAATGTGTTGCTTTAGTTGGCTTAAAACTGACATTCAAAGTAGCAAATTCTCCAGGCTTGATCACCGTATTTTCCTTATCAAGCGTTACGATATATCCTTCTGGTATATCCTCCTGAGGAGGCAATTTAACTCGCATAAAATCACTGCCCTCTTCAGCTGAATTCCAAATCTTCAATTTTTCCGGAAGTGTTGCAGCTCCTGTGATTTCCGTTTCTCCAAACCCTATGACTTTTTGTTCCTTCGCAGTCGAATAATTATTATTATTAACTGCCAAAACAGTTGCTTTAATTTCAGCAGGTAATACAAACCTTAATCTAAACCTATCGAAATTAAATCCCCCCTTATTAGCCAAAGCTCTCACCACCTGTATTCCTTCTTCCAGTTCAAATTTTTTGCTTACTCGTCTTTCGTATTTTCCAAGTCCATTGGTATTCCCTACAATAATAGATTCAGACAACTGCTCTTCCCCTTTATGTAAACTCAGTCTTCCGCCTCCTTTTTTAGAGGATACCCAAAACTCTGCATAATATTTTCCGCCTTTTTTTACATTAATGGTATATTCTGTCCATTCTCCGTCCTCTATATCACTAATTACCGTACCTCCGGAATATCCAGAAATATCAACTTGCTCATCCTCCCGATCTTTTCCACCTGTATTCGAACTAGAATGATCCAAATAAGCAATTCCATCACCACCTATATCAAATTCTTCTGCTTCGATCATATTCCCGGGAACAACAATCGGATTTCCATTATACGGCTTTTGAAGCGCGTTGCTAAACAACACTTTATCCAGATTGAAACCACCTGATACCACGGTCATTTTCAACACTTGCTTGCCTGCATTAAGGGATATATTCTTGCTACGGTTTTTAAACTTAGTCAAACCGCCTGTATTTCCTACAGATATTACAGCAAGCCTTTGTCCGGACTCATTGTGAAGTTCAATTTTTCCTCCAGGTTTTTCTGAAGAGACTCTAAACTTAGCCGTATACTTTCCAGTTTCTGAAGCTTTTACGGTATACTCCAACCATTCTCCTGCTTTTAGTTCTTCAATAACTGTATTGCCATCACGCAGCCTGATATCTACGCCATCCTGGCGATACTTTCCTCCAGTATTTTTGTTATCGCTATCTTTAAAAGTAACCCCAGGACCACCTAAATCATAATCCTCTGCTTCAAGATGACCGGGAATGGCAATGGGTTTCCCACTGAATGGTGCTCGATTCAACCCGGTTCCAGCGAGATCAAAACGATACAAATTATCGTCACAATTATTAGTCTGAATGGAAATATTTGCTTTGCGCGATCCTTCCTTTTTGGGTTTAAAATGGACTGTAAAACTGGTGCTTTCATTTGGCTGGACCATTTTTGGTAAATTAATCCCACCTAATGTAAAGTCATTTGATTGAGCCCCACCAATGTTTATCTCTGTGACCTTAAATCTCGATTCTCCATCATTTACAATTGTGAAAGTATGCTCCTCATCACTCACCATTATCACATCTCCGAAATCTGTACCGGTAGCTTGACTAGCAGTTGTGGCTCCATTTTCAATAGTTTCATTTGAACCCTGAACCGTCAATTGAGGCAAGGGTTCCGAGCCCACTGTTACAACTTGAACCGGGGACAAACAATTGTTGGCATCTCTCACTTCCAAAGAATAGTCAGCAGCGTCCAGCGCATTAATCGTTACATTTTGATTGATAACACTTTGAAAATCATCGGTATTCAAACGATATTCAAAAGGAGCAGCACCTGAATTTACAGTAAGGAGAATTTCCCCGTCATCTGCACCAGGGCATTTTTCATCATTCGGTTTTGCTGAAAAAATAGGTAGATCTTGAATGGTAACTTTTAGAGCAGCAACATCATTACATCCATTTTCACTATCTGTCACAGTAAGTTGATATTCAGTAGTTTCGGATGGATTTGCTTGTGGCTTGGCACTATTGGCATCACTCAAGCCTGTTTGAGGACTCCATTGATAAGAGAGGGTTCCCTGACCTGAGCTATTTGAGGCATCGAGCTCTACCTCCCCACCCAAACAAAAACTCACATCTGAACCTGCTTCTGCCTTAGGACTAGTTATGTTCTGTGTAATTGCCAAAGAAGTTTCAGCTGTACAGCCATTGGTTACATCTGTCACTGTCAAAACATAAGTATTTGATGTCGTCACACTAAGTTTGGAAGCAGTACCTCCTCCTGTCCAGGAATAAGCCAAGTCACCCTGACCACTTGAACCACTCGCATCCAGGTTTATAGAGGTAGTCGAACAATTCAATTCTGTTATGTTATCTGAGGATATACTAGCTGTAGGAGTATCAATGTCCTGGGTTAATTCTATGGATGCTGAGGAGGTACATCCATTCGAGGAATTGGTTACAGTAACCCTATAAGTATTTGGTGATGTAACTGCCATTGTAGATTGTTCACCTCCTTGTGACCAAATATATTCAAAGGACCCACTGGATTCTGAAACTTTAGCTTCCAGGTTAATTGAAGGAGTTGTACATGTCAATTCGGTTACACCTCCTGTACCAATACTGACTGTGGGAGCAATAATATCTTGAGTTATTTCTATGGATGCCTCTGAGGTACAGTTATTTGCTCCGTCAGTTACCGTAACTGCATAAGAGGCTGGGCTACTTACTCCAAATGTACCACCGGTACTACCATCGGTCCAGGAATAAGTTAAGTCACCCTGACCACTTGAACCACTCGCATCCAGCTCTATAGACGTAGTCGTACAATTCAATTCAGAAACACCTCCTGAGGAAATGCTCGCTGTTGGGGCAGTATTATTTTGGGTAATCACAAGAGAACTTTCGGCAGTACAACCATTTGTTCCATCTGTTATTGTCAAAACATAGGTATCTGCAGTGGTAGCACTAAGTGTCGAAGCTGTGCTGTTATCTGACCAGGAATAAACTAAGTCACCTTGACCACTTGAACCACTCCCATCCAGATCTATAGACGTCGTCGAACAATTCAATTCAGTTACATCGCCTGATGTTATACTGGCAGTTGGAGCATCAATGTCCTGTGTTATCGTTATAGATTCTGAAGAAGTACATCCATTGGAGGAATTAGTTATAGTAACCCTATAGGTATTTGGCGTTGTAACTTCTAAATTGGATTGATTTCCTTCCGCTGACCAGGCAAACTCATAAGGCCCGGAAGTTTCTGAAACTCCGGCTTCAAGGGTAATCGAAGGAGTCGCACAAGTCAGTTCAGTTGCACCTCCTGAATTTATACTTATTGTAGGAGCAGCAATATCCTGAGTTATTTCTATCGATGCCTCTGATGTACAGTTATTGGCTCCATCCGTTACTGTAACAGCATAAGAGGCAGGGTTATTTACTACAAGTGTACCTTCTGTGCTACCATCAGTCCAGGAATAAGTCAATTCACCTTGACCTCCTGAACTACTCGCATCCAAAGTAATGGATGTTGTCGTACAATCCAGCTCCGAAATATTATCTGATAATATACTCACTGTGGGAGCAGTGTTGTTTTGCGTAATCTCCAAGGAGCTTTCGTCCGTACAACCATTCGCACCATCTGTTACGGTCAAAACATAAGTATTTGCAGTTGTAGCACTAAGTGTCGAAGCTGTGCTGTTATCAGACCAGGAATAAGCCAAGTCACCCTGACCACTTGAACCACTCGCATCCAGGTTTATGGAAGTAGTTGTACAATTCAATTCGGTTAAATTGGCTGAAGTTATGCTGGCTATAGGAGCGGCATTATCCTGTGTTATGGTTATCGATTCTGTAGAGGTACATCCATTGGAGGAATTGGTCACTGTAACAGTATAGGTATTCGGTGTTTTAATTTCCACTGTAGATTGATCTCCTTCCTGTGACCAGGCATATTCATAAGACCCAGCTGTTTCTGAAACTTCAGCTTCCAGGCTTATCGAAGGAGTTGTACAAGTCAATTCTGTTATACCTCCTGAACCAATACTGACTGTAGGTGCTGCATTATCCTGGGTTATTGTTACAAATCCTTCTGAGGTACAATTATTTGCTCCATCTGTCACAGTAACTGAATAGGTAGATGGACTACTTACATCAAAGGAAGTTTCTGTACTTTCATTTGACCATAGATAAGTCAAGCCACCCTGACCACTTGAGCTACTCGCATCAAGGTTTATGGAAGTCCTTGTACAATTCAATTCGGTCACATCTCCTGACGAAAGGCTAACAGTGGGTGCAGTATTATTCTGCGTAATCTCCATGGATGTTTCAGCTGTACAACCATTCGTTCCATCTGTCACAGTTAAAGCATAGGTACTTGCTGTCGAAACACTGAGGGAAGATGCAGTGCTGCCATCTGACCAGGAATAAGTTAAGTCGCCTTGACCATTTGATCCACTCCCATCAAGGCTTATAGCAGTTGTCGTACAATTCAATTCTGTCAAACTCCCGGAAGATATAGAAGCTGTAGGAGCAAGGTTATCCTGGGTGATTGTTATAGATTCAGTGGCAGTACATCCATTAGAGGAATTAGTAACAGTAACAGTGTAGGTATTCGGCGTTTTAATTTCCACGTTAGATTGATCTCCTTCCTGTGACCAGGCATATTCATAAGCCCCAGTAGATTCTGAAACTCCAGCAATCAAGTTAATAGAAGGAGTCGTACAAGTCAGTTCAGTTATCCCTCCTGAACTAATACTGACAGTTGGGGCTGCACTATCTTGAGTTATTTCAATTGAACCTTCTGAAGTACAGTTATTTGCTCCATCTGTCACCGTCACTTTATAGGTAGCTGGGCTATTTACTCCCAGAGTTGCTGCAGTACTTTCATCTGACCAGACATATGTCAAGTCGCTCTGACCACTTGAATTACTTGCATCCAAAGTAATGGACGGCGAGGTACAATTCAATTCTGTAATATCACCTGACGAAAGGCCCACAGTAGGAGCGGTAATATTTTGCGTAATCTCCAAAGAATTTTCTTCAGTACATCCGTTGGTTCCATCTGTTACCGTCACGGTATAGGTAGCAGGGCTACTTACTCCCAGGGAAGAAGCGGTACTTCCATCTGACCAGGCATATGTCAAGTCCCCTTGACCACTTGAACCACTCGCATCCAGGTTTATAGATGTGCTTGTACAATTCAATTCGGTTTCATTTCCAGAAGTTATACTCACTGTTGGAGAAGCATTATCCTGAGTTATTACTATAGATTCGGAGACGGTACATCCATTAGAAGGGTTGGTTACAGTAACGCTGTAAGTATTTGGGGTATTAACCGCCAAAGAAGATTGATCGCCTTCTATGCTCCAGGCATATGCAACAGCGTCCTCAGTTCCGGATACTTCAGCTTCCAAACTAATGGAAGCAGTCGTACAAGTCAGTTCGGTTACATTTCCAGAACTGATACTAACTGTTGGTACTGTATTATCCTGGGTTATTTCTATCGATGCCTCTGAAGTACAATTATTTAAACCATCTGTCACTGTCACCGAATAGGTATCTGGACTATTTATTTCTAAAGTAGGTTCAGTACTACTATCTGACCATAAATAGGATAGTTCGCCCTGACCACTTGAGCCAGTTGCATCTAAAGTAAGCACATTATTTGTACAGGATAATTCTGTAGAGGTACCTGATGAAATATTTGATGTAGGTAGTGGATTAACTGTAATGGTTTCCGTACCAGCTAATAAGCCGGGACATCCATTGGCATCAGCTACGCTTACTAAAGAATAAGTACTTGTATTAGCAGGTGAAACAGATATTTCATTTCCACTGGAATAATTTTTCTCAGTATAGCTATTTGTACCATCACTATATACAACAGTATAAGGGCCAGTATCCATATCCATTGTAACCGTCAAATCTGCATTTTCTCCTTCACAAATCGTAGCTGCTCCTACCAAAGTTGCGCTAAGTTGAGAGCCTTCCCCCTGGATATCAAAGGTGTAGGAATTGCCTTGCGAACCATCTAAATCAACAGTAATCGTGGCATTTCTACTACCAATTTCAGAAGGGTCAAAAATTACTGAAAAATCTTTGTTATTCCCAACATCAACATTGATTGGAAATGATAGATTATTTAATGAAAAATCAGATGCATGATCTCCACTTACATTGATACCGGTAATATTTAACGCCAATCCTCCGGTATTTTCTATTGTATATGTTCTCGAAATATTTCCATTACAAACATCCAGAGTCTCAAAACTTGTGTGATTATCCACATTGGCGGTAGTACTTCCATCAACGATGTTCACACCATTGCCCGTGATATTCGCGGCTAAGGTTAGACCAGTTCCTTGAACCGTTAGTGATATGGACTCTTCTGTAGTTCCAGATAAGCCCAAAGACATATTCCCCTGATATGTTTTTGTAGCTTCATCTTGCTCAGTCGGTGTAAAGGTCACAATGAGTTCCTCATGATTTTGAGGAGAAATGCTTCTACTGCCGGTTGTTTCATCCGCCCAACTTATCTGAAATCCTGCTGGAATATCTTCACCTGAAGTTGGAAGCGTGACATTAAGCAATGCACTTTCTTCAGGAGCAAGGTTCCAAATTTTCACTACTCTTTCAGAAGGTTGATCTACTGGGCTATTTCCAATGTCTAACAAACTGGCGATATCAGGAACACTTTCGTTGCCAAACCAATTTGAATCGTTTTGGTCTGCAGTTGCGTTAGAATCAGTGATTTTAATTTCGGCTTTCTGACGAATGCCTATTCCCGAAAGTGAAAGATCATTCGCATTGTTGCCGGTTAAACTCAAATTGACTTGAGCATATTCCTTTTCGTTCTCTTCCGGATTGGATGGAACTTCTGGATTGAAAGTCAATACAACTTCTATAGAATTTTCTGGGGCAATACTTACATTGCCCTCTGCATCCGCATTATTTGATGTAATTTCAAAACCAGGTAGGTTGGAAGGTAATTTAAACTTTAAATAGGCACTATGGGATGCTCCATTATTCCATATTCTAACTGTTTTTGTGGGTAAATCCGAACTGCCAATTGTAACTGGGTCAGCAAATTGAAGGGATTGAACTGCTTCATTTTCAATCGTTGAATTGCTTCCGTCTGTGATATGAGCTATACCAGCAGGACGAACTCCCGTCCCAGAAAGCAAAATATCATTTGCGCTATTGGCTGTTAGACTCAATCTTACCTTATCATACTCACGATTGTTTTGTTCTGCAGAAGCCGGTGCTTGTGGATCAAAAGTAATCGTGACTTCCGCATGATTATTTGGAGCAATATTCAAAAATCCTTCCGCATCGGTTTCAGAGCTGGCAATACTAAAACCTGAAGGTGCTTCGGGAAGCTTGAACTTCAGATAAGCACTTTGATCATTGCCTTTGTTCCAAATATTAACTTTTTTAGAAGGCAAATTTGAACTACCTATGATCACATCATCGGTAAAGTAAATTGCCTGAGCAGGGTCATCATCAATACTTGAATTTTCACCTTCTGTTATATAGGTATTTCCAGTTGGTCGAATCCCTGTCCCTGAAAGTAGGACATCATTGCTTGAACTCTCTGTAAAGCTAACTTTTACATCCGTATACGTATTTTCATTTTCAGTTCCATTGTTTGGTGCAACTGGGATAAATTCTATGCTTACTTCTGCAAAGTCATCGGGTTCAATACTGATAGCTCCATTGGCATCTGCATTTTCTGAAGAGATTTTAAATCCTTCGGGATTGGCAGGCAATGTTAAGTTCAAAAGACCCCTATCTGCTTCTCCTACATTCCAGATTTTCAAAACTTTGGAAGCGGCTTGCTCCTCTCCAATAACTACAGTTCCAAAATCTATTTTATCTGCAGCAAAAGAAGTCACTTCGGAGGCAGTACCTTCCGTGATTCTTGCTGAAGCACCAGGTCGCAACCCAATACCTGAAAGTAGAATATCATCTCCTGTATCACTTGTCAAACTGAGTTGAACACCTTCATAAGTTTGTTCATTTTCCGAACTACTTTCCGGAGCAGATGGAGAAAAACTAATTTTTATCTCGGCAAAATCATCGGGCTCTATACTCAAATGTCCATTCTGGTCAGCATCATCTGAGCTAATCAAAAAACCATCGGGATTTTCTGGAAGGTCTAATTCAAGTAAACCTCTATTTTCAGCTCCTACATTCCATATTTTTAATGTTTTGATTTCAGTTGTACTACTTCCCAATGTGATGCTACCAAAATCGAGCGCAGAGACAATATCCGTAGTAATTTGAGAATTGCTGCCTTCGGTAATTCTCGCATCCGAATCCGGTCTGACTCCAATTCCGGAAAGCAGAATATCATTTGCAGCATTATTGGTTAAACTGAGTTTCACCTCTTGATAGCTTTGTTCATTTAATGCGATGTCACTGGGTGCTTGAGGGTCAAAACTCACTTTTATAGTTGCAAAATTATCGGGCTCAATGCTCAGGAAACCATTTGAGCCAGCATCATCTGAAGAAAAGGTAAAACCTGGCAATGATGAAGGTAGATTCAATTGAAGCAAACCTCGATGTTCGGCTCCAACATTCCAAATTTTTAAAATCTGTGGCTCAGCTGCAGGAGTACCGAGGACTATACTACCAAAATCAATTGCTGTTACAGATTCAGATGTAATTTCTGAATCAATGCCTTGTGTAATGCTAGCACTTGCCAATGACCTCCTCCCTTTTCCAGATAGTAGTATATCATTGGAGGCATCATCCGTTAAACTGAGTTTTACATTAACATAAGGTCGTTCATTTGATTGAATATCTTCAGGAGCTTCAGGAGCAAAAGTCAAATTGACTTGTGCAGATTCATCTGGTGCAATGCTTATTTGACCATTTTCATCTGCGTCATCACTCGAGAGTGTGAATCCTTGCGGGGCTTCTGGAAGGATAATATCCAAATAACCTCGATTTTCAGCTCCAATATTCCAGATCTTCAGTATTTTGGTTTCTGCTTCACTTCCTATCGTTTTATTTCCAAAATCAATATTTTCTACTGCAAAATGATCTATTTCTGAGTCTATTCCTTCTGTAATGCTCACATCTGCAGATGGCCGCACTGTCATACCTTTTAGTGTAATTTCCTTCAATTCAATAATATCCAGTGAGTAGTCAAATATTTCTATTTCAAGGTTGTCATAACTTTCTTTTTCATTCACTTTTTGATCTGTCAATTCTTCAAGTTCATAACTTATTAAAATTTCTGCACTCTCATTGGGTAAAATAGTCACTCTCCCATACTCACTTGCAGATTCAGATGAGAGGGTAAAATTTTTATTTAGGTATTCTCCTTCTAAATCTATTTTCAATACCCCTCTATTCTCATCTCCTGTATTCCATATTTTAAAAACCTTGGTTTCAGGTATCTTATTTTCATATTGCGAGGTCACCTTTCCAAAGTCAATTTCTTCTATTTCTTGAGAAGCAATTGTAGATGCAGATCCTTCCGTAATTTTCAATATTGGTTGTGGTCTGGTTGCAACACCCGACAACTCAATCTTCCTGTTTGATTCACCCAAGAATATGACTTCGATTTCTTCAAATCGTACTTCAAACTCATAAATATCTTCAGGAATTTCAGGGATGAATTCCAATTTAACTTCGGCAAAGTCATCAGGAGAAATAGTCAATTTTCCATCAGTATCAGCATCTTTAGAACTTATTCGAAATCCTTCAGGACTTTCAGGAAGTTTAAGTTTAAGTTGCCTTCTAAATTCATCACCCACATTCCAGATCTTTATAATTTTTGGAGCAATCTCATCATGAATTATTGCTTCACTTCCAAAGTCGAAGCTAGACTTATTCCAATCTGTCACTTCTGAATCCAACCCTTCTGTTATCCTCACCTTAGCTTCAGGACGTACCAAATTAAACGTAATCGGGAAATCATTAGACCCCTCTTCAGTAAAATTAAGTGCGGTTTCAAAAATCCGCTCATTTTCATCTTCTTGTATAGATTCAGGCAAAATTGAATTGGTTTTAAAACTTACCATTATTGTTTCATACTGCTGAGGTATAATTCTTAATTTTTCTTGAAATATTTTATTGTCTGCATTTCTAAATGTAAAACCATTGCTTTCTGTTGGAATGTCAAATTCAATTGCAGCACATCCCAAATGTCCTGTATTATATATTCTGATTTCTTTTGTTAGGGTTTCATTTTTTTGCCACTCGAGATCACCAAAATCAATACCCTCCAAAGTGGGAACCGTATCATCCCTTTTTTTCTTATTAATATTCGAATGATTCCCATCGTAGGCACTTATAAAAAGGTGAACATCTTCAGTAACTTCAGCAGTGCCAGCTGGTCGAACTCCTACCCCAGAGCAACTTAATTCTAGCTCATCAAAATATTCAGCATATCCCTCTATGGTTCTTTCAACCTCAATTTCAAGTGCATCATCAATGCTTCTTTCATTTTCCAAGGGATTCGAAGGATATTTGGAATCAAATTCAACATCGAGAATTACGCTTTCTTGAGCGGCCAGCTCTATTTCAAATGAAGTTTTACTGGAATTATAATAAGTCCCGTGAACTTTTTCTTCTAGATCATCAGAAACAAATCTAAAAGCACCACCATCACTTTTAGCCTCATTTTTAGCTGTAAAAATTAATGGAGAGCTTCCAATAGGTGCTGTATTTTTAAATTCAATTGATCTCTTTTTTTTATCTACAACTTTTCCAAAATCAAGACTATTGATAGGATATCCAGTTTCGGCATCCTGCAAAGCAAGAACTCCCGGAAGGATTCCCGTCCCTTTTAATTGAATTACATAGGTTTTGTCTAAGGAGCCTTCTATATTTAAAACAAGCTCTTCTTGATACACTTTTAATCCCTCAATTTGATTATCAGGGGGTTGGAACTCAATTACCAAATGTTTGTCTGCACTTTCACCCTCAGAAATATTGCGACTATTTAGATCTTCTGATCCAGGATCATAGGAATAAGATGTACTCTTTTTATAGGAATCTACATCTTGAAAATAAACTTTAAAATATTTAGGTAAACTTTCTTTTTCAGGCAAACTGACTGTAATGTCAACAGAATAATTTTCCTTTCCAGAATTCGATAGCTTGAGGATTTCTCTTGGATTTTTTTTCCTATCTCCAGAAGGATCAAAGACAGCAGTTCCTAAATCCAATAGTTTTAGATCTGTGTCATAGGTAAATTTTCGGTTTAATTTTCCATAAGACTTTGAGGTTGCACTGTAATAATTTTCTAGTTCTAATATACCTGGCTCCCAATATTCTACTACCACATAAAAATTACAACAATAATCATCATCGTCCTCATTTTCATCACCCACATTAATTTTGAATCCCATATATTCATGGAAGTATTCAGCTTCTAAAGCTGACTGATTTGGGTCACATGAAATGTCTAAGGTTACAAAACTTTGGGCAGGTATTTCACTTATTTCGGAAACCGATTTATTATTCAACAATAGTTCGCAACCTGCAGGAATCTTATCTAAATAATCTTCATCTAATCTAGTAAATAAAGGAAGACTATTCGTAGGTGCTGCATTCCAAAGCTTTAATGATTTTTCTACTTTTTCATCCATTCCCAATATTAGCTTCCCGAATTCAACTTCAGGGTCATCGAGTCTACTATCAAGGTTACCATCTCCCCAAGTCAATGCCGGTTCTGCTATTTTTTGCACCTCTGCTGAAACAATAATAGTTCCCACAAGTTCGGCGTCAACTCCCGAACCAACATCTCTATATATTTCTATAATGTCCTGTAATATGGTTACTCCTTCTTCCAATTCATCATCAGCAGGGATCATAAATCCAACCTCAAATTCGGAACCTTGTTGAGGATCAAGGTAGTGGGTATTTTCGTTAACATAAAAATATTCTGGTTCATCATAACTTTTGTCTTTCGTCCATATATATGTCTCAACTTCCTCTCCACCTTTATTCCAAATTTTAAATGTTGTTTTTAGTTCTTCAATATCATCATTTTCATCACTTGATGCCCTGCCAAGGAAAAAACTCGAAATTAAATTATCTTCAGTAAGACCTTCTATGTTTTCAACATTTGCCTCAGTAATATAAGTTTTAGAAGCAATAACTCCAGTCCCATATAATTCAACTTTTTCATCATATGCTTCTTTTCCATCATTCCCTTTGATAGTTAGTGTCAAGTTCTCAGTATATTCCAAAGAGTTTTCAGTTTGCGAAGCCAATGGTTTAAACTGCACCTTTATGATATAACTTTCCCCAGGTTGAATGGTAACTTCTTTTTCAGCAGATTTGTCCCACCATGCATTGAAAGCCGAAAGATCATTATTGTCTAAGTTTACTATTATGGCGGCACTATTTTCTTTTCCTTTATTTCTGATTTCTATTTCCTGAATTTCGCTTGTTTGACCCACAAACCATTCGGAAAAATCATTATTTTGCCAATAAACTAAACTTCCATAGCGTTGAGCATTCCCCGTAATATCCACTATTATTTCATTCATTTCTTCATGCCCAGTAACACCAAACCGAAGGGATTTCGTATAAACCAATAAGCCAACTTCCTGCTCATTATCAGGGACAAATTTTATTTCCACTGTTGCAAAGTTACCATTGGCGACAGTGGAATTCTCCATCTTAACAAATGAAATCGGCCCCTCATCTGCTCCCTGAGGAGCTGATAATGTGAACTCGTCACAACCTTCCCCTCCGATATTCCAAATCTTGAACCGATAGACCTTATCTGTATCTATCATGATTGTTCCTATGTCAATATCAGTGGTAGCTGCCATAGCTTCTGTAGGTAGTGTCTCAATCGATTCCTCCGTCATACTAATGACAGGATATAAAAAGCCCGAACCATAAAGAGAAACAGGGGTAATGAATTCAGCGTCAAGACCTTCAAATGTAAGGGACAGTTCTCCTTCGTAATCCTTTATTTCATCTGGTCGAAAGGTAACGGTAAAGTCTCTGGTTTCTCCTGGAGGAATAATCAGAATTTGAGGAGAAGCAAAAAAACCATCAGGAAGTTCCTCTGGTAATTTTACAGCCATCGAAAAACTTCCAGCAGGCGCGTCGTTTCGAACTGTCAATGCTTTCTCTTTAGTTTCATTTAACTTCACCCGCTCAAAGTTCAAGCCCGTAGCGGCACCCAAACCCAGAATGCTGGCGGGAAACTCACCTTCAAGTGTTATCTCCTTCTTATCCTCTGTGCCCTCATGTTCTATAACTAGCGTCCCAGTTCTTTTCCCCAATTGAGTAGGTTTGAAAATGACGGTCACTTCTTCAGATTGCTCTGTTTCAATTGAACCGCTTGTTGGCGTCACTTGAAACTCACCAGTTGTCGCTCCCTTCCAACTCAATGGAGCAGCCAAAGCCTGAGCATTCCAAATCTTGATATTTTGCCTGGTGGAATATTTTTTCTCCTCAATTGGCATAAATGACAAAGCAGAGGGCATGGCTTCCGTCCATGCAGTGGCGGCAGCAGATGTCACTGCCAACACTGGAGTAGCTTCCTGACCTTGTCCGGTCAGCTCAATCAATTTTGTCTTATTGACCCCTATAATCTTAATAGTCCCTTCGAGATTTTCAAGGTTTGTAGGCGTAAATGTGATGGTCAATTCTTTTGATTCTCCTGGACCCAATTCTCCACTTGTTTCATCAACAGAAAAATCACCTGTTATTTCGGTAGTCCAACCTAATTTTTCGGTAGTTGTACCTGCTGGGATATCATTCCAGATTTTTAACTTGGTAGTTGACGATTCTCCAATCTTTGCCTCATCGAAGGTTAATGCTGTAGTAATTTCTTCAGTCACCGCAGCATCTATCTCCGTAACCATGAGATTCACGCCTATTCCAGTTCCGGTTAGCTGAATGGAAATGGGCTCGGCCTGACCATTTTCGTCTTCAAATGTTAATGTAGATTCAATCAATCCTGAACTCCCTGGTTTAAATGAGAGTGGTATTTGGGTCATCGCTCCGGTACTCAGTGTACCAGTAGGTGATTCACTTTCAGGGTCTCCAAGGATAAAATCATTTTTTCCATCACCAGACACTACCCATTTAATATCGGATGCAAACTCATCTCCCCTATTCCAGATTTTAATTGAAAGAGGTGCTGTTGTTTTACCAATTATTGCCTCCCCCAAGTCAAAACTGTTTTGCTGTTTTTCTAATGCACTAGTAGCAGAATTTTCTGTTACCGAAAATGCAGGAGTGGTATGTGTCCCAGTTCCAGTCAAAGCAACGGTTCGAACTTCTCCATCAAAGGAAACTTTTAACTGACCTGTTTGGGTGCCAAGTGCCAACGGTGTAAATTCAACGAATATATCTTTTGGAGTTCCTTGTTCTACCTCGCTTTGTTCCGTAACAATTTTAAAATTCCCGGTAGTTTCGGCAGTATATTCCAGTGGAGCTGCAAACACTCCTCCAGTGTTCCAAATCCTCACAGCATGTTGTATACTTGAGGTGGTACCTACTGGACTTGAGCCAAACTCGGGCAATTCAGTCACCAATGGTCCCGTCTCGACTTCCGTTGCACTGGTAACATGCATACTTGCAGCAGTATAAGAACCCGTCCCGTATAGATTAACTCTCCTTTGACTTCCCTCACCAGAGATGGTTACAAAGCCTTCAATGGCTCCCAACTCTGAGGGACTACAGAAAATCGTCAATTCTTCTGATTCTCCAATATCCAACGTACCACTGGTTGGGGTAACTTCAAAGTCGCCAGTTGTCTCAGCAGTCCATTGTAATGTTCCTGAATTTTCATCTCCACTATTCCAGATTTTCACCTTCTGACTAGGTGATGTCTGCCCAACTGTAGTAGTTGCAAAAGAAGAAAGATTTTCAATTGGCAGCGCTGTAACCAATTCCGAAGTTTCGGTAACATTTATGGTTGCAGAACCAAATTCGACAAAGGCGGAGAGTTCAAAAGTCTCCGTAGCCTCAGCACCAGTAATGGTCAAAGTGCCACTTTTATTTCCGGCAGATTTTGGATCAATACTAATGGTTAATTTCTCTGTTTCTCCTCCATCCAACTTTCCTTCGTTTATCACAGTAAATGCTCCTGTTGTGGAGGCTTTCCAGTATAGGGGAGAGAAGAATTTACTGGTACCATTGCTAAATTGGATGGTTCTTGTTTGAGGTCCTGAATTGAGCTCCAGATTGCCCCAATCGATGTTTCTTTCTGAACTGCTCACGATTAATTCTGGCAGCTCGGAGAAGTCTCCTTTTCCAGTCAAACTAACCGTTTTTGTGATTGTAGATCCTTCGGATTTGAATACCAATTTGCCTGTTCGGTTTCCAATATCAGTAGGTGTACAAAAAACGCTTATTTCGGTTGGTTCTCCAAACACAGTTGAACCTTGAGATGGCTCCACTGTGAAATCTCCATCAACCTCTACCGTCCAATTTAATGGTGAGGAAAAAACATCTCCATTATTCCAAATTTTTAATATCCGACTCTCGGAAGCTAAGCCGACTTTACTCAATTTAAAGTCCAATTTTTCAACAGTTGGATCAGATTTATCATAATATTCTTCAGTAGTTATATTGAGTACAGGAGCTGTATTAAGTCCTTCTCCAGATAATTTAATATTTTGTTCTATTCCATCTCCTACAATGGTCAATATTCCCAAGCGCTCACCTAGAATTCTAGGTATAAAAGTGATCTCTAGCTCTGTTGGTTCTCCCAAAGGAGTAATCCCGCTTTCCGAGCTAATAGAAAAATCTCCGCTTACATCAGCAGACCAATTCAATGGGCCTGCAAAAGCTGCTCCATTGTTCCAGATCTTTATTTTTTGGGTTGCTCCAGGGTTTCCAACCACACTTGATCCCATTTCAAGTGTTTCCAGTGGATTCCCGTTTTTGAAAGATTCAGAAATAGAGGTTACATTTAGAGCTGCCGCTGTTTCCAAACCTTCACCACTCAAAGAAACAGTCTGTTCCATCTCTCCACTTTTTATTGTCAATGTTCCCTCCCTCATCCCAAGTTTGGAAGGGGTAAATGAAATTGTGATTTCTGATTTTTCGTTTATCAATGTGGAGCCTTTGCTTGGAGAAACGGTAAAATCTTCTCCAGCTGTGACTGTCCAACTTAATGGCTCAGCAAAATCGTCCCCGCGGTTTCGAATCCAAAGCTTCTGATCGATTGATTGGGTGCCCACAGCTCTTGCTCTAAAACTAAGACCAGGAGATTCCATATCTTCAAAAAGCTTTGCATCATCAATTTTTGACACGGATAGTATGGCATTGGTATGGCCACCTAAACCTGTCAAATCAATTGTTTGGTCACTACCAGCTCCTGAAAGCAATAAGGATCCCTTGCGCTCACCCAGTTCACTTGGATTAAAGGTAATTGTCAACACCTGTGGTTCATCTGATGCAGCTAAAGATCCATTAGTTGGACTAACTTTAAAATCCCCATCAATTTCAGCAGTCCAGTTCAAATCGTCTGAATAAAGATCACCAGTATTCCAGATTTTAATACTATGAGTACTTGAAGAACCTACGGTTAGCTCTTCAAAAGACAATTTTTGCGACCAGGTTTCTGTTGGCAAATTGGCTTCAGTTTCCGTAGTAGTTAAAACCGCCATGGTTCCCGTTCCAATACCCTTTAATTCTATGGTTTTTGTCTCCTCTTCCCCAGTAATTATTATCGTCGAATTTCGATCTTCTAAACCAGAAGGTGTAAATGTTATTAATAGCTCTACATAGCCATCATTTTTAGTTATCGTCCCACTTAATGGTTCAACAGTGAATTCATTGCCATCTATTTTGGCTTCCCAACTCAATGGAGCTGCAAATTCATCTCCGGCATTCCAAACCTTAATCCTTTTGGTAATATTGGATTGAACTCCAACCATACTAGAGCCAAATGTTAATTCAGATGGAACCTCAATGTTGGGTTTAACAGCATAGATGGGAGTCACTTCAAGTAAGGCAGTTGTATGGTTGCCTGCACCGTTTAAATCAATAGTGCGAGTATCCTCATCACTTGTAATTGTTAAGGTTGCTTTTTGCTTTCCTACGGCCGAAGCTGTATAGGTAATGGTTATTTCTGTGTCATCAGATACCCCAGTAATACCACTTTCAGGGGATACAGTAAATCCCTCTTGGTCAATGGAAGCTGTCCAATAAAGGTCTTTTGAATAAGTATTTCCTTTATTCCAAATTATTAATTTTTCGCTTCTTGACGCTCCAATATCTCTGGTGCCAAATGATAATCTATCCACTGAACTTTGCTGATTATGGGGTCCCACTCTTTCTCCAACAAGAAGGACTGGTGGAGTAGCCCCCTTACCTTTTAATTCAATCATTGGAAAAATATATTCAGTTCCCATTTTTTCAAGGACACTTGCTGAAAGAGCAATTGTGGCAGTATTGTTATATGCTTTATATTCTGTAGGTGAAAAAGTAATTTTTGTTGTTATATATTCACCTGGTTTTATTCCTTTGGAATAAGTAGGACTATAATATTCTGGATTACAAGAATCACATATATCATGCACAAACTCAATGGTATAGGGTGCAGGGATGTGAACACTTTCCATATATTGATGAGGAGTTGTCCACATTACTAAACTACTCTCTGCGTCCTCTGCATTGTATATATTTACAATTTTTGTAGCTGTTTCTCCTATTTCCACCTTTCCAAAGTCAATTGTTGCGATGATATGGCTGTTATAATCTGATTCTTCGTAATACTTGTATTCTTCTGATAACATATCCTGGTTTGGATTATCCTCACTCAAGATTATTGGAAAAGGAGGAGAAGGAGGAACCTTACCTTTCCCCTTTATTTTGATTTTTGGTGCTCCTTGCCATGGTCCTACTTGCCAGTCAAATGAAAATTCCTCAAATCCAATAGGAGGGGAGAACTCCATTTCGACCATCCCGCAATAGCCAGGAGTAATGTCCAGGTTGCGATCTCCATTTTCCCATTTAAAATTTATATGGTTGTTATTAAATTCCTCACTTTCTTCTGGGTATCCAATTAAGGTCTGGGTACCTAGGGAGTGATCATTAAGACAATAAAATAATCGTTCCAATCTGGTTCGACCCCAAGGGACCTCCCCAAAGTCAAGTTCTTCTGCCTCAGACCAAGAGCTATGAGTCCCACCAGCTACACGCAACCACGTATCATTTGCTTGAACATTAAATTTATATTCTCCTTCATCTAAGTCATTACTTTTAATTGTCACTTCTGCTCTATATCTATTACTACTGTTATAATTTTGGGGTGGCACGAATTTCACATCAAAAGCAGTAAATTCTCCAGGCAATATCTCTTTTTTGATTTCGTCTAATCTTTCCAGCACGAAACCTTCATTTGGTGGAAAATCTTCATCTTGAGATAATTCGATTAGTGGGCCTTCTGTATCAGACAAAATTAGTGGTTCGGAACCTCTATTATGGATTAAAAATGTATTGCTCTTTTCACTGGTCACATGACCAAAGTGGGTAAATGTTCCATCTTCAATATTGGGTTCCTTATGATTATTCTCAATAGAATAATATCCAGACCAATTGGTTAAATCAATTTCAGGTCCTTCTTTGGGTTTGCCTTTTGCTTTAAGAATGAGATCATAACCGACTTTTTCTCCTTCATAAAATCTATCCATTGGGTCATATGCAAAAGGAAACCAAATTGCAGCATAATTTTCAACATCTTTATCTCGGGCATTGTACTTAATAGTATAAGTTAAACTTTCATTGGGTCTAATTAAATCATCGCCAGGTACTTCTGAAATATAAAAATGTGGATTTTTATTGGTTTTCCCTTGTTCAATATCATAATTGAAATAGGCATCTAGATCTCTTAATCCTACAGAAAAAGAACCTATACTTCCAATATCAAAATGAGAAGAGTTTTTCCCAAGCCTAAAAGTATTGGTACCGATATTCGTAACGGTTATGGTTCGTTCCAAAATATACCCTTCTCCAATATCAACAACCATGGGGGGAGGAAGTGTTTCTTCCAGTGGGTTATCATGATCGATGACAAATTCAATCAGACCGATTTCCGGTTCTAATTCTTCTTCAGTTTCAGATTCTTCATTAGAAGCTGTTAAATTTTCATCTGGTTTTATTACTCCTTGAATACTTACAAGTAATTTTCTTGCTCTCGGAACGCTCGCTAAATTTCTATGATACTTTAGAAAGGCTTTTTTCCCTGATTGCTTTCCGTATACAATATTAGTTTTGAAGCTAAATGTTCCCTCTTTTTTATCTTGCGATCCATAATTGCTCCGCACATTATGAATTTTTAGAACTTTAGATTCTCCTGGTTTTATGACAATTCGGTCTACCTTCTCCGGATGATTTCGACGAAATTCAACTGGGGAAGCAAACGAACCAACGCCCTCTTCATGAATCTGGAATTCTGAAATAATAAGTGGTGCATAGCTAACATTGCTAAATTCCAATTCGATATTTTTTGTACCACCTCCAGTTCTTGTACCTAATAAAATCGCCGTTTCATCTTTTGTAAACTCCTTTCCTCCAAGATAAAGATCAAGATCAGGCTGGGCATGGAAATTAAAATGATCTAATTTAAAATTACCTGATAATGCTTTAATCCTAAGGTGGTGAACTCCTTTACTGAAAAAAAAGGTCTGGTCTGAAGAAAGGGGAATAAATTGAGAACCTTTAGCTGGTTGAAAGGGTAAATCAAAGGTTGCAATCTCTTCACCGTTCAAATCTATTTGAATACTCCCAAGGTCTTTTGATTCTATGTCAAGTATATATTCTCCTTCAAATTGAATATTGATGGTATAATCCATCCAATCTCCCTGAGTCATAGCCACAAATCCATTATCATCAACATCAATTAATTCATTTCTATTATATGGCTTATTGGTCTCTTCTAACTTCCATGTTTTTTCATTTGAGCTATATGAGATACCAGGTCCTCCACTATTAAAATCTCTCATAAACAAATTTCCAGGAAGCAAATGCCCGTGTTCATTGTGACGATTGTTGAAGGGTTCATTTACGGGTTTATTGTACCACCAACAAGGTTTTTCTTCAAAGTACCCATTTGAAACACCGTTTTCTTTATGTAAAAAAGCATCGTCAACGTCAAAAGAGCAAACTCCTAAATTGGTTTTGATCATTGCTATATAATCATGATTGGCCTCAAGTTCAAACAGTTCTTCCGGATCGTTTGGAGTAATGGTCTTTGAAGTGACCTTATCCTCCTCCTCATATTCAAATAAAGTTTTGATTCCTTCCTTATCCATATGAAATTTTGTACGCCAGGCATTTGTAATGTCATAAACAATCATAGCTTCTATTTCCAAATTCTCATTTTGAATCATCCCGAACTTTTTAAGTTTAAGAATCATCGACTTTTGTCCCACTCCTCTTTTCAATCTCACGAAGGGTTCTCTATCAAATTTTTTGGCTTGCCCAACTTCGTCGACTTTTCCATCCCAGGCAATAATTTTGTGCGAATGATCCTCTCCATCCATTTGATAATAAACATGAAATACCTTTACATTATCAAATAAACTTTTCTTATCAAAACCAGGGTTGCCAGGAATTGAAAATAGCCTTCCTATATCCTCACCTGGTTTGGGAAAACTTTTATTAAATAATGTCACTTTTTGGCCCTGTTTATTGTAAATATCGGCTTCTCCATCTCGATATATCATTATCAAACGCCCATCCCCAGTAGTAATTTTCAATCCGTTATATGGCTTATCCAAAGCATAGGGTAAAGGAATTAAAACATTATCTTCGAAATTCAATTTAAATGGTGCATCGACCTTAGGTCCCTCATCCGAACTGGCAAGCGCAGAGATAACACCTTTTTCCCTTGCTGGAAGGATAATATTGAGTGGGGTATACAATCCAGGATTATCAACTTGTTCCCCTATTTTATCCCAATTGTCGAGTATAGGAAAACTCAAAGTAGTTTTACCAGTATACCTACCATGATTCCAGGGAGTATAGGATACAAAAGTTACACCACTCTGCATGTGTGCTTTTTCATGGATGTGGTCTATATAGGTAGGTCCCCACCATGAATAAAAGAAAATAGGATCGTCTTCGGTAAATTCTACATTTTCCAAACCCACCCCAAAATGCTCAATATAATTATTTCGAAGAAGAGCCATTGCGAACAAATAACAACCTTGATTAGAGCGAATACGAGAATAGACATCCTGAAAGGCAAGTTTAAAAGTTACATCATATTGGAATACATCACTTTTGGCTCCATTCTTTACTTTTTTTCCACTCCAGTTTAAACCATTGCTACTGAGTTGTTTTTTATCGATTTCATCCTGGGTTAATTTATCCCATTTATGATCTGGCAAACGCCAGTGAAAATGCCAATTTTCAACTTCTTCAGGATTTTTCAATATATTTTTATAAAAGAGCTTATAGGTTTCAATACTGGCTGCACCTTCTACATCCAAATATGGACTATTTATTATTTTGCTCCATTTTTTTACCATGGCAGCTTTCGACATACCAGCAAAGGCCCCGCCAACGCCATCCATAGCCTTTCCAATTGTGGAACCAAAAATGGGAAAAGATGACCAAAACTTAGGTATCTCTTGAGCTTCAAGCTCTTGTAATGCTTTTTGTGCTTCTGCTACCTTGTCCCATAATGGTTGAACTTTTTCAGGCCAATTATCTAATCTCAATTTTTGATCTACTATCCAGGGAGAATATTTTGGAGGAGACATGTTAAGTTGAATTCGGAGTAGATCAAACTTATCAAAGCCTTCTATTGGTTTTCCTGGTTTGGGTTCAAAAATCCAGTAGTCATCTGCTATTGGAGGTAATAATGTATTACCAATGGTTGGAAACTTTTTGTTATCTCCTTCATCAGGATGTCCCATATCAGACCTCTTATAACTGGAAGGTTGCAAAATAATAGACATGGATTCCAACTTTTCGTTAAGGCTTTCATATTTACTGGTAGCAAAATAATATTCATACAATTGTTTTGCGCAAGAAGTATATATGTTGTCATTTGTGCCTTGAAGTTTGTTAACAGAAATAGTAATATTCACATCTTCAATTAGTTCTCCGGTTGCCTCATCCACTGTGGTTACTTGTTCATTCTCTTTCTCTATTTCAATTGTTTCCGCTTTTTCAGATACCACGGGAATTCTCCAAATTTCCATTTTATATAATTGGCCTTTTTTCAGTTCTATATTATCCAATTCCTTTAATCCAAGGTTTATGCCTGGCACCTCCTCTATTTGAATAACTGGAATGCTGAAAACACCACCAACTGATTTGTATTCCTGGATTGGGACTTCAAATGTGGCAGAAGTTGGAGTTTCGGAAAGATTGAATTCAATTACTTCTCCTTCCTCGCCATTATTTAGCTCGGTAAGTCGTGCAATATATTCCAAAGGTATCTCTTTGTCCTCTCCATTAACTGATACAGTAGTCTCTTGTGGGAAGAGAAATGTTAAATCATCTCCTTCAGGAAAAGCTAATTTTGGCGAAGCATATCCTTTATGCCAGTACCGTTGACTATGACCAGGGGCATGGTAATCAAGCATTTGAGTGTTTATTTTATCTGGTTTTGGTCCAGTAGTAAATGTGAAACTTTTTGCTTCATAACTTATTTTTTCCTCTTTTTTCCCAGTAGTACCAGATTCTGTATCGTCAACTTCAAATACAACAGGCACCCAATTTTCCTCTATTTTCTCCATCCACTGAAATTTATATTCAAGAATGTAATCTGTTTCCGGTTTTAGCATCCTGGTAGGATTCATAACTATTGCAAATTCTTCATCAATTCTTTCATAAGAAACTTCTCTGTTGGTATCTTTTTCTTTTATTCTCAAATACTCCAATTTTATTTTGTAATAACGAAACCCTGACGATGATCCCGTAAGAGGATTAATCTTCTGACTTTCAGTTGTAAATCCGGGAATCATATTGAGCGACAATTTTGGATTTCCAAAAATTGGAAACCCTTCTTCGGTATCATATTGACTAGGATAAGTTTCCTGGACAATTGGAAATGCATCAATATCCAAATCCCCACCATCACCAGCCATTTCCAAACATTCCTTATCTCCTTCTGAAGTAACTTTTGCGTGAAAATTTACATTTCCTTTGATCAATCCTCCCAATAAATTGTAATCTATACTTAAGCGACCAGCAAATATGGATGGATTAGGGAATTTGGCATAAACCATTGTGGCAACGTCTAATTTCAAAATATGGGCGCTCCCTTTGACAAAACCCAAATTGTAATTCATACCTACACTACCGTTAAAATAGGCATAGACTTGTCCCTCTATGTTCCAACTATTCATTCCTTGCTCTTGTCCATTACATGGCTTTTTAGGGCGATTGATCAAACTCATATCAAAACCAATACCTGCTTCCAACGAAGCGTAAAAACAGAGAAATTTGAGTTCTTTTTTGGGAATGGAAAGTTTAACACCAAAAGCGACCCCATTGCCTTTTTCGTATCTATCTACGTCAGAATCTTTTCGTTCTGCTTCTACTTCATCTTTCCACTGAGGTACCAGGGTTCTTACATCAGGAATGGGTTCCACTCCATATCCAGCCTGGAAATAAAAATCAAAGTTGAGTCCCAGAAATTTAAACAATTCTACCGTTAGACCTGCTCTACCTTCAGGGCGTGGAGAGCCAACTCTTACGTACCATTTATCTTCCCCATCAGCTACTTCTCCCAGGTTGAACATAAAAGAACATTCAACGGGGCCTTTTTCTTCCCCTCTCCTGGTATACATGGAAATAAGATTGATTTCGGCGGTGGGCAAGTTTAAATCCATTTCAAAACCAATGCTACCATGAAATTTCTTGTTTTGGAAATCCAATACAAGTTCTATGCTGCCTTTGGCTTTAAAGGAGTCTCTACGCTTAGCGACTGATTTAGAGAGTATATAAACATTGCCTCTTATACTTATTTCATTAAAAGAAAGTGCCTTTGTTGTAGGGTTTATATGAATCTCTAAACCCAAAGCAATATCGGCAGTAATCAGTTTGGGACTTTGAACACTTCCGATGATTCCAATATAGCCTCCATGGGTGCCTTTTTTGGGAACATACTGGGTACCAGTTAGAGAAACACCAGGTTCCATGTTCATGGACTTCATCTTTTCATCTATTCTTGCTAATTTCTCTTCCTGTGTATTGGGCATTTTGGGCGGATCGCCAGCGGGAAGTGGTTTTTCATATCCGGAGTTCAAAGCACCTCCTGCTTCCCTTGATGCCATTTTTTCCTTTGCATTTACCTCGTCAAATTGATTTTTGGCAGGCGTTTCCATATTATAATAAAAACCACCCATAATTCCGTGTATCGATATTTTTATTGGGGCAGGGATAATGGGGATCCCTACTTCAGATCCTACCTCAAGGTCAATAAAGAAATAGCGGAAATCTTTTTCTGGATCATTTGCATCAGGCTTAGCAGTTCCAAATTGCGCCAATCCAACGGCATGAAAACTTTTAAGTTTAATAAATACTCCAGCTTTAAAACCAGAACCAAATTTTGGGTCTTTGTCAATAATTTTTAATTTCCCTACAATTTCAACTGGACCAAATTTTCCATCAATTACCAAATCTGTCAGTGAAGGCGGTAATGGTTTTAAATCTCCATCTTCAAATTTGAAGTTGAGGTCTATTCCTGCCTCTGCATTGAGTCCACTGGTTCCACCTGATTCAGAAGTTTGTTTATTTTTAGATAAGTTTAGTGAAAATTTCAGGTTCAAAGCCATTTTTCCTTCTTCATCTGGATCCTTAAAACCTCCACCAGATACGGTAATTGGAAATCCTTGCAAACCTGACTTTTTTCCTCCTGAAGGTGGAGGAACATAACCGTTAAAGTGGCCTTCACCAGGATTGGGTCCGGCTAGGGATTCACTATCCCATGATGGATACTGTTTTCGCTTCCAATCCAAACCCGAATCATTATATCCGATGCTTTTCAAAACATTTTTACTTCCTTTTGGACCAAAACCCCATGTTCCTCTATTAAAATCTTTAGGCGCCCCTTTCCCCTTGGCACTACCTCCGATCCTAAAATCCTGGAACCATAATAAATCGTAATTAAAATTAAAGGGAGCCCCTTTATCTGAATCCAGATAGATTGCAGCATCTGCGGTTAATTGAAGATAAGGTTTGAAACCCATACCCGTTTTATAGGAAATGCCCACTTCTGTGCCCTCACTAACAGTTATTTTGAGACCAGCAGCAGCTCCAAAATCGTAATCCCTCAAAAATAATTCTGGGCTGATGCTAAATTCGGCTGACAGGATGCTTTTTTTCCCATCCTTTTTGGAAAAACTTACCCGACCATGATAATCCAGCATAAATCCATTTCCATCGTCATCCTTTAGCAGTGGAAGTTGAATTTGTCCATGAAGACTAAATCCTATATTGAACTTCTTTTTAATGGCGTTTTTCCATTCTGTCAAGGCGGATTGTTTATTATCCTTCTTACTATTGTAAACCTCCTTGGGATCAATATTTGAGTCACCATTTCCATTCTCTTGAGGTTTTACAAGCTTACCTCCCGTAAAATTAAATTCGACTCTATCGAGTGTATAGGACCATCCTCCAATCGAAGAATTACTTTCCAAACTCACTACATTTTCGGCACTTACCAATATATCTACACCTGTTTTACTAATGGCAAATAATTCGGCGTTGATCCTTAGATCCTCTTCAGAGTTGCCTAGGGTAAAACCGGGTAGTACAAAACTTATCCCACTGATATACAAGCCTTTAAATGGACCAGCTTCTTTTGGAAGGGAATTTTTATCTTTAACTTTTGGTTTTTTACGCACATCAACTAAGCCTTCGGGATCAATCTGGGCATTAAAATCTAAGACTCCTTCAAAAGTTTCGTTGAACTCAAATTGCAGGGATTCATAGCCTGGAATGGCCATTTTCACTACCCTATCATCAGGTACATCTATTGCAGCAAAGAAGTTTTTCAAGCCCCTTGTAAAATCTTTGTTCGAATTGTTGTTGGAAGCATTTTCGCCTGTTTCTGCCTGCTTCTTGGCAGTCGTAATAGAAGCCGAAAGAACTAGTGGTCTTGTTTTTTCTACACCTCCTTCTTCATAGACTTCAACAATCTTGTCATCGGGAAAAGTGACTTCGGCTTCAATATTAAACCCCTGAAATCCCTTTTTACAATCAATTAGGGCATAAGTACCCTCATACATTTGACTGATTTTCTTCAAAAAATCATTGTTTTTCTTTTTGCCTTTCTTCTTTTTCACAGGGGGGGCAAGCGGATCAACTTTTTTCCCTTTAAAAGTTAATTTAAACCCGTTTTCTTCGTTTTCTGTGGCAACCACATCGTTTCCAAGAGATAAATAGAAGTTCTTTAAATTAACACCTGTCCCATTGATAGCACCCTTTCCTTCAAATACAAATTGAGCGTATTGAGTCTTTTCCGGCGTAGCCCCTTCTATTTTGACTAACAATGTAAATTCTACATGTGTTGTTGCGTCCTTTGCCATTTTAGTACTTCCAGCCTGTGGTTTTTGCCCCACACTAAAAGCTGTCAATAAAAAGCGAGCTTCGTTATCACCTGGCATATCTGTAGCAGGAATTCCCAAATCTTCCAGTTTATCTGACAAATCAATAGGTAATTCCAAAACTCCTCCATTCTTATTGTGTTCTTCAATAGCTTCAAATGTAAAATTGGGATTTGGCACTTCCTGAGTACCTTCAAGGATAACTCTTTCCAAGCCCGGAGCCGGGACAGCCGTGTAACCCAATCCACCACCACCTGCTCCCGCATTTATGCTGAGCTGGTCACCCCAAGGCAATTCTATCGGAAAGGATGCATTTGTGACCAATAATTCATCTCCCCATGGTAGGTTCAAGACATTGCCTTCTACGATAAAACCTTCAACCATGCTATTGTCCAAATGTTCCATGATGGATTGCTTGTAGGCTTCCATGTTTCCGCCTAATAGTTTTTCCAACACTCCTTCCTTTTCAAATGCACTCCCTGTCCTTGCAAGGGAGCCGGGCTTTCTTCCAAATGGAACCAAACCAAGAGCGGCAGGACTATAATGTTTTTCATAGTACAATTCTTTGATCATTCCCAATCTTCCGGGATCCAATTCGAAGGGTTCAAGAGCAGATACACAATCACAAGCCGCATGTTTGGCATCTATATCGATTCGATCAAAACTGAATCCTCCATTCTCATCAACTTTCGCCCAAAAAATGTATTCCGCTACAGAAGTAGCAGCATACACAATGATTTTTAGCCCCAATTCCTCAGGGTCATCTCCATCCTTTGGAACATGTAATAATTCCAGCTTCCCGATTGGTAGCTTAACACCACCAACATCAACAGAATCCGACCCATCTCCGTAATTTTCCAGTTTATATCGCTTTTCCGTAGCTGCAAAAGGGTCAATAGCGAGGTTGTACAATAGCAAATCTTTTAGCTGAAATTGTGGATCCCCAGGGAGATCAAGTTTGTCCTTTAATTGTTCTAATTGTAATGATTTATTACCCAATAATTTAGCCTCAAAATCCTTTGGCGAAAGCTCAATAGAAAGTTCTCCAAATAAATTGGCTCTGGGAATAAATTTTCTTTTCCCATTTATCTCCTTCAAATAAGCTTTAATCTCCGTAGTTTCTTCTCCTTCAAATTCTCCACCCCACATACTCAATCCCCATTTTCCAGGTTGAGGTTTGACTTCCATTGCGGTGTTGTCACTATTGATATCCAGGTTGGAAGTATAATCAAAAGGAACGTCAAGCAAAGGCACACTGATTTTACCAGTAAGCGTTGTGTTCTCGGTTTGGCTTTCAGCAATGTCAAGGCGCAGGGTATCCACGCTATATCGCCAGGTTCCCAATTTTCCGTCTTCAAGTGTCACGAGATTTAATTTTCGAAAACTTCCCCAGGCTCCATCTTCTGCTAATGCTAAATCTCCCTGGTCCAGGAGTAACTGTTCACCTGTACCTTTAAAGTCATATTCAGGTGGTATTTGAACCGTCACATTGTTGAGGTACATCCCTTGCCAGTCATCTTTATCCGAATCTGGATATTGAGATATCAATAAATTTTGATCAACTTTATCTTCTATTGTCAGGTCTGCCTTTCCTTTTTTCATATTGAAGACAAAACCAGGCATCTGCGGAAGAATGAATTGTCCGAATTTGTCAATTTCCCCTTTATAACTCAATGGATCACTAACCGGATCCTTAAAGTCAACTTCAATCTGAGATTCATCTGATGCTTTTTTCATGAGTTGGGTACTCACCAACATTTTCACATCATAATTGTAATCACTGAACCCACTGCAGTCCATAGCCATCCCTGAACCATTCGTTCCTCCTTCAATTTTCATTTCGAAAATATCGTTGACTGGCGTAGAAACCTCATCCAAAAGGGTTAGAATGGAATTACTTTTTACCCCCAAAGGAGTGATGTTAATATCAACACCCGCAAAACGCATCCACTCACCACCTACCAATTTCTGATAACCAACGCAAGTCATAAAAGCATTGCGCTCTGTAAACCTCAAGCCAGTAATGGCTATAAATGGCAGAGGCACTCCATTTTCTTCCTTATCCATTCCCAATGGCAAGTTGACAATTTTAGGGTCAGCCGGGTCAAATTGAGAAAGTAACTTGTTTTGACCAGCACCCAGGATAAAGTAATCATTTAGATTTTCGACGAAGGATTCAGAAATGACATTTTGAAAATTTCCTGGAACCAACAAGCTGGGATCTAAATAAAATTCAGTTTCGGTTGCCGCTTCTATAGAACCTGCAGCAAAAGCCCTCATATTGCCTTTCACCTTCAAGTCCGTAAAATTGACTTGAACCTTTGACTTGAGCATAGGTATTGTTATAAATCCGGTACCACTTACTCCATCACCAGAAGGGGTGGCATCCAAGACTTCCATATCAAAATAACCCACCTTCACTATATCTCCCTCAACAAGAGGAATTGGATCTGCTCCAGCAGAATTCACGGGTCCAAAATCTGTTGAAAAAACCTCACATCCTTGTGGTATGGCACGTTCATCTTCTTCAGCATCGGTGGCGGCTGCCTCTTCCTCATCATAGAGGGTAAAGGTGCAAACCTGACTATAGCCTTCATTTTGAAATAATTTACTGGTTGGATGCAACATAGATTGAGCTTTCACCCGCCAGGCATAAGTCTTATCTTTTTCAAGAGCCGGCTCTGCTACTGAATAAAGTAGCGATGGCGTCATGACTGTGGTTTCATATATTTTAAGAGAATTTTCAAAACCATCATTTGGATCCGCAATACCAGGTAGCAATTCTATTAATTCAAATATGTATTCTACTGGATTCGGGCTATTGGCCGAACCAATATGCATAGGCGTCCAATTGAACAATAAATTTTGAGGATCTGGTAGTGGCATTTGCCCACCGCACGTCGGCAACAATAGCTGTGGTGGTTGACTCAATCTAAATACTCCTGAAATACAATATTGGTTAGAAATTGGCACATTACGCTGTATATCAATAACTTGCAGGCAAATTTGATTAAATCCTTCCGGGATTTCCAGACTTCCCGTTCCAAATCCAGCAGCACCAGTCAAAGCTTCCGGCTTGAGATAGGGCGCCAAAGCCGAACCATCTATGGTCACCAACTCGAATTGCTCAAGCCGAATGGGTTGAAAAGCGAAATTGGGATCCGTACGATACACCTCCTGATTGTTGTTCTTGATGGTCAAATCAAGTCTAACGTCCCTAAATGGCTCAACCGGATCATTGAGGGTCATATTGAACGTCAAATCCTGTGTCCGCTCAAAGGTATATACCGACAGATCTAGCGACTGAGGTGGGATCATAAATCCATTAACCTGTACTGGAAATACCTGTTGCGCAGTTAAACTAAGGTGCAGTAAAAAAATTGCAAAAATCAGCGTAAAATGCCTTTTCATATGTTTTGAGTTTTGCTGTTCTTGGTTCTGGGTTTTGGTTTCTGGTTTCTGGTTTCTTGGTGCTGGTCTCTGGTTTCTTGCTTCTGGTTTCTGGGTGCTGGGTGCTGGTTTGTTTAAAGTCAAAACTCAAAATGCCCCAAAGGGATGCCCTT
>JBGTQJ010000066.1:0-51154 GCA_041941305.1 Saprospiraceae bacterium
GAGCAATGGTCGAATTTTATTAATATATGTGTACCGTAAAATGTGTAGGTGAACCTTAATCATTATTGAAGCATGAATACTATCTTCATAACTCACGACCCACAACTTTTTTAAATTTTCTTTTGGAAAAGCAAATACTAAATCTATCTTTGCGCTCCCTTAGCGAAAACGAAAGCGTTTTCCATATTTAACATCGCGGAGTGGAGCAGTTGGTAGCTCGTCGGGCTCATAACCCGAAGGTCGCAGGTTCAAGTCCTGCCTCCGCTACTCAGATTTTTCAGTCCACCTTTCCTAATTGACTGAAAATGAACATCTTACCCAGATTTTTTTCTTTTTTTTGGACTACTAGAGTGACACAGTATTGACACAGTGTCACTCTAGCAGCCAAAAAAAAAATGCCTGAATCTCATCAATATTTGCCTGCCCGTTTAGTTAAAGCTGTTGATCGCTGGTACATCGTTTACTATCAAACCAATCCTGGTACTGGAAAACTGGAGCGTTTTAGGGAAACCCATAACCTTAATCGCATCTCTGATCGGAAACTTCGCATGGAGATGGCCAAGCGAATTATCAAGAACTTAAATTCGAAGCTTCCTCTCGGGTGGCCTTTTTTCGATACAGATGAGAACCACTCAAAAACCAATATTATTGACGCAATTGAATTGGCTAAAAAAATTAAGTGCACAACAGATCGCCAACGGACCATAGATATGGTTGAATCGATGACCAGAATATTTTTTGAGTTTCTTAAAAGGCAGGGTTGGAAGGAGATGAGCATTGGGGAATTTCAAAAGAAGCAGGCTTTGGAGTTTTTAGATTATGCAGTATTCGATAGGGGAATAGGAGCCCGGACGTACAATAATTATATTGAACGAATGCGGGCTTTGTTTATGGAATTGAAGGAACGGGAATATATTCTATATAATCCCTTCTCAGGTTTAAAAAAGAAAAAGGAAGCAGGTAAACGACGAAGGGCATTTAATGCTGATGAGAGAATGATAGTAGCTGATTATATCTCCAAGAAAGATAAATGGCTAATGCTTGGCGTATTACTTCAATACCATTGTTTTATTCGACCAATTGAACAGCGAAGAATAAAAATCCGAATGATTCGATTGAATGAAGGTGTAATCTGGTTGCCCGGTTCTATAACAAAAAACCGAGAGGAAGCAACTTTAACCATTCCTGACGTTTTGATGCCTTTCTTACGGGATTTTGGATTAGAAAAATTCAATCAAAATTATTTGTTGTTTGGAAAAGGAGTTAGACCTCATAATTCACAAAGCTGTGGTCACAATACGATGAATTACCGCCATCGAACTATCCTGGAGAAAATGAAAAAGCAGGATATCTTATCTGATATTGAAGGACTCAGTTATTACTCCTGGAAAGACACAGATGCCATTGAACTCTTCAAGCGAAAGGTCAATATCCTTGAAATCATGAGACAGTTGAGGCATAAGGATTTGAGTACCACTCAGAAATATTGCCAGAGCCTCTATACCATCAATCACGAAATAAAAGCCCTGGACAATGCCCTTATTGACTAGAAAAGTTGACAACTAATTAGGATTTCTTTTTCTTCTAAATAACATTCGACCTATTTGCTTGCTTAAAAACTTATCTTCTGATTTTGATTTTTCTGATTTCAAATTAAGTTCCGTCTCTACTTTATTCTCCAAAATTTCATCTTGAAATCTTTGGATTTTAAAATACCAAAGCGTAAACCCCATAACTGCTACTACAAATCCAAAAATCTGTAAAAAATCACCATTATTTAATCCATCAAACTCATCGTTAAGAAGATTGAATTGTTGTGATTTTGAATTTATCTGAATAGTTTTTAGATCAAACTCCTGTAACTCAATCCTGTAATCCTTGATTAATTTATCGATTTCCAACCGTATTGACATTTCTTCAAGGCTAAGATTTTTGTAACTTGGAAACACCCAAAATGAATCAGTAAATTCACACTCATAGTTTAATTTTTTACATAAGATTTTAATTTGATTGTCTAGAAAATTTTTATTTTTTTCGTGATAAATTTTTTCTGTTTTCAGAATCCTAATAGATTCATTTAATTGAAACACTTGTGAATTAATTTCAGATGCTAAGTTTTCAACTTGATAGATTCTGAAGATGAAAAGTATTAGTCCAAAAATTGCAATAAACTTATAAAGATTGTCAGTTGGCAAATTAGGAATATTCATAATTCAGCATTTAATTTCAGTTGAATGGAAATTAAAATTACAAATAAGTTTTTTAGGCAATGAATATTCCTCCACTTGCAAAATTCAATTCCCGGAGCCTGTCATTAATTCGAATAATGTCATCATCTTCAAGGATAGTTCTAACTCCATTTTCTTGAAGGTCTATAAGTAGATTTTTCATATCGATCAGAACTTCGATCAATTCAATTGGCATCCCTGCTGGAGTTGAAGATGAGGATCTTGCAGGTATTGAATCCGGAGCTGTGCTTCCTCCTTCCTGGAACTGTCTAAATGATCCTCGGACAATATTTTCAATTGCTCTTACATGATTGATAACATATTCCATTTGCTTCCAAGTTTCTTCATAATTAGAAATCAGGAATTTTTTGCCAATGTCAGCATTGGTAATAATTGCGTTTTCTATTTTCTTAATAAGGTTGACTCTTTCCTGTCCAATTTCTCTAATCGCCTTTGAGGTAACAGGAAAAGGAGCATTCAAAGATTTGCGAACCTTTACAATAAAATCACTATTCATACTTCCAAAGTTTTACCCCCCACTCTTAAAACATTGACGGCGGTTTTTTCTTGTGAGGGCAGCGATGTTGTGAAAAAATTGGCTTAAGATAATTCCTACCCCTCCCCCTAAACAATTAATGTTTCTTTTGGCTGTCGTATTAAATCAAGTTCTTTTCTTTATATTTTAGCATGGCATTAATTCCATCTCACAATACCTTGTTAGGCAGCATTAGATCTCAAAATTATACAGCATTTTTATTTATTATTGCTGCTGCACCCCTTCTAACATCAGGATTAGGATCGTTTATAGCCGATGAAATTACAATAATTTCCTCATTTGTAAATGAACTAAAATTTACTAGGACCTTCATCACTCCAGAATAAGCCAATTCTAAATATTTAAAGTCTTCCTGGGCATCACTTAAATACCAGCTTAGGTTGTTTCTAAGATCTCTCCAAGTCCGATAAGCTTGAGAATTAACAATGCCCTTCATTCGAACCATCAAGCCTTCTCTAAACGAAGCAATCCCTTCTAACCTAGCCTTCTCCCGCCCCTTTAATAAATCAATTAAACAAGGGATGCTGGAAGGGCCGATATTTATTAAAGTTTCAATTGTTGCTTTCCTGACATGATTATTTTTATCGGCTAACAGCAAAACAAGAGCTCGGATTGTAGTTTCATTATGATCATTAAATGACCCTAATAATTTAACCGTTAGTTGTCGCAATTCATGGTCAGAATCAACTAAAACATTTACTAAAAAAGGAATAGCTGTTTCAGGAACTTCCCCAATCTTCGACAATGATTTAATAATAGCCTTTTGTACCGACGTCTTATTACTATCCTTTAAGGTTTTAAGCAGGACAGGAACCGCTTCTACAGCTGGAGCACCTATTTTTCCAATAATTTTCACAGCTTCTAATTGACCCGCTGTATTATCATGATTATCTAATAAAGGATTTAAATATTGAATTGAACTTTGTCCAATACTAAATAGAAGATTTGAAGAAAGTCGAACAACATTATCATCTATATTATTTAATTTCCTTACCAATTCTGGTAAAATTTCTGAGATATATGGGCTGCTTTTCCAATCAGTATCCAATTTTTCCAATGATTCAATAGCTGTTTTTCGAACTATCGATTTTGAATTAACTGTTAGTATTGCTAATCCAGGTATAACTCTTTCATATTCTGTGTTTAAGTCTGCTAACTCGATAGCTGCAGCACATTGAATAGTAGTTTTTCCAAATCTCAATTTATGAAGCAAATCGGAAACTTTGGCTTCCATCTGCTTCTGAGGAGCCTCTTCCTCAAGCTTTTGAATGAGGGTTTCATTTTCTGAAACGAAATCTGATTGTACAACAACTGAATCTGATTCAAAAAACTCAATTGAACTTGCTTTTATACCAATTAATGATTGGAACCAAGTTATTAATTGCCTAAGTATTGATTGGTTCTTCATAACTATGAAATTAAAAAAATCTTATTAAGAGGTCAGCTTCTGCTCATTTATTGAAAGTACTATGGTCTTATCCCGACTTTAGATTGTCACCAAAAATCGGAATAAGACCAGTAAATGTTTAGGGAAATTATTTCAACTAAAACTAGTTGTTATTAATTTGATAAATTCAGATTGGTTTGTCCATTTAATTAACTTAAAATTTTATTTCAATGGCAAAACCTTATTTATTATAAACTCCTCTTTTGTAGTTTTTGCTTCATCAATCGATTTTGCATTAGGATAATAGTAAAGCCTGAGTATATATCCACCATCTCTATCTTTCCTTTCATGGTTAGTAAATGTTTTAAATAATGGACCAGGTTGATATTCAAAAAACAATTTTGTCCTCTTGCCAGTATTTCTTGGGTCTTCTTCCAAAGGAAGCGGTTTGCCAGTTTTGGTGTTAAGTACTTCAACACTAAAAAACTTTCCCTTTAATGATTCACTATCATAATAATCCAAATAGAATGGGACTTCAATTTTCTCAACTTTTTTGAATTTGTTTGTTTTTTTATCAGTATCTGTTCGAAAAACAACCTCTCCTTTTTTGTGAATTTTCAGGTTTTGTTGAACATCTAAAATTTTGTTTAAATGCTCCTTATACAGTTCCACTTCATTAGCCAACTGATGAATTTCTTCATTTTTCTTTTCTAAAGTAAAAAAGAGGGTATCTATCCTTGATTCCTTCTCAGTAATACTGGTATTTAATGAATCTCTTTGGAAAAACAACTCTACTAGTTCCGAGTCTTTTTTGGAAATCTCACCAGATTTTTGTCTGATTTCTTTATTCAATACAGCATTCTCACGACCCGTTTTATCTATCAAGCCCTCCAGGTAAGTCCGTTGAACTTCCAGTAAAGCTTTTTCCTCTAGCACTGCCTTCATTTGCTCCTCAATATGTTTTCTCTTTTGTATTTCTCCATGTAAAGAATCTCTTAATTCTACAATTTTCACACTTTTTGCCTCACCTAAAGCATTTAATTTTTGTATTAGCTTTGATAGCCTTACCGAATCCAATCTAAGGGAATTTATGGTATCTTTTAGTACCAGGTTTTTTTGGTTTGCATTGGATAACCGAACACTGTGAAAAGATGACAGTACTCCAATTATTAGAATAAAAGGAATGACATTCCACAAAATAGCTTTTCCTATTGTTGCTTTTCTTCTATTTGGATTTAACATGATATTTAAGTTTTAGATTAAGAAATAAAGACAGTTACTGAGCCTCCAACTGTAACTGTTCCTCCATGTTCAGTTGAATCACCTATTCTGGCGATGGGAGCTCCTTCAATAAATATGGAACCAGAACCACTACAAATTTTGTCTTTTTTGGGGCTATTGCAACTTAGCTCATCCCCTTTCCGACAAACCAATTTGTTCTCGATATACACAGAAGATGAATTGCTGGTTGCATTGCCTCCTATGTGTGGTTTATTCCCATCACTTGCCGGACAAGTGTGATAGGCTTTTTCTAATGCAATCTGTTTTCCCATGATTACTAATTTTTTAGAGTCCAATGACTCTTGGTGAATTAATATTGTTATGAGTAATTTGGCTAGCCAATGCCAACCTTCTCCAAACGGGCATAAGGTTATCTAAAAAGTAGTCAACTCTTTTTATGCTTTCGGCAATATTAAAGTGGCTATAGGTATGTTCTGTCAGTTGAGATATGGCATCTTGAAAACCTTGATTTTCAAATATGTAACTTGTTGTTGAGTGTGTGTATTTAGCAAAAATTTCAAGCAGCTGGTCTTTCCTATTTAGAGATTTCAATTGGAATTGAATGACATCTGCCAATTCAATAAAAAATGAAATAAGCTCAAATGGGTGAGACTTTGTTCTAAGGTATTTAAAACGTGCCCTATTTCCTGATAGAATACTTCCAACTTTATCTGCCAAATCATGCAAGTTTGATATATCTATGTTGACGCTATCTTTTCGAGTTCTTTGAAGAATTTGTTGCGTGTATTCGTATAGCTTTTGCCAAGCTTCATCATATTCTAATTTTTTATTCCAAAGTCTATCAATTGCTCCAATATGCTTAGATGGTGGAATATAGTTTCTTAGGATATATCCCCCTTCCATTTTTTCCAATTCTGCAATTTTTAAAGCATCAGGAAAAGATTTTGATTCAGCATCTTCTTCAGTTATTATTTCCAATCTGTAATTGGGTATATTGTATTTAAGTCGTTGTGGTTCCTCCTCACCATTGCAATTACCCCATCCAATTCTTTTGTGAGATACCACTAAATAAATATTCAATAACTTTTCCTTCCTCAATTTTAGGGAAGCTGTTAGTTTTGGAAAGGCTGTTTTATCGAAATGAATTGTCCTACCACTCTCTGTTGAACCAAACAACTTATTTACTGAGAAGATGGAACCTTTAATTGGAGATATATCAAAAGAATTGGAAAAGGCTTCGAAAGCGATGCCAAAGGAATCAGGCAATGAAGATACTTTTAATGCATCTGCAAGGTTTGTATCTCTGGCGTCAATATCATCCAAAAGGTCCTGGGCATGCATGTCATATCCGGGAACATACCATTTGTAAAATCGTTTATTTGCGTCCATTCTGAATTATTTTTTGATGATCGATAGATGGTTTTCGAATTGCATAAATAGTCATCTGTTTAATGGTCATTTCATTGCCTTCCAATGACCTTTCTTTAGCCCACTTTAAGGCTAATTGATTACTGGCAATACTTTTCTTAGGGTCTAAGTTTTTCTTTCCAAACCAAATAGTTTTATCAACATAGAAGCTCCATAAATAGGGATGAACCTCTTTTTTACTTTTTTCACTGTTATTTGTGAAGGGTACCTCATTTTCATTATTACTTTTTTCTTTTTCCAGGTCTGGGTTAGATTCTTTTAACCATGTGTAATGCGTATCAATTTCTGATTTGAGTTTATGGCTCAAAATCAACTTTCTATTATGAAATAAAAGGAAAGCCTTAAAAATGTCTTTTAAGGATTCATTGGAAATGATTTTGGGATTAATTGATACACCAACTGGATCGGCTGGCAGAACATCTACATGGTGGATATCAGAATTGTCATGTATAATTTTCCATTTGATGTAATGGTCACTCGCCAAAAAGTAATCTTTATCAATAACACTTTCTAATTCCTCTACTTTACATGATTTGATTGGTTTGTCAAGAAAGATTTTTTTTCTCAATGCTTCCCCACTGTAGAAAGGATAAAAGAACCCCAGGATACTTAAAGCAATCCAACAATTAATTGAAACTGAATATGGCGTCGTTACAAGACTAAAAAATATAACTAAGAATCCAAGTATAAAAAGAGCAATATTGAATCCGGTCTGTTCCGAAAAACTTAATGCAAGTTCATTGTTTAATATCCATGAATGTACTAACCCAATTAGAAAATTAAAGGCTAACATGGAAAGAAAAGACCAGGCAGGATTTACAAAATCTACTTTTTTAAGAATCAACCCAAACATAAATATCACAATTACAAATAAGCTACTATGGACCATCATTGCTCGGATAGAAGGATTTTGTAAAAACTTGATTTTTGATACTAATGCTAATATTTGAGACATTTTAAAATACTTTATTTACCCCAAATATGTTGTGTTTCAAGATAGGGTGGAGTTGACATCCAGATAACACAAAGAGTTTTCTTGATTTAGTGTCCAATTTTCGGATTTATTCTCTACAGATAGTTCAATAACCCATTCATAATGTTTAGATAAAAACATTGGGCAAATGAAGTTTTCTAGAAATGCTCGTAGGGAAGTACCCGGAAGATATTCAGAGACAGAAAGTTTGTCAAAGAGGCAAATAATTACCTTCAATGAAGGCTTATTCGGTTTAAATTTTCCACCAAGTAATGCATTAGCATTTAAACGCCACCCACCGTTGAGAGGAATTACTTTTTCCTTAGGGATAGATTTATACAAGCCTTTATGTGGAAGAATTTGCACTTTATTATTTGTTATCTCTTCCAGACATCTTGCTATTAAATTTAGGTCTTTTATTATTTCAGGAATAAAAGGTTTAAAATGAGAAATAATTGATTTTTGTCGTGTTGTCAAAGTATTGGATGTCAGATAAAAATCATTAACTACTTCAGGGCTAGAAAACTCATATCTTCTTTTTTCAAGGATCATAGACATTCTTAATGAGTTCATTTCCTTTTCAAAAATCTTTAATAATTCTTGCTCACAATCTTCCTTTTCAGTTTCTTGAATCAGCCTTTTTCTATAACTACTTTGGGGTTTGGTATTAATACGAATATTTCCCTCTTCCTCCTTGATGGTTGGAATCATTGAATTTTGACTTCTTTTGTCAAATGGGTGAATAGAAATGTTTGAAATAGGAATCCCTTCTTCTACTAATTCAGCACCCAATACAAAAGCATCCTTATTTTTGTATCCATTCATATTTATTTTTTTACGGGATTAAACATTTTTGATATAAATCTGGGGAACGTTCATCAGGTATTACCATTCCTGGGCTTGAATAATCTCCAGTGATCGCCTTGTAAAAATTATCGGTCGCATCTATCTTTTTATCCGAATAATCTAATAATCCCTTTACAGCAATTCCCGTAAGTATGGGGACTGCAACAAAAAGTAATACAGGAACACCAATTCCGGTAGCTGCAATTGCAGCTAAGCCCATGCCGGCACCAACTGAAGCTGCTGAGGAAATCATGCTTTTTGTGAGGGAACTTCCATGACCGACTAGAGCTGCCACAGGGACTGGTTCATCATTTAAGTATGAAGTAGAAATGTCATAACCAGCTTCAGCCAAAGTAATTACAACCGAAATTGCAGCATTCTTTTTTGCACTGCTTTTCAGAGCATTTCTATCAATTTTTAGGCTCTTAAGTTTTTCTGAAGTTTCAAGATATTTGGTCCCTTCAATATATTTTCTTAAACCCGCGTATCCCCTAAATACAACAACCTCCTTATTCTTTATATAAAAATCACCTGTCAAACCAAAATCTTGAAATGCCTTATAAAGGCGAATGGCTTTTCCTATATCACCATTAATCCTTTTGCTAAATTTTAATGTATCAATTACAGTTTTCCCATATTTCAGAGAATAGTCTGTTAAAAGATTTTCAGAATTTATTAAATACTCATCTGTTGGAACATCAAAATAAAGTGTATTTAGGTCTGGGATGATATTATTATAGCCTTTTAGGTATTTGCTAAAAAACCAATCGTAAGCAAACATGAAATAAAAAAGTTTAATTGTTAAAAGATTTAAACTCAAAGTTTTGAGACAGTAATTGTCTTATCGCAATTTCTTTTTGCTCTCTGCTAATTGGATTACTACCCTCATTAGGGCGCGTGATAATTACACCCTTGTCAAATAAAGTTTGTTCTTCATTGATTGATTGAATTCTATTCCCTTTTCTAATTTCACTTCTATTAAAATTTTCTCCCTGAGTATTCAAATACTCAACGAAAAGCATTTCTCCAGGCATTGAGGGCACGATATTAATGTAGTAAGACTGCGTTTTTAATCTTTGTGGAAGATTGTCAATTCTTTCCTGAAGTTGCTGAAGTGAGCTATTCAGGTCTTTTAAATTTAGTGCTAATTCTCTTTTCTCATTTTCTCCAATCTGAATATTATATTCCTCTAGTAAATGGATTAAATCAATAATCCTTAATGTTGCTTCCTTGGTATTGAATTCAGAAATATTGGTTTCTTGTACAGCGTAATGACCAGGAGATATAGTATTAAACATTGTTGGCTTAAAATTGAAGTTTTGGTCTGACCATACTCTATGTATCCCGAAAAAAAATTCATTGGTTTGTTCTTCATTTTCTATGTTTGTTAGTGCTAAACACATCGATCTGCTGTCGGCGACATTATCTTTACTTATATCCTCTCTTATATTCCAGGTCGGAACTACGTTAATGTTTATCTCCACCCTGTCCAACTCAATATCTGGCAGGTTTTCAGAAAATGTAATTTTTATCCATAAAAGGTTTTTCTCAGAATTAAGGCAAATATGCTCTTTGAAACTACCAGGTATACTATCAGATTGGTATTCATTAAAAACTAATTCATCCTCATCCATTTGAATTGTTATGAACTGACTTTCATATTCTTTAAAAGTACCTTTTTTCACATCATGGATGTGGAAAAATTCATTATCTGGCGAAAGTGGAATTACCATGTCTCTCCAATCTTTTAAACCTATAATACTATCAAGGGTATTTCCATTAACTTCAAATTTTGAATAAGGTAATAGATTAATAATCTCTTTACTTGTACCATCAAACCAAAATGACAATCCATTGATGTTGTCAACAGCTTGGTGCAGCTCTAAGCCAATCCAAATAGAATTTAATGGTAAATTAAACTTTCCTGAGTCATCTCCCGCTATTAAATTTTTCTTTAATGGAGACTCATATTCCCATATTTTATTATTGGCAATTTGATATCTAATCTTGCCATTAAAAAGTTTTAAATCAAAAAGAGGAGATAAATAGATTTTTGTGTCCTCAACACTTAAAACTTCCTTGTGGCTTAAAATACAATAGGGTTCGATTGGATTAATTAGAACAGCCGCATGTCCAGGAATTGCTCGACTATTTATTTCGGGAAACAGCCTTTCAACTACCAAATTGTATATATCATCTTTTGTCTTTCGTAGTTCAGTATATAGGGTGGCTAGCTCCCAACCTATCCATTCTACTAATCGTTTAACTTTTGAACTGTTCATTAAACCAGGAATTGCTTCTGCTTCTTGTTTAATGCGTTCAATAATTGCTTGTGGATTGTTTTTCATGATTTTTTTCTATTTTTGGTTTCTTACCTTTATTACAATTCATATACCCTCCTTTTCCTTCCCAAATCCAATTCTCTTCTGCAACTCCTTCAATCCTTTTCCCCCAAAAATGTATCGTCCCAGATTCTCCATCAATATAGATTCCTGCATCTTGAGTCGTTAATCCTATATCCTTAGCAGGATTTCCCCATTTTTTAGCTGGAAAACTTTTGTTATAAAAACTACCCAACACAAAAGCCGAATTTTCGATATCCCCTTCATGGAAAACAATTACCTGTTCATTCCTCTTTGGGACACAAAAGAACCCTCCATTAGCGGTGGTAGGTGTTAAAACTCTCAACCAAGGACTCAATCCTTTATCTATATCTTGAATAAATTGTACTCTGACCCGACCAAGTTTTTTGGGGTCGTCCACATCTGCCACAATTGCTGCCATTGGAGGACAGGTTTGCAAAGGTCTTAGTCCCATCCTCAAATTATAGGGATGATCAACAGGGACTGCGACAAAGTCGTTTTCATACTTATTGCCAGACTTTATTTGATGGGTTACATTGATAACTATGAATTGCGTTTCTTTTACTTCTTCAGATAGTAAATTGTCATTTTGATCAATTCTAACGCGACAACCGATTTTTAATCCTGGATGCACACTCCTACCTCTCAGCACTAGCAGTTCATGGGCTTGCTTCGATGCTAATCTTCTTATTTTCCTCCTTAAGAACTTATCTCCTTCAATTGCGTGAGAAAGAAATATTTTTTGTACTGGATATTTTGATTTATTTATAGCGGAGTTTAGAAGTTGATTATTACAAAACAATCTATCCGCTTTAGATTCCTGCCTCTTACCATTAATAAAATCGTACCCAGAGACGGAAAAATCTAATGGAGCGGTATTTAATGCTATTTGAAAACTAAGCAAATCCTCTCCCTTGACTAAACGGATTGAACCATTTGATGCTTTTGTTAAATCAGAAAAAAATAAGCTCTTCCCATCATAATAAAGTTCTTTTTCACTTTGGTCTGCTAAATTCAAGAGGTACGAATAGTCTGTTTCATTTTTTTGTATACTGCATTTTAATTCCTCTGACTTATTACCATCAACCTTTACTTTCTTAAAATATTTTTTATATGAACTCAGAACTTTGTTGACTAAGCTTTCCAATCCTTGGTTTGATGCACACCGAAATTTAGGGGCAGTATCAAGAAATATGGTCGGGGAGTAACCTTTTAATATGATGTTCTTTCCTCCATTAGAGGACCAAACCGGAATAATTTCATCTATAACTCCATGAAAAACTCCTTTCTTATTTCCTTCCTCTGATTCAAATTGGATATCAATAAACTCCCCTAGAACTGCTTCTAGGTCCTGAAGTTCAATCTCATCCGTTTGGTGGATTGGGAAAATAATTTCAAATCTATGATGCCCATTATAGACTGACTTAATTGAAACTTGGACAGGACTTGAAAACCCAAGTTCATTACCATTTACAGATAAAAGTGTATTTATATTTATCATTGCTTTTTTTATTGAAAGGTGAGCTAGAATAGAGAAAAAACAGGGACTGTAAAAAACTATGCAGCCCTGTTTACTTGGTAAGAGTTTACTAACTACCCCATTTAAATGTGGTAGGTAAAATCGTTATCTCTTCTGAAAGACTACTGACACCGCCGTTAGGCGAATATACACCTGTTTGATTCCAAGCTTTACAAAAGGCATTTGAAAATGTAATCTGGTACACCAGAGAGCCATTAGAATAGAAGTCAATTGAGCCATTATAGGCTTTAACACTATCTTCCATCCATTTTAGCAATGTGCTTTTACCATTGCTTTTTACCTTTACTTGAAACAGTGTAATTTGTGGTGTTCCATAAGGTTTGCCATTTTTTTCATCTTGCATCAAGATAATATCGTGACTTAGCACTTGGCGATTTTCTTTGTTGACTTTAAAGAACACCTGGTCAATAATCTGCCCTTCAGAATTTGTTTGAACTGGATTTAACATGATCGATAATTTTTATTGTGAAAAAATTAGGCTGGTCTTTTTTTCATTTGCTCTAAGCTGTCATTATTTCCTTTAAGAGTAAACCGAAATTTGCGCGCTACCCCAGCATATTTGATTGGAATAGTAACATATACGGTTTGTCGTTTTTCATCGTAGTAAATACCAATCATTTCTTTAGTCACAGGTTCTTCTATTACCCTATTTCCATCAGTATCATCAAAAAGTCCATTGAAATAGGAAATCAACCCATTTATGAATTTTTCTTGCTCTCTTTCTCCCCATTTGCCATGTGCATTTTGGTTTGACTGGTGAATTAATGATCGCATTACCATGATAAAAATATCCATCTGGAGAAATGAGTTGTACTCGGATATATCTCCATTACAGCAGGTTGCGGTTCCCTGTACATGTCCAGAATCTATTATCTGGATTAATCCTCTTTCATGAAAATCATGGCTATCATCTCTTGCATAATTGTATTCGCAAACAACAGATTCAATTCCTATTATAGGAGAACCCTTAAGGCTGGTAAAATAATCACCAATAGGCACGCTTAACATTTTACCAGTCAAGGCAGGACTTAATGGAATCATTAATAATCTGGTTTGGTCGTAATCTTCATAAACTTCTTTTAAATACCCATGAGTACCAGCTATCATTAAATGGGCAAGCTCATCATTTGCATTTGCTATGGAAAAGCTATTATCCATAAATAATAACACATCTTCTGAAGATTTAAAAGGAGGAATATCTAATTGGGCAATACCTAAAACCCTACTCATAAATTTTGCAATTTTTCTTGCAGTTGCAGGTGATTCAATTGGAAAAGTAAAGGATAAATAAGCAGGGCAATTTTGCATATTCCAATCTTTGAATTGCTTTTCAACTCTTTTCTTTAACACGGCCCAATAAATGTCATCTTGAGATTCAATAAAAGCATTCTTGTCCACAGGAAGCACCTTGATTTTTGCACCAGTTTCTGCATTTTCAAAACATAGTTTTAGAGAATACAAGCTTTGCTTAATCTCCTTAAGTTGATCATAAACAATTCTCATATTGTCATCAAATAAATCATGGATACTTTGTTTTAAAACACTAATGTTCTTCTGGAGGTCTTCCAAACAATTCGAGTTCTTAAGCAGCAAAGCAAACATATCAAAGGTATTTGCTAGTTCTTTTCGAAACTGTGGGTCAGACTGTATCCTTCCTTTTAATACGGACCGACTATCCTTTGAAAAAAGGAGCTTTAATTCTGGAACAGTTTCAAAGAGTGGATTAAGCACCCAAGCTTCAAGACTTTTGGCTAAACCTTTGTCTTCAAAAATCTCGATAGGAAACTTTGATTGAGTGGTTGTTTTTAAAGTCATGATATTTTATTTTATGTGTTTTTGAAACTTCTGATTGCTGTACTTACATTTTCTAAAGTAGAAACTAGAAGTTCCAATTCATTTTTGTTTTGTTCCTCGTATAGCTTTTCAATTACTTTCTTCACTCTAAAGCTATTGGTCACTTTATTATGCCAACGATGCAAATCGTCTTTCTTCCTTTGCTGTTCTTGAAGTGCAGGTATTTGTTTAACTATGCCGGCCTCTACTAGATCACTATTGCTTCTAATCTTTACAGTTGATAAACTTTCATCTTCAATAAGCTCTTCTTCAATATTTTTCAATCCGATTATCTGTTTGTTAATTTTCAATTTATCAACAGTTGCATTGTAATCTTTACCAGAAACCAGGTCGGTCTGGTTAGGTGGTGCTGGATTTGGGACTCCTACTACAACAACTCCCACCTTATCAACATCTTTAAATTTTGGATTGGATTTTTGTTTTTGAGCAGAACCTCCTTCTGTATTATTGTTACTCATAATTAAAAAAATTTAGTTTTTTATTAAATTATTAGGCTAACCTGATTGATTTTTGGGCATAACAAGCCCTCAAAAAACCATCTGGTTTTTTTAGTTCATGTCTTGATTTAAATCTCTATATTTTGAATTTTCAATCTAAGTCCTAAAAGCAAATCTTCCAGAGATGAAAGGGATTGATGTAAGTTCCATTTTTCTTTACTTCAAGGTGAATATGATTTTTCATCAATGGAAATTTCATTGTTAGGTTCTGGGCAAATCCTATCACTTGACCTTCTATTACCTCCCCAAGCCTTATGGCTCGCATATAAAATATCTTTATTTCATATCCATTCCATTTCCCAGTACCCTTTAATAATATTCCCCTATATCTTGGATCATCATCATAGGGAAAAGCTTCTCTGGTAATTATACCTGAAATAGGAGCAATTATTTGTTCACCTACTTTTGTTTCTATATCAAGCCCTTTGTGTGAACCATGTTCTCGAGAAGCACCAAAATGGCCCTGACCCTCTGAATCTTCTCTTCTTACCATATTCCCTTTTACAATATTAGAAGCTATTTTTTCCATGATTAATTAGTTTAGATTTTATGAGTCAAAATTGACGGAATAAATTTTCAATATTTGTGTGTTTCCTAAAAGCGCAGTCAATTTTCCTATTTTCGATAATAAATTCCCGCTTTTAACTACTTCTCAAAAATCTCTTTATCTACTTGTAATTTCTGTGTTGGACACAAGCATCTACCACCTTCAATTCCATACATTTATTGAAGTAATTTTGCTGTCCCGAAATTTTTAATTGATGAATTTTTTACACTTATTTTGAATAATCTTTCGTCATTTTATAGATGCAAGTTACGTCCTACTATTAAACTAATTCTTCGTTTCCTTAAAACATCTATTGTTTTCCGTTTTATCCTATTGTTTTTTCATGCTTTGTCATTTTGAAGTATTTATAAAGAAAGAATCAATTATATTCCTACTGTTTTTTAAAGAATTCCTTTATCAAATAATATTGCAGTATGGTATCAACATTCATATCCAGCTCTTCCGCCTTAACACGTGATAGTTTATATAAACCAGGTGCGTTATCTTTAACCTCTTTTATTGCAGAATCAAGCAAAGGCTTATTACAAAGTTCACTGTAAATTCCTTGAATGGAGTCGTTATTCGTTGAATCACATTTTTCTTGAAATTCCAATAGATATTTGAATATTTTACCTCTTTCCTCTGCAATTGAAACATCTTGTGGTTTTTGATTCGGTTGCGTTGAGGTGCCCTTAGATTTATCAGCAGAACAGTTTTGAAATACTACAAAGCATAAGGCAATCAAATAACTAGTTACTTTTATTATTTTCATCCTGTATGGTTTATTCAAATACTTAAAATTGATTTAATTTATTGGATTAAATAATTTTACGTCTGCAAATTTTACAAATGTAAAATTAACCTCAATTTCAACTTCATCTTTTTTCCTTGGCGTTTCCTTACTTATCTAATCAATCTGGTAATTTTTCAGCGAAAGGTACATCACAGATACCACATATTATTTTCAATTCAGGCTTTCCCCAAACATTTACCTTGCAAATGGAGCAGTGATATTTAGTCTTATACTTCTTCTTGTTATTTATCAATGTTTTATCAACTCCTGAAGGCTTGAAAACACCTCCTAAAAGCCCTAGTCTATCTGATACATTAGCCATGGTTGTGAACGGCAAAATGAATGCTTCTGGCATTTTATAGAATGCATTTGCAAACAATCCACCTTTTGCAATGTAATGAGTCATTCTTTGCCCCGTTTGTTTACCTCCAGGTAGACCAGTAGAACTTGGGATTAAGCTTACTTCTTTCATTTTAGTGGCCCATTCTTTATTATGGTATCCGCTTCGTGATGGCTTCCCAAAATGATACTGCCATAAATGAGCCTGTTCGTTGGAATGGTGAAAAATAACCGAGTGTGTTTTTCTTGAAATTTGAAAACGTCAAGATACACCCTGGCAAATTTCCTTTAAACAACGCATTGTTAAAATATACATAAGCCTTGTTGAGAGCCCAATATTGAGCTTCAGATGGAGTACTAGTTTTCATTGAATCCATAGTAACCATATTTTGAAATTGTATCGTACGAAACAATATTATTATACCGCCTTCATTTTTTGTTTATCGTTCAAATTGAAAATCTCATGGCTTTGCTTTCTTTGAAGAGCATACTTATATCTTCCTTTATGCTTGAATCTAGCAAAACCATGTTTCTGTAATGCCGCTCCCAAACTCCTAATTGAAGAATTATTGACCCTTATTGGTCCCAATCTCGAAAGCTCTAATGCTAATTCTGAAGTCATCAAAATTTCACTAGAATCATCTTTGGCACAAGGCATAAAATGAGTCAACAATACTTCTTCCTCAAGGCTGGTTCTCTCAAATTGCTTGTTAGTGGAATTTACATCTTCTATTTCTTCCTGGTTAAACCAGTATCGAAAACCTGAGTGGAACAGTGCCATTGCCTGGCTGTAGACATTGTCCAAGTTGATGTTGGCGTCTAAATCTATTTCTTCTATCTCAAAACATAAGAAACGACGGTTTCCGGTGGTGTCTAACAAAAATTGTGAATTGTTTACTGACCCGCAGAAAGATGCCCTCCTTGTATAATTTTCTATGTTGTACCCGTAGGCTCTACGGCGACGAATCCGATCTTTTGTGATCATGATTTTGAGCTTGTCTAATGAGCTTTTACTCATATTGGCGAGCTCGTCCAGGTTAATAAAAAAACATTCAGAAAGCTGAAGGTCTGAATCCTTATTGTTTAGGTTTAAAAAGCCACAATAAGAATAAGGGTGCAGTTCGCCTGGAACTAAATTATTCAACCAACGGGTCTTGCCTACACCTTGCTTTCCCGATAAAATTATAGCTGTGTGATTTGCGATGTTTTCATCAATAATACAAGCGACCATAGCTACAATCCATTTTTTGAAAAATTTTCTCCAAATGGTTTGATTAGTCGTAATTACTGTATTGGAAAGCTCATCAATATAATCCTTATCTGATTCAACCCATTTCGGTAATTGATTAAAATATTGGTCAAATGGGCAAAAAGCATCTGAAAAGTTTGACTCCAATATCTTTCTTAGATCGGTATGACTACATTTAATATCATTAATTGCCAGCTCTCGCCATATACTGTTTGTAACCTTATCGTTTACAATAATATATTTATGGTCTTCTTTTCCTTTAAATAAAATTCGGTTGGTGACAACGTTATAACGAAAATCATAACGTTCATTAAGGTAAGATTCAACCATTAAAGGGTTCATGCTAATGAATTTTCTGAATTAAAGATGTTTTCAGTAAAATCATTAGCAAGGTATATTTTAAACACTAGGTAATTGGTAATATCCTGGCAATGAGGTGCTATACCAGTTTTTAGGGTATTTTAATCCTTTTAAAAAATAAAGGTAATATTCAAAAAAGCTTGCACGGATAATTCTGAATACTATCTTTATTTTCTTTCTCAAATTATTTCTCTTTTTTAAGTTACCCAACTTACCCAAATTAAACGACTAACTACCACTAAATTATTTTTTCACAAATCAGTTTGCGGGTAGAAATGGGAACAAATCACTACAATCTTGGTCTCTAAGAAATGCATTACCCACTGGTATATCTCTCTCATATCCTTGAATCCTTAAGGTATTATCATCTAAATCCCAACTCTCCAATTTGTCCACATTAATTATCCAAGATCGTTGAACTCTTAAAAAATTAAAGCCTATTGGACGATAATAAGATAATTGCCTAGCTATCGCCCCAATTCCAGATGTTAATAAATAGTCCATCCCTCTAGTCGTAGATATCATTGAAACTCCATTTTCGCAACCCTCTGATGAAATAAATAGGATTTCGTCCTTCCTAAGAAAAAGTCTAAAAGTGTGCTCATTTTCATCATTATTGCCAGCCTGCCTTTCTCTAAAGGTTAATACACCTTTGTAAGAAATATCAAACACTTTAGAGTTATCCTTCTCAAGATTTAAGCGGTGAAAATTTTCATTAGCCTGGGAAATCCCAAATAAGATATCATAATTCCAATCACTTCCTTTTCTTGGAGACCAGTAGGAATGTTCAACTTTGCGTGTTTTTTTATATAGGTCAGGTGCTGTTCTAACGCTATGTTGTGTATAAAAAAGAGTAGGTCGAGGTTTATTCCTATTTACGTTTAATGCAAAATCAATACTTGTTTTTTCAGCACTACCTTCACTTAAAGAAACGTCAAATACATATATATCTATATCATACTCTTTTAAAATTTCTTTTGCCTGTGCTATGCTATTTGCGCTATATGCTTGGTAGTTATTACTTTCTAAAGTTTTGCATAAGGTATTCGCAATTAATGGTTCATCATCTAAAACCAATACTTCTTTTTTTTCTTTACTCATGATTACTTACTTTTTAGCTACTAAATGAAAAAACGGAATAGATAATTCGATCTTATTTTTTTCTTCACTCCGATAGTATCGAATTTTGCCTTCCCATTTTACCATTTGGTCATTAATGGTTTTTAACCCTCCCCTTTGTCCAGCTTTTATTTTTTCTTCAAAGGGGAAACTGTTGTTTTTATCTGAAGCAACAACGTATAAATATTTTCCAAAAATATTTTTTACCTCCAATTTTATCCAAGCCTTTCTTTCATCTTCAGCACTTTTCAAAACATTTAGCACTAATTCAGTAATAGTCTCTCCTAGATATTGAGCTGCTTTAACATCTATCAATTCATTTCCCTCATCTAAGCCTTCAAAATCAATTTCTTCAATAAAATTATTCTTATTATATAATTTCTTATATCTCACACATAACTTTGAAATAAACTTTTCAATTGAAGTCTCATTGACAATTTCATCACTCTCTCTTTCTGTATTGTAAATAATTTCTGTTAATTCCTGATAAATTGAAATTCTTGTCAATAGTTGTTTTGTTACTGAATATGCCAATGGATTTTCTTTAACCTTTCCATCCATTGAAAAAGAGGTAGCATACATAGAAATTCTCCCTAAATAGTTTTTCATTCTATGATGCATATTCATCCTCAGATCTTTTACAATTTCTATTTCTTCAGATAGGCTTATCCCTTTAAAAAAGTCTACCCAACTAAAATCCAGGAACAAGAATAAACTTATCAGCAAAATCTGATATAGAATACCAAGAATAAATTTGCTTGAAATGTCGAACAGAATACGGTCATCACTAAAAAAGAAAAATGAGTGGTAATAAATAGCTAAAAATAAGGTAACCCCTACAAGAATATTAAATTCAGGTTTATTTCTCTCTCGAAATGCACTAGATAAATGAAACCATAACAATAAAGCTACAATAACAGAAAGGGAAAAATCAAAATAGTTAACATATTCGTCTGCTCTATTTTTTTCTACAACTAAAATGGTGAACACTTGAAAGGAAAGTACTATCCCAACTAATACTATATTGCCAAACACGGTTCCTAATGTTTTTTTATATAGTTTTTTCTTCTTCCACCAAGGGTCGGTTTTGTAATCAAAATCAAATATTGCTCTAAGCAATAAAAAGCTATTAACAGTAGATAGAATACTCTTTATTATTTTAATGGTCGCCTCATTATCAATATCATTAAAATGGTAAATTTCATAAAGGGAAAGATAATTCATAACTACCCACACCAAAAGTGCTCCAGCTAAAAAATAGTTTGCTTTATCTTTCTTCTTATCTAATTTTACTTCTTTCCCAATTAGTTGGTTGATACTATTGCCAATAAAAATAAAAGCTATTCCAGCAAAACAGATAAATAGAATGGAGACCCATATAATTATGATTCTTGTGTAGATCTTTTCCTTTCTATTTTCTAGTGAAGTATAAATTTTTCCATCTAAATATATTTCATTAAACTCTTTATAATATCCTAGAATATTAGAGCCTGGCAATGAAATTTTACTATGAATAGATAATTTTTCTATGGTAGAATTAAAATAAGAACTGTCTTTATCAAGGATTTTTTTAAGCAATCTTTCTTCTCGGTTCATCACACTTATCAAAGTATTTATCCTCGAAGTCAATGTGTCTATTAATATCTTTTCATTTTTTGAAGGAATAGTATCAAAAGGAGGGTCTTGAATTGAATCACCAAGCTTTTCTGGTACAGAATTATAGAATAGCAGAAGTTGTTTTTCTCTTTCTTCAGAAACATCTAAAAACCCTTCATCTATTTTCTTGAAAAGTTTATTAATGTCTTCTACTACGTCAAACTTATTATCGAGAATCTCATCAGTTCCATATGACATAGCAAACGAAACCAAACCAAAAATTGAAAATATTACGATAAATACTTTTGAAATTTCATCAAACTTCTTCCAACTCTCTTTTAATCCTTTCATAACCTTGTAGGAATTATTGGTTCCTTTGTTATTTTTATTTTCTACTCCTTTTTTTTGAGTAGGATTGCTTTTTGAATTATCATTTTTGGATGAGTTTCTCATTGCAGTTATTTTTTATGAAAAAAAATAAAAATAGGCATCTTCAATAATGGAAAATGGCTCGATTCCATTAAACTTACTTTAATTCCTGTTTTTGCTAATTATTATCTGGGTAAGTGAAAATTATTTGACTTTAGAAAATTTCAAAAAAGGGTTTAATTTATTTTTCTTATATGCCTATTTCCTTTTCCTGCCTCCGCTACTAAAAAGCCTCGCAATCAGCTGATTGTGAGGCTTTTCTATTTACATCATGTTACAATACTCTTCTCTTATTCTTTCGTAGCAATCGAAACCTGTAGCAACAGTCCCTCCTGATCTCTATTGATACCTGTAAACCAGCCCATCTCACCATTAATTAGGCTAATGGCTCTAAAATATTCATCCCAGCCAGTATCCATTTTCAGCCAGGAAGCTCCTTTATCGCGACTAATCAAAACAGTTCCGTTACCACCTACAGCCAATCCAAGCATATTTTTCGTAAAACATACATCATAGAGGTTTTCATCGGTTTCTGCATATTGAGTAGCCCAGGTAGCGCCTCCATCTTTGGTTTGCAATAAAGTTCCGCCTTTTCCGACACACCAGCCATGGGATTCATCAGCAAAATGAAGAGCGGTAAGTTCCATTCTTACATTGGAAGTTTGCGGAGTCCAGGTCGTTCCTCCATCTGAAGTTTGGAGAATTACGCCTTTGTCTCCTGCAATCCAGCCTGCGGTTGCGTTAACGAAATAGACATTATTGAACCAGCCAGAAATACCAGCCTCTTGTTTGCTCCAGTTAGCACCACCATCTGCTGTATATAAGATGGTGTTATCCCCTACTACCCAGCCAGTTTGGGCATCCAGAAAAAAGCTCGAATTCAATTCCCGGAAGGCGTTTGACTCCTGCTCTGCCCAGGTAGTACCCCCATCTGCTGTGTGCAGGATAGTGCCCATTGCTCCTGTCACCCATCCTGTTTTTTCATCTGCAAATGCTACAGATTTGAGTTTCATATGGGTATCTGCATGCTGAGGGCTCCAATTGCTGCCACCATCACTGGTAAACAAAATGGTACCTCCTCGTCCAACAGACCACCCAATCTGGTCATTGGCAAAAGTAATGTCGAATAAATCGCTTGTAAATGGAGTAGAATTCAATTTTGCGACCTCTTGTGAATAGGTCAATTGAAAAGTGAATAAAATCAGGGAAAAAGTTAATAAATGTTTCATACTTTGCTCGTTTAGTTGATTGAAAAAGTCGTCGGGAGATTTCTTCAATTTACACTTTGAGCACTGTCGGGTGAGACGTTTTGCTATGAAAATTTACAGTCGGGAATACATAAATGTGAAATATTGGTCGGGAAAGATTTCTAAAACGGGTTTAATTAATTCAGTCGGAAAGTGATTGAACAAATGTAAAATTTTCTAAATTACCATCAAAAAATAGCTTCTCAAAAATTCCTCGTCTAATAAAAATTCTTATGGCTTCTAATAATCAATCCAATTTCTGGCTCAATTTGCTTAAAAAGATCATCAAAATTCTGTTAAAAAATGTAGGACTAAGAACAAGACCACCAACGCACAATCAACACGTAGTACCTCATCCTGATGGCTGGGCAGTCAAAGGCGAGGGCAATGAAAGATACACTGCTATCTATGACTATCAGGACCAAGCCATTGAGCGTGCCAAGGATATTGCATACAATTACAAAGCAGATGTGATCATCCACAGAAAAGACGGAACGATAAGAGACCGGATTAGTTATGGGTGAAGAGAGGACTTCGGTGGCTGAAGCCACCAAAAACACTTAAAGAGGGACGTTTTTTGATGATTTTCCGCTCGCTGGAAAATCATCAAAAAACGTCCCTCTAAAAAACAAAATTGCCGCATGAAGGCGATAATTTTGTCCCATCGCTTTGCAAGGTTCATCCCTCATTCAGTTACAACATTCCCCTTAAGAAAAATAAAAGTTTGTGGAGGATCCGTATTGGCAGTTAGGGTCACTTTTTGGTTCCTGGGACCTTTTTTATTCTTGGAGTCAAAGACAACTTCAATTTCTCCCGAACCACCCACCGGTATTGGCTTTTTTGGCCACATTGGAACTGTACAACCGCAGGAGCCTTTGGCATTGGAAATTATCAATGGTTGGTCGCCCGAATTGGTAAATTGAAATTTATAAGAGATTTTTTCTCCAGAAACGATGGTTCCGAAGTCAAATGTTTTTTCTTTAAAAGTTATTGTGGTAAGTGGTCCTGCAGGAGGAGTTGGTAATTGTGCAGGGGCAGGGTTAACCGGCGCAACTCTGGGAGCTGGTTTATTGACATTTTCAGCAAATTCCAATAATTGCTTTTGATTTTCCGGAGACATTTTTTTTAAGGCCTTCATAATTCGTTTTTTGCCTCCTTTACCAGACAGTGTCAAAGCTTTGGCGAGTATTTCATTTTTTTGATCTTCCGTAAGTTCTTCAAGTATCGTTTCCATTTGCTCCGAAGCTGATTTTTCCTCAGTCTGAGTAATTGCGTTTTCTCCCCAAAAAGAGCATACCATTAGAAATAGAGCAACTTTAAATAATTTCATGTTTATAGAATTTGATGATGTAAGAGAATAATGAATTAGTTCTCAAAATTCCCACTTATATTTTTTGTTCAAAGGTAGTTTAAAAGTCGTTCAATAATTTTTAATCCGATAAAAACACCTTTAAATTCATTCCTTCATTATTTCATTCCTTCAATATACAACATAGGCACTGTCATTTTCAATTCTCCATCCCATGCAGCCTGTTCATTTAGTTTTTCCTCAATTATTGAAAAAACGATTTTTTCATCGACACCTTCCAAAACACTTCGCCAGCCTTCCAGGAATCCAAGAACTGTCAAAGAATGCCTGAAAAAAGCTGAACCATTCAAATATCTCCAATGAAATCTATCTTTTATGATTTTTGGGATGACAAAGCCTTGATTTTCCAATAATTCCCGTATAGATTCCACAGTTCCTCGATGCGCTTCCTGTTGTTTCAGCTTGGGTATGAGTGCTTGCATTTTCAATTCCCTTAAAGTGCTTTCAAAGACTGAATAAAACTCATGGAAATGTCCTACCAGATTAGAGGTCAATACAAATTTGCCCCCTTTTTTCAATACACGAAAACATTCTGCTACCACTTTTTGGGGCTCGGGAAAGTTGTTAATTCCCAAATTAGAAATCACCATATCAAACTGTTCTTCTTCAAATGGCATCTCGCTCGCATCTTGGCAAAGTATCTTTACATTTTTCAATCCATACACCTTGTGTTTCCACCTGGCTTTCTCCACAGCTGCTGCCCAGGGGTCGATTCCTGTAAATTGGCAGGAATTTCCCATTCGGTGAGCCAATTCAAAAAGTGGCACCCCCAACCCAAATCCTACATCAAGAATTTGTTGTCGGGGTTTCATATCAATATTGTCCAATAACAATCTGGTAAAATACGAAGACCAAAGTGAAAGTTCATCGAATATTGAAACCGTGTTGGGATCGTTCAGATCAAACTTTTTCTGAAGGTAATCCATAGTAGTTTAATGCGACAAATCGAAAAGAGTGTCTTGGGATGCACAAAGTAACAAGAAATGGGAGGAAATTTTGAAAAAAGGGTAATAAACGAAAAAGGCACCAAAATAGCTTCCTGGGGCACTACATTTTTCTGTTAAATCTGCGTTTTTGCAAAAATTTTAACATACGTTAAAGTGTCACTCAATTTACAATAAGTTTTTGCGTTAGTATTCTGACTTTTGGCGCCTAGCCAATTTTTATACATAATTAATTTTTCAAAACACACAACGAAAACTAAGTATTAACCAAACTGTATGAAACCTCTAGACAAAATTATTCACCTGGTAAGTTGGATTGCAAATGTGCCGACCTCTCAAATTTTCCCATCAACACATATTCGTGAAGATCTCAACGTAGACAGCATTGATTTTATGCTATTGATGGTTCAATTGGAAAAATTCTTCAATGTCATTTTCAGCAACGAGGAAATTGACAGAATTGAAACAGTAAAAGACGCAAATGACTTGATCCTGAAACAATTGGCTATGACACCAGTTGCTTCGGTAGCTGCCTAATCCTTTTTTTCCTGTTTTAAAAACCATTTGTAAATCTCTACTCTATCGTACATTCCTGTCCATGCATCGTGATGGTCACGGTCAAAAGTGGAGAATATATTGGTGTGATTGAGATAGTCAAATTTGTTTGCCTCAGGTGTGTCAATTTTTAAAAATTGTTCCCTGGTTAGTTTTTCTAACTCCTTTACGGCACTGGCAGCTTCTGCATAATCCACCAAATGATCCTCCAGATTATGGGCGGCCCAAATTGGAAGATGCATTAATTTTGAATAGCCCTCCAGCCCGTGAATCGCTCCTGCAATAGGGGCAATAGCCGCAAATTGATCCCCAATTCTGGATCCCAAACCCCAGGTACCATGCCCACCTCTACTCAATCCTGTCAAATAAATTCGGGCAGAATCTACTCGATGTTCCGCTTTTATTTTTGCAAGAATATCCAAAAAAGCTTGTTCCTGATTGTAAAACTGTCGGTCTTGAAAACTACCCTCTGACATGTGAGGAGCCACCACAATAAAAGAATCCAGCAAATAAGATTTCAATTCTTCAGAATGTTCTTCTGGAAATAGGATTTGCTTCGGAATCCCGTAATAATTTACCCCTCCAATATCGCCACAACACGTGCTGGGGCAGCTGAAGCTCCTACTATTTTTAGGGGAAAAACAGCCACTTTAAAACCGAAAGCTGGCAAGGCTTTTAAATTCGTCAATTGCTCAATATGGCAGTATTCTTTTTGCGCTCCCACCAAATGCGCCTGCCAGAATAGTTCCGAATTATTGGTTCGCTTGGCTTCTTTGATTAAGTATCGTAGTGGTAAATCCCAGCCCCATTGATCAATACCCATCACTTTTACTCCCTGATCAATTAACCATTCGGTAGCTGCTGCGCTCATCCCCGTGCCCCGATCCGGAAATGCTTTGGTCCCCATGTATTTGTCGCGGTCAGTTCTGATCAAAACAATATTGCCCGGTTTGATTTCAGCTCCTGATTTCGCCAGGTCAGATTGGATATCTGCTATCGTTATCTCCTCATTGTCAGGTTTGTGAGACATGTCCACAACAATACCATTTCCATAGCACCATTCCAGTGGTATTTGTTCAATGGTTTTTGCAGGTTCACCATTAACGGTTGGGCTGTAATGCCAGGGTGCATCTATGTGGGTCGTAGAATGCACCCCCATTTTCTTGATGGTATCATCTGCCCATCCAATAAAGTTTTTAGGAAACAAATTGAAAGGCAGACCCAAAAATCGTATCAACCACTTTGCCTTTTTATGGGTTTTGTGTTTGATTTTGACTTTCATAAACCAGGGGTCTCCAGCATTGTATTGGATGGGTTTAGACAGGTCGATGATTGTAGGCATGATTGACTGGTTTTGTTTGGGCTTAAAAATAGGAAATGGAGGGGAATTCTGTTAGCGGCGAAATTCATGGTCGCTTTTGTCATTTTTTAAGCACAGGGATTGTAATTGGCTTCCAGTATGCCTCCTTAAAATGAAAATGCAGGTAATAATTTCCAGTTGGTTGCCTGTTTAATATTATGGTTCCTTGCGTAGAGTCAAAGAAGTGGGTGGATATCGACTGTCCTAAAGCATTTACTATTTTGACTTCCCTAACAGTTTTTTCGGATGAAAAAGAAATTTGGTTGTCTATTGGGTTGGGATATGTGTCAATTTTGATATCTACATCAGCTTCGATAGTATTATCAACATTTTCATACTGTAATTCGAAAACAAAATAAGCTAAGTTTCCTCTGCTTCCTTGAGTCTGCTGGAAAGTTTGACCATCCAGCTCCATATCTCCCTGGAAATCGCCTCCAATTAATAACTCATTGTCAACAATGATAGCACCAAAAGGGCGAACAATACTATCTTCAATTCCTGCCCCTTCTCCCGCCGAAATATATCTGGATACTCCAAACGAAAGGTCATTATCAGAAAAGGTAGTAACAAAAATATTTATAAGCCCTCGAGTAGGGAGTGTTGAATCATCCAAAAACAAAGGCGCAGTGCTATTTCCATAACTTCCAATGAGGACAATATTGCCATTCCCATCAATAGTCAGTTCACTTGGATAAATGCTTCCAACATAGGTATCATCGATTTTTCTGATATTCAGAAAATCTCCCTCTTCTGATAATATACTTATATATGCATCCCACCAATCATTTTGACCGTTAATTATCGTATCTCCAAAATTGCCATATTCCTTGAAGTTTCCAGAAATGAAAATATTTCCATCATCGTTAATTTCCACATCACGAATGAAATCAGAATTGGTTGGACCTCCTACATTTTTTGCCCATAGCCAATTGCCATTTTTATCCAAAGCTGCTACAAACCCATCTGTTCCTTCCACATTCGATAATGTAATATTTGAACCAAAGGAACAATTCTCAGAACATACACCTGAAATACAAATTTTATTTTCACCTAAAGCAAGAGAGTGGCTTTGGGAATTTCCTTGTTGAGAATGGGCTCCTCTAGCCCAAACAGGATTGCCTGACGTATCGTACTTCGCTACAAAAATGAAACTACCATTATTGCCAAAATTAAGTACATCTTGACCTATGGTAATGTTCCCAACACCCAAGGTCCCTGTAATATAGGATGTACCATCGGGCTCCGTTTTTATGTCATGAATAGAAGAAAAAAGATTTGAGTCTGAAACAATTATTTTTGTCCACAAAAACTCACCATCTTTACTCAACTTGGAAAAGAACAAATTGCCAGATCCTGGTGGACTTGTATAAGTTGAATCTCCTAATGTCATCGTTGTTGACCAATATCCTCCTACATAAATATTATTAGCTGCATCTACCGAAATTGCTCTGGAGTATACAATAAATCCACCTAATTCTTTTAACCACAAGACATTTGAAAGAGAATCGTATTTCACAATAAAGCTTCTATTGGGACCAGAAGGATCATGTTCAATGACCATACTGCCAAAATAGACATCACTCTGACCAGCCAGTAAACCCGTAGCTAAATAATTGCCCTCAAAATCTTTAATGACTCCATCGCCAGATAAACTGCTATTTTCTCCAGAAGCTGTAAAAAAATGCTTCAATTTGTATTGGTAAATATCCGTTTGTGCCAAAGAAAAGTTCATTAATGAACCATACATTAAGATGCAAGAAAGAAAGCGCATTTTCATAGTAATTAGATTTATTTTAGAAAAATCTCGCTCAAGGTAACAAATTGTTAATCAATTATTATAGTTAATATTATTTTTCATTTGGAGTAGTAAATATGAAAACCTATGCCAGCTTCCCTGAAAATTCATCTGGTAAATATTAAATTACCCCAGATGAATCCAAAACTAAAATAGATGTATAAAATAATCATATTTCTTTTTACTTGTATTTTGATCAAAGGAGAACTTTATACCCAAAATGAAGCAACTGTCAACTTCCAAATATTCAGTAGTGAAACTCAAAAATTAATGCCCGGCAAACTCGTCATCATGAAAGATGGTCAAGTATTTGAACATGGGCTGAAAAGTACAAGTACGCTTGCCTGCCGCGACCACACTATTTATTCCTCAAATGGAAAGGGCACTTTCAAAATTGAATCAGGTGCCTATGAAATCTGGTTTGGGCGAGGTATGGAATATGCTATCGAAACTCAAATACATCGATTTGAATCGGGAAAAACTTATAACCTAAAAGCCATCTTAAAAAAAGAAATCAACACCGATGGCTTTGTCGGAGGAGACATGCATTTACATACCTATACCTTTTCGGGGCATGGGGATGCAACTGTTGAAGAACGATTGATTTCCTGTGCAGCTGAAGGATTGGATTGGGCAGTATCTACAGATCACAATTATGTGTTGGATTATGCACCCTACCTGGATACTTTGGGTTTGAAGGAGGAAATGGCAACAAGCATCGGCAATGAAGTGAGTACGAGCATTGGACATTTCAATACCTATCCTTTAGAAGCTGGAACCGAAAAGGCAAATTCTAAAATGGTGGATGGAGCAGCTTTATTTCAACACATTCGTGAAATAGCTCCTGAAAATGTGGTCATTCAGGTGAATCACCCGCGTTGGATTGATACGGACTATTTCAATACCAAAGGCTTGGATCCCTATTTTGGAACGACCAAACATCCCGAATGGAGCTGGGATTTTGATGCCATAGAAGTTTTAAACGAAACTACCCAATTGGGATGGATACCTGCCCCTGACAATAAATTTTCGGTTATCAAGGATTGGATAAACCTTCAAAATCACAATCAACGGATAACTGCATTAGGGAACTCAGATACCCATTCTGTAACCGAAATGCTGGCAGGCGTACCAAGAAATTACATTGTAAGTTCTACAGATGTTCCAACTGAAATTGACGAAAATGAAATCGCGCAAAGCATTAAGAATCAAAAGGTTAGCGTTTCTTCCGGCATTTTTGTGAATATGACGGCAAATGGGAAAGGGATTGGAGAAACCATTTCGCCGGAGAATCAATCCGTTCAATTTCACTTGCAAGTACAAGCTGCTTCCTGGATTTCTTGCCACAAAGTGGATTTTTTGAAGAATGGACAGGTCATTCAATCTTTCGATATCCCCAAAACAGAAAAAGCAATCCGCCTTGATACAACGCTCTCGATTTCTGTAGATCGGGATGCCTGGTTTATGACCATTGCATATGGCGATGAACCAACACCACCAATTTTACAAATCAAAAAGAAACCCATTGCCCCCAAAGGTTTTACCAATCCCATTTGGGTAGATGCGGAAGGAGATGGGCAAATATTTTCCGTCTATGATTTTAGCAGAAAATTGGTGAGAGATGGCATTCCAGATTCTATCAAATTTTGGATGGATAAAATGCCTGAAACCATTCCATATATTTTTAAGGCTTTATTTGAGCAAAATGATTCCTTTACGATAGAAATAGCGAATTCATTCCTTCAAAAAGCCGATACAGAACAAAAACTGATGCTTTACAGAGAGCTATCCAAACTGGGAACTCCAGAAGCCGAACTGGTTTTGCAAAAACAAAAAGAAGGATATCTGACACCACTCGAAGAAGTTTCTCTGGAATGGTATTTACATTTTCCACTTTCCAATAGCAGAATTGACAATTTTAAGCACAAAAAAAACGAAATACTAGATGAACAGTTATCCTATCTGGAAAGGGAGTTTTTATATGTTTATGCAGGCTCGGTTAAACGAAAATTGTCTTTATGGCAAGATGAAGCCGAATCAACAAAAGAAGTGTATTTGTCCAAAGATGGCATTCTAAAATTTGTCTTAAAAAATGATGATGTTAGAGATGGGACTGCTTATTTGAGGCAATCCTTTTTTGCAATGAAAGATACTTTTCTGATCGCTTATCTGCGTACTAATTCAGAGCAGGTAGTACTAAAAAATGGAGGAAATACCACTCATAAGATTTTCAATAACCTCAATGCCCCAATTGAAGAAAAAGTGATCAAAATTCCGTTAACGAAAAGATGGAATCATTTACAATTTTGGGTGAATGCAGATGAAACAACTGAATTTTCCTTCCTACCAATTTCCAATAAATTCCTTTTAAAGGATATTGAAAACATTGAGGAAAGCAACCATTTAGCGCTTAACAAGTCCATAAAATACCATACTCAATACAGCCCAAAATACCATGGTTTCGGAGAAGCCCTTACAGATGGTTTGCGCGGAAAAACCAGCCACACCAGCCAGCTTTGGCAAGGTTGGAATGCGTCCAACATGGAAGTGGAAATTGACTTAGGAGCAAAAACTACAATATCTGGCATCGAGATAGGTCTGCTCTCTAATCACAAATCCTGGATATTTTTCCCTACAAAAGTGGAAGCATACATTTCAAAGAAGGGAAAGAAATTTAAGAAAGCAACTACTTATGAAATTGCGATTCCAAAGGAAGCCAAACCTGTGGAAATTTTCAACCTCGATTTACCCATTAAATCCAAAAAGAAAGTACGTTTTGTAAAAGTTATTGCCCATCGCCTGCCGCAAATTCCTGAATGGCATAATGCAGCAGGAAGTGACGGCAGTTGGATTTTTGCAGATGAGTTAGTGGTTTATTGATATTTTTGTTTCGGGGATTCGGGGTGCGGGGTGCGGGGTGCGGGGTGCGGGGTGTCGGGTAACCGAGGATGCGTGAAATTGGTCCCCTTTTACCCGACACCCCGCATCATGCAAAACAATAACCAAAACTTCTGTGCTTATTCCAAGATACATATCCTCATTAATGCTTATTGCTTTCCTTTTCTCCTGTCAAGAGGAAAAACCATCCTCCATTTCCTTCAACCAACACATCCGTCCTATTCTCAACAAAAATTGCCTGTCCTGCCATGGAGGAGTTAAAAAACAAGGAGGGTTTAGTTTGCTATTTGAAGAAGAAGCATTTGCAAAAACGGATTCCGGGAGCCCTGCTATTATTCGAGGTGACCATCGTAATAGCGAGTTGTACAAAAGGCTGATCGATCATGACCCTGACAATCGCATGCCACAAGAAGCACCGGCATTGAATCAAGCAGAAATTGATTTGATTGCTCAATGGATAAACGAAGGTGCGAAGTGGGAAACGCACTGGGCATATATTCCACCTGAAGAAAATATTGAAATTCCGAACCTGGAATCCACATGGGTTGTGAATGAAGTTGATCATTTTATTCTGGAAAAAATAATTGAAAAGGGTTTGGAGCCTTCCTCGGAAGCCTCAAAAGCCACACTGCTCCGGCGTGTGTTTTTGGATCTAATAGGTTTGCCTCCAACACCTGCAGAAGCCAAACAATTTTTAGAAGACCATTCTCCAAAAGCCTACGAAAATTTGGTTGATCGACTACTTGACTCGCCTCATTTTGGAGAACACTGGGCAGCTATGTGGCTGGATTTAGCACGCTATGGAGACTCACAAGGATATCAAAAGGATCTCATTCGCCCAAATATTTGGCGGTATCGGGATTGGGTGATCGACGCCTTCAACCGCGATTTGCCCTTCGATGAATTTACCATCGAACAACTCGCTGGCGATTTACTGGAAAACCACACAGACAATCAACTCCTGGCTACTGCATTTCATAGAAATACCAATACCAACGATGAAGGTGGCACAGACAATGAAGAATTTCGGACTTATGCGGTCATGGACAGAGTCAGTACCACTTTTGAAGTTTGGCAGGGTACCACCATGGCATGTGTGCAATGTCATTCGCACCCTTACGACCCGTTTAGGCACCGTGAATATTATGAACTATTTGCTTTTTTCAATCAAACTCAGGATGCAGATTTTCCGAATGATGCACCAAAAGCATCCTTGCTTTCACCTGGGCAAAAAGCGAAATTAGATGCTTTAAAAACACAGGAAGAGACATCCTTATCAGATACCTTAATTCAACAAATCAAAAATATTCAACCAGCACCTGTCCCTGTCATGCTGGATTTGGAAGATTCGACAAGAACCTGCCACATTTTTGAAAGGGGCAATTGGCTCATGAAAGGAGCAGAAGTCCAACCCAATGTCCCCAGGGAATTATCTAAAATGACGAATGAAATGCCGCTCAATCGTTTGGGTTTAGCCAAATGGTTGGTTCATCCTGATAACCCCCTGACTTCCAGAGTAACCGTTAATCGATTTTGGGCAGCTATTTTTGGAACTGGAATCGTAGCAACCATTGAAGATTTTGGAACACAGGGCAGTCCACCCACTCATCCTGAGTTATTGGATTGGTTAAGTGTCCAATTTCAAAAGGATTGGGACTGGAGTGTCAAACAATTACTACGGACCATTGTCTTGTCTGCTACCTATCGACAGTCTTCGAATATTTCAGAAGAAGCCCTTTTAATAGATCCCGAAAATCAATGGTTAGCCAGAGTTCCGAGGTTTCGATTATCAGCAGAACAAATTCGAGACCAGGCTCTTGTAGTGAGCGGATTGTTCAACCCTAAAGTTTTTGGACCGAGTGTGATGCCTCCTCAACCAGATGGTGTCTGGAATGTCATCCGCCACGCTGTCAAGTGGGAAACCAGCCAGGATGGAGACCAATACAGACGCGGGCTTTATACTTTTTGGAGAAAGACCAGCCCCTACCCTTCCATGATGACTTTTGACAGCCCTAGTCGCGAATTTTGTGTCTCCCGGCGTGTACGAACGAATACACCATTGCAATCCCTCACAATGCTTAATGATCCGGTTTTTGTAGAAGCTGCAGAGGCACTTGCTATAAAGATGATGAATTTTGAAACAGAAAACCTGGAAGAGCGATTGGCATATGGATATGAATTGGTTTTGTTCCGGACACCCGCTGCAGAACAATTGGAGATTTTAAAGAGGTTTTATTCCAAAGCCTTGAAGGTTTATCAAAATGATCCGGAAGCTGTCAACCAATTGGTTGCTCAGAAAAAATCCAAGGTAGAACTAGCATCTATGATCAATATAGCAAGTGTGTTGCTGAATTTGGAAGAGGTTTTAGTGAAAAACTAGCATTTAAATTTCCAATAAATCATCTTAGATTATGAAATAAATATCCAATGAACATCCACCCGAAGATTTGAAATAAGAAGTCTATGACCGCCTTAGAAGAATACATAAAAAAGGAATCGATATACCTCCGCCGCCGCCACTTCCTAAAAACCTGTGGCATCGGACTTGGCACTATGGCTCTTGGTAGCTTGCTGAGTTGCGACGCTAATCCTCAAAGGCAACTTTCCAAAATCGCACAATTTGCTCCCAAGGCCAAACGCGTCATTTTTTTACATATGGCAGGCGCTCCATCCCAACTAGAATTATTCGATTACAAACCAAAATTGTACGAATTGGATGGGCAAGTTTGTCCAGACTCCTTATTGGAAGGTAAACGATTTGCCTTTATCAAAGGGGTACCTAAAATGTTGGGTCCTACCGTTTCTTTTGGACAATATGGTCAGTCGGGAGCCTGGGTTTCTGAATTATTTCCCCATTTTCAAAAAGTAGTGGATGAAGTCTGCTTTTTGAAAGCCGTCCATACCGATGAATTCAATCACGCACCTGCCCAATTGTTTATGCATACGGGGCATTCTCAAAGTGGTCGGCCCAGCATGGGTGCATGGGTCACTTATGGTTTGGGCTCGGAAAATGAAAATTTACCAGGATTTGTAGTTTTGGTTTCAGGGCAATCTGCGCCCAGTGCAGGCAAAAGTGTCTGGGGCAGTGGCTTTTTGCCCGCTGAATACCAAGGGGTACAATTTCGTTCCAAAGGCGATCCTGTTTTGTATGTCAATAATCCCAAAGGAGTGTCAAGAGACATTCGCAGAGAGGCAATTGAAGCCATCTCTGCACTCAATCGTAAAGAATATGAGGAAGTAAGAGATCCCAATATTCTTTCCCGCACCGCTCAATACGAATTGGCATTTCGCATGCAAATGACGGTTCCAGAAGCGACCGATATTGCACAGGAATCAGATTCCATTCATCAATTGTATGGGACAGAGCCCGGAACTGTTTCATTTGCGAACAACTGCCTATTGGCAAGGAGATTAGCAGAAAGAGGAGTCCGCTTCATTCAATTGTTTCATCGAGGTTGGGATTCTCATGGCAGCAATGAATTTGAATCACTGGACGGAGGTTTTTTGAAAAGGTGCAAAGAAGTGGATCGCCCTATGACCGCACTCATTTTAGATTTAAAGCAGAGAGGATTGCTAGATGAGACGCTGGTGATCTGGGGTGGTGAATTTGGCAGAACCCCCATGCAGGAAAACAGAACGGGCACCACCAATCCCTTTTTGGGCAGAGACCACCATGGCGATGCCTTTACCATGTGGATGGCAGGAGGTGGCATCCAAAAAGGGATGATTTATGGCAAGACGGGGGAACTAGGGTACATTGGAATAGAAGGCAAAGTACATGTACACGACCTTCAGGCTACCATATTGCATCAGATGGGCATCAATCACGAAGATTTGACCTATCGTTTTCAGGGGAGGGATTTTCGATTGACGGATGTGCATGGGGAGGTGATTCAAAGCATCCTGTAAACGCCTGATTTATTAGGCTGTTTAAAATTCAAATTTAGATTTCAATCGCTCCAAAACAAGTTTCATAAAGTTTTTACATTTGGGAAATCAAAATTGAGGACGGAATGGAAATCTTCGGACGCCTGCACCCACTTTTACTACACCTACCTATTGGATTTCTAATCCTTGCTTTCGCCATGGAATGGTGGAATCGCAAAAAAAAAGAGACGAATTTTCAAGCCGCTATTGGCTTTGCACTCAAGTTAGGAATGTGGACTGCTATCCTATCTGCTTTATCAGGCTTTTTGCTTTCCCGAAATGGAGACTATTCTGAAAACCTGCTATTTTGGCATCAGTGGCTGGGCATTTTAACGGCAGTACTTTCCATTATCATTTATGGGTTATTTCAAAAAAGGGAATCCAACACCAGCTTTCAAAAACTCTATTTCCCTACATTTTCAATTACCATTTTCGTGCTTTTAGTTACAGGACATTTAGGAGGTTCACTGACGCATGGTAGTGATTTTTTGACGGCTCCTTTCCATGCAAAAGAAGATACGGCAATTGCCGACCTAAACAATGCAAATGTCTTTGAAAGCTTCATCCAACCAATCTTTAAAAAGAAATGCAATAGCTGTCACAATGAGTCCAAACTGAAAGGCAAATTGTTGTTGTCGACCATTGAAGGGATCAAAAAGGGTGGAAAAACGGGGGCATTATTTGTTGCTGGAGATATCAAAGAAAGCTTGATGTTACAACGAATTCACTTGCCGGAGGATGAAAAAAAACACATGCCTCCAGAGGGTAAAAAACAATTGACAGAGGAAGAAATTCAGTTACTTGAATGGTGGGTAAAACAAGGAGGAGCATTTGATAAAACAGTAGCACAGAGCGAAGTTCCGGAAAATGTGCAAACAATTTTGAATAAGTATGCAGAACCTGAAGATCAGGGTGTTTTTGCACTAGATGTTTCGGCAGCAAGTGAAAGCAAAATTAACGAACTTCGAGATGCCGGATTCAAGGTTTACCCGGTAGCTCAAGAAAGCCCCTTTTTGGATATTTCCTGGAAAGGGACGGATACGCTGAACAGGCAAATTTTAAAAAAGCTAAAAAAGGTATCTAAGCAGGTCATTTGGTTGGATTTGAGTAATAGCAATTTAAACAATGGGCTGTTTTCAGTAATTGGCGATTTACCCAATTTGCAGAAGTTATTTGTCCAAAAAACACAAATCACCGGGGCGGCATTAAAAAACTTAAAAAATCACAATTTCCTGGAATATTTGAATGTTTACAACACAAATGTAGATGATGCTGGAATTGAAGCCATTTTCAACCTAAAGCGATTGAAAAAGCTATTTGTGTGGCAAACAGAGGTGAGCGATGAACTGGTCAGCAAAATTCAAAGCGAACGACCAAAACTAGATATCAATACCGGTCGTGCCAATTCCATTTTTGGCGATGCTCAACTCAATCCACCAAGAATCATTGCAGATAAAAATATTTTCAAAGACAGTTTGACGGTTGAGCTTGAAATTAGTTTTAAGGGGGTAGACATTCATTATACCCTTGATGGCAGTACACCTGACAGCACTTCTGCACTATATGATACCACTCTTTTGTTGACAAAAACCACTGATCTGAAAACCTTTGCTCGAAAAGAAGGATGGAATTCAAGTGAGGTCGTCGGTCAGCTTTTTGTACAAGCCAGAAACCAACCTAAAAGCATTCGCCTCAATAAGCAACCTGCTGAAAAATATGCAGCTAAAGGAGCCAATTCGTTAATTGATTTCAAAAAAGGAACAGAAGTATTCACAGATGGCAATTGGCTCGGTTATCAAGGCACTCATTTTACAGCTACGATAGATTTGGGAGAACAAAAAGAAGTTTCCAGAGTAACAGTTGGCGCTCTTTCAGCACCTAATTCCTGGATATTTTTTCCAAAAGGAATTGAAGTTTCGCTTTCTTCCAATGGCAAAAATTATGCTTCCATCAAATCCAAGGACTACCCCACCCCAAAGGAATCCACACCTACCGAACTGAAAAATTTTTCTGAAAGTTTTGCTCCAACTTCTACACGATATGTCCGGATCAAAGTTAAGAGCAATCTGAAAAACCCAGCATGGCATCCAAATCCGGGAGAACCATGCTGGGTATTTGTTGATGAGATATTAGTGGAATGAGCAGCTAATTTTCTTTATAGCGGTTGAGCTGACTTAATCATCTTTTTGTGTCCGTTATGCCCATTCAGTTTCCCATTGAGACCAGATGCGGTCATAGGGAGAATGTGTTTGGAATCAAAGTGATAATTGATATCACAATTCATCAATTCTTTTTGAAGGACGCCAAGCAAATAGGTTAGCACTTTCTTGTCTTTTGTTTCATTGAATTGAGTCATCAAATCCTTCAAGCTCTTTTTGCCAAAGTACTTTCTGTCAATCTCTACTTTTTCCAAACCATGAATGATGATTTTTTCCAGATGCTTTAACTTTCTCAATGTAAACAGGTCGAAAGTCAAGCTATTTATTTGAAGTTTTTTCAAATTGGGGAATCCCATCAGGAAATTCAAATTTTCCAGGTTGGTATTCCGAATAACGAGCTCGGTAGCTCTTTGTACTTTGTCTTTATCGATCTTTCCTACAATAGTTTCAATATCGTATTTAGTTCCTCCAGTTGTTAACTTCCCCTGGATACTGTTCTTTTTTAGAAAGTCAACTGCCTTATTGATGGCTGTTTCATCTTCGCGCCAATTCCACGCTTTTTCAATTTGATTCCAGATTAATCTACAGTTATTCGCTAAAAGCAGCATCAAAAGAAGGAAGATTCCACTAAAGGTCAATGATTGAATGGTGTTATAGGCATCAATTGCCATTCCTATTTCCAGTGAACTAAGGTCATTTTTGATTACCAATCCGTAGGATATTATGGGAAGCAATAAGAGGGTTTTGGGGATAAAATTCCAAATTTCGCGATTACTGACCACCTCATAACTATCACTAAATCCACGAGTTTTTGGAAGCATAAACACTAGCTCATTGCCCATTAAAGAATGGTAGTATCTCCAAATATCTCGTTTGTATTTTTTCTCATAATCCTGGATATAGCCTGTAATATTCTTGATGTTGGTAAGTTCTCGGTTCAAGCTAAATCTCAACAATAATAAAATAATCGTAAATGATAGTCCACTTAATATAGCTAAGTCATTTACATCAAATGAGATCCCAAAAAACGGTAACTTGACAAATACAATATTTTCAAGCTTTTGCTCTTCTAATTTCCCAAGTCTTTCTTCGAGATTCTTTTTGGAAGATTCATTAAAGAAAGCAATGAATTGGGCAGTTTTAATTATTTCATCCTTGTTCCTTTCAATTTCCTGGAAGAATTTTTGGGCTTCATGCTCGCTTTGAACCAAACCAATTGGGGCTTTTAAAGATACACCCAAAGGCAACTCTGAAATTACAGTGCTATCTACTTCATCTCGAATCACAATTCTTTCCAATTCCTTGTACAATTGCTGTTCAAAGTCTGTTTTTATCAATTCATTGTTTCGCTCATCTGGAAATTCAAAATACTTGATGGCATTCTTTACAGAAGAGATTCTTTTTGCAAACCAACTGGAAGGTCTCGAATTCATGGCACATATTATTGCAAGAATACTGGCGGTAACAAGAATAATTATTGTAATTCTACTTTTTCCAGCTGCAACTCCCAGTGCCTTTACATGTTGTTCGATGATTTGAATGGTGAATTGTTCCTCATTTTGAGGGCTATTTGCCTGTTCAAATTGCTTGCTCATCTTAATAACGGTTTTTAAGAGGTATAATCAGTTAACTAGAGGGCAATGACTTAGAGCTTGTTTAAATCATCAGTTCAAAAAAACAAACCAATAATTTTAAATAATCTTAAAAAATCAAAATAATATTCTTCAAAGACCGATTTTCATCGACGAACATTTTTAAAAACAATCAAGTATCCATATTAGTTCAAATCCTAAAAACAAAAAAGGGCTTTGCAAAATTTAATTTACAAAGCCCTCTCCAAAATTATTCATTCTTCATTACTACATCCCATTTCCTTGAGTAATCGTAGCAGTATTTTCATTTCCTGTTTGGATAATCTCACCTACATGGTCGGCACCAGTTTGTTGAATAAGGCCGGAGTTCATGTTTCCTTCCTGGATAATTTCTGCGTTCAATCTTGCACCAGCAGTTCCTTCCGCACCTTGAGTGATGGTAGCTTCGTTATCGGAACCAATTGTGCTGATATTGATAACGCCATCGTCACCTGTTTGAGTAACTGACATTACGTTAGCGTCACCTTCTACAAAAATTCCGTAATCAAAATCGTCATTACTACCCATGATGTTTCTGTTTCCAGTTTGAGTGATGCTTACCTCATTGCTGTTACCAGTAGCCTGGTAGGAAGCAATGTTCTCATCTCCTGTTTGAGTCAAAATCGCCGTGTTCAAGTCACCAATTTGCTCAATACAAGCTTCGTTGCTACTACCTACCTGCAATAAGTTGGTCAGGGTGTTGGTATTACCTTCTTGCTTAACTTCACCGTCATTTTCGTCTCCTGTTTGAGTCAACGTAGCGGTGTTGTTATCTCCATCCTGGTCAATTTGACCATCATTGTCACCACCAGTTTGGCGAGCTACAGCTGCATTGGTAGTACCTTCTTGTCCAACGTTCATGTCGTTGTCGTCTCCACCAGACTGAGTTACGGTAGCAGTACTTGAATCTTCCTGGTCAACAGTTGCATCGTGACCATTTCCTTCCTGCGTTACAGTTGCTGTAGAACCATCTCCATCCACATCAATATTTACACTATTATCATCGCCAGTTTGAGTCGCAGTCGCTGTATTTGAATCGCCTTCGTGGGTAACGTCAATGCTATTGTCATCACCGGTAGTGCTTGCAGTTGCAGTGTTCGTATCTCCCTCCTGGTTGATCTCTGTGGCATTGTCATTGCCAGACTGAGTTACAGTAGAATTATTGCCATTTCCTTCTTGCTCAATTTCTACTTCATTTTCATTACCGTCTCCTTGAGTAGAAGAGGCTACATTTTCGTCTCCTTCCTGCTCTACAGAAACTTCATCGTCGTCTCCAGTTTGAACCATATCCGCATCGTTCAAGCTGCCAGTTTGAGTCGTTTCAGCAGTGTTGCCATTGCCAGTTTGAGTTAGGTCTGCAGTATTTTCACTTCCCTCCTCCTGAGTCATCGTAGAGCTGTTGGAATCACCAGTTTGAGTGATGCTTGCAGTATCATCATCGCCAGATTGAGTGGTCTCAGAAGTATTGCTGTTACCAGTTTGAGTAAGACCAAAAGAATTGCCTACACCACCTTGAGACATAGTAGATTCGTTTTCGTCACCACCTTCCTGGAGGATGGTTGCCATACCTTGCTCCCCGTCTTGTGTGTCGTCAGAGGTGTTGCTGTTGCCATCCTGATCCAAATCCAACGTATTGCTAATACCAGATTGAGATAGTGTAGAACTGTTTTCGTCGCCAGTTTGGTCAACAGTCACTTCACCGCCTTCGCCAGTTTGGGCAGCATCTACGGTATTGGCATTGCCAGTTGAAGTTTGGGTATAAGAATTGTCATTTCCTTCTTGAGTCAGGGCTAATTCGTTTTCGTCGCCAGTTTGGGTAGCCGTTGCTTCTGAATTGTTTCCATCTTGAGTTGCCTCAACAGTGTTGTTATTTCCTTCTGAAATGATGGAAGTATTTGAAGCATCGCCACTTTGTACGATTGTAGCAGTATTTTCATCTCCAGTTTGTCTGGAAGAACCACCAAGGTTGGTGCCTGTTTGTGTAACGGTTGTTTCATTGTTGTTTCCTTCTTGCTCTACTCTTTGATTATTGGTTTGAGCAACTGCAAAAGCGATGCAGAAAAGGAACATGGTAGCTGTTAAAATATACTTTTTCATAATGTTTGTGATTTTTAAGTAGCCCTTAAAAAATAACTTCATCATTTCGTTAAATAAGCGAAGACTGAATGCCTGAAAAGAAATGAAGTTGAGCTTATTTGACGAAAAAAAGATGATGAAGCCATTTTTTAATCAATACTAAACATGGTTAAGAAATTTTTAATGATTAATGGTTATTCATGATTCTTTGAATAGTTGAATTCAGAGTCATCCCTCTTTTCAAATAATCACGATGCAAATATGGGGGGGAATTTGACGGGTCGGGTAGCTCGTTTTTGACATTGAGTGGCCCGTTTTCGTCTTTGCTTTTTCAGGTGTTCAAGTGTTCAGGTGTTCATGTTTTAAACTAAGAAAATGAACACCTGAACACACTAACACAATCAATCTACTTCGAAATCACCAATCGCTTTGTCACACGCTCATCCTTAGAAATCACGCTCACCACATACAAACCATTTTGGAAAGCATTGCCAGAAAGATCAGCTTGCAAGCTATTTTGTCCTTCCTGCAGGACTAATTCCCAAACCAGTCTGCCCATTGCATCGAAAATCAAAACGGTCTCGGCAGATTCCATTCCTTCGATTTCAATGTTGAGGATGTCTCTGGCTGGGTTTGGATAGAGGCTCAATTCCGGAGTTTCCAAATCTGATTTAGCAGAAAAGTCGGCGATAATCACATCGTCCATTGGGTTGTCATCTATCGGAGCGATAAAGCTGGAAGGTACAAGTGGTAAGCCACAACTGCCATCCCAATTCCAATCAACGTATTCGTCGCCGTCTACTTTGTCTTCAGAAATGAACATTCCAGTCATAGTGGTGTGGTTATCAGATGCCGCTTTTTTCGCCCAGATTTTATCCAGGGCATACATTCTGGCATGGACTTCTGAACCTTCATCAATGTAAGCGCGGTCACCCACATATACCATGACAAAATTACCAGCGGTGTTGAATGCACAATCTTCATCCAGATTGAAATCATCTTCAATCAATAAGGTTGCGTCCTGACTAAAAATCACCGTTCCGCCGTCTTCTACATCCAAATCTTCAATATGCACTTCTGCTGCATCAAAGGTCACAGTCGCATTTTTCTTTACCTCGATTTCACCATAAGTGCTTCCTGTCAAGGTGGTCGAACCTCCTGTCGGAACCGTAATGTCGTCGCTATTTGGGCTGGAATACAGGAAGGTCGGCAATGTCACTGTCACTTGTCCAATTTCTTCATGACCAGCAGAGCTACCACCAGACTTGGAGATAATCGGCGCTTTTACGAATTCGTCCACTACCGTACCGCCGCGCAATTTGGCTTTTTCTCCTGCACCATTGACCCCAACTCCTCCTCCTGCTACGGTATTGCCATCAATGTCTACTTCATAACCTATCATGACATAACCGGAAAGCACATCCCAGGCATTGGTCAATACATCGTGATCATCGGAGCCTTCACAACCGCCACCTTCTGTGACATCTACAGCGTAATTGCCAGCTGCATCCACTACGATAGATTCAGTGGTTTCACCAGTGCTCCATAAGTAAGTGATGGGCGTTTGCAAATCCCCTATGTTGTTGATATCTGCTGTCAATACTGTCAAGCCCTGACAGAAATCGGGTAAATCACTTTCACTAATGCTGACGTCGGGGTCCGTTAAACCTTCATCGATATTGCCATCACAGTTGTTGTCAATGCCATCGCAAAGTTCGGTAGCACCAGGGTTGATATTGGGATCATCGTCGTCGCAGTCATCTCCACCGCAGGCGACATCGTCGTAGCCGTCATTGTCGTTGTCGGTGCAACCAGATGTACAAGATATTCCACCCGGAGCGACCCAGTTGGAAGTAGCACCTGACAATGCAAAACTTTGCAGGGTGCCATAATTATTGTAGGAGGATTCATCAGGTAGGTTGGTGACTCCGGCGTTGTTTCCACCAGCAGTGCCATTGTTAAATTTGTAATAACCTATTAGTCCGCTTTCGTTACCTGCAATCTCACAATTCATATCTGCTTGAATTTGTCCTTGACTCCGGGCATAACTCCACACGCGCAATTCATCCATTCTTCCTTTATATTTCCCGCCACCAAAAAAGACAGCGAAATCTCCAATATAGGTCGGATAAGAAGAAGCTTGCAGGTTTACCTGGGAAGAAGTTCCAACAAGGTTGCCATTGATGTAAAATCTAACTATGTTGCCACTAACAGTTACTGCTACGTGCTGCCAAACATTCCAGGTCACTGTTCCAGAGGAAATAGCTTCTCTGCCTCTTGTTTCCAACAATAATCTTCGGTTGCTAGAATTCCAGGTATTGATTGCAAATACAAATCCTGGATTCCCTAAGCCTCCATACTTGTTGGATAAAATGGTTGAAAAATTGGTCTTTGGTGTAGGTCTCACCCAGGCTTCAATGGTAATGCTGCTCGTAAGATTCAGACCTTGCATTCTCACTCGGTCATTTGAACCATCAAAATCAAGCGCAGTACCAGATTGGGCTTGCATTGAGAAGGTCGCCAAAATCATGAGCGAAAGCATAAGGGATAGCCTCTTGAGCATCAAAAAGGGTAGCGCCTTGCTTCCCCTTTTAATTGAAAGGGAGTTATGATTTAAATTTTCCATGATAAACATTTTTTAATTGGCTGAACCAGTCTGCCATCTGCATACATTGCCACAATGCCAAACCAATAAAGCCTTTAGATTTTATAAAGCTGTTTTAAGGAATGATAGAATAATACCTTCTCGATTTTGAGACGTCCATTTTTCCCTTTGAGCGCGTTAAAAAGCCTCACCGACGTACTGCGTCGCTTACTTTTTTTGCCTTCTCAAAGGAAAAAATGCCCTGTCCAAAATCAGTAACATATTTTTCCATCATTCCTAAAATATTAAGTGGTTAAGAAATGATGTGAGATCTCAATAATACAAGTGCAAAGTTGGGAAGGAATTCACGTGCTTGGGTAGCGCGATTTTGCCATCATTGTGCTCTAATTGGACATTGAAGTGGCCCTATTTCGCCATATTTTCGAGAGGGGAATGTTACATTTTTAGGTATGGACTTTTTACAATATGTTTGAGCAAACTTGAATCCACAAAACTCTGAATGATGAAAAAATTAAAACTCAGCATTTCAGTTATTTTATTGCTATTCTCTAGTCATATACTTGCCCAAAATGATACCATTCCAAAGAAATTAAATATAGCAGAATTAGAGGCCCTGGCGGGAGCCGCCTACCAGTCCAAGGATTATTCAACAGCCAAGGGTCATATTGAAAGCATTATCCTGGAGCTGGAAAATCAGGGTAAAAAAGATAGTCTTGTCTATGTCAATTGGCAACAAAACCTAACAAGTATTCTGGAACGTTTGGGAGAAAATGAGCGTGCATTGATGATTTTGGATGAGGTCAAAGTGGCGATTCTAAAAAATTGGGGAATGGAAAGCGAAATGTATCTGGGGTATTGCAATAATATGAGAGGGGTATATACTTCAATGGGGGAGTATCGAAAAAGCCACGAATATGCAGTCGAAGCATTTGAAATAGCTGAGAAGCGGTTTGAGGATACTCATGATTGGTATACCGTCACACTAAGCAATCTAATAAGCAGCCAAATGCATATGGGTGATTTTGAAAAAGCTTTGAAGCTTAGCACCCGGCTAATTGCGATAACCGAAAAAACGGTGGGAAAAGAGCATCGTAAATATGGATTGCGTATGATTAAACTGGGCGGTATATATGTCAATACTAAACAAATCGAAAAAGCATTGCCCATAATTATGGAAGGACTCGAAGTCCTGGAAAATATTTTTGGGAAAGGACATCCGGCATGTGCGGAGGGTTATCACAAAGCTGGGGATATTTTTGATAATTTGGCAGAATACCAAACCGCACTTCACTATAGGAAATTAAATTTACAAGCCATTGCAAAATCCCGTGGAAAAAAGCATAAAGCTTATGGCATTTGTTTGGGAAAAATGGGGATTGCTTATTCAAGATTGAATCAATTGGATTCAGCTGAGCATTATTACCAGGCTGCAAGCGATTTTTATCAATCAAATTTTAAGGAGGGGGATATGTATTATCACCTCTCAAAAAGAGAATTGGGTTATTTCTACAGGAAAACTGGCCAATACGAAAAAGCAAGGGTTATTTTTGAAGAGACCTTAAAATGGTATTTAAACAACCCTGAACAATCCCAAAGGGAGTTGAATACTGCCTATTTATTTGTTTCAGATATCAACCACCGTCTCGGCAATTTGGATAGAGCCTACGAAGTGCATCAACAAACGCTTCTGGAAATGGAAAAAGCAATAGGAAAATCCAACACGAGATATGCTAATGCTCAACTGCAAATGGCTGAAATTTTGGAAGAAATGGGAAGAAAAGAAGAGAGTGTTCAAGCGTTTTTAACTGCTTGTCAAATTGTTTCAAAATACATTGGCAATGTTTTCCCTCATTTTTCTGAAAGAGAACAAAGGAATTTTAAGCGGTCATTTTCGGACGACTTTAATGAAATTTTCTCTTTTGCCTATCGAAATTCTTTCAATGAAGTTTCGGGCACCTGCTATGATAACAACCTTCATTTTAAGGGGCTTTTATTAAAAAATCAAAAAGCCTTTGCAAAAATCAATTTTGATGATCATCCAAATTTGGCAGCAGATTATCAGGAATGGGAGTCTTTAGGACATACAATAGCCCAGGAGTATAGTTTATCGCTCTCAAAACGAAAGTCTTCTCTGGATAGCACAGAAGAAAGATACAACCAACTTGGCAGGGAATTATCCAAGGCATCTATTGCCTTTCGAAATCAACAGGCAGGTTCCTGGAAGGAGGTTCAGTCTCAACTTAAACCTGGAGAGCTCGCCATTGAAATTATTGATTTCAATTATGTTGCTGAGCAAAAAACATCAACAGATAGCGTTTTTTACATGGCTTATTTGTTGAAAAAAGAAGATCAATTTCCGCAACAGGTTTTTCTTTTCGAAAAATCTGAATTGGGCAGGCTCAAAGCCACCCGTCGTCTGTATGCTAATGAATCAACGCTCAATCAAGTTCTTTGGAAACAACTCGAACCGCACCTCGAAGGCATTCATACCATTTATTATGCACCCTCGGGATTGCTTCACAGAATTAATTTTGGAGCCATACCTATCAACAATTCCCAAACCGTCGCAGACCGATTTGAAGTATATCATTTGGGCAGTACCCGCCAGCTTATTTATCCACACAAAACACCCAAATACACCCTGATCGATGCGTATCTTTTCGGTGGCATCCATTATGAAACTACCTCAACTGAGCTTATTGAAAATGCTCCCCAATCTGATCTGGACTCCGAATCTATCACCCTATCCCAAACAGATGAATTGCTAAATGCTCAAGTTTTAGGTGGTTCATTTCGTTCGCTACGAGGCGACGATTGGGGCTATTTGGAATGGACAGAAAGGGAAACCAACGATATTCAAAAAATACTAGAAAAATCAGACGTAAAAGTGACGGTTCAAAAAGGATATGATGCAAGTGAGGAAGCTTTTAAGCAAATCGGTCAAAAGGAGCCATCCCCACGCATTTTGCACCTGGCGACCCACGGCTATTTCTTCCCTGATGCAGATACAACTGCAGCTTCTGGTTTTCGCGCCTCCAAGCATCCACTCATTCGCTCCGGTTTGATTTTGGCGGGTGCGAATGCCGCCTGGAAGGGCAATGCGCCTGAATCTGGCGAAGACGGTATCCTCACGGCCTACGAAATTGCAAAAATGGACTTACGCAATACAGAGCTTGTCGTTCTTTCTGCCTGCGAAACTGGATTGGGTGATATTGAGGGCAATGAAGGCGTCTATGGTCTGCAACGTGCTTTCAAGATTGCTGGTGCCAAATACCTTTTGATGAGCCTTTGGAAAGTCAACGACGCAGAAGCCTATGAGTTTATGACTACTTTCTATAAAGCATGGCAGGAACAAGGGAAAAGCATTCCGGAAGCTTATCAGGTGGCACAGGCACATATGCGTTTGCAGCAGCCGAATAATCCGAGGAGCTGGGCTGGGTTTGTTCTTGTTGAATGATGGATGGTGAATGATGGGTGATGGATGAATTCATCATTTTTCATTCATTATTAGAGAAATTTTTCCCACAAAAAATTTCTCTCCACTTTCCCAATCTTCAATGGTGAAATAATACAAGCCTGGTTCAAAAGTCAGGGTTTCAGAAAGTTCAAAAAGATGGGTGTTGTTGGTATTATTGAATTCAAGTTCCCATTCCTGGAGGGCGCGATCAGCTTGAAAATCTTCCGGATTATTGGTGAAAAATCGAAGTCTGAAATCTATTGGTGCATCTCCTGATTCTGAAGTTACCTGTCCGGAACAATTGAATTGGAATTGTCCATTCACTAATGTTCCGGTTGAAATTTGTTGAGGTGCATCAACTGTCACTTCAAAATCAGCACCGCGCGCCAAGGTACCTGTAAAATAGCGCTCAAAGGACGGATTGGGTTCAAAATTGCCTGCAATCGGGCGTGGGGCTTTGTCTTTTTTTTCAGGTTCCTGTCCCTCAGTATTGCTTGGTTCTGGATGTATGGGAGCAGGAGGCTCATCTGAATCACTTTCCGCACTACCTCCTAAAATCTCCTCTTCGATTTCCGTTGTAATGTCTTTTTCTGCCTCCATTGGCACTTCCTGATTGGCTTCTCCTGGAGCAGGCACTACCTCTGAATCAACAGCAAGGCGATCATCCCGATTTAAAAACCAAACGGCTCCGGCGCCTAATACCAGCAACATCAAGCCAGCGACAGAATTGCGCCACCTTTTTGAAGCTGAATCTGGATTGCCTTCCGGGATATTTGCCATAAACTCTTCTCCCAAATCATGCAGCTTATTGCGCAACAATTGTTTTTGTCGGTGCTCCAGCTCCTGATACAAGTCCCTTTGAAAATTCACTTCGGCTTTCAATTCTGCATCTTTTGCCAATTGCGCTTCAAATGCTGTTTTGGTATCTGCTTTCATTTCGCCTTTAATGTATTGCTCTATTTGTTCGTATAAAGTTTCTTTTTGCATAGGCTTCGGTTGTCGGTTGTCGGTTGTCGGTTGTCGGTTGTCGGTTGTGGGTTGTCGGTTGTGGGTTATCGGTTGTGGGTTGTCGGTTGTGGGTTGCAGTTTACTAAGCAACTGACAACTGACAACCCACAACCGATAACACGTTTACACAAATTCGGGATATCGATTATCCTCCTTTGCTAATTTGATCAGCTTTTCTTTACATTGAAATTTTCGCTTTTTCGCATAGCTCACGCTACTGTACTGCATCAATTGTACGATTTCCTCCATCTTCTTTCGCTCAAAAAAATATTGCATTACTCTTTGACAGTCTTCCCCTAATTTTCGGAAAGCCATCCAAAATATCTTGCCCTTTTCTTCCTGAATCATTTTTTCCTCAATTCCCTCAAATGTGCTGAATGTCCTATCTTCCGGAAAGGTTACCTCTGTATTACTTTTTTTTCTGAGTCGATTGCGCCAAACTTTTCTCACCACTCCATACAATAAGGTGTAAAAACCACTAGTCAATTCAAATTGACCTTCTTCTGCTTTTTGGAAAATAATCATCAAGGCATCCTGAAAAACATCTTTGGCATCATCGCGAGTGCCACCGTGGGTCGTAATAAAATAGCTTATCCTGGGTAAGAAGTCAGCATAAATTTTTCGCAACCCTTTTTCTTCTCCGGTAATTAAAATCTGAATATAATCAAGTTCCGTTTTCGTCATAAAGCAGGTTTTCAAATTAGAATTTGGGAGTCATTTCTTTTATTTTTTCTTTTTATTAAAAAAAATAAACCAATGACTATCAGTCACTTGCATCCTTTTTTCAAGAAAAATCATTTTTTTTTGATTCCAAAAGGTAACCTTTCAAAACCCTTTGACATTAAGAGGGCGACAATCAAAAAACACCACCTTAAAATTGAAAGAAATCAAAAAAATAATTTTTTTTCAAAAATAGAGGTCACCTTTTTAAGGTATTGATGACTTGATTATGTACGCACTAATGAATACGTATTGAAGTTGTTCAAAAATAGATAGATGAGTTAATTGCAACCTCCATTTTTGAACAACTTCAATAAAAACACTCACGCAAACTTAATCAAAACACAAAAAATGAGATTCAAAAAAATATACAATAGAAGACCTGTTCGCAAATAACAAACGCATAAACAAAATCTTCTGCCTTTTTCAAGGTCTTTCTTCATCTACTTTGAAAAAGCCTATATAACAACAAAAATCCAAAAACTCTTAAGCTGAAAAAACCTATCAGCCTTAGATTTAAACATAAGTATCCATTAGATTTTCCAATTGTAAGCCATCAGTTGATTAACTGAAGCACTCCATTCCTATGCTGATGCCAATGGGAAAGCAACTGAAAAGTGACCCTTTTCAGAATGGGAGAATTATGTGCTGATGTGAAACCAAATCAATGAATGGTTGACTCGGACGACCATCAACTGTCCGATGTCTGCTATCCACTAAACCTAAATTTTTAATCCGGCCTGCTCAGGTGCACTGCATCATGACAGACCATCAATTATTTGTGCCTTATGAAAAAATCAATCAAAAACATCAACCACCTATTCCAAATTGCAGCGATTTGTTTTCTATTCACTTTACCCATGATGAGCTTTCAAGTGGCATCCGTAGACGCCGCTTGTGAAATTGAAGCCACTTCTTGTCCTGTCGCTTCTTTTGCTACTCAAAACAATGGCTGCACTGGTCCCTGTGCCATCAGCTTCGTTAACCAATCTGTTGATGCTGTTACTTATCACTGGGAATTTGGCGACGGAACTACTTCTTCTTCCGAAAATCCCAGCCATACTTATGAGGAAGCGGGAACGTATACCGTCACCTTGCGAGCAATTGGCATCGGATGTCAGCATGAGTTTATTGGGACTGTTGATGTGATTGCCTTCTAGATCCCATAGCCCCTGCGCAAGCTCTGCTAGGGCCCAAATCAAATTCAGATTTACGACTTCCGTTCCAGCAGAGTCTCCGTAGGGGCTCTGCTGTTTCTGTTCTAACATTTCCACCCCTTTGTTTAATCGCAAATCCACCCTCTATGTCCTAGAAAAGTCTCCTGAAACAGACTTAGTGTTTTTTTTGTTATATTATTTCAACATTCAACTGAACATTGTTTAAACTTGAAACATGTTTATTTTGATAATATTCTTTCATCATCAAAAATCGATTTATTATGAAACATTTATTGAAAAACGCCATTGGCTCGTTTTGCCTGACAATTTTAAGCTCCTGTTTTCTTGTAAGCTTAATGAGTTTTCAGTCAAGTTCAAACAATGTTGCTTTTGAAGAAACGCCTTGCCCAACTGCTTCCTTTTCTACGCAAAATAATGGCTGTGTAGGACCCTGCGCCATTACTTTCATCAACCAATCACTGAATGCAACATCCTATCATTGGGATTTTGACGATGGAAATGAATCTACGGATACCAATCCGGTTCATACATATCAGGATGCTGGAAGCTATTCCGTTACATTGACAGCAATTATTGATGGCTGCCAGCACGAGTTTATTGGGACTGTTGATGTGATTGGCGCTTAATCTGAAATCGCAGAGTCCCTTCGGAGACTCTGCTTGGACTTAAGAATCACGATCAAGTTTCCGTTCCAGCAGAGTCTCCGAAGGGCTACCGTGTGTACACATCTTTTTAAAGTAAAATTGAGTTATGAATTTCAAGTCAAATTTCAAGTAAAAGTGATGAATTCAATAGCTTTTTACAGAATTTCACCCTCGTGTGAATACAGCAATTCTCGCTATTAACAAAAAATCTATATGATACCTATTCAAGCAGCGG
>JBGTQJ010000067.1:0-48547 GCA_041941305.1 Saprospiraceae bacterium
CATCTGTTGTAGAAGGCATGTTATCTCCATCCACAATCTCTACATTCTGACCTTCTACCTGCATATCGGGAGCAGTTCCTGTCCCTGTTCCGGTGATGGAAAAGTTGTAGGGATTTTCTGTTGCATCATCGTTTGCAATGCTCACTTCAGCGTTGTGAACTCCAGCTGCATCTGGTGCAAATTCTATCACAAAAGTGGTAGAACCATTACTGGAAATTGGTGTACTTGCCTGGGTTGTTATATTAAACTGGTCTGCGCCAGCTCCAGTAATTTCCACAGCTGGATTGCCACTTAGATTGAGGTTCATAACACCAGTATTGGTTATCGTAAAGGTGTGAGATTCATTAGTACCATTAATATCTACAGACCCAAAATCAGTATCATCTGAGGTTGTGGGAGAACTATCTCCATCTTCAATTTCCACACTATTTCCCGAAACAGCCATCTCTGGGTCAGTACCCGTTCCCTGTATATCAAAGGTATAGGGTGATTCATCACAATCTGTATTCACTATGCTCACTGTGGCATCATGGGTAGCTACTGTAGTTGGAGAATAGGTGATTTTAAAAGTAGACGAACCACTTCCGCTAATTGGAGTAGTTGGGTCCTGACTTACGGAAAACTGAGCAGCATCTGTTCCTGTAAGCTCTACCAAAGAGGAACCATTCAATACCAAATCTGCTGTTCCATCATTTTGTATTGTAAAAGTATGTTCCTTGCTACCATTTACAATACCCACTTCTCCAAATTGAGTATCGTCATTTATATTAGGACTGGTACTACCACTTACAATTGAAGTGCCATTACCTTCCAAATCTATCTCAGGGTGAGCAGCTGTACCAACTGTAATCGTTTGGGTGGTACTCTCACAAGTATTGTTATCTTGTATCTGAATGTCATACATGCCTGCATCCAAACCAGTAAAAGTGTGAGTGGAACCAGAAAAACTAGTGAAAGTTCCTCCTGCAAAACTGTATTGATAAGGAGAACTTCCTGTATTCACAGTAACAGCTATCTCTCCATCATTTGCACTTGGGCAAGTCTCATCTGTTGGAATAGCAGTAAAAGTAGGCAAGTTATTCACGGTTACTTGAGGTGTTCCAGAAAGGCTTGTAGAAGTACATCCATTTGCATCTGTTACAGAAACTAAGGAATAGGTTGTTGTAGTTGAAGGTGTTACGGAAATATTTGTTCCACTTGAGTAATTGTTTTCAGTGAAATTGGTCATTCCGTCAGTATAAACTACGGTATAATCAGTTGCGCCATTTGAAATGGCTACCTGTAAATTTGTACTCTCACCAATACAAATACTGCTTGCTCCGCTAAGGGTAGCTGTAATATCGAAAGCGGTTCCCTGAATTTCAAAGTTGTAGGTACTTTCATCACAATCATCATTCGAAATGTTGACTGTTGCCGTTTTTGAACCTGCAGTGGAAGGATCGAATGTGATATCGAAGGTAGTAGTACCACCACCTCCGCTTACGGGAGTAGAAGGGTTGGCAGTTACAGTGAAATCGGCAGCATTGGTGCCAGTGATTTCTACAATGGTTCCACCATTGAGATTGAGGGCACCGACTCCTGTATTTTCTATAGTGAATGTGTGAACCTCTGTACAATTGTTAATACCCACACTTCCAAAATCAGTATCGTCGGTGGTAGAAGGTGTGGTATCATCATCAGGAATGGAAGTTAGTGGGGTGCCACCTTGAATATCCATTTCTGGTAAATCTTCTCCACCACCACAAGCCACATTGGAGATAACAGGAGTCAGCGAAGAATAAGCAGCTCCATTCAAGATTTCCGCATGGTAATTATTGGTAGAACAATCTGGTGCACAACCACTAATTTGAGTATCAAATTTGTAGTAAGCTAATAAATCTGTCTCGGTTCCCGTTAACTCAGATTGATAACTTGCAAGAATTTCTGCTTGTGAAAGCGATTTATCCCAAATCCTGACTTCATCGACTTGTCCCATATAATAAAAACCACTATGAAACCCAATGTCAAATGGAACATCTAGGCTTACAGGATTATGAGTAGCAGTTTTCGTGCTTGGTACTCCATTCAAATACAGTGTGGCTGCGGTAGGGGTTATAACTAATGCCACATGTTGCCATACATCTGGAGTCAATATATGTCCACTAGCAAAGTTCCAGGAAAAGGAACTCTGCCAATGATAGCGCAATTCAAGCTGTGAACTGGCGTTCCGTACATTTAAGGCAACTGGATTACTAGAACCGTGTTTACCAATTATTCCACTCCAGGCACTTGTAGAGGAATTTGGTTTAATCCAGGCTTCAAAGGAAATAGCATTGGTGGTGATATTAAATGTTGGAATTTCTACCCTGTCATTGCTTCCATCAAAATCCATTGAAGTACTATTAGCATCAATTCCTTCTCCCTGAATATCAAAATTATAAGGATCTTCATCACTGTCATCATTGTCGATACTAACAGTAGCAGTCCGAGTTCCTGAAGCACTTGGATCAAATTCAATTACAAAAGTAGTCGTACCGCCACTGCTAGCTACAGGACTTGTAGGTTGGGTAGTCACAGTAAAATCAGAAGGATGAGCACCAGTAATATCCACTTTTGGATTGCCATCTAAAGTTAAACTTGCTCCACCAGTATTTTCAATAGTAAATGTATGGGAAGCTGTGCCACCATTCACATTCACATTTCCAAAATCAGTATCATCAGCGGTACTAGGTGAATTATCTCCATCCATGATGGAAGTGTTATTTCCCTGAACATCCATTTCAGGTGCATGAATCTCTACTTCACCAGTTACATTGTTAAAAATAGCTTCCAATCCTGCAGGAACACCTGTGAAATTTTTGGTATTGAAATCACCACTAATGGCAGTAGTGGCATCCAATATTTTGAATGTTTGTCCTGCTGAGGGGGTGAAGTTAAAGGTCACATTTAGGGTACTGCTGGCACCTAAGGTTGCTGTTCCCTGCACAACTATTTGGTCAAAATCAGTGCCTGCAACACCGCCATTGCCATCTATTTCCATATTGAGGGTGCCATTTAAACTTTCATCTCCATCAAAAGTGACGATACCTGGAGAAGTACCGGGATTAATGGTACCATTTGAGACAAATCGGCTTGCTTCGATTTTTCCTTCTCCATTAAAAATCCCGCTGGCATTATTATTTACATAATCTCTGATGGCATAAAACGAAGCATTAATTCCATTGATGGTCATGGTTCCATTATTTTGAAAAACATTGCTACCGTTGAAGCTTGCATCTAAACCATCTTCAGCTGCTCCCGAAATTGTAATCGTTCCATTGTTGGTAAAGACATTGTCCATGTTGATTCCATCTCCATCAGAACCTGTAATGTTAATTGCTCCATTATTTGTAAAGTCCCCAAAAGTCAGCAAACCATTGGTGTTTCCGGAAATATTAATACTCAAAGTTCCATTTGCTCCAATTGTTATTATTGGAGAGAAATCATTATCTAAACCATCACCAGTTGGTGTACCCGTGATATCCAAAGTGCCATTAATCGTTAGTACCAATCCCCCTCCATTCAAATCGACACCATCTGTAATTGTATTGTCAGGACTGATGTTTAATGTAGTAGATTGGTCAATGGTCAAATCACTTCCGCCACTCATGGTCAGAGATTTGGCTGCACCTGTTCCAGAGGATAAGGTTACCAAATCACCATTATTGATAATGACATTATCACAAGAAGTGGGGACGACATCTGAATCCCAGTTGCTTGCCGTTTGCCACTCACCATCTCCGCCGCCGCCATCCCAGGCGACTGTACCACAAGTTCCGCTTCCCTGGATATCAAAATTGTAAGGATTTTCATCACTGTCGTCATTGTCAATGCTGAGGGTTGCGCTTCGAAGACCCACTCCAGATGGAGCAAATTGTACCACAAAAGTGGTGGTGCCATTGCTACCTGCAACTGGAGTTGTTGGTTGAGTGGTCACTGTGAAATCAGAAGCGTTTGTACCACTTACTGCCACTATGGGGTTGCCTGTGAGATTCAAGTTGGCGTCCCCAGTATTTTCGATGGTAAAAGTATGGCTTTCATTACTGCCTATATTTAAACTTCCAAAGTCGGTATCATCAGTTGTGCTGGGTGAATTATCTCCATCGCTAATTGACATCGAATTACCTTGAACATCCATCTCGGGTGCCAATCCATTTCCTTTGATATCAAAATTATAGGGATTCTCATCACAATCATCATTGGCGATGCTTACAGTGGCGGTCCGGATTCCTGCTGCACTTGGGTCAAATTCAATTGTAAAAGTGGTCGTGCCACCACTGCTATTTACCGGAGTTGATGGATTTGCGGTCACTGAGAAATCAGCTGAATGGGTGCCTGTTATGGACACCAAAGTGCCACCACCGGTCAAATTCAATACTAAACTTCCAGTATTCTCTATTGTAAAGATGTGGCTATCTGTTCCACCATTAACCACTACATCTCCAAAATCTGTATCATTTCCAGGAATAGGATTGGTATCTCCATCGGCTATTGAAATGCCATTACCCTTAACATCCATTTCCGGGTGGTTGGCAGTTCCAACAACAATGGTTTGGGTTGTACTTACACAAGTATTATTATCTCTAATTTCAATATCGTAATTGCCTGCATCCAAATTAGGTATTGTAGTATTGCTTCCTGAAAAACTATTAAATCCTCCATTATTAATTTGATACTCAAAAGGCGAAGCACCTGTATTTACTGTAATTGAAATTTGACCATCGTTTGCAGAAGGACAAGTCTCATCAGTTGGAGTGGCAGTAAAGGTGGGTAGTGTGTTTACCGTTACAGTTGCAGTGCCACTTAAGCCGCTGCCTGCACATGAGTTCGCATCTGTCACACTTACTAAAGTATAGTTTGTGGTTGAAGTTGGACTAACCGAAATGTTTGAACCACTACTATAACTATTCACAGTAATATCACTCGTTCCATCATTGTACACGACAGTAAACGGACTTGTTCCGCCCGTTATGGCAACACTCAAATTAGTACTCTCACCCGAACAAATTGTTGTAGTTCCTGAAAGAACAGCTGCCGTGGAACCATTATTTACCGTCACAGTTGCTGTACCACTTAATCCACTTCCCGTACAAGAATTCGCATCTGTCACACTAACCAAAGTATAGTTTGTGGTTGAAGTTGGACTAACCGAAATGTTTGAACCACTAGTATAACTATTCACGGTAATATCACTTGTTCCATCATTGTACACGACAGTAAATGGACTTGTTCCGCCCGTTATGGCAACACTCAAATTAGTACTCTCACCAGAACAAATTATGGCGGTTCCTGAGAGAACAGCTGCCGTGGAACCATTATTTACCGTCACAGTAGGATTACCACTATTTCCGCTTCCCAGGCAGGAATTATTATCAGTTACGCTTACTAAAGTATAGCTGGAAGTTGAAATTGGGCTCACAGAAATGTTGTCCCCACTATTGTAATTATTGACAGTGATATTATTGGAGCCGTCATTGTAAACTACATCAAAAGGACCTGTACCACCGGTAATGGTGACCACCAGATTTGTACTTTCGCCTGAACAAATGGTAGCTGTTCCAGAAAGCACAGCAGCGGTTGAACCATTGTTGACCGTCACTGTAGGATTGCCACTGTTTCCAGACCCTAAACAAGAATTGTTATCTGTTACACTAACCAGAGTATAGGAAGTGGTGGAAGCTGGACTCACAGAAATATTTGAACCACTTGTGTAATTATTTTCTGTGATATTACTCGAGCCATCATTGTACACCACTGTATAGGGAGATGTCCCTCCTGTAATGTTAACTACCAAATTCGTGCTCTCCCCGTTACAGATAGTAGTGGTACCTGATAGAACAGCTGCAGAAGAGCCATTATTAACTGTCAGGACAGCTGTACCGGAAAGCGAATTGGCTGTACACCCATTGGAATCTGTGATGCTAACCAAAGTATAGGTAGTATTGGAAGTAGGACTGACAGCAATGTTTGCTCCGCTTGTATAATTATTTTCTGTAATGTTGTTCGATCCGTCATTGTATACAAGGGTATAAGGTGAACTGCCTCCGGTAATGGAAACTTGTAAATTTGTACTTTGACCGGAACAAATAGTTGCAGAACCTGTCAGGGTTCCAGAAATATCAAACCCAGTTCCTTGTATATCAAAATTATAGGGGTTTTCATCACAATCATCGTTGTCTATACTTACAGTGGCATTTCTTGTGCCTGAAGCACTGGGGTTGAAAGTGATGTCAAATGTAGTCGTACTTCCCACACCCACGGTTGTATTTGGATTAGCAGTAACCGAAAAATCACTGGCGTGTGTTCCTGAGATTTCAACAGTAGTGGATCCATTTAGAGTGAGCGCTGTTGTTCCAGTATTTTCTATTGTAAAGGTGTGAACTTCTGAACATCCACCAACTGCGATACTACCAAAATCAGTATCATCAGTAGTAGAAGGCGAATCATCTCCATCCATAATTGAAGTTAGAGGAGAACCTCCCTGCACATCCATTTCAGCGTCAGGAATCGTTCCGGAACAAGTAGTGGTACTCACACCACTTCCAGGGCTCACCCAGTTGGATGTGCTTCCAGAAAGTGCAAAATTGGTAAGTGTACCATCAAAGTTATTGGTTGCGTCATTCAATGTTGTTTCCCCGGAATTACTTCCACTGGGAATGCCCTGATTAAAATTATAATAGGCGATTAAATTCGATTCAGTCCCGGCCAGTTCACAATCTTTATAAAAATTGATTTCTTCACAGGAATGAGCAACGTCCCAAATCCTTACTTCGTCCATTTGGCCCAAGAAGTGACTGATTGGGCCACCACCGAGTAGATGATTCCCAATTCGAGCAGTAATGTTGGCATAGGTATTTGAAATAACTTTCGTCACTTCTAAAACACCATCCACATAAATGCTCACGAGGCTACTGGCATCTCTGGTGAAAGCGATATGGTGCCAGGTTCCATCGTTTACAGCTGTATTTGCGGTTATACTATTTGAACTTCCCCCATGGAAATATCTCGGCTCACCAGTCGGTACAAGGTTAAAAAGGAACCTATTGCTTTCAGTATTTTGATATTGTGCAAAAATGGCCTGATCGTCAGCCTTTGAAGTTTTTATCCAGGCACTAAAAGTATAAGGTTGGGCAGCATTCGAAGTAGAAAGTATGGTCGTTCCAAAATCTATATAATCATCAGAGCCATCAAAATCGAGAGATTCTGCTGGAAAATAACCAGTTCCCTGAACTACAAAATCATATGGGTGCTCATCACAATCGTCATTATCAATACTGATAGTGGCAGTTCTTGTACCAGCTCCACTTGGGCTAAACTCTACTACAAAAGTTGTTGTGCCACCACTACTATTGACAGTACTGGAAGGATTAGTTGTTACAGAAAAGTCACTCGCATGAGTTCCAGTTATAGATACTAGCGTAGCACCACCCGTAAGATTTAATACTAAACTTCCCGTGTTCTCAATGGTAAAAGTATGACTATCTGAACCGCTGTTTACAGCTACGTCTCCAAAGTCGGTATCATTTCCGGGAATTGGATTGGTATCTCCATCAGCAATTGAATTGCCACCACCTTGAACATCCATTTCAGGATGGTTTGCTGTTCCGATATTAATCGTTTGGGTTACACTTTCACAGGTGTTGTTGTCCTTTATTTCAACATCATAATTTCCTGCATCAAGATTCGTAATGGTTGTACTGCTTCCCGAAAAACTGTTAAAACCACCGTTATCAATCTGATATTGGTAAGGGGATGCCCCTGTGTTAACTGTTATGGCTATTTGTCCATCATTGGCGCTTGGACAAGTTTCATCTGTTGGGGTAGCCGAAAAAGTTGGTAAAGCGTTTACAGTAATAATTGCATTGCCAGTTAATCCACTGCTTAAACAGGAATTGGCATCAGTAACGCTCACCAATGTGTAAGTAGTATTGGAATTTGGACTAACGGAAATGTTTGAACCACTGGTGTAATTGTTTTCAGTAATGTTATTCGAGCCATCATTGTATACCACTGTAAAAGGGGAGGTGCCGCTCGTAATAGTTACAACCAAATTTGTGCTTCCGCCAATGCAAATATCAGCTGTTCCAGACAAAACTGACGCAGTAGGGCTATTGTTAACTGTTACAGTAGGATTACCACTATTCCCAGTCCCCAAGCAGGAGTTGTCATCAGTTACACTAACTAAAGTATAACTGGTGGTGGAAGTTGGGCTAACTGAAATATTATCGCCACTATTGTAATTATTGACAGTGATGTCATTGGAACCATCATTATAGACTACATCAAAAGGACCTGTTCCACCAGTAATGGTAACTACCAAATTGGTACTCTCACCCGAACAAATTGTGGCGGTTCCTGATAAAACAGCAGCAGAAGAACCATTATTTACAGTCACGACAGCTGTACCTGAAAGAGAATTGGCAGTACAACTATTGGCATCAGTGATGCTAACCAAAGTATAGGTAGTATTGGAAGTCGGACTGACTGCAATGTTTGCTCCGCTTGTATAATTATTTTCAGTAATGTTGTTTGATCCATCATTGTACACCACCGTATAAGGTGAAGTACCTCCGGAAATGGTTACTTGTAAATTCGTACTTTGACCTGAACAAATCGTTGCTGTGCCTGTCAATGTTCCCGTTATATCAAATCCAGTTCCTTCAATATCAAAATTATATGGATTTTCATCACAATCATCATTGTCAATACTGATGGTGGCACTTCTTGTACCTGAAGCACTTGGGTTGAAAGTGATGTCAAATGTAGTTGTACTTCCTACACCAACAGAAGTATTGGGATTAGCAGTAACAGAAAAGTCACTGGCATTTGTTCCTAAAATTTCAACGGTAGGAGAACCATTTAGACTTAAGGCAGTTGTTCCAGTATTTTCAATCGTAAAGGTGTGTACTTCTGTACAACTTCCAACAGCAACACTCCCAAAATCCGTATCATCAGCTGTGGAGGGAGTATCATCTCCATCCATAATTGAAATTAAAGGGCTTCCTCCCTGGACATCCATTTCAGAATCAGGGATTATTCCAGTACATGTAGTTGTGCTCACACCACTTCCTGGACTTACCCAGTTGGAAGTACTACCGGATAAAGCAAAATTAGTAAGCGTCCCATCATAAGTATTGGTAGCATCGTTCAATGTCGTTTCTCCAGGATTACTCCCACCTGGTATTCCCTGATTGAAATTGTAGTAAGCTATTAAATTTGTTTCCGTACCAGCTAACTCACAATCCTTGTAATGATTGATTTCTTCACAAGAATGAGCAACATCCCATATCCTTACTTCATCCATTTGACCCAAAAAGTGACTGATTGGGCCACCACCGAGTAGATGATTCCCAATTCGAGCAGAAATGTTGGCATAGGTATTTGTAATAACTTTCGTCACTTCTAAAACACCATCCACATAAATGCTCACGAGACTACTGGCATCTCTGGTAAAAGCGATATGGTGCCAGGTTCCATCATTTACCGCTGTATTTGCTGTAACGCTTTTGGCACCGCTACCATGAAAATATCTCGGCTCCCCTGTTGGTACAAGGTTAAAAAGGAATCGGTTGCTTGGTGTATTTTGATATTGTGCAAAAATGGCTTGGGCACCTGATTTAGACGTTTTTATCCAGGCACTAAAAGTATATGGTTGAGCGGCATTGGAAGTAGAAAGTATAGTCGTTCCAAAATCTATATAATCATTGGAGCCATCAAAATCTAAGGATTCGGCCGTCATATTGCCACCACTCTCGAATACACTAGACGTTTTCTTTTCCATGGTGTTTGCAATATGCTGCTTAATTCTTTGCTGGTTCTTAAAAGAAGGTTCAGTTTCAAAGCTCACCGTTGAGCATACACCAGGACCATCTACCAGGAAGTCTACATTGATAGCTTGTGCCTTTACAACAAACAACAAAACAATAAAAAGCCAGAAATTTTTGAAACTGTTATATCTCTCAAATGTAACCCTTTTTATTGCATCTGGTCTACAGTCAGATGACTGGAAATCGGGATTTACCCCTTTTGGCAGATATTGGCTTTTCCTACTGATTATTGAGTATATTTTCGAGTTCATTTTCATCATTTTATTCAATTCTAAAAATGGAATGGGGCGTTCATCCTTTTCTCAAAAAGATGAATGAATCCAAATTCTTTCTCTTCAGCCAAGTCGAGCTAACCGTTTGTAATCAAATTGTTATCTGGACTGGTTTTACCTTCTTCAGCAAAAACACCGTATTATGGTATTCCAATTTTCATCATATTAAATCGTGTTGTTAAAGCAAAGTCATTGCTGAACAATAGACATTTAGATTTATCGAATAAAAACTGACTTTACAGCACTCATTTCACCAGTTTTGCCATTTTCAAATTGTACCTTGATGGCATAGTTGTACAAGCTTCCCTGGTTGAATCCTTCATCCGTGAAAGTCATTTGTTCGGCAGGCAATAGATTAAATGTTTTTACATCTTCACTGCCTTCTGATTTATATAAATAGAATCGATGTGGGCTGGTCCAGCCTTTTACCGATGGTGGATTGTAATCCCAACTAAGTTCAATTTGATTTTTGTCTTTATTTAGAGAGGCGGTAAAGTTCTCAACGACAAACCAGGAGGGGTCAAAAGGAATTCTTCCCCTTGTAGACACTGGAAAGTCGGAATACCATCCTGCATCATCTTTTGCCTGAACTTTGTATTCGTAATAAACTTCTACCAAACAGTCACTATCTCGATACAGAGAATCCTGATCGCTTGCCACGCTATCAATCAGCACCCACTCATCAGAACTTCCATAGGGTTTTTTGTAAATCAGGTAGTATTCAACATCATCACTGACACTAGGTTTCCAATTGACAACCAATTCCTGACCTTCTGGAAGTACACCTGCCATAACAGGTTTTCTGGGCGGTACCTTATCTGGTCGTTTAAGCGTTATGACATCAGTTAACGGACTTCTGTTTCCGGCAATGTCTTTGGAAGCAAGCAGGTAGTAAATTTCCTCATTCAGAAATTTTTCCTGAATTTTATAGGTATAACTATTTTGTTTTAAAACCTCTGAATCAACTAAAGAAAATTCGTCATTCGGATTGTTGGCAAAATAGAGCCAATAGCCATCTACATCATCTGCCACGCTATGTTCCCAGGCAATATGGACGGTCCCGTCATCTTCAATGTATCCCTCTACATTTGTTGGGGTATCCGGAGGGATGAGATCTGGAACTGCAACAAAACGCTCCAAAGAGATTTCCGCATTTTGAGCAGTATCTACTGACATAATCCTGAAATAATGGGACTGTCTGCCATCCAAAGTTTCTCCAGTGTATACCCAGGATTCAGTAGTAGCTGGCAATAAATCGGTAAGCTGTTCATATTTGCTATCTACGTCATTCCCCAACATAACGTAATAACCTGCAAAATCATCCGGTAGGGGAGGAGAAGCCCATTTCAGGAATATAGAATCTCTCATTTCATTCAATTCTGCGGACAAAATGGTCGGTTGAGGTGGTGGAGTTAAATCCACTGCCATGCCTCGAACTTCTGCAAAAGCACTGGCTTCAGCAAAACTATTATTCCCGCGAAGCCGGTAGATGTATTCCACATAATTGACACCTACAGAATCCTGAAAAGCATATATCTCAAGTGGTCTATCCGGATTTTCCATAAAAACGATAGGCTCTTTTGTAAGCGGGGTGAAACTTTGCCCACCGTCATCTGATCGTTCTACTATATAAGAGGAAAAGCGACTGGTGTTAACATCTTTATCCCATTCAAGTACAATTTTTTTATCACCTGGAATTATTTCAAGTCCGGAGGGAGGAGCTTCTTCTACAAAAGTATTTGTTACTTGAATCCTGGCTTTTCCTGAAATATTATTTGCAGCTGGAGAGGAGATGGTATAATTGTAGGAAACCCCGGGTTTTACATCGTAATCTACATATCGCAATCCTAAAATATCGGCAGCAAGAGAAGATCGCTCTGCTGCGAAAACCGAAAAGCTATAGCGAGTTTCAAAAATATTGGCCTTCTGAATAAAATCGCCGGTAGTCGCTCTAACATTTTTACCATGAAGATTGTTCGCAGCGATCATTGCCATTTCATCAGATTCAATGCTGGAATTCAGTTGATTCATCCGCCAGGGCATTACATGGGCTACGGTATCCGTTGCTCCACCTTCTTCTCCTAAAGATTGACGAACAACATAATAGCCTTTCTCATTGGCGTCTACCCAAAATTCTGCACTATTGGGTCCCCAACGGATTACAATAGAATCTTCATACGCCCTGGACATCGCCACAATTCGATCTTTTCGACTATTATCCTGTGCCGAAATCATCATAGATAATGGAACCTGTGTGGGGAACTCATATTTTGGATATAAACCTTCTGGGTTCCGTTTCCTTTCTCTTTCACCTGCCTGTAAATCAAGCGTATTGCTCAACTCAGTTCCGTCTTCCAATTGTGCAGAAACGCGATACCGGTATATTTTTCCGTTATTTACCGTGCTATCAGCCCACTGTAAACCCAGCGCTTCTCCTACCAAGTCTCTCCACTGCATTTCGTACAGTAAAAAATTATAGCGCATGGTATTGGCATCCAATAAATCGTTTTTAGGAAACTGAAAAGTAGTATCGTATAGCAATGCCCCAATCGCAGTAATCAATCCATCCAGTTCACTTCCATTCTCTTCAAACCAAAGGGTGTCTTTGGGCAACATCATGGTAGTTGAATCCTTACCAGCTAAAATCATTTGCGTACCACTTATTTCATTGCCAAAAGTATCTACCTCTACTCTTTCCAGTCTGTATCCAATAAAATTCAAAGCATCCCAATGATCTGGATTCAAAGGTTGCCATTGGATTTGTATGCCGTCTCGGTCAGAAGTGCCATAAATGAGCATATTGGCATTGTCTTGTGCAATGCTTTCAAATGCCATCATCAGGTTGAGTAGAAAAATTGTTGTTAGTATTTTATTCATAATTAAAACTTATGTTCTATTCTGTTTTTTGGTTCCAGTAGAGTCCCTTTCAGGAGACTCTGCTGGAACCTAGTCCCTTTCAGGAGACTCTGCTGGAACCTAGTCCCTTTCAGGAGACTCTGCTCGAAAGTGTTGTCCAGTCCGCAAGCGGTTTCCTCGCTTGAAAGTCCACCGGACTTTCATTTTGACGGTCGTCAAAAATCGCTCGTCAACCACGTTTCTTCCAGGCAGTATTACTATTCAAATTCGTCAATGTCCCATCTTTATTGCTGGATGATCGATCCTTGGCAGTGGTATTTCCTGGTCCTTCATTGAAGTTGTAGTACAACTTGAGACCAGGTTCATCTCCATTGAGTTCTTTGTCCATAGTGGCTTTTAATTGTGATTCAGTTCGTTCTATATCCCAAACTCTTATTTCGTCGATTTGACCAACAAATTTTAACCCTCCATTTCGGGAGCCAACTTCAACGGTTCCATTACCCGTATTGATCGTTCTGCTAGTATTTGTAGAAACATATTGCCGAATTCCATCTACATATAATTTGGCATCCCGAAGATTAGGAGTACCATCATTTTTCCAGGTTACAGCCACGTGATGCCATTTACCATCATTTATTTTGGTTGTGCTGGCGCGTTTATCACCACCTTTGCAATTTGCCAGGAGATAACCTGAATGAATACCCATATACCATTGTTTGCCATTTGTACTAGGATCTCCCCAGGAAATGATTGAATTGTAATTCTTTGTACTATTCGTTTTGATCCAGGCCTCAGTCGTACGTGCACCAGTTCCGGTGATTCCGCTATAGCTAGTTTTTACATCCCCATTATTATTCATCGCAAGGGCGTAGTTTGGCCAATCTTTCTTATCTCCTGTTCGGCTATTGCCACTTTTATCGCTATTGGTTGTGCTACTTTGTGCCTCATTAAAGTCGAAATAGACCTCTAACCCTGTTTGCCCTGAAGACAATTCTTTGCCCAAATCTTCCAGAATATCACCGTAGTTACGTGCTACACTCCATATGCGAACTTCATCTAACTCTCCTTCAAACTTATAAGGTGAAAGTTCAACATGTCCAATCCATACCGCATTATTGGAAGGCGTATTGACAACCACGGAATTAGAAGTACTGAGTGGTTCGGGCTGACCATCGACATACATTTTAACTTCATTTAGATTTGGACTGCCATCATCCTCCAAAACAACGGCAATATGGTGCCATTGACCATCATTCAATGAAGTTGTACCAGCATTATGGTTTCCACTGCCTCGTGTAGAGGCTCTTAGCTTACCATCTGGTTGAATGCCTACCCACCATAACTTTCCTGATTCGTTTTGCCCCCATGCAGCTATAGTTTGATAAAGTGAAGTATTGCTCGTTTTAATCCAGGCTTCCACAGTTCTGGAATTACCTCCAGTAATACCTGCATATCCCAAATTGCGAACAAAATGATTATTGACATCAGATGATCCGTTGATAGGAAGAGAGGCAGGCAAATAAATGTCATGTAAATCAAACTTGGCATCAGCTCCAGAAGTACTATTAACCGATGAAATTGCCATGAGATACTGGTCCGGAAAATCAGTCGCTGCAGTTAAGACCAGCTTGTATTGACTATCATCTTGCTTCTTGGCATAGAGGATTTTTCCTTCCACACTAGTCATAGAAAACTTAACTTTACCCGTATTAAAGTTTGGTGCAAGTGGGATTGCTCCGTTGTACACAATCTCCGTAATACTATCATCTTCCCAGCTCACTCTAAACTTCGAATCAGCAGCATTCCACAGTGCCAGGGTCAAACCAGGTTTTACATCTGTACTACTGAAATAAAACAGGTAATCACTGTTGTTCTTTTTGATTTCCAAATAGTCGGGTAGGGTGACCACCGGCATATCCGAAGCACTTTTTTCCAATACATATTGACTATTTATGTCTGTTATGCCATAATAGTGCTTGTTGCCACTTCCATCCGTGGTTTCTACCCAGACTTCTGTTACATTATTCCCTAAATCGGGAGGTAGATTCCTATATTCCAACAATCCATTATTAGTGTTGTAATAAATGTCCTTCTCTTTCCAGTAATAATTGGTAGCCCCGTTGGAACGGTTGATGATAAGCTTGTCTATTTCACTTATATTGCCCAATAAGAGAGGCTTGCTTGAAGAATTGTCGATTGTGTAATCATAGATAGCTGAAACATCAAATTTCACATCCGAGACGGTATTAGCAGTAGCGTCAGAAAATTGAGCATAAAAACAATCTGGATTTTCTGAGCTCGCTGCTAGAGTGATTTTATAGGCAGTTCCATTATTTCTTTTGGCATAAAGGACCTTGCCTTCAAGGGCATTATGTGTGAATCTATTGATGTTGGACAAGCTTACCGGAGCACCTGGAATTCCGCCCGGGAAGTTGATATTTTTCATCGTGCCATTTTCTCGAAGGACTCTGAATTTGGTATCGCTTGGATCCCACAATGCCAGCGTTATATCACTTTCCAGGGTGTTGGTGCTAAAAATTAGATTATAACCGTTTCCGTTAGTAACCTTTTCCATTTTGAGAAAATCGGGGACAGGATTGGCAGGGAGGTCGCCAGCTGTTTTTTCATCCAGGTAACCTTTTGAAAGGTTCGTTGCTCCATAATATTTTGTCGTGCCATTATCGTTGGAGACCAGCCATACTTCGCTTACATCATTGCCCAGGTCTGATGGCATTGCTCGGCATTCCAGTTTATTGTTATTGGTATTAAAATAAAGATCATCCGATTTTCTGTAGTAATTGGTTGCTCCGTTGGAACGAAGGATAAATAATTCCTCAATATCTTCAACTGGACCTACCAAAGAACTCAAAGTTCCAGTGGTGGTCACCGAGTATGGATAGGCGCTTACAAGTGTACCATCATGACCATTCCCGGAATCGTCGGCAGTTTGGGAGCCTGAGTTGAATTGATAATATGCGGTCAAATTTGCTTCGTTTCCATTCAAAGATCGTCCCATTACTGCCAGAATCTCTAAAGCAGATAAATTTCTATCCCAAATACTCAACTCATCAATTGTACCCGTAAACAATTCAGCTCCATTAAGAGAGCCAATTTCCATTTTTCCATTACTGCCTGTGTTGATATTTTGACTATTTATGCTTGGATTATTTTCTTTTTTTCCATCAACATACAGTTGGATATCATCCGTTTTTAAGGTAGCGGCTTCTTTCAATACTACTGCAATGTGGTGCCAGTTGCCATCATTGATTTTTATTGTGCCAATCTGGTTTCCTCCATTAACTCCCACAACTAAATAACCATCGTTGTTGGTTTTGACCTTCCAGTTTTTACCATCGGAATTGGCGCCACCCCACGAAACAATCGTTTCATTGGTTCCTGTGGTTTTTACCCATGCGCTAACGGTTCTGCTTTTGGTACCAGAGATGCCTGAATAATCTGTTTGAATGTATCCCTGGCTGCTTCCAAAATCAGAGGTTTGACCAAAAGGAGCTTTTTGAGAAGTGACATAAGCACCATCTCTGGAATTGGTACCTGTACTCTGATCGGCTTCAAGCCAATTTCCCGAGTTTCCATTGAATTGGTAGTAAAGTTGAAGTGCTGACTGGCTTCCGGAAAGTTCTTCACCCATTTTATCCAGTATTTGAGCTTTGGTACGTGCAGTACTCCAGATGCGGACTTCATCCATCTCTCCCTTGAAAACATCTGCTCCGTTATAAGCTCCAATTTCTACTTTCTTGCTAGCAGACGTGTTAATGACTCTATTCGGTTTAGTTCCTCCTTCATCCAGTTGCCCATCCACAAAAAATTTGATTTTGTTAAGATTGGCTTCCGATTTTTTCATGACGACAGCGATGTGATGCCAGTTGCCATCATTTAGAGTAATAGAACCCTGCTTATTGCCCCCAGATATAATTAATTGAAGTTTGCCGTTGTTCAATCGAAGTCTCCAGTTTTTTCCTGTTGTGTTTTGACCCCAGGAGGCAATCGTCTGGGGCTCGTTTGAAGAAGTCCTTATCCAGGCTTCTACTGTTCTATTGTTGTTTCCAGTGATTCCATTATAATTGGTTTGGATGTATTCATCATTAGTGCTGAAATTATAAGCCTGATTAAATGGTGCAGCTGAAATGAGGACCATTGTGATAGTATCAGAACTTGCAATACATCCTTTATCATCTGTCACTAATACACTTATTTCATCGCCACCATTTAGAGCAGAGCTGCTATAGCCAGTTTGATTACCTGGACCTTGTACCGAAGTTCCATTTACAAAAAATTCGTAATCGTTTCCTCCGGAAGCAGTGAAGGTGACCTGCTCACCAGGTAGGATGGTATTGTCGTCATCAGAAGAAGAAAGACTAGCTACCGGGGTAGAATTAGTCGTAATGGATACCTTGTTTTCAAGTTCCACCTGGCAGTTTGAGTTAGGATCGGTCGCCAGGATATTGAAAATGGTTCCAGTTGGATAAGTGGATGCATCAAAGTCTAAAGCACTTCCATTTCCTGTAAGTTCATCTCCAACAGGAGTATCATCAGCATCCAAACGCAATTGATACTGGACACCAGACTGGCTTTGGTCCATGGAGATGACAATTGCTCCCCCGTCACATACTGCCGGACTGGACAATTGAAAATCGGCAGTTGGCAATGCCGGTTCGGCTATAGTAACCAAGGCGATTTCATTAGAGGTACAGTTATTTGCCGTGATTTTTAAATTGGAATAATTGCCAGAAGCGGCATTCACTAAAGCATTGCCATTGTCATCAACCTGGATAGCCTCAAATACACCATTATCATGGACAATATCGTAGGGGCCAGCACTCAGATTACTGAGGTTCAGTTCAATGCTGCCTTCCCCTCCACAGGATGTCGGTTCTGTAGTATTGGCTACCGTAATTGTAGGTGCTGATGGATTTGATAAGCTGACATCTACATCTTCCGAAGAAGTACATCCATTGCTGGAAATGCTCAAATCATTATAATTGCCAATTGCTGCACTGATGCTTGCCTGACCATTAGAAACATTTACCCCACTAAAGCTTCCTCCTGCATAACTGATATCATAGCTTCCGTTCGGTACATGCTCCAAAGTCAATTCAATACTGCCTTCCCCACCACAATTATTGGGATTGGAAGCTGTTGCAGACAAGGTTGGCAATGCAGGTTCATTTAGCGTTTTTTCAACTGGATTAGAAGTACATCCAGCGATGGTCACATTGATTTCAGTATAAACTCCACTCTCCAAATTATCAATTCGGTACCAACCAGCAGCCATTGATGTGATGGTCTCTTCCTGGAGTGTACCATCCTTTTTGAAACTCAAAGCATATTCTGTTGTGGGTTCTAAATCTTTAATATTAATATGACCGTCTGATCCAGAGCAGGTGGTCGGATCCTGGGTCACGCCAATACTTATCTCGGGAACGTCGGGATCATTCAAAGTTTTGGTTTGCACTTCTCCACTACAACCCGATAAGCGGACCACTACATCATACACACCTGCTATCATTCCGGTTAATATGATTTCTCCAGCACCACTGCTTGTTTTGTTGGAGAAGGTTTGTCCATCATCTGTACTCACCTCGTAAGTTGTATTGGCTTCTAAGTCTTCGATCGTGATGGTTCCGTCATTGCCAGCACAACTCGTTGGATGTGTCATTTCAACGGTATAGGTTGGAGCAGAAGGTGCATACAATGTTCTGGTTTTTACCTCTCCTGAACAACCCGCCTTCTGCACTATTACCTGATATTGACCAGCTGCAAGAGCGGACATGATAATTTCACCCATAGCATTGCTGGTTTCCGAAGTGTAGTTTGCCCCATTATCCATACTTATTTCATATTCCGTTTCCGTTTCCAGGGCTTCGATTATGATAGCTCCGTCATTTGTACCACAATTCTTTGGATCTTCTTTACTCACGCTATACGTTGGGGCAGCAGGTTCTATTAAGGTTTTACTAATTGAATTGGAAGTACATCCAGCCAGTGTTACATTAATGTCAGTATAGGCTCCACTCTCCAAATTATCGATTCGGTACCAATCTTCAGACATTGAGGTGATAGTCTCTTGCTTGAGTTCATCATCCTTTTTGAAACTCAACGAATACTCTGTTGAGGGCTCTAAATCTTTAATGTTAATATGACCATCTGCTCCTGAGCAGGTGGTCGGATCTTGTGTCACCCCGATACTTATCTCTGGTACGTCGGGATCTTTCAATGTTTTGGTTTCTACCTCACCCGTACAGCCGGATAAACGGGCCAATACATCGTATTCACCTGCGATCATTCCTGTTAATATGATTTCTCCAGCACCATTGCTCGTTTTGTTAGAGAAGGTTTGTCCGTCATCGGTACTCACCCCGTAAGTTGTATTGGCTTCCAAATCCTTGACCATGATCGTTCCATCGTTTCCTCCGCAACTGGTTGGATGAGTTCTATTGACCGTATATGTAGGAGCCGATGGTTCTGTAATTACCACATTCGATGTTTCACTGGAAGTACAGCCATTGATGGTAATACTAAAGTTAATATAAGAACCAACTGGTGCTGAGATGGTAGCACTACCATTACTGACAGCCACATTCGAGAAATTACCTTGATCGTATTCAATTGAATAACTGTCGTTAGAAACATGATTAAATTCCAAATTGATAGTTCCATCTTCACCACAATTATTTGGATCTATACCCTGAGCAGAAACTATTTCAGGTAGCTCATTTACCGAAATACTAATGGTTTCCGCATCTGCATAGCAATCATTTTCATTGAAAACTCGTGTAGTCAATTCATCTCCATCTGATAAATTATTGCTGGTGAAAATTGAGTTTGAAGATTTTCCTTGAACCTCTTGTCCATTTAGAGAAAAGGAATAACTATTTCCTCCACTGGCTGTAAAAGTAACCTCCTCGCCGGAACAAATAGTATTGTCCTGGTCTGAGCTTATCAAAGAAGCAGTAGGTAAAGCGTTCACAGTTAGAGCAACTGCTGTTCTTCCAGAACTTAAACAGTTACTGGTGGATGTTCTTGCTTCCGCATAAAATACACCTCCAGATTGAGGAGTATAAGATACATTGCCTTCCAAAATCAAATTTCCATCTGTAGGTGCATCATACCAATCCACTGTAGTGGCAAACCCAACATTTACCACCAAAGCAGGAATTTCTTCTCCTTCACAAATAGTATGTTCTGAAACAATTTCAGGTAATGCTACTGTAGGGCAATCACAATCAGGGGCTGATACCTGGAGCGTATGCTCACAACCCTCTAATGATTGAGCAGTAACGGTTATATCCTCTCCTGAAGGTATTTTATCAATACTCAGATACCCAGTAGATAGAACACTCAATTCACCCAAAGTGGAGCTTCCGGTTGGCGCATCTGACTTAATTAATGCTAAATAAGTTGTTAGATCACCAGCACAGTTAGAAAGATGAAATTCCATTTTTGGTAATAGATTAATTGTCAATTCCACAGCCGTTCGTTCAGTAGCGATGCAATTACTCGTCGTATTGATAGCTTCCGCATAATATATTCCAGCATCCGTTGGGGTAAATGAAGTATTGCTATTTAAAACAGGGGTGCCACCTGTGGCAGTAGTGTACCAATTAGCAGTTTCCCCTTCCCCGACAGATACTTCTATAGCGGGAATTGCTTCTCCTTCACAAATCGCAATGCTGGAATTGGCTGCCTGAGCATTGGCAGGAATGGAAGGTTCTATCAACTCCACATCAATATCTTCTACAGAGATGCAGCCATTTGAGGTGATACTTAAATTGTTATAGTTTCCTGAATTTGCAGCAATATTTGCCACACCATTAGTCACGCTTACACTTTCGAATGTACCGGCTTCATAAGGAATGTCGTAACTGCCATCAGGAACGTTGGAAAAACTGAGCTCAATACTTCCCTGACCACCACAGGTTGATGGATCTAATTCATTTACAGCTACAATAGAAGGAGGAACTGCTTCAGAAATGGTAATGGTTTCGCCACTACTGATAGTTAATCCTTCGATCATTATTTTCAAACCCTCGTAAGTGCCGGGAGCAGCATTTACAGTAGCTTGATTATTCTGGATTTCTATATCATCAAAACTTCCACCTTCATAATCAATGTCGTAAGTTCCATCTATAAAATTGGTAAAGCTTAAATTGATGCTACCATTCTCACCGCAACTTATTGGAGCATTGGCAGTGGCTGCAATGCCAACTACATTGTATTCCGGTAAATCGAATTTATTAGCAAACTCATTCGTGCTAGCACTGAGTACCGCTATTCCACATGTAGAGAAATCTGTTATTTCATAGCGTTGAGAGGCGGAGCCATTGGAAATATAAATCACCTTATCGTCCAAATCATCAAGTGGGATGGCATTGATATTAGTTGTTGTAGTTACGGGTGTATTCGGATAGCCATTTGTCCAAGCAATCGTTTTTAAATCGTTTGCAGTACGCAATGCTAATATTTTAGCTGTTTCATTCGATGGTTCCTCCCATATTGCCAATGGGAAATCAGTTGCTGAGTTATTGTTGGGATAAGTCAAGTTTAATCCAGCATTGCCTCCGGTTTGAGATTGGATAAGTAAATAGGGAGGAAGGGAAATATCTTTTAATTCAGCTCCATCCTGAGCTACAAAATAAAGATCATTCACATCCTTTAATTCAAAATAGAGATCACTTCCCTTTTCTTTTATAAAAATCTCCTGAACATCACTTTCAATATCAAAAGTTATAGGATCACAATTCAGAACATTGTTAGTGATATCAAAAGAAATATTTAGAGGCTCGGAATAATAAATTTGATCGCCATTGTTTTTGATCAACAAATATTCCTCAATTTGATCAAGTTCCCCTTTAAGTTCTTTATCATTATCTTCTTCAGTCAAATAAAATTTATAGGAAGTGCTCCATTCAAATCTATGATCAACATCTGTAACTATAGTTGCTTCATCCAAATTGATGAAATAGCAGGATTCCTCCATAACATCTTTATCCATGGGTATTCGATAGGCATTGTTGTTTTCATCTTTGATATACAAAAATTTATAATTCCAACTCCTTATATCCAACTTATTTAAATCGGATTCATTAACTGGCAGGCCAGGTGTCTCTGAATTACTATAAAAAGGTAATTGTTGATGGCTTCCCTCCTTTCTCAAAATCCACATTTTTTGAATCCCTTCGTCTGTTTCGTACCAAAGTGATATCGTCAAATCTTTTTCCAATGCTTCATCTCCATAGGAAAGATTAACATAGTTTTCACCAGCATCTTCAATACGAATCCATCTGGGATAATCGACCTCAGGAAAAGTAGAATAGTCCGTTTCTTCAAAACCAAGTATGGGTTGGCTAAAGTCTGTAATTGAATAATATTTGATATTACCATTGTCATTTTCTTTTATCCAAACGCCATAAGTACTGGAACTTAAATAGGAGAACATATCTCTACAATCAATGGTGTTGGAGGAAGATTCGTGATAGAAGAATTGATCGCTTCCTTGAATTTTTATCCAGGATCTGATACCAGTAGAGGCGCCTTTGTCAAAGTACATTTCCTCAAAGTTGTCGGTTTCGCCAATAAATCTATATCGGTTGTCCTCGTCAATGTATAAGGCAATAGGAGCATTGATATTTTCTGGAAGGCTAAATTTATCGTCTGAAACGTCGGTCCCATTCTCATCTGCCAGGGGCAAGTAATAACAATCTTCCAATAATTGAGTCTCGCTTAAATCCAGTTTATATTCTTCTACCTGAGTTCCCTTATCAACTTTGACATACAAGACTTTATTTTCGAGATTTGCAACCGGGATTTGACGGATCTTTGAAGTCGTAATGATAGGATCTGAAGCTAACCGCGTCGCATAATCAATAGTTGTCATTTCATCTCCATCTATCAATCCAAGCATTCTTGGAGCTTCTCCTGACTCCACTTCCCAAAGCGCAATTACAATGTTGTCAGACAAATTTTCATCACTGTACTCAATTTCAATTTCGTCTCCTGTAGAATTTGCACTCAGGTGTAGATAATCCGGAATCTCCACTTCCGGCATGCTGTTTTTCAAAATTAAATAGGGGGCATTGGCAACATCATTCGTTCCAAGATACTTGGTTTTACCTCCTTCTCCTATAGCAATAAATAGTTCATCCAACCCACCTAAAATATCAAAGTCAGCCGTTAATTCGGGGCATTGCATTGCTTTCGTTTCCCCATCATAATAAAGGTTGTTATCAAGATCGTAAAACCGTATATCCCCATTGGATTGCTTCAAATAAAGTCGACTTACTTTGTCAAGATTACCACTAAGGGAAGTATTATTTCCAGAAATATTCAGCACATATTCATAAGCAGATTCGATCGAGAATTTCTCATCAACCGGGGTTGAAAGCACATTCTCGTCAGATAACATGGCATATTGACAATCGTCTACCAATTTGTTAGGATCTAATTCATAGCGATATTGATTGCCATTGTCATCTTGCACATACAGGACTTTATTGTCAAAATCGGAAAGGTTTAGTTTACTTATAGCAGTGGAAGGATCTGGTAAAGAAGGGAAGCCATCTTCATCATAAGAGATCGTAAACAAATTAAAACCGGTTCTCCAAGCTAGCAGGCGATTTTCTTGCCCTTCTTCCCAAAGTGCGATCGTTATCTCATTGGCTAATCCTGTTGAACTCAACCCAAATATCAAATCATCTCCTACTGCCTCTAATTTGATATTGTCGGGAATGTCAATTGCAGGTAAATCTTCATCATTTACAATTTCAAAATAGGGATTGTCTGAAGCAGGCTTGTTGGAATAGTTTTGAAGATTGCCGTCTTTTTCAAAACTCAGCCACAATTTTACAACATCATTCCCAAGGTCTTTTGAGTAATCCTGACAATACAAGTCATTATCAACTGTATTGAAATTGCTTTTATCCTCCATATTGAAATAGTCAATCGCACCATTGGAACGCTCGACATAAGAACCAATAAAGGTTGCATTCAGACCTGATGTCCATTCATAATTCCCATTTTCATATACAATGCCTAAGGGGTGCAATTGACTGAGGTCAAATTTGGAATCTTCTATTTCCGAATGATTGTCATTGTTTATTTGGACAACAGGACAGCTCGCGTTTTCATCTATTTCGTAAGTAATGTCAATTTCATCTATTTCATCTCGAATGTATAAAACCAAATCGTCTAATCCCTCACCATGAGAAATAGTGTAAGAAGATAGCTCATTAAAAACAGGGTAACCAAGGGCATAGGTGATGATTACAGATTCCTCTGGATCAATCAGATCAAAGAATCGGTGAACACCTTCATTGATTTGTGCAGTTGCTGGATCGTCAGCGGGTTCTTCCCAAACTGCCAGGGTCAGTTTATTTTTCAATTCTTCGTTTCCAAATTCCAAATCTAAAGTCAATCCATCATTTTTTGATTCAAAAGCAATGTAATCTGGAATCTCCAGCTCCGGCATACCAGATACCTCTTGCAAATAGACTTCCTCCAGGTTGGTAATTCCAAAATACTGGTCGGTGTTGCCATTTAAGATATGCAGCCAGACTTCTTCCACATACTCGCCGAGTACACTGGGAATATCATCACAAGTAATTTCATTGTTCTTTTCATCGTATTTAATCCCTTTTAAGCTAGAATAGTAGGTTTGACCATCATCGTATACAATCAATAATTCTACAACCTCTTCCAGAACTCCTTCCAATGAAAATTCTCCTAAATTATTTACAATGGAATATTCGTACTCAATGGTAGGCAGAATGAATTTAGCATCATCTACTTCAATATTATCTGTAAGCGCTCTGTAGAAACATGTGTTTTTAATATCGTCTGCTACCACCTCAAAGCGATATTCTGAACCTTCTACATCCTTTAGGTAAACAATAATCCCTTCAAATTGTCCATCTTGAATTACTGGAAAAAGGTCGGTTTCTGTTTCTTTTACTGGAGGGAAAGCCACATTATTTACATAGGGAATACTGTGCAATTCACCATTGTCTAGAACACCAAGCAACCTTTCTACACCATCAATTTCTTCCCAGATGGCAACGGTGGTTGTATTCATCAGTTCAGGGTCGCTAAAGCTGAGCCTTAAGGCATCGCGATTGTCTTCTGTGCTGGCCACCTCAAGATTCATATATTCCGGAAGATCGACAGTTGGCGAATCATCCGTTTGAATGAAATACCTGGAAACAAAGTCGTCGCATTTAAAGGTCTTTGTTTCTCCATTTTCCTCAGTAAAGTACCATATCTCATTGATTTCTTCCTCAATCGTCTGAAGGAAGAAATCAATTGGATCCTCTTCACATCCAATTTGATTGGTAAAAGAATTGTAATTGAATGACTTGTCTACTTCACTATATATGAAGCCATCCGGACCAACCAAATAAAACTGACTCAAGTCAGAAGGTATATCATTTAGGTTTTTGTCTTCATCGATGGTATAGGGAAAAACCCTTTCCAATTCAAAATAGCTGTCAGATAGTCCAGAACTATAATCATCCACAAGGTTTAACAACCTACAACTCTCGAAGTCAGCCAACTCAAATTCATATTTATCCGATCCCTTTTTTACATATAAGAAGTTGAACTTTCCAGAAGATTGATCCCATTGAATCGAATGGTCATCCTGGAGTAAGGGTATCTGCGCATAGTCTCCTGCATATGGGATCTCAAATATATCTTCACCTGTTTTTAAGGTAATTAGCTTTGTACCTTTAGAACTCATTTCCAAAAGTGACCAATCCAGATTTGATTCCAACCCAGGAGTACTAAAGCTTACATTATATGAATTATCTGGATTTTCTTCCAAAAAGAGGCAGTCGTTAAAGTCAACTTGCGGAATTTCTGCTGCGGTTATTTCTTTAAACAAGCGATCTTCATAATTTTCCAAGCCGAAATAGCTGGTAAAACCATCTTCAGATACTTCCAAATAAACAGAAGTGACATCCGTTTCATAAGCATCATCTTCCAGGTAGAATATATTTTGAGAGAGCAGGTTTTCTGGTGTTTCAGGCATATTGCCACAGGACCATAGCCCATTCTCTTCTGAATAAACAATATTGTCTACTATAGAAAAATACTGGTATTGAGTGTTTGAACCTGATGATCTTCCTATATATACTTTTTCAAGAGCGTAAGGATTGCCCATAATAAAACTATGATCATCCATGAAAAAATTTCCTACCTGGTATGAATAGGCATCATATAACTCAGTTGTTGAAGGACGGTCAGAGAAGACCCAATCATTTTCCACATCCAAGTTTCTAAGTATCCCCAATTTTCCATCACTATAATTGTCTACCAATAAACCCTGCCCAGGTCCTTGATCAAAAGAATAGTATGCATGAATAATGTCCAAATTGGAATCATCCCACCCGTCAGAGCCATGAAAATAGTTCTCTTGAATCATGTTTTGTGACACTGTAGTTGACCAAATTACCAGCTCATCTATAAATAGTTCAGAACCATAAGAGGATCCTGATTCATCACTGCGACCAAAACTTACTTTTTCAGCATCTTCTTCGTAGGAAGTATTTCCAGCACCAACTTGAATCCCATCGACATAAATAATTACTGCATGCTCTATAAAGGGAACATTGTTTTCATGATCAATGCTTACTGCTACGTGATGCCAGGCTCCATCATTAATTGATTGATCGGTTGTTATATCGTTTTCACCGGAAGAAGTATATCTCAATTTCCCGGACTGTAATTTTATAGCCCTGTCATCCTCCCATCCAAATAGATAAATATTTGCGGTAGAAGTCGTTTTCATCCAAAACGCTATGGTTCCCTTCTCAAATTCAAAGAAGTCCAAAGCAACTTCCTGACTTGAATTGCTAAATTGAATGGCATAATCCTCACCACTGTCTCCATAAATATCCGGATCCTGGAAAAGCTCAGATTGTGAAGGATCTTCCAGAGTGGAAGGAATATAATCGACTTCGCAACCGGAATAGTATAGCTCATCAGTTCTTTTCCAGGAGAAAATATTCCCATTTTTATCCTGCCAATAGACGATGTCATTTCTTGCTAAACTTATACCACCTATCTCATCAGGTTCTTCTCTTGTTACAAAATCATCACTATCATCAAATGAGCTGAAATAGAGATATTTTTCAGGGGTGTAAAAAACCTCTAAGCCATAATAATCATGTCGGACAAAGTTGTTTCCCGGTATAGGATTTGGCAGGTTCTTTCCTTCACTATCCTGGGCATTCTCCAAAATATTTCCGTCATAAGCCAGCAGGTTTTTCAAGGGATTCGTATTGCGTCCGGGGAAATTTGGAGTGAAATTGAAAACGAACTCCCCTTGTTTGTTGCTTGTCTTATAAAATTTTCCGTCACTCGTTTTTATCAATATTTCGAAGGCAGTGATACCTGCAGAGCCATTAATAGAAGCCTTTCCCATATTTAAAGAGGAGTTCGTTTCCAGAGTATTGAGGGGATTAGTACAGGTTATACTTATTTCACCCTCAGAATCAGCATAAGTATACCCATCTGGTGCGTTTAGCCGTTTAAAAATCCGACCATCATGCCACTCATAATCCAATAACATGTATTCTATTTCGGGAGCGCCGGAATTTATTTTCAAGTCAAATGTATTACTCTCGTTTATCTGTATGGCATAATCACTTGCAGTAAACAGTTCTTCATCAATAATACGCCTGGTATCTTCTACTCTGACATTGGAACTCATATTCTGCCAAATACCAGGGTTCTTAGTTGTGATATGATTATAGGAAATAACGGTTCCTATTGGCTCATTGAAGGTATAATGGGTTAATAAATTAGAGTCATCGATATCCACACCAGTGGAATAATCCATACTTATTTGTTCTTCTGATCTTAATGACTTCCAAACAGTTAGTTCATCCAACAACAATGGTTGGGCAGAAGGAATGCTTTGGTTTTTATTTTTTCCAATTACAATTTCATCAAAGCTCAAATTTTCTTGTAGGTATCCGGAATCAACTTCATCTCCATCGACATAGACCGTAGCCTTGGTAGTAGATGCAATAGAATACATGGAGATGGCAATATGGTACCAGGTATAGTCAGTAAATGTATTGGTATGTGTAGCGATGATATTTCCACTTGGGTCGTCAAAGTGAAGTTCTGGTTTACCAGTAATCTCTCCTTCTTTAAAGTATAATCTTCCCTTGATTTCCTGCCCTTCATACCAGGCAATAATAGGGATTTCATCTTCTGAGGAATTGATCTTTACCCACGCTTCAATAGTCAATGGCGTATTCATACTTACTTTATCCAAAGCCAGGTAGGGCTCTACGCCATTTAACTCAATCGCGTAATTTTCTTCTATTGCAGCAGGCAGTAAAGGATGATCAAATTTATCGGAATCCTGAGAAGGCTTGAGGTTTCTCAAAACCTGTTTATTCTGGCAATCAATCTCCAATATCGAAGCATCTACACTCCATTCAAATTTTTTGCCGCCAGGGTTTTTCCAATACACTGTATAGCTGTCGGAAGCGGCTAGTGAGAGTGTGGCAGAAGCATCATAGAAACCAGCGATGAAAGGATCTGCCAACTGTCCGTCATAATTGAATTCCCAGTGAAAAGTTTGGTCGCGGTAAAGTACAATTCTGTCTTCCTCATCGTATATGTACAAAGTACCATTTTGAAGTGGAGAATTCTCATCAATCGCAAGCGTATACCCATCAGGAATTACGGTATTTGTCTCAAATGTCTCTAAAACAGGCATCTCAAGTGAAGGATCTTCAAAATTGTTAAAAGGGTGGCAATTGTTCACCTGGTTCCCAATCGTGTTGTCAGTTAAATAAACACTGTATGGCGTTTGTATTAAAAAAGAGAAACTTTTAATATCTGACATACCTTCGATTAAAACCGTTTCAAGTACCGGAATTGCTTCATCGCAGGTGTTTTGCAAGACACCATTTTGCAACTCCATGTAGTAACCGTCCTTTCTCCAGTACTTGGTCACTTTTTTATTGTCTTTGGTTTTATACTCCAGATACATCCAGTCCATGGATTCTTCAGCCGCCATATCTTCGGCAAAAAACAAAAGATTGTTATTAAATTGGGCTGATGCAAAATCACTTGCTGTAAATATGGGTTCTTTAAAAATAAATCGATTGGATTCCTTCCATACCTGGTTCTCATCCATATTCTGCAAAAGACCGATGTAGGTATTTTCAGATGGTTCATATACGATGGAATTTCCTTTGCCTTCCGTAAAAGTATAATGCGCTACGATGTTTGAATTTTCGGGATCTACACCATTGTAATAGGTCTTTTGAACGGCTTCCTCATTTCGGTTGCCTTTCCAGATTGTCAATTCGTCCACCTGAAAACTATTTGAAAAAGCAGCATTCAGTTTTCTGTTTCCTACGACAATATTATTATAAGACAGGTCATTGGTTACCTCACCTTCCTTGCTCTCTCCGTCCACAAAAATCACCTCATTGCCATTTTCATCAATGGTCACAGCCAGATGATGCCATCTATTATCTGACAATTCGGGATCATCCATACTCAATGAGTTTCCCGTTGTTTTAAAACTTACAGTTAAGCCATTTTGAATATACAATCCAGCCTGTTCATTGCCACCATAATACCAGGTAATAATTGGCAATTCGGTTTGAGTATCAGCTGTTTTTACCCAGGCTTCAATCGTCATTGGAAATTCTGGTTCCACATTTTCGATCGACAAAAATTCGTCTCCACCCTTAAATTCCAACACGAAATTGTCTTCTTCAATAGAAAAGTCTTCAGGGTCAATAAAATGATCACTTTCTTCCGATTCTTCCAGATCCATCCACAGAATCCAGTCATTGCAATTATTGGAAAGCAAGTCCGCAGTAAATGAATAGGTGAAAATTTCACCGCTTCCTTTTTTCCAGTACAAATTATACTCAGAAGAAGGACTCAATAACATTTGCTGATTAAAAATGTCATCGTTTGTTTTGGTAAAAGTCTGATCTATCAAGCCATCATAGTGAAACTGAAGGAGTTTCTTATTGTTCCGATACACCAAAATGCGGTCCTGGTCGTCGTAAATGGCAATGGTTCCATTTCTCAAAGGAGAGATGTCATCCAACTTTAGGAAATAAGCATCTGACACCTCCGTGTTATCTTCGATTACCAGATAATTGGATAATTGATCAGGGGCTTTACTTAGCTGAATTGGGTTGAGGTTGAAAACTTGTTTGGCGGGACCTTTGAAGCCCATATAATAAGCATCTGTCGTTTTGATGTATATTTCAAAATGGTTGGCATTGTCGAAATTGAGAAGCATGTTACTTTCCAAGCCGGGCATGCTTGCTTCGCAGTAAAGGTTAATGGTTCCATCATCTTCATTGTATTTGTGACCATCCTTAGTCCAAAATTGTGTTCTCGAAACTGACTCTGTATCTACATCCTTAAAATAAATTGATTCGATTGCCTGCTCAGAGGCATCATCCTGGATAAACAGCACCAGTTTATTCGTAAAATCTTTTACAAGCGCATAAGGTGAATTGGTAAATACAGGTTCCTCCAAAATCTTTCGATCCGACTCAGTCCAGACAGCATTTTGATCCATATTTTGCAATACGCCAATATCTCTATCACCAGCTTCATTGTAAACCAGGTATTGACCATTTCCTTCGTCAAATGTGTAATGATTGACGATATTCAGTTCTTTATCCAAAATAATCCCGTTCAAATAATCTGTTCGAACTTCTCCACCTGTTCGACTGACATTGAAGAGTGTCAATTCATCTATGTAAAGTGGTGTTGAATAAGCATTGTCCCCTCCATCGTGTTTGCCAATTCGGATATGAGAATAATTGGTTGGGAAAGAAATGTTGGCACTTGCAACTTCCGTTCCATCTATGTATAAAAAATCTTCCCCACCGGAACTGTTAAAAACCACATGATGCCAAAGTCCATCATTGACTGTATAGTCTCCTGAGGAAATTTGACTTTGTCCATTTTGATCTAGATTGATCTGACCATTATCCAGTTGCAGGGAAGCCAACAAGGTCTCACCATTATTCCAGGATAGTATAGGCATATCCGAATCAGTCGAAGTTGTCTTGACCCATGTTTGAAGGGTGAAATCTGACAGTGCCTGGCTCCCCTTCAAGGCAATATTCTCCGAAGTGTTTGATAGTATGATTGCATGACTCGTTTCGCCGGCAGCAAATAGCTCGGGATCAGTCACCTTACTGCTTTCACCGCTTTCTGTGAAATAAGCTGGAATGTACATATCTAAACATTCCGCTGTGAAATAACCGTAATTAAATTGCCATTCATAAGTCGTACCCTCCACATCTTTCCAATAAATGGTATAAACATCAGATTTTCCAAGGGTCAGTTCTGTTTGAAGTACCTGCTGATATTGGGACTCCACAGTTTCCATCACATCATCGGTATAGTGAAAACCCAAATATTTTGAATTGGATCGATAGGCGAGCATTCGATCCTGGTCATCGTAGATAGCAATTTCACCATTATTCAAAGGGGATTGAAGATCTGTTTTTAACTTCAGTTGTCCGTCGAGGCTATTATCAAAATTGACCAATACATCATCGATTACATGGGCAGGGGTTATGGAGATCGGGGTCAAATTAAATACGATTTGCCCTTGAAATTTGGGCTGAATTTCTAAAAATCCTTTACCAGTTTCCAGCACCAATTCCATTGCCATATGGACTTTCTCACTGAGGTTTTCAACCAGCACCGAGTTAAATCCAGGCATCGTTGCTCCGCAGGAGGTAGAAATTACCTCTCCCTGTTCTGAATAGTATCGCCCATCGGAATCCCAATACTGAATATGGGGATCTTCCCCGGATTCTTCGTATTTAAAGTAAACCGATTTGACCTCACTGGCATCTGCCTCAGATACCATCAATAAAATCAATTGATCTTCGACATTGGTGGTGGCTGCATAATTGCTCGCTGCGAATAGATCTACTTCTGCAATAACCCGATCCGTTTCTTCTCTGGTAGGATAATCAGGCAGAAACAAGCCAAATCGCTCATTGCCGGACTGGTCATTTAATAAGCGTGGAGTTTGCTCGTAATTAAAGTCGTAAAATGCCAAAACCCCTTCGTCTTCAAAGGTATTGCCATTGGCAAAATCCTCTAACACCTGGACGGCATCTCGGGTGCCTTCCCAGACACTGACTTCATCAATCGACAAAACCGTATTGCTCGGACCTGGTGCTCCGTTTCCTGCAATCATCATGGTATTGTCTGTAGTAAAATTAAGGGCAGCGCTTGCAAAACTGGTGACTTCCACACCATCGACATATAAGGTTGTAGTGTTTCCAGCTTCTGTACTATTGACCAGTGTGATATGATGCCACAGCCCATCTCTCAAATCCTTTCCATCATAATCAGCGGGCATTTCATTGGCATTGTTGGAGGAGCGATAAGTCAGGACGCCATTATTCAAGTATAATTTAGCAGAACTCTTTTTCCAGCCTATAAGAATAACTTCTGCATCCTCTGAATCATCCTTTATCCATGCTTCAACCGTAAATGCATTGGGCACCACCAAATCGTGAATTTCGATGCCATTGGTGCTGCCATCGTATTTTACCATATTGTTATCCTCTCCAAATTGAGCAATCCGGGGATTTACGAATTTTAAATCATCCACATCGTCTTCATGAGTGGTCCACCAGATTTCCTGGTGACAGGTTTCATTTAATTCAGTGGTTGAAAAAGTCCAGCTCTTCATGAGTTCTTCAGACAATTTTAAATGAAGAGTATAATCATCAGAGCTTGGAAATGTGATGGCGGCGGGATCATTGCCTGCATCATCATCTACCGTGATCGGATTGGAAAGGTTGTTTGGATTGAGATAAATGCGTTCTTCCAGTGTTTGCCATAGTGCGAGGTGGTCGGTGTCATCATAAACTGTAATTAGTGCGTTTTGAAGCCGTTCGTTTTCGTGAAAAGTTACTTTGAATTGTGGATTGCCTCCGGCTTGAGTTTGCCCGATCCAAACCAGGTTTTGAAGATGATCCGGAACCTGATTCTCCTCAGAAAAATTCATGATTCCATCTTGCCCATTGTCATCAGACTTAAAGAAAGCTCCATCCTGGGTGACGATAAAAACTTCTGAAAAAGATTTATTAGCGACCTCTGGTAGTGCAGTACCTAAATCAAGTCCCACCCCACAATCGTAAGCGACTGTTCCATCAGCATTGGAATATAAAACCTCATCTGATCGCCAGATTTTGTATTCCGATGAGTTTTGAAAGGTGGAGTAAATGCTTTTGACATTTTCCAGAGAAGCCTCATCTTTGGAAAAAAACAGCCAATCCTTACTGGAAGATTCTACCAAAACATAGGGGATGTTTTCATCCGGGAAAAACAGTCCGCCTTTGTTTTGCGGAACATTCTTCCAGGAATTATTGATAGACATATTCTGGAGGTTACCGCTGAGCCCATGCCCGCTTACATCTATTGCAATTGCTGTTTTTGCTCCTTCATCAAAATCCAGGTAGGCAGTCAGATTGTCTTCATTGCCTGTCACCCCCAGAAGGATTAGATTCTCAACCTCTTTTCGATCCAACCCTTTCGACCAAAAGGAAAGTTCATCTATTTGCCCTTCAAAGTAAGGAGCGCCTTCAACTCCGCCTCGACCTGCAAAGATGTTCCCATAAGCATCTACTCTTCCAGATACTTCAATACTATTCAATAAAAGTCCGTTGTAATAAATCGCCATTTCGCTTCCATCGAAAGAGCCTACTAAATGTGCCCACTCATTCTCCAAAATCTTGATTTCCGATTGCAGGGAAGTCAAATTGCCATCAATAGACATGGTCAGTTTTGGAAATCCATCTACAATCTCCAGCATCGCTTGATCCGGAATTCCTGCGATTGATTGGGTGCCTGTTTGATTATCGGGTTTTGCCCAGGCGGCTATGCTCAATGCAAAACCACCAATATCCTGGGTTCCGAAATCGAGATAATCATCATCCCCGTCAAATTCCATTGCATAACTTCCGGCAACACCTCCTGAACCACCTTCCGGATCTTCAAAGTACTGGTCTCCGATGCTCGTTCCAAAATCGGTAATCCAGTGTGCCGAACAATCGCTGGTCATGAAGCTATTGGTCACCTCATATTTAGCCTTCTTACCATTTTCTTCATTTCTCACATACAGCGTGTAATTTTGCCCGCCAGGTAACTCGAAAAAATTGACCAGTTCTTCCCTTTTTTCAGAGACGACTTCATTGCCCAGATAGGCAAAAGCCAAAAATTTGGGATTGGCACCCGATTGTCGATAAATCACCTGCCTCTCTGATTGGTCAAAAACCGAAATGGTACTGCTAGATTCAAAGCTATTTTCATTGAAATTCAATTTCAGCAATCCATCATTTTTGGCTGTGAGCAAGAGCCTTGGTGCGGTATTCGCCAATTCAGATGGAGGGTTATCTGTCGCATCGTTAAAGTTAATACGGTCTAAATTGGAACTATAGTCCGCTCTAAAATAAGGGTGGATCAGGTCAGAATTCTTTTGTCCTTTGACGAGGATCTGATTCCAAGTCTGTGAGTTGGCGTTGTCTCCCCAAAGCAGTTGACCCGATTTAGGAATGTCTGAACAGGAAGTTTTGACAATATTCCCATTCTTTTCATGCAGAAAGCCATCGTCTGTCCAATGCCTGAAATTGCCACTGGCATCCGATATATACAATTCTTCTACATTTTTTAAAATGGCGTTGTCTTTATAATGAAGTACGATCTTAGCTGTAGCATTCTTGTAGACTGCCAATTCAGGGTCAGGATCAAATAAAGCCTGATCCAGGGATTGAGAAAAATCATTGGTCACCTGAGTAGGACAACCATTTCCCCAAAATTCGGATGTCGTCAATTCAATGGTCGTTCCCTGACTGGGTCCGCGCTGGGCGTAAATTGTATAATTCTGACTAGGGTCTAATGTCAGATCCAATAATTGGGGATGAAAACTAGCCTGTATCGTATTGTAGTAATCCAGATTGTCTGAGCCATTGTCCAGCTTGTCGTGCACATAGGAATAGACAATGCTGGTATCCGGACTTCTAAAAAACACCCTCCTGTTGTCCGAATCGTAAATGCTGACCCAGGTATCGGCATACATATCATCTGTCAGAAAGCCAATGCTGATTTTTCCACTGTTATCCGGTGGAGCTGTCACAAATAAGCCTCCCGCCAGGGGATCGCCATACCAGTAGTCATGGAATTCATAATCTGTACTAGCCTGAAAGCGATAGACTGGGTCTTCGTCGATTGAAACCAGGGCAGTGGGATAGTAAGGAGACTGTAAAAAATCCACATCTACCCTCTGAGTAGCATCACCGATTAGTGGGTCAGGCACTTCTTCTTCTCCGACTTCAGGGAAGATATAAATATTTTCATCCTTAATAGATGGGACGCCAAAAAAGCGACCATCGATGGTGCGAATATAGATTTCGCAATCATCTGAATTCGGTAGCAACAGGTCATCGCCATAGGGTACATCCTCACATTTTATGGATGGAGTTCCGTTATCCTCCTCGTAGAGGTAGCCGTCAAACCAGTTTTTGGTGTGGTTCCCATCCTTACTCTTCAGGTATAATTCGGAGATATTGAACCAGTCATTGTCGGACAAGACATTGAGCTTTGGAAAGCCGTTGGCGTCTTTAGACAAAGAATATGGTCCGGGATCTTCTTCTCCTTGTTGTTTGTCGCCTGGCTCAACAGTTACCCAGTCGGAAAAGAATTCCATATTTGTCAATTCACCTTCAAAACTGCTGCCGCTTTTATTGCCAAGCGTACTGCTACCGGGGCCGTCATTGAAATCATAATAAGCCTGTAATCCGGATTCTGTACCATCAATGCCGTACAAAAAGGATTGTTGAATTTCAGCCTGGGATCTTGCATAGGACCAGATGCTGAGGTCGTCTATTTTGCCCTTCCAGCAATTGGTTTTGTTAGACAAACTACCAATTTGAAAATAGGACTCCTCGCCTGGTTCCCAACCATTGCCATCTGGTTCTGTTAAAGACACAGGGTTTCCATTAATATACACCGTTGTTGTTGCTGTTTCGGAATCATAGCTCACTGCCAAATGAGACCAGGTATCGTAATCAATTTCTATGTCAGCTTTTTGCCCTCCTTGATCAGATCTTTGTGCGGAGGGTATTCCATTTTGAATATATAACGCCAGATTGTAGGATGTCAGAATATTCAAATATTCACCCCCTCCCTGGGAAGGATTGACCCAAACCTCAAAGCTATAAGATTCATCCGAAGAAATAATGTCCTTAGGTAACTGCACGTAATCATTTTCCCCATCAAACTCCAGCGCGTAATCTCCTGTGTTGAAATAGGAGGACAGATCTGTATCACTGAAATCGGTTAGTTCAAACCATTTCACAGGTATTTCATTCCAGAATGCATTATCCAGTTGCAGGTAAAGGTATTCGTCGGATTGATTTCTAAGATAAACATGCGTCAACTCTTCTCCTCCCAGTTGGAATTCATAGTCACCTTCAAAATCAATGGTTTCAATTGAGAAGCCTCCCTGTGGAAGGTACTGGTATTCACTTATTTTTGATTCCCCGTCAAAATACAGATATAGCAGTTCGTTGTCATTGTTGTAAACGGCAATATCCAGCCCCTCTATGGAAAGACTATTTCTAAAAGTCAATTGAATCGTGGAGCTCAGGTTTCCATCAGTACCTAGCATCCTATCAAGCTTAAAAAGACTTATTTCATCCTTCTGCCCAGTTTCAAAGGGAGTTCCGTTTACATTTGTTTCTTTAAAATCTATTTGACCGGAATTATAAGAAGCAGAATACAAGTTTCCATCCTTTGTTAGTAGATAGGGTATAAAAGTTCCATAATTGATTGGTATTTCATTAGTAAGGTCAGACAAAGCAAAATATTCTTTCTCTTCACCTGACGAAGTAGTGATCATAGAATGCTGACCTGCATAAAAGCTGGTCAAGTCTGAACTGCTCTCGAACCTGATTTCTGAAATACTATTAAATGCTGTCTCATCTTTGCAAAGCAATTTCCATTGTCCTCCCACCTCTTGTAGGGCATAACCACCTTCAATATTTGGTGTGTACGCCGGCGGTGGAGTATTGGTTATGTTGTTTTCCGATTCCCCACTGACAGGAGGAGAATGATTGGTACCTACTGGTGTTTTTGGAACCTCAGATGGCACCCAAAATTCAGATCCTGAATCTGCATTTTGCAAGGTACCCTCCAACTTGTTACCCGAAAGGTTTGGAAGAGCAGTAGATGCATATGGCTGGTCAAATTTATAATATGCAATTAATCCATCCTCATTTTCCACAGAACCATTTGAGGTTGGAACCCCAATTGTTGCATCCGCTATTATTTCAGAAGGACTACGGGCAATATTCCAGAGTAGCACTTCATCAATATCGCCATTGAAATTGAATGCTTCTTTATTTGTAGTATAATTGAGCGAAGAAGCAATGATTTCAATTAATTCTTCATATGGTATTAAATCACTGTTGAAGATATCATCATATGTTAACACATTATCATAGCCTCCATTATTAACATTTTCAAAATATCCTGGAAGATCATCATAAAATATCTGCATGTTTTGGAGGTCATAGTTACAATAATCGGCAGAAGTGGCCATCGTTAATTCAAAATCTGTCATTAAATAACCATACCCTGGTACAATCTGATCATCAGAGCATACCATTCCGGCATTTATAGCATCATAGCCGGTTAAAGAATCTGGTGATTGTCCAGGAAATTTAGATATAATATCTGAATCCTCAATAATTTCCATATCTATTAAGTCCTGCAAGGTCAAATCCTGCTTAACAGCCAATTCGAAAAAAGCATAAGTACTCAAATCAATATATTCAGCTAGAGAAGCCGAATTCCTGGATTGCAGAAATTCTTTATTTTCTGTAGTTTCAGCATTTACAGCATCCCACAAGAACGACTCTGCAGATAACACATCGACATAACACCCAGCATTGTCTTGTATTAAATTAATGGTGTTGTCCATCAATACAATATCATATTTAAAAAATGAATTAATAATATCCTTTAAATGAACCAAACTATTTTCATGCAATTGTTCGGCGGTGATATAATCTTCATCCCCAAATATGGATTTGAGCATTGATATCATCAAATCAGCGTCAAATTCCAAATTATCTAAATCAATCGTTGTTAAATTCCCGTTTTCATCATATATATCTAATTTTTCTTCTACCCCTATTCGAAGGTATCCAAGATCCTCATAATTGATAAGACCACTCTTTTCGTAAGCACCCACAGCATTGCCATTCGCATACAATGTCAAATTTTCTCCATCGTAACTGACTGCCAGGTGTGTCCATTCATTGGCTGTCAAAACGTCACTCGCAAGGTATTCGTCTTCAAATAAAATGTCAGTTCCTTTTTGAAGGAGGTTAAATACCTTGTTATCATTTTCATAATGAAAAGTAAAAATTTGCCGCTCTGTATCGCTATCAGATACAGAAGTCGGTCGAATCCAGCTTTCTAAAGTGAATTGCTGTATTGGCAGACCCAAATCCTGGCTGGAGGCAGCATTGCCAGCATTACCGGTTAAATCAACAAAGGTTGGCCCTCCCAATTTTAAGGCGTGATTTCCACCCAAGGGAGATAAAAGTGCATCCGCAAAATCCTCATCCCATCTATACAAAGATGCTCCTCCACGGTTCACGAAAAAGTCACTGTTTGTTTTAAAAGATTCTTTTCCTTTATCGGTTTGTACAAATATGTAATAGGTTTCATTGGGAGCCAGTTCCATGAGGATATCATCGGACATGGGTATTTCCGATGTCGTATACGTACCATCGTCGTTATAGGAGTAAATTGTTTTTGTTCCATTTTCCAAAAATAGCAATCGTTGTTCGCCTGAATAAATACTTAGTTTCTGAAAAATAAACGGATTCGCTGTGCCAAGTGTGTACATTTTTAATTCCAGAGGATTTCCATTGAGATTTCTTGGAAATCGCAAAATTTGTTCTCGGGTTTCAGTTGATCCGGAATAAGTATTGTCGACAGCTTCCAGGGGAGCATCTTGAGCGATGTCGACAATATCAGAAGCTATTAGATAATTCAATTCAGCATCCTCACAGGCTTCAACTAGATCGTCAAAATCATCATCATAATCGGTATAATAAAATTCATCCTCAATCTCATCTCTTATTTCCAATTTTTTAGAATAGCTATAGCCAGAAGTTATGCTCATCTCTTCTATGTCTTGGATATCATAATCATCAAATTGATTATTTTCCTTTGCAAGATCTTCAAGGAACGATAATACTTTACCTTTGGCATCGACAAACTCTTGGTTTACCTGAAGGAATTCTTCGTTTTGAGAAATACTATAAAAAGGCTGGAACTTTTCAGATTTTTGGCTTCCGTCTTTAAAACTAAGTATCACTTCATAATAGGTTGCATAAACAAAATCTGATGCAGAAGGAAAATCGCAATGACAAAAGCCTTCTGCTAAATTGACATCATAGACTACCTTTTCTCGCTCTCCCGTATCTGGGTCGTAAACGTCCTCTTCCTTATTGACCATATCCACAAAGCAAAGGCGTTTTCCGGCTTCATTCACTACAGTTATGGATTCCAAATTTTCCATGTCCTCAACATTCCGAACATCCCATTGGGATTCGAAACGTGCCATATAGCCACCTTCCAGTTCCGTGTCTATCCAATTCGGTCGAGCCATAAATTCGATAGAGGTATAGTTGTTACTGGTCCTGGTATATGTTTCACCTGTTCCTCCTCCATCTACATCATAGAATTTAAAAGTATCCCAGTTGTGGTAGTGAGGATCAATCTTTTCATCCGTATAATTCCAAATTTCGATGTTAGGAAATTTTAGAGTAAGATCATAGGAGCCTTCTATTAGTTGTGGATAGGAAAGATAATCTATATTCTGATTGTCAGAATGGATACTAGTTGAATAATAACCAAGATTATGAAGTATCCCGTAATATGGAATACCGTGCCATCCTTTAAAACTATCTTCCTCATCTCCTGGATTATCTAAGGCATTATCAATAGTGTAGGTAAGCTCAGAAATGAATTGTGTAATGGCACCCAATTGTAAAGCCATATACTTTGGTCGGTGAAATATCAATTCAAATTCATTATTAATGGAAGTAGAATAGTAATCATCATTATCATCAAAATCATGAATTTCTCCTTTTGCAGTAATGATATTCCATCCACTGATATTTTCAGGTTTATCCAGATAAGCCATTAAGGTTTGTACTTCAGTTATTTTGTCATTGGTAAGATTCTTTAATGAAGACCGGAAGTCAGCAATTTTCTGACCCGTTTGCACTATTTCCGCAGTGTTAACCAGATCAACAACTTCCCAAATTTTATCCTGAAAGTCCCGATTACCCAGATAAGAAGATTCAAAAGGTTCTTTTGATGGATAAATATCTACTTCCTGGTTTAAATTGGCATTTAGGCGTTCCATATCAAAAGCATCAAAACCCTCATCAGGTAGAATGCTTAAATAATAATCTTTCGGCGTTGGAATATCAACAAAATAACCATACAGTGTAAAAGATGAAAAGTCAGCTGTCCAATCAAAATCATCATAAACAAATTGGTCCATCCTGCTTGGTCCATCGGCATAGGAAACCCCGCTAAAGGTCTGACCATCCAGCGGATGGTTCCAGCTTGTATTGTCTTTGCTGGTATAGGTAGCATTATTGGAAAGATTATCCTTCACCTTTTCAGAAAACTTCTCAAAGGCACTAGTAGCAAACCAGTAATCACAAATAATGGTAATGCTTCCATAATCTATACCGTCCTCACTTTGGTCCAAAGAGGAAGCAGTTGAATTAAAGGAAATAGTGGCATCCAATCCTTCTACCGTTTCCGTTTCAGATTGCTCCTCAACAATCACTTGGGAGGATTGCTGCACCGGAACCCGAAGTATTTCAAAGTGATACAAATGGGAAGGCTTAATATAATCTTCCAGCCCTTCAAATTCCACTGTTTTTCCATTTGTCGTCAAAACCTCAACGATTGGTATTGATAGGGAAAAGCCGTCTCCAGAAATAGATTCATATTTGATTTCTTCTGTTTCATAAGCAACAACACCCGGATAGGCAGTTAAGGGGAAACTATAGGTATCGACCACTTCCCCATCCTTTTCTTCTGTCAAACGAACTGTATAATCATACACAAATTCATTACCTTCAGAATCTTCCCCTTTCGCCGGGAAAAGTTGTTCCCAACCGAGGTTGTCAAACTCAAGCATAGGTTTCGCATAGTCTTTTGTCCAGAATCGCTGACCCATACCTGGTTGTGCCCGTGTCAAAGCGTCTTCTTCAATAACATCAGGGAAAGTTCCAGTTGTAAATTCAAAAATATCATGCGAGTCCTCTAATAGGTCCCCATTAAAATACACTGGACCAAAGTCCTCTGCTCCATTGACCTTACCTCTCCAGCCATAAATAACATTTAACTCATAATCCGTTTGCGCTTCCAAAAGGGCATAATTTTTCAAATTTGCCTGAAAGGCTGTTGTTGTAAAATCCCCATCTACTCTATCCGACCCTCCTTTCTTCGTTACGTACATATCTGTTAAAACGGGTTTGTAGTAATCCGTTCCGATTTGATCATAAGTATCACTCTCTTCATCATAAATGGGCACTTCAATATGCGCGTCAATCGCAATATTAAAGGCAGCCTCTGGTTTTACAAAAACGGCAACCTCTTCATTGTCAAACTTCCCGGGTCTTGTCGTACTCAGTATGGGAATTGACAATTCCAGGGGTGCTCCATCCGGCTGCCCCAGACAATCACCGGAAAGCCGTTCTCCCATTTCCCAGCTGAAATTGACGGAACCTTTGATTGCTCCACCCAAAATGCTGAACTGGGCATAGATCTGGGCGCTGACGTATTCCGGATTGGGAAATTCCATTTGTGCGATGGCAGCGGCATAGCCCTCAAAAATGGAGGCTTTCCCGGAAACAAAACCTAGGTCGTATTCTATCCCCATGTCAGCATAGATGTAGGCATAGGCATTGCCGCGGATGTACCAGTAGTTCATTCCAAAAGGACCATCAGTCGGTAAATCGCAATCAGAAGGCGGCGGGTCATAACGCATCATGGAAAGGTCAAAACCCGCAGCTGCTTCAAAAACTCCGTAAAAGGGTCCATAGGACGCTTCAGCACCAAGTCCCCATTTCAACCCGAAAAGAATCCCGTCACCTGTTGAAAAGAGGGCATCACTCAGTCTCCCTGAAGCGGTGCCGGCATCCGGCCAGGAAGGTACCAGATCCTGAATGGCTGGTATGGGATCGATGTCGTGTCCCATTTGGAAATAAAACTCCAACTGGCTTTGGATTAGACCATTATAAAGCGTAAAATTGGCTATATTCGGGTCCAAAGGGGCGCCAAGTTTTACATACCACTCTCCGGCATGGGGATCGTCCCCGGACATGGTGAAATCAAAAAAGCAGGTTCCGTTTACCTGTGCATCCATTTCAAAAACCTTGGGTACATCTTCATCTTCGGGAATAGAATAAGCCGCCTGCACCTCCAAAACGCCTGAAAAATGTTGGTTAACTACATCAAAACTTGCGACAAAGCTGCCCTGGAAATCTGAATCGACTCTATCTGCAATGCTCTCTGCCTGGATATACAGTGCTGCTTTTAAATCAATTTGCTCGAGTACCGGATAACCATCATCCTGGATATGTATTTGGGCGCCAACAGTAAAGTCCGCCACCACATTTTTAGGATTGCCATTAATGCTGAAGATTCCGGTCACGTGTATACCCAGGCGGTCTTTTGAAGGTTGGTAATCATAAATAGATAACCCGGTACCGGGATCACATAAATCGCCAAAGGGACATTCTACAGCGCTGTTGGTGGAAGAGGTGATCGTAGGTGCAGTTACTTCTGCATTTCCTACACTTGCGGCCAGTTCAGTACTGATTACATCGTCTGTAGGCGGGATGGCATCACAATTGTAGAAGATGCCTCCCCCGACCCCGTGAAGGGCGATCGGCGTTGGTGCCAGGATAATTCCCACTTCAGAACTCAATTCAAAATCGACAAAGAAGTAGCGGTATGCTTCGTCGTGCTTATTATCCCCAGTACCGAGTAAATTGTCCGTGTCGGTGGTGCCAAATTGAGCAATGGCTTTCATTGCCAGGCCTGCCACCTGGATATCAACGTATGCTTTGATCCCATCGCCCCACAAGTCATCTCCTCTAATGAATACGGCAAAGCCTTTCATTTTTACAGAGGCAAATTCTCCATCAATATAAATGGCATCAACCAGGACTTCCTGGAATTCAAGCTTCCCGGTCGTTTCATTTTTTTCAAAGACAAAATTTAATTCTGTCGTAGCACTAAGTGCTGCGGTTTCAGAACCTGAAGAGCCTCCAGCGGGCACTAAATTTAGGGTTAGCCCTAGTTCAAGGCTCCAGCTACCAGGGGCATTGCAGACAAATTGAACCACATCTACGCTAATGGGAAATTCTTGTAGGCCCATTTTTTCCGCTACCTTATCCTTTGCTTCATCAGTTGCATCTGAAATTTCATCTGATAAACCTTCAATACCCAGGTCGCCGATTCCCCAGGTTCCAAATTCTATATCTTTAATGCCACCAAGCGCATCTTCTCCTGTACAGTAAGACTCAGTGAAATTGATTTTCAGACCTTCAAACTGCAATAAGTCATAACCAAAATTGAAAGTAGAGCTATTTCCGGTTCCTCCTTCGACATCTCCGCTTACACCGCTGTTATCTCCACTCACATTTACGGTTCCCGCCTGATTGTCGATTGCGTCTGATGAGAAATAGATACCGGCTTTTCCATTGAGCTCAGCCTGGGGCTCAAATTCAAGAGAATTTCGATTGTACACAAATTCAATGACACTGCTCTCCAGTTTCATTTGAAGACCTGGGATCCATTGCATTGTGAATGTTTGATCTGAGATGGCAGTTGGATCCAACACATCTCCCAGCGTAAAGGCGGCTTCGGGAATATAGCTGGTTGTTTCTGCATCCCATGTGGCACCCAACTCTCCACAAAAGCCCAGCCAGTTGAAATCCTCTTCTGTAAAAAGGGGAATGAGGATTTTCCCGTATAAAGAACATTGGGTGATCAAACCATTGCCGTCCGGACTTTCAAAATAACCAAATTGAATTTTATCCAGCGCATAAGGCCAACCACCAAGGTCAGCACCTTTGGATTGCGGCAGGGCATCTGATTCAATATCTATGTTGCCATAAATACTACTGTTCTCGAGGCAGAAATCTGTGCCAGGCACTTTCAAGGGCACCCGCTCATTGATTTCTTTGGTGAATAGGCCTACTAATTCCACCTCTATCTTGTTGAGACTCAATCCTCTGAATCCATTGTCCGCATTAAATCCTGTGATATTGTCGGGGTTAAAACCTTCTGCATTTTCGTCCTGGCTGTAGTCAACATAACCTTCAATGACATAGACATTTTTATTGTCTAGTCCATGAATCTCAAAAAAGATTGGATCATTTGCATTGTACCAGGGAGCCGGTCTGCCTTCTACCTCTTCCCCTTCATTAAAACTATGCGTCTCAATAAAATGTGTTTTTAAAGGTGCCACAAAGGAGTTCATATCCGGGCTGTTCAAGGTAAACGGAAATACGACATCCCGGTAGGAGTCGTCTCCAATTCCTGCTGAAGCATTGGCTGCTTTGATCGCATTTATGGTATTGGTCTCCCAGGAGGCATCTCCTACATAAGGAACGATGTAATCACCCTGGACATTGAAATGTTGAAACCCTTCGCACCTCATATAGGCATAGGAACCGGTAGAGGGGTCTGTGTTTTCCCCTGTTTCCTTGAATACCATATTATTGTATTGATCTGGATGGGTGACATCCTCAATCAAGGAAAGGTACATGTCCTGAAAGCCTACTTCATCTGGCCCGATAATGATGTTGTCATTGACGAAGGACATGAATTCGTCTGCACCATTTACATCGGGGTTGGCGATTCCCATCAGTAGGGTGATTTCAACTCTGGTATCTCTGGGGACATCATCTCCATCCTCATGACTACCCAATTGAATATCTGTTAAAAGAAGTTTTGCATAAGTGGGGAAATAAACATTTGCATTTTTCAGAAAATCATCCAAATGTGGCGTCAGGTCAAAAGGAAGATTATAAGAACCATCATTATTTTGGATGGGATTGTCATCGTCGTGCAAATTATCTGCTGTCAATCCTGCCAAATAATTCGTTCTTGCACTCCCGGACAGACTGTTACCGGAATCCAATGAAATATCAATCCCCTCGTCAATGTAGGCAATGTGAACTTTGGTTGGAGCATTGACATCATCCACGATGAAGCCATTAATTTGATGAAGGGAAAGATAAGAAATTGCCATTTGCTTGTGTTGAGCCAGCAATTCCTCAGGGTCTAATATTTGATTATTTGCACTTCCTCCAATATCAAAGTCATTGTATTTTGGTTTTCCTGGAGCGTAATATTTTTCATAGTGTTTTTCGAGAATAGAAGTTAGGTCAGCGGGATTGAATCCTGCATCTTCATTGAGCGCACAATCGCATTTCCTCTTTTTCAAGTTGGTTTCAATATGGCTAAATGTATAGCCTCCCTGCCCATCACTATTCGCCCAAAATATCATGGTCAGTGCGTCGGCACCTTCATAGACCATTACTTCCAGTCCCAATTGAAGGGGTTCTTCCTGATATTTCAGTACAATAGAGCCAATCGGTAATTTTTTCCCAGCGATTGTCATGGAATCAGCTCCTTCTTCAAAATCGTCTAATTGAAAACGATTTTCCGGCGCAGCAAATGGATCAATACTCAATCCACTGAGTTCAATGTCTTCTAATTTAAAATCCAAATCGCCAAGCAGTAAAAAAGCTTCTTTAATATCCTTCAACTTTTCGGCTTTGTCTCCAGTGAGGTATTGGTCAAAGGTTTTTTGGTCAAAATTGAAAGACAATTTTCCAGAGAGATTGGCATAGGGAAAGAACATTTTGCCTTCTGAACCCAAATCCGTCAACTTTGCATTGACCGTACTTCCTTCGGCGACTTCAAATGTCGCATTCCACAAGCTCATTCCATAGTTTCCGGATTCTGGGTTGGCTTGAATTTCAACACTGCCTGAAGAAACATCCAAGCCTGCGTTGTAAGTAAAGGGTTGGTCCAAGAGTGGCACCTGTATGCGACCTGCCAAAAGGGTATTCCCTGGATTTCCATTCTCAATTTGCAAACTAAAGGTATCCACACTATAGGGCCAGTCTATCATTCTTCCGGTTTCGATATCTACCAGATTAGTTTGGAAGAAATTGCCATAGGCGCCATCTTCGGAGAGGAACAATTCCCCTTGTCCCAGGCTTAGGTTTTGGTTATTGCCAGAAAAGTCATATTCAGGTGGCAAAGTGACTTGCACTTCTTCGAGGTGCAGTCCCTGCCATGCGTTCTCATTGACTTCTGAGTAGAGCGGATCTGTACTTGTCAATTCTAATTTTTGGTCGGCTTTGAGATCTAGTTGCCCCTTTTCCATGCTAAAAGTGAAGCCTTCCAGACTTGGGATGGTAAAATCTTCGAAGTTTTCGATTTCTCCCAGGTATTGAGCTGGATCTGCTGACTGTTTACCCAACTGAAAACGAATTTGCTGCTGGTCACTTGCGCGAATCATCACTTCTTCACTTATCAAAACTTCTGTTTCCAGATCAAATGCACTAAATCCCTGGCAGTCCATTGCCATGTTAGAGGCATTATTGCCTGCTTTGATGCTCAATTGAAAAATGCCGGAAAGCGGTGATTCTGCACTTTCCAGTAGTCCAAGATTGCTATCTGACTTTATACCAAGAGGTGTTACAGGGATGTCTATGCTTGCAAAGCGAAGCAGGTTCCCATTTTCTATACGATGGAAAGCAATGCAGTTCATAAAGGCATTGCGCTCAGTAAATCGCATCCTTACCACTGCTATCATGGGCAGCGTCTCATCATTGCTCTCTTGATCAATGCCTATGGGTAAATTTACCGGAACAGGGTCGGAAGGGTTGAATTGCGAAGTCAACCTCGTTTGCCCCATTCCTGTGCTGAAGTAATCCTCCAAATCTTCGACAAATGATTCAGAAATTACGTTTTGGATATTGCCGGGAACCAACATGGAAGGATCCAGTAAAAAATCATTCTCTACTACTGCCTCAAAAGATCCCACTCCGTAAGTACGCATGCTTTCTTTCACTTTGAGGTCTGTAAAATTGACCGGCAATTTGGTTTTCAAAAAGGGAACGGTCACAAAACCACTTCCACTCACTCCATCTCCTGAAGGTGTTGCGTCCAATATCTCTAAATCAAAATAACCCATGCTCACCAAATCTCCTTCTACCAAGGGGATCGGTTCAGCCCCTGCTGAATTGATGGGGCCAAAATCAGTACTGAATACCTCACAACCCTGTGGAGTGGGTTTTGAATCTTCTGCTGAATCATCGGAGACTGCTCCACCACTACCTGGTTCAAGATAAGAAAAGGTACAAACCTGGCTGATGCCTTCATTTTCAAACAACAAACTGGTAGGATGCAACATGGAGAAGGCACGTACTCTCCAGCCGTAAGTCTTATTGGGTTCAAGAATTGGTTCTGCAACCGAATAGAGTAGGGTAGGTGCCATGGTGGTGGTTTGGTAAATCTGAAGCGCAGATTCAAAACCGTCATTTGGATCTTGTATACCAGGCATCAGTTCTACCAAGGTGAATTCATACTCCACTGGATTTGGAGAATTAATAGAACCGATATGCATCGGGGTCCAATTGAATAATAAATTTTGGGTTTCGGGAAATTCCATTTGATCGCCACAAACGGGCATCAATAACTGTGGAGGTTGATTCAAAATATGATGAGGAAATACACAAGCTTTACGAGAAATAGGTATGTTTCTTTGAATATCAATGACTTCAATGCAAATGGAATTGGTTCCTTCAGGCACAATCAAACTGCCTTGCCCATTGCCTGAAGCCCCTGTTAAATTCATCGGGTTTAAATAGCTGGCTAATGCAATGCCATCAAAAGTTTCAGGTTGAAACTGATTCAATCTGATGGTTGGAATTGCTGCATTGGGATCCGTCTGATAAATCACATTGCCATTGTTTTCAATGGTCAAATGCAAACGCACATCCCTAAACGATTCTACAGGATCATTTAAAGTAGCGGTATAAACCAAATCCTGCGATCGCTCAAAGGAATAAACGGAGAGATCAACCGAATAAGGTGGAATGTTAAACCCCGTCAATTGTACAGGAAACACTTGCTGCGCCACTGCTCCCATTCCCATCATTAGGATACCGAAAATTAAAGCTATTGTATTATTCTTGAACCTCATTTGAAATAGGTTTTTTTTTTCTGGTTGCTGGTTTTCTGGTTGCTGGTTGCTGGTTTTCTTTTTTTGCTTCTTGCTTCTTGCCTACTGCCAACTGCCACATGTATCAACTCTCGCAGAGGACGCTGCGGTCCCACCTCCCCAGGGCTGTTAAGTTCTATTATTGAAAGTCAAAATGTAAAATGTAAAATGAT
>JBGTQJ010000068.1:0-630 GCA_041941305.1 Saprospiraceae bacterium
GTCGCATCATTCAAATTACCACTTGCAATACTCAAAGTTGTACTCGCTCCATTACAGATGGCTACCGAGGCTGGATTGATGGTCGGGACATCCGGTGGATTACAGCTACTCGTTCCTGTAATATCAAAAGTGTAAGGGTTTTCATCACAATCATCATTGGCTATGCTCACTGTTGTATTTTGAGTGCCAGTACTTGTGGGCTCAAAAGTGATTTGGAATGTAATGGTCCCTCCGCCTGAAGCAACAACTGTATTTGAAGGTTGGGCACTCACACTAAAATCTGTCGTGCCACTCAAGGTCACTTCTGGACTACCCGTTAAGTTTAAGTCCAGTGAACCTGTATTCTTTATCGTAAATGAGTGTACTTCACTATTTCCCTGAAACACATCTCCAAAATCTGTATCATCAGCTGTACTTGGGGTATTGTCTCCATTCACTATCTCCATGCCTGCTCCTTCTACACTCATCTCTGGATGATTCGCTGTATTTATGGTAATGTTTTGGGCTGCACTGACACAAGTATTGCCATCCCGGATTTCTACACTGTAAGTAGCTGCATCCAAACCAGTAATCGTGGTACTATTACCTCCAAATGATGTATATCCTCCTCCATCTACCTGATATTCATAG
>JBGTQJ010000068.1:767-48142 GCA_041941305.1 Saprospiraceae bacterium
GCCATTCGCATCTGTTACACTGACCAGGGTATAGTTGGTAGTGCTTGTTGGAGAGACACTAATTGGGTCATCACTCGTATAACCATTCACCGTTTGATTCGCTCCATCATTGTACACCACTGTGTAGGGTCCACTTCCATTGGCTATTGTCACCATCAAATCTGTGCTTTCTCCTTCGCATATGGTAGCGGCTCCACTCAAGGCTCCTGTGATATCAAAACCAGTTCCTTCTATATCAAAAGTGTAGGGATTTTCATCCAGGTCATCATTAGCTATCGATACGGTGGCACTTCGAGTGCCGGTCGCAGTGGGATCAAAAGTAATATCAAAACTGGTGGTTCCACCTCCACTACTCACTGTTGGTGATGGATTAGCTGTAACTGTAAAATCACTCACATGACCTGTAATTTCTACTATCGTACTGCCATTTAGATTCAATACATCTGTTCCTGTGTTTTCAATGATGAAAGTGTGGACTTCTGTACATCCGCCCAAAGCCACTGACCCAAAATCAGTATCATCCCCAGGAATTGGGTTGGTACTTCCACTTGCGATGGAAGTGTTGTTGCCTTTCACATCCATCTCTGGCTCAAGACCAGTTCCCTGTATTGTAAAGTTGTAGGGGTCTTCGTAAAAGTCATTGTTCTCGATACTCACTTCTGCTGTGCGAAGACCGCCAGCTGTAGGATTGAACTCAATCACAAAAGTTTCACTGCCATTGATGCCGATACTACCACTTGGCTGAGTGGTGACACTAAAATCATCAGGGTTACTTCCTCCCAGGGAAACTTTTGGTGCTCCATCCAATGTCAAACTTGCTGTTCCTAAGTTCCTTATTGTAAAAGTGTGAGCATCTGTTCCTCCATTTACAGAGACATTGCCGAAGTCGGTATCATCTGTTGTAGAAGGCATGTTATCTCCATCCACAATCTCTACATTCTGACCTTCCACCTGCATATCGGGTGCTGTTCCAGTACCAGTTCCAGTAATACTAAAGTTGTAAGGACTCTCAGTTGCATCATCATTAGCTATGCTCACTTCTGCGTTGTGAACACCAGCAGCATCCGGTGCAAATTCTATTACAAAAGTGGTTGAACTATTACTAGAAACGAGGGTACTTGCCTGAGTGGTAACATTAAACTGGTCGGCACCACTACCAGTAATTTCTACAACAGGGCTACCACTCAAGTTCAAATTCAAAACACCTGTATTCGTAATTGTGAATGTGTGGGATTCTGTTGTTCCATTGATGTCTACAGAACCAAAATCTGTATCATCTCCTGTATCGGGGGTACTATCTCCATCTTCAATTTCTACATTATTACCCAAAACAGTCATTTCAGGGTCAGTTCCCGTTCCCTGTATATCAAAAGTATAGGGAGATTCATCACAATCTGTATTTGAAATGCTCACCGTAGCCGTGTGCGTTGCCACAGTTGTAGGTGCATAGGTGATTTTGAATGTCGTACTCCCACTCCCGGAAATTGGAGTAGTCGGAGTAGCAGTAACTGAAAAATGGGATGCACCTGCACCTGTAATATCTACCAAAGATCCTCCATTCAACACCAAATCTGCAGTTCCATCATTTTGTATCGTAAAGGTATGTTCTTTACTACCTACCACAATACCTACCTCTCCAAATTGAGTATCGTCATTCACATTTGGACTATTGCTGCCAGAGGCAATCGAAGTACTATTGCCCTCCACATCTATCTCAGGATGTGCTGCTGTATTCACAGTAATGGACTGGGTTGTGCTTAGGCAGGTATTATTGTCTCTAACTTGAATATTATAATTACCTGCATCCAAATTAGAAAAAGTGTGACTACTTCCAGCACTAAAACTGGTAAAAACTCCCCCATCAAAACTGTATTCATAGGGCGAAGCGCCACTATTGACCGTCAAAGCTATCTGACCATCATTTGCACTTGGACAAGTCTCGTCTGTTACAACTGTTGAAAATGTAGGTAGGTCATTTACGGTCACAACTACATCATCCGTATGCTTACAACCATTCCCATCTGTCACTTCGACTGAATAAGTTGTCGTCGCCGTTGGGTTCGCAACCGGATTCACAATATTTGTCGCACTCAAGCCGGTGGAAGGACTCCAGGAATAGGTTAAAGTAGCTGTTCCAGAGGAGGCAGATGCATCCAACTGAGTATTGTCACCAGAACATATTGTTACATCGTTACCTGCATTCGCCGTTGGTAAACTGTTGACCGTAACTACCACATCATCGGTACGTTTACAACCATTTCCATCTGTTACTTCCACTGTATAAGTTGTTGTACTTGTAGGGTTGGCAACAGGATTCACAATATTCGTTGTACTCAAACCAGTAGAAGGGCTCCAGGAGTAGGTTAAAGTAGCCATTCCAGAAGAGGTAGACGCATCTAATTGAGTGCTTTCACCATTACATATCGTTACATCATTTCCTGCATTCGCTGTAGGCAATCCATTAACGTTGACGGTTAAATCTGCTGTATCCTCGCAGCCATTTCCATCTGTTACAGTGACGGTATAAGTTGTAGTTGTATTTGGAGAAGCAACCGGATTTACAATATTCGTTGCACTCAAACCTGTAGAAGGACTCCAGGAATAATTCAGTGTGGCAGTTCCGGTTGAATTGGAAGCATCTAGTTGGGTATTGTCTCCATCACAAATGGTGACATTGCTACCAGCATTAGCAGTTGGAAGGGCATTCACGGTTACTGTAAATGCAGTTGCTGAACTTGTACAAGTTGTGGTAGAATTGATGACAGTAATCGTGGCATTATAGGTGCCAACAGCAGCTCCAGCAGGAACTGTCAAAGGAATAGGACTACTTGGCAAAGTTGTAGTATTGACATCGGAAAAACCCTCACTTTCAGCAGTACCATCAAAATCAATGCTGTATTGGTTAGGGCTATTGGTCGTAGCTGTATAAGGTAAATTGGCACTTGTAGTTCCTGAACACACACTCGGGCTGGTGCCTAAGGTAATTGTTGGGTTTCCATTGACAGTTACCTGGGGTGTTCCTGACAGGCTTTCAGAAGTACAACCATTGGAGTCGGTTACAGAAACCAATTCATAAGTCGTTGTGGACGAAGGATTTACAGAGATGTTCGTGCCGCTGGAATAATTATTTAGGGTTGTATTCGTACTTCCGTCTGTATAAACAACTGTGTAAGGACTGGCACCTCCAGTAATAGAAACAGACAAGTCTGTGTTTGCGCCTTCACAAATCGAAGTGGCTCCAGAAAGGGTGGAAGGAATGTCAAAACCAGTCCCCTGGATATCAAAGTTATAAGGGTTTTCGTCACAATCATTGTTGATAATGCTAACCGTAGCAGTCCTCGTACCCGTGCCACTTGGATTAAACGTAATGTCAAATGTAGTGGTACCACCACTACTATTCACAGAATTAGCAGGATTGGAAGTAACCGTAAAATCGGAGGAATGTGTACCTGTGATTTCCACAAGTGTGCCACCAGTCAAATTGAGTGTTCCAGAGCCTGTATTTTCAATGGTGAAGGTGTGAGTATCTGAACAACCACCCACCGCAAAACTGCCAAAATCTGTATCATCAGCAGTAGAAGGCATATCATCGCCATCTGCAATGGAAATACTGTTTCCTTGTACATCCATTTCAGGGACAGAAGGAGTTCCGGTACAAGTATTTCCAGAAGTAACTCCTCCGGGACTTATCCAATTGGAAGCACTACCTGTTAAGGCAAACCCATTCAAAGTTCCATCATTGTTATTGGAGGTCAAATCATCTAAAGTGGTCACTCCACTATTAGACCCACTGGCAATTCCTTGATTGAATTGATAATAGGCTACAAGGTCGGTTTCTGTACCCAATAATTCACAATCACTGTAATAGGCGATTTCTTCACAGGTACGAACGGTATTCCAAATTCTCACATCATCAATATTTCCAGGAAATGAATTATTTAAATTCTCATTATCCCCTATGAAAATATTTGAAGAAGTAATATCAAGAAGGTTAGCTCCTGTCGTACTTGCAACAGGCGCTCCATCTACGTACAAGATTAAGTTTGTACCATCATAAGAAAAAGCCACGTGATACCATGTATTTATGGTGGGCGTTATTCCAGAATTTAGAGCAGTTGTATTACTGGTACCTTCATTTCTTAGCGCAACTCTAAAATCTTGATTCCCTTTATCAAAATCCAATACGAAATCTTTGTTGCTTCCTGAAGATTTCCATTTTGATACAATTTGGGAAAAACTTTCCGATGGGTTAAGGGTGCTCATATTGACCATTGCCTCAACGGTTATGGAATTATTATTCACAGAAGTAATACCTGTATTGACATAATCATCCACTCCGTCAAAATTCAAAGCTGCGGCGGCATCTGCTCCCGTACCACGAATATCAAAATTGTAGGGGTCTTCATCAGAGTCATTATTTTCGATTTGAACATCCCCATCAAAAACCGTATTTCCTCCAGCATTGGGGATAAAAATGATCTGAAAAGTCATGGTTTCACCTTGAGCCAGGGTGTGCGGCAAGGTTTCTGAAACGGTCCCCAGTGTGAATACATTTGCTACATCAGAATTGATGATAATCCCATTTGCGTCGATAGTCAAACCTCCGTCCCCAGAATTTTCTATTGTGAAAGTATGGGTATCTGAATCACCATTTGCAATCGAACCAAAGTCTGTATCATCTGCAGGGTCTGGAGTGGTATCCCCATCAGAAATCGAGTTACTGTTTCCTTGTACATCTATCTCAGGCCGAAGCTCCAGGGTAAAATCATTCCCTGTACCACCAGCCAAATCAACGGCATAAGTAAAACTTCCCAAAGTGATGGTAGAGGCAGCATTACTAAAGCCAGTACCAGAAATCGCATCAGCTGCATCGTTATCGATGATAGTAATTTCTCCTGTTGGAGGAGTGGTTGTAGTTCCAGTTAAAGTTGCACCATTAATTGCTACACTACCATTGACTACCAATTGATCATGCTCATTACAGGGTGTATCTCCTCCTATTTCTATGTTTAAAGTTGAGCCGGAGTTTAAAGTCAAATCACCCAAAGTCAAACAACCTGGAGAAGTGCCTGGATCAATAGTACCACCACTATTGGCAGTAACCGTTCCATTGACTGTTCCTACTCCAGCCAAGGTGCCACCATCATCAATCGTTGAGTTGGCAGTAGCGGTCAGGTTATTTAAATCAAAAACACCCTCTGTAACTGTGATAGAAGTAAATGTAGCAGAAGTGGCCAGGCGTGCGGTATCTGCAGCATTGGATTTTTCAATGATAAGTTTTGGATAGCTACCATTTGTACCACCTGTAAAGGTATTGGTTGTATTGCCTACCAAAGCCAAACCACCATTACCGTTAACATCTGTATCTGTAGCTGAAATATTTCCCGAAACTTCGATGTTACTGGTTTTAATTTCATCAATAGAGGCGATGGTCAAATCATTATTAACGATTAGGTTTTGAGTAAGGGTTAAATCATTGGAATTACCCATACTTAATTGTAAATCATCAATTGAGCCGCTGAAATCAACATTAATTTTATCTGCAAAAATGAGCTTAAAAGTTGCTGTATTTTCAATCAGCCCAGAACCTGTCAGGGAACAAGCGTCATTGCTTCGGTGCTCAAGTCGAAAATGAGAAGTCAATTGAAGATTACCACCCGTCTTTGAAACGTCCAAATGTGGAATCCGACCGTCTCCACTTAAAGTTTGATTTCCACTACCCACAGCACTGATGGCTCCATTTCCACCGATCTCCGTATCGCTAACTGATATATTGCCTGAAACGAGTATGTCATTGGTTTTAATATCCTGAACGGAAGCGACAGTCAAATCATTATTAACCGTCAGGTTTTGAGTAAGGGTTAAATCATTGCTATTCCCCATACTTAACTGCAAATCATCAACCGAACCACTAAAATCAACATTAATTTTATCGTTAAAAATCAGCTTAAAAGTGCTTGTATTTTCAATCAGACCGGAACCTGTCAAGGAACAGGCATCATTACTTCGATGATTAATTCTAAAATGAGATCCTAATTGAAGGTTCCCGCCTGTTTTTGAAACATCTAAATGAGGAATCTTACCATCTCCTGATATAGTTTGGTTGGAATTACCAACTGCACTAATGGCTCCATTTCCACCAATTTCTTCATCACTCACCGAAATATCGCCAGCAACCAAAATATCATTGGTGCTAATATCTTGCACAGAAGCAATGGTCAGGGTATTGTTTACAGTCAAGTTTTGGGTAAGGGTTAAGTTATTGGAATTACCCATACTTAATTGAAGGTCATCTATACTACCACTAAAATCAGCATCCATCCTATCTCCAAAAATCAATTTTCCACCCGCATTTTCAACTCTTCCCGATCCTGTCAATGAAGTGCCATCATTAGAACCATTCTCTATGATAAAATTTTGTGTCAACCTTAAATTTCCGCCAGTTGTGGAAACATTCAACCTGGGAAATCTACCACCCCCACTTAAAGTCTGATCACTTGTTCCAATCGCACTAATGAATTGATTTGAGCGAATTTCGGTGTCTACAATTACAATATCACCTTTGACATTGATACCATTGGTTTTCAATTCCAAAATACTATTAATGGTTAGTGTTTCATCTACGGTGAGGGCTTGTGTCATAGTTACATTATCGCTATTGCCAACAGCTATTAAAAGATTATTAACGGAAGCTACACTGTTACAAGTCAATTGGTCACTAAATTTTACAGTTCCGGTACCTCCATTGAATTGACTGGATGCATTTACTTCAAAATTGGAACTGACATCCAGTGTTTGAGCACCTAAATTCACAGTACCTGTATAATCCGACTTTACAATAAACTCAGAAATCGTCGGCGGATTGGTATCAACCGTACAATTGTCTCCGTTCACGCAGCTAAAGATGACTACATCACCCGAACCAGGAATCCCTGTATTGCCATTTTCATCAATCCAGTTGCCAGCTGTATTCCAATTGTTATCTCCGCTTGCATTTGTCCAGGACACAAAGGAATTTTCCGTATTGGCACATCCCGTTCCCTGTATGAGATAGTCATAAGTTCCTTCATCTGCATCGTCATTGGTGATGGCAACCGTAGCATTGTGGGTAGCCGCTGTTTGAGGATTATAAGTGACATCAAAAGTGGTGCTGGCACTAGAAGCAACAGTTATTGGAAAAGTCAGGGATTGAAGGGTGAAATCTGTGTTATTACTAAGTGTTAGGTTAGAAATGGTCAGCGTCCCTGAGCCCGTATTTTGGATGGTATAGGTCACCGTTTTTTGTCCATTCAACAGGATACCTCCAAATTGAGTATCATTACTTGTTGCAGGTGAGGTACTGCCATCGCTGATGTCATTGCCATTTCCCTGAACATTAATTTCCGGCTCGGCAGTTACCAGTACTACATCATTTCCATCTCCACCCACATATGTAAGTGCATAGGCTTGACCATTTAAAGAAACGGTTGCTCCCTCGGCTAAACCATTGAAGGTACCAGTTATGGCATCATTTGAATCATTATCGACAATAGTGAGGTTTTCTCCAGGACCTGGAGTATGCGTTCCCGAAACATTCAGGGTAATGCTATTTAAATTTAGGGTTCCAAAAACTTTCAATTGATCATAATCTGTCCCAGGAGTCGTTGCCCCATCAACTTCAATATTCAATTGTTTCCCAGAGGTCAAAATCACATTGCCACTAACCTGCAGGATTCCAGGAGAAGAACCAGGGGAGACATTGGCATCCAAAGTCACATTATTATTGGTATTAGAAATGTCATTTCCTGTTGCTTCATCGACTATATTACCTCCATAGAGATTAAGTGGGTCTGTAAATGTAGCGGTATTTAAGCTAATCGTTCCCGTGCCATTGCTTGCATCTCCTATTTTAATGGAAGAAAAACCATCTTCCAAATTTGCCAATTCGCCATCATTAAAATTCATGTCCCCTGCTCCGCCACCTAATCCAATGGTGCTGGAAGCGGTCAATGGAATAAAATTGAGTGCACCTGTTGATTGAATTTTTGGCCCATTGGCAGCATGATTTAGTTCTATATTTTCAGCATTAATAGTAATATCTCCTGAATAGGTCGCGGAACCGATGAAAGCTTGATGACTTAATCTAAAATCGTGTCCTGCCCCATTGCCTATTCCCGTAATATTTAGGCTTCCTGAACCAGCAAGCGTAAGATTATAACTCACTATAACACCTGGCGCATCACCTCCTCCTCCTGTACCATGTATGGTGACATCTCCAGTATTTACGATAACTGAATTTACACCCACCGGATGAATTTGAACCCCGGTGCTTCCAAGCGTACCATGTTGTGATCCCTGACCCGTCAAACTAATATTCCCTGAACCAGTAGATTCGACAGTTGATGTACCTTGTATTTGAATTCCTGCAGCAAAGGTTGGTGCTCCAATTCCGTTGGCCCCTTCTCCAACCATCGTAATATTCCCATCTACTGTATATACTTCAGATTCATGAATAAAAATTCCCATTTTTTGATTCCCTGAAGCAGCTACACTTGTTCCCCTGAATAATACATCTCCATTCCCTGCATGCAATTCTGCCTCTCTAAAGTTAATTCCCTCATGAGGACCTTGTGTTGGGTTTAGTGCTGGGTCAGCACCACCTCCCATAGTCACATTTCCATTATTAGAGTTGAATACTACATGAGTGTTGTTATGTCCTTCAATATCAATCCCTCCGGCACCACTATCATCAGTGTCGGAGTGAAAAATCATATTCCATTTACCACTGGTACTCATTATATTAGCTGGATCTACCACTATAATATCATCAGTTGCTTTTAAGGTCAAATTGGCATCACTTCCACTACTCTTTGAAATATCTCTATCAATCGTCAGATCTGCATCCGTTCCGTTAGCAAATAAAGTGAGGTCTCCCGCACATTCAATGGTGTTGTTTTGGGTAATGCTTTCGGAAGTAATATCTATACCGCCCACGTTCACTGTACCAGATTGGGTAAAGGAATCTGTGCCATTGCCATCTGTTACTGTAAACGTGCCACTTAGTGGCGAAGCCAAACTACTCAAAGTAATATCATCATTTCCGTCTAGTAAATTGAAAGTAATGTCATTGATCCCTGCCTCTGGAATGGTTACAGAACTACTCCCACTACCGCTTGAACCAGGAATAGATGTTTCAATCAATAAGCCGCCATTATCGGTTATGGTATAATTTCCTCCGGAATAGGAAATCGTAATGTCATCATTGGAAGTCCCTCCATTGATATCAGTAATCGTCATAACATTACCCACCAAGGTCACTTCCGTCTCATTTGTCACCATTTCAAAAGCCGCAAATCTTTCTGCAAAGTCCATTCGGTCCTTTTGAAAGTTTATTGTTGAGACAGCTTGTCTGGTCAACTGATTTTGACACTGCGGCATTACTTCCAATCCATAATCCACTCGTCCTGCCTGAGCATCCACAAATACCAAAATTCCCAAAAGCATCAAGAGCAACACTTTTGAACAGTTTTGAATCGAAAAATGACGGTATGTAAAAAGCTTCATTTTGCTTGTTTTTTTTGACCTGAAAACAGGTATCTGAGGAGCAGTCAATCATAAAAAATTGTTTACCAATTTTTTATGATTGACTGCTCCTCCAAACCTCCCTGGCGCGCCGAGCCGAAGGCGAAGGCGCGCAAACAACCTCCAATTTTGTCACAGTACTTTCTCTTGATAATTACTTTGAATTATCATCCAAAAACAGCTATCCTATTTTTGATATTTATCTAATAATCACTGATTTTACTGGGCTCAATTCACCCGATTTTCCATTGTCGAACTGAACCTTGATGGCGTAGTTGTATAAATTCCCAGCCTCAAATTCAGTATCAATAAATTGTAAAGTATCATTAGGCAATAATTGCACTCCTTTCACCTTATCCTGCCCAGAGGATTTAAGTAGGTAAAACTTATATGGACTACTCCAACCATTTAAGATTGGTGGATCATAAGTCCAATTAAGATGAATTTCAGTTTTCTCTTTGTTTAGAGCAGCAGTTAGACTGCCAATTTTGAAAAACGCTTCCTTAAAACGGACTTTACCTGACAGAGGTACTGGAAATTCTGAATATAATTCCGCATCATCTTTAGCCTGGACTTTGTATTCGTATTCTTTTTCGAATTGACAATCCTGATCCAGATATTTACTTTCTGAGACCATTGCCTCTACACTATCAATTAGTATCCAATCTCCATTCTCTCCATATTCTCGTTTGAAAATAAGATAATACATTACATCTTTACTAACACTATTTTCCCAAGTAATTTCCAAATTTTGCCCAATGGCTTTTACCGATTCCATTCGAGGCTTTACAGGCGGAACATGGTCAGGTCTTTCAACTGCAAGGACGGGAGTTACTTTACTTCTATTGCCGGCTTTATCCACCGCTGCTACAGTGTAATAAATTGTTTCATTTAAAAATTTCTCCTGGATTTTATAGGAGTAATAATTGTTTTTTATCGGTTTGGTATTGATTAGGGAAAATTCATCTTTAGGATTATTTGCAAAATATAACCAATAACCATCTACATCAGTCGCTTTACTGTGTTCCCAAACAATATGCACCTTGCCATTGTCCTGAATATGTCCTTCCACTTTTGGAGGAGGGTCTGGTGCGTAATAATCAGGTACATGAACATAATAATGAACTGAACTATTGGTGTTGCCAGCAGTATCTTGTGCCAAAACCTTAAAATAATGAGCCATGCTGCCATCTAAAGTCGAACTTGTATAAGCATAAGACTTTTGATCAACAGGAAGCAAATCTGTTAATGCTTCATAAGGACCCTCATAAGCACCACCTAATTCTATCTTAAATCCTGCAAAATCACTTGGCAAAGGAGGTATATCCCATTGAAGATAAATCGTATCTTTTTCTCTGATGTATTCTCCTTGAGTTATCGTTGGTTTTGGAGGAGGAGTTAAATCTACTGACATACCAACTACCTCCGCAGGAGCACTTGCTTCTGCAAAACTTGTGTTTCCTTTCAGTCTGTAAATTCGTTTTACATAATTCTCTACGGAGTCAATGAAGTTATAAATGAGCGGAGGGTTTTCAGGATCTTCTAAAAATACAATGGGTATGTCTGTTAGGGATTGAAAAGTTAAACCCTTATCATCGGATCGTTCCAATATGTAGGAAGAAAATCGCTTTTTATTGGCATCCTTGTCCCATTCCAATTGAATATATCCATCAAACGAAAGCAATTTAAAGCCCGACGGTGGACTTACTGGTACAAAAGTATTGGTGAGAGAAATGTTGGCATTGCCCCTTCTGCTATTGGAGGCTTCACAAATGATTCTGTAGCGATATTTTTTACCAGATTCCACATCGTAATCAACATATCTCAAGCCCAGGATTTCTGCTGCTAATATGGACCGTTCTGCTGCATAAATTGAAAAACCATATCTGGATTCATAAATACTTGCCAATTCTGTAATGGAACCAGAATTAGTCCTGACATTTGAACCATAAAGGTTGTTAGCAGCGATAAGCGCCATATCATCTCCGGAAATGCGATCGTTTAAATCCTTTTTTGCCCAGGGCATCACTCTTGCGATGGTGTCCATATCAGAATATTCCCCGCTTTCCATAGCTTCCTGTCTCAAAAGAATATAGCCTGTTTCGATCGATTCTGACCAAAACTCCGGACTGTTAGGTGCCCATCTTAACACGATGGAATCTTCATAAGCCCTATGAAGCGCAATGACCTGGTCTTCTCTTTCATTTTTATTGGAACTAATCATTCTGGAGAGCGGCAAGTTACCTGGGAACTCATATTTGGGATATTGTACTCCTTCTGGGCTTAAAATTCTTGTTCGAATACCTGCTTCTATTTGTACTGAATTACTCAAAGTTGTTCCATCTGGTAAATCAGCTGAAATTGAGTATTGATAGGAAGCCCCTCTGGTCACTGTGGAGTCTAGTAAAATTAAACCCAATGCCTCAGCAGGTAAGCTTTTTTGTCTTGCTTCATACAAGAGATAGTTGTACCGCATTGTATTGGCAGTCATTAATTTATTGTCGGGAAATCGAAAGGTCGAATCATACATCAATGCTCCCATTGCACGAATTAACCCGTCTAATTCTTTCCCATTCTCTGCAAACCATAGACTGTCCTTTGGCATCATTCGTGGATTCGCTGTCGATCCTACTAAAATAGTATTCGAACCTTCAATTTCATTGCCGCTTTCATCCATTGTCACTCGCTCAATATGGTATCCTGTCTCATTGATTGCATCCCAATGATCAGGGTTTAGTGGTTGCCACTTAAGTTCGACTCCATTTGACAAACCTCGCGCCTGAATGAGTAAAACATTCTGATCATTTTGAGAAAGCAATCCAGTACATCCTCCCAAAAGAATTAGCATTACACAAATATTTCTTATATTTTTCATTGGCATTTATTAAGTACACTCAAAAGTTTTTCGATATAGTTTGTCGCGCTGGGCGCGACTCTCGAAGGGGAGCTGCGTTGAAGTTTGAATTCGCCTGATTCCAGGCGAATTCAAACTTCAACCCTACTTTCCCCTTTTATCCGCACCGCAGGTAGAGATAAAAAGTTATTTTTTCAACTTGGATTTTATCCAAAAAGATATCTTGCCATCCAGCGTCATTATTGTCTAATAACCCAGCTTCCTGAGTTAGTCGTAATCGTTCCATTCCTGCCATTGCTAGGATCGTTGACCGAGGTTCCACTGCCCTCAGACATATTGAAATACAATTGAAGACCTGATTCATTGCCTTGCAATTGGGCATCCTTATTATTGGCGATATCACTGGTACTTCGGGCTAAACTCCAAATTCTTACTTCATCTATTTGCCCTGTGTAATTGGAACTGTCTTTATATCCTCCTATGGCAACATTATAATTTTTTTTGGTATCTATTTTATTTTTAGATCCAGTCTCTGTATAAGTTTCTATTTCCCCGTCTACATAAAGCTTGATTTTTTTGACTTTATTATTATTAACTGGAGCGACAACAGCAATGTGATGCCAGTTGCCATCAGCGATATTGGTTGAACCTACTTTTTTATGAGTATTACTTCCAGATTTAAAGGCTAAAAAACCATCGCTGCTTATCATGACTCTAAATTCTTTTAAGTCATCATCTTCTCCCCAACTGACAATTGTTTCATTAGTAGCGGTAGTCTTAATCCAGGCTTCAACTGTCCTTTTTCCTTTACCTAAAACGCCATCATAAGTTGTCGAAACATAGGTATTTGTAGAGGCAAGGTCAATGGCAAAATTGACTTCCCACTTGTTATCTTCAATACTAGAATCCGGATTCAATAAGGGTACATAATAACAATCAGCAATTTCCTTTTCCTTCAAAGTAGCTTGGTACTTATTGCCTTTTGCATCTTTAATGTAGATGATTCTATCTTTTAATTCATCTGTATCTAGTAGGTCAGGATTTGGCAAGGTAGTCGGTGAATTTGGAACTCCATTCGAGTAGCTAAACGATAACAAATTTCCGTTTTCTCTCAAATACATTAATTCATCATCATCTTTATTCCAGATGGCTATTGTTAAACTGCTTGATAAATTTCCATTGCTAATTAACAAATCGTGATCATTGCCATTTTTTTGAAGATGGATGTAATCAGGTAAAGAGAGGTTTGGTAAATCATTCGCAGTGACTTCTATGAATGTACCTTGATTTAAGTCAGCCGCCTCATAATAGTTGCCATCTGTTGTTTTGACCCAAATTTTTGTCAAATCATCTCCAACTTCTCCTGAGAAATTGGAGCATTCCATGGTGTTGTCATCTTCTTTGAATAGGTAGTTCCCAGTGATATTTTTATACTTTAAGTTTCCATTACTCTTCTCGGAATACAATTCCTCAATAGTGGTAATATCTCCAACAATCGAAGCCGTATTATTAGCAATATTTACAGAATATGGTACAACAATGGGATGAAGCATTCCTACATAGTTGTTACCAGAATTATCAGAAAAAGTAGATCCTGGATTGTTGAAATTATAATACAGCTCCAATCCATCTTCGTTACCTAATAATTCCTGGCTAATGGTCGATTGGATTTCGGCTTGTGTTCGAGCAATATCCCAAATTCTCACTTCATCTAACTCACCCTTCAATATAGAAGGGGAATTGGGATCTTGACCCACGAATACCTTACCGTCAGGGTCTGTATTTACAGGATTTTTCGAAGCGATACTGATAGTTTCTAGTTGACCATCAATGTAAAACTTAATTTCATCTACGGTTGGGTCATTGTCTGCATCCAGCACAATAGCAATATGATGCCATTTGTTATCATTCAATGGGGTTGTTCCAATAACCGTACCTTGCAACATAACTCTGAGCGCGCCAATCGGGTATTTATTATCACTGTTTAAAGTGACTCGCCACCATTTTCCTGAACCGCTATTTTTTCCCCAGGACATTATCGTTTTGTTCAAGTTGGAAGTCTTAATCCAGGCTTCAATGGTCCTGCTATTGTTCCCGGTAATACCTGCATATTCAGTCGCAATAAAATTATTGGATGAATTAGAATAACTGGCATTAAAAGGAGCTGTTTCGAGAGGAAGCATTCCATCTCGATTGTTGCCAGCTTGATCTTCAATAGTTAATATAATATTGTCATTGAAATTGTAATACAACTCCAATCCTTCTTCGTCACCTGATAATTCCTGACTAATGTTTGAAAGAATTTCGGCTTGTGTTCTTGCCACAGACCAAATTCTCACTTCATCCATTTCCCCTTGAAAAATGTTCGGTACATTTCCATTTGGATAAGATCCTACAGTGACCTTAGCTCCTGCCATAGTATTCAATTCAGCAGCCTTTGTGCTTGTATAATTAGTTTCCATTCCATCTATATAAATTCTCACATCTTCAACATTCGGAGAACCATCATCTTCAAATACAACTGCCACATGATGCCATTTGCCATCATTGATTTTTGTTCCCCCAATTTTATGTCCGTCTTTGACTTCAACTCTTAAACCGGTATTTATTATTATTAAATCGATTCTGTTACCCGTGGAATTCTTACCCCAAGAAGTGATTATTCTATTATTAGCTGTAGTATTAATCCAGGCTTCAATAGTTCTATTTGTTGACCCTGTAATTCCTGCCCATTTGGTCGATATGTAATTATCAGAAGTATTTGAATAGACTGCATTGAAAGGGGCAGTGACCAATGGTTGTAAAATACCAGAATTTGAAGCGCTACTTTGATCTTCTACCAATGGAGAGGAACCTAAATTATTGAAATTGTAATATAGTTCCAAACCATCTTCGTCACCTGATAATTCCTGGCTGATGGTCGATTGGATTTCGGCTTGGGTTCGAGCAATATCCCAAATTCTAACTTCATCTAACTCACCCTTCAATATAGAAGGGGAATTGGGATCTTGACCCACGAATACCTTACCGTCAGGGTCTGTATTTACAGGATTTTTCGAAGCGATATTGATAGTTTCTAGTTGACCATCAATGTAAAATTTGATTTCATCTACAGTAGGATTATTGTCTGCATCAAGCACTATTGCAATATGGTGCCATTTGTTATCATTCAATGGCGTTGTTCCAATAACCGTACCTGACAACATAACTCTGAGCGCGCCAATTGGATATTTATTATCACTATTTAAAGTGACTCGCCACCATTTACCTGAACCGCTATTTTTTCCCCAGGACATTATCGTTTTGTTCAAGTTGGAAGTTTTAATCCAGGCTTCAATGGTCCTGCTATTGTTCTCGGTAATACCAGTATATTCAGTCGCAATAAAGTTATTGGATGAATTAGAATAAGTAGCATTAAAAGGAGCTGTTTCGAGAGGAAGCATTCCATCTCGATCATTCCCAGTTTGATCTTCGATAGTTAATATAATATTGCCATTAAAATTGTAATACAACTCCAATCCTTCTTCATCTCCTGATAATTCCTGGCTGATATTTGCTCGAATTTCGTCTAGTGTCAAAGCTCTATCCCAGATTCGCGTTTCGTCGAGTTCTCCTTTGAAAGGCAATTTATTTCCCTTTCTGGCACCAATATGGACGCTGCCAGCACCATCTGTATTAATGGACTTTGTATTGTCTTTCACATATTCTACTTCAAATCCATCAATATACATTTTCACGTCCATTAAGGTTGGATTAGTCACATCTTCAAGCACAACGGCAATATGATGCCACTGGTCATCATCAATGCGCTCAACACTTTGACGAAAGCCTCCATTGATGAAAATGGTCAATTTTCCATTACGCCAGGCAAATATCTCCCACGCTTTTCCGGAGGCTAAGGTTCCCCATGAAGCAATGGTTTGATGAGTGCTTGAAGATGATGTTTTAACCCATGTTTCAAAAGTTCGGCTGTTTTTGGCGGTAACCCCTTCCCAATCTGTTGCTATATAATTATTAGAAGTATTCGAATAGACTGCATTAAAAGGGGCGATCTTAGTTAATTGGAAAGTTTCTGGCAATACAAATTTATCTTCCAGACCAGTAACTGCGTTTGCAACATTCAGTACCACATAGGTACAATCATCAAAATCCTCAATTTCATAAGTGGAACCATCGGTTTTTTGTATATAAACCTTTACATCTTCTAAGTCGGAAACATCTGTTATCGTAATTTCATTTAAATTATTTGTTTCGGTAACAATCTCTTCAGCAGTACCATTATTATAAATGACGATCTGTTTTTCTGTAGCTGATTTCTTTACCAACATTCTATTGTTGGCTTCATCCCAAATCGCAATGGTTAAATCATCTTCTATAGCCTCATTTTGATAGGCCAAATTCAACCCAATTCCAGTTCCAGCAGGACTCACTTTTAGGTATTCAGGAAAACTGCCGGAAAGGGTGCCGATGTCTTCTCTCAAAAAATAGGTGCTCAAATTTTCAATACCATAATTTCCACCTGCAGTTGTTACAGACACTCCTTCTATCGGGGTATTTAAGGCAATTTCATTGGAAAAGTTTGGACACTTAATTTCATTCGTTACTGCGTCATAATATATCCCAGCAGAGGCATCATAATAATCCATTTCACTTGAAGACCGTTGAACTGAAAGGGTTTGGATTGCAGTCAAATCTCCATCCAAAGTGTCGTCCACTAAGGTATATGCAGCATCTGTTCGGTATATCGTCCCCTTTCTTTCACTGCTTGATAAATTTTCAACCGTAATTCCAGATATTGTATTAAAATTGTAATACAACTCCAGTCCCGCTTCATTTCCTGTAATTTCCTGATTAATCAATTCTCTAAGCTGAGCTGCGGTTTTTCTTGAATTCCAAATTCGAACTTCATCAACCAGTCCAGAAACAATTCTTGTGGGTGTTTCTCCGATTCTTGCACCGATAACCACATTGCCATTTCCGGTATCTAGCGTTCTATCGACTGGGCTCATAATAGAATTTCCATCTACAAAAATCTTCACCTTGGAATCTTCAAAAGTCAATGCAATATGATGCCATTCTTCATCTAAGAAATAACCGGAATGAATCGTTTGAGCCCCTCCACTGGCGAAGAACAAGATTTCTCCCTTATTAATCCTGATTCCAAAAGCTTGAGCAACTTCATCTTCTCCCCAATTAACGATATGTTGGTCAGCCCCCCCTGTGGCATCGTATTTATACCAAAACTCCAATGTTCGTTCAGAATTCCCAGAAATACCTGTGTAATTAGATTCTATATATTCAACCCCACTCAAACTGAAATAATTATCAAAAACGCTAGTCGAATAAGTCGCTATAGTTGGTAATTCAAATTTTGATTCATCAACAGTAGTTTCTGTATCTGCCGTTAACAGAAGCATTTCACAATTGGAACTTAGATTATCAGCATTTAACTCAAATCGATAGGTTTTGTCTTGATTATCTTTAATGTAAATAACCTTATTATCTAAATTATCTAATCCCAATTCATTTAAGTTCTCTGAATCGGCAAAAATGCTTTCTGGGACTCCATTGTTATATGAAATTGTATTCTTTTCTGACACAGTTCGAAGGGATACGATGCCATCCGTTCCATCCGATGTTTCATTCCACACCGCAATTTCAGTCATTGTATTCAACAAATCAGCAGGAATATTTTCCAAGGAAATACCAGTGCTACTCAACAAAGAACCAAGTTGCAAGTAGGAAGGCAATGCAACATTTGCTATTGGCGAAGTTGCCTGTTCAGTTAAATAAATCGCTCCCAAATCCTCCAGGGAATAGTATAGATTACCTGATTTGATATGAACTTCGACGATATCCGTTTCAAAGTCCAGAGGCAATTCAGCACAACTAATGGATTGATTGCTGACATCATAAGCAAGGTCTAATGCCTTTGAATAGAAAATCTCTGTATCATCATTTTTGATAATATACAACTCGTCAATTCCATCTAAAACTTCTGAATTTCCTATCAGGGTTATAGAAGTCTCATCTGCTGTGATTGAGTACTTATAAGCCGTAGCAGGTAATTCAAATTTCGAGTCATCCTGAGTAATTTCATTTGCATTATTCAATAAGAAATATGGACACTCAACTGTCAAGTCATAGTCTGATAAGTCGAATTGATAATCTTTATTTCTGAACCTTACAAAAATGGATTTGGTATCTAAATCATCAATGGAAATGATATTGTTATTTGCGGCAATAGTTGGTGGCCATTGCATATCACCATAGTAATCAATCTTATTCAGGGTATTATTTTCGAAGTGGGCAAATATTTTACTTTGATTAACATCCCAAAGGGTCAAAATCATTTCCTCTGACATAGATGATTCTGGGAAACTAATTTCAATTCCGGATTCAGAACCAGCCAAGGAATTCATTTCAAAATAGTCGGGAATGGTCAGGTTCTCAATCAAGGGTGCAGACTGTTCAGAGAAATAGGTATTGCTCGATTCAGTGAAACCAAAATATTGCGCTGGATTTCCTGTTGTATATTTCGTTTTAATCCATACTTCCTTAAAGTCATTTCCCAAATTCGTAGGTATTTCAACACAAGCCAATGAATTATCACTAATATTAAATGAAAGCCCTAATTCAGAATTATAATATTCTTGGCTGTCGTCTGTCCTTACGATAAACATTTCTTCTATTTCATCGATTGGACCAGCCATCTCATTGTTCACTATTGAGTAAAAACCAGAAAGGTCAGGTAGTGAAATTTGCTCGTAAGTAGCAGCAGGAACTTCCACAAAGTAAGGAAGATTTATATCGGATAAATGATAATAGTTATTAGATGTTCCATCATTTGTCACGACCCATGCACTTGAAATATTTGCACCAAAATCAGCATCAATACTCGTAGCGAATGAGATTGAACCTGTATTTCCATCAAACAAAACATTTTGCGATTTTGAGAAATACTCGACTGAATTATCTGCTCTTACAATTAGTACATCTGTTATGTTGTCAACTGTATTCGAATAATCATAATCTCCATTTGTTAAATTCAACTTGGCATAATAAACTGTTTCCAAATCGAATTTTTCATCAGCAACACTTACTGCTTCATTTGGATTAAGCGGAATAAATACACACTCACCAGCTTCTAAGGAAATGGCATACTTCAAACCATCTAAAGCATTAGAAACATATAGGACTTTATTCTCCCAATTATCCAAAGTAAAGCCTTGTTCAATTTGCAATAATGGTAAGCTGGCAAATCCATTTTCATCATAAGCAATGGTGTAAAAATCAGTTCCAGTTTTTAGTCCCAATAACTTTGGGTTGGTACTATCCGTTTCATCCCAAAGTGCATATGAAAGGTTATCCTCCAACTCATTAGATGAAGCACTTAATTCAAACCCAGTTATATTATTCAGTTCAGACAATTTTAAATACTCAGGCATTGAGAAAGAGGAAATATAATTGGATGTTGAACCTGATATAATTTCAAAAATGCCAATGGTTGCATCAGGACCTAATGTCGTTGAATAGAACTCCCCTGTTGTGGTCTCCACATTCAACTCAATACCAGAAGGAAAATCTTTTATGTTCACATAGTCCAATACTTCTTCCAAAGCTGGCAAATCGTCACAATTGATAGTGATAACTCCATCAACCTTACTGATTCTTTGCTCATTCGAAGTCCAAAAAACGAACTTATCTATTCCAATTTCTTTTGCATAAATACTCTTGATTTCAATGTTTGGATTTCCAAACAGAGCATAATCATTGGCAGTAATAGAATATTCAGTTTTCTCCACTCTTAAGCAAATCAAATCATTGCTTGCCAAAGGAAAATAATTGTTCTCTCCTGATATACTTTCAGTTAAGTATGGAGTATTTTTTACAATTCCGTAATTCCCGTTTCCTGTTTGATCAATCAGGATATTTGTATTCATGGATCGTTCATCACCTTCATCAAAAGAATAGTGAACGATTAGTCCATTCAAATCCTCCTGTTGCCCTGTAAGGAAATAGGTATGAATTTGTTCGGCTGAGAGCCTCTTATTCCAAATTTTCAAATCATCTAACTCCATATCACTCCCACCACCAATTATTAAGTTGTCGTTGAAATCAAAAGTTTTATACTCACTTAATACAGAAACTTCCCTTCCATCTCTGTATAATCTTGCATATGATGAACTACCTCCTGTAATCACATAATAATGCCATTGGTTATCTCTTTCAAATCCCTGAGAAAAGCTAGTGCCTTCTACATTGAGATTGGTCCCACCTGAACTTGTTCCCACATTGATTGCGCCTTCTAATAATTCACCAGAAGACTCACTTGGCCTTTTTGCCCAAAATTCAATACTAAAATCACTTGCTGAATTGGAATCTGTAAAACCAGGAACCAAGAAAGAACCATTTGAACCATTTATTACATAATCCGTTTGTGAATCATAGGTAGCTTTCATATTAAACCATTCTGGAGCCTGACCCTCATCATAACTAATAAACCAATGTTCTGTATCACAATCCGAAATTGAAGAAGAGTTAAATTCCCAGGTTTCGCCCATTCCATTTTCTAATTGAAGGTAAAATGTATAGGAAAAATTACCAGCCACATCAACAGGAATCATAAAGAAATTATATAAGTCGGCTGACTTTATGATGCTTTCATCTATATTTCCATTCTCGTCAATACCAACCAAATCAACTCCGGGTGTACCATAAGCCACCAGTCGATTCGAATTATTATCATAAATACCTAAAGTATAGTTTCCAAAATTGTCTGGATTATCCAGATTGAAATGCATATAATCCCACTCTTCATCAGAGTCGTAAAAGTCAGCATCTTGATTATTTACACTTTTATAGCTTTTCACCCTAACTCTGTTTCCATTAAACACTTCTGGTTTCCCATCCAAATCTGTAAATGCTGTAATCTCACTGTGAAAATGCTCCGCATAGAAATATCTATACCCTTGAATATGAACATATTCTGTATAAGCTTTGTAATAATCACCAACTGTTGAAGTTAAAACCTCCAGATGAGCTGGCATCTCCGTACATCCACTCGATATTACCTGTCCATTTGAAACTTCTATACGGTAAGTATCATATCCATCATCATGATACCATATAATCGAAGGTTCTGAATAGTCTGGATTATCAGAAGAAATGATGTAAAAGTTCTTCAAAATTTCATCGTTGGGATTGTACAAAGTCAATCCTTCGTCGCTTTCTTCCAAGGCTAAACCTGTCAAGATGGAACTGTATATCATTTCTGCTCTATCTACTTCTATCCATGCCGATTCAGGAGAAGCTTCCGCTATATATCCTGTTCGTTTATTTGCTGACAAGTCGTTGGCAAGGAAATGACCTGGTCCTTCATCAAAATTGTAAAAAGCTTCTAAGGATGATGAACTGATGTCAATTCCTCCATCTTTATCTGAAGCGATTTCTGCCTCTGTTTTAGCTATATTCCAAATACTCAAATCATCAATCGCTCCATCAAAAGGTCCAATTTGTAAATTCGTACTTGGTACTGCATTCCCAGTCGTTTCAGAGTCAATCAAAAGCCCGTCCAAATACATCTTCAAGCCATCTGACGACGATTTCGTAATGGCTAAATGGTGCCAGATATAGGCTTCAGCAGTAGTAGCAAATCGGTGTGTCATTTGAACAAATTGACCGCCTGATATGTACTCGGAATATTCAAATTCAAATCCATTGCCTGTACCCTCAATTATTGCATAGTCTTGTTGCCCTTCATTTGTCCAGGAAAGTAAGGTGTTACTATCTCCAAAATCTTCAAAATTAACCCATGCTTGAATCGTGAATTCTTCGGGTAAATCAAAATGTTCAAGCACTACCTTCCCAGTTGCTTCCAAATTAATGGCAAAATTGCCTTCCGCATCAGAGGTATGCGGATCAGCTATCAAATTGGCATCGAAGGCATCAGGAGAAAATGAATTCAAAAAAGCATAATCCTGACAATCCACGGCTAAGTTTTCTGTTGTAAACTCCCAGCTTGCTTTATCTCCACCCGCTAATTCGATATATAAAGTATAGGAAGCATTCTCAACTAAGGTTAAAGGAATGGCAATCGCATTATCTTCAAAGTCATTTTGTTTGACTTCAGAGATGTAACCATTATCATCATAAGTTATGGTCAAATTGGATGAAGGATTTCGATATCCAATTAGTTTGTCCCCACTATAAACTGCAGCTACAAACTGCGTCGAACTTAATCCACCTAAAAAGTCAAAAGCAATTCCATTGTTATCTGTGCCTCCAATTTTGCCCAATTGAACAGCTTGAAAGATCGCCGGCACATCCACCCCTGAATAAGGTGTGAAATTTACTGTTTCAATACCAGAAGTGGAAGCAGCTTCATAATAGTCTCCATCAGCATTCTGCAAATAAGCTGTAAAACTGGTGATTTCACCAGCACTAAATATTTCCTCATAAGAGGATGGTAGCTCTGCACAAGTTACCTCGTTCCCAGAAACTAAAGCCGAAAACAACTGCCCATCTCTCCACCAATAGGCTTGGGTTTCACTAGATGCTGAAATGGAATATTCCAAATAGAGTTCAGTGACTTCAGAAGCTCCATAGGTTGAAAAAAACAATAAGTCATCATCCAAATCCTTCAATAATCCATAATCACCCGTAATGGCTGAATTATCAATTTGCTCCGGAATATCAGAATTGACCCATGCATTGGAGACGTCCATATCCATTAATATTCCAGTATATGTAGCGCCTACATTGTCCGTTAAGGTCCAGTCTCCAGGTCCATCGTTGAAATCATAATGCGCTTCCAGGTTTGAATGCGTCAAATCGATACCGTTAATTCTATCATCATTGATTTCTGCTCTGGTTTTTGCTGTGCTCCATACACTCAAATTATCAATTGCTCCATCTGTAGAACCCCCGATTCGAACTCTATCTGAAACCACCTTATAATTTGTGGAAGTGGATAGAACTTCCATTCCATCGACAAAAAGCTTGGTGTTATCAGAACTACTCCCTGCGTCTTTTGTCATTGAGAAATAATGCCATCCGTTTTCCAATGATAGTTCAGCGGTAATTTGACTTGTTCCACCCGACTCCTTATAGTAAATCAATTGACTCAAACTTCCGTCCCATTTCAGTCCGGTACTTTCTACGCCATTTCCCCATGTAAGAATATTTGTCTCTTGATTCTCATTGTCAATTTTGATCCAGGCACTTATCGTAAAGGACTCGGGCTGATCCAAATCATCCAACCAAATAGATTCATCAGTACTATTATAGGCTATGGCATAATCTCCTGTTGTGGAAATTGGTGTATCCGGATCGATTAGGTTATCCGAAATATTTATTCCATCATCACCCAAAAGCCATTGGTCAAATTTGCAACCATTAGCAAGCTCAGCAGTAGTAAACGCCCATTCAAAATCTAAACCATTTCCAAAGGTTCCATAAAGCGTATAATTTACATCATCAGATAAAACCATCGGCATTTCAACCAAACCATTAGAGGATAAATCATACCTTCTAATTGGGTCATAACCATAGATGCCATAATCAATTCTTATATTCTTTTCATTGGATAAGTAAGCAATCAATTTCTCCTCATCATATAAGGCGAGCTCTAAATCTGGCAATAATCCTTCATCGTGCACTTCCACCTGAAATCCAGCATCATTTCCATCAATTGGCATCAAACGAACAACCTTCATGATTTCGGGAATCCCTCCAACAACCGGATTTAATTCAAAATACAATCGGTCACCTACTGAAGAAAAATTATATGAAAAATAATTTCCATTTTCATCTTTCAGATAAGCACTAAATGCTTCTATTTCCTCTTCAATCATCAAATTGTTATTGACAAATTTATAGTTGTTACAAGTCCAGTTTTCGATATTATCCAATCCCTCGTAAATCCCCTCCCTTTTAATCCACCATACTTCTTTTCCATTTTCAGTTTTTGTATGGTAACGAATGTATAATTCTTCAATTTCATTAACCAAATCATCAGTTAAGCCATACAAATAGAAATTTTTATAAGGGTCAAAATAAAGAGAATAATCAGCTGTAATTTGAGTTAAGTTCACCTGTTCTGGGATTTCTGCTTCTTCTTTTACAGTTTGCAAATCAATACCTGTTGGGATTACTGCCAGGCGATTAGACTCACTTTTATCCAATATTAAAGAAACACCGGGAACTTCATCAAATTTGTAATAGGCAACCAGGTTGGATGCAGTCACTTCAAAGCCTTCCACCCGATCTTCGTTGATTTGCTCAATTGTTTTTTCAATATCCCAAATACTCAGGTCATTTAGATTTCCTTCCATTTGACCAATTACCAAACGGTCGCCTGTTGGTTGAATTGAAACCGTTTTTTCATTCAGCAAATATCCATCAATGTACAGTTTGATTTGATTTTGAGCATTTTTTGTGATGGCAATATGGTGCCAGTCCGTCCCAAATTCTACCGATTCCAACAAGGATTCCTGGGTTCCGGAACTAGATTCTTTATAATAAACGCCATAAGAAGATGTACCAGGAGGTTGCTTCCATTCAATTGAAGAAAAATCAGAATTAGAAGTGCTTTCCCAGGTAAATAAAGTATGGTCTGTTTCGGGATTGTCCAATTTTAGCCAAACTTCAATCGTCATTTCAGTAGATCTTGTCACCCCTTCCAAATAGATCGGAGCATCTGTGGAAGTTAAGTTCAGCGCATAATCTTTTCCATCTTCCAAATCCATGGAAGCAGGATCAAGGAATCGCTCATCTTCGATGTCCATCCCAAAGTCTGTTAACCAGATGTCGGCTTTACAATTATTATTTAAATCAGCCCTGTTAAATGACCAGCTTGTACGTTCGTCATCACCTATTTTAGCATAAATAGTATATTCCTCCTGATTAGAACCAGGTATTTCAAAAACCAAATTTGAAATTTTTGTTTGTTCTGTAATTGGAGATGTCCCACCTGAGTAATCATAGGTGACATTCTTTTGAGGAGAACTGTACACGACCATTCTATCCAGGTCATCAAAAACGGTAAGAACAAAATTTTCTCCTAAACCGGATTCACTAAAGGAGAAACTTATTTCATCTGTAGCAGCATTCATAGCGGAAGCTTCAAACCTAATTGCTTTCATGACATCAGGCAAGCTACTGATAGAAGACAATTCAAAAAATTCCAAACCTGAAGCAGAAGCATCACTGATTCCAAAATAATTGCCATTCTCACTTTGAATGAAAGCGGTTAATTGGGTAATAGATGCATCAATCAAAATATCCCCCAATTCCGGAAGATTATCACAGGTGTAAGCTTGCGCCGTACCATTTACAGTGAGTAGCCCCTCGCCATCTGCCCACCATTTTTGTATCTGATCTCCGCTAGAAGTTGTATATCTCAAATACAATTGATCAATTTTGTCGATCAATCCTCCATTTTCAGCATATAATAAAAAATTAACCGAGTTGTCATTTATAATGGCGTATTGAGTAGAAATATTAGATAAGTCTAAACCTTCTGAGCGACTGGACACCTGGCGAATATCACTGATATTATCCAAGTCTGCAACCAATCCCAAATTGCCGTTTGAGGAGCGGTCATACACCAGCCAGGAATCTGTTGCTTCATTAAAGGTATAATAACCCAAAAGCCCAGATTCCGAATCATCAATTCCTTGAAGGTAACTCTCTGTAATTTGCTGAGTACTTCTTGTTGGTTTCCAGAAAGTAAGTTCATCCATCTGGGCAGACATAGGTCCAATGCGTAATTTTTCTGTCAGTGGGCTTGTATTGATTATTTTACTACCTAAATCCTGACCGTCAATAAATACAGTCACTCGATTGTCTCCGTCTTTTGTCAAAGCAATATGATGCCACTCAGTTCCCAAATCTTCTTCTACCTCTATCATTTTAGTAGAACTTCCTTTAACTTCCCAAACTAGCTTTCCATCCGGATTCCAATTAAGCTGGCTATATTCCGTACCAGTAGGATTTTCCCAGGTAAGGATTTCGCTTAATTCAGAATCATTTTCCAATTTTAACCAAAATTCAAATGATTCTGCATCAGCTAGAGAAATGTGATCCAATCCAATTTTGGAAGCGTTTGTTAAACTAACTGTGTAATCCTCTAGAGTCTCAGCAGGAGCAATCGTTACATTTTTTAGTTTCTCGGCTTCCTCTACGGTCGATAAATTGGCCAACCAAAAAGCATCTTTACAACTTTCGATAATATCAGAAGCTCCAAAACTCCAGGACTTACTTTCGTCTTCACTCAACTTAAAGTGAATTTCATACAAACCAGTTGCTTCAGTCGAAAATATCAAGTCATATCTAACAGTAGAGGCTTCCTGTACTCTGGTAATGGGTAAGTCCGTCATTGCATAATCGAAATACAAATTGGTTTCATTATTTCGATAAGCTACAATTCTTTCAGAAGGGTCAAAAACGGCGATTTCAGAAAGGTCAATGAGTTCATTATCTGAAAAATTTACCGTTATTCCAGCCAAGTTATCGCCACTTTTCAGTGGTTTTAAACGAGCGGTTTTTAGTTCAACAGGCATTTCCGCAACCTCGACAAAACTGAAGCCTAAAGCAGTCGAAGAAGGATTGGTTATCCGGAAATAGTTGTCATTTTTGGTTTTTAAGTAGGCCTCAAAATTGCTAGTAGCTTCAGCTGATAGTGCTTCCGCTATTACTGGTATATCAATGCAATCTAAACTTTCAGCCCCATCTATTATTTGGAAATATTGCCCATCAGCAGTCCACCACAACCAATCAGTCCCATTCTTAATCAACAATAATTCTTCAATATCATCTTGCAAATTGGTAGAGGCTGCGTACAAACACAATGCACCGCTTTCGTTTTTCAACAGGCCATAATCTCCAGCAATTTCAGAAAGGTCAAATGCGGCAGGTTTATCTGAATTTTCCCATGCATCCTGAGGTGCCATATCCGCTATTACACCCAGGTTTCCATTTTGTGATTGGTCATACACTATCCAATTGTTAGAAACTCCATTGAAATCATAAAATGCCAATAAGTCTGAGTTCGATTTTTCAATGCCAGCCAGGTAACTTTCTAAAACTTCTCCCTGGTCTAATGCCTTTGAAAAAATACTCAAATCGTCCATCAAACCAATCGTGGAAGCATCTACCGCACCTCCTATTATAATGGGTGACTCCAATGTAGTTGAATTGCTGGAAGCGTTGTATTTTTTAATCAATTGTCCATCTCTGTAAAAACTTGATTCAACATCTGCATCCATCACAAAACTGTAAAAATGCCATGCATCGTCATTGAGCAATCCTTCTTCAAAACTCTTTCCATTAAATTTAAAATCAGTGTCCTCGACATTGAGAGAAACAATTCCAGATTTATTTAGAATAGATTTGGAACCTGATGCGAAATCATTTGATTTTACCCAAAATTGAATCGTATAGTTGTCAGGAAACTCAAAGTTGGGTCCTTCCGGAATATAAATCCCTTCTCCAGCTTCACCCATTTGAAAAGCCAAATCATTTTTGCCATCTTGAGCCAAAGAAGGATTGGCAAACCAATCAGGTGCTGTAGAATTCTGAAAATCATGTAGCCAGGTGATGTCATTGCAATCACTCACAATGTTGCTACCCTTAAAGGTCCAACTAGCACTTTTGCCATCTTCCAAAAGAATAAACAGTGTATAATTCTGATTATCAACTGGTTCAAATGGCAGATCAATGCTCGCAACATTTTGGTCTGCTGCTCGGTCAAGAGGATTTAACCCATCGTCAACAGAATAATAAAAACTTAATAGTTCATCTGCATTTCTATAAACTTCCAAACGGCTTTTAGTATCATTATAAATGCCAACTTGAGCCTTAGCTAATAATTCAGACTGTAGAAAATTTAAATTCAATCCGGTATTTTCTCCAACTGCTACAAAAGCCAATGGTGCCTCTAACTCAGTAGGTATCTCTTCTACTACCTCAAAATAATAATCTTGTTGTCCCTGAGTAGAAAAAGTTTCATAATAAGTCTTGTTGCCATTTGAATTGGCGGTTTGAAGTATGACCTCAAAATAAGGTACGCCATCCTCGACCATAATGGTCCCTAAATGTGGCATTGACTCACAAGTTACAGTAGTCGTTCTTACACCATCTTCTTCTGGTCCAATGTGAAATTTTTGCCCATTGCTTGACCACCAGGAAAACTCAGTTGTACTTTGATCGGCTCGACCACTCTGCAAATAAAAATATTCAATCGCATCTTCATGGAAAGTAGATTGCACATAATAGGTCAGATTATTATTATCGTCCTTTATCAATGCATATGGGCTTTCATCAAAGTCAACTTCTGCTCTTTCTGGTTTGTCAGCAATCACCCACCCTTGTTCTAAATTTGAATTTTGGAAAACACCTACATGCCCATTTCCCGTTTGGTCGTGCAATAAATAGGAACCAAAATCTCCATCAAAATCGTAATAGGCTATTAAACCCTCTGAATTTGAGGTATACCCTGAAAGATAATCGACACTAATCTCTGATGACTTTTTGGTGTAATCCCATAGGCTAAACTCATCCAAAGTCAAATCAAATTGCTCAGAATAATCTCCCAATGTTAATGGATAATCTTCATCTTCTATTTCATACCCATCATTGTCTTCTGAGACCAAAACACCATCTCGATATAATTTTAACTCAGTTCCTCCTTTGCCTGAGATAGCATAATGATGCCATGCTCCGTCATTTAAAAATTCATCTCCAAATTGTCCTTCAGAACCACTTGAACTTGCATGAAAATTGAGCTTTGTCCAATCTTCTACGATCACTCCATAACTTCCTAGTTTTAGAAAAACAAAAGAATTACTGGCTACATCATCTGTTTTTGCCCAAAATTGAACAGTAAAGTTTTTTGGTAAAAGGATATCTTCTGAATTGAGAATAGACACATGGCTCTCGTCTTGATTAAAACGAAAAGCATAATCTTCCGCTCCGGTTTCTACAGCCAAAAGAGGGCTAATTAATTTATCTGAATAATTCGTGGAATCAAAATCAATAAACCACTGTATGTCTGTACAGTCGGTATCCAGATCTGCTCCGCTAGCCTGCCACATCAATTGCTGATCATCTGATTTTTGAAGATAAAAAGTATAGGTTTCAGAAGATTGAAAATTAAAAGGAAGAGTGGCTGAGCTGCTCGAAATTTCAACTGCATCCACAGGATCCATGCCTGAAATTCTGTCTTCATGGTCAAATACTACACTGCTTTCAGCATCTCTGTAATAAACCAGCCTTTCCTCTCCATCGTAAATCGCAACCACAAAACCTTCAGGGAAATTGCCACTACTAAAGGAAAATTGCATGTCCTCTCCAGACGCTTGGCTTAAAGTGATTTTGGCTTTATTAAAAACAGAAGATGCTTGGGGTGTGACATTCATAATGTTGGCTCCCGAGGTAATGTCGTCTTCAGTTTGGTAATAGCTGCCATCAGTAGTTTTGATGTATGCAGTTAAATTAAGCGCATACTCTGGAATTAGATTCATGCCTGCCTCGAAATCAGAAAAACAGTAAAAGGAAAGCGCTCCTCCATTTTTGCTATAAAAATGCCCTTCATTTGTCAACCAAAGTTCATTGAGATTGTCTTCTTCTTCTCCATAAATGATAAATAATTCCTCAATATTTTCAGCTTCATTGGTGAGTAAGGTCAATCCTTCTTGTCCATCATTATCCAGGAAATAAGGACTTTCATCAAAAGAAAACTCCAATGATTGGGGTTTTAGGGCTGCTTCCCAGGCTGGGCCTAATTCAAAATGCTGTATCAAGCCTGTATGCTGATTGTCTGTTTTGTCAAAAGCGAGCCAATGACCCGAGGTTCCATTAAAATCATAATAAAGCACCAAGCCTTGCTCATCAGGGCTAATCGTCTGCGTTAGGTATGCCTGATAAACTTCCTCCTCGCTTCGGGTTACATTCCAAAGCCTCCAATCATCCAATGAAAAGGCCAGGGCAAGATGATCATAACCTATTCGAAATGGTTCTGAATTGGATTCAATTGTATAATCCTGTGTATTTGTTTGTATTAGAGCCCCATCTCTATAAAATTTTCGCTCTGTACCACCCTTACCTGTGACTGCATAATGATGCCAGGTGCCATCATTGATAAATCCATCGCCAATTTGAAAATCGTTGCCCCAGGTAGCCAGCACAAAATCATTTTCATTTTGAATATCAATACCGAAAGAGGCTTCTTTTCGGAAAAGGTATCTTCTATCAGATATTGTACTCTCCGACTTTGCCCAAAATTCAATTGTAAAATTCTCTCCAACATCCAATGTACTTGACTCTGGCAATAAAATATTATCAGTATCGCCAGAAAAAGTGAGGCAATAATCCTCATCAGTTGCCTTCAACCACCTAATTTCATTTTCAATGTCTATCCATGCTGCCCCCACATCAAAGCCTTGAAGGGCACCGCTGATTCCATGATCAGAGATATCCGCTGCAACCGCACTGTTGGTGCCTTGATTATAGTTCAAATAGGAAAGTAAATTTTCTTCATCTCCACTGACACCGGAATCTAATAGATCTCTTATGGTCTCTCTGTCCAAACTTCTCGACCAAAAAGTGGTCTCATCAATTTTTCCTGTAAAATGATTGCTTTCTTCTGTTCCACCCACAGTCAGCAATTCCGCTGTTGAAATAGTACCATTGACTGAAATTGAACCCACTTCTTCACCATTCAAATAAAGAATCGCCTGCTCTCCGTCAAATGTTCCAGTCAAGTGATACCAAACGTCTTCAACGATTGGCATAGCCGCATTTACAGTTCGCGTATTGCCATTAGTGTTTAATTGCCAGGTAGGGATACCGTCTACCAGACTCAATCTGGCTTTTTCTCCTAATCCTACCAACAATTGGTCACTACTAAAGGACTCCGCATTGACCCAGGTGGCCAGGCTTAATCCAAAGGTTCCCGGGCTTTGGGTGCCCATGTCCACATAATCATTTGTCCCATCAAATTTTAAGGCAAACTCTCCCAAATTGTTATTGGCAAAACCTTCTTCTTCGGGGTCTTGAAAGACGGAATTTGGAATGCTATTATCCGTTACAAAATCTTTTATCCACCAGGAGGAACAATCTGCTTCTAAAAAGGACTGAGTAATCGGGAAGGATGCTTTAGGAGAATTTGGTGCCGTACCTAATTTAACATATAAGGTACACACCTGTGGCGTTAGATCAATGATATTCGTGGTTTGAGAAACGACGCCCTCATCCGTATAAGTAAATTGTAAAATCTTGGCTGGATCGATTACCTCATTGGTGGTGAAATCTGGCTGACTATACACCAACAAACGATCCTCGCTATCATAAATCGTAAAAATGCATTCCTCTTTCAAAGCAGGATCGTTAAAGTCCATTCGTACAATTCCTCCCTCATTGGATGATAAAATAACGATAGGGACAATAGTAGCCCAGGCATCGGGATTAAAGCTGTCATCCTTTGTTTTCGATACAGTTCTTTCTAATTCAATCCTGTCCCATTGATCATCACTTTTTGAAATAGAGTAAAAGGGATACAGGATGTCTACATCAGAATTGGCAATGAAATTACCATCCTCATCTACCTCACTTTTTACTTCTACAAGAGGTACCATCTTTACTTCAACGGATTCCCAATCACTCCCAATACCTGGCCATAATTCTTTCCCGGATTCCGGCAATTCAGTGCAATTTACAGCAGCCGAGGACAATCCATTTTCTAAATAAGATCCATGATGAGACCAATGGCGGTATTCATCGGTTTCTGAAGTAAATACAATTTCCTCAATATCATTGAGAATGGATTCGCTTTCAAAATGAAATGCCCACTCTCCATTCCCATTTTTGAAAATTGAAATGTCGGGGTCGGGTTCGAAGTAAATCGGATGAAAACTGTCATCAAATCCATAAGCAATGGCACAGGCACAGGATGCATCCCAAAAACTGGAAGGAGAAATTTCTATGAGCTCAGAATAAGCACCTGGAGGTCCATTATGACTAAAATAAACATCGTAAGTTTCGGCTGGGTCCAGGAATAATTCAATTTTATCTGTTGAAATCGAAGATGTTGTATAGGTATAATAATTATTGTCTCCATCTTCTACTGTTGTATAGTTATATTTCAAGCCTTCAACGGAAACATTTCCTTCTTCATCTGTGACAGGATGAATAAATACAACTCTCCGATTATCACTATCGTACACACTTATCTCAGTTTTATCCGCCATACTCTCCAAGGAGTAATCAATATACAATGCCCTGGAACCTGAACCTGCGTCTTCGGGAGGGGAGGTCAAATAAATATGGGTTTCGGTTTCGATACTTCCAGAACTACTCTGTATAGCTGCTGGTACTTCGCTTCCTTTGTATTCTTCCATTAAGAAGAAGGCAGATCCATCCGTACTCAAGGAATGATAAATTGTCCCGTCTCCCGTTTTTAGCCAAATCTCATAGTCATTGCCCGTTTCATAGAGGTCTTCTTCCTCTTCGGGAATGTCTGCACATCCGAATGTAATATCCCCATTGTCGTTTTCGTAGATATAACCATTGAACCAATGCTTGGTATGGGTATCACCGGAAATATTTTTGAGGTAAATATCTGTAACGTTTAATCTGTCCGCTTCTTCAAAGTATCTGATTGAAACATTGGAATTATTTTTAATGATGGTAAAAGGTCCAGGTGCATAGCCACTACTGGAAGCTGCTTTATCAGAAATCACCCAATCATCCATCAATTCAGACTCGGTACTTAAGGTTCCATCTGCTTCCCGAGGAGATCTATCGGATAGGGTGTTGCTACCAGGGCCGTCATTAAAATCATAGAAAGCCAATAATCCAGCAGAGCCGCCGTCCACACCATACAAGTAATGGTTTTGAATTTCCTCAGAAGTCAATATATAATCCCAAATTGCAAAGTCTTCTATTTTTCCATTAAAGTTTTTGTCGTGAATATCAACCGAAAATCCTCCAATGGACATTTTGGAAGTGGTCGATGGATTGAATGAAGCAATATTGGTCCCTTGTGAAATTCCATTGATGAAAAGTTCTGACACATTGTAAATGTGGTCGTAAGTATAAACAACATGGTACCATTCATTGACATTTAAAACCTCATTCGCTCTGATATGGGCAAAATCGAAATTCACTCCATCCCATAATCGCCCGAATAAATAACCATTTTCATCCAAGCCCATTATTAAACCCGGATTTTGGTTGAAAAACTGGTCTTCACTCTCATCTAATGCAAATTCCAACTTTGAATTAACCCAGCCTTCCACAGTTATTTGGGTACCGACGGTTATTTCAGCTGTCTTGGCTGCAGCATCGTCCTCAAATTCCAGGGCATAATCTCCAATCTCGAAATAGGCTTCTAAATCTTCATCCTCAAAATCATCTTCTTCAAACCAGACTACAGGCAGCTTATTCCAGAATTCATCTCCCAATACGAAGTAATGGAATAATCCCGCTTCATTTCTCAAATAAACAAAATAGGCTGCCCCTTTCTTCAGGCTATAATTATGCACACCTTCAAAATCGAGTACATGGATGCTGCCATCTTCTGTGTATTCCCGATAGTGGTCATCTCCGTCCAAATACAAGTATTTGCGTTCACCTACTGCATCATATATGGCAATGTCCAGGGCTTCTAAAGGCAAGTTATTTCTAAAAGTGAATTGAACTGCATTGGTCAATTTACCGTTTTTGGTACTTTTTCTATCGACTTTGTAATAGTCTTTTTCATCTTCATCAGTCGAGACATAAGGAGTTCCTGACAAATCACTCACTTGCTCCAGGATGATTCTGCTATCTCCTTCTGTGAGGGTACCTTTGTACAGTGTTTCGTCTTTGGTCCACAAATAGGCGGTCATATCACTTGTTATGGACGGCAATTCTGTAGTTGTCAGGTTTTCCGCTTCATACAATTCTGGGTCTTCCTGATTGTCTCTGCTGTGAAGCCCCGCATACCAATTCTGGGTTTCGGTAGAAGTCTCCAATCTGAATTCCTCCAGATTGCCAAATGCTACTTGATCTTTAAATTGAAGTCCCCAGTTCTCGCCATTTTTGACCAATAGGTAGTCCTCCTCCATATAACTCATCCCATTGACCCATTTTAGTCCTTTCAGACTATTCTGAGGGGTTAGTCCCAGCGTGCCATCATGACCATTTCCACTTTGGTCAGTCAAGGTTTGACTATTGGTAGCTTCGTTAAAATCGTAATAAGCCATTAAATTTTCTGTTGGAACTGTGAAGCCATATTCGAAATGTTCAATAGCAATGGTTGCTGAATCCAAAGCAATATTCCAAAGACTCACTTCATCCAGTGCAGCAGGTACGGCATCCACCGATCCTGGGTTTCCAAGAAACATTTCCTCATTCGAATTTCCAATGTTATAAGACCTCATTTTTTCAGTTACTAAAGCGCCGTCTCTATAAAAGGATAACTTATTTCCATTGGAACCTACCAAGGCGTAATGATGCCATAAACCATCCAGAAGCATTCCTTTGGGGAATTCAACTGAGCCGCTGTAATAGGTAAATTCCAAGGTATCTAAATTAATGACTTTCAAATCATAAGCGCCGTCTTTGCTTAGTATATTATAATCTGTTTCTGAGCTCATGCTGGAGCCAATATTGGCTTTATACCAAAATTGAAAGGTGAAATTATTTGCCAAATTCAAATCTGCATGATGAGGAATGCTCACCTGACCCGATACCTGGGTGAAACTGAGCGCTTTATTTGTCACCGTAAAAGAACTACTGATGCTGTTATCTTCTTCTTCGTCATCAGATGCCTCAGCCTCCAAATCTTTAGGAACTTCCGAAACAATCCAATTATTTCCATTCACATCGTAATTCATCAATTTGCCGGGAAATTTGCTGCCACCCCAGTTCGGTAAATCCAGACTGCTGAAGTCCTGATCGAATTTGTAATAAGCCAATAGCCCGTTGGTCGGTTTTGGGTGTCCATTTTTTGTAAACAATGGTCCCTCTTCAGCATCTGCAATAATTTCTGCATGTGTCCGGGCTGTACTCCAAAGGATGACTTCATCAATATAATCCTTATCCCCATCTATTTTTAACAAGCCATCAGTGACATAAATTATTTGTGTAATTGCTTTTGAACCCACCTCTTCTCCATTGAGGTAGAATCGCGTGGTTTCTCCATCATAGGTTCCCGCCACATGCTGCCATCTAAAATCAATAAATTCCGTCCATATTTCTTCAGATCTCGATTCGGTGTTCAATTCGAAACCTATTTGTTCTCCTGGGCCATCTCGTTTAATAGCCCAAACAGGCCATTCCTCCTCCCCAAATTGAATTAATTCTACATTGCCATTATATCCAGGATATACCCAGGCCTCAATGGTCATTTGTTGCAATGGCAATCCCGCATCAATTGGTGAGATTGGATTCCCATTATTGCCTGTCAAATCGACCCATTCATCTCCATTGAGAAATAACCCATGATTGGCCCCTATTTTGGAAAACCGTGCATCCGGAATGTTTTCATCAAAACGATAGATAGACCATCCACCCCTATTTTCCCAGAAAACCTCATTGGTGACAAAAGATTCGGTGCCTTTGTCTGATTTTACATAAACGGTATATTCAATATTGGGATCCATCATAAATAATACATGGTCCTCGCTATTGCCTAAGTTTTCCTGGATTTCAAAATCAAAGGACTCTTCATTCACCAGAGATGCCCCATCGTATGCGTACAAAGTCTTGACATTATCTTCCCATTGAACAACCAGTTTGTCTTCATTGTCGTAGATGGCGATACCCTCAATTTCAAAAGGATTTCTTGTGCCAGGAGAGAATATGGTCAACTCCAGAGGCTGGGCTTCCATATTTCTTCGGAAACGGATGAGTTGTTCTCTTTCAAAGATTTCGGGGCCTGTAAAGTCTTTGAAACTTCCTTCATGACCCAATACTGGGGTATGGCGGCCATCAATCCAATCAGAATCTCCAATATAATAATGGGTGGAGCTAGCATCTCTCAAAAATAGAGGAATGGTGTGAGATGGGTCCTCAGTCCCAGTCATTTCTGCTGTTTTTGCGGTACCATCTTTAAAAAAAGCATGGACATTACACAGTATTACGTCCTCTACTGTAAAGGTTCTGTACCCTTCATATATATTATAATCACCACCTGAAATATCTTCTTCACCGAGCACCTCTTTTAGCTTGCTATAATTGTAGAAAAATAGTGGCTCCTCACTTAATCCTTCTCCATAAACTACTTTATCCCTTTTCCAGGTTTGAGGGTCGTATATGTCTTGTTCTTCATTCTGCACATCAATAATAGAAATGGTCTCTCCACTACTTGCTGTTAACCACAGATACTTTAAGTTCGGAAAGTCAAATTCAGTAGTTCTAAAATCTAAGTTAAGTCCCCTAAAATACCCTGTATAATTCTCTTCACCCTCATACTCTGAATCTACCTCTAAATGACCTTGACGATAAGGACACATCGCCAAACCATTGATGGTATAGTTTTCAGTAGAGCTGTTCGCTAATGCTCCTGTTACGACTTCATTATTGGTATTATCCTGTTCATCATCAGTGGCAATACTTTCATCTTCACCACCAATTACAACATCCAGTTTCCCACTGGGTAAATTGAATACGTAAGCATTCCATGAATTGGTTCCAGGTTCAATCTCCTGATAGAGGTCTTGCCATTGATCAATTTGAGGAAATTTTAAAGTGTATTGATATTGACCAGCTTCCAATTCAGTTTTTCCTTCAAAAAAGTCTAAAAAAACTGCTGTGTAAACATCTTGTAATGTGCTAATCATAACTGCTTCAACCGTACTCTGACCCGAATAATAATCAGGAGCATTGACACAACACATCCCATACGGTTCAACGACGTCATAGTAGGGACGTTCATCAATTACATCTACTTCATAAAGATAATCAATCCAGAAAGTTAATGGAATGAGATTTTCAACTTCCATATAGAAATTGCCTTCCCATTCTTTATCAAAAAATAAATAACTAGGGCCAACCCTATAGTTTGTTGTGGAATTAAAACTAAAATATTGGTCGCTTTCAATTTCTTTCATCCAATTCTTCCATCCCAACTCAAGAACCGAGGAAAAATGTTTTTTTGTATCAGAAGTAACTCCTGATGGGGTAATCAGACCTTCTTGAAATGCATCATAGCCAACCTCCAAAATATCCTTAATAAAAATAAACCTGGCCAAATCAACATGTAGTTGAGTGTATTCAGATGAAAATATTCCATATACAGAAGATTCACTGTCACTAGTACCATCCCCATCACTATCTGAAAGTGTTGGATTCGTTCCTATGAATGCTTCATATTCATTCGTCAAGCCATCCAAATCCTGATCACAAGGTCCTGCATTTGCATTTGGAAGGCAAGGGTCGTCTGGGGATTCATCATTATCATTGTCTATACCATCCCCGTCAAAGTCATAATCGGGATAAACAGGAGCAGAATAGGTTACCAATTGACCATCGGGTATTTCATTTACTTTTTCTACTATTTTATCTGAAAAAACAGTGCTGTTTTCTACAATAATATCCGATATTCCAGATTTGATATCTTCGATTCTACTTTTATTTTCAGGTATTTCCGATATGAAGCTTATTGCCTCAAGGGCTATATTAAGTGGAGAATCTTCAATATCATAAATTATAGAAATTCGATGTGCTAAATCATATGCCACTTCTTCGATCGTTTCAGTTGTAGCTGCTTTTAGCTTTGTTATTTGACTTGCAAGGTCTTGGGATGTAGAATAATCCAAATTTTCTTCAAGTACAGAGGCGGCTGCTTTAAATTTTGATACCTTTCCCTCAAGATCAATAGCATTTGCTATAGCCACACCTGCATCATACATTGCAACTTCAGTTTGATAGGAATTACCCCCCCCCGCCAAATAAAAGATGGCTGTAATTCCGCAATCAATAGCAGCATCAAAACTTGCAGTTTCTGTATCCAAATCTGTTTCTGATTCCACAGACAATTGAACATCCTTAGCAACTTCTAAGGCATTTACAGCTACAGCATAATTAATATCTCCATGATGTGATTGCGTATAATTATCTTTATCATCGTATGCTTCTTCTTCAGCATCATAGGCGGATGAAATCAAATCTTTTAAACTATTATTCAATTCTATAAGATTATCTATTTGCGTTTCAAGCTTATTAATTTCCGGAGTCAGTTTCGTAGCTAATTTATGATCTACTCCCTCTTTCCAGACCTGGATAAAAGGAGTTACTACATCTTCCTCAAAAGGTTCATACTTTGAAGGCTGTCCATCTACGAGCATCCTGAAAGAACTATTCAGGTTAATATGATCTGACAATCTTTGACCGCCAAAATAATCAAAGGGTTCTACACTTGATGAAGATGTAAAATGATAACTAGCCTTCGTCCCTTGCAACTTATCATTTAGGTAGTCTTCCCATGCATTGCTAGTCTCTACACTTGACTCTATCGTCAGGCCAGGGTCAGTGAAGTAATCGTGAACCTTGTCTGAAAAATGAATATATCTGCTTGTCCTAAAAGTATATTCATAAATAACATAGGGTGCATCATAAGCCCCACCATCTTCGTCTGCCAATGAAGTGATGGGAATATTCAAATTCATTTCACCAAAGTCAACTTCCTCACCAGTGGCTTCATCTACTATTCCAAGGTCTTGAGAAACCAAGGAATTTTCTACCTCTAAGGCCGCCCAATCCTTAACTGGCACTCTGATAAGTTCAATTTTATATTCCGTATTGCCATCGAATTTTAGGGGCAAATCCATCATGCCCTCAAATTCAATCTTTTTACCACTTGAAGTCATTATTTCTACATAGGGAATTTTAATATTTGCATCTGCTCCTTCTGGAGTGAAATAATTGATTACCTCTGTTTCATAGGAGACCATTCCAGGGTATTCTGAAATTGGGAAACTATATAGGTTTGTTTGTTCACCTTGTTCATCATCTACTATATTGTACTCTGTGAGATTCACCACATAGTCATAAATGACTTTTGTTCCGTCTTCTAATTCCGCCTCTGCAGGAAAAACAATTTCCCAATCATCTTCATCCATATATATGGCAGGAACTGCAAAGTCTTGAGTCCAGTATTGTTGATTCCGCTCAGGCATGGTATAATCAATTTCGGAATCCACTAATTGAGTCGGCAAATCCCCAGTTGTAAACACTATTTTTTTAATGTCCAAAAAGGTACCATCTGTTGCTCCTTGTACATCATCTAGTTTAGTATATTCGGAATCTTCTCCGATTTTTTCATACCAGGCACATTTTAGGTGTAAAGTATGTTCAGTTTGGGCACTTAATAATCCATTTATGTCAATTCCTGATTGTCTTCCTTCTGTTCTGATTCCAGTACCAATATGCTTTCCTATACTAGTCTCATCAGCTTTCCAATATCCTGCAATAACATCCTCTTCTGTCACTTCACTATGATCCAGATTATCTTCTACCAAATAAAAATATTCCATAACGGGTTTATAATAAACCTTGTCTTCCAATTCAATAAATTCACCCGTTTCTTCATTTAACTCATATTGGGGGACTACTAAAGGTTCCTCTAATTCTATATTAAATGCAGCCTCCGGGCTAAAATAAATCTCTGGTTCATCCAAGGATTGTTCACTACCTTCTGCCTGCGCTTCAGGATTGGTATCACCTATAATAGGTAATTTCAGTGCAGCAGGGGTCATATCTAAATTTGCAGACAGGCAAGAGCCGTCTATTTTACCTCCTGCTTCCCATTGAAAGTGCATTTTACCTTCCAGCAGACCTTCCAGAGCAGAGTATTCCGCATAGATGTCTCCTTTAAAATAAGTTGGGTTCGGCAATTCCATCCGCATCCCGATGGCAGCGAAACCTCTAAAAATATTGACTGTTCCCGATTTAAAGCCTAAGTCATAATGCATGCCCATTTCCACATCAATATAAGCGTATGCTTGCCCGCGCATATACCAATTGTTCATACCCAGACCATTCGGAAATAAATCCTTACACTCTTCCGCAATTTCGTAATGTGCCATACTCATATCAAAGCCAATCCCCGCATCCAGGCTTCCGAAAAAAGGACCGTATTCTGCGCCCATGGAGCGGGTATATTTGAGTCCCATTAGGATGCCCTGTCCCGAAGCAAAGATGTCATCGGACATCCGATCATCCGTATTTCCGCCGTTTGGCCAACCCGGTACCATATCGGCGATGGAAGGCATTGGGCTGAGGTTTTGCCCCAGTTGCAGGTAAAAATCAACCCGGTCATTGAGGATGACGATTCTATTAGGGTCTTCACCAAAGCCCAACTCGAGGTTGATTCCATTAGGAGCAAGTGGTTCCCCAAATTTGATCTCCCATTTCCCATCATCAAAGTCAAAATGCATATTTCCCTGAATGCCGGCTTCATCTGTCGTAATGGCCAAAATCGGTGCCTCCGGCGGTACGGAGTGGTCGATGTGGATTTCAAGCGCTGCATCCATCGTTTTATTCTCATTATTGTAATACACTTCTATTTGCCCCCAATTTGGAGCTTCCGCCCTGTCTGCAATGGATTCTGCCTGCAAAAACAGCTTACCCACTACCGTTATGTCAAAATTGTAGGAATCACTTCCCTCTGGAACATAAACATTGGCACCAATGGTAATTTCAGTTACCGCTGTTTGCGGTTTGCTCACTGCCATAATAGCTGTCAAATGCAAGCCCATACTTCCTTTCCGAGGTTCATAGTCGTAGATCGATAAACCAACTCCTGCGGTACACAAATCATCCATTGGGCAATCGATGGCAATGTTTTGTCCGGCAGTAATTGCAGGTGGACGTGGGTCTGTGTTGGGTTCCAAAACTTCGTCAACAGACTTCTGAACAGGAGCAGAACCATAACAATTGTAAAATACCCCTCCTCCAATACCGTGAAGGGTCAAAGGTGTGGGACTCAGCGGAATACCAGTCTCAGATTGTCCCAATAAGTCAATGAAAAAGTAACGATATTCCTCATCGTGAAGATTGGTGGATGTTCCAAGGCTATTATCTGCCCTGGTGGAGCCAAACTGAGCCAAGGCTTCAAAAGTGAAACCTGGTCCTCCCAATGTGACACTTAGATAAGAGCGGATTCCATCTCCCCATAATTCATCTCCCTGCATGATAATGGCGAATCCACTTATTTCTACCGTTCCATAGTTTCCTTCAATAAAAATGGCATCCAACATAAACCCACTAGGAACCAATAGATCCCCATCTTTTTTGAAACTGAAAGTAACCTGGGTAGTTGCAGTCAATCCTGCAGTAGCTGTTTCTCCTTCTCCTTCTGTGCCTTCAGTTTCAGTGTCAGTTCCTCCTCCTGTTTCCCCTGTTCCTTCAGTTCCCTCTGTCCCGCCTTCTGCTGTCGCATCCGTACTTTCCGCCTCTTCTTTAGTCAAATTCAGGCTCACTGCCAATATTAAGTCCCACTCATTGCCAGAGCACACAAATTGCAGGGTTTCAATACTGATGGGGAAGCCTTGAATGCCATCTTCTTCTTCCTCTTCTTCATCAGGCACATCATTACCGTCGGCATCATCATCCTCTGCATCCACAATGCCATCTCCATCGGTGTCTGTCTCCTCTGCATCAGGAATGCCATTATTATTGGCATCTTCTTCCTCTTCTGGTAGTAAAATTCCCCAGGTACCAAAATCTATAGATGTAATGCCCCCAATGCTCATATCCTCTCCACAATCAGAGTCTGCATGGTTGATGAGTAAATTTTCAAATTTTAAAGCTTGATAGACAAATTCTACTGGAATATTGAAATCCAGATTTAAATCGGGAATGGTGCGTTGATTCAGAATGATACTGCCTAAGCCATTTAGGGTAGCATTGGGACGATATTCACCAAGGGAGGTAGAATAGCCAATTCCCAAATCACTGCCTTCTCCCAATTCCATAAACAAACCCGGAATCCATTTAACTTGAAACCTGTTGGCTGCAATTCCGCTGACAAGGCTAAAGGAACCTGTGGGTGGCTGAATTTGGTCTAAACCCACTGCATTGGTATTGTCATTTACATAACCTGTCATATCTCCGGTAAAAGCTGCCCAGTTTTCGGGAATGTCTTCGAATAGAGGGATTAAAATGTCTCCCTCGATATGACAAACGGGAACCTGATCTGCGTCAAATCCAAAGTCAAATTTATTTAAGGTGTATTTCCAACCAGCCAGATCAGCCTCCAGGCTTTTATCCAGAACATTTGTTAATGAGAAACTTCCTGAGAAGCCATTTGAATTATAAGAAAGTCCACTGCCAGGTACTTTTAGAGGTACCCGATTGCTTCCCTCTTTGCCCATCAAGCCTTCAACTTCCACCTCAAAATCATTAAAAATCAAATCCATGTTCGTACCATCATAATTAAACTGTGCATCTACAATACTGATATTTTTAAACTCTAAACCGTCCAGCCAAAATTTAAGCGGTTCTCCATCATCATGAGTGGTAGCCAATTGGGCTGTAAAACTTTCGAGGTTCGTTCCATTCACTGTAAAAGGAAGGGGCACTTCTTTAAAATAGTCATTATCGACCAGATAATCTGGGTTTAACTCTTTGAAAGGATAGGAGTACACTTCTTTTCCTTCCTCATCAAAATCTGTAATCTTGGTGCTCAAAGCGCCTTGTATATTGTAATATTGAAAGCCATCACAAGTCATTAAAGAATAAGAGCCGCTACTTTCTTCAGAGATATGGGTATCACTATTAACCCTGTCTTCATCACTGCCTTCTATTCTTTTTTGCAGAAAAGAAAAGTTTACAGCAGGATCGGGATAGGCAAAGTCTTCCATTAAAAACAATTTCAAATCACTGAAATTGACAGCTGCTGGCCCGATTGCTACATCGTCGTTTTTAAAAACGAGTTGGATTTGTTGGGTTAGTCCATCTGTGGCGTATTCCATCTCCACAATTAATGATAATTCTATGATTACAGGACTATCTTCGAAATCAGGAATATCTTGTCCATTTTCATAGGTTTCTCCACTCGGTAGAGGGGGTAAGGTTAATTTGGTCAAAACCAATTTGGCGTTTTCAGGCAAATCCTGGGCGGTATTTCCCAGAAAAGATTTTATATCATTGGTCAAATCATAGGGCAATTGCTTGACTTCTTTATCTTTTTGATTGTCAGTATGGTTGTCTATATCCAGCAAGGAACTTCCGGGAATCAATCGAATAGGATCATTGGAAAATATTTCTCCTCCTACTTCTTGCATTTCAACTTTAATACCCAAAAAAGGAATACTTATCTCAGAAATATTTGCTAAATCGTTGACTACAAATCCATTAATATGTCTTTCTTTTAAATCGGCAAGAATGAGCTGTTTTTCAAGCTCCTGGGGTGATAGTTCCCCAGTTGTTTCTGAAGATTGGGCACCAGAACTAATATTATCTACCTCAAATGGATTAGCCTCTTTTTGATAAAATTTTTCATAGTGATAGGTGAGGTATTCATCAATTTTATTTGGGTCAAATAACTGCTCATCATTGTACACACAATCGCAGTCCACTTTTTTGAGATTGGTTGTAATTCTGTCAAAAACAAAAACCCCATTGTCATCTAGTTTTCCCCAAACCATCATAGTCAATTCATTGGTTTTTTGGGTCGCTACCAATTGTAGGGCTATTTCTTCCTCCTCTTCACTTTGATGAATCATGGCCACATTGGTAATGGCAATTTTTTTGTTTGCAATCGACAAGGAATCTGGTGTTTCACTAAGTAGTTCTAATTTGTATTTCTCTGTATTAAAGGGATCGATATAAATTTCCATATCCAGTCCTTCCAACCCAAAATCAAGGTCTCCCGAAGTAGAAAAAGCGGAACGAATCAATTGCTTTTTTTCAACCTCATCGCCAACAATTTTTTCATCGAATTCATCTTCAGAAATGGAAAAGGATAAGCCACCCATCAAACTCGCAGCGGGGAAAAATTCTTTTCCATCACTTCCTAGATCTACCAATTGTGCTTTGACCAGCGTCCCTTCTGCCACCTCGAAAGATCCATTCCACATACTCATGTTGTAAATGCCAGGCTCAGGTTTTGCTTCAATTTCCAGGGTACCATCTTCACTCTCCAAAGCAGCTGAGTAATCAAATGCCTTATCCAATAAAGGCACCTGAATCTTCCCAGATATCGTAGAAGATTGAGGCTCACCATCCTCAATCACCAAATCAAAAACATCTACGCTGTATGGCCAATCTGCCATCCGACCTTCTTCAATATGAATCAAATTGGTACCTGTAAAACTGCCAAAAGCGCCTGCTTCGGATAGGAAGAGGTCGCCTTGCTGGAGATGGAGATTGTTGCCATTGCCGGTAAAGTCAAATTCGGGTGGCAAGGTCACTTGTACTTCATTCAAATGAAGCCCTTGCCAATCGTTCTCATTGGCTTGCTGGTACAGGGAGTTTTCACTGAGATCCAGCTTTTGGTCCAGATTGAGGTCCAGCTGACCTTCCTTCATGCTAAATACGAAGCCCGGTAAACTGGGTATGGAAAAATCCTCAAATTCTTCTATTGCACCAAGATATTGAGCGGGATCGTCTACACTGTCGGTCAAGGCAAACTTAATCGCAGATTCATCACTGGCACGAACCATGACTTCCTCGCTGATCTGAACTTCAGTTTCCAGATTGTAAGAAGTATAACCCGTACAATCCATGCCCATGTTGGAGCCATTATTGCCAGCTACGATGGTCAATTCAAAAATTCCGGAAAGCGGAGAAGTTCCGCCTTCCAGTAATTCAAGATTGCTATTAGACTTTATACCAAGCGGCGTGACTTCAATGTCAATGCCGACAAATCGCATAATATCGCCTCCATCCAGGTTTTCATAGGCTATACAATTCATATAGGCATTGCGCTCTGTCAAGCGCATGCCCACCACCGCAATCATAGGAAGGGCTTCTCCATTTTGTTCTTTATCAATTCCAATCGGAAGGTTCACTGGAACCGGGTCAGAAGGATTGAATCCCGAAACGAGCCGCGTCTGCCCCTGCCCAACCTGGAAGAAGGTTTCCAAATTCTGAGCATACTCTTCTGAAATAACATTTTCAATATTTCCAGGTACCAGCATGGTAGGGTCGAGGTAAAAGTCATTTTCTACGACTGCTTCCAAAGTTCCCACACCATAAGCCCGCATACTCTCTTTTACTTTCAAATCGGTAAAATTGACAGGAAATTTGGTCTTCAAGAAAGGCACCGTCACAAAACCAGTTCCACTCACTCCATCTCCCGAAGGGGAAGCATCCAAGACCTCCAAATCAAAATAACCCAAACTCACCAAATCCCCCTCCGTCAATGCCAAAGGCTGCGCCCCTGCTGAATTGATGACACCAAAATCCGTACTGAATACTTCACATCCTTGAGGAGTCGGTTTGGAATCTTCCTCATCATCCGCTGCCGAACCTCCTCCTCCAAGACCATCTTCCGTGTAAGTAAAAGTGCAAACCTGACTGATGCCATCATTTTCAAATAATAAACTAGTTGGATGTAGCATTGAAAAAGCTCTCACCCTCCAGGCATAAGTCTTATTCGGTTCCAACAATGGCTCTGCCACCGAATATAGCAAAGAAGGGGTTATCGTCATCGTCTGATATATCTGAAGCGCATTTTCAAAACCGTCATTAGGATCCTGTATACCAGGCATGAGTTCTACCAAAGTAAATTCGTATTCAACTGGATTGGGCGAGTTGAGCGAACCAATGTGCATAGGCGTCCAGTTGAACAATAAATTTTGAGTCTCGGGATAATCCATGATGTCCCCACAAGAAGGCAATAATAATTGAGGTGGCAGGTTCAAAAGGAAATTGCCAAATACACAAGCTTTTCGAGAAATCGGTATATTTCGTTGAATGTCAATGACCTCTATACAAATAGAATTGAACCCTTCCGGAATCGTCACACTCCCTTGCCCAAAGCCATTGCTCCCCGTCAAATTCATCGGATTGAGGTAATTGGCCAGCGCAATGCCATCAAAAGTCTCTGGCTGAAACTGGTTCAATCGAATCGTCGGCAAACCCGCATTCGGGTCCGTTTGATATATGACATTGTTATTCGTCTCAATCGTCAAATTCAAGCGCACATCCCTAAATGGCTCCACCGGATCATTCAAAGTCGCCGTAAAAGAAATATCCTGCGATCGCTCAAACGTATAAACAGACAAATCAAGCGAATGCGGCGGAATATTAAACCCCGTCAAGGATACTGGATAAACCTGTTGTGCCATCCCACTCATCCCCATCATCATCATTCCCGATAATACAATTGCGTAAGTCGTTAACCTCATTTTTTAAGGTGTTTTGTTTTTATTGCTGGTTTCCTGGGTGCTTGGTACTGGTTGCTGGGTACTGGTTTTTTTCCTCTCGCTTCTCACCTCTCGCTTCTGGGTTTCTTGTTTCTTGCTTCTTGTCTCTGGGTTCTGGTTGCTGGTTTTCTTGCTCACTGCCTACTGCCTCTTGTTGCTTGATTCTGGATACTGGTTGCTAGTCTTCTTGACTCTTGCCTCTTGTTTCTTGCCAACTGCAAACCGTTCCCAAAGTATCAAGCAGTGTCTCTCGCAGAGGACGCTGCGGCCCCTCATCCCCAAATCCTACTTCATTTATTATTTCCCACACTTTTGTGAGACGGTTATTCATTCATTATTTCATTCCTTCAATATTAATTGCCTCCTACTACCCTACTTTACTTTTGACTTTTACATTTATCATTTTGCCTTTTAACTTTAAATACATTATTCATTTTCCTCAAACTCCTTATCCTAAAGTTCAAGCAGTGTCTCTCAAAGAGGACTCTGCGCTCTCCTTAGCCCCTTCAAAATCCTACATTATTTACTTCCTTCACCCCCCTCATCCCTATTCCGCTTCCCCTTCCGCTTCTTCCCCCCATCCTCCTCATTAGAAACAC
>JBGTQJ010000069.1:0-47785 GCA_041941305.1 Saprospiraceae bacterium
AGGATACTGTTCTGGAAGCTATCCAACGTGACCTCGATTCACGCTAAACACATACATCGCATCCGCGATTTGAACAAATGGCTCAATCTGAAATTATCTCCGATAGGGACACCGCTGGCATTCAAAAAACACTTGTTTTGTCACAAGAGATTGATAATCAATTTGTTATGATTTGTGATGAACAGAAAATCCAACCTTTCCTCTTCATTTTTGAACAAAAAATCCAAGTCTTAGGCTGATTTGTCCAAGGGGCAAGCGCCCTTTTGCCTCCATCTTTGAGACATCCTTTTTGTCTCTGACGGAGACACCGCTTGCTACGGAGGTACCGGCATTCTTGACCTTATGGATTTGTCCGTTAAAAAAATGAAATGAGGGAGGCAAAAAAGCCTACCACGAGCGACTGAAAGGAGCGGCTTGGGTTGCGAGCGGGATGGCATTTCATTTTTAGGACAAATACATAAAGTCTTGATTTTTGGTTCTTTTCATCAAGGAAAAAGAACACAATAATCTGATAATCAAGTACTTATAAATACATAACTCATAATCAAAATTTACCACCATGAAAAAAGTAACCAACCACCTCACCCACCTCAAAACCATCCTCATCCTCACCTTCCTCACCGCCTCCTTGGCTCTAAATGCCCAATCCGCCACCTGGACGGGTGCCGTCAACACCAACTGGAACACAGCAGGCAACTGGACATTCTCAGGCATTGGCGCAGGATTTAATAATCAAACCAAATTCATCATCCCCGCCAATGCGACGGGACCCACCACCGCCTCCAATGCCTCTGTAACCATGGCAGGGTTAGTGATAGGCAACAATGCCACCGCTACTGTGCCCATGGGGTTTACGCTGAAAATACGGGATGATTTTAATTTTATTTGTAATTGCGATGGAATTTTAAATCGTGGTATGCTGACCAACAACGGCACGATTGACATTGATAATACGAGCTTTATCGGAATTAAAAATAACGGCAACGGTACGCTGACCAATAACGGCACGATTGACATTGATGATGCGAACTCTGACGGAATTCATAATCTTGGTACGCTGACCAACAACGGCACGATTGACATTGATGATGCGATCGCTGAAGGAATTCATAATCTTGGTACGCTGACCAACAACGATACGATTGACATTGATGATACATTCTCTAACGGAATTTCCAATCGTGGTACATTGACGAATCAATCCAACGGACAAATCAATATCGGGCAAAATTTATCCGTCGGCGGCACCGCCGGAATCAATTCACAATCCGGCGGTAACCTGATAAATGATGGCAGCACCATAAAAATAGACAGGACTGATGAGCGCGGCATTCACATTGAGTTTGGCACTATCACCAACAAAAACGGCGGACAAATCCTCATCGGCGAAATCGGCAATATTGGCAGACATGGGGTGACTATCAGTAGTTCTGGTGATGGGTCTTTCAATAATGAAAGCGGGGCACTTTTGAGTATCAAAGGCGTGTCGGGGAGTTTTCACGGCATTAACAACGGGAAAAACTTCAAAAACACCGGCACAAACTCAAAAGTGGATATAGATATGGCGGGGCTGGGAAGGAACGGCATCACGAATATCGGCACCTTCACCAATGAGATGAGTGCGGAGATTGAAATTGACGGGACGGGCGAAAATGGTATTTCCAATAACACCAACAAAACCTTTAACAACAGCGCTAATATCACCATCGGGGCTTTGAAAAAGATTGGCTTCGACGGCATTCGTAATGGCGGCACCTTCAACAACACCGGTGGCAATATAAATATTGACGACACGGCAATAGATGGTATTTACAACAATGGCGGCATGTTCACCAATGCCGCTAATATCACCATCGGGGCTTTGAAAAAGATTGGCTTCCACGGCATTCATAATGGCGGCACCTTCAACAACACCGGTGGCAATATAAATATTGACGACACGGCAAAAGAGGGTATTTCCAACATTGGTGGCGCGATATTCACCAACGCCGCTAATATCGCCATCGGGGCTTTGAAAAAGATTGGCAGCCACGGCATTCGGAATGCCGGCACCTTCAACAACACCAGTGGCAATATAAATATTGACGACACAACAATAGAGGGTATTTACAACAATGACAGCGGCATGTTCACCAACGCCGCTAATATCACCATCGGGGCTTTGAAAAAGATTGGCAACCACGGCATTCGGAATCTCAAAAGCATCTTCACCAATACCGGCGATATACAAATTGACGATACAGCAGATGACGGTATTTCAAACGGTCGAAGTTTATCTCAAGCCGGTACGTTCACCAATTTCGGAAATATTCGAATTGGTTTGAATAAGACCGTACAAGGGGACGGCGTACAAAATGCTACTGAATTTAATAATAATGCAGGCGGTCACATTCAAATCGGGACAGTCAATGAAAAAGGAATTTTTAATAAAAATAATGCCTTCAATGAACCTGTCAACTTTACCAATGCGGGTAAGCTGACCATTGGGGACGGGCATACGATTGGTCAGGAAGGCATTAGAAATGAAAAGCCCTTTACCAATGCAGGCTGCGCTGAAATCTATCTTTTTGATAAGTTTAGCAACACAGACATGTTCACCAATGACGGATTACTCAGCCTGAACACCGCCGAAACCCACGCCCCCGGCAACTTGACCAATAACGGAATTGTGGAGGATATACAGGGCACTTTCCTCACAGGTGGCATCGCGAATAATGAAGTCGTGGTCGCGCCCACTGTCGCCAATGCCTGCGAGACAATCAATCCTGCTTTTGTTTTGGCAGGGAGTCCGAGTTTTAATTACCTCGGTGTTTATTCAGATGTCAACTGTAGCACTTCTGTTGGTATGATCAATAAAAACACCAATACTTTCATCGCCAATCCGACCCTTTCGGAAGGCATGCACAATTTATTTGTAAAAATCGAAGATTCTGGCGGCGGCTGTACAAGAGTAGTGTCCTGGAAATTGACGACCCAAAATTGTTGTGTCGCCCCCGCCATTCAAACTCATCCCGTCGGCGACACCAAATGCCCCGGCGAAAATGTGACCTTCAGCGTCACGGCAACCGGCAGTAATTTAAGTTATCAATGGAAAAAAGACGGAACGAATATTGGCGGTGCATCGAGTTCGAGTTTGACATTGACGAATCTTCAAAATTCAGATGCGGGAGATTATACCTGTGAAGTGAGTAATAATTGTGGAAATGAGACTTCTGAAGTGGCGACCCTGACAATGGACGAAGTAAAACCCAACTTCAACGGCACTTGCGCCAGCTATTCCAATCCTTTCAGCACAGATGCAGGAGAATGTTATGCCACCATCAGCTTCACCGTCCCCAGTCCAACTGACAACTGTGGCGTCACCGAACTCAAAGCCAAAATCCTGGACGGAAACGGCAATACCTTCCAAAACTGGACAAATAACCCAGACGGACAATTCCCGCCAGATGACTACCAAATCAAATGGCGCGCAAAAGATGCGGCTGGCAATAAAAAAGTGTGTACCAAGTCCTTTTCAGTTGTTGATGATGAATCGCCAGATGCCCAGTGCGTCACCTCGCACACCGTACAACTGACAAATGGTTTCGGCACCATCTCCATCAATGATATAGACGCAGGCAGCTCCGACAATTGCAATGTCAATGTAGGTCTTTCTCAAACTACTTTCGATTGCAATGACAGAGGCAACAGCACGGTCACCCTAACTGCTACCGACGATGCCGGCAACAGTCACACCTGCACTGCGGATATCGAAGTATTGGGTACAACCCTAAGCATAGACGATCTAAGCAAAAACGAAGGCACGGGCACCGGCTACACCTTTTTCTTTTTCAAAGTAGTGCGGGGCGCAAGCGGCTGCACCGACCAGGTGGATTATGCTACTTCAGACGGTACTGCCACGCTAGCAGATAATGATTATGTAGCCGCCAGTGGAACGCATTATTTCACCTCCACGGGCAGCAATATCCGCTACAGCATCGTACGGGGCGTCAAAGACGCCAATCACGAAAGCGACGAACACTTCTGGGTAGACCTGAGCAATGCCAGCGCCGGACTGACGATCACCAAAGCCAATGGCAAAGCGGAATTGCTCAATGACGATGCAGCTCCACTCTTTGTGTTTCCAAATCAGGATGTGGAAAATCCGAATTATATTCAGACTCAAATTCAGCAAAACAAGGTCGCACTGTACCCCAATCCGGTACAGGATGATTTCCAGTTGATTGTACCCCATATCTGGTTGGAAGCAGGCGCTGTTGAAGTGGCTTTATTCAACAATCTTGGACAACAAATCTCGGGTTTTCAATTGACGGACAGTCAGGCGATGATAGAAGTGGCTGCGCTTCCGACGGGGACGTATCAGTTGAACTTCAGGACAAAGTCTGGTTTTGTGCAGACTGAAAGATTTGTGAAAGTGGATTAAAAGTAGCCCGGCTCTCCAGAGCCAGGACGCTCGTGGATTCCCGGCTCAGGAGAGCCGGGTTACGCTTTAGGTTGCCTTCTTCCTAAAAAGTTAATTCTCAGGCAGGAAAAAATTAAACAAGCTCTATCTTTAACCGTTGATGAGAAAGTATGTTATCTGTTTTATTTTTTCTTTCCTTCCCTTCTTGATGTTCACCCAATCGGGCATGAAAGTAGAACACTTTACTCAAGAGGACGGGCTTTCTCATCGCTGGGTGCACCATATTACGCAAGACCAAAAGGGGTTCATTTGGATTGCGACAGAAAATGGCTTATGTCGCTATGATGGATATGAGTTCCAAGTATTTTCTCCTGGAGAACCGAATCTCAATGGACGTGGAATCACATCAGTTCAGGAGGATAAACATGGAATGTTATGGGTAAGTAGGGGACTGGAAAAACATGCTGTTATTTTTGATCCAAATAAGTTGGATTTTCGCTATGCTAAAAAAGGCGTGGATGTTTTTCATCCGAATTTAAATTTACAAAAAACGATAAGCTTCCATTTTTTGGATTTTCTACCAGGCATGGAAAGGGTCCCTGTAATAACCGGAACTGATCTCGATACTGCTACAAACATTTCCGGGCTTCCGGACTACCAGCCCTTACTCACTGGAATTCAAACTTTAGGAACCTTTAGTTTGATTACCCAAACAGCGCCTCAAAAAATTTGGATTTGGAACAACTGGAGTAAAAGAGGACATTTAAAATTTGATCGAATCAGACGCAAGCATTATGTCTATTATGATCAAAAAACAAAGCATTGGGAAACCTTTAAAATCAATGAAAAATTTGACGTTCAACTAGCTAATTACAATTTGCCCATCGATGCAGAGGGAAGGTTTTGGTACCCTTCTTTTGGTGAGCTTGAAAATCAAATTTTTGACTTTATTCAGGTTCCAGAAGGCATTCCATTAGATAGTTGGTATGCAGTGCGTGTTGACAATCGCTTGAACATCTGGCTTTTTGACCATGATTTTCAATTATATCGTTTTGACAAAGAAAGTCAGGAATGGGAATTTTTTGGAAAGATGCCAAACGAACGGATCGTCGTTTTTGAAGATGCAGAAGGAACCATTTGGATAGGTGCAGAAGATGGTTTGCGAAAAATCAAAAGGCGGAAACGATTTTTCGAAACCTATTTAGACAAAGAAGTGATTTTGGGAGAAGCCCTTCCATTTGAAAATACCATGTCCTATATACTTGAAACCAAAGGCGGACACATTTTTTCCAATCGAGGATATCGTTTTTTAGCTCATATTTCCCCTCCAAATCAAAAGATAACCCTTATAGATAGTGTGACAGCTAATTTGAACCCGCTCAACGAAAATCAATTCTATTTTAGAACGGAATACGCACTATCTCTTGTGCAGGGAAACCCCTTCTGGGTTCGAAAATTAGATTTACCCATAAGACGGATGCTTGCTGTTCAGGATCTACCGAATAAGATTCCATTATTGAAAGACAATGAATTGCAATTGATTGATACCTTAAGCCATAAAGCAGTCATTCCAGAGCAGTTTAACGATTTGGAAATGCGCTACTTGTATTGGGATCAAAAAAATCAGGCAATTTGGTCAAATCATCAGGCGGGCATTCTAAAAATCAATTTAAGTGATTTAACTACAGAATACTTCGAGCTTTGGGGTAATCAAAACCTTTATTTCATTAGAGGCTGGTTGTTGGATGGAGCAATGCTTTGGTTAGCGACCATTGATGGGTTGAAACTTTTTGATATAAAATCCAGACAGATAATAAAAAGTTTTTCTGTTGAAGATGGTCTACCGCACAAAACGATTTATTCAATTGTTCGTCATCGCGATAATTTTTGGCTGGGGACTCACAATGGTCTTTCTTGTTTCAATCCAAAAACCTTAAAAGTTCGCAATTTTTTTGTAGAAGATGGATTGACCCATAACGAATTCAATACGTATTCGGCTTATGTTGCGAAGGATGGAAAAATATGGATGGGAGGCTTAAATGGATTGAATGTTTTTAACCCCGATGATTTGCTGAAAGTAAAACCCGATTCTGCTCGGTTATTTTTGACAAAATTTAAAAAGTATAACGTTAAAAAGGATTCAATTTATTCGATAAGAGCAATACAATCTATTGAAAATCAATCATTTGAATTGTTGCCATCGGATCAATCTTTTTCATTTCAGTTTTTCCTAAATAGCCTGACAAATTCTACCAAGAATCAATATTATTGGTATTTGGAGGGACATGAATCTACCTGGGCCAATGTGGATGAGGAACCTGTTGCAAGTTATCAAAATGTACCCCCAGGTAATTATTTTTTAAGGATAAAAGCAACTGATTCTCGTGGCAATCCTGCCCAAAATGAATTGACCATTCCAATACAGGTTATCCAGGTTTGGTACAAAAGATGGTGGGCATGGTTGTCCTATTTTCTAACGGCGCTGGTTTTATCGTTTTGGTTTTATCGTTTTCAGGTGAATCGTAAACTAGAACAGCAGGAAGCAATTCGATTGAAAGAATTAGATGCGGTTAAAACCAAATTATACACCAATATAACACACGAATTTCGGACCCCGCTTTCGGTTATTTTGGGAATGGCAGATCAATTGAGCGCTGAAAGTGAAGCCCTGTCAAAAGATAGAAGTGCAAAAAACCAATTAGAAAATAAGCTCGAAGTCGTCAGTCGAAATGGTAAAAATTTATTGAGCCTGGTGAATCAAATGCTGGATCTTTCAAAATTAGAGTCTGGGAAGATGGCTTTGGTTCTGGAATCCGGTGATGTGATTACTTTTTTGAAATACCTGGTAGAGTCATTTCATTCTTTTGCAGAAGCCAGGCAAATCCAGCTTCATTTTGATGCAGAACTGGATTCTTTGAACATGGATTTTGATAGAGAGAAATTGCAAAACATCCTCGTGAATTTATTGTCCAACGCCATGAAATTTACGCCCGAAGGCGGCAGTGTATATTGTCTGGTAAGCAAATCTGATGAATCTGCGAAGGTTGATTCCGGGACATTAGACAGACAAAAAGATTATTTGTCGATCATCATAAAGGACACTGGAATTGGCATTGCCAAAGAAAATCTTCCACATATTTTTGACCGTTTTTATCAGGCAGATGATTCCAATACACGCCAAGGGGAAGGAACCGGTATCGGTCTTGCCCTGGTAATAGAATTGGTCAAATTGATGCAAGGGAAAATTGAAGTGGACAGTGAACTAAATCGAGGAACCGAATTTAAAGTTTGGTTGCCAATTCAGTTGAGTTCTAAGACCAACATCCAGGATTCAAAATTGGAGTCAACAACCCAGGAAAAAGAATTGCATGCTCATTCATTGGCAGTAATCCAAAATGACGCTTCTCCAAAAACCAATCGACCATTCACTGATAACCCCAAGGGGGCAAGCCGACAACAACCAACCGATCAACCCCAACTGCTCATCATAGAAGACAACCTGGATGTCCAGAATTTCATAAAATCCTTACTCGAAAAAGAATATCAAATACAAACGGCTTCTGATGGCGATATTGGTATTAAAAAAGCAATTGAGTCTATCCCTGATATCATCATAAGTGATGTCATGATGCCCCAAAAAGATGGTTTTGAAGTGGTGGAAACTTTAAAACGAGATGAAAGAACGAGCCATATTCCTATTATTTTGCTAACCGCAAAAGCAGATGTCCAGTCCAAATTAGAAGGTTTGGAGCGCGGAGCAGATGCCTATCTGGCGAAGCCCTTTGATAGAAAGGAACTGAAGATTCGGCTGCAAAAGTTGGTTGAATTGAGGCAAAACCTTCAGAAGCGATATGCCAATCTGGATTTTTCACAGACACTTTCCAGTCCAGACAATCTCAGTCATCAAATCGAAGATGCCTTTTTGAAGAAAGTAAGGGAAATCATCGAGGCGCATTTATCGGATGCCGAATTTGGAACAGAGGAGCTTTGCAAAGCCATAGGAATGAGCAAATCTCAATTGTATCGCAAGCTCAAAGCACTGACCAATCGCTCCATCGGACTATACATTCGAAGTATTCGCTTACATCATGCCCTGGAATTATTAAAAACCATGGATTTGACTATTTCAGAGATAGCTTATGAGGTAGGTTTTACAAATTTGTCTTATTTTTCAAGAGTTTTTACAGAAGAATTTGGCGAACGCCCAAGTTTCTATAAACAGCAGAATAATTTGAAATAATAAAACTAATTTTGCTATTGAAGTGTCTATGAAGTTGTCTAAAGTTTTTGTTTAGAGATGAAAATGAAAAACTTTAGACAACTTCTATATTAAAATGATACAAAATATGAAAAATGCACAAGAAGACTTTCCATTAGAAGAACAAGAAAATGCGGCAGAAATTTTACAAGAATTGGCTACCAAAGCTAGTGAAATCGCTATTGCTGAAGATAAAGCACTTGGTCTGCCAATTACCTATTTGAAAGATGGAAAAGTTATTAAAGAATTCCCAGATGGGAGAATTGTAGTAATTGAAGAATTAGAAAAAACAAAAAATAGACTTGATTCCAAATGAATCCAACCAAACGAATGAGGGTATTTGCCGGACCTAATGGTTCTGGAAAAAGTACTTTGTACAAACGTTTATTACAAAAGTATCAGGTAGGAATTTACATAAATGCTGATTTAATGCCCAAAGCAGTCTCACTTGCTTACCGTTCTTATATTTTTGACAACTCAACTAATAGATCTATGCTGGTATTGGAGTTTAAAGAAGGAAAACTTGTAAAACGTAATCAAAGGGTCATTCCTCAATGGATTGAAAAATACTTGCCTTTAAACCGTTGATTATCAGGTATGTAGCTGTCAGAGGTTTCTCCATGAAAAAATAAGTACAAAATTTGACCAAATAAGTAAAAAGCCCAACCCGTCCTACCCTGCATATTTGTCTCGACAAAATTTTCAGAAAATCAGAAGGTTATTTCGTAGCATCAAAACATGCATCATCCCAATTTTTTAGAGCTGCTATATTCCGTACCTAACGGCACTTAACAAAACGTGGTTGATTACTAGTTACCAATATTTCATGCCTAAAGGCACTTCTATGCTTGCAAAAGTGCCTTTAGGCACGAAATATTGGTAAAAACGACCCACAATCGTAGCTCAAAGTCCCGTAGGGACGTAATATGAAAAATTCGGGATGATTCATATTGAATCCCTCTATGCATTGGTCATAGCCAGGGTAAGTGATGCTCTGAATTAGCTTTCTTCAAAGCCGGAAACGGGCAGTGCGCACTGCCTCCGGCTTTGTTTCGGTTTTTGAATTATTCTTTAACAAAAAACAAAACATCAAGAAAATGAAAGCATCAGACAATCTCTTAATCTTATCCTTTGTATTGTTTTTGACGGGCTTTTTCACAATCTTAAATGGCCAAACGAACGAATGGAATGGAAGTGTGAATACATCCTGGAATGAACCTGGCAATTGGTCATTAAATCATGTCCCAACTCAAAATGAAGAAGTAACCATACCCAATGTGGCAAACTCACCGATAATACCTTCGGGGACAACAGTTACGATAAAAAAACTGGAAGTATCTTTTGAAATGTTGAAAATTGAGGCAGGTGCAACTTTAAATATCGATAACCAATCATCTGGTCAAAATGCTATTGAATTAAGAGGACAGCTTGAAAATTTTGGCGAAATAAATATTGAAAATGCAAGCACAGGAATCATCCTTTTTTCGGGTCTTGATTATGAAATTGTTAATCAAAACACAGGAATAATCAATATAGAGGATTGTACGGAGAAAGGCATACTGCTCTATGACAGAATGACCAATTATGGTGAGTTACATATAAATAATGTTGGAACGGAAGGTATTTTTATCAATCGGTCTTTCGGCGAAATGAGAAATCGAAATGGAGGAATGCTCACTATAAATAACACAGGTAGTGATGGTATCAAAATGGGAAATCCGCAAGGAAGTTCACATCAATTACTGTCTAATTCAGGAAGTCTCCTAATCGGAAATCTTCCGGGAAGCACAATCAATGGTGTTGGAATCATTAATCGATGGACTTGCATATTATCCGGGATTACAGACATAAAGCATACGACCGGACATGGAATAACGAACGATAATCAATTTTCAGGAACAGGAACAATCAACATTAATGACACGGGAAAAAGTGGTTTCGTAAATGTTGGTCTGGGAACGACAAGTTTCAATGGAAACCTCCATATCGGGAATACCGGAACCATTGGAGAAAACGGCATATTTAACAATGGAGCTTCTTTGGTTTTGAGAGGAACGGTAACCATTGACAATTGTACGCTTAACGGAATGAAAATTGGAGGAAACGGAGACTTATTTAATGAAGCGACCATTAATATCGGAGATTTGGGTAACATTGGGGAAAATGGCATTCAAACCGCATCAAAATTTTCAAATTTCCCGACGGAAAATAACTCAAGTGGAACCATTACTATCAATAATGTAGGAAAAAACGGAATTCTCAGTACCGGTTTAGGTGGCTTTGTCAACTATGGTGATGTGGAAATTGGGCAAATTGGTTCAGTAGGAGAGCATGGCATCAGCAATACAAAAACCTTCAAAAACCAGGGCGGCAGTATCATTATTTTTTCATCTACTTTGGATGGACTTAACATCTCCACGTCGGGTACTTTTACAAATAATGCCTTATTAAATATTGGGAATGGTCTTCAAAATCCTTTTGGACAAAATGGACTCTTAAATGAAGGAAATTTTGAAAATAAAAATTGCAAAAAGATTGTAGTTTCAGATAAGATTGACAATTCAGGAACCTTTACTAACAATGGGCTTATTTCCTCCCTGTTTTTAGGAAACCACAACAATAGTGGCACTTTTACCAATTCGGGTATCATTGAAGATATTCATGATGCTTTTAACGGAGCCAGTATTGTTAATAATGAAATCATTGTAAGTCCTTTGGTTGAATGCACAACCAATGCGATGGAATTTCAGCCTGCTTTGCAACTTGGAGGTGGTGCAAGCCATACTGTTGGGATTACCTGGTATTCTGACCCTGCAATGAGTATTGTCGCCGGAACGTATGACCAAACGTTGAATAAATTTACGACTACACTTTCTCAAGGAACGCACATGTTGTATTTTGACATTAGTAAGGCGGGAGGATGTAATAAAAATGTGATGCTCAATATGACCATCACAGCGAATGCCCCCCCGATTGCGCTGTGCAAGAACCTTGAAATTACACTCAATGCCAACCTGTCTGCTTCAATTACTCCAGACCAGGTCGATAATGGAAGTCATGATGCTTGTTCCGGAGTAACACTCGAAATTAGTCAATCTGATTTTGACTGTACCCATGTTGGGATGCCCCAAAATGTAATGCTGACGGTAACAGATAACAACAACAATTCTTCAACTTGTAATGCTGAAATTACGGTTTTTGAAAATGCAAATGTTCCCTGTTGTGTGGCTCCGAATGCCGTTTGTCAGTCCCATGAAGCTATTTTGGACGGAACCGGGAATGTGACTATTTCAGTCTCAGACGTAGATGGAGGGAGTATGGCGGATTGTGGAATCCAAAGTTTGGAAATTGATAAGGAGGATTTTGATTGTAGTCATGTCGGAATTCCCCAAATGGTGATTTTGACAATAACGGATCAAAATAATGATTCGGATAATTGCAATGCGACTGTGACCGTAAAGGATGAGATGAAACCCGATTTTAATGGGACATGTGCCAATTATCCCAATCCCTTTTCGACGGATGTAGGCAATTGTTACGCTACTATCAATTTTAATCTTCCAAATCCAACGGATAATTGTGGGGTTACAGAACTTAAAGCGAAAATTCTGGACAGTAATGGGAATACTTTCCAAAACTGGACAGATGATCCTAATGGACAATTTCCCCCAGACAATTACCAAATCAAATGGAGGGCAAAAGATGCAACTGGAAATAAAAAATTCTGCACCAAAAACTTCATTGTTAAAGATGATGAAGACCCAATAGCGCAATGTGTGACTACACATACTGTACAACTGACAAATGGAGGGGGCACTATCAGCACCAACGACCTAGATTCAGGTAGCTCTGACAACTGTAGTTTCAATCTCAGCCTCTCCCAAATGACCTTCGACTGCAATGATCGAGGTAGCAGCACAGTCACCCTCACCGCCACCGACGATGCTGGAAACAGTGACCATTGTACTACAGACATTGAAGTGCTTGGTACTACGCTGACCATTGAGGATTTGAGCCAAAATGAAGGAACCGGAGCTGGTTATACTTTCTTCTTTTTTAAAGTAGAACGAGGTGGCGGCGGCTGCACTGACCAGGTGGATTATAGCACCTCTGATGGTACTGCAACGCTCGGAGACAATGATTATGTAAATCAAAGTGGCACCCATTATTGGCCACCCACAGGCAGCAATATCCGCTATACCATTGTACGCGGTGTCAAAGATGCCAATTACGAAAGCGACGAATATTTTTGGGTGGATTTAAGCAATGCCTCTATTGGGGTGACCATCACCAAAGCACAAGGCAAAGCAGAATTGCTCAATGATGATGCAGTTCCATTCTTTGTTTTTCCGAATCAAGAGAAGGAAAACCCCAATTATGTGCAGCTACAAATACAGCAGAACAAGGTTGCTATGTACCCCAATCCCGTTCAAAATGAATTTCAGCTAATCGTACCAGAAATCTGGCTGGAAGAAGGTGTGATCGAGGTAGGACTGTTCAACAATCTGGGAGAACAAATTTCTGGATTTAATCTTACAGAAAATCAATCTATTATCGAAGTCGCTGCTCTTCCAACAGGGACGTATCAGTTGAGTTTCAGAACGAAATCCGGTTTTGTGCAGACGGAACGATTTGTGAAAGTGGATTGATTGAATAGTTCTCGGTTTTACGTTTACTAACCTTCAACGTTTACTAAACTTCAAAAGACTTCAAAAGTTTAGTAAACGTATTCTCACACAAAGTATCATGAATTTTTAAGGTGATGCCTTAAGCGAATACCTGTGGGTAATTTCATTTGCCGAATGTGGCAACTCTACTCATGCTAATTCTAAAGTCGTTTGACTACTTTCCTGTTTATACTTTGACCATATTGTTCATTGAGTAAATAAGCAATAGCACCAACTTTCACCTTTTTACAACCACCTTTTGGACATCTAATACAGTTTCCAGTCTTGTTTGAAAAACTAGAAAATAGGTTCCTATCGGCAAAGCCATCACTTCTATTTCTATTTGAGACTCCAGCATCTTAAATGCGGAGATTTTTCTTCCCAAATCATCAAATATATCTATTTCTAAGTCTCCAAGTTCAAACCAACTTTCAGGTACCTCTATGTTTAATTTTCTACTGACAGGGTTGGGAAACAATTCAACCTTATTTGATTGCGAAAGACTTTCAATGGTTTTTGGGCCTAATGTATTCTGGTCATTATTTCCAATTAGACTTCCAGCATCGTCATTTAATATAGTTGCCTTGCCTAGGTTTTCAGTAAAATTTACACCAGGACTTGGATTTGTCAAGGCCACCCAAAAGTGTTCATCAGGCTCAGTTTTACCATCCCTCACAACTCGTACTATTGTATATCTAATATTACTACCACCTGGTGGCCAATAATGGGTTCCACTAGCATATTGATAATCATTATCGGCTAAAGTAGCCGTTCCATTTCCAGTGGAATAATCTACAGAAACAGGACATCCCCCTGCTGCTCTTTCTACTTTAAAAAAGTAAAAAGTATATCCATTTCCCGTTCCTTCACTAAGTGTAAGGTGATTTATGGACAGGGAAGTACCCTTAATTTCTACAGGAGTTACACATTGATTTGAATTCCCTGAGTCATCTATCACAGTAAGTGTAACATTAACCGTTCCCCTATCAGCACAAGTAAAATTATACTGTGATAATAGCGAGGTTGCGATGGTACAATTATCCGTACTACCTGCATCAATATTAGATAGGATAATGGAACCTTGTCCGTTAACAAGAGTAACGGAAAAGGAGGGTTCACAGACAGGAGTGGGTTGCTCAAGGTCAAGCACATCAAAATTAGTGGTGCAAAACTTTTTGTTTCCATTTGCATCTTTTGCCCGCCATTTGATTTTGTAATTACCGACAGGATATTGTCCATCTGGGTTATTTGTCCAGTTTTTTACTACCTGGTTAGTGATCGCATCAAAAATTTTGGCTTTTAGTTGGGTAACTGAACAATTATCATCAGCAGTGGGAACGGTGAAATTAATGGTGGCAAAACAATGACCAAGATCTGTGCTGATGGGAGTTGGGTATGTTGGACAATTTGTGAAAAAGGGTTTTAGCTGATCTTTGACAAAAACAGTAGCCATACAGGTGTTAAAATTACCGCAATCATCAGTTACTGTCAAGGTTACAGGATTGGGACCCAATTCATTGCAATCAAAAGTCATCTTGTCAACTGTAAAATTTAAAGGAGCGGAACAATTGTCGGAACTCCCTGCACCGATGACATTTAAATCATTAGGCTTTAAAGTATATATTCCATTTTGATCAAGTGGGACAAGAATATTATTACAAACTTCGCTAGGTGGTTTCAGGTCATCAATATTGATAGTTTGACTTGTCCAAACAGATTGGCCGGTCATCCAATCAAAAATAATATAGGTTCGGGTAATAACAATAGGGCATGTTCCAGATGATACATCTGAATAGGTGACTGTAAGAGTACAAAGATCTGTGATTGTCACCCCAGCAGCTTCCAATTGTGCTACTGTGCTATATGCTGGTGGAGCATCATTTATATTACAGCCATCCACATTTAACGTCGGCAAGCTTGATGAAACGAATAAGGGAAGAGGTGGTGCAACTTCAAAATACCCAAGGGAGAATAGCATTGAGGTTCCATTTTGAGAAATTGTAACAGGAGTTAAAGAGGAATTATTTATTACACCGTCTGTATCAGTAATAGTTATTCCAATTAAATAGGAACCAGGGTTGGCCGAAGCCGTGGTGGTGATTTCAATATCAAAATCACAATCATTTGCTCCTGTACCAACTACTGCAGCCGTGACACCCTGCCCTGAAGGAATCACGTTGACGATGAAAGATGCATTACCATTGCCATCGCATTTAGGGTAATTGAGATTCACGGTTTGAAAAACTGTAGTTTCATTGAAGCAACTCTGAGAAGTTACGGTCGTAAAAGATCCGATATCTATATCATCTGGTGAGATGGGTTCAAATACTCTTACATGCCCGGAAAAACCACCATTAGAGCTGTCATTATATGGTGCGCCAACTGCTAATCGATGACCACTAGCAGATAAAGAAACAGACTGACCAAATTGGTTTTTTTCATCCTCTGCATCAATGTCAGTGCCTATTTGTACCCAATTGCCGCTGACTTCTTTAAACATTCTTACATGACCAGCCTTTTCACCATTTCCTTCATTAAAGGAGCCACCAACTGCAATTTGGGTTCCATCATCAGAAATAGAAACAGAAATCCCAAAATTATCTCCAGCAGCTTCTCCATCAAGATCACTACCAATTTGAATCCAATTGCCTCCTATTTCTTCAAAAATTCGGGCATGACCAGAATTCAAACCATTGCCATCATTCCGATAGGCGCCAACTATAACACGAGAACCATCTCCGGATAAGGATACAGCTGCTCCAAACTCATCCAATGCTGCCTCTCCTTCTATGTTGTTTCCTACTTGTACCCAATTGCCCCCGATTTCATCAAATATTCTAACGTGACCTGAAAGAGACCCATTTCCGTCGTTAAAGTGAGAACCAATTGCAATTCGAGTCCCATCATTGGAAAAAGAAGTAGAAAAGCCAGCATTGTCTCCAGCATTTTCGCCATCTATATCACTTCCTACCTGAACCCAATTACCTCCAATTTCATCAAATATTCTTACGTGACCTGAACCCGAGCCATTTCCATCGTTTCCATGAGCTCCAATCGCAAGTCGCGACCCGTCATAAGATAAAGGAACAGACCAGCCTGACCAATTATACATCGCCTCCCCATCAAGATCGCCGCCTATCTGTACCCAACTACTCCCAATGTATTCATAGACTCTTACAGAACCCGAAAATATGCCGTTGCCGCTATTGAGGTGAGCCCCTATCGCTATTCTTTTTCCATCTCCTGAAAGAGAGACTCCTAAACCAGATTGGTCTCCTGCTGCTTCACCATCAATGTCACCTCCTATTTGAACCCAATTACCACCAATTTCTTCATAGACGCGGGCATGACCAGAATCTGTCCCATTTCCGTTATTACCATGTGCTCCAATTGCAACCCGAGTACCGTCAGAAGATAAAGAAATTGAATGACCCGATAAATCAAAATATGCTTCCCCATCAATATCACTTCCAATTTGCTTCCATTGAGCATTCAAAATTCCCCCGCAAAAAAGTAAACAAGTAAATATTACAGTAAATAGATTTTTCATATCATTTGTTTTGGATTAGAGTAGTCAAAATAAAATTAAAAAACTGATAATCAATGGTTTGCGGTTTTCACGAAAAAATACCGAATGACTTTATCGGAATAAACCATTGAGGTGTTTTAAAGTGAGTTTCGCAAAATATTGGTTCTTCCCGTCCCAAAGGGCGTCCTACGGACAAGGGATACCAGTGGTATAGGAAGTTAAAATATAAACAGCCTCATAAGAGGTTTTGGGAATTGAAGATTTTCCTAAGGAAAGATATAAATAACTTAATTCTATATGGGCGAAGCTTATAAAATCAAAAAGCCTAACCATGTAAAGATAAAATGATTCGAGCAATTAAGTCGAGACCAAAGTACGTATTTATTTATATAAAATAATGTAAATATGATTTTTTAATTCAAAGATTCTCCTGCCCACTGCCTCCTGGCTCCTGCCTACTGCCTACTGTTCAAATTCTCATTAGTTCTTTTGTCTAAACTAGACATTGATTATCAATTATTAATAATTGGTTTTTATGTTTAATGTATAGAGAATGTTAGATTTTAACATATTTTAATATAATTATTAAAAAAAAAATATGCTTTTGGCCCGATTTTGGGTGCCACTATAATTGATTTATATTTAAAAAGAGTAATACATCCGATTTTCTTTCCCCCAATTAGTTTTTCCCCCTTGTACTTACGGTTAAATCCCCTCCCCACACAAAGTAAGACACACAATACCCATTTTGGAAAAATTCAGGCTCAAACTTCTCACAATAGAAGCAGCCGACGATTATTTCCCAAACAAAAAATTTTATAAAATGAAAAAAGAAATTAAGGTTCATGTTGGCGACACTTTTACTTGGAAATGTATTTCAAATCAAGTTGTATTCGCCCAAGGCACTAAATCCTGATTTTGTTTTCCTCCAATTTATTGATTAAATCCTCTCCCCACACAAAGTAAGACACACAATACCCATTTTGGAAAAATTCAGGCTAAACTTTCTCGCATGAGAGGGAGCCTACTCAAATTATTAATACAAAAACAAAAATTTTTAAAAATGACAAAGTACTTAAGAATCCTTTTTGCCATGATTTTAATTGGCAGTATTTCGAATCAAACCTTATTGGCTCAAGACACTAACGTTGAAGCTCATGATGTAACCATCAATATTCCAGAAGTTGCACTTTTGGATATTGAACCAGCAGCAAGTACGGCAATTACGTTGGCTCCGACAGCTCCAACCGAAGCGGGAAGTCCACTGGACTTTTCTTCTTCTACTAACAACAGTTTATGGTTGAATTATTCATCCATCATTGGTTCAACTACAGAGGCAACCAGAAAAGTATCTGTTGCCATTACTAGTGGTACAGTTCCAGGAGGTATGCTCTTGAAAGTTCAGGCAGGTGCCGATGCCGGGAACGGTGACGGTACAATGGGAACCGCCGGCGGACAATTGACACTTTCTGGCAGTGCTCAGGATTTAGTCACTGGCATTGGCAGTTGTTATACCAGCACACCGGAAAATAACGGTCATCAATTGACCTATACTTTGGAATTGAATGGGGCTGGAGGCAGTTATGCCAATCTTGATTTTGATGACGCAACAACCTTAACCATTACCTATACACTTTCAGATAATTAATTTAAATTTCAAACAACAGCCTCACCCTAGGGCCAGGGGTGATTGGTTCTATTATTTTCATAATGTGCTAAAGGATTATCCTAGGTTTTTTTCTTCTAAACTCCTGAAAGTTCAAGTTCAAGACCAAGTTCAAGTTCAATTCTTGGGCTTAAACTTGGTCTTGAACTTGAACTTGAAAAAATTCACAGACCATATTTTTAAAACCAATCACCCCTGCCCTTGGGCTGGGAGAGGATTTAGCGTTGAAAGCGGGCAATTAAATTGCAAATTACTCGCTTTCAACTCTTAAAACTCTTTTCGTCGAGTCAGCGTAGCTGGAGAGATGATGCTCCTCAACTAGAATTAATTAATATTTCGTTTCCCAATTCATTAGATCAATATCATGATTAAAACTAAAATTAACATCGGCATATTAACAATATTATTCCTGCTGTTTTTTGTATCAAATATGAATGCAGGAATTGTTGTAAAAAATGGTCTTTCTCATTTGCATAATGTTTCCCTTGGCAAAGTGTATAAAGGCTCAATTGTAATTCAAAATACCTCCGGGATTAAACAATCTGTGAAGGTTTACCAAAAAGATTATCAGTTTTTACATACCGGCGAAGCATTTTATGAAGAGCCCGGCAGCCACAATCGTTCAAACGCTAGTTGGATTGATTTGAGTGCTTCTTTATTGACACTTCAACCGAAAGAAGAAATCGTTGTCGGTTATGAAATTGCTGTACCCGAATATCACAATTTGCCAGGTACAAGTTGGAGTGTAATTATGTTGGAAGGTGTAAAGGATGTCGACCCGGGACAATTTAGAGCAGGATTAAAAATAAATACAGTCGTGCGCTATGCCATCCAAATTTCAACTACAATTGAAGAAACCGGAAAAAGCGAATTGGAGTTTTTGAAAGTCGATTTAAACAAATCCGAATTGGGTTCTTCACAGTTGGAAGTAGATATCAAAAATGTTGGTGAACGACTCCTGATTCCCATCATTATGCTGGAATTATTTAATGATTCTGGTGAATCAGTTGGCTCATTTAGGGCAGAGAAATTGAAAACATATCCGGGAACTTCAGTGAAGTATTTTGTAGACTTAGCTGAGGTTGAAGCTGGCAATTATCAAGCAGTTTTGCTGGCAGATTGTGGCGAGGAAGATGTATTTGGTGTCAATATTTCATTAGATATTTCAAATGACTAAATTCAGTTTATTTATTGGAAATATTTGTTTTCTTTTGTTACTGTTTGGGTTTGAATTACATGCTCAAGAGGTGGACATCTTTTTGAAAAAAAATCAAAAAATTATTGCCTCAATACCCGGAAAGGTAACAACTGTTGTAGTTGGAATTTCAAATCTTTCTTCAATGGATTTGAGACTCCAACCCCAACACGATTATCCGGAAGCCTGGAATTCCATTTCTGATTCTAAACCTTTTGTTATCAAATCGGGAGAAAAGTTAACAAAGCTGCTCAGTTTCATTGCTCCAAACCTTACGCCAGCAGGTGAATACAATTTGGTTTTTGAGTTGTTTGATCTAGAAGCAAAGGCTACTATTCAAAGTTTTTCTTTCCAGGTTGAAATTGAAGAGCTTGTCAATCTATCTGTAAAGGGCATTGAAACGCCGGACTTCGTGGTGGCAGGAGAGGATATTCAGGCAAAGTTTATGGTTCGAAATTTTGGAAACAGTGAGAAGGAAATCAAATTGACTTCCCACAATTGCAAATTAGTTGGCTCTGCTACAATTAAGTTAAAACCAAATACAGTGCAGATTGTCGAAGTAGTCACAACGACCCATCCCAACCTCCATAAAGTAAGCCGTAAATCTTTACGCTTGGAAGGTTGTGTTTTATCCAATCCCAAGATAAAAGCGCATGCCTATTTACATGCTCGAATTATTCCGAATGCGAATGCTGAAATCAATGACATTCGGCGATTGCCAGGTTATGCCCGCATTTCATATATCGGCAGAAGTCATGCTGATGGCAACTATATCTCGGGATGGCAGGCAGAGCTTGTTGCAAGAGGACATTTGGATAAAACCGGTGATAACAATCTCGAAGTAAGATTGCGTGGTCCAAATCAATTTAATATTTCTAGTCTAGGTTTGTATGACGAATATTCTGCTCGATTGAATACCCCGAATTATCATATCCATGTTGGGGACAAAACTTTTTCTTTGTCCCCATTGACTGAATATGCGAGGAATGGGCGTGGCATTGAAGGCAGTTATCGACATAAGAATATTGAAATAGGTGGGTTTTATCAAAAACCAAGGTTTTTTCCCGAAATCGAAAGTGAAACGGGAGCGTATGCCCGGCATTATTTTAATTCGGATAATAGTTTGGGACTGAATTATTTGAATAAAAGCTTCCGGAAATCCCATTCGAAGGCTACAATGTTGAGCTTATTCGGACAATTTCGTCCTTTAAAAAACACTTTTATTGAAACTGAATTTTCGCAGGGATATGTGGGTATGGAGAACGGGTATGCAGGGCATTTTAAGCTGGAATCTTCTCCATTTAAACAATTGAGATTTTCTTCCACAGTTGTTTATGCGAGTCGTGATTTTCCCGGCTATTTTTCAAATACCTGGTTTTATAATGCTGCTGTGAATTATGCTGTGACGCCAAAAATTAGTGTGTTTGGGAATGTCTACCAGGATGAAAATAATGCAGCCAGAGATACCCTGTTTGCAACAGCACCCTTGTCAAAAAGATATCAGGCAGGATTGAGTTTTCGATTGTTCAAAAAGACTCAAATCAGGGGGTATTTGCGACAAAATGAACTGAAAGACCAATTGCCTTCTCTTAAATTTCATCGGGAAAATCGCTCCCTCAAAGTCCAAGTCTCCCAGGAATTGAGGTTGTTTAGATTTTCCACCGCCCTAGAATATGGTCTGATAGAGAATTTCCTAAACCCTGAAAACGAAAGATTTTCCAAACTTTTCAGGACTTATTTGGATATCAACTATCGCCTTTCTCATCGCAACAACTTCAGAGGCTTTATTCAATTTTTTGAAAACAATCGCTTTGATAATTTAGAACATAAGCAAGTGGTATTTGGTATTTCTGGACAATCCAAGTTGACCAAATCCACTACTTTAAAATTTCAATATCAAAACACTTTCGCCATAGAAGAATATTACCGTGACCGAAATTTATTCGAACTCCATCTGACCCAAAGATTTAAAAAGCAACACGAGATTACATTATCGTCCAGATATGCACTTTTGAGACAAACTACTGATATGGGCGATTTTTCCCTTGCAGCGCATTATAAATACAATTTTGGAATCCCATTGGAAGGGCGTGAAAATCTGACTTCTCTATATGGGCAAATTTTCAATTCGGGAACGGAATCCGTCGAAGGCATTGTCCTTCATCTTAATGGTCGATCAGTCGTTTCAGATGAAAATGGAAACTTTAAATTCAAATCATTGACACCGGGAAAATATTACCTTTTACTGGACAAAACCTCTTTGGATTTGCATCAAATTCCTGACGTTCCAACACCAATTGAAGTTGAAATCATAGAGGGGGAAGATACCCGTATTTCATTTGGAATGACAACCAGTGTTACGATTTCTGGCACCATGAATATCTTTCAGGGTGGTGGTCTTTTTATCAGTTCAAATCCTAAGAAAATGGAATTGCCCGGTCCGGTTTTGATTGAATTGAATAACGGAATTGAAACTTTCCGACAAGTAACGGAGGCAGATGGTTCCTTTGTTTTCTCTGGTTTGAGACCAGGAAAATGGAATTTGACAGTAATACACAATGAATTGTTTAAAAACTTCCTTTTTGAGGATGAAGCGTTTGAATTGGAATTAAAACCCGGAAAAAAGGAAAATATCCAAATTCGGATTCGAAAAAAAGAGCGAAAGATTAAGTTTTTACAAACCTTGTCTTTGTCATCAAAAGACGATGATTAGGAATAATATTTACGGAAGTATAAAAAAGCAATACTTGAAAACCCTGTCAATATATATCTTTATATTCCCTATGGTATGTTTGGGATATCAAACCCTAATCGCCCAGAGTGACAGCGATCAACATGATGTAACATTCACCATTCCCGAAATTGCGATTATCGATATTGAACCAAATAATACTGCCCTGACACTAAGTTTGGATATCCCAATGGAAGCAGGCGGACCTGTTACAGCAACCTCTAATGGATCGGATAATACAAGATGGCTGAATTATTCTTCTTGCTTGAGCCCCAGCGCATCCAATCGAAATATTACTGTACAAATAACCTCGGGTACCGTACCTCCAGGAATAGATTTAAAATTGCAGGCGGCAAGTTATTCAGGAGCTGGAGCAGGGACATTCGGAACACCTGGGGGATTGTTAATTTTAAATAATACTGCCCAAACCTTGATTTCCGGAATTGGAGCTGCCTATACAGGAGACGGAATCAGCAATGGACATCAGTTGACCTTTTCGCTTGCCATTGAAAAATATGGTTTATTGGATTTTGACAATACGGCTGTAATTGAGGTGACCTATACGATAACTGATTAAATTCCAATCAATGATTTTAAAGCTTTTATTTACATTGAAAATATTTGCCTTTTTCCTAGGAATGACCTATTCCCAACTAGGGATTCAGGTTAATGGTGATTGGAATTATTCAATTGCAACAACCGATATTTCAGAGGCTGGATTGGACTTTACAGGTACTTATGCAAGTGCTTCCAATCAGATTTTGATTGATATTACCTATCCAAACAATGCCAATGTTAAATGGGAGGTACATGTCGAAAAGCAGGATATTGATTGGGACTCAAGTTTAGACCTTTATGTAAGGAGAACTGGAAATGGGAATGGGCAAGGTAATGGAAATGGCAATGGTTTTGTTCAACTTGGAACTGCTTATCAATTAATTACTTCCAATAGCCAGTTCTTTTTTAAAGGAAGAAAGAGAAGAACGGACATTCCGATTCAATATGAACTGAGAGGGGTTTCGGTTTTGATTCCTGCCAAGGCTTATGAGACGACAATTATCTATACAGTTACGGAAAAATAGTTGATTTTTGATGAGGCATCCATTCATAACACTTTCCATAGGCTGACCAATGGAGGTTTCTCACTCTCCATTTTCAATTCTAAAGCTGGGATAAATAAACCTTATAATCAAAGATATTTCTTTAATGAAATCGCAATTAATCGGAATTTTAACGATTATTCATCGAACAAAAATGCACTTTCTTTAAGAAAATGTTAATATCGTATTTCAGTTTTTGATAAAATAAATTTCCAATTACAAGTTCGTAAAATGTAGAAGTCACCACCTTCAAACTTTTTCCAAGATTTTGAAAAGTCGCTTTCTCAATGGTGAGGTGGCATTGCTATGTCAATGCTGCCTCCCAATAAGTAATTTACAATTAAAAACCTATTAAACATGAAAACCACAAATCATCCGCTCGACACGGTCGTAACAGATGTTGCTACTTTAGTTTCCAAGCAAAAAGAAAAGATTGAAAAGACCCATGAGCAATTGCTCAAAACTGCCGAAAAACTGGGTGAAAAAGATGGCACTATTGGATTGCCCATAGAGGGTGATACTCAAGCGAGCCCTAACGAGGATTTATTGAAAAATGAATACCAAAGGTTGCTTGCCGAGTGCTGGAAGAAGGGCAAACCCTATTTGGATGGACCCCATGTGGCATACAAGACTTTTGACGACAAAGTCAAAGATTTGGAAGCCAATGGAAATGCTGTTTTGGACAATGAATTGAATATGATTGAAGAGAGAAGAAATGATGAAGAGACACAGATTCACAAAGAATTTAGTACGCGTGAGGGAGAATTGGAAAGTCGTGGAAAAGTACTTGAGAGAGATTTTGTGACGGTGAAACAGGAGCTTTCAAATATTCAGGATCGCGTTGGGCGCAGTAGCCCAGTAATTCACTTTAAATCTGGCTTTTTGTATTTCTTGTTGTTGATTGGTATTGGAATTTGTGAGGTTCCATTGAACCTGCAAATCTTTCAGAAATTTGGAGAAGCTTTCTTCATTACCGTCATTATGGCGAGTTCTTTAGCGATAGCAATTCCGGTTTTAGCACACTTTACAGGTGTGTTCATCAAGCAGCGAAAGGAGAAGAAGGAGTACAGTTGGTTTGCTGTGATGTGTGTGGCCATCTTCTTCATTTTCAACTTTGGCGTTTCCATTTTTCGTGCCTATGTATTGGCTGAGCACATGGGCGAAAGCGCTAATGATTTGAATATTGTCATTTTCACTTGTTTGAATTTAATCTTGTTCATAATTGGAGTTTTGGCGGCTTATTTCCGTCATGATGAGAGTTACGAATTGGAATATTCCTATGCGAAATTCCAAAAGGTAAAGAAGGGTTATGACAAGGAAAAATCTGAATTGAAAGGAAAAATGAATGCCTTATCTAATGAGAAGAATGGACAGCTGAAAAAGGTCCATGATGTTTACATGGAAGAAAAACGCAACTTGTTCAACACAAAAAATACGTTTGTTTCCAAAAGAAATGAGTATATCCAAATCTATGATGAATTGTTGAATTCATTCCAGGCTTTGGAGGCTTATTTGGATGCGAGCTATCGAATTGCAGTGAATAAGTACCGCAGCGCAAATTTGACCAACAGGAAGGATCATCTTTCTCCAAAGGCATGGAGGAAAGGAATTGGTTCCTTAAAGTTGAAGTTTGCTGGAATTGCAGAGTTGGACCCGAATTAGTATGCAGTGGGCGGTATCCGGTTGTAGCTGGTAGTGTTTCTCCTTAAAAAGATACAAGTAATATGCAGGGTCTCTTGAAGAGGACTCTGCAAACCCTAGATCAGTAATTGGCAGAGTTTCTCAGCAAGAGGACACTGCCAACTCAAAACCCAAATCAATGAAAAAATTAAGTTTGTTTTTATGTATTTTGTTCGTCCTTTCTTGTTCCACCACACCTCCTGTGAAGACAGATCTGTATTTGTATTTTGATTATACCGAAGGACAAGACTACCGTACCAGAATAGTAGAAGATGCCGAGGCTTATCTGGAGTTATTGGGAATTTCGGAAATGGGCAGTCCAAACTATGGTACTGTACGCATGTATCCATTGTATGATGTTTCGTCTGCAAGAAGTAAGTCCGTGAAGTTGAAAGCTGGCAAGTCAGAAATGGAGGGCAATAAATACATTCGCGATAAGGAGATTGATAAATTTAAAACCAAATTATTGGATTTACTGGAGACCCTGAATGAGGAAAATAGTGGCAAGTCATTGGACAATTCACATATTTATCTGCCTATTTGTAAGGGCATTAAAAAGTTGAATAAATCTGATGCCAGTCGCAAGGTAATGGTCATTTATTCTGATATGCTGGAGAATAGCGATTTGGCGAATTTCCATTCCAAAAATCGCGATTTCGAAAAGTGGAGCCTGAATTTTGAAGAAGCTTGTGATTGTGAAGATACTTCTGAACTGGAAATCTTTGTCGTCTATCCAGTGGATAAGAACAATGATTCCAAAATTCAAGTGGCTTCGGAATTTTGGTCGGAGTATTTGATGAGCAAAGGTCTGGATGAAGATGGATTTCATTTTGAGCCTTCGATTGATTTGTGATTATCTGGTGTTCGGTTGTCGGTTGTCTGTTTCACAACAACCGAACAACTGTTAATGAATTACAGTTTGTCCTTGAAAATGAGTGAAAAGTTTATTATTAGACTTGCAAACGTACATTCCATACTATAAAACTTTTGTTACAAAGCAGTAGGTGCAATCCAAAAGATTTACAAAAGTGGGTTGAGCATTGGTGTCTTTATAGAGAACGAATTTTGATTTTCAATTCTGCTCTTTTACTTTTGAGCAATGACAGCCAACAATTTTCGCTTACCTTATTTTAGAGCTACGGGCTACCTGGTTTGGGCTGTATTATTAGTGCTTTCTATCGTTTTTTACCAGGAAAGGGTACTCTTTCTGGACGCAGGCTTCTTGGTTTTTAAATTGATCAACGAAGGCTTTCCGCAAATATTCCACTATCGCTTTTCCAATGTTTTTGTAGAAATAGTGCCCTGGTTGGGTATGAAAGCGGGTATTTCCTTGAAGGGAATTATGATGTTGTATTCTGCTTCCTATATTTTGTTTTTTGGTATCATTTACCATTTGATAGTCAGGTGGCTGAAAAATGACTTGCTGGGCTGGGTGTTGATATTTTTATTCACCTTGCTTTCTCTCGATACTTTTTACCACATTCAAAGTGAGTTTTACCTGGGATTGGCACTGCTCTTATTGACTTTTGCCATTGTTTTGAAATATCCGGCGTTTAAGGAAAAATGGTTGTATCCGGTATTGATGATATTGATGATTACAATTGTCTTTTCTCACAAAATGACCTTGGTTCCTTTTGTTTTTTTGTGGTTATTTTTTTTGAAAAAGGAAGGTCATATTCTCAATCTCAAAACGATAATTAATGTAAACCGCAATTACCTCATTTTTCTACTTTTATTTATTTCATTTACCATCTTAAAAACCATATTCTTCACCAACTGGTATGAAGCCTGGAAGAGCCAGACTTTTAAGGAAAACTTAATCAAATTCTTTCCAAACTATCTGGACATTCCCGCCAATTACATCTTTCTGGAAAGGATGGTCGAGCATTATTATTGGTTTCCGATTTTGCTTATTGGTGTAAGCATATATTATATGCGAAAAAAAGAATGGTTTAAACTATTGCTGGTTTGGGCATTCAGTTTTGGTCAAGTCCTTTTGTACGCACTGGCAGATCCGGAGGCACCTCATCGGTTTTATTCAGAGGTGAATTATTTGCCATTGAGTATTTTTGTGACAGTGCCCTTGCTGTTTGATCTTTTTCCCCTGCAACCCCCTTACCCCCTTAAAGGGAAACAACTTCCAACTAACAACCTAACACATTCTGGAGGGGTGATTTTCCCCCTAAAGGGCAGGGGTGATTGGTTCTATTATTTTCATAATGTGCTAAAGGATTATCCTAGGTTTTTTTCTTCTAAACCCCTGAAAGTTCAAGGTCAAGACCAAGTTCAATTCTTGGACTTGAACTTGGTCTTGACCTTGAACTTAAAAAAAATCACAGAGTATATTTTTAGAACCAATCACCCCTGCCTAAAGGGGGCTAGGGGGTTGCGATGGCAAAACTCCACTATCCTTTTTATAGGCTTCACCCTCCTCCTCACCTCTCGCTTATTCCTCATTGCTCAAAACCATCAAACATTTGAAAACAGAATTTCCTGGATGAAAAAAGAGCTGAAAAATACCCAAACATTAGAGACCAATCGGCTACTGATGCTTCAAAAGAATATTCCCATGGATACCCTCATTCAAGATTGGGGAATACCCTATAATACCTTGTTATTGACTGCTTTGGAAAGCCCGGATAGTGCCAAAACCATTTTCATTCATGAAAATTTTGACAATTACAAAAGAAAGGATTTGCTGGAAAAAGATAACTATTTTTTGACGAGGTTTCACAATCAGGCCATTCGGGCAGATAGTCTGAATCTGGACTATTTTAGATTAGAAAAAGCAGAATATCAGCTCATTCTGAAATAAAATTGGTTATTTTGTCTGATAATAGAGGCTTTCGTCTCTTTTTCCCTTTCCAGTTATTCCCAAGTTATTTTCTCTACCAAATTGCCAGGTAGCGTGAATGCTATGCTACCCATTCATTTTTTTGTTTCAAATTGAAATCATGAAACTTAAACACATTACTACTTTCATTTTCCTTCTTTCAATAGTATTTAACATAGAAGCTCAAGATTTTTTGAGAACAAAGGGCACTGCTATTGTCAATGAAAATGGAGATACCATTATTCTTCGAGGCATGGGGCTTGGTGGATGGATGCTGCAAGAAGGTTATATGCTTCAAACGGCAGAATTTGCAAACGCTCAATGGCAAATTCGGCAGAAAATTGAAGCGTTGATTGGAGAGGCAGATACAGACTTCTTTTATGAGAAATGGCTGCAAAATCATGTTCGAAAAGCAGATATTGACGCGTTAAAATCATGGGGCTTCAATTCGGTACGCTTACCCATGCATTACAACTTATTCACTTTACCCATTCAGGAAGAACCAGTACAAGGACAACATACATGGCTCAACAAAGGCTTCGAATTGACGGATAGTTTGATTTCCTGGTGCAAACAAAATGAGATGTGGGTTGTCCTGGATTTACATGCTGCTCCTGGAGGACAGGGTGCTGATCAAGGCATTTCAGACTACAATCCAGATTTACCCTCACTTTGGGAAAGTTCCTTGAATCGCGACAAAACAGTTGCACTTTGGAAAAGACTTGCAGAGAGATATGCTGATGAGCCATGGGTAGCGGGTTATGACCTCCTCAACGAGACCAATTGGAGTATGAATGGCAATATTCCACTGAAAAATTTATACCTGAAATTGACTGACAGTATACGAGCCGTTGATCAAAACCACATCCTATTTATTGAAGGCAATTGGTTTGCCAATGACTTTACCAACCTCACACCTCCCTGGGATGACAACATGGTATACAGTCCTCATAAATATTGGTCAAAAAATGAAACCGAGGACATTCAATGGGTTTTGAGTATTCGGGATGAATTTAATGTGCCTTTGTATTTTGGAGAATCTGGCGAAAACTCAAATACCTGGTTTCGGGATGCTATCAAATTGATAGAAGGGAAGGGTATTGGTTGGGCTTGGTGGCCCATGAAAAAAATCGAATCTATTTCTGGTCCCCTATCTGTTCAAAAAACGGCGGGATATGAAAATTTATTGAATTATTGGAAAGGGTTGACAGGAGCTCCACCTGCCAGCGCCGCAAAAGCCTCTCTTTTGCAGATGACAGAAAACCTGAAAATTGAAAATTGTGTCTTCCACAAAGATGTTATCGATGCCATGTTTAGACAAGTTCAATCTGATGAAGCGATACCATACGAAGTCCAGGAAATTCCCGGCCTGGTATATGCCACGGATTTTGATATGGGAGTGGTGGGATCTGCTTACTTTGATACTGACCTTGCTACCTATCATGTGACTTCAGGAGGCTTCACTGCATGGAATACAGGTTGGTCTTATCGAAATGATGGAGTGGATATCCAACCTACAAGTGACAATATCAATTCCAATGGGTACAACGTAGGCTGGATTGCAGAGGGCGAGTGGATGCAATATTCCGTAAGTGTCGCAAACCCTGCGATATACGATGTGAATCTTAGAGTTACCGCTTGAGAGAATGGCGGCAAATTTCATTTTTCTGCGGGCGGCAGTGATATTTCAAAAACGACCTTTGTTCCGATTACAGGTGGATGGGACAATTGGCAAACCATTACGATTTCAGATGTCATTCTAACGCCTGGGGATACCAAAGTTCGCTTCCATTGCGATGCAGATGGATTCAATTTGGGAAGCTTTGAATTTGTGGAAAAAGCCCCCACCACCAGTGTCAATGCTCAATTCCTCTCTGCAGTTACATTGGATGATCAAACAGTTCAGTTGAATATTAATAAACCTTTGGCTGATCCCATACCAACCCTGCCCGATGGTTTTCAAATTTTTGTCAATGGTGATCCTATTGTGATTAATAATGCGGAGTTAAATCTGGTCAACACCCGGATCATTACGTTTACGGTCGATTACACATTTAAATCGAGCAATATCATCACCATTTCCTATGCAGGAAATCAAATCAATGCAACCGACGGTACCCCTCTCAATGGCTTTTTTATGCAGCCAGTTCAGAATACAGTAGCTTTGATTCACCCTATCCCTGGTAGGGTAGAAGCGGAAGATTTCTTTTTCCAATCTGGTGTTCAATTGGAATCCACTTCAGACGTTGGGGGTGGACAGAATGTAGGATTTCTGGATGTGGGAGATTATATGGACTATCACATTGACGTAGCACACGATGGCATTTATAGAATTGATTACCGAACTGCTTCAGAAAGCAGCGCTGGGGCACTACAATTGCAAAGAATTAATGATGATGGGTCTACATCTGTCCTTCAGATTTCAAGTTTCGAACCCACAGGAGGCTGGCAGGATTGGGAAACGACCAGCAAGAACATTTCACTAACGAAGGGGCGCCACCAAATTCGATTGTTGATTACTCAACCGCAATTCAACATCAATTGGTTTGAGTTTACAGCATTGACCTCTACCAATGAACCTGAACTATTAACAAATATGGTCATCTATCCCAATCCCACTTCTGGTACCTTTTTATTGGAAGGGAGTACAGAAAAAATAGAAGATTTGGAGATTCAAGTAGTGAATTTATTGGGTCAGCTGGTTTATTCAAAAAGAATAGAGCAAGCCACTGAATTGAAAACACAAATTAATATAGAAGGGCAAACAGCTGGTACTTATCTTTTATTGGTGCGTTCCAAAAATGCCGTTGTTCATTCAGTAAAAATATTGAAGAAATAAGTTAAGATGAAGATTGTTCAATGTTGTTCTAAATGCACAGCTAGTACAATGTTTAAAACCAACCTCATTGTTCACTCTTATGAATAACCACCGCACCAATTGAATCACCGAATATATTGACCACTCCACGGATTAAATCCAAAGGGCGGTCAACTGCAAGCATAATTCCGACAATAAAATCTGCTGTTGGTCCACTTAAGCCAATGGCTTCTATGACGATAAAAATAACTACAATGCCTCCGGAAGGGACTCCAGCAGCACCAATGGAAGCAAGTAGCGCAGTAAAGACGGCAATAAACTGCTGAGAAAAGCTTAGTTCGAAACCCATGACCTGAGCGACAAATAAGGCACCTACACACTCAAATAGAGCTCCTCCATCCATATTGACAGTAGCGCCAAGTGGAATAACAAAGTTGGTAATCTGCTTGGGGACTTTTGCATTTTCTTCTACGCATTTCATTGTAACAGGCATGGTCGCCAGGGAAGAAGCAGTTGCCAACACTGTTACTATTGCTGCACTCATCCTTCTGAAATGCACATATGGATTTTGCTTGGTGAAAAGATAAAGTATTAAAGGCTGTATTATCAAGAGATGAATTAACAAACCCGCCGCAACCGTAAGGATGTAAAACAGCACAGATTTGAAAAAAGCGATGTCCGTATTATTAATTGCTTTAATGATAAGCCCAAATACACCAATGGGAACCAATTTGATGATCCATCCTGTGATGACAATCATCGTTTCATAAACAGATTCAGAAAAGCCCATAAACTGTTCGCGCAATTTGGGCTTTAAACGAGTGAGTGCAATACCAAAAAGGATAGAGAAGAAGATGACATTGAGCATGTTCATTTCCGCAAAAGCTGCCATTGGGTTTTCTGGAATGATCCGAACCAATAGATCTAAAATGTTTTTTGGACCTTCGACTGAAAGACTATACTTTTCTTCATCTGATACTGGCAATTCTACACCTAATCCAGGTTGAATGGTATTAAAAAGAGTCAACCCAAGCAATATGGCAATTAAACTGGTAGATAAATAAAAGGCAATCGTTTTTAAGCCGATACGCTGTAAATCTTTCGATTTTTCAAATCGTGCTAGAGAATTGATTATTGAAAAGGTTACCAATGGTACGATGACCATTTTGAGTAAATTGATGAAGGCGGTTCCTACATATTCAAATAAACGAAGGTGTTCTCCCCAAAAGATGCCTAAAGGAATGGCGGTAAGAAAAGCAATTAAAATCCACCAATGGTTTTTAATTTTTAATAGGTTCATACTATTTTGGGATTGGAGGCTTCGATAAACCATAGATCGTGAAGCCAGCGTTCATCCTTTTTATAAATTCGCTGCTCGCCATCTTCCTTTTGCCGCCGAAGCCAGAATTCAATAAATTTGGGAGTACACTCCGAAGTGAGTTCCAGAACTTTGGTAGCAATAACCTTCCACTTTTCCCAATGTTGATTCATCGTGCTTTGGGTTTGCTCCCAACTTTGCAGGGAAGTAGCGATGACAATCATTTTGCCATCGGGTTGAAGCCATTTACCAGACTCTTGTATCATTGCATCGAGTACAAGTCTGCCATCAGTGCCTGCAAGTTCATATTCGTCACGAGTATCCCTTTGAAATTTGTCATCGGGTAATCCAGGTAAAACTGGAGGATTGGACCAAATAATATCAAATGTCCCCAACTCATTTGGCTTTAATGCAGAAAATAAGTTGGACAATCGAAAATCATATCTCGTGGATACTAAATTATTGAATTCCCAATTTTGACTTGCAGTTTTTACCGCGTCCTGATTAATATCCAGCCCAACCATTTCCATTCCTTTTATACCAGCCAATATGGATAAAATGCCACTGCCTAAACCCAATTCAAGTCCCTTCATGCCGGGTTTAAAGTAATTTTCAAGGACTCTTGCCAGTGTAATTCCAAAGCCTGTAGGCATCCAAACCAATGGGTGTTCTTTTAATTGAATGTTGGTACCTGCTACATCTACTGCGATAATATTCATAACTGTTATTGTGCTTTTTATCTTTTTTGTTTTACAGTTTCTTACCAATATTTCATGCCTAACCCCAAAGGGGCAGGCTGGCACTTTTTCATAAAGAACTTAACAGCCCTGCCCTAAAGACCGGGGTGATTGGTTCTAAAAATATGCTCTGTGATTTTTTTCAAGTTCAAGACTAAGTTCAATCCCAAGAATTAAACTTAAACTTCATCAATGACTAAGCCTATTTTCATCTTGCTGTAGCGTCAGATATATCTGGTTGCACTTTTCCAAAAGAGGGCGAACTTGCGGATTAAAGGCATCTATTCCGGGAAGCGGCTCAAAGGCAGGTTGAATCCCGGTACTTTCAAGCGCCCGCTCGTAAAAATGTTTGATGTGTTCACCTCCAGGTTTGCATAAATTGATATCAGGTCTGGGACTCCATTCAAGCATTTTTTCTGAAAAAGATAAGTTCAGTTTGTCAAATAGTTTACTCAGTACAATTTGAGGAGCATTTCTGAATTCTGTTGAATCAACAATGAAATAGGGAATGTTCAATTTCTTGCATTGATTGATTTGAGCAAACAACTCATGCCATCCAGCATCTATTCCAGCATTTTCATAGGATAGTCCTGATTCATTGGCACCTTCTTCAAACTTTTTTATCCTCGACCAAAAATTCAACCTGGGATCCCGCATTAAGAATATTAGCGGGTGTTTGGTGATTTTTGGAATATCCAAAAAATGGTCTCTAACCTGAAAAGTCATCTCCTTGATAATAAGGTTGGTCCCTGCATTATTTTTTAAAGGAATTGGATTTTCAATAAAATGATAAGCGTGTTCCAGGCTCATTTGGTGGTGATAAACGACTTCATAAGGTTCGTGACTGTAAAAGCCAATAGTAGGATGTTCCCAAAAAACCCGCGCCAAGGTGGTTGAAGAACAGCGAGGTGGTGAAAGAATGATGTAAATTTCATTGTAGGTTTGTTTAATCTTTTCGAGCCCCATTAAATATTAGGTTTGTTTTAATTAATACAACTTGTGTTAGGTAAACTTATTTTTAGTCATCGCTCCAGCCATGATTTGGGCAGAAAGTTTTCTATTTGCATACCGATCTGATTTTCAATTGCCAGTTTTTGCACCAAATGCCCAAGCGCCATATCGAGGATACCCAGTCCAAAGGGGCTAAAAATATGGATATCTCTTTCTTGATTACTGGCAGATTCATGACCATTAAAAATATCCCCAATAGTACTTCGAATAAAATCGCGATTTCCAATCTGCTGCTCTGCCAGGTGCAAAGAAGTTTGGTTACTACAAACCTGGTCTATGTCATCTACAATATTGTCTGCATTTAAGATGATTGCCGGCACAAGATCCCGAAGTGAAATGTGTAATAAAATCGTCCCTGGCTGATAGCCATCAATATTTTTAACAAACGGATGTACCGCAGTTGTGGCAAAGGAAATCAGGTTCGTAAGTGGAAGTAATGCACTAAAATTTTTGACAAACTGAGCCTTCAAATCTGGTTTTAATTCCTTTGCTTTTTGGGCAAACTTTTGAGCCATTTCCGAACTTAAATCATGAAGCAGGAGGGTCTGAATATTTGGGAATATAGCTAACAAAAAGCGCAGTGTCTCATAATTGATGTACCCACATCCCACCAGACCTACTGTTTTTACTGCTTCTGAATCATTGATATTCAATATTTGAGCTGCCAATGCGGCGCTGGCGGCAGTTCTATAGGCACTTATGATTGAACTCTCCATTACGGCGATCGGATGTCCGGTATCTGTAGAATTAAGAATAAGTGTCGCCGACGCCCTGTCCAGGTTTTTGTTCCTATTCTTTGGAAAAGAAGCAATCCATTTGATGCCTGCAGTATTGAAAGCTCCTCCCAGCCATGCGGGTTTGGCAATAATGCGTTCCTTCTCCATTCCGGGAAAACGGAGATAGCCATTGGGGGGCATACTGGTTGCATTTGCTGCATGTGTCATATAGGCATTCCTGACTGCATCCAATACCTCCTGTTCCCTATTTTTTAGCAATTCAATAATTTCGTCACCTTTTAAAAATAGTAAAGTGTTTTCTTTTCGTGGTGTAGTTTTCGTCATGAAAATATTTTAAAATTAAACTATGGAAACAAACGGCGAAAAGGAATAAGGTGGTCAATATTCATTCACCGGCTGTTTGAACCCTTTAATTGTGGATTTTGATAAATAAGCAAATCAATTGATAACAGTATGAAATTTATTGGGTAAGCGGGTAGATTTTCCTTTAATGATAAGGGCTTCTGAACCAAAATGTTCTTCCACCCAATGGTCTGAATAAATTGTATCCAGGTAACGGTCTCCTCGATCACATAGCACTCCAACTACCCTTGAGCTTGAAGGTATTAAGGATTTATATTTTTCAATTCCTGCCATGATTGCCCCAGAAGAACCACCTACAAAAATTCCTTCTCTACTAACTAGTTGGCGGCATCCTCTAATACAATCGAGATCAGAAACCAAAACAAAATCATCTTCTATCCCCGGTTGATAATGAGGAGGCTTAACAGCCGCTCCATGCCCTGGAATCAGGCGCTTTTTAGGTTTGTCTCCAAAAATTACACTGCCTTTTGCATCTACTCCAATTATTTTGGTTTTGAGCCCTTTTTCCATTACATATTCGGCACAACCCCTTAGCGCCCCACAAGTACTTGTGGCTATGAATACATAGTCTACATCGTAGTCAAGTACCTCTAAAATCTCTCGAATAGTCTGGTGGTGAGCCAAAGGGTTATTGAGATTGGTATATTGGTTACAGTTAAAACTATTTGGAATGCTGTCGAGTAAATGTTGGACTCTTTTAATCCTAGCACCTAAATAACCTCCTTCGGGATCAGGGCTTTTTACCATATCCAAGGTGGCCCCATAAGCTTGAATAATTTTCCGGGCGGTGATAGTAGATCGGATATCCGTCACGCAAATAAATTTTAAACCTAAATAAGCACAGGCTTGCGCCAATCCAACACCAGTATTTCCGCTTGAAGATTCAATGATGGTTGAGTCTTTATTGATATCCCCATTTTTGTAAGCTGCCAAAAGCATCCTTAAAGCAGGGCGATCTTTGATACTTCCACCAGGGTTGAGCATTTCGAGTTTGGCGAAAAGTGAAAAATGGGCATTGGGAAAATATTTTTCTAATTGGATAAGAGAAGTATTTCCGATACAGGATAAAATTCCGTTCATTGGTTCCATTTAACTAGGAAATTTTAATTGCGAACCAATAATGTTCGCGCAGCAAAGCTGCACTCACAAGGGGATTATGGTTCGCATCTTGCGTTAGGTATTCATTCGCATTTATTTGATGCTTTCTTTTAGCCAATGGTTATCGACCAAATTTGTACATGGGACTAATTTTCCGGGGAATTATGGTTTAATCTTTTGAGTGGATTTTGTGCAGCGTTTTAAATGCTGAGCGTTATTGGCCTAGCAAATACAAGATACCCCCTAATTATCCATCATTGGATGAGGTGAAGAAATGAGCATGAATTTTCGCTATGATTGTTTTTGATTTTTGGTAAAATACACAAAAAAAATGGCATAAAAAAATCAAATAATCAATGGCTTTCCTAATTGTCCTGATTTCTGCACCAGGACCAGATGTGAATTATCACAAAAAGGACTTCTTTTCGTCAACTTACAATTGCACAATTTAAAGTTGCCTGATTTTTTCACTTCAAACAGCATTGGTTTGAACTTGGAACCATGGTGGGTCCCATCGCAAAAAGGTTGGCTTTTGCTTTTGCCGCATTGGGATCACAAATATTTCTCTCCTTTTACCAGATCCAAAAGGAATTTTTTACCTCACCAAAACCACGTCCCCTTTAAGTAAGGATTGGCTACCATCTAAAAATGCTACTTCGAGGACATACACAAAAACACCAGCATTCATCGGTTTGCCTTCAAAAGTTCCATCCCAACCATACTGAGCATCATTTGGAATGAAATTCTGAGTCTCAAAAATCATTGCTCCCCATCGGTCATATATTTGAAACTGATTGATGAGAAGCACTTCTGGAGCAGCAAAAGGGTAAAACACATCATTCAATCCATCCCCGTTTGGTGAGAAAACATTGGGTATATATATCCGCCCCTGATTTTGGATTGTGATAAGGATTTTATCTTCAATTTGACAACCGGTTTCTTCTGTGACTTTGAGCAGATATAGTGTCGTAGTCAATGGGGCAGCGATGGGATCTGGACAATTGCTGCAATCCAGGTAATCGAAGGTTTGCCATTGATATTGTGCGTTTTGAGAGGCATTTGTGATCGCATTAATTTGAAAAGATTCTCCTAAGTTTAAGGTGAGGTCATCAGGTAATTGAAGCAATAATTCCGGAGGACTTTCAATTGTAAATGCTTCAGTTGTAATGCAATCGTTTGTGTCCAAAACGGAAAGTGTGTAATTTCCTGAAGAGAGGTTCCCAAAAACCAATTCATCACGGAATTCACTATCTAAAAAGCTTACTTTATAATGTTCATTTGGTGTATTGATCATTACAAGTCCGTCAGCAGCTCCAAAACAACTGACATGTTCTATGGTAAAATCAATGGCTTCAGTATTAGTCTGTTCCAAAATGATAGAAGCGGTATTTACACAACCATTTGCATCCTCCACAGTTAGAAAATATGCTCCAGGTAATAAGTTGTGGATTTCAGGAGTACTGCCCGAAAAGTTTTGCCATTGGAAAGAATAGGGTAGGGCACCCCCTTCTGGATAGACGAAAATGCTGCCATCCGCAGCTCCATCACATGAAAGAGTAGTTTCATACGCAATTTCGAGTTCAACTACTTCTACAAATATGGTATCTACTGAAACACAACCCTGCTGTGTACTTCCCACCGCATATACATAAATGGAAGTGTCTGGAAAAACGGTATTCGATAAACAAGTATCGCATTCCATCAATTCTTTGGGAAACCATTGTATCTTTTCAAAAATGGGCAATGCTGCAAGTTCAATAGACACCCCTGGACAAATGATAGTGTCTCCATTTACGATCAAATCCGGGGCAACTTCCATTTCTATTAAAACGGTATCCCGCTGGATGCCACCACAACTATCTGTAACCTCCACCCAATAAGTGCCTGGAACCCAGGTGGTGAATATGGAATCCTCACTGCCATCCTGCCATTGGTATTGGAGAAAGTCACTTCCAGCATTGAGACCAACAACCCCATTATCACAAAGCAAAGTATCAGGACCTAAATCCAATATTGGAGGACTGAAATCTATTTGAAAGACTTCTATATTATTCGCATAATCGCATTCTGGCAAGTAGGTATTGGGAAAGCTATTGTTTAAGTCAAGCGGGGGAATGCTTGTTCCTGCATCATTGAAAACTGCGAAAATGGGAGCATTTAAAATGACTGGAATTTGAAAGCTTAGGTCAACACAGCCTCCAGGTTCAATAAATAGATCTGTTTTTACTGTAGACATCCATCCGGCATCAGAATTTACCGGATCGCCTTCATAAATTGAAATAGGTGTTTTTTCCAAAATTCTAGACTGCCCCTCATTACATACCGTCATATTGACTAAAATGCTATCGCCATCACAATAGCCTGCTATCGAAGTAACAACTGCATCTGTTGTATTAAAAATGACAAGTGAATCGTGATTATATATTGATTGTTGTAGCAAAAAACCATTCAGTTTGCCATCGGCGGCAAGGTGGTGATTTTGTTGCTCAAAAGGGATTTGACCATTGTCCAAAACATTGGTAATGTGATAATTGAATTGATTCCAAACTGGGCGGGTACGAGGTATAGGGAAATTAGGACATAATGCAATTAGTTTATCAATACTTTTTAGCAAAATTTCTGCAAATCCATCACCGTTGATATCCGCCACAATAGGATAATTGCCTAAAAGAGAAGTGTTATTCGTATTCCATTCAATATATTTTGAACCCCAAGGACCCCAGGAAATATCACGAATCACAAAGGAGGATTCATCATAAAAAAGCAATTCATTTTTACCATCAACATTAAAGTCAAACATTGTTGGTGAAACATAAGGCAGTTCCCATTCAGCTAATGTCAAATTTAATATGGTATTGGGACTAAGCCCCCAATTATTGCCACCTCCATTTTGATAATCATCTAAAATGTATAAACGATGATTTGATTGCACTGCAATTTCAACCAGACTATCCCCATCAACATCACCAATAGTTGGTTTCCCAATAAGTGTAGCATTTCCGAAACCTTGAAAAGGATTACCTATCAGGGTTTCGGTCTGTATGTCCCAGATATAAATTTGAGGAGCAGCCCCTTCAATGACAGCAACAACAGCGTCCAAATCTCCATCACCATCAAAATCTGCTAATTGAGTTGCCCCATCACTGAATCCGGACAATTCTCTTACTACAAACATAGTATTGTACTCACCGCTTAGATAAGAAATGATAGAGGAAGCATAAACCTGATTACCTGCAACAATTTCTAGACCATGGCAGGTTGAACATTCTTCGGGTGATAAAACATCAGCTGCAACAGTGGAAGCGGCAAGGGCATTGCTTCCAGGAATAAAATATCCAATGTTTTGATCTGAACCATTTGCCAATTCCTTACCGTTCTCGGAGCTAAATATTTGATTGCCAATATAAATTTCGGGGCTACCAAATGCATCTATATTTGCTAAAGAAGGGCTGTGAGGTACAGAATCATTAATTGCACTTGTAAACCACCAATTTACCGGCCAAATATCTCCTTCATTTGGTCTGTAATCGAATCGGGAAATCTTTTTGATTTCTGAACCATCCGTACTGCTTATGAGACAAGTAGTAAAAATTTCTACTTGCCCATCTAAATCAACATCACCTATGGCTGGGGTTCCGGTAAATCGTACATCTCCATTGATGAAATCTGAAAAAACCTCCCAGTTAAATTGATATTTCACCTCTCCATTTCGTCCATCCACAACTTTTATTAATTCATCAGCGCAAAAAACTACATCAGGAATACAATCTCCATCTACATCTCCTACACTCGGGGATTTTCCTAAAAATGAATAAGGAGTTTCCCATAAAGTATCTACTTGAAACTTTCCAGGACCAAAATCAAAATTTACCTCACAAGGCATATCAAAACATTGCCTGTAAAAAAGAGCTCCACAATCCAGGCTAACAGTGCAGTTGCAATCCGGATCAAATGAATCGATCAAACCATCGCCATCGTCGTCAATTTGATTGTCACAGTATTCTAAGCAGATGTCAAAACATTGATTCTGAGTTTCAAATGGAGAGGTAGGTACTAGTGAAGCGAAGCTGTTTTCAAAACCAGGAGTAATATTATAGATGTTTTCCCATGTTACAGGTACTACATCTGGAAGGTTGAGCAAGGTTATTCCTGGAAAATATTCTTCTACCAGGTCACAATCATCAATAATTTCTCCATCCAGGGTCATTTTGCCAAATGCAAGGTGACCATCATTGAAATTTAATACATAAATAGAACCTGCAAAAAAGATGGCATCATCGTAAATACTTACTGAAATTGGGCTTAACAAATTGAGTTCTCGAGACCATATCCAATCCCCATTCAAATCTGTTTTTGTAATGGTACTGGAATTGTCATTAGCTTGCACCACAATCAAATAACCGTCTGAAAGTTGGAGTAATTTGCTTTGATACGGGAAATTGGTAGATGAACCTGCAAGATTATAATTCTTATACCATAAAGGATTGCCTAATTGATCTGTCTGAACTAATTTATACATAAAGGCACCAAAATCTGAAATCTCATAAGCCAGATAAGTGATGGTTCCATTTTCAATTAAAAAGTCGTCGACAAACGTATCATCACCCCATGTACTGAAGCCATTGTGTACTTTGGTCCAGATTGGATCTCCAGATTGATCCAATTCCGTAAGCATAATGTGTTGCTTGCCTAAGTTTTGGGTTCTGAAAGCACCACCAACTAAAAAACCTCCATTCATTCTTTCTATGCTTTTAAAAGAGGCATCTGCAAACTGGTGATTTAAATAACTGCGATTTAGGGATAAATTCGTGATTTGCCCCGTGGTTTTATGAGCAACTATGGTAAACCCTTCTTCTGCTGGATTGAGGCTCGTTTTTCTGCCAACTATAATAAAATGATCGCCTGGAGTTTTTTCTGTCACATCTTCTAGTCTTGCACCAAAACCAAAATTGTACCTTTTGTGAAAAACCAATTCTTCATTTAGGTAATCAAACTTAAAAGAGAAACCGACATCATCATAATCTTGACCTCTGTCCCCCATTCCAAAAACAAATCCATCTGAGGTCAGAATCATCTTGCGCAGGAATTCATCACCCAAAAGAAAATCAAAAGTCCATTGTTTGAGCATTTTCCCTTGATCATCCATCAGAACAAGCAGTGTTGAGTCTTCCAATGTACCTCCGATCAAAAAAGCGCCTGTACCCAGATTGAGCATGGAGGTTGATTTGACATTCAAACCTGATTTGGAATAGGTTTTCAAAAAAGTGTCAGAACAGGTTGTATTACAGTCCGACTTGCAATGAATCGATTCAGGCAGGTCAATGGTCTCTGTTTCTACTATTACTTTTGGCAACATGGTCGTTGGACTTGGATATTTTGTCCAGCCAAAAGCCTGGAAATTGGAGGTCTGAGCATTTGGGGAGTAGAGTTGTCTATCCTGAAAACAACCCTTGGCAATTCTTCCAAATGGATCCGCTTTCATGATTTGGATATCTTGTACACCACTGACAAAAAATAAATAACCGCCTGCTTCTGTGATTTGATTTTGAGCGATCACATTGCTACTTCCAAATGGGCTTCTATGCCAGATAGGATTAAGCGTTTTATCTGTTTTTAGAAGGCTGGAGCCATAAAAAATTAAGTCATTCTCCACTGCAATCATTTCTACGGGTTGTCCGAAAAAATGGTTTGACCGAATCCATTCCAAATTACCGGCTAAATCCATACTGGCCAGCCACAGATTGTGATTGCCTGAAAAGTTTGAAGCTTCAATCCCCAACAAGAGTGAATTACCATCAATGATGGCATCAAATGCAGTTCCTTTAACAGTTTGTAATCTTTTGGACCAAATGACATTTCCGCTTAAATCCAATTTGACCACAAAAGGATTTTTTGAATTGCTAAAAGTCGAGACTGCCTGGGTACCAACCACATAAATGTAATTCTCATGGGCAAGCGCAACCTGCATGTTTTCATATATGCCTGCATGAAAATTGGTGGAAACATCTGCTATCTCTCCAGTCTGTCGATCCATTTCAACCATGATGAAATCATCATCCCCTCCAGGGTCAACATTCGTCCAACTATTGGAAAACATATAAAAATTACCTCCCTGAATAGGCTCCAGAATTGTAAATCCCCGCGATTTGCTTGCATAACGTTGTACCCAAATGAATTCATCAGCTTCAGGGTCGTATCTGAATGCAAAAGCGCGATAAGTCAAACTATTTACACCTGCATATCCACAACCAACTAACATCCCCTCAGAATCAATGAATATTTCTGCTATCTTGTCTACATCCAACGAAATTTGGGCTCTTCTTGCCCAAATTACATTGCCTTCAAAATCTACTTTTAAAAAAACGCTCTTTTTTTCTTCAAAGCCAGCGACATAAAAGTTTCCATCACCTGAAGGAATAATGCAGTTTGCGCCATCATTAGTGGAACCTAAAATTTTGGCAAAAGAAGGACTCTGGCAATTGCTGCTTTGATCAAATACATACAATTGCTGACAATGTTTTTTTTCACAAAAGGCATTGCTGAGCGTCAGACAAATATCGTAGACTCCGGGTTGTGGAAAGGTGTATAACAAGGTCTGTTCATCGCTTTCTAAAGCTCCATTTACAGTCCAATCCATATTTGAACTGGAGCTTGTCGCTTGAAACAAGACCGTTTCCAATGGTTGTGGAATGGTGTTCCCAAAAGTAAAATTGGGGTCCAAACTGCAATTGACGACGATGGTTTGGCTAAATGTAGCATAACATCCAGGTTCATCATTGGTTGCAATCAAAGTGATTTCAAAAGCGCCTAATTCATTGAAGAAATAGCTGGCATTTGCTGCGTTTGAAAAAACGGAACCATCAATTAGCCATTCGAAGTTGGTGGCAAATTGAGAAGTATTGGTAAAGTTTAGGGTGCTGCCTGATTCTGGTTCCAAAACAGGTACTTCAAAATTTGCCTGGATTGGATTGGGGCAGGGTTTTAAACAACCTTTTGAATGCACAAGGGATTTCCGCAATCCTTCAAGAAAAAAAGTCATTCTATCTGTTTGTCCCTGGGTAAAAGCAGAAAAACAGCCCACATCACCATAATCCATGTAATTCCAAAACATATCTTCCTGATCATTTGAAAACCCCGAATGGGTATCGGTTGTACAGGTGTTGACATTTCCATTGCAGGGGACAGGAGCCGTACTTTGGTCGGGTGGTGTATCACAAACCTTGTCGCCATTCAATAAACAATTGGCGTTATAACAACCATTCTGGAAGGTATGGTAGAGTCCTAAATAATGCCCCAACTCATGCACCATTGCGGCGGTCTCACCAGGCGTCTCTCCAAAATATTCAGCTTCAATGACAATTCCGTCTTTATCCGTTCCATGTGAGCCCGGGAGGTAAGCATATCCGACTACTCCACATTCATCATCAGGAAAGCAGGCTTCTTTGATGACCCAGATATTGATATATTGGGTGGGATCCCAACGGCTCAGGTTTTTCATTTCCAAATCCTGATCTGTAATCAATTCCGTTAAAGGAGACTGAACTCTGAGAATTCCCGAGGTATTCAAATTATCAGGAGTACGTTCAGCTAAGCAAAATTGAATTTGGGTATCCACTCCGGTATCCTGGTCAAAATCATTCAAATTGGCAAATGCCTCATTGATGTATTGAATTGCCTGGTAAACCTGGTTATCTGAAATATTTTCATCTCCATTATTGTGGATAATGTGGACGACCACGGGTAAATTATAGAGTGTTTCATTTTCTGAATGATTAGTGGGGTTTTGGACATAGGCTGCCCACTGTTTGTCCGCGTTTTGAAGATTCAGTTGGAATATAGGGTCATTTTGAAGCTGTTTTGCCTGGACCTGATCTGTACCACAGAAATAAGCATGGCTTGGGTTATTGGAATTTGAGTTAATAAATGAATGGTCGACATCTGATTCATTATTATCTAGTTCCAGACCTTTTAAGGAAAGGCAAATTGAAAAAATAAATAGAGCATAAAGTGTTTTCATGATGAGCGAATAAGCATGGCTTTAAGAGCGATCTTTGGAGAATGATATGCAGGTTGGAAAACCCTGCTGCTCTGGTAATAAGGCAAACCTAATCTTAAATTTTACTTGCATAAAAATAAGTGGATTTTGTTTAAGAAACTGGTTGGAAATGACAAAGGGGCTGCAATTTTTGAAATGCAGCCCCTTTGTCATTAGGTAAATTGCTGAAGATGCAGCAAACTGGGGAGGATTTAATCCAGGTAATTCATCTCAAAAAACTCGCCATAACCCTCCATCGATTTGGAACGCAATATCTGCCTGTAATTGTTTTGAGTGACCGGATAAAGTTCATAATTGAAATTGGGTAGAAAATCTGCTTCATTTTTCTTAACTCCATTGTAATAGTCCAGTGCCTTATTCATGTCTTTGTAGCGGCGAATTACAATGATCGGAACTTTATCCTGAAGACTTCCAAGATAGATATTTGAGACCCGCAACTTATCCAGTTTGTGGTATTTTCGATGATAATCCGAAACAGAGACTTTTGCATCATTCAAATTGACCTCTCCATCAAAAACAACCAGAACATAATGCATTTTATCCGCCTCGTGGGTGAACTTACTATCTTCCAATGCAGGGCGATTTTGACCAGGACCACTTGCCTGTTTTTCACCCAGTAATCTTAAAATCTCCTTTGCCCGGGTCTCTTCTGCTGTTTCCGGATATTTGGCAATTACTCCTTTCAATGCTTCAATGTATGCAGGTTTTCCCTGCAAGTTGCCAACGCACATGGCACTTAAGAGTGCAAAACGAGGTTGGAGACTATGCATGGAACCAAATCGTTCCCCTACCTGACCAATTCTGTCATTTGCTTTTTGATAATTGCCAACTTTGAACGCTGCATAAGTATCGTCGTAAAATTGATTCAACCTTTCTTCGTCGCTTAAAAGTGTTTTTACAAAACTTGGATCTTTCAAAACCTTGGCATAAGTGGAAGTAGGATATTCATTGATGATTTTATTCTTGTAGTAATTGGCTCGGTCCGTATTTCCCAAATCTGTATAGGCTAGATATAGAAAATACAAGGCATCCAGTTTGTATTGGGTCTCCGGATATTTATCGATCAAATCTTCCAGATATTCAGTCGCTTTTGCATGATGTTGTAAGCGGTCACGGAAGAGACTTCCTAGAGCAAACATAGCTGCTTCAATTGCTCTGTGTGCAGCCGCTATCTCCTCTTCTGTGGATGGCACGGCACTTAATACCGATTTGACATCCTCATCTGTAACAGCTGTGGAGACTACCTCTTCAGCTTCTACAATCTTGCCGTCAGGAGTAAAACTTTGTTGGTTGGAGCGACGCCAATTGTCCTCCAGTGTCCGTGCTCCCCAAGCGCGTTGGAAATCTTTTTCTCCACGCTTCACTTTTCTATCATCAAAGGCGAAGAAATTACTGACATTAGCATTGGTATTATTGCCGGTTTGTAAGCCCTGGGCAGCCGATCCAATTTTTACATTATTTACACCTCCGGCACTTTGCCCTCCTCTTTGCGCCAGTGCTCTTTGCTTTTCTTTAAATGCCTGCAATTGTGCCTGTGCCCGTTTTTGTTCTGCTTCTTTGGCTTTGATTTCCGCTACCAATTTCTTTTGCTCGTCCTCTGTCATTTGACTGATCCGAAGCAAAGAGTCTTGAAGGGTAATAATTTCAATATTCTTGGCGATATCTGTCAGGTTATTTTTCAATCTTTCTGCTCCGGCATATCGTTCATCGGTTTTTGTCATCACGGTTAGGGTACTATCGTAATAATTTTTGGAATTGACATAATCTTCCAATTCGTAATAGAGGGTAGCCAGTTGATAATAAGACTCAGCTTTTTGAGTTTCATTGCCTATGTTGTACCAGGCAGATTTTTTGAAATAGGCAATTGCTTCATCAATATGCTCTTGTTTCAGAGCGATTTGAGCCATTGCGAAATATATTCTATCCTGAAAGTCAATGTTTTTAAAATCCTTCAACATTCTTTCCAGATTCTTCATGGCTTGTTCAGGGGTTCCTTTTCCAGTCAGCCAGGCATTTTGAGCCATAGCCAGTTTGGCACTAAAGGCCATTTCGTACTCTGGACCAAATTTGACCACTTGTTCGAAGGCAGCATAGGCTTTATCTGCTTCATTATTATTTTGATGAAGCTGACCGATGATAAAAGCATAGCGTGCCTTTTTGATTTTATCTTTTTCCAGTTCAATCGCTTTGTTCAAAGGCGCCATTGCCTTTTCAGGCATTCTTCTTTTCAGGTAGTAATGTGCCTGGACTGCTGCCAACTGCGCCCGAATATCATTTTGAGTAGCAGGGCTTTCATCTAAGGTTTGAATCCATCTATCAGCATTGGTATAATTCTCTCGCTCGATATAAGCTTTTGCCAACCAAACGACTGCTTCCTGATAGGCAGGGCGATGTTTCATGAAGTAATTCTCTGGCTTTCCGTCCACGGTTTCTGGTTCCAGGTTGCCAAGACTGATGGTTGTGGGTGCTTTTTCCTCATCTGGGTTTTCCTCAACCAATTTGGTATTATCCTTTTCAGTATCTTTTTTAGCTTTTGTATCTCGCTTGATAGGCGTAATCGCTTTTCCTTTCTTTTTCAGTTTTCGGTTCTTCTGGATTTGTTTATTTTTTTCCTTTCGGGCTTTTTCACGTGCTTTTTTCTTCTTCTTGGCTTCTCGTTGTTTTGCTTTTTTTGATTTGGCTTTGCCCGAACTACTTTTGGACTTCTTGCTCGCCGATGCTTTCTTAGCCATTTGCTTGCGTTTCTCCATTGCCCTTGGATTGTATTCATCAATTAAATACTCCATGGTTTCTTCTGCACTTTCAAAATCTTTTTTGAGGTATTGAGCTTTGCCAATAATCAGGTAGCAATCGTCTGTCCAGTTGCTGTAAGGGTGAAGATTGACGACAATTGAAACCTTCTTAACAGCTTCATCCAAATCTTCTGCCACCGCTTGAGGATTATCGGCAGCCAGGTATTTATAGACGGGTAAAACTTTATTGTAATTGTCCTGATATTGGTCTTCCAGGGCTGCAATACTTTCAGTCAACAGAATATCTGCATTGAAATAGCCGTTGAATTCTGCCGTTGTATTGTGGTACAATCTCTTGATAGGACCCTGATCAGCACCTTTTTTCTTTTGCGTGACACAGCCGGAGATAATTATCAGAGCAAGAATAATGAAAAGGGATGTAGTTATTTTTTTCAAAGCAAAATCTTTTAAGAATGAAAAACCATTGGAATCATAAAGATTTGCGAATTTTGCACCAAAGGCAAAACGCAAATGCATATTGCATGAATACTGAACTATAAAACCGCAAAATTATTTCATTATTCCCATTTGATAAGAAAAAGAATGATATTTATTTCTCCTTAATACACAAACATGTAAATAACGCATTGCGAACAACAGGCTCGCCGCCCTTCCGGGCGGCTCGGGAGGGTTTTTAGGGGATAAAAGCGGGAAATTTCCCGCTTTTATCCCCTAAAAACCCCTTTGGCGAGCCAGCGCAGCTGGCGAGGCGAATACTTCGCAACGTAGATTAATTATCTAAATGAGGGGTGGACATCGCACAGCGATGGTAGAAAATTGCCGCCTGCAGGCGG
>JBGTQJ010000070.1:0-44764 GCA_041941305.1 Saprospiraceae bacterium
CTCTTTGATTATTCATAATTGCCTAATTCAGGTCAACCTATTTTAGGCATGGACAGGTACTGGTTGCTGGTTGCTGGTTTGCTGGTTCCTTGTTTCTGGTTTCTGGGTGATGGTTATAGCTCTTTAGTCCATTATTTTTTTTCTTCACTTCTTCCTTCATTCATTCTTCATTAGCTTGCTGGGTGCTGGTTTTCTTGCCTCTTTCCTCTTGGCTTCTGGTTTTCTGGGTACTGGGTTCTGGTTCCTTGACTTTGGATCCTGGGTACGCTTGTCATAGGTCTTTGCTCCATCATTTCTTCATTCTTCATTTCTTCATTCATTCATTATTCATTATTCATTTGTTTCCTGGGTGCTTGGTTTCTGGGTACTGGTTGCTGGTTTTCTGGTTTCTGGTTTGCTGGGTGCTTGTCTCTTGTTTCTTGTAGATCTTTAATCCATCATTTTTTTTCTTCACTTCTTCATTCTTTCATTTTTTCATTCTTCATTCTTCATTCTTCATTCTTCATTGGCTTACTGGGTGCTGGTTTTCTAGTTTTTGTTTTTTGGTTTGGGGTTTTTGAGTTTGGGGTTTGTCTAATAGGAAAAACTACAAACTCAAAAACCCCAAAACTCATCTCACCAAAACAGATTTAATAGGGCTCAACTGCCCCGACTTTCCGTTTTCGAAGCGGACCTGGATGGCGTAGTTGCTGATCGTTCCGGTTTCGATTTCGGAGTCGGTGAAGGTGGTTGTGTCGCCGGGTAACAATTTTATTCCGTTTACATTTTTTTTGCCCATGGATTTATGTAATTGGAAACTGTGTGGACTGTCCCAGCCTTCTATTTCAGGGGGTTGGTAAATCCATTCTACGACGATCTGTTTTTTGTCTTTTGATAGCTTGGCTACCAGGTTTTGGACGACAAACAATTCGGGTTGAAAGGGGACCTTACCTTTTATGGGGAAGGCTTTTTCCGACAAGAGGTCAGCGTCGTCCTTTGCCTCGATGGTGTATTCGTAATACAGGTCCATTTTGCAATTGGTATCCAGGTAGGCGGTTTCTTCTGTTGAAGGAATGCTGTCTACCAATTCCCACTCACAAGGTGGGTTGTAGGTTCGTCTGTAGAGGAAATAAAAAGTGACATCCTTACTAAAACTGGGTTGCCAGGTGATGTTTAAGTGCTGGTCACTACTCGTCACGGTTCCCATCATAGGGGTGGCGGGTGGCACGTGGTCGGGGCGTTGTAGTTCCAGAACCTCGCTCGGTAAGCTCCGATTGCGGGTGCGGTCAATAGATGAAATCGTTACATATAATTTCTCATTCATGCCTTTAGGGTCTATCTGACTGGTAAAATAGTTTTCATTTACGAGCTCTTTGGACAAGAGGGAGAACTCTCGAGTTGGGTTATTCGCATAAAAAACGTAGTAGCCCAATACATCCTCAGAAAGGGAGTGTTCCCAAAAAATATGGACGGTACCGTCGTCTTCTATGTAACCCTCCAGCGTAGGTGGTGGCTCGGGTGCTGTGATATCCGGTACCGAGACGAAAAATTCATGCGCCCGGGAATAATTGCCCGCCGTGTCATAGGACAACAAGCTAAAATAATGTGCCCGGTCACCTTTGAATTCCGCTACATAATCGTATTCCAATTGAGCAGCTGGCAATAAGCCAGTCAGGGTATCGAAGTGTCCGACAATATCCTCCCCTAATATCAATTGATAGCCCACAAAATCGGCTGGCAATGGCGGCGTACCCCAGGTCAGGTGGATGGTATCTCTTGTATCGTTTAGTTGCCCGGAAAGGATGGATGGTTGTGGAGGAGGTGTCAGATCTTTACCCATACCCTCTACTTCCACATAGGCACTTTTTTCTGCAAAACTGGTCAATCCGCAAAGGCGGTATTTGTGTTTTACATAATTGCTTTCAACCGAATCGGCAAAGGAGTATATTTCAAACTGAAATTCAGCGGTTTCCAGAAAAACAATCGGCAAATCCGTAAGCGGATAATAGGTTTCACCTCCGTCATCCGATCGTTCCAGGATATAGGAATTGTACCGTTTTTTATTGGCTTTTTTGCTCCAGAATAAATTGACCGCTTTTTCACCGGAAACGGCAGCAAACTCAACAGGTCCTGGTACCGGTTTATAGAAATTAGAGACATTGACCTGTGCCATACCCAAAAATTCATTGCAGGCTTCGGAGGCTATGGTATAAGAATAGGTTTTTCCCGGTTCCACATTCTTGTCAACGTAGCGAATACCCAAAACATTAGCAGCCATAATCGAACGATCAGCCGCATAAAGGGCAAATCCAAATCGGGAGTTGAACAAATCTGCCTGGTCTTTAAAGGTTCCGCCTTCCAGACCTTTCATAGCATCCGCATAGAGATTATTGGCTGCAACCATCGCCATGGTATCGGAAAGGATCCAATCACCAAGACTTTCTTCCGGAATCGGTAATACGTGAGCGAGGGTATCGCCCTGTCCAAATGCAGATCTTCTGCCTTCCGTTCGAATGACATAGTAACCTTTTTCAGAGGCATCCAACCAAAATAGTGGATTATTGGGTCCCCAGCGAATCACTATGGAGTCTTCATAAGCACGGGCTTTTGCCAATATCTTATCTTTCCGCTTCTTGCTGTTCATATCGATCATCTGGGAAAGCGAGATATCCTGTGGCAGATCATAACGCAACCTCAAGCCTTCGGGGTCTTCAGCATCGGCTCCTGGTTCTGCAGTTATTTCGATCGAATTACTCAATACGCTTCCATCTGATAGATTTCCCGAAACAGTATATCGATATCGCTTTCCTTCCTCCAACGCACTGTCTTTCAATCCCAACCCAAGTGCTTCGATTACCAGGTCTTCAAAGCGCGCCTCATGCAGGAGGTAATTGTAGCGCATGGTATTGGCGTCCATTAACTCGTTTTTGGGGAATTGAAAGGTCGAATCGTAAAGCAAAATTCCTATCACACTAATCAGTTCATCCATTAGATGACCATTTTCCACAAACCAGGTGGAATCCTTGGGCATCATAGGAGGCAATCCATCTCCACCTGCTAATATCTTCCTGCTCAAATTGATCGGTCTGTCGTTAACATCCAACTCCACCCTTTCGACCTTGTAGCCAACCCTGTTGAATTCATCCCAGTGATCTGGATTAAACGGATGCCACCTCAATTCCACTGTGTTTTTATAATAGCTAGCTTTCACATACATGGAATCATTTTGAGATTGCATTGTTGGGATGTATGCCAAAATGAGTAAAAAAAGTAAGCTTGATATTCGAGTATTCATTTTTTAGTCGTTGAGTTCAATTAGATGTTTACAAAAAAGTCCATTGCTCCACCAGAGCAAAATGGATTATTGCGGATCCTTTATTCTCTTTCTGTCCAGGCATTGGTAGCGGTCGACATTGTACCATCCCGTCCTTTCCCAGATTGGTCAGTAATCGTGGTGCCCGTACCAGCTGAAATCTGATAATACAATTGTAGTCCTGATTCGTTACCGGTCAATTCCACATCCTTGTTATTTTTAATTTGATCCGGAGTCCGCTTTATGTTCCAGATTCTTACCTCGTCAATTTCTCCACTATAGGAAAGATTTCCTTTATATGCTCCAATGGCTACTTTGTGGTCAGCTTTTGTATTTATCTTACTATTACTACCTGTAGATGAATAAGTCTCGAGTTCCCCATCTACATACAAATGAACCTGCTTCACCTTGGTTTCATTATTTGGGGCAACTAAGGCTATATGATGCCAGTTACCATCATTGATGATCGTAGTTCCTACTTTCTTATGATTGCCACTTCCGCATACAAATGCTAAGCTTCCATTATTATCTACCCTTACTCTGAAATCATTTAAGTTGACCGTTTTACCCCAGGTAATAATATCCTCATTGGAAGCGGTCGTTTTTATCCAGGCTTCCACAGTTCGTCTTCCTTTTCCCAATATGCCATTCCAATTGCTGGCAACATGGGTACTTGCATCCCCTAGATCGAGTGCATAGTTGAGGGGCGCAGGAGGTGGAGGCGGTGTTCCAATAGTGGAGATATTTACGACTGTACCATTATGCCCATTGACTGATTGATCTGTATAAGAGCTGCCTGTTTCATCGAAACTGTAATAGAGCGCCAGATCAGGACTATTCAACGCCTCTCCGGTTAATGCTCCATAAAGATGATCTTTGATCTCTTGTTGGCTTCTGGCAGCATTCCAGATTCGCAATTCATCCATTTCTCCCTGGAATACATTGGCACCTGTAAAATAACATCCGATAAAGACTTCTCCGTCTGCACTCGTGTTCAATACCTGCGATCCCCCTGCTGCCACTGCTGGTTCCACTTCCCCATTGATGTAAAACGTTAAATCAGCAATCGTTGGATTTTGATCAGGCACCACAACAGCAATGTGGAACCATTCATCTGTACTCAATACTGTTTGAGTTCCTATTATATTTCCTCCGGAAATGTCTACTCTTAAGTAACCCTGATCATTTAATTTGATATTGAAACGGTTCCCCTTTACCACATCATCACCCCAACTAACAATGGTTTTGTTTAGCGTTGTTGTCTTTATCCAGGCTTCAAAAGTTCGTGCAGTACTACCCGTGATACCAGCATAGCTATTATCCGTTCGAATACATTCATCAATATTAAATAAACTAAGGTTCGCATTATAGGGTGCTGGAGGTGGCGGTTGCGAAATTTCGATCAAAGGCAAAGTGGCTTCTACCCAGGCTTCAGTTACTTCAGAGATGGTTCCATCTCTTCCAGCTGAAGAATGATCACTTATGTTATCATTGAATGGACCATCCTGCATAGGGAAATAAAGTTGCAGATCATTCTCTAATTCCGGGTCGGCAATTTTAGTATTTATTGTTGCCTGAATAGCTGATTGGTCTTTTGCAATACTCCAGAGCCGAACTTCATCTATCAAGCCATTGAAAATATCTTCGTCATTATATGCTCCTATTACCAAATTCCATTTTGAGGCAGTATTGATAGTAACTCCTTTAGTTGTATAATCAGTTTCTTCAACACCATCTATAAAAAACTTCAATTCACCAGACCTAGGATTACCATTATTATTAACATCCTCCACAACAACGGCTATATGATGCCATTCTCCATCGTTTACTGAAGTGGATCCGTACCTATATCCATTTGTTAAGGATACACGGACCCTACCCTGCTCATCAAGATGTATTTTCATTGCTTCCCCATCTGTATCATTATAGCCCCAACTCGCAATAGCCCCTCCAGCACTGGTAGTCTTAATCCAGGCTTCAAAAGTCCGGTCAGCCTTTCCGGTAATACCTTTGTAAGTTGTCGATATAAAACCAGACTGGGCTATGTCTAAGGCATAGTTCACATCATTAGGAGGTTCAACAGAACTGATATCAATCAATACACCTTCATAATCATTATTACTATGGTCTACATATGGAGCGGAAGTTTCGTTAAAATTGTAATACAACTCCAAATCACTACTTGTCAATAAATCACCTGACAATTCTCCATAAAGATGATCCTTAATTTCCTGCTGACTACGGGCAGTATTCCATATTCTCACTTCATCCATTTCTCCGTTAAATGCCTCCGTACCATCAACATTACTTCCAATTAAGATTTTTCCGTCCGGGCTGGTGGTCAAGTCAATGTCTCCGTTGGAGATTGTTGTCGATTCCAATTCACCATTGATATACATTTTAACGTCCTCCAACTTGGGACTATTTCCATCAACTACAACAGCAATGTGGATCCATTCACCAGCAATTAAAGATGTTTCACCCTTTTGGTTTTCATCTTTGACTTCAAGCTTTAATTTACCACTACTATTTATTTTTAAATTAAACAGATTGCCAGAAGCATCACTATCTCCCCAACTCACAAAAGTCATTGTCGTTCCATCAATAACTGATGGCTTCACCCAGGCTTCAAAGGTTCGGGCACTACCTCCTGTGATGCCTACAAACCCGGTGTTTATACATTTGTCTCCATCTAACAGGCTCAGGTTTGCATTATAAGGAGCAGATTGAAGTGGAGGAACCGGATTCTTACCATCTCCTGTTACCCAATCGGCTGTGACATCAATGTTTTGTAGGAAACCATGATGTCCATTACCAGACCGATCGAAAAGTATGGTGCTTTCTGTTTCCTGATTGAAATCATAATATGCCACGAGGTCCACAGCATTATTTGGATCAATTCCATTCAAATAAACATCAATGACTTCATCCTCTGAAAGTGTCCGATCAAATATTCCCAGTTCGTCAATAGCTATAATTGGAGAATTTGTAGAATTGCCTATATGCAATGCTTGATCAGTAATAGGAAAAGAAAGAGGTTCGTTTAAGGTGCCAAATGAAATTCCATCAACAAATAATTCCTGAGCATTATTTTGTGATAGGAAAGTATAATGGTGCCATTCCCCATCATTATTAAAACTTCCATCAAATCTCGCATCATCATTATCAGAAATCAAACGCAAGGTGCTACTATATCCCAATTCTACTCCCCAGGTCCCTCCTTTCCTAATAATCTGTCTGTAATCAAGTCGAGAACTTATTTTTTTAGCCCAAAATGAGATGGTAAAGGTTTCATCCAGATCCAATTCATCTGAATCTTCAATGTAAATTCGTGCATCATCATTATCATTATTCAACTGGATAGCATTATCAGAAACCGATTGGGTAGCTTCTGTTTCAGGATTTTCAAAATAACTATCAGCAACTTCTTCTGAAAAATCAGGTATCCAAATCGGGTCCTGTACTGCATTAATGATAGTGTTGCTTACAGAAAAAGACGCCCAACTTTCATCATCCAGGTTTTTGGCATAAATGGTATACTCCTCATTGGCATCCAATTCAAATTGGTTTATCTGACCAGCTTGTTTTTCTGAAAAGACCTTTTCTCCATCATAGTCAAATGAATAAAAAATGGCTTCATTGGTATCATCTCCAGGATGCCTGAAAACCAACATTCTTTCCTGAGTATCAAAGATCGTTAGCAGGCAGTTGGCATTCTGGTACCAGTCAGAAAAATCAATAGAAACGATGTTGTTGCTAACATCCAAATCGAATCTGGCTTGAACGACCGATTTAGTGGCAACTACCCAATTAGAGGTGCTTAGGTTTTGGATCATTCCTACATGTCCATTGCCAGATTGATCCACAACCATTTGATTTTCGGGAAGGGCGTCGAAATTGTAATAAGCTACCAGACCGTTTGCATCGGAATTGATCCCCTCGAGGTATGAATTGACCACCTCTTCTTCGGTCAAAGCCCTGTCAAAAATGCCAAGCTCATCTACTGCGGATCGGGCAGAACTCGAAGTGTAGCCAATATACAAGGGGTCTTCACTTGATTCGACGGTGTAGGAATCGGCATTCTCAGCGACCAATGCGCCATCTACATATAAATATCTATTGTTCCCATCAGCGACAAAAGTATACTGATGCCAGGTATCATTATTATAAAAGAAATTGCCAAATGTGACATCATCAGCTCCCCAAGTAACCAATCTTAACTTGTTTCCATCAACTACATCAACTCCCCATCCATTTGTTTTCCGCAGTATATGCCTTGTATCAGTTCCCTGATAGCTGGATTTTGCCCAAAACTGAATAGAAAATGTTTCATCCATATTCAGACCAGCTGCCTCTCGTATGACGATTTGATTATTGTCACTAGCCAAATCCACCCCATAATCAGTGGTTCCAGTTGGCATATTCCAATTTGGAGCAGTTCCTGAAATCCAATCTGTAGCTGGGTCCATACCACGCAGCAAGGCATCCATGCCACGATTGGAGACATCTTTCGCCTGGAGTTGCCCGGTTCCCTGATCCAGGTCTAGTAGTGCAAAAAGTCCATCTTCATTGCCTTCCAATCCTTCGTACACAATATTTCTGGTCTCCTGTTCAGACAAGCCTTTGGACCAAAGGGAAATCTGATCCAACTGACCTGAAAAATAGGTTTCACCATTTGCATCTTCACCACGTCCAACAAACAATTCTCCGGAAGTCTGAACGCCTCCACTTTGAGGTTGAGATTTGATCAATTCACCATTCAGATACAATCGCATTTCCTGCCCATTATAGGCACCAGCAAGGTAATACCATGTGTTGGTATTCAACTCCCACTCTGTAGTAATTTCCACTGCCTGACCATCTACCTGGAGCACCATTTTGGGGTGTCCATCCACCAATTCCAGGCGGGTATTGCCAGAATATCCCACAAGTGGCTGTACACCATTGAGATTTTCAGCATTCAACCAAAGCCCCATACTCAATCGAAATCCATCGAGATCCTCTTCTCCAAAAGAGAGATGATCATTGATGCCGTCAAAATCGAGTGCAAAATCACCTGCTGAACTCGTAGGGGTAGCAAAGGGATCTTCAAAATATTCCTCAGAAATACTTTCATTGAATTCCCGGATTAGTTTGAGTTCACAATCATCTGTCATAAAATCAGGGTCCAAATGCAGACTGGCGGTTCCACCATTTTCCAGGTCTTTAAAATAAACCGTATAACTCGACCCTAAATCCAATACAAAGAAATCTACAAGGGATTCCTCTGTCTCTGTATAGACACCTGATTCTGAATATTGAATTCGAATGAATTTCGGTGGACTATAATCTGAATCCCCTTGTATACCATTACCTGGGTACCGGTACACAATCATCCCGTTCTGGGAATCATGTACAGTGACCAACATATTTTTGGATACTTGCCAATCATTGAAATCGAGTCTGACAATCCCATCGTCATCTGCAGAAACCAGAATGCTTGGACTTGGTGAACTCCAAATAGCGGGCAGATCGGTCGTTTCCACGAGATTGAGGAAATGTGCATTCAGCTCCATAGATTGCCCCTTATAGCAGGTCCCATCTTTGGTTTTTACATAAATCGTCCAGTTTTGTTCAGGAGAATCACCCCAAAGGTGTTCTCCAGAACGGGGAAGTTCGGCACATGTAATGGACTCCGTAGAACCATCCTTTTCATGCAAATGTCCATCCGAAGTCCAATGTCGAGTCCTCGCATCGTTTTCAAGGTATATTTCAGCAATTAGGCTAAAGGCAGAGCTATTTTTGTTTTTGAAGGACAATTGACCCTCAGCATCCAGGTAAACCTGATAATCCGCATCCAATGCAAAATAATCATCAGAGAAAGTCCCATTGAACGCTTCCAATAAAAGCAATGCACAGTCCTCCTGCTCCAGAAAGCTTGAATTGAGTTCAAAATTGATTCGACCATCCTCATCTTTATAATAAACCTGGTAACTTCTGGAAGGGTTAAGCGTTAGGTTGATATTTTCAGGGGATAATGTAAAACTACTGGTATTGTAAAATGTAGGGGTATCGTCGGGCTTAGGGACAAATTCGAAAAATGTGGCAGATTCCGAATTTCGGTAATACACCCTGCGGTTCTCATCATCATATATGCACAAAGTTCCGCTATTGTACATTTCCTCCGTTTTCCATTCCATATCGATTTTGCCACTCCCACCATCTCCTTTGACCAGAATGGAATTAGCAGTAAGTATATTTTCTAATGAGGTGGGCAAATCTTCCGACTGTAGTTCATCCAGGAGAAAAGCTCCCGACTCAGGTGCATCCTGCCTTCCATAATACAAACTGTCTCTTGTCCCGAGGTAATAGGAATAAGCGCCAGCATCATCGACCATTGTGGCATCCTTTGGAAGCCCAAGGCATTGGATGCTCACCTCGCCATCTTCCTTTTGGTATAAATATCCATCATACCAGTATTTAACCAGTGAACCATCATTCTCCTCCAGGAATAGCCAACTCACATTTTCCCAATCAAGACTCGTTCTGGGAGACAGCGAGGCGCTTCCACTCGATGTCTGTTTCACAGTATAAGGTCCTGGATTATAATCCCCCGGCAACTTGTCAGCGATCACCCAACTCGAAGTTATATCCATAGCTACCAGTTCAGAATTGAAATCCCGACCGCTTCTATCACTCACTGTTGCATTTCCGGGACCACTGTTGAAATTGTAGTACAATTCGAGCTTGTGTTCTGTCGGATCAACCCCATAAATATAGTCCTCGAGTATTTCGTCTTCACTGCGGGATCGAGACCAAATGTTCAGCTCATCTATTGTCATGTAAGCGTAAAAAGAATCCTGTCCTTTCAAAAAATAACCTAAACGAAGCGAGTTGGCAGTCGTTTGCAAAGGATTATTCAAAGAATATGCTGCATCCAATACACCGTTGATGTATAACTTTATTTCTTCGTTTCCATATGTGACTGCCAGATAGTACCAGGTATCTGCGGTCAGGGTAGTATTTCCGCTATACAAGGTTTCCTCATCAATCATTAACTTAAGTATATCGTATTCGTCTTTGGCAAAAATAAACCATTTGGAGTTGGCATTTTCTCCCCACACAGTAATGGGAGTAAATTTTAAATTGCCTATAGCCTCCTGATCAAATTTTACCCAGGCAGCTACGGTGCGCTCATCGTCCCCTTCAATCGGAAGGTTGTCAGGTGATTCTATCCTATCATCGTTTCCATCCAATTCCAACGCATAGTCTCCCGAGGTGAAATACTGATCGTAATCTCCAGCCTTAAAATCATCTGCATTGAACCAATATTTCTTGCCATTATGCCAGAAGTTATTGTCCAGGCTGAGGTAGCGGTATTCATTATTGCCATTGTGCAATAGGCAATAATAGCTTTTGTTGGCATCCAGGGCAAACTTGTAGGAACCGTCAAATTTTCCAAAACTGGTGGTTTGTACCCCTGTGTTAGAAAAAGAAAACACTTTGTATTCCGACCATCCATTCTTGTAAATAAGCCTTGGATTGTTGTCCATATCAAAAATCACTATCTCCATTCCGGTCACGGGCTGCATATCCGGATGAAGCAGGTATAGGTCACCAACTGGATTTCCAACAAGCAAAAAATCACCTGTTTTGAAATCGGATGGTTCAAAATAAAATTCTGTCCCACCTTCATTTTCCCAAAATTTCGAATCGACATTAAAATATTGATACCCTTGCGTCTCATTGCCAAGCAGCAGGTGATGTTCAGTCGGTTCGCGTTCCAGGAAAAAATAATCATCTATATCCAGGCTATCCAGGGTTTTGAATACATAATGTTCATCAAGATCTCTTTGCTCGGTTTCTACTGACCCATGAGTTGGATGGAGGTGTACCGTGTAGTCCGAATTGGCATTGTAATATTCAAAATGCAATTGCCCCTGGGGATCGTACAAACGAATGTTTGTAAGATCTTCGGTGGCAGCCAATTGAGTGTCATCTTTCCAAACCGTAATACTACCGGTTTCCTCCGCACTCAATTTATAAGTTCCAAAACCATTTGGATTGTTTAACAAGTGAGCTGGTATATCTTCATAAGGTTCTCCGGATTTGGGAACTGGAGAGGGCTGATAAGAGTCCTCCATAATTTGCATATCTACAATACCATCACGACCTGAACCGGACAAATCCGGAAAAGTTCTACTATAAGGCAATTCATTAAATTTGTAATAAGCGATAAGCCCCTCCTCACCTCCAGGGCGACCGTTGGTCATATCGTCCCTTATTTCTTCAAGGGTTCTGGCTTTAGACCATATCATTACCTCATCAATGAGCATATTTATAAGAATTTGGTCACTTTCTTTTTCTCCAAGAATCAATCGACCCTCATGGCTGTAATCAATCAAACCACTTGCAGGTGCTTCAGCTTTAAAGTTGCCATTCAGAAACCACCTAACATAGCTACCATCATAGGTGCATGCAATATGATTCCAAGCATTCGGAATCACCCCTGAAAGCCGGAGGTTCATAGGAACATTGTCTAATGAAAAATGTGCTTTCAATTCAGTTGTTTCTCCATGAAATTCAATTAACCATGAATAGGTTAATTCCCCTTCATTATTGTAAAAGCCAAGTATGTTGTTAAATTGATCATACATTTCATCAGGTTTTATCCAGGCTTCTATTGTGATATCCTGTAATGGCAAACCCTGAATAGCTCCATTCCCTTTTTCTACGTTGCCTAAGAAAACCTTAGAATTTTCCTCCACATATTCTGGATGGTTGCTGGGAAATTGTTCAGGTCTATATTTATATAAGTCCAAGGCATGATTGGCACCTTCTGGGTTTACCAGGGCATCGGCAAAATCGTCATCAAATTTATAGGCAACTGCACCTCCCTGGTTGACCCAAAAATCCTCATCAATGGTAATTATTTCCTTTCCATGGCTGGACTCAATGTAAATTAAATACCTCAATTCCGGATCAAAGGTCATCAGGGTATTATCTGTAAATTCACTGGTGCTTGTGGTATAACTTCCATCCTCCTGATAGGTGTATTGGGTTTTTAGGAATAGATCCGATTCAGAACTGGTACCTGCCTGGTATTCTTTATTCCCTAAAAACAAATGCCTTTTATGATTCTTCCACTCATAGACGCTCAATGCTGAAATTTCAAAAAGATTTTCTGTTCCACGGAAAAACATTTTCAGGTTGAGCGGATTGCCTGAGAGATCTCTTTGGAAGCGGATGAGGTGCTCCCGTTCTCGCCTGGGAGTTGGGATATGATCGAGGTTTTCCCGATTTATTGTTGAGGAATTGCCATCAAAAGGGGTAAAATTACCTATTTTGAAATGATCGAATTCACCATTGGGTGAAAATACAATTTCGTCTTCCGTTTCATCAAACCTAGCCATTTGTACAAAAACTCCATAATTATTCTCTACAGGACCGTAATTGGTAACACAAAAGCCCTCATCGATATCAGCTTCATAAAAAACTTTTTCTCGTTTTCCTGTTATTGGGTCGTATATATCCTCCTCTTTGTTCACATAATCTACATAACAAAGTAGTTGATTCGTTTCAATATTTTCCACCCATATATTTTTGATCTTGTATTCATCCTCCCTGTGTACATTCCAATTAATTTTAAATCGGGAATAATAGGCTTCGGGATCTAGTTCTGGTTGTTCCATTGCGGCAATCTCCTCAGCATCAAGTGCGGCTTGTTCTGCTTTTTCCGCATCTTCTGCCGCAGATTCGGCCCATGAATAATGTACAGCAGTAGGATAGGAGGCTGCATAAGCCGCTGCTTCAATTGCTTCCTGTTGGGCCCTATCTGCTTTATTTCTCAATCTGGTTGCTTCCTGCTCCAACTTCTTTTTGTTTCGCTCGGCGGTACGGATATCACCAAAAGTGGGAAGTACATTGGGTGGATTGAGTTTGGAGAGATTGTCATTGGAATGAGTATATTGGTTTCCTCCGACTGATGAAAAATTTATTCCATCATCAATATTTTCAAACTTGAATACATCTTCATTGTGTTCTCCCGGGGTCAATGATTCGTGGATGTATTGCCATTGTCCGGGTTTGGGCCACCTCTGTTCCATGAATATTCCATCAACATAGGATGTCGCAAATGCAAACGGCATATAAGATTCATATATCAAATTCATTATGTCCCTATAACTATTAACCAAATCTGGGACCTCTCTCACATTAATATCACGATCCACACTAGATTCAATTGGTTTAAGCACCGCGAAAAGAGAGTTTAAATAATTTAAAAAAACCAACCATTGTTGTTTGCGTATCCTGGGGTAAATCACCCTCAATCGAAAAAGTTCCCCAGAACCTGAAAGGTCCGGGAAATTACTTCCAGAATCATTAAATGGCTCAATTCCCCCTTCAGCTACGACCATTTCCCATCCTTCTACATTTTTTGGATTTTTAAGATAGATAAGGTATTTTTCAAAATCATCCCACCAATCTTGACTCCAACTAACAAAAACACTATGGACCTTATCTAGTTTGTCCTCCCATTTCAAATCTTCCCAATCTCTTTCCCAATCCAAATAAAAGTCTTCAAGGCGAACCAAAAATTCATAAGATAAATACTCAATATCACCTAATCCTTTTTCACTAAAAAACACAAAGTCGGACAAATTGGCATTCAGACGGATCAGGTCGTACTCATCAAAGGGTTCCTTATGTTTCTCCTCCGAATCGTCAAAAATAAGCAACCTGTCTGTTAATGTACCCGCATCAAATTGGGGATTATCTTCCAGATAATTATAAAAATCTGACGTCATTGACATATCACTAAAGTCATGGTCTAATGAAAACCTATTTTCTGGCATAAAAGCAAATACATTAGTATTAATAACATCTCTAATATAAGCCTGCCCTTCTTCCAGATCAAATGGGTCTTCTTCCATAAATTCTCCATCACTTACATGATTTGTCAAAGGGTGATACCAATTAAGCGTAGTCTCTCCCGAAATTTCATCCAGATCTTTAAATGTCACATAGGCCTTTTCCGCAAAGGTCTCATGTTCACTCATACCAAACCAAAGTTCAAACAAGACCTGGAATCCACCAGCCTCCTGGTTATTGGCCAATACAGTTTTACTTCGGTTGAAAGTGATGCCGTTTATGGTTTTGGACTCTTGTTCACGGGTAATCGTACTTGCCTGCTGAACGGGTATTTTCAAAATCTGGAGGTAATAGATATGATTGCCAGATAGGGGAAGATCATTCAGCCCTTCAAACTCTACAGAGGTGCCATTGGATACATCTATTTCCACAGCGGGGATTTGAACTTGCGTCTCATTTAATGCTACAGTCTCATATGCGATTTTCTCCGTTTCATAATTGATTAGCCCAGGGTATTCATTGAGTGGGAGGGTGTATTGAGCTGTCTGTTGTTCATTCTTTGTGTATTCAGTCACCTGTACCTTATATTCATAGACGACTGTTTTTTGGGTTTCGGGGTCTTTGGCTTTAGCCGGGAATAATTGTTCCCATCCCTTCTGACCGATTTCTATCATTGGAACGGCGTAATTTTTGGTCCAATAGCGTTGGCCCACCCCAGGCTGGGAGAATTCAATGGCTTCGGGCGGCAGGTGATCTGGAAATTCGTCTGTAATGAAAGGGATAGTTCCTATTTCTTCCATGACTTCACCCTCATTGAGCACATCTTCCCATTCTCTTTCATCACCTTTGGCTTCGCTTAATGAACAATGTAAGTTCGTAGCTCCGTAGTACAGCGTATTACCTATACCTGGATCCTTGAATTCCTGCCAGACTGCCCGGTAATGGAGTTTGTATAGGGTTTCAGCTTGTAGCAGCTCATCAAATTTCATTATAGCCTGGTAAGCATCCGGGTAATCGATGGTTCCTTCTACTATTTCACCCTCCGGTCCTTCCAGGTAAAATTCGGTAAGCTGGGATCGAAATGTACGTGTACAAATTTTTTCGTAGGCCCCTTCCTCGTCGTCCTCGTCCGGCTCACTGTAAATCGGGAAATCCCAGTGCTCTCCTACCGGCACATTGAAGCCTAGCTCAGGGCTTAGATAAATGGGGGGCGGCGCCACGCTGGTCGTATTGGGGTCTGGATAGGTGCTCCCCACGATGGGAATAAGCAAATCGAGTACAGAGGTTTCCGGAAGACAGTCTGCAGGTATCTGGTCTCCCACTTCCCATTGAAAACTCATACTGCCTGTAATCAGTCCATCGAGCACACTGTATTCCGCCTGTATAAAGGCTTTGGCCCAGGTCGGGTTTGGAAACTTCATTTCCAGGCTGACGGCGGCGTAGCCACTAAATATTTCCTGGCTGCCCGACACGAATCCCAAATCGTAATTGATACCTGCCTCCCCTTCAATATAGGCATAGGCCTGGCCCTGGATATACCAGTTATTCAATCCAAAGGCGTCCCCATTGTAACAATGGGATGCAATATCCTCATAACGCATCATGGACAGATCAAAGCCATAAGTTGCTGCAAAACTGGCATAAAATGGACCAAATTCGGGATTTCCCGAAAAACTGTCTTTATAGCCTAAAACGATTCCATCTCCCTGTTCAAATGCATAAGAACTGCCGCGCCCATCGGCATCTCCACTTTCGGGCCAATTGGGTACCAGGTCCTTAATGGCGGGCATGTCATCGAGTTCAAAACCGGTTTGGAAATAAAATTCAACTTTCCTTTTTGCCCCGCCAAATGCATCTATGCTTGCCGTTACACTGCTTGGTTCGAGTGGGCTTCCCAATTTGAAATACCATTTCCCGGCATTTTCTCCAGACAACTGGATAAACATGGAACCATTGATGTCCGCCTCCAATGTCAATGCGCCTTCCACCTCGTAGGTCATGTTCACATTAAATGCTCCGGATAGTCGGTAATTGATCAAATCTGCTTCAAGTGTAATACTACCTGTGATAGGTGCCGCTTCTCTATCCCTAATGGTTTCAGCTGCAGCATACAGACTCCGTGAATAAGTCACCACTGAAGGCATGAGCATATTCGTTTCAGGATCTGTTGTTATTTGGATTCCTATGCCTACATCTGCTACAACAGTAGTGGGATGCCCCAAACTAAAAATGCCAGAGAGATGACCGCCATAATTACCCTTCTTTGGTACATAATTATACATGGACAAACCCACACCCGGGGTGCAAATATCTCCGAAGGGACATTCAATGTTGATGTTGGTACTGGATTCAATCGGCATGGGGTTTTCTTCCCCCTCTGTTTTGCCTGCGAAGGGATCCTCGGGCACGGTTGCTGGCGAAATGCCTTGACAATTGTAAAAGATACCTCCGGATATCCCATGCCAGGTAATGGGGGTTGGCGTGAAAGTGACTCCTTTTTCTGAAACAAATTCAACATCAGCGAAGAAGTAGCGATAATCATCATCATGGGTATCTGTGATTTCATATGTAGGCAAATCATCTGCACTTTGTCCAACATAATTGGCATCGACCTTCGTATTCCCAAACTGAACAACTGCTTTCAAACTTAAGGTGGGAACAGTAATATCCACATAAGCTTTGACCCCATCTCCCCAAACTGGATCATCTCTGAGGAATAATGCCATGCCCTTCATCCCAACGGATGCTATCTCGCCTTCAACAATCAGAGCATTCAGCAGCACTTCTTCCACCCCAAGTTCTCCATCATCATCCTTGAATAAATTGATGGTGAGATCTGTGGATGCTGAAATGGCCACTGTCTTGGTTTCCGTATTGGTTCCACCACCTCCGGCTCCTCCTGAACCTCCATCCTCTGATGATTCCTCCTCTTCACTGGCAGGAATTAAATTTACCGAAACCCCTAGCACCATGCTCCATTTCCCAGGAGCTGTACAAGTAACGTTCAATTCATCCAGTGAAATGGGGAAGCCCTGAAAACCAGTACTCCATTCCGAAGTAGTCGTAGCCTGCTGAGCCGATTGATTAGAAGCCCCACCCAGTGTTGGTTCCTGTTGCTGATTTTGCCCCTCATTTTCATTTTGATTTTCATTTTCATTTTCACTTTCCTCCTCTTCCTCTTCTTCCGGCGGAGGATTATAAGCAGTATCCCCACACGCCCAGGAGCCAAAATCTATATCGATGATGCCCCCGACACCGTCTTCCTCGCTACAAGTACTTGATCCTATCCTTCCAGGATCATTGATCGTCAGCCCTGCGAAAGAAAACAGATCATAACCAAAATCGAAAACGGCCCAATCATAATCTTTTTCAACGATGTATAGACCTGCTCCGCCATTGAGGGTCGCACCGGCCATGAATTCTCCGGCAGCAGTATAGCCAAAGGTGACCGCACTACCTTCCTGGAGGCGAAACATCAACCCTGGGAAAAAAGCCGTTTCATAAGTCTTATCCGTAAGCGCTGAACCGATGTCAAAATTAGCCGTTGGACTACATATACAGTTCTCCTGACCGTCTATTGTCGCATCAAATCCAAGGGTTCCAGAGTATTTAATCCAGTTGGATTCATTGTCATCAAAAATAGGCAGGAGTATGGTTCCCTCTACCGAAGAAGTCGCCACATCTGTACCAGAAGCATCGGGGAATAATCCATATTTCAATTTATCCAGTGTATAAGACCATCCCCCCATCAGGGCTTTTTTTCCTTTGGGTACCACATCGGATAATTTCAGAGAACCATTCATGGCTCCACCCGTCAAGTAAAAATTAAACCCGGGAAGTTCCAAGGGAGCTGTATCACCACCCTTCATGGTCGTCATCCCCTCAAAATGGATATCTAATTCATTGAAAAACAAACCCTTATCAGCTTCAGTAACCGAAGCGGGAAAGCCTTCCACCTTTAGCTCACTGTCATAATCGAAATACCCTTCTACAACTGTCAGGTTTTTACCCTCCAATCCCGGCCAAACAAAGGAAACCGGCTTGCCTTGCCAGAAGTAGGCAGTTTTTGTCTTTCCTAAGTCATGCGCTACGATGGTTTCATCCTGTTCATAAAGTACTTTAAGTGGGGCAACAAAGGAGGTTAGGCTGGTCCCCTTAATCGTAAATGGGAAAAGTGCATGAGAATGAAAATTTTCCTTGTCCCCATTTTCATTTGTAGGTAATTCCCCCTCTTCATCCATATTTTTTGCGACCAAATGCCCATTGGTAAATTCCAAATTTGCCTGTACATTGTAACCCTGAAATCCTTCACATTCCAATTCCACATAAGAGCCAGAGGATGGATCTTCATTTTCTCCTTTGGTCAAATAAGTAAAAACGAGGCCTGGGTCACTTGAATTTTGGGCATCTTCCGTCAAAAATAGTTTGACTCCTTCCATACTTACTTCTGTGGGACCAATGGCTATTCCAGCCTTTGTGAATTTTAAATACACATCATTTGGATTCGTTTCCTGCACTCTTACCAGCATAGTCAATTCAATCGTCGTCCCGGTGGGTACATTTTCTCCTGTATAGGACTCGGGAAGTACCAAATCTGTAATCAAAAGTCTGGCATTTGTGATTGGAAATTCCGTCTGGTTTCTCGTCATGATCCGGTCGATCTGACTGGTCAGATCATAAGGTAGTTGCCAGGGTTCACCCTCTGTATGATTATCAGAATAGCTGTCGATATTTTGCATCGTCAGGGCATCCATGAGCGATTGATTGATAACTGGTTGACCATCATCACCAAGCGCTATCCAGGCATCTTCCAGGAATGGAATTTCAACTTTAGTGGGATTCAGTAGGTCGTCCACGACAAAGCCATTGATGTGGTTGTCCCTCAAATGAGCCATTACAGATTCCTTGTAAAGATCTTCGTAAAAGCTGAGCGTCTCAGCAGGAATCACAGCATCCCCAACACCGATATTCGGATCAAACTTTGGTTGTCCGGGTGCGTAATATTTGTTGTAGTGTTTTTCTAAAACTCTGGTTAGTGAACCGGGGTCAAATAGGATATCTTCTTTGGCTGCGCAATCGCAGTCTATTTTCTTCACATCTGTTTCTATTCGGTCGATATCAAAACCGCCTTGTCCATTACCGACTGCCCAAATGGTCATGGTGAGTTTATCAAGTATTTCCGTCACCTCTATTTGCAAACCCAATTCTTCTTTAGACTCGTTCTGATAAATGACTTTAAAACCAGTCATCGGCAATTTTTTACCTGCGATGGAAATGGAGTCTGCCCCTGTTCCAAAATCAATCAAATTGTACTTTTCAGTAGCGGGAGCAAAGGGGTCAATTGTGAAATTTTCAACTGGCAAGTCTGCAATTTCAAAATCCAGATCTCCGGATAGATTGAATGCACGCCGGATTCGCAATTTCTTCTCGTCTTTATCTCCTTCCAATAAATCTGTAAATTTTCCCTGATTCAAATCCAGAGAAAAAGCTCCAGAAAGCGAGGCATTGGGCACAAATTGCTTTCCTTCATCTCCCAAATCCATCAAAATGGCATTGACCCCTGTTTGATCGTTGATAGCTATACTGGAACTCCACAAACTCATCCCCACCTTCCCCGGTTCGGGACTCGTTTCTATCTCCGTCTGTCCGGCATTGATATCCAATACGGCAGCATAATCAAATGGCTCATCCAATATCGGCACCTGTATCCTTCCGGACATAGTGCTATTCCCCGCTCTGCCTTCTTCAATTTGCAATTCCAGGGTATCTACGCTATATGCCCAGTCCATCATGCGTCCGTTTTCAATATCTATGAGATTGGCGGTATAAAAGGAACCATAGGCGCCTTCTTTAGAAAGAAATAATTCACCTGTTTCGAGGGTGATGCTTCGGTTGTTGCCGGAAAAATCGTATTCCGGTGGCAATTGGACGGTCACTTCTTCCAGGTGCATGCCTTTCCATTCTTCGCTGTTGGCAGCTGCATAAAAGGAAGAAGGATCGCTGAATTCCAGTTTCTGGGCTTCATTTAAATCCAGTTGCCCGTTTTCCATATTGAATTCAAATCCGGGCATGGTGGGAATGGCAAAAGCGCCAAAATTTTCGATGTCCCCCAGGTATTGCCCGGGATCATCTGTGGCGTCTTTTAATTTGAATCGAATCGCCTGTTGGTTGCTGGCTTGCACCAGGTACTCTTCTTTGATCTGAACCTCGACTTTCATCTTAAAATTGTCAAAACCCTGGCAATCCATGCCCATTCCGGAGCCATTATTGCCGCTGAGTATGTGCAATTCAAAAATGTCGGAAAGGCTGGATTCCACATCGTCCAGCATGCTCAAAATAGAATTGGATTTTACGCCCAAAGGAGTTATTCCAATATCCACCCCTGCAAAACGCATCAAATCGCTATTTTCTACTGGCATATAAGCGATGCAGGTCATATAGGCATTCCGCTCTGTGAAGCGGATTCCTGTTATCGCAACCATTGGCTGTGCTTCTCCATTTTCTTCACTGTCAATACCAATAGGCAGACTAACCACAGCAGGATTTGCCGGGTCAAAAAGGGAAGTCAATTGGTTTTGTCCTTGCCCTATTGTGAAATATTCCTGCAGGTTTTCCACGTAATCCAGGCTTATTTCGTTTTGAATATTTCCCGGTACCATAAGACTTGGGTCGAGGTAAAATTCAGGCGCCACCTGTGCAGTCATACTTTCCACAGCAAAAGCGCGCATATTGGATTTGACCTTGAGGTTTTCAAAATCCACCTGCATCTTAGAAGCCAACATGGGAATGGTGACAAACCCCGTCCCCGCAAATCCATCACTGGAAGGTGTGGCATCTGATATTTCCAACTCAAAATAACCCAGCTTGACGATATCTCCTTCTACAATCGGAATGGAGTTTTGACCTGCACCTGTAACGGGTCCAAAATCAGTACTAAAAACTTCACAACCCGAGGGAATCGCCCGACTGTCTTCTTCGTCATCATCTGCTGCACTTCCCTGTCCGCTCCCATTTTCAGAAATATAGGAAAAGGTACAGACCTCGCTATACCCTTCATTTTGAAACAACATGCCTGAACTGGTTATCGACTTTGCCTGAACCCTCCAGCCATAGGTTTTATTTGGCTCCAGTGTGGGTTCGATTTGGGAATACAATAAAGAGGGACTCATAACCGTGGTTTGATAAATTTGGAGCGCCGACTCAAAACCATCATTGGGGTCTACTATCCCTGGCAACAATTCAACCAGCTCAAAAGTATATTCTATCGCCCCTGGAGGATTGCCAGAGCCAAGGTGCATTGGTGTCCAGTTGAACAATAAGTTTTGTGTTTCGGGAAAAGGCATCTCTTCTCCACAGGCAGGCAATAACAATTGAGGAGGTCGATTGAGGAAAAATCCACCAAGCTGGCATGCTTTTCTGGAAATCGGGATATTTCTTTCAATATCAATTACTTCCAAACATATATCGTTGACCCCTTCCGGAAGAATCAAACTACCAAACCCTCCTGAAGTACCAACGAAACTATATGCAGACAAATAGGGTTGCAAGGCAAATCCATCAAAAGTTTCCATCTGAAACTGGTTCAGGCGAATCGGAGGAACTGCCAGGTTGGGGTCCGTCACAAATAAATCCTGACCATTATTTCTGATAGTCATCCTCAACTTCACATCCCGGTACAGTTCCACAGGATCATTCAAAATTGCATTGAAGATCAGGTCCTGCGTCCGCTCCTGAGTATAAACAGACATATCAAGAGAATTTGGAGGAATCATAATACCCGTCAAATTAACCGGATAAACCTGTTGACCATTCAGTTGAATCAAAGTAACAATAGTCAAAATTGCCAATGATAGATGCCTTTTCATATCCTAAATTTTTTTTTTCTGGTTTTTCTGGGTGCTGGTTTCTGGGTGCTGGGTGCTGGTTTCTGGGTGCTTTTCCGTCGCTCTTAACTTCATTCTTTCATTTCTTCATTATTCGTTATTCATTCTTTCATTATTCATTCTTTCATTATTCATTCCTTCATTAATTAATTTCCCGTAACCAGCAGTGTCTCTCGCAGAGGACGCTGCGGCATCCCTTCCCCTAATCCCCTCCTCCCTCAGCCGGCTCTTTCCGTTTTTTGGAAAAATTATACTGAAAGCCCAGCGTGCCCGTCAATTCTGAAAAAGAATCAGTGGTGCCGGCGATGACTTTTTTGCTGCTCAACAATCCCCAGTTCATATTGAGGCTCATGGCGTCGTTGATTTTAAAATTGAAGCGCACCTGGCTGTTCAGATTGTTATTGTCTCCGGTATTCTCGCTGGTCATCAGGAAATAGTTGAGGTCAATTCCCGTATTGAGTTTTCCTTCCAGGAAGGACTTGGTAATGCCGAAGCCTGCTCCATAGCGGCGCATGGTCATTTGGCTCAGTTCATTTTGATTGTAATTGGCTTTTACAGAAAATTTCCACTGACTCTCGGCAAGTGCATAATTGTAGACGAGATTGCCCACCAGCATTTGGGAAGCCGAGCTTTCCATTTCATTGGCCACATCATCTGTTACAGCCTGGATATTGAAGGTTCCGGTTAGGACGTGTTGATTTTGGGATTGGTCCTGGAAATTGTAGGTAGCATTCAATCCGGCATCCTGCGTGACTATCAGCACATTCAGGGAATCCAAACTTTCATCCAGCAGGTAGGCGATGTCTGAGCTGTTATTGGAATAATTAAAACCAAGGTTAAAACTCCCGGCAGAATAATTGATATTTCCAGATCCGATATAGCGGGTCATCGTGGTGGGCAGAGTTTTGTCCAGGTTATTTTTTTGCAAACCAGCACTCATATTGACGGTAACTGCACCTTGTAACAATCCGAAACTTAGATTAGCCAGGTAATCTTCAATGTCATTGTTAAAAAAGTAGGCACCGAAAGATTGGTAATCCGGATCGATGCGCTTGTATTGAACGCCTACTGTAAAAACCTTGGCTTGAAAATCCAATTTGGTATCCAGGGCAGATTTGTACTCTGTAGTGGTTCTTCCCTGAATCAAAAACCGAGGATGCGGAAAGCGATTATCCGCCATACCTTCCAATGAGTTTGGAGAATGCGCACTGGTCGCATATTCCATTTTCAATCTAAATTTTTCAAACAGGCTTTTCTGAAAATTCAATCCAATCACCAGATTTTCTGCGGGATCTACCTGGTTCGGATTGTCTTCCGGAATGGTAATCGATCCTACCTCGTCTACTGCTTTAAACAGAATCAGGTCGATGAATTCTTCTGAGGTACCATAGCCCATTTTGAGCCCCCAACCTTTTCTTTCATAGACTGGAATATTGGGTGTGACAAGTGATAAGTCAATAGGTTCTGCTTTGGCAAGCCGGCCATACATCGCCCCAAATCGAATATTTCCAGGATTGAGCTCCATTCCAGCTCCGAGGAAGTTCAGATTGGCAAGAGTAAAAGGCGAGAAGTTCATGCTTCGGTGTCCAAAGTGTAGTTTAATCCATTTGTACCTCGGGCTTGCGCCAAATCTTACGAAGCGATTTTTTTGGTTTTCAATCTTGTTCTTTACGTTGTTTTTAAAGGCGTTGATAAGTTCTTTAATATTGGGATAGGAAGAAGTGGTATTCTTGGCAGAAACCATTAGTGAAAATGGTAGGCTGAGTTTGTAAACCCGAATATTTACATTGGCGTTGAGGGAATAGAAAAAGGGGTCTTGACGCGCATCGGTCCCAAAGGAACTGTAAGAGCGCATATTCAATCCCAGCCCTCCAGTCAAATTGAATGGTTCGCCAAAATCTTTAAATCCAGAAAACAGTCCTTGAAAATGAGATTTAAAAAATCCTTCTTTTCCCACGGCCTCGATGTCTTCAAACTTTTCCAATTGAGCAAAGGAAGACCCTGCCATCAGGATGGCAACCAATAGTATTTGAATACGCAATGAGGCTCTCATAGGAATGGGCTTTAGATTGTTTTTCAGGTTCGTTTTGGGCAAACCTTTCTCTAAATTTTTTGAATCCGGAAGAATTCGGCTCCCTTCATTTTTGTGTTTAGAATATGTCTAAAATCTTTTCCCTCTATTTTTTCCTTTAGGTCTCAGATTGGTAAAAAAATCATCACAGTTTGATAAAGTGTTGAAAAAAGGCAGCTGATTTACTTTTGGAGATTACCAGGCGTATTCCGCCAGTTAACTCGACATATAGTAAATCCAGTTTCTCAAATTTGCTCACGTGCTTTAGGTTAATCACGTATCTGTGATGAATGCGCACAAAGGCGGTATCTGAAAGCAAATCTAAAACGACTTTCAGGCGCTTGCTGAGCGTGATTTTTTCTTCATTCAGGAGATAGACATGTGTATGACTTCCATCTGATTCGCAATACAATATATCCTCTTTATGCAAGAAGGACATCCCAGTATTTGTAGATATCGCGATTTTTGGATATTTCGTCATAACCTATCGTTTATTAGTCATAAAGCATTGAAATTAGGCCATATTTGATTACTTTTCGGGGACATTTTTTCATTAAAATTATTCATCCCTTTTACCAAATTTCAATTCATTAAATACATAAACTACTGATTTTAAGTAAAATAATACAAGCTATAGACTTTCGAAAAATTTTTCTGCAACAATGATTATACGTAATTTAAAATTGATTAGATTGCTAAAGAATTTATCTGATAAGGAGTTTAAGCTTTTTAAAAAATTCCTTCAATCTCCATTTCATACTACCAATCCGAACATGTTGTTGTTATACAACTATTTATCAAAATATCACCCGGATTATGATTCAAAAAGGCTGACTAAAGAAGATATTTACAACAGGATTTTTCCGAAATCCCCATTTTCTGCGACCAAGTTCAATAAACTGATTTATGATTTAGCTCAGCTAACTGAGGAGTTTTTAGTGCAACTCAATTTACAATCTGATCAATTCCAAAAGCAAAAATTGCTGACCCAGACATTTGGCCAGAGAAACATGCATGATTTTTTTAGTAAAAGCACCAGCTCCCTTTTCAAATACCTTGATAGCTTACCCGTTCAAGATTTGTATTACCATCACCATTCAGCAGAACTCCAATTCAATTTCTACTTTCATCCATTGACCACTAAAAATTTATTCCCTGATGAAAAATTGTTGCATTTATTGGACAATGTTAATCATCAATATTTGCTAGCTGCCTGCCGACTTATTTGTGAGTTAAGGACAAAAGAAATCACAATCAATAAATCTTATGACATCCCCTTTTTGGAAGAATTAAAAGATCGACTCCAACATCCAGGCGTAAAGGATAATTTTTTAATTCGGATTTATAGATCGTTATTGATATTGTATGAAACGCAAAAGCTGGAGGACTACAATCAATTAAAACACGATCTAATTGAGAACATTCATAAACTCCAAAAATTTGATCAATCACAGCTATTTGCTCAAATCCTGAATTATGCCATTCGCCAATTAAATTTAGGCAATACCTCCTTTTATAAAGAGGCGCTTGACCTATATAAAGTGGCGCTTGCCAATAAATTGGTCGTTGAAAACAATCGAATTGACGATGCCATTTTTGGCAACATCATTAGTCTGGGCTGCCATGAAAAAGAGTTTGAATGGACCAGTCAGTTTATCAATGAACATCAAATTTATCTTGATGAATCCTCAAAAGCAGATACTGTCGCATTCTATACCGGAGTCTGGCATTTTCACCAGGAAAATTTTGATAAAGCATTTAATCAACTATGGGATCATCCCTTTTCTTCGCTTTACCAGACTAAAGTTCGGCTGAAAATAATTGAAATCCAATACGAAAAGTTTTTAACAGATCGCTCGCAATACACATTGCTCAATTCACAAATAGAGGCTTTCGAAAAATACCTTCGTCGCAGTGATTCAATTCCGCCCAATAAAAAGGAAGCTCAATTGAATTGCATCCTAAGCATACAAAGAATGGCAAAAGCTATATTAAAGAATAAGGACCTATACCAGCTTAAAGAGCTACTCACAAAAAATATCAAAGAACGAAAAAAAGTAATGAGCAAGGATTGGCTCCTGTCTAAGGTCAATCAACTCCCTCTTTTCGACACCAAAAACGGTCAACCTTCAACCACCTCCACCGTACCTATAAAAGAGTGCTCACAACCATCCAGGAAACCAGTTAGTTCGACATTATAGGTTCCTGCTTCCTGATAGGTATGTTGTGGATCTTTTTCCGTAGAAGTATTGCCATCTCCAAAATCCCAGTGATAAGAAGTTGCATTTGTAGAGGTGTTGGCAAAACTTATCGTACAAGCAGCCGTACATCCGTTATTGGAAATTGTGAAACTCACCGACGGACATTCTGGCTTGGGGAACTTTTCTTCATTCGAATCTGCTTTAAAACTCAACATAAATAAGATTGAGACAAGCATCAATACTTTAAAAAGTGGTATAGATTTCCATTCCTTTTGCATGACAAACAGGTTTGATTGCATACCCTATCCCGAATACATTCAAGACACGATAGCCAGTTAGTTAATTTGAATTACCTGAAGACCTTAAAGGGATGGATCCGAACCCAAGCTGGTTTTTTATTGGAATTAATTAATAAATCACGAAACTTTTGCGCAAACGAAATCAAATTGTTATATCCTCACTTCGCCGAACCTAGGGGTGCGGCTCAGGAGGGGTTTCAGGGGGCAAACAGGGCATGTTGCCCTGTTTGCCCCCTGAAACCCCTTTTGCGAGCCAGCGAAGCTGGCGAGCTGCTCGTTCACAACTAACATTTATTAGTATTTCAATGATGGTTCAAATATAGATGCAAAGGGAGGAGACAGGTGGGACAAAATGGTTAGGCAAGCGGGACATTGGGAAAATAAATGGGCAAAAAAGCAGATGATTGGGACATAAAATCTAATAATAGGAAGAGGGATATTTGCCAAACCGCTTATTAAATTGCTGTGAAAAATGTTTTATGTCTTTTAATCCAACCTCAAAGGCGACCGTCTTTACATTGGAGTACACTCTATTTTCAAGCATGGTTCTGGCCTTTGAAAATCGCACTTCCTGAATGTATTCTGTCGCAGTTAATCCGGTCAGTTGTTTGATTCGGCGATTGAGCTGGCGCCGGCTGTAAGCCATTTCATTGGCGAGAAATTCTACGTTAAAATGGAAATGTGAAAGTTGTTCCACGGTTGTCGATTCCAATGTTTCCAGCCAATGATGGTCCTCCTGGCTTAAATTTGGCTTTTGCTTTTTTAATGGTTGGGACTCAGAAGCTTGTTTTATATCGGCAAATTGGACATTTTCGACATTGGCTTTTCTTTCCCTATGGTTTTTTAGCAGATTTTCTATTCTGGCAAATAACTCTTGTTCTTCAAAAGGTTTGACCATATAATCGTCTACTCCAATTCTCAAGGCTTTCAACTTATCTTGCAATTCTGCTCGGGCAGTCAACATAATTACAGGTAGGTGCCTATGCTGATCACTTGATTTGATTTTCTCCAATAATTGATAGCCATCCATCAGGGGCATCATGATATCAGAGATTATTAAATCTGGTAGATGGTGGACGGTGGATGGTGGATGGGTTTTACCGTCGACCGTCGACCGTTCTCCGTCCACCAATAAATACTCCCATGCTATCTTTCCATTTTCGGCTGTGACTACATTATAATCTGCTCCAATCGTAATTTCCAAATAATCCCTTAAACTGTGGTTGTCCTCTACCACAAGGATGGTAGTTTGAGCGTTATTGGTAATACCTTTCTTTTTCTTCGAAGCAACCGAATTTTTAGCAATTGCTGTTTGATCTATGGTGTCATTTTCCATTGTTTTTAACGGAAATAATTCTTCAGGTTCCAAATTTGTATTGGCATCTATTTCTTCAATTTCAGGAGTACCCAATACCTCTTTTTTGGGGAACTTGAAGAAAAACGAACTACCTTTTCCCAGAGCACTTTCTGCCCACAATCTTCCTCCCATCAAGGTTGAGAATTCCTGACACAAAGCCAATCCTATACCAGTCCCTCCTTCAGTAGGGGCATTGGTTTGATTAGACTGAAAAAAACGGTCAAAAACATGTGGCAAATCATTTGGATGAATCCCGCGTCCGGTATCTTTTATTTCTACTTGAATATGGCTGGCATTATCTTCAACAACAACTGAAATATTTCCACCTGAAGGCGTAAACTTCAAGGCGTTGGATATCAGGTTGTTGATTATCTTTTCGAATTTTTCAATGTCCAGTTTGAGTTGTAGATATTGGTCAGTTTTGTATTGAAATTCGAAGGAAATACCAAGTCTATCAGCATGAGATTCAAAAGAAGCCACCAGTCGCCTGATAAATGGGAAGAAAGCGATTTTGACTTCCTTTATTTCAAGCTTGCCTGACTCCAACTTTGCAAGGTCGAGCAATTCATTGACAAGTTTAATAAGACCTTTGGCATTCTGTTGTATCGTTTTGGCAAAAGCAAAATCTCTACTATCCAAACGTTTGCGTGATAACATTGAACTAACTGGTCCAAGCATTAAGGTCAATGGTGTTCGCAATTCATGAGATACATTTGCAAAAAACCTGGATTTTGCTTTATCCAGACTTTCCAGTTGTTCTTTTTGACGCTCAATGGTCAATGTTCGCTCTTGAACCATTTGTTCCAATTTAATTTGCTGAAACTTCAATTGTTGAGTTCTGTGTTTATACAAAAAGAACCCAGTCCCCATCAATAAAATGAGTGAGGCTAAATAAAACCACAATTGAGCATAGAATGGTCTCAAAACAAATATGGGCATATGTAATTCCTGATTTGAAAACTGTCCGCTGAAACCCTGTCCTTTTATTCGAAGCGAATAATTTCCATATGGTAAGCCACTGATGCGCAGGGAGTTTTCCTCTATCATTGTCCAGTTCTTGTCTTGCCCTACTATCTGATAGAAATAGCGGACTTTGCTGGCGTCCTGATATTCCAACAATGAAAAATCAAGTCTGAAGAAGCGGTCTTCCGGTCTTAATTCAATTATTGGATTATTTAACAAGTCATTGGTTTTATCGAGTATCTTATCCTTTTCTCCATCATATTGCTGGAATCTCAAAATTTCCAGTGGTGCATCAAAAGTGGTTTTGGGGTCAATAATATCTTTTGGGTCAAAAGCGGTTAGCCCATTTAGTCCACCAAAATAAAGAGAACCTTCTTCATCCTGATAATGGGATATCCTGTTGAATTCATGGTGAGAAATTCCATCTACTTCGAGATAAGCTTTACTGTCATGAGTTTCTTTATTAAATCGTATTATTCCATAATCACTAGGCATCCAAAGGTTGTTAAAGTCATCTTCATACACTGCGTAGAGCACATTACTCGATAAGCCATCTGCTATGGTAAATTGTTGAAACCTTTTATGAGTTTGTTGATTGGAAGCGTCCAAAAGTGTAGTACCTCTTTGATTGTTATCCAACCTTTTCAGGAAATTTTTGGCCAGGCTCCATCTAATCAGCCCTCCACCAGCAGTCGCTACCCAAATGATCCCTTCACTCTCCTTGTCTCTATGGAGATGATAAATAATATCGGATGGAAAGTAATCTTCATCAAGCCCCCCCGTCCAAAACCTTTTTAATAGCCCTTTATTTTGGTTCAAAAGGTAAATCCCGGAAGTACTTCCAACCAGGAAATTTTCTGAATTCAATTCTAAAAAAGAATACACTGAACTTTGCTTTAAACTTTCATATTCATTGTATCGATCGTAATAATTCAAACTATCTTCCTGACGGTCCCAAAAGCCCAGTCCAATTTCGTGCAATCCACACCACACAGTTTGATGACTATCTTGATAAAGAGACCAGATTATTGCAGACTTTAAATTTTGTTTCCAATAAACTACATCATATCTCTCTTCTTCAGGGGAATATACGACCAGGGAATTGCCAGCAAATAACAATTTGTCGTTTTCAAAAGGAAGGATAGGTCTAAATATATTCTGATGATTGAGGTAGCCATTTGGTTCTCTAAGTCCAAATGGGTTTAACGGAATTTCTTCATCATTGCTTAAGTCAATGGAATATTGAAGTGGGCGTACTGTATTTACCCAAAGCTTATTCCCTGTTTTGACAATCCCTCTGCTGCTAATTCCAGTTTGAATATTATAATGTTCTTTGGAAGTGTAGAGATATTTACGAAAGGGACTTATTTTAAGCAGTATTTTATACAAACCGTTTGCGGTACTAACCCAGGCATTTTGTTGGTTATCAAAGAAGATGTGGTAAATGTAGTTATTAACTATTTCCAGAAAGTCAGAGTTAAAATTATATAAAACCCCTTTTTGAGGGTGAAAAACAAAAAAGTGGCTTTCATCCTTGTACCAAAATAGATCACTTCGATTTTGATAATAGAAGCCGTACCCCTGATTCAGTTTCCAATCACTGGGAGGATTTAATTCAGACAAATCAACTGTCTCCAAATAATTTCCAGGGCTTGAAGTTTGAAATTGTATTCTGTAATTCTCATCATTGGGTTTGACTTTATAAGACCACCGCTTGCCTTCAACATTTTGTTCTATTTGAGTATAACCTATGCCATTAAAATAGGACCATAATTGATTGCCTGTGCTATCTATTTCCAGCAATACGGCTTCTTGATCAGAAAGTTCGTTGCCAACTATAATGGTTCCCTCATTTGACACATAATCGATATTGATAATATTGCCATTCTCAATTTGGAAAGTTTTAAACCCATCTTTCAAACTGTATATGATTACCCGACCATCCCTGGTTCCTAAAAAGACTTTATTTTCGTCGTTGTTGACTGCAGAATAAATTTGTTCTGGTTTAAATGGAATATTCGTTCCAAATCTTTCTTCTACAGAATTTACCTCCAGTGAATAAATATTAAGAAGAGAAATATCTGAATAGTCAGCCTTTAAAAGTGTACTGTTACTCCTAAATATCCACAACCAGCCTTCCGAATCCTCTACTAAATGATGAATTTCATTGGAAGCCAGCCCATCTTTTTCTTTTGAGAAAATTTTGAATTTCTTTCCGTCAAAGCGATTCAATCCGTATTTGGTACCTACCCAAATAAATCCACGGCTATCTTGAAAAGTGCAAAATACATCCCGGTGAGAAAGTCCATCCACAATACCAAAGTGTTGAACATTTGCAATGTACTCCTGAGAGAAAGCAAACAGGCTATGCAATACCAACATTATGAGCAATCGTCTCTTAAGGCAAAGCATTTTATTCAGGTGATAAGCGTATTAGGATGATCCGAACAAACACAATAATAAGGACTAAATGTCATAAACCTCTGCAATATTTTGGAACAATGGCAATACTCTGTCTATACCTATCCCAGGAAATCACCTTTGGCAGGAAAACAAATCAGAAAAGCCCTGTAAATCAAAGACTTACAGGGCTTTTAGTAGACCCACTAGGACTCGAACCTAGAACGACAGGACCAAAACCTGCTGTGTTACCATTACACCATGGGTCTTTACCATAACTTCTCTTATTCCTCTTTAGGAAAAAGCGACGCAAAATTAGGTTTTTTTTAAATTACAGTAAAGTCCAAAATGATTTTTTTTCAACTTTTTTTCTTCCCTGGTCTAATATTGACTTAAGTTAAGAAAAACTGCTCTCCTAACCTTCTTAACTTAAGTCAATGAATCTCGTGTAAAACGCCCATAATTTTGCCCTGGTTCTTAAAAAGAAATAGGAGTCCTAAGCATACCTTTTCGAGCAGCAGGGTTTTGAACCCTAGGCCAAAAGGCAAAAGCAGCGTTCAAAACCCTGCTACTCAGAAAAATCAAAGTTATTTTTTGAAGATTTCCAAGTATCCTATGAACAAGAACACCTGCTCCAATGGAGTCCCTTTGGGAAACATATAAATACACGAACACAACAAAAAATCACTGACTGTTATGCAAAAAATGAAGTTGACGGCAATTCTGATTGCCCTGTTTTCGCTATCGGCTTTTTGCCAGCAATTGACACAAACGGTAAGAGGCAAAATCGTTAATACAGATAGCGAATTGCCCCTAATTGGGGCCACTGTGCTCATTACAGATCCCGATCCTCACTTACAAATCGGAACGACGACAGACATTAACGGAAACTTTAGACTAGAGAATATTCCAATTGGGAGAATCACCTTACAAGTCGCTTATTTGGGTTTTGAAAACAAAACAATTTCGAATATTGTGGTGAATTCCGGAAAGGAGGTGGTTCTAAATATTGGAATGCAGGAATCCTTGTTAAAATTGAATGAAGTTGTGGTAAATGGCAACAAAATCAAAGGGGAAGCGCTCAACGAAATGGCAATGATTTCTGCCCGTTCCATTTCAGCAGAAGAAACCAACCGGTATGCAGGCGGTTTTAATGATCCTTCTCGCATCATGTCCAATTTTGCGGGAGTGACCGCTACACAGGATGGCAGCAATGACATCATCATTCGCGGCAATTCTCCCAAATACGTGCAATGGCGTTTGGAAGGGGTACAAATCACCAACCCAAATCATTTTGCTGACCCTAGCGCTGCCAGTGGCTCGGTAAGCACTTTAAATAATAACCTTTTGGCTACCTCAGATTTTTATACAGGCGCCTTCTCACCAGAATATGGAGATGTACTTTCAGGGGTTTACGATGTGAAGCTAAGGGCAGGAAATAATGAAAAATTTGAATCTGTCTTTGGATTGGGTGTAATGGGCATTGACTGGACTTTGGAAGGTCCCTTTAAGAAAGGATATGGGGGCTCTTTCATTGCCAATTACCGATATTCTGCTGCAGGATTGATGAGCGACCTGGGCTTGGTGGACATTGATGGAGATATAAGTTTCCAGGATGCGGCCTTCAAAGTGGTTTTACCAACGAAAAAAGCAGGGGTGTTTTCTTTTTTTGGATTAGGTGGATTGAGTAGTTTTTTCTTTAAAGATATAACTCCGGAATTGTGGGAAACCCCAGGTGATAACGCAATGCGGGCTGAGATCAGCGAAGACTTTGATAAACGGGCCTATTTGATGAATTATGGACTCAATCACACCCTGCCCATTAATGACAATAGTTTTCTAAAAACAACCCTAGCCTTTTCAAGCGAGGGCATAGCAGATGATATTTTTGAGAATAGCCTTTTAAAAATTTACGATGATGAAGGGGCTTTTTTGAGGGATTCCATTTTAAGCACCAGGCTTAACTTCAAAGGGGATCTTCAAAAATCTTCCTATCGTGCTGCTGTGACTTATCACAATAAAATCAATGCAAAAAACAAAATCCAAATAGGTAGCAAATTTGCACTAATCGCCCTCGATAATCACCAAAGTAATTTGCAGGCTGACGCCACCAGTAGAACGACTTTGGTTGATTTTAATGAAGACATCAGCAGCATCCGAAATTTCATCAGCTGGAAACATAGATTCAATGAAGACCTCACCCTTGTGGCAGGACTCCACAATATGAATGTATTGTTCAATAATAAAAGCACTTTTGAGCCGAGGATAGCTTTCAACTGGAAACTGGACAATACCAGTTCACTACAAGCAGGTTATGGAAAACACAGCAATATGGAAAGCGTTCACCACTATTTTGCACAAGTGGAGCAAGAAGATGGGACCATTATTGAGCCGAATAAAGACCTGGATCTACTAAAGGCACATCATTTCGTTTTGGGATATGAAAAACGTTTTGGCAAGCATATGAGAGCCAAGGTAGAGTTGTATTATCAAGACCTTTACAATCTTCCTGTTGAAAACAACGATACTAGTTTTTTTACCACCATCAATGAAGGACTGGATTTCAAATACGTGGATCTGATAAATCGCGGAACCGGCAAAAATTATGGTCTTGAAATCACACTTGAAAAATTCTTCCACAACAATTATTACTACCTCATCAATGCCTCTTTGTATGACTCCAAATACCAAACGCTGGAAGGGGTAACGCGCAATACTCAGTTCAATGGCAACTATTTGGTGAATGTTTTATTTGGAAAGGAGTTTACCCATTTCGGTAAAAAGGAAAATCAAACTTTGGGACTCAATGCCAAAGTATTTTTTGGTGGTGGGAGAAAAATTATACCTCTTCTACGTGATGCAGCTGGAAACCTGGCTGTTGATCCTGAAAACAATCAGTTTTGGGATTACCAAAAAGCCTACGATTACAAATTGGAAGATGTATACAACATCACTGTGTCAGCCAGTTACAAATGGAACAAGCCCAAAGCGACCCATGAGTTGTTTCTGAATCTGGATAATGTGACCAACACCAAAGGCAAGATTTCAGAATTCTACGATGAGCGTGAACCCAATTCGATTGGTTACCTCACTCAGTTTGGCTTTTTTCCAAATCTGATGTACCGTTTGTATTTTTGAAGGAAAAACCGATGTCTTACTTTACATCAAAACGCGAAAAACAACTTTGGATCTGGACTACGATTATCATTGTAGGAATCTATTCAACACTTGGTCTGGCAGCTACCATTGCGGAGGAAATGTACAATCAGGGGCTCTCTGCTGTAGCCATGCTTTTCAGTATGTTTTTGATTGCCCTGGCAGTTTTGGTGATGGCCCTCAAATTTCGTCCGGGTGGGATGGAGCTTGGAGTTGGTTTGGGAATTGCAGCGGTTTACATCATGTTTTTTCTTAGATTGACCATCCCTGAGCGCTCGCACCTTATCGAATATAGCGTCGTGGCAATATTTATTTATGAAGCCTTACTAGAAAGGGTTAGTGGAGGAAGGCGCATTCCATTCCCTGCCCTGATGGCTATGTTTGCAACTATTCTGGTAGGTGTCATTGATGAATGTATCCAATTATTTTTACCGAGTCGAGTATTTGATACAGAGGATATCCTGTTTAATACATTGGCAGCTGTGATGGCAATTGGAGCTAGTGCTTTATTGAGATGGATAAGGAAATTGAATCGAAATAGGAAACGGAATTGATTTTAATACCTAACACTCCTGACTAAAGAGAATTTTATGTTTGGTGCTGGGTGCTGGTTTATGGGTGCTGGGTGCTGGTTTCTAGTTTCTAGTTGAACTGACAAACGATCTTAGGGACTTAATCCCCCTCAGTCCTGCGGACAGCTCCCCCAAGGGAGCATATAAGTAAGCAAACTGTGCTCCTTTGGGGGAGCTGTCCGATAGGACTGAGGGGGAAATGTCCACAAGAATAAATTCTAGTTCATCCAGGAACCTGAAGTCAGTTTTTTAAGTCAGTTTTAAAAGCTCTTTATACCAAAGATCACATACATCCACACCAAGTCGAAAAAAAATGAAAGCAATCCTTTTTCAAAAATATGGAACTGCAGATGTCCTGGAACTCAAAGAAATAGAAAAGCCAAAACCCAAGGAGCATGAGGTTTTAGTTAGAATTCGTGGAGCTTCGGTGATTGCGGGTGATTATGAAATACGAAGTTTCAAATTTCCAGTTTTTTGGTTTTGGTTGCCCCTTCGCTTATACATGGGTTTATTCAAACCTCGATTTCAGATTTTGGGTCAAGAGCTGTCCGGAGAAGTAGAAGCTGTGGGGTCTGAAGTAAGCCACTTCAAAAAAGGCGATCAAATTTTCGCACCTACGGATGCCAAATTTGGTGCTTATGCCCAGTACAAATGTTTGTCGGTGAAAGACGTTTTTTCCCTCAAACCCAAAAATATGACTTATGAGGAGGCAGCGACTGTTCCGGTTGGTGGCTTGAATGCCTTACATGCTATTAATAAAGCCCAGCTTCAAAAAGGAGAAAAAGTTTTGGTCAACGGAGGTGCTGGAACCATCGGCAGCATGGTCATCCAACTTGCTAAATACTATGGTGCGGAAGTCACTACTGTGGACAGTACAGCAAAACTAGCGGCGCTTCGTTCTATCGGGGCGGATCATGTAATTGATTACACGAAAGAAGATTTTACAAAAAGTGGCAAAACCTATGATGTCATTTTTGATATCGTTGGCAAAAGTTCCTTTGGGCGATGTAAAAAATGCCTTCGTCCAAAAGGGCGGTATGTTTTGGCCAACCCTACTTTCTTTGCACTCATTAATTCATTGTTGCCATCTTTCTCAGGCAAAAAAAACTTGATTTCGGCTTTTGCCAATTATCGTTCAGCAGATTTGGTTTTACTCAAAGAATTGATAGAAGCCGGTAAAATCAAATCTTTGGTTGATAGAATTTATCCAATGGAAGAAATGGTCGATGCACATCTTTATGTGGAATCGGGAGCAAAAACTGGGAATGTGGCGATTTCAATAACTTAATAACTGAAATGAAAGAAAACAATACAACATCTCGGATATCTTCAAACAGAGGAGTTGCACTCGGGGTGGCACTCGGTAGTGCATTCGGCATCATATTCGACAATTTAGGCGTGGGAATAGCGCTAGGTGTAGCACTAGGTGCTGCTTTAGACAATTTGAAAATTGAGCGCCTGGAAAAAGATTCACCTGAATCCTAGTTGAAGATGCTCCCTTTCGATTATAATACCTTTTCCTTTTAATTCCCTAATTCCTGTCTGTCGAAGGTGAAATACCGCTTATCGAAAACTTAGTTATAAGACCACAGACCAGTATTAGTTTCGTTTTCTTTTCAAAAAACGAGACAAATCATGACCACGACCAATACCTCTTTACTTGCCACAGCACCTAGCCTCACCAAAGAAAAACAATTATTACTGCATTATATTGACAAAATGGTCAAGCTGACAGAAGAGGAAAAATTGAGCGTTCTGGAAAGCACAGACATCCGAACCTTCAAAAAAGGAACTTTTTTAATTAAAGAAGGTGAAATCGCAACCCAATGCTATTTCAATTTAAAAGGCTGTGTACGCCAATTTTACCTCATCGATGGAGATGAGCGAACGACTAATTTCTACACCGAAGGAGAGTCCATTTCTTCCGCTTTGAGCAACCTGGAGCAAACACCAGTGAAGTATTATTTGGAATGCATCGAAGATACTACGCTGTCTGTCGGAACCCAGGAACAAGAAGAGGAGATGTACCGTCGCTTTCCCAGATTACAATCTGTTTGTAGAGTCGAAGTGGAGAAAAAATTGGGACTTTATCAGGAAATGCTGGCTTCTTATATCACCACTTCACCTGAAGAAAGATATTTAAAGTTGCTAAAAGAAAGACCAGATTTGCTAACCAGGGTGCCGCAATATCAATTGGCCAGTTATATTGGTGTGAAGCCTGAGTCCTTAAGTCGAATTAGAAGAAGAATTTCGCTGAAATAATCTTTTTTAATTTTTGTCAGGCACTTCTCGCCTCCATGTCCTTTAATTCGAATAACATAAAGGAAAGGTATTTTTCGTTAGCTCTTTGTACGATTAGCCTTTGCATTCCTGCCTTCATTAACAATTTCCCCTTTATACATCGAAATATTGCCTATCTCCTATTACTAGGTCTCGTATCCAATGCTTTTATATGCGGAGGCATCTCTATGATAGCACCGCGATTTCAATCCAGACTCATTTGGTTGGTTCTTCTGTTTGCGCTGTTGCTTTGTCATCATTTATGGGTTTTGAAGCGGAAGAATTCCTAGTCTTTTTTTTTCCTTTAATAAAACTAAGGTTCGTTATAATATTGAGTCTTAGAGCTTGTTTAAAAATTTTATGAACTGAAAATCAAAAGCTTATGGTTCTGACAATAAATTGCCGAAAGAATTTATCGGGATAAATGATTGAGGAAATTTGCAGTCAGGTTCATAAGATGTTGGTTTTCAGGAAAGAAAAATTTAAACAAGCTTAATTCTAAGCCTTAAAAAAAGTTTTTCTTGGCTGTTAATTAATAAAAAAAGCTCGTTGCAAGCTCCAGCTTGCCAGACGTAATAAAGTCCAGGGCTCCTGCCCTGGCGAATCAAAAAACATCGCCAACTCCAAGGCAGGAGCCCTGCTCCATGTTTCGTTTTGAAAGCTGGAGTTTGCAACGAGCCTCTTGTTTTTGTTTTATTAAACCAAAATTTCGATAATTAATGAAGAAAAACACAACATAAAGTTTATCATTAAACTCAAAAAATAAATACAAAAAAAACAACCAAATCATTGCTAATCAATAACTTATAATAAATAATGCAAAGAAAAAAAATACAATTTCCAATTTTTGTTCTTGAATTCCAGCCAATTGATGCTCACATTTGTATCGTCAAAGGAATAAATGGTGGACGACAGACGATAAACGGCTGACGGATAACCTACTAAGACGACCGAAAACACCCATGAATAGAAATCTAAATACCCAAAGATTGTTAAAAAGAATGAGCGGCATTGCCCTGATGTGGTTTTTGTTGACGGGATTATTCCATACTCAAGCATTGGCTAATCTGGTGCTAACGCCCATCGTTTCGAATGCCAATCAAAATCAGAAAGTGGTATTTTTTGTTGTAGAGGAAGGTTTTGAGGATATCCTCTCCATGCAGTTTTCGGTTCATTGGAATTTGGCGGCGGTATCTTTTCGGGAAATAAACACAGATTTTAGCGGATTGCCATTTGTGGGCCCTGCAAATTTTGGAGCGGTACCCAATAACACTGACAATGGACGCCTTCCTTTTTTATGGTTTGATCAAAACGTGGAAGGACTGAGCTTACCAAATGGTGAAATGTTATTTTCAGTTCTGTTTGATAAAGTAGCCGAGGTAGAAGCATTGATTTCAATTACCAATTTGCCCTTCGAAGCCGAAATATTTGATGGAGAAGGCAATCCAGTAAATCTCATTATCAACAACCCCCAGTATGGTTCCATGATAAGTGGTTCCGTGTTTGAAGATGAGAACGAAGACTGCCTATACAACATTGGTGAACCCAGACAATCCAACTGGACCATACGAGCCATTGGAAATGGCAAAACACAATACGCCAGAACCAATGCTGATGGACAATTTGCCTTGCCACTAGCGGCAGGGACTTATGATTTTTCTTTAATTCCTTCAGAATTGGGTTATTGGGAAAGTTGCCAGCCCTCTTATGAGTTAAATCTAGACATAGGAGAACTACCACGACCACTCAATATTCCTATTCAGAAAAAACTGGATTGCCCCAAACTGAACCTTACTTTAAGTACCAATTTCTTGAGCCCCTGTGAAGACAGTCGCTATCAAATCAGCTATTGTAATAATGGAACTTCCATGGCTCCCAACGCTTTTGTAGAAATCACCTTTGATGAATTCTTGAGTGTCCAAAGTAGCTCTATCCCCTGGTCAACTATCAACCAAAACAAATACACATTTCAACTGGGCGATTTAGAGGCTGGTTCCTGTGACACTTTTGATGTGCTCGTAAATTTATCCTGTGACGTAGTAGACGGACAGGCACATTGTACCAAAGCAGAAATTTTTCCAAATGATTTTTGTGAAACTTCACCCGAATGGTCGGGTGCGAGTATTGAAGTCTCTGGAGAATGTTTGGATGACGAAATAGAATTCAAAATTCGAAACAAAGGAGCCTTTGACATGCCTGCTGCCCTTGACTTTATTGTGATTGAGGACGTAGTCATGCATTTGAATGGCTCTGCAACTGGCAATTTTCAACTGGATGCCGGGCAGGAAATGTCCATTTTCAAACCTGCCAACGGGGTGACCTGGCGCCTGGAAGCTGAACAAGTCGCTTTTCATCCTGGACAATCCCAGCCCAGCATTTCTATCGAAGGTTGTGGCACCAATGGTATGGGCACCTTTAGCACCGGCTTTGTAACTCCCTTTCCACAAGATGATGGCGATCGATTTCGGGATATCGATTGCCAGGAAAATATTGGACAACCCGTCCCTCATACTACGAAGGCCTTTCCCAAAGGTCACCACGATGAGCATTTTATCAAAACCAATACAGAAATTGAATACCTGATCACTTTTCAAAATACCGGCACAGACACCGCTTTCAATATCGTCATTCTGGATACCTTGCCTCCGGAGCTGAACCCTGGATCCATTCAACCTGGAGTAGCAAGTCATCCTTATCGTTTTGAAATGAGGGGCGAAAACATCTTACAATTTCACTTCGCGAATATTGCAATACCAGATAGCGCAAGCAATGAAGTTGCGGCTAGTGGTTTTGTAAAATTCAGAATAGCCCAAACCCCTGATTTACCGCTTAATACCAGAATCGAAAATCGCGCTGCTATTTATTTTGACCTCAAAGCTCCTGTTTTTACACCGATTGCTTTCCACACCATTGGTAAGAATTTCCTTGAAATCATGAATGGATCGGTGGCATACTTTGTGCCCGAGTTACAGTTAACCATTGCACCTAATCCCCTTACCGATTTGGCACTTATTAAATTGGAAGGCATACCCTTGCTACAAAGTACTTTTAAGTTATATGACCAAAGCGGAAGGCTATCCCAACAATCAAAATTTGAAGGCAATCAATTTTATTTCCATAAAAATGACTTGCCTCAAGGACTTTATTTTTTCCAAATCCTTTCCGAAGAAGGATTATTGAGTACCGGAAAAATTGCTATTAACTGATTATTTCAAATGTTTTTGTGTTGAAATGTTTTTTTTGAAAGCACTTTAGCGCTTAAATAATTGAATAAAAAAATCTCTGAAAATGAACTTATCAAAAACCGCACTCCAATTAAGTTTTTTCATGGTGCTAATGTTTGGCTCCATGCTATTGCAAGCCCAAATTCCACCTGTAGAATTTTATACAGTACCTACTATCAATCAACAGAATAACACGCTACGGCTGGATATTAATGTAAAAAATTACAACAATATTCTTTCCCAACAATTTACAATCGTTTGGAATGAACAGGCTTTAAACTATAAGGAAGTCACTAATTTTATTTTACCGATTAGTGGGCCACAGGGCAGCTATTTTGGAACCAACAATATATCAAATGGAACACTAACTTTTGTTTGGTTTGACCCTGACGTACCGCTTAATGAACCTGGCTACAGTCTAAGTGATTGTTCCACTATTTTCAGTGTTGAATTTGACATTATTTCATCCCAGAGTCCTGATTTTGATTTTGGCAATTCTCCTACCCTTATCGAAGTTTATGAATCCCTGACTCAAACAGAAGTGGATGTAATCTATGGTGGAACTTCCTGTTTGGGAACCAATGGTCTTGCCCCCTTTGCGGCTTGCGAAGATTTTTATGTCCAGGATCCAACACCCGGATGTGTTACGATTCAAGCTGCTGATTTCAATGCCGGCAGTTGGGATGACTTTGATGATTTGTATTATCTGGTGGCAAAGAAGGGAGATTCCATCAGCCCTGACGAATACGATCGATGCTACTACCCTAGTCTGGAGTTTTGTGATGATGAACCACAGGAAGTTGAAGTATTTTTCCTTGTATTTGATCAAGATCCAAGTCCTTATTTCACGACTGTCAATTCAGGCTCTCTTGGTTGCAATGGCACTCCTGGCTTGTTTTTGACTGATGGATTCACTGAAATTAATTATGACGTTTGTGAAAGCAGCATTAAAGTTTGCAACTCACCAGTTCCTGTAGCATTGACTTGTCCTTCCCCTCAAAGTATCGCTTGTGAACTTTATTACGACGATTTGGAAGTCACTTTGGCAAACATGGAGGGGAATGAAGCTGCACAAAACCATTTTTTGGATGCACATTTTGGGGAGGCAGAATTCGATCTACCCTGTGATTTTGGGATTGAGCATTCAGTTGTCTCAGACTTGAATCAATGCGGTGAGGGAAACCTTGTTCGAACCTGGACAGCGTATGATTTAAATAATCCAAACGGAAATTCTGCCTGGTGTTCACAAGTCATCTTATTACATCACATTTCAGATTTTGTAGTAGAATTTGATGAAGACAAAACTTTGCCATTTGGTAGTAACACAGACCCAGATAATACCGGCTACCCTAAAATATTTAGTGAAACCTGCGAACTAATTGCCGTTTCATGGGAAGATATGGTATTCAATAATGAACCTGGATTTGATAAAAAAGTCCTAAGAGAATTTACCGTTATCAATTGGTGTGCTGTAGGTGCAGTCATTGACAATGAAATCATAGAAGTTCCTGAAAGTCAATTGGCTTCACCCAATAATGATTTGGATGGTGATGGAGACTCTGATGATTACACTTTTCGGGATAGCTGGGATGGTATAGACTTTCCTGGTGTTGCTGGAGATGTTTGGGATGGCTACATTGAATACACCCAGACAATTTATGTAGAAGAACCACCTGTAAATACCACTGTACCTTATTGTGTGAATGGACTCGTGGTGGAAATCATGCAGACCGGAGTAATTGAGTTGTGGGCAACTGACCTGGACGCAGGAAGTTGGTGCAATGGACCAGGGACGCCAAGTTTTTCTTTTTCTCCAGATGTAAATGACCAATCCATGCTTTTCACCTGCGATGAACTTGGGTTCAATCAGGTAGAATTATGGGTTACATGCGGGCCTGGAAATCAAGACTTCTGTACCACTTTTGTAATCGTTGAAGATAATATGAGTGGCTGCGGAGGAGGAGATGATATCTCCATAAGTGGGCAAATTCTCCAAACCGATGATGCTCCGATGGCAGATGCCCTAGTCAATTGCGAATATTCAGGAGTCAACAAAACAACGCTCACAGACGCTGATGGCAATTATTCTTTCTCTGATCTTCCTGCTGGTGCAACATTCACGATTACAGCCAACTCAAATGTCGATCCGGAGAAAGGGATTACGGTTTATGATGTGATGAAAGCCCGTTGTGAAATTTTGTGGCTGGAGCAGTTGAATCTCGCAGAAGCATATATCGCTGCTGACATGAATCAAACCGGAGGAATCACAACTTTTGACATTGTCATGCAGTTGAAGGCAATCCTTGGCGAAAATATCTCCATTGGTTATGATGTTTGGCAATTTGTAAGCAACCTGGATGATTTAGCAGATGATTATTCCGCATTTCAGCATCAAAAGCAGTACATCGTTCTCGAAGATTTGACTACTGATGCCAGTGATCAAAATTTCACTGCAATCAAAAGCGGAGACATCGCACCGGAAACCAACCCTACTGCAGCCAATAAACCAACTTTCACATTGGAAATTATTGACCAAACTTTACAACAACTAACTGTGTCTCTAAATGTGAAAGACTTCGAAGACATTTCTGCCGGACAATTCGCCATTCAGTGGAACAATGATTTATTGGAATTCGCAGACCTGGTAAATACACCTGACGCTTCTGGCTTTCAGTTTGAGCACAATGTGGTGAATGGAAATTTAAGAATGACCTTTGCCAATATGGACATCGATCCCGTCACTGTAGGAGACGGCTTGGCAATAGCTCAGCTAACCTTCAATATTCTCTTGCCAGGAGGAGGTTTTGATATTGGATTTGCCGATGATTCAGTGATGCCAAAAGTCATAGTAGCCAATAACTGTGAACTGGCTTCAGGTTTTTACAATAGCGACATTCCTTCTGGTGACCTGTCGATAAAGGGTAAAGTGTTGCGTCCAGATGGTAGTCCATTACCTGATGTAGCAGTTAAATGCCAATTTAGTACCTTTTCACTGGAGACAACTACAAATGCAGATGGCAATTATGAATTCCAAAACCTGGTGGCAGGAGCGTCGTACAACATTACCGCTTCTTCTGAACAAAACCCAGAAGAAGGGGTGACCATTTTTGATATTGCAAAAGGTGCATGTCACATTTTGGGTATCAATATGTTGCAAAACAAGGATGAGTTTTTGGCATTTGATGTCAATAGCTCTGGCTCTAATACCACTTTTGATTTGGTCAATATGCGGAAATTGATTTTGGGGCAAGAGGTCGGTTCCAGCATTGCAATCTGGCATTTCATCAGTAACTATGATCTATTGCCAAATGATTTTACAGCATTAGGGGCATATGAAACCCAAATTACAATTGATGATTTATCAGCAGACATGGTGGACCAAAATTTCACAGCGATAAAGGCGGGTGACATTGTCCCTGAAACCAACCCTACTGCTGCTTATGACCCCAATTTCAGTTTAGAAGAAGTGACCATCAACGACCAGGAAGTTGTTCTGGACTTAACTGTAGAAGACTTTGAAAATATCCGAGGTATCCAATTCGCCCTGGAGTGGGACAACAATATTTTGGAGTTTGCAGATTTGGAACAAATCGCAAATCCTTCACCTGGTGTCAATCTCAATTGGGATTTCAATATGGTCAACGGCAAATTGCGCCTGGTCTTCCAGGAATATTTGTCAAATGATGGTTTGACCTTCCCCGATGGCACAGTATTGCTCCGCCTTAGTTTCAATGTTTTACAGCTTGGAGATACGGAAGTTGCCTTTGCTGATGATTCGGTCATGCCAAGGTTGGTAGTTGCCAATTTCTGTGACCTCGCAGGGGGAATGTTCAACTTCACCAATGCACCAATTCAATTACTGAGCAGTACCAATGATATTTCACTATCTGGATTGACAGCTCATTTGCAACCAAATCTGACCAAGTCAGGTTCAAACATGCATTTGGTAATCGAGGCAGAAAATACTACCAATATAAAGTATAGAATACTGAATATTTCTGGAATGGAAATGCAAAATGGACAGGCAAATCTGGTTTCAGGAAAGAATTCAATTGGGTTGACATCACCTGAACTTCCAGGGTTGTATTTTGTACAAATAGTCGATGAGCATGGACGAATTGGACAATTGAAGTTGGTCGTTCAATAGAATCTTAAATCATCCCCCAAAGGGGCAAGCTAAATTTTCAGATTACATCTTAAATCACTGAATTTCAA
>JBGTQJ010000071.1:0-42336 GCA_041941305.1 Saprospiraceae bacterium
CCGCTGCTTGAATAGGTATCATATAGATTTTTTGTTAATAGCGAGAATTGCTGTACAAGTCATGAATTCAACAAAATTTTTCCACAAGTTTCTCTTTTCATAATTTAGGTTTGTTATTAGTCTGGGAGCCTTCTCAAATCTAAAATTTTCATTTTTGACACCCTCGTCAGAATCAAAATATTGTTCAATTGTTTCACATCTTTTTTTAAAACGTTCCATTACAACCCGATAAGTCCCTTCAATTATCCAGAAAGCGAAAATGATGAAGGCTAGAATAATTGTCAAGCCTTTAGTAATGGTGTCATCACTTTCTGTTAAGGCAATCATACCTGCTACAATTGTAATACACCAACCTTTAATCGTCAATACATTATTGCCAAGTCTGTTGATTAAGTCAATGGCTAATTTGTATTCCTCCATTAGTCTTTCATTTGTTGACTTTTTATAAAGTGATTTATTTTTTGAAGATTTTTTAGACATAGGTAGAGTATTTTGAAATAGGCAAGTTTAAATTTATTTATTTGCTCAATTCCACAACAAATTCACTTTTCATCTCGCATCTTATTTGTGAACAAGTCTATTGTGTTATAAAATTTATAATCAATTCTATTCTCCTCGACTATGCTCAATTAATCCCAACTCCGCTAGTATTTCCTTTTCTTCAGAGTTTCATTCAGAATTATTTAAAGAATCAAGATTTCGATATCAATTCAAAACCCTACCCCAAAAACTCCCCAATCGTTCCTTCAAATCCTTCCCCGCTGAGTGATAATAGTGCGCTTCATCCCCTGCAATTTTTTCCAGTAATTCCAATTTTTCCACTTCGTTGGTTTGAGAAGCATGAAGGCAAAGCAAGAGCAACCATTCTGCCTTTTCTTTATAAAGAGCAGTGTTGGCATTGTCTATAAGATTTCTGAAAACTTCGATAGCAGCTGGGTAATCTTCTTGTTGGTAGAGTTGTTCGCCTTTCATGATTTGGGCGAGGTCGGCAAAGGTGGCGTCCTGGACTTGATCGAAATGTTGTATTGCTTGGCTGGGGTCGCCATCTTTGAGGGCTTGTAGTCCTAGTTGTAGTTGTTGAGGAAGGGGCGTGCCTTTTGGTCCTCTGACTTCATTTGGATTGGTGGCAGTTTGTGCGAATGAATTGTCGCTGAGTGCTTTTCCGCTGTAGTTGTTGAACACCCACATTTGACCGAGAAAGCCCACTAAAAGAACAATACTGGCAGCAATCGCCAAAACTCTTCTCCCGATAAATCTCCTTTGGAGTGGTATTACAGGAGCTTGATGTTCAAGCTCCTGTGCTTCCTGACTCCATTGTTTCAATTGCGATGCTAAATCTTTTTGTACCATGAGTTCCATGGCGCGGTGTTCTGTTCGAAGGAGTTCTACGTCTGCTTTGAGCTGTTCATCTTGTTCCATTTCTGCTTCAAAAGCTGCTCGCTCCGCTGGTTTTTGCTTTCCAAAAAGGTAAGCGTCGATTCGATTTTGGTTTTTAGTATTCATGATTTTGGTTTTAAAATTTTAATTAATGAAGGATTCTTCGCCAGCACAGCCTGTAGTTTTTTTCTACAACGATCCAATGCTTTTCTCGCCTGTGCAGCACTCGACAGTCCACGAGCTTCGGCTACTTTCGCAGCACTTTTTTCTTCCAGATAAAATAGCGTCATCGCTTTTCGGCATTTTTCATCCATCTGGTCGATGATTTCATGTAGTACAGCATCTCGCTGTTTTTCTGCTTCCGTTAATTCTTGCTGTGCAAACTGGTCATAAAGAAAATGTTGTTTTTCTTCGGCACTGTCCGGAGCAATTTCGACCACGGTTGTTTTTCGGATTTTTTTTACATGATCCCAAATCATCCATTTGCAGACACTTATCAAAAAAGTCTCTACGGCACTATCTCCCCTAAAATCTCCATTTCTGATTTTCTCGTCAGTTTTGATAACCCCCATTTGAATAAATTCTTCCAATTCACTGTTGTCCAGGTGCCAATGCTTCAAATAGCCAGCTATCTTGCCTCTGACTTTTTTACTGAAATAGAGTATTTTAAGCGCCTCGTTTCGCTCTCGAGGTGTTCCATGTTTTATGGCATTGAAGAGGTCTTTCATGTTGATTGTTGTGTTATTTATAACTTAGTGGTCGAGCTTGTGGAAAGGTACCCAAATTTTTATTTTTTAATTAAGGGGTTTGGAAATAAATAAGCTACCAAATTTTACGAAGCTATTTTTTTCTCAGGCTAGGCAGAAAACGTAGGGGATGCAGTGCATCCGCGAGGCTTTCTAACGCAGCATGAGGAAAAAAGAGCGAGTAAAAAGAGTAGGTTATTTTTTGCCTAAGCCCTAAAATCAAAATGCAAATAAAAATGAAAAAGCGCTGCCCTTTTGATTTTATTGATTTTTTGAAATAAAAGCTTTTGAAAAAATTGAATTGCGCAACATTTTCTTCTTTCTTAATCCATTCTTTTATGTCAGTGGGGAAAGCTTGCACAGTCTTCCACCAAAGGGAGATTAAGTTCTCTGCGTACAATCAATTAAAATTGCTAAAGAGAAAAATCAGCGCTCTGGTACATATTCGTTTTTCAGCGGGCGGCTACTCCTCCTTCAGGAGGTTGGGAGGTCTGCGATGGCAGTTTTCCCTCGAACCTATCAAGCCCGTCCTCAAGCCGGAGAGAGCAGCGTATGAAGCCTGGGTATCAAGGAGAAGGAATCTTCCATTATCCACAATACGGTCTTCGATGCTGATCGAAACCTTTTTCATTTTAGCGCTTTTAACATCCACACCAAACTTGTGCCTGGCACAAACGAAAGAATATATTGATTCTATCAAGGCAGCCACTGCCATCGAAGCACTCTGGGAAGATTTCCAAAAAGGCAATTTAGTGCTAACCAAAACAGAGCTAGAAAGCTTATTGAAACAAATAGACCCTTCAAACGACTTGAAAAATTATTCGGACGGATTATCTTTGAAAGCGACCATTTTACAGGAAGAAGGGCAGTTGGAAGAGGCATTGAAATGGCATCAAGCAGTTTTGAAATTTCGGATGGAGGTAGCTGGAAGGAGGTCTCCAAAGTATGCAAATTCTCATTTCAATGTGGGCAATTGCCTCCTTGAATTGAATCAATTGGCGGATGCTTTGTATTATTTGGAGAAAGCACAAAGGATTTATGAACTACACCGGGATTCGGTGATCGTCAATCTTCAAAAGACCTATGGTGCTTTGGGAGATTGCCATAGTCGCATGGAGAAGTATGAAACAGCCCAGCAGTTTTTTCAAATGGCTTTAGCGCTTCCTGTAGTAGATGATCCAGGGCAGGAGACCTTGGTTTCCAAAATCAAAACCATACAAGCCAATGCTTTATTTCTGGAAGGAAAAACAATGCATGCCATTCGAATTTTGAGCAAAGTGATCGGCAGCCAGGAGAATAGTGAGTATATAGATTCTTCGATTTATGCGATGAATCTGTACCAATTGGGGCGATTTTGGGAATCTATGGGGAAATTAGACATAGCAAAGGAGTTTTCTTTGAAATGCTTTAAAGTGGTAGAAAACCTAAGCTTTGTAAATCCAAAAAAAGCGGGGCAGACTCATTTGAATTTGGCGAATGGCTTGCGGGATAGAGGGGAATTCCAACTGGCTTTTGTGCATTATGAGAAGGCTTTGGTCGCTTTTCGGAATATTGAAAAGTTGCTACAGGATGCGCGACTTCAATATGCCCGTTGTCTTCGATTTTACGGAGATTTTCAAAAAGCTGTGAATGTACTCAATAAGGTACTTGTTTTTTATGGCAGTTCAGATTGGGCAAATTCCAGAGAAATGGGGGTGGCACTGGCAGATTTTGGTTTTTGTAATATGGACAGGGGAGCGGCAGAGGAAAATTTGGAGCATTTTAATATGGCGATTCAGTTTTTTGAGGAAAGCCTTAAGGTTTTGGAAAATTTGCAATCAGAAACAGGGCAATTGTCAAAAATATACAACCAACTGGGTTTGGCTTTTTTGAAAATTGGAAAATTGAAAAACGCTGAAACGCAATTCATTAAAGCACTTTCATTGACATCAGAGAGAGCGGTGGGTTTTTTGGCGATGATTCATCACAATTTGGGACTGTTAGAAAAAGAAAATGGGGATTCAAAAAAGGCTTTTACTTATATGAATCGTGCCTTGACACTCCTTGAAAATTCAGCAATATCTTTTCCCTACGAAGGCATCCAAATCCATACGACGCTTGCCCAAATCTGGACAGACATTGCTTTTACAGCATCCAATAGGACAAATTGGGATAATGTTTTACACCATAGCCAAAAAGCCATTGAAGGTTTGCAAAAGTTAAAAGGTAGTTTTCAGGATTTGACTTCCGAAATGGATTTGAATCATTTGTTCTACGATGTATATAGTCTTCAAATTGAGGCATTGGTGGCTTTGAGCGAATTGTTCCCGGAGGAAGGTTTTCTAGAAACTGCATTTGCATTTATTGAGTCCTACAAAGGCAATTTGTTGCAAAAATTGAATGCTGAGGAAAAAGAAATCGAGAAATCCGCTCGAACGATAAAAGATATCCAAAATAACTTAGCTGGTGATCAAACTTTTATTGAATGTCATTGGGGAAATGATAGGATCTATCTGTTTGTTATCAATGCGGAAGCTTATGCAATACACAAAATTGAAAATCCTTCCAAAATTCAAAACCAGATAGAAACCTTGTTTCGGAACTGCAACCAGCGACCTGATTACAAGGGCCTGGAGCAAAATCCCATTGCTAACGAGATTGTAGAATTGTCCCTGGAATTGTACAATAATATCATCGATCCTATTGAAGATGAATTGAAGCCTTTGGTGCATATCGTTCCTGATGCTTGGCTCTATTTTTTGCCCTTTGACTTACTGATAAAAGAGGCTTATAAAGATCCTTCCCGGTTCCGTTTGCATGAATACTTCTTTCAAAAATATGCGGTCAACCTGCACTTTTCAGCAGCTTCTTTTTTGCAAAAAATACAAACAAAAAGTGTGGTTAGTCAAACAAAAAAAATGTTGGCAATTGCTCCTTCGTTTAAGCGCCGAAAAGACTTTACAAATATAGAATTCAATTTAATAGAAGCTGATATGGCGCATGATATCATGGGTGGTGACCAGTGGTCGGGAGAATATGTTTTTGAATCCGATTTTATTTCTAAAGCTCCTGATTATCAAATCATTTTGCTAGCAACTCATGGCGTTATGGACAATAGTCATCCCAATGCTTCTTACCTCGTTTTTTCAAAACCAGAGAAGGAAGAGGATACTGGTTTTTTGACAGTAGGAGAGATTCGAGCCATTCCGCTACAAGCCGAACTGGTCATTTTGAGTGCATGCAGAACTTTGGACGGTCCTTTTTACAGAGGAGAAGGATTGCTTGGAGTGGCTCACGCATTCTTCAGTGCTGGTGCCAAAAGCCTGGTTGCCTCCCTATGGAATGTGGATGACCAAAAAACCTCTCGCCTGATGGAGAGCTACTACCAAAACCTGAAAGCGGGGGAATTGAAACCAGTTGCCCTCAATAAGGCCAAGAGAGCTTATCTCGATGGTATAGAATCTGTTGGTGAAAAGAGCCATCCTTTCTATTGGGCGGGGTTTATGGCTTTTGGAGAGGCAAATGAACTAAAACATACATCCAAAGGATTTGCCTGTAGGTGGGTTTTGGTATTAGGGCTTTTTGGTGTTTTGATTTGGTGGGGTCGAAAAAAGTGGTTTGGAAAATAATCCAGCAAGTGTATAGAACGCTAGAAATGCTCCAAACAATCAAAATATCAAAAGGAAGCTACACGGATATTCAATTCCATACTTTGCCCAAAGTAGCCAACCGTTTCGGAAAATGGAAACTCATATACTATTCCAATATCAATTTTACCGCCTGGCCAATTGAGGATGTCACTATCAATTACAGGCGCAAAACCCAGTCCAAATCGTGCTGTTTTGGTGGTACTTCCGCCCATACTCACCCAAAATTTTTCTTGTTCGAAAAAGTTAAATCTTGAATCCAGGTCTATGCTAAAAGGGAAATTTTCGCCAATGGTTTGATAATTGATCCCCGTTGAGTATCGAAGCCATACGGAAGGTTCCCAGCTGAATTCTTCATTAAATCGAATAATGCCTCCTAAAAGGACATTGATTGGGATGCTTTTGAGCCGTTTGTCTGCTATCAATCCTTCTTCTTTTAAATGGGAAAGGTTAAAGACTGCTAATTGGGGAGAAGCGATGCCGAAATAGAATGTTTCATCCAACACATACATTAACCCAAAACCAAAATCAAAAAAGGTCTGATTTTCCGTTACTACAGTTTCATCCTGGGTATTTTCGAAAGTAAGTAATTCCTGATCGACCCAAAACCATGTAAAACCTGGACTAAGTCCCAGGTAGATTACCCCATCATTACCAACTGGTTTGAAATAGGTATAATTAAAAATTGCAGTTCCTGTTTTGAAAGCATGGGTGTGGTCAAACAAGACATTGACCCCAATTCGATAATAACTATCTGAGCGATGTTCAAATGAAAGAATACCAGTTTGTGGTGCCCCCTCAATATCCCACCATTGTTTTCGAATGGTGACATTGCCCAGCAAATAAATGTTTTGGTCAAATATGAAGGTTTTATCAACTGCAGCGGGGTTGGCAAGCTGCCAATTGTAGCGATAAAAGTTCAGGCGTGGAGTAATTTGTGCATCAGCTGAGAAAGTGATCAAACTGAAAGCTAGAATAGCGGAAATGCTTAGAGTATGTTTTAATTTTTGCGAACTGTGCCAAAGGCATCCCTTTGGGAAAATCAATGTTTTAAGCGATGGCGAAGGATTGAAGAGCGAGTTTATCGGGATAAATGAGCAAATCAATCTAAAGCTAGCGCCTAAAACATTGGTTTTCAGGAAGATAAAATTCAAACTTACGCTTAGTGTTTTGGATAACATAGGGTTGTGGGTTTTATTTCAGGATAAACAAGGTTAAATTGCCGTTGAAATCAGGATCGTGCATAATTAGTTGGGGGCTTTGGGTTTCTTCATATTCTCGTACTTTATCCAATAATTGTGGAACACGCATTTGCAAATAATTATACAATTTATTGACAGTCACCAAACCGGAAGTATCTGAACCCATAAAATTTATGAATTCCGGACTACCATCCATTGCCTCCAAAAGCGCTTCAGTGAATATTCCATTTTCGTAAACTCGATTTTCATAAGATTTTTCTCCGCTTGTACAGGAAGTGAAGGTAATCAAGCCAGGGGCACTTTTATGAGCTTCAATCAATGCATCTGTAATGTCACCTTTTGAGGCTTTGCCTCCAACTCCACCACTATGGCAAGCATCGACGAAAACGACTACTTTACAATCAAAATCATCTAAAAAACCAAGGACATAACTTTCGTAATCTACTGTTCCTGTAAGCTCTGTACCTTCTACAAAACCAGTGGGTTGAAACCGAAATTGTCGCTGAGCTCTCTTTCGGACCATGTGTCCATGCCCTGAAATGAATACAAATAGATAATCTTGTCTCCGGAAATCACTCCGCCTGTTATAAAGCCTTTCAAAAGCATTTTCTATTTCCCTTTTAGTGGTTTTGTCTGAAGTATTCAAAACGATAGGGTCCATTATTTTTTTGAAAAAACCTCTTTCCTTTTGTTTCAAAAGACTATTTACAACATCTTCTGCATCTTTTCCTGGAAATCTAATATCATTTGGTCCATATTGGGGTCCTATTGCCAATAGATGTAAATTGGGTTTGAGTGGCTCAAATTCAAATTCTAATATTCTGGATTGAAATCCTTCTACCTCAAAATTGACAACATTCAATCCGGTATCCAGTTCACTTACTTTTATCGAAAAAGGAATGCCAATCCTTGTATCTGAGACCTCTTGAATATTCATCGTATCCAAACTGATCATGAGCGTTTTTGTATTGCCTATAGAAATGTATTTTCCATTTTGAAAATATTTAATTTCTTCTGCTCTGACTCTGCGCCTCGAAATTAGTCGACCCGTAACAGTTGTATGGTTTTGTGAAAGTTCTCGTGTGGGTTCATCAAAAACAAAAAAGTGAGGGGGATCTCCCTTTACCGTTTCTTGACTGGATATGGTAATGACCTGAGTAAATTGTACTTCAGGGACGCCTTCTGATTCTATTGTGAACTTTAATATTCCTTCACCTTCATCCAATTCTTCTGCCACATCAATTCCTAGTGAAACAGTCCTGTTATCGCCATTATGAAAACTATAGATAAAAGTATGGGGCGGTTGGACAAGGTTTATTCCTTTGACGCTTTGCTCCCAGCTAGCAGTTACTTTGGTTTTGAAAAATCCTTTACCAGATTGGTTTGTCAAATCAAATTCGACATAACCGGTACCCTTGGCTTCTGAAAATTCTTCTTTGTTATTGGCACTGATTCTAAAATTTCTATAGACATAAGGTGAATCTATCACCATTCCTCCTTTCGATTGACTAGACTGCTCCGTTCTTACCAATAAATCGTGATAAGCCACGCAAACTACCCGAAGACTTTTATCATTCTCATCTTTGTCCTGCATGGTGCCTGCAATGATGAAGGTATCCTGTCCAATTTCAAGGAGTTTTTTGATTTGAAATCGTTCGCTATCAATTATCTTAAGTGGTTCTTTCTGAAAGGTGTCTTCTTCCGACAAAACAATGCTGTAATGTGGCTCTGGAGACAGATATCCTCCTGATTCGGAAACCACGGTCACCCACCGCTCTCCCCGAAAGGATTTCAATACGGAATTTGCTTTGTTATTCTGGTTCAACCGAATCTGCTCATCAAAAACCAATTCTCTTTCAGGGCTAATCTCAATGACAAAAGGATCTTTTTTGACGTCTGCAATTTCTCCGGCGAGGAGCAAATTGCCGCTATAATCATAACCAGAGGCATAAATTTTATTTCGCTTTCGCTTTGTATCCACTTTTTCAGTTTTGCTAATCACTCCATTTTTATCAATTTGTGTAAGCCAGAGTTCGCCTTTTTTTACAATATCAGATTTTCCGGCATAGCCAAATATCCAGGCTTTTTGACCCTCCGCAAGCTCCATCCCTCTGATATCTGCATAAGTGTCATCTAACATCAAGGTGTCATTATACAAAGTTTCTCCTCTAATATTCATCAACCACAAATGACCTTTCCCTGAATCCAAATGTTGACCCAGGATTACACCTGTTCCATTTCCCAACCAAGTAATATTCTGTAATTCGTCTCTTGAAGTCTTGCTTAGATAAATATCGGGAAAGGGGTTTCCATTTGCCCGAATGCGCTTTATCCAGGCTTGTTGCTTTTCAGGGGTATTGGAGTATCCAACCAAATAAAAAGTTTTATCCTCTGCCTGTGCCAGCGAATGGAATCCATCTTTTCTGTCTCCCCCATAATGTTCCCAAAATTCCAGTTCGCCCTTTTTGTCAGGATTGATGACAAAAAACAGACCATCAGAATCTGTATCTGAAATATCAACCCTTCCAGCTCCTGCCAACCTCCCATTTCCAAGCAATATCAATTCCTCCATCTTTTGTCCTCTTACTTCAGCATTGCTGTAGATGCTGTCCCACAATACCACAATTTCCTGGCTGAAGGCAAGATGGCTGCTAAGAAGTATAGAAAGAAATATTATCCGTTTCATATTGTTAGGGAGAAGGTTCAAAATTGTCTAAAAGTTTGTTTAAAGTTCAAAGTTGTCCAAAATGCTTCAAGGGTCAAAATGATTTAAAGTTAAATGTTATAATCTTTTGAAAACTGGGTCATAGAACTCAAAACCAGGAACAGGATTCATTGCCCGGGAATGCTGATTTCGATGTCCGAGGCTATTTTGGCAGTCATAATAGTTCCCGAAGGAATTTCTACATCTTTTCCTTTGATGATGAACCCTGTTGCTGCAAAAATAATCATTGGGGGAGAACTAGCGGCTAATCCAATTGCAGGGACCAGGACACTCAAACTGATTGCCAGTCCTTTTCTGGATTTTCCACTTTTTTTGAGTTTAGCTCCTTTTAGTGGTATCATCTGACCATCAATGGTTTGCAAATAGCCAGCTTCTAATTCCACAACAGCACCTCTTCCAAACATGCCGGCTTTTCTCGCATGGGCTATTTTCCCAAAAGCGTTGACTCCTGTTTTTGCTACGCTTTCATCTTCTACCACCACATCAATAAACAATTCCATTTTTACAATTTCGCCTTGTTCCGCATTATAAGAATCAATCTCTTCTGCAAGTTTCAAGGTAACGACTGTTCCTCTTTTCAATTTAATTTTTTTAACGGGCGGTTCTGGACTATTTCCAAAACATGGTACAAATAAACTTTGGATAATTATCAGGAGGAAGGGAATGCAATTTTTCATGACTTTATGGTTGCTGGTTTGCTGGTTGCTGGTTTACTGGTCCCTGGTAAAAAGAACCAGTGACCATCAAACCAGCATCCAAATAGTATCTATTTTCATAATTTAGTAATGAGCCGTGTCTCTTGCCCGCGCGTGGATAAGAGAAAGGATACGGCGGTCATATGTTTTACATACACTCCACCGTTATCATTTCATTGTTTAAAAATCTGGCACTTAGGTTGGTGCCGAGGGGGACGATAGGCTCCTGTTTGGCTTTCTTCCCACAACAGTTGACTTTTACAACATGGGGGATACTCCTCAAATAGATTCTTTGTCCATCTACGGCTTGGACATTTTCTACTGTAATCGTGATTTTTTTACAAGCACCATCACAGGAGGTTTCTACTTTTTTGACCCAACCCTCGGCTATTGCACCGCTTTGGACAACTACTTTTCCAGCAACTGTTACATTGCTTCTAACAAAAAAGTCAACGGCATTGCCAACTTGTAGTTCATCAATGTACAATTCTTCATTTAGGGAAACAGAAAGAATTGTTCCTGCCAATACTGTTACATTGGTAGTACTGTCACAAGTGACCTTGATGATTTGATTTGAAAATTGGTTTGCAAAAGTCTCAGGGATAAACAAGCTGCTCATAATGATTAGGTGAAGGATTATCTTTTTCATGATTTTAGGTTTTTATGATTAATGTTTTTTCTTTCACAACTTGGTGGAAGGAAAAATAGGAGCGTACCCAAAATCTGAAAAAAAGTAGCCCGGCTCTCCAGAGCCGGGAAAGAACTCTTCAGGAGGGGCTGGAATCTTGCACGGTTTTGGAAAACCGCGATACTTGGGTACGGTTTTGGAAAACCGCGATACTTGGGTACGGTTTTGGAAAACCGTGGTACGTTTTAGAGCAATAAATTGATTGGTCCTTTTATAATAGTCTGTTTGCCTTCTTGCGGAAATTTCAGAACAAAATAATAAGCCCCGGGTGGAAAGGGCCTTCCATTTTCTTTTAATCCTGTCCAACCAGTTTCTCTGGGATAAATGCGAGGATTGAAAACAACTTCCCCCCACCTGTTGAAAATGGTAAATTGAATGGCATCATAATCAAAAATGCAATCTTCTGCTCCATCAAATCTCAGGGGATTAAATGTGTCATTGACGCCATCGTTATTGGGAGAGAAGGCAGTATGGAGGTTGGCTTTGACCCTGCCTACGCAATTGCCTTCAAAACGAATTTCGACTTTTGCCGAATCACAGATTTCAGGACAATTGTCTTGGCAAATAGCATATTCAAAATAGTCGGTGCCTGTGAATGTGAGGTTTTCCAATGTGAAATAAGCTTGCGCTCCCTGAATTGCTACATCTCCGGCTTCATTTGGAAAGGAAAGGAGGGAAATAGACCAACCTTCATTTGGTACAATGGTATCATTTTGCAAAATATCCAAGTCAAGAATGGTCTGGTCGTTGGGGAATTCAAAAAAGTCATTGAGGGTATTGATGTGTAAAGTATCTTCCACCAGCAAATCGAGGATACGGTAAATGCTATCGCAGCCTCTTTGACTGAAAATGGTATCTGTATAAATGTCAGTTTCGGTGAAGACGGTATCCCAAATTGGATAGGATTCGCCCTGGCAAATGATTGCCCTGATGGTATCTTGAAGGTCTGGATAAATATATTCCAGATTGATTTGAAGGATGGAATCGCAGCCATTTGAAGCTTCGCCAGGAAAGGTTTCTGTTCCAATAGGTTTGTTTTCATCGTAAACAGTTCCATTTATCAAGATGCTTTCCCCTGGACAAAAGGTCATTTCAAAATTGGAATTGGATTCTGGCAATAATTCTAGAGCTACATATACTATTGAATCACAACCATTTGCCGCAGCATTTGGAAAAACCTCTGTCCCTGTAAGATTATCTTCATCATAAATGGTCGAATTCACCATTATACTTTCACCCGGACAAATAGCTGGCTGATAATCATTTTCAGTATTTGGAAGAAAAATCACATCAACATGAACGATAGAATCACAGCCGTTAAAAGCTGCACCTGTGAATACTTCTGTTCCATCAGGGTTGCTGTCATTATAAATGGTTCCATTGACACTGATACTACTTCCAGTGCAAAGTTCCGGCTTAAAATCTGTCATCACATGAGGTTCAAAATCCAGGCTAATATTTACAATAGAATCACATCCATTTAAGGTGACATCATCCAGAATTTCAATTCCGAACGGATTGTTTTCATCATAAGTGATTCCATTCACAATAATGCTATCGCCAGCACAAAGTGTACTGTCCAAATTTCTTTCGGGAATGGAGAATTCTGAAACATCCACACAAACTTCACTAGTGCATTGGACGCCATTTCGTTCATTGGATACTTGCAAACAATATTCCCCACCCTGATCGACTTCGACTATCTCGTTTGTGGGATCGCTAATTATTCCAGGCCCTGTCCAAAAAAAATCAGTGGTTACACCGTTTGCTGTTGTTGTGGTTGAGCTACTTCCATCCAACCAAACAGATGTATTGCCTACCTGGCAGCCAAGATCATTAGGAGGTGCAATGTTGGCTTCAGGCTCCAAAATTGCCAAATCCACTATCACGGTGCTATCACATCCTTGCCAGCTTTGGCAGGATTCCATATAGTTACCAGATTGGTTAATTACATTTCCGCAAATTTCAAGGTTACCTCCACATTGGGTGATTTGTCCTAAATCGTTTGGTGTAACTGCTATGAGATTGATGATGCAGTTGACAATGCTATCACATCCATAAACAGATTGGAGTGTCACAGGAAAAATACCTGGTGAAGTAAAGGATTGTCCTGCACAAATGACTGTTTGGTTGATGCATAAGTTTACTTCCTCCTCAACTGGCGATGTTGTTAAATCGCATCCCACATCAATTGTGATGCTTCTGCTATAGAGTATCAAATCAGGAGCACTTGCATTTGTTACAAGGCAATGATATTCTCCTGAATCTTCCAATTGTAGATCATCAAAAGTACGTGAGTTGATACCGGTAATTAGAGAATCCGGATCTCCATCCTTGTACCACTGGTATTGATTGTCCGAAATCCCTTCATCAATCAACAAATCAATGTCCAATGATTCGCCTACTATTCTTTGATAGGTCGTTTCTGTAAAAAAGGAATCCTGTGGTGCATACTCCCAATTGCCAATACTTTCAATAGGCATATTGAATAGAATATGCTCAAAGGTGAGCTGATTCCTTTGTACGTATAAGCCTTCATTGAAATCATTCGACCAGGTGGTGATTGATGAAAAATCAGGAATGGAAGACAAAAAATTATCGTGAAACAGACATCTTTTCAATTTTGTCAGATTGGTCAGTTGATTTGGCACATCACCTTCCAGTTGATTATCTGAAAGTGTTAGATTTTCCAATTCTGTTAAAAATCCAAAACCTGGAGGAATATCACCATCAAGCATGTTATTTGCCAATTCCAAAGACTGTAGATTTGTCAGGTTATTCCAAACGTCCGGAATATTTCCGGTTAATTGATTATCCCACAAATCCAAATGAATCAAATTCACCAAATTACCAATACTTGAAGGAAGAGAACCACTGATCATATTTCTTCCTAAACCCAGAATTTCGAGTTTGTTTAAATACCCAATTGAGTCAGGGAGATTTCCACTAATTTGATTTGGACCTAGCCAAACCACCTCTAAGTCTGTCATTTTTCCAATTGCCTCTGGAATGGATCCTGATAGATTGTCATTGTCGGATAAGTTCAATTCTACTAACTGATGTAAGTTCCAAAGTTCATCAGGAATGGCACCACTCAAATCATTATCACTGAGTATCAAGTACTGTAATAATGCTAAGTTTTCAATTTCAGGGGAGATAGTACCCGTTAATTGATTATTCCAAAGCTTTAATCTTGTGAGTTGGGTCAAATTCCAAATTTCAGCTGTGATGTCTCCTTCCAAATTATTCTTGGCAAGATGCAATTCTGTTAGTTGTGAAAGATTTCCAATGCTGGAAGGGATATTGCCTGCCAGACCCGCATTTTCTATAAACAATATTTCAAGGGAAGCTAAATCGCCAATAAATTCATTTAGAAAACCACCAAGGAAAATATCTTGAAGCTGAATACTTATGACACATCCATCTGCATTTAAATTAATGCCAATCCAATCCTCCATTGCTAGGTTTGGATCCCAAAAAGTATTATTTGCAAAATCTGTCTGAATTTTCAAAAGAGTAAGGCTATCACTTTGGCGATAACAATGAGTACAAATACAGTCAAACTGGATGACATCTGGAATAGGGTTGTTTATGCTATCATTGCAAATTGCCCCAATTTGTTCTTCTCCCTCACAAAATTGATCAAAATCTCCTTGCCAGGGGAGTTTGGGATTATTTGTGAAGTTATAACCATTTGGTCCTGAAGAAGCACTAAAACCCAAATTACAAACCCAACTTAATTCATCTGGAAAACAGCCTTCAAGGGTGTTATTATGTAAATAAATTCTGGTCAGGCCAGTCATGTTCCCCAAAGCGACTGGGATTTCTCCTTTTAATTGATTGTGGTGTAGCCGAAGCGTTGTTAAATTTTCCAACACATCAATATTGGGAGGAATGATGCCTTCTAAATTATTATCATCAAGGGAAAGGGCTTGTAGATTTGTCAATTGGAGAATTTCATCCGGGATGGTTCCAGTAAATTCATTGTCCTTGAAGGAAAGAAGTTCCAAATTGCTCAAATCTCCAATTTCTGGTGGGATATTTCCGTACAAGTCATTTTGATATAGTCGAAGTGTTTCTAGGCTTCCTAATTGCCCAATTTCAGGCGGTAGGATTCCTTTTAAATTATTTCCTCCATTTGTTGCACTCCCGCAATCATCTACGCCATCCAAATCAATACAGCTTACACAACCCTCATTATTTAGTTCTACTCCAAACCAGGTATCAATAGGTTGATTTAAATCCCATTCCACATCCCAATTTCCTGCTTCATGGGTGTTTTCATAAATAGCAACCAGCGTTAATGAATCCCGATAACGGCAAGATTCATTTACAACAATGGTAATTGGGTAACTCGTTAAGACCAAATTCGGTACATCAGCATTTGATACTTCGACGAGGTAAGTACCCGTATCGGACAGTATTACGGGGTCAAAAATCAATTTATTGCTTCCCACTATTGTGGTATCAACATCGCCGTTTTGATACCACTTGTAGGAATTGGCAAGAATGTCTGGATCAATTTCCAGATCGATTTCCAGGTATTGACCTTCAGCAACGGTATAGGTCGTATCCATAAAAATCATGGCTTGGGGTGAATAGAATAAGCCTTGATAAGTCTGACCGGTATGATGTGCTAAACCATCGAAGGTAAATTGATTACCCCCCAAAACCAGATAGTCTAATGCCGCCAAGTTTTCTAAATCTGGAAATGGGCCAGACAATTGATTGTCATTGATAAAAATACTTTCTAAAAGTGGCATCCCTGAAAAGTTTGGAACAGTGCCAGAGAAATTATTGAAGGCCAATCCCAAAAAAGTCAGGGCAGGCATGGAGAAATTGGGGATGGTGCCATCCAATTCATTCGTCGTGAAGTCCATCCAGTATACTTTATCGAGATGGCTGAAATTTGGCAAATTCCCACTTAACTGGTTGGTGTTAAAATCAAGGTAGGTCAAATTCGGCAAACTATCAAAAGGAGGTAGTGTACCACTTAAGAAGTTGCTATCAATATCTATCACTCTTAAGGAATCAAGAGGTGGAAAATTTTGAATGTTTCCTTCCATCTCATTATTCCCCAGGTTTAGTTCTCTCAGATTTGGTACATTGCTGAAATCGGGTAGTGTGCCATTTAGCTTAGAACCTGAAATTGAAAGGACTTGTAATTCCGGTAAATTCAAATCAGGTAACTGTCCTGTTATATTAAGATCGCTTAGTACGATGGAGGTCACGCAGCCATCTGCATTGGTATCGATACCATACCAGGAGTTTATGGAGGAATCCGGGACTAACCAATTGGTGTTGTTGGTCCAGTTTGGACCGTCAAGGATATTGAAGAAGTTAACCAATTCCAGGGAGTCGTTAAGTGGGTTACAAGTGGGGAGAGGACCTACTACTACTGATTCTAAAGCAATACAATTATTTGCGTCCGTCACTGTAACGGAATAATCTCCAGGAGCTAAATTGTTAATCATTTGAGTAGTTTGTCCATTGCTCCAGAGATAGGTAAAAGCTGGAGTGCCTCCAATCGGGTTAGCTGCCGCATTTCCATCATTTGCTCCGGGACTTGTCTCAGATGTGGAAGAAACATTTGCTTCTAATGTTGGAGGTTCTGTAATAGTTACAGTTGTTGTTGCTTCAGAACTTAACGCGTCCATAACAGTGACGGAATAGACACCTGCTACTAAGTTAGTTGCCATTTGTCCACTTTGTCCATTTGACCAATTGAAGGTGTAAGGCTCCGTTCCACCAGAAGCATCTACAGTTGCATAACCATTGTTTTCTCCAAAACAACTTACATTGATTTGATTAAAAATAAAAATAGAAAGTGTGGATGGAGAAACTTTGTCAAAGTTAGATATATAAAAACTGCTATCACCCGACGAAGATCCTGAACCGTTTGAAATTCTGTCTGTATTATGTGCAACTTCAAGGAGAGGATCCACCGAAAATGAATAAAACAACCAAGATGCAAACAAAAAAGTTGATATATGATAGGAAGTATGGAGGCGTTTTTTCATAGGTGCAGGGTTTAATATTATGTTACCCAAGCCATCTGTTACCCAAACCTGCACAATTTGAATACCGATATTATCACAATTAAAAGTGCGAAAAGCATCACTGGTATCTGCAGAAAAAGAAAAAATGAGACTGCCACCTGAATCGCAGTTAGAGAAACTTTCTTCATCAAAATTAGAAGCCGCAATAGTTGCTTCTCCATTGGGCTGTAGGTTCACGATTGATCCATTTTTGATTATTGGACTTGGGCGACAATTCGTTCCTCCTGAGCTGCAATACCCAAAATTGTCTTGAACCAAAACGAAAACCTCTCCCATGATTTGGTTATCTGAAGCGTCGGTTATCCATAGCGGAATGTTTTCTTGTATACCAATAGAGCTACAATTAAAGGTCATCAAGGTATCAGAAATGTCCTGTGAGAATGAAAAGAATAAGTTTTCCCTTGGTGTGGTATCATCATAACTATCAATGTTAAACATTCGGGAAGTAACAACTGCCTGTCCGTCCCCATCTATACTGACGGTCAATCCATTTTTCAATATTGCCTTGGGTGGCATATCATCACAATTAACAAAAATAGCCTCCTGAATTTGAACATCAGAATCAAGTATAAAAAATGAGTTAAAAAAGAAACAAGCCGTAAAAAATAGGATGAGATACTTCATTCCTCGGGTGTTTTGGTTTGTTGACAGTTATTTTACTGATACCACTGGGTTAGGACTGGTGAGATGGCTAAGTGGTGTTAGCAAATATCTGGAAAATTACTCTTTTTTCTGGTAACACCATTTTGCATCCCTTTTGCCAGGTTTAATAGCGTGCTGGTTTTCTTGTAATTTTGAATAGGATTCAAAGTTTTTATTTTTAGGTGCTCACAGCCGACCCAATAAATTGGGTGGCTACAATTGTTCAATACAGCAAATTCAAAGGTTTCACAAGCTCAATTTCTTCATCCTCTAAGGGAAAAGTCAAAACATAGTAATAAGCCCCTTGTGGCAATTTTTCCTTATCCCCATTGCCTTGTCCTCCGTCCCAACCATTCTCAGGGTAAGCTTTTGGTGCAAAAACCGCTTCGCCCCAACGGTTGAAAACAGTAAACCTGGTTTGATCTCGGTTAACCGGGCAACCAGCATCTTCGATGATTTTTAGTGGATCGAAAAAATCATTGACGCCATCTTTTTTACCTGGAGAAAAAGCGTAAGGAATAAGTTTAGTAGCCTTTGAAATGCAGGTATTTTCAAAACGAATGACAACCATTGCCGTGTCGCAAGCTTCGGGGCAATTCAAATCACAAAGTGCATAGTAGAAAGTATCCAAACCCACAAAGTTTTGGTCGTGTAATTTAAATTCAATGGTTTCCTTGTTCAAGATGTCTAAAGTCGCGTCTACTTTGGGCTCGGTGATGATTTGTAAAAACCAAAGAGCGGTATCTGGAATTTCATCGTTCTGAGTGATAAGTAGATCTAATTTGTTTTCATCAACAGGGAAATCGTAAAAGTCTTCATTCAAAACAAAATCTGGTTGCTCGAGTATGCTCAAATCCAATTCCCAAATCAAACTATCGCAGCCAGTGTAACCAAGAATGGTATCTCGATATATTCCAGGATCTGTAAAGATGCTGTCCTGATATTCATAAGCTTCACCTTTGCAAATGACAGCTTGAACCATGTCAGTTTCAAAGCCAAATTCATCCAGATTGATGGTCAAAACGCTATCACATCCATGAATCGATTCAAGCAAAAGCACATGCTCTCCAGGCTGAGTGAAAACGGTATCTTCAAACTCATAGAATTCTCCAAAACAGAAGAAATCGGAAATATTTCCTTCTGCCGGTGGATGAAATTGAAGATCAATGTGGAACAGGGTATCACATCCCATCCCGGAAACGGGTTCAACTAATTGTTGCCCCGTTGGATTGTCTTCATCATAAGTCATTCCGTTGATGACGATGCTTTCTCCAGGGCAAAGCGTCGGTGTCAAATCTTCATCAATGACCATATTGGTAAAGGACAGATCTACAGTCAGAACTGAATCACAGCCATTAGAGGCTTGATCATCAAATATTTCTATTCCTGAAGCGTTCCCAGCGTGGTATTGGGTTCCGTTAATCAGGATGGTATCGTTCTCACAAAACGTATCCATCAAAACAGCAGCAATAATTGGCAGTTCATTGATGGTAAGTGACTGGTACAAAAAGCATCCGTTTGAATCTGTGATGGAAACAAAAGTCTGTCCAGGATCCAAATTGGTGGCTATGGAGTCTGTCTCCCCGTTTCCCCATAAAAAGGTATATCCCGGTGTGCCTCCGGAAATGGTTGCTATTGCCTCGTTATTGGATTCACCTTCGCAACCCAGGACAGTTTGGAATGCATTGCCCATCAATGCAGTCGGCTCAGAGATGGTACTTTGAATGGTATCCGTACATCCATCCGCATCTAAGACAATGACTTCGTAATCCTGTGCCGTTAGTGGTGAAAAAATAGAATTCGATTGAAAATTGATCCCATCAATGGAATAGGTGTAAGGACTAGTGCCATTTATTCCCTGAGCTGAAATGGAGCCGCTATTTCCTCCATTGCAATCAACATCCGTTTCAATAACCGAAAGCGACAATTCGGAAATCGTGATTTGAACGGTGTCGGAAGCCTGACATCCCAATCCATCTGTGATGGTCACTGAATATTCATCAGTTTCATCAATCAGAATGTTCGAACTTGTTGCTCCATTTGACCAATCGAAGTTGGTGGCATCTCCCGCTTGTAGTAGGTAGTTGTCCTGGCAAATGGTAGTGTCCATTCCCAAATTGACAGAAGGTTTTTGCACGCTTACTTCAATACTATCTGTGTAGGTACATCCTCGCTCATCTTCCAGACTTACCCAGTAAATGGTGTTCTGAGAAGGTACATCAGTTCGAACAGGGTTAGTGCTATCGTCGTCCCATAGATAAGTACAGTTCTGGCAGTTGGGGTCAAAGGCATTTAGTGCAATATTCTCAGTATCGCATATCGTAGTATCATTTCCCAGAGTTGGATTAAGTTGGATGACATTCAGATTGGTCATTACCACGCTATCGCAGCCGTAGGAATGCGGAAAGAGGTCTGTGTAATTGCCACTTTGGGAATAGACGCTGTTTCCTATGGTGAGCGATTCACCAAAACAAATAGTCGTATCCACCATTGCCATTTTAGATGTTTCCTCAAATAACAACATCATTTCGTCAAAACCGAGGGACCGGTCGTAGAGCCGAATCTCGTCCAGGGTTCCATTAAAGAAAGCAGTATAGGTATTCTGAAAATTGCACCAGCTTTCTGCCCCGCCAATTTTCAAGGTAGAAGTCGTCTGATGGATTTGGGTAAATTCCTGTGGGTCAATATCTTGTAAGTTTGGGAATCCCGTTTTGTAGAAATGATCGATCGAAGCCAGTTCACCATTTAAGTATAGGGTAAATGTCCTCGAAGCCTGAACGTAGCATATAGACACGAAATACAATTTGCCACTTTCCAGGGGTTCTGTCGTATTAAAGGAAGCAAAATCTTCTGCGACTCCTCCATTGGGCTCGTAAAGGGTTCCCGTCAGTACATTGCAATCAGTCCCATCCGAAAAAATATCAAACCAATAGGCATTGCCCGGTTCCCCTGGCTCGCCATCCTGACAAATGACTCCTTTCTGAAACAAAGTTTGTTCTTCCCCACCACATACATCTTCTTCCAGTCGCATCCAGAATGAAAGATTGAAATCGTTGTGTACATTGCCTCCAGTAACCAATTCCAAATAATCATCGGTGCCATCAAATTGCAGCGCTTTTTCAGGGATGCCAAAGCGATCTTCTATGAAGGTTGGACCATTCGGAGTTGCATGATGATCGCCACCGCCATAGTCCAAGGCATCTCCACCTAAAGGAAAATGAAGCAGCAGACTATCAGGAGAGACAGGATGTTGAAGGGAAGTATAGGTCACAATGGTACTATCACAAGAAGATGGATTGTTGATGTTTTGTTGCGTGTTGCCGATTTCATTCAGGTTGCAGGTTTGGTTGTAGAGGTGGATGGTGTCTCTGTCCCGTATGGTGAGTTCCAGATTGATGAGGCTGTCGCAAAAATTTCCACCATCCAAAATGACTTCGTAACTGCCGGGGTTGGTAAATGTGGAGTCACCTATTTCATAGCTTTCCCCTTCACATATTTCAGCGCTCCAAAAGTATTCCGTTGAAAATTCTCTTACAACTTCTATACTATCCGATGCTGTACAACCATCAACATCTGTAACAGTCACCGCATAAATTCCAGAAGCAGGGGCGGGATGAAAAGAACCTGTTAGTCCGCTATGCCAGAGATAGCTAGCCCAGTTTCCCGCCTCAATTTTTAGCACTTCGTCGCTACAGTAGGTGGTATCGTTGCCAAGTGAAAGTGTAGGGGAAGCTATATTTATGGTAATGGTGTCGGAATCAGTACAGCCGTTTTCGTCTGTAAGGGTGACCGTGTAAGTTGTTGCTTGTAAAGGATTTACAGTTCTAATTGAATCTGTATTGCCATCATCCCAGAGGTAGGTGCAGGTGGTGCAGAGGGAGTCGTAGGGGGAGAGTTGGAGAGGGTTGTTTTGGCAGATTAGGGTGTCGTTGGGGAGTTGGGTTTGGGGGAAGTGGGGTGGGCCTAGTTTAAGAATCCAAAAATCTTGTGAGCCATTATTGTTATTGACATCAATATCATCAGAAAAAGAGAATCCAGCCATAACTATTTTCCCATCATTACCAATAATTACTGAATTTGCTTTATCATAAGAAGAACCCCCAAAATTAAGACTCCTAATCATTTCGCCGGATTGGTCTAATACAATCATCCAAAAATCACCACTACCATTATTACCCCCGACATCTCCGTCATTTGAAAATGATTCTCCAACAATAATATAATTCCCATCAATTGATTGAACTACTGAATTTGGTTTGTCAGGGTTACTTCCACCAAAGGTATTTTCCCATTCCAAATCCCCTTGTGAATTAAGTTTTACAACCCAATAATCTTCTTGACCATTATTTCCGCCAGAAACATCAAAATCATTAGATCGCGTAGTTCCAGTTACAATATATCCATCGTCATTAGTTTGTTGAATTGAGTAGGCTTTATCACTTTGTGAACCGCCAAAATTCTTTTCCCAAATTAATGTACCTATGTTGTCTAACTTTATTATCCAGAAGTCAAATCCACCATTATTCGAAGTTGCATCCCCAGTATCTGAAGTTGAAAATCCTGCAACAATATATCCTTCATCAGCTGTTTGTTTTACTGAGGTTGCTTGATCATTTCCTGTACTTCCATAAGTGTTTTCCCAAACAATATTTCCAACACTATCCAATTTGACAATCCAATAGGCTGGATTCGCATTTCCATAATTTCCACTTACATCTCCATCAGTTGATTGGGAGTAACCGGCAATAATAAAACCCCCATCAATTGTTACTTGGAGATCATTAGGATAATCCTGAAGTGATCCACCTAAACTTTTTTCCCATTCTATTGCTCCATTCGAATTCAACTTGACCACCCAAAAATCTCCATTGCCTTTATATCCAGTAATATCTCCATCATCGGAGAGGATATAACCTACTAGAATATATCCTCCATCTATAGTTGGTTTTATACTTTTAGCAAAATCAATCCAAGATCCGCCTAGGTTTACCTCCCATATTAGATTTCCACTTGAATCTAGCTTTGTCACCCAAACATCTCTATAATTATCATTCCCATGATTTCCACCAACATCAAAATCATCAGAATTTGACTCCCCAGCCAATATATAGCTACCATCGGGATTTTGTTGTATTTCATTGGCTTCATCATTTTTACTCCCCCCATAACTCCTCTCCCACTCAATCACCGGCTCCTCCTCAAAACTCACAATCCCTGAAGCCATTACTTCACAAGCTCCATCTATCACGGTCACCTCATACGTACCCATAGCTAAATCAGCTATTGTTTCAGTCGTATCACCAGTACTCCAGAGGGAGCTGTAGTTGCCGCTACCATTGTTGACGATTACTGATGCAGAACCATTGTCCTGACCACAAGATGTATTGGTGACAATGATATAGGCAATTAAAGCGTCACAAGCAAGCGCACAATTACAATCTATTCCGATTACTTCCCCCGTGGTATTTGGATTGCCATCATTGCAAGGTGCGCCAATTTGAGGTTCGCCAAGGCAGAAATTGGTGTGGTCGCCCTCCCAGGGGAGTTCTGGGTTTCCAGTTGCTCCAAATAGACCAAGGTCGCATATATAGCTTGGGAAACATCCGGATAAATTATTATTGTGACAGCCTAAGGAGGTTAAAGATGGGATTACTGGAATGTTACCGCTTATTTCATTGTCCCAAAATATTAAGCCGGTTAAGTTGATAATATTCGAAAAGTCTGGAATTTCTCCGGTCAATTGGTTATCCCCGCAAGAAAGATGTTCCAGATTAGGGGTATTTGAGAAGTTGGGTATGGTATCTGACAATAAATTGTTTCTAACCAATAAAACCTCAATAAGGGGAATATTAGTGAAATCAGGGATTGAACCAGATAAGAAATTGAAACCGATATCAATTAAAGTTACAGTTGGGATTCCTGAGAAATTCGGGATGGTATCACTTAAAGCATTATTTGGAAGACGCAATTCTAACAAGAAGGGAAAGTTTAGATCAGGTAGTGTTCCTATTAAATTATTATCCCCTAAATTGATTATTTCCACTCTATCGTTTACATCACATTCTACCCCAAACCAAGTACAAACATCGCAATCCGTCGTATCCCAGGTGTTATTCCAATTCGATCCATCCGTCGCTTCATACAATGCCACCAAAGCATAATAATCAGGATGGGTACAATCGTCATTAGGAGCACAAAATGGTGGTTCTAAATCTATTGAAGCTGAACAAATACTGATTCCATCATCCCGAACCGTGAAGTCTTTCGGCTGCCCATCGTCTAAAATTGGACCTATAGTTACAGGCAAATCGCCATACGTAAAGGTGCCATAATTATTTCCATTTCCAATGATATCAAATACACTGGATACGTTTTCAAAGTCGAAATCAATTATAACGTCAAAAAAGCTGCCATTGCAATTGGTAGATACAGCCGTCAGATTTGATATCACACAACTTTGACAATTCTGATCATCATCTGCAACCGTCAGTGGCGTCCAGCAATCATCATAATTATTCGATTCATCATAAGCATATACCAACATGCCCCAGGGACCCAGATCGTCACAATCAAAAGTTCTGGAGACATCCGTAGGGTCATCGGGAGAAAATGAGAAAACAAGATTATTTGAGCAATTATCAGTACTGCCATTATCAAAAGCGGAAGCAAGGATAGTTACCGAACCTCCGAGTTCGATATTCACGGTTATTGCAGTTTGACAAACAGCTAGAGGTACTTCTATGTCCTCAAATTCTACTTGTATATCATCGGTCGCAGTGCAGCCGTTTCCATCAGTAACTGTAACAATATAAGTTCCAGCAGAAAAAACAAAAGATGTTTGTGTATCATCTCCATTTGACCAGGCGTATTGAGAAAAACCACTTCCTGCATCGAGCTCCAGGAATCCTCCAGGACAACCGTTGGCTGGATCGGGGCTAATTTGAACGCTAAGGCTATTACAATCTTGAACGGTGGCGCAAGCTGAAAATCCGGAAGTTTTCAGATTGCTAGTTGCAGTGGCTGTGACCTCACTTCCTGCGTTGAGACTCAAATTATCCAGAGACCAATTGCCATTACCGTCTGCAGTCGTGGAACCCACAAAAGTCTCTCCCTGGCATACAAAACTGGAACAAGCTCCCTGGTTGTGTAAAAAAACCTCTATTTCTGCATTGGGATCGGAAGTTCCAGAAACGGCTTGACTACTTGCAGAATTTATAATAGGTCCGGAAATATTATTCACAATGGCGGAAGTATTACAGGAAAACTGATTCTGGAGTATCATTACATCACTGTCATTATTTATCTGTACACCAGTTTGATTGTTTTTAATAACATTGTAACTGTCCGCATCAAGTCCTATTAAATTAAAACCATAGTCCAGTAATAATGCAGTTTCCAGGGCTATGTCATCATCATTTGGACTAGCTCCAAAATAGTTGCCCATAATGTCATTGGAACCAGGGGTGAAAAAGTTGTTGTAATCCCAAAAGTGAATGCCTGTTGCACAATGTCCAAAAACATTACTTTCATTCAGACTATGAAAACCTCCCACCTGAATCGCATTTCCTTCAATGCCTAATGCGGTTACTTGAGTTATATTACCGCTAGGTAAGCTATAATTTTCTGTAACCCCAAAAATATTTCCCTTGATGTTTCCATTTAAACATTCCTGAATGACAACCTGGACAGCACCTATACCAGAAGCAGATTCGGCATTGGAGTAAAACACGTTGCCTTTGTTGGCATCACCAACCTTGAAATTTGTGCAGGTTACCATTCCTAAACCAGAAGATTGGTCGTTGTTTCGAATGACCAAACCATGTATCTCAAATCCATCGATACCTGTAGCTGATACCAGACTATTCAAACTATTATTATTGCTGCCATCAAGTATGATATCACCCATTGACCAATTAGGTTGCGTTGTTCCATCGATGACCACATTGTCATCAACAATTGTGGGCAATTCAGAATTCAGGTTAATTAAATGGGGAGGGGAACCTGAAATATCAAACTCAATATTGTCTAAAGCCGCATCTGCATTTGCACATTCAATGGCTTCTCTAAGTGAGCCAGAGCCGGAGTCGTTGGTGTTGGTGACTGTTACTGTATTTCCAGTTGGACAGGCTGCGCATGAAGTCCCATCAAAGGTATAACTTATTGAAGGGCAAGGAACCCCCCCGTAGGTTAGCGTGATTTCTACTGTCAACGATTGTCCTTCAGGTACACCAAAAATATCAAACACTACCTCTTCTGTTCCAGTGCATTCTCCATTAAAAAATATGGTTGGATAACCAGCCTTGTCAGCGCAATCTTGATTGGTGTAGGTAACCCCATTGCATGCACAAACTGGATCCCAATTTAGAAAGCACATTCCAGGTATTGGTGTTGTACCGCAATCCATCACGAAATAAGCTCCGGCATCAATAGTGTAGCCTTCAAAATTTCCAAAAGGACAGGTAGTAGGTGCTCCACTGATTGTGAAATTAATATTATAGAGTGTGGTTCCTACACATGAATAGGAAATATTTGATACAGTAAGTTGGCTTGAACTAGGGCAAGTGGTATTATAGGTTTCTATAATTGCAGGTTCATTTTCTAAGGATTTTATTTTTGTAAAATTAAAATCCTTAGAAAAAGGAAACCCAGACCATAATGTGGCACTTATTCCTATACTCAAAACCAATAACAATAATAAGTTTTTCATTTTTAGGGTAATAATGTTTGCTGAAAGTGTTTGAAAGACAAAGCCCTAACAAACGTAGGTTTATATATTATGGTTCTTTGACAAATGTCAATTTTTCATTTATGAAATAGTACGCTCAATACAACAAAGTAATCGGTTTTTTCACTTCCACCCTTCTATCTTCAAAAGGAAAACTCATATGGTAATAATACACCCCAAATGGATAAACGCTCCCGCTGCCATCCTGCACTTTCCCATCCCATCCTTGTTCGGGATATTTTTTGGATTTATAGACAATATCTCCCCAGCGATTGAATACCACAAATTTTACCAGATTGGGGTCTATTGGACAACCATGTTTGTCAAAAGCGTTTAGCGGATTGAAAAAATCATTGACACCATCTTGATTTCCGGGAGAAAAAACGGTCGGAATGTCTTTGATCGCTTTTTTGATACAGTTTTCCTGAAAATTGATTTTGACTTCTGCTATTTCACAATTTGTTGGACAAGAGCTTTGGCATATAAAGTAGAAAAAAGAATCAATGCCTATGTAGTCTTCAACTCGCAAGGTATATTCAATCTTTTCATTGGCAAGGATATTCAAATTACCTACCATTGAGGAATCTTCAGGCAGAAAGATGAACCATCCTGCATTTGGAACATCGTCATTTTCCAAAATTTCAAAAACAGCCGGATTCTCATTTTCTGGAAATTCATAGGCATCATCCATTAAGGAAAAATCGAGGTAGGGTTCCACTTCCAAATCAAGAAGGATGATACTGTCACAACCACTTACATTCTGAAAAGTATCCTGATAATTCCCCGGGTCAAAAAGTTCTACTCCATTAAAATTATAGGATGCTCCTTCACATATTGATTCATTCAGGAGTGTTTGTTCTGCTTGATCTACCAATATCGTCAAAACATCATTCAAATTTTCGTCACATAAATTATCAGATACATTGACCAATGAATAGACTGTAGTTTGAGATGGCGTAACCAACTCATAATGTGGGCTTTGTAAAATATTTGAAATAGTAGTTTGTTGTGTCCCATCATTGTAAACTACGTTCCAGGGTGCTTGTCCTGTCAATTCGATAATCAATTCTACAGGTTCATTTTTACAAATGCTTAAGACTTGATCAAGAAACTGAGCATCTGGTCTTTCAAAAACATCAACAGTTATTTCAAAAACACCTCCTAAACCACAGTCATTTTGGGCTTCAACTGAAAGGTTGAAAGTTCCTGGGGTATCCCATGAAATAGTTTGGCAAAGTTGGTTAGTGGTACTCGTTCCAGTTGGATAAGTCCATATATATTCTTCGGCAAAATCTACGATATCAATACAATATTGAATAGACGCTCCAACACAAACCGAGAGTTCTCCGTCAATTCCAGTTACCGCATCTGGCAACATCCTCACTTCAATATTTTTACAAACAGGATCGCTATCACCACAATCATTGGAAAGGGACAAACAAATTTCGCCAGTGGACATAGTAGAGAAATCAACTTCAATATGGTCGCCATTATCTGTGTAAACGGTGCCAGGTGGTAAAGTCCATTGATAATTGGCATTCGGATCGTAGCCTAAAATTCCATATTTCTCCAAATCTCCCTCACAAACTTGTGATTCACCTGTAAAATCTGGAATCGCTGGCTGGCTGGTTACTTCAATGAAAATAGAGTCAACCGATTGGCAGTCAATGCTGTTTGTCACTGTGACAATGATCAAAATATCATCCGTTGGAGAAATAGTACGTACAGGATCTGATACGGTATTGTCATCGCTCCAACTATAAATACAATCGGAACAATTAAGAATCGTGGCATCCAAAATAATTGATTCGGAAAGGCAGATGGTGTCGTCTTGACCTAAATTTGTCTGCAAATCAATAACAGTTAATTCTGTAATGTAAGTGCTGTCGCAACCAAATGGATCAATTGAAGTATTAATGTAAGTCCCTGTTTGGGTATAAACTGAATCGCCAATCGAATAAGATTCGCCTTCGCAAATGCTTATTTCTTGATTTATCTCAAAGGATGGGTGTTGACTGATTAAAATATCGCCAGAAATAGCGCAGTTTAAGAAATTGGTGATGGTCACTGCATACATTCCTGGATCAGTTACGGTAATGGTGGGTGTTTGTTCACCTGTTGACCAGAGATAACTTTCCGCCGTTCCTGGGTTTAAAATCAAACTCCCTCCTTCACAAAATGAAGAATCATTATTCCACTGGATTTCAAAATTGAGGCAGGAGTCTATCTCAACTAAAATATCAAATGCACAGTCAACAGAATTGAATCCATCATCAGCTGTGTAAGTGACTTCTGTTGTTCCAATGTTGTATGCATTCCCACTTGCCTGACCAGTTCCGGAATAGACAATTGCCCCTGTCGTATTGAAAGTCAACTCCGGGTTACAATTATCTGAAACAACTGCATCAATATTTCCAACAATGGCATTCATTTGAGTATATGGGATAAGCAAGCTCGTATCATTTGGGCAATCAATTTGTGGTGGGAAATTGTCCTGAACTTCAATAGTTGCTTCGCAAAATGCCTGATTACCACCGTTGTCTGTTACCCATAACTGCATCGTTTGGCTACCTGTATCGTCACAATCCAAATCCAAAAGGGTATCATTTGTATTATTTGAAAAACTGAATTGGACATTTCCTCCACAATTATCAAAACTGCCATTGTCTAGTTGCTGAGCCATTATTTGGAAGGAAGCGGGATTGAAATTTGGCAGTTCAACAATCAAATTATCAATACATACCGGGTCTGGAGAATGGCAATCTTGAACTTCAATAGTGGATTGGCATGTACCTGTATTCCCACAAAAGTCAATTGCAGAATATTCTACCAGATAGCTGCCTGGAATAATATCTGAGAAGGGACCTGCGCCAATCCCAAAATCTGAAGTGATAGCATATTGGAGGTTGCCGTCACAATCTGTAGCCAAAAAATTTGGTAACACAACTGTGGTATCACAGTTAGCGCTTAGAATACAGATAGCAGGAATGTCACAACCATTGGTAAATATGGGAGCAGTAGTATCACTTCCGATCACAGAAATATCCTGAATGGCAAAGGTGTTTTGTCCGGTACAAAGATTATTTACAAACCAGGTTCTTTGAATATTCAAATCGCAGCCATCAAAACTGAAAGTATCCGAAAAATCAACTTCCAAATCTTCGCAATCGTCGTTTAAAAAAGAAGGGAAATTGAATGGCGCAGGCAAATCCTGAGGTTCAAAATCCTCCAATTTTGGGCAATCCGGAATGGTGATGGCATATCCACTAGGGAAACCTACCTGGAGTGGGGTGTCATCCTGAATGGTGATTTCCTGAATACAGGAATCCAGTCGTACTCCATTTTCCTCTAAAACGAATTTCCTTATTAAAGTACCGATACCACATGGATCTAAATCACTGGTATCGTCTTCCGTGAAGATATTTGCAAATGGGCAATTGGAACTTGCATTTCCCGCAATGGCTAAATCATTTACATCCTCAGTACAATTTAAGATAGTGTCTGCAGGACATTGATTGATAAAACATTGATCATCAATGACTACGAGTGTGATTACATAACTTTCCAGTGTAAGACTGTCTGCATTTGGATTGGTGACATGAACCCAATATTCCCCAGCATCGTCAACGGTCACATCCTCAATGGTAAATTGATTATTGTCTAAAACTGGAATTAATGGGATTCCATCGTGATACCATTGGTAGCTGTTTGTCGTCACCGTATCGTCAATTACTAAATCAATATTCAAGGTATCGCCAACTTGCAAAAAGTGGGTTTCTTCCTGATAAATTAAGGCTTGTGGAGCGTAATCATAATAATGAAGCGATGGGACTGTTGCATTGCTTGCTATTATTGCTTCAAGTGTATCTAAATTGTGTAACAAATGAGTAAAGGTGAACTGGTTATTATGAATCTCAAAATCGAGGAGGTTTTGCAAATTCAATAAAGAATCTGAGATTGCTCCAGAAAGCATATTCTCATCCAAAGCGAGACGAACTAAGTTTTTCAAATCACCAAAAGAGGCTGGGATATTTCCTTCAAACTCATTTCCAGATAAGGAAATTATTTGAACTGTATCCAGATTGTTGATTTCAGTTGGGATAGCCCCATTTAGCTGATTGCCATAAAAATAAAAGGCTTCCAGAGAGGTGAAATCGCCAAGTTCTTTGGGCAAAACTCCTTCGAGGTTATTTTCTGGCAAAATCAACTGAGTCAAACAACCATCAGCATTAATCCCAATGCCATGCCAGGTGTTGATGGGTTCATTGAAGTCCCATGCTATTCCTGCATTTGGAATGGGCAAGTTGTTATTTCCATCCCAAAAAGTGGTCGCTGCAAAAGACCAATTTGCTCCATTCAATGAGTCATACAGGTAAACCAAAAGTGTAGAATCTACAAAACTACAGGGGATTATATCTTCAATGATTTGTACAAAAAAGACACAGGCGCTGGTATTGTTGCCTACATCAAATGCATTGTAAAGCACCATTGTAGAACCCGTATTGAAAAAAGTTCCGCTTACATCATCTTCACCGATGCCTATAGTGGCATTCGTCAATTCAAAGGCAATTGAGTCAATACCACAATTATCTGTTACAGTTAGAGATAGATTAAAAACTTCAATGCCATTTTGCCCTTCATCTATCACAATCGTTGTATCTGATGGACATAGAGAAATGGGCGTTTCTGTATCCGAAGCATCTACACTAATGGCGTCTGTATCTGTACAAACTACATTGGTTACGGTGACTGTATAGGTTCCGGAATCTTCTACTTGTATGGTTTGGGTACTCTCGCCAGTGCTCCAGGCATAGCTCATTCCCTGATTGCCAGCGTTTAGAATGACAAATTCATTTGGACAGATGTCCTGGTCTTGTCCTAAATCCACCACAGGGTTTTCGTAAAAAATAATGGGACTTCCTTCTGCCACCGACAAACAAGGGTCATTCAAATCTACCATTCCATTGCCATCGTCGTTTCCAGCGATGGAGGAGACATAATAAGTTTCTCCAAAAACCATCCCTGCATTACTATCGAAATCAAAGTCTGGACCTGTATTAGTAGAAAAAACCTGCCCAAGACTTAAGCCAGGGCTATCGTGTAAGGCAAAATTCAAGACATCATCCGGGTCGAGGTTTTCATTATTGTTAAAAAGCGGACTGGCAGTTTCATCTTCGCAAAGCTCTAATAAGGTGTTGTTCATGGTTCCAGCATTGGTTGCGCATCCACAATCGAAAGAACCGGAAATAGGGGTAGGTCCGCAGAGGTTACCGTCATCTACATTAAATGCATATCCATCGCCGCTATTAATTGGACTTGAAGTAAATGGACTGTTTGCAGCATTTCCATTGACGGTATAGGAATTGGGATCCCCGCCATTGATGTCAAAACTCACCGTATAAGTTTGGTTGTCGGGAGCACATATTTCCTGGATATTGCTTAGGGTTGGGGCTTGGTTTATGGTCACAATGGCAGTTCCGGAAATAGTGCCGGTGCATTGGTCATCACTGAATGATTCAATTTGATAAGTCGTTGTTTGACTGGGACTTACGGTTATTGTGTGAATATTGGATGAGGTGGTGATCGAGGGTTGGTTGTTTCCATTTTCAGAATAGACAAAAGTAAATGGAGGAACACCTGTCATGACGAATTGAATATCAGTACTGCCGCCATTACAAATTTCTGTACTTCCTGAAATGCTGATGGTTGATTCCAAAACTTCAAAATCGGTAATGGAAGCGTTGCCTATTGCTGGACAATTTCCATTTGTTAAATCATCAATTGAAAGGCTTGTGATTCCGGGATTAGGCAGATTTACGGCTGGAATGGGGAAATCAGCATTTCCACCTGAAAAAGATACTGTAATTGAGGCATTTGAAATATTATTGGCTCCGGAAAGTGAATATTCCAAATCATAAACTCCAGAAGTCGGTCCATTCGATAAGGAGACCCAAGCCAAATCTCCAATACAGACATCTGGTACTGAAATATTTAAATTAGAAAGATCTGGATTTTGAAAAATTTCGAAAGCAGTATTCCCGCCAGAGGAAGGCGATTCCGAACAATTTTCAGTATTTGTAAAAGCAGTTATTGAAATATTCGTAATGCCTGGATTACTCAATGTTCCCAAATCGAGTATTCCAAAACCATTGGAAATGGAAACGGTTGCAGATTGTCCAGTTGCATTATTGGCACCAGAAAGGTCAAAATCAATCGTATAACTTCCATTACTGAGAAAAGGGCTATTGATATTCACTAAAACGGGCTCACTTTCACAAACGTCATTGGCAGAGATAGACAATCCACCCAAACCTGGGCTTGCATTCACAAAAATGGTAATCGGTTCATTGCCTGCCCCATCTCCAGGCAAAGTCTCATCGGTACAGCCTTGAGCATCTGTAGCTATCACACTTACCAAATCTCCATCATTTAGGGTATTGGTGATGAAAGAATTGCTGGAAGAGGGACTTCCTTGTGATATTGCATTTACAAAAAACTCGTATTGAGTTCCGCCCGTAGCTGTAAAAATTACATCGTCTCCTTCACAAATGATATTGTCGTTATTTGCATTTCCTGAATTTTCGGTTGCAAATAGAGTGGCTACCGGAGAATGAATTGTAACAGGAAATGTACTGGCACTACTCATTCCACACATGTTCTCAGCAGTCACTGTAATATTTCCAGATCCAGCACCAAACCAGAAAATGTCAATACTGGTTGTACCTCCTCCATTTTGAATGATTCCATTGTTTGGAATATCCCAGTTGTAGGTAGTCGCTCCTGCAACTGGATTAATTGAATAAGCAGTAATAGCTCCATCACAAACATCCATATCCCCCATAATACTTCCAGGTGTAGCAGGTGTGTTTTCTACAGTGATGGTAACAGTAGTGCCTGGGTTTCCATCACAACCATTCACATCCATTACGGTAAAGACCTCATAAGTCATCGTGCTACCCGGAAAAACAGATTCCTGGTAACCACTGAAAATATTGGTCAAACTTCCGCCTGTCCAGGTCACATCATAAGGTCCGGCTCCATCAGAAAAATTAAATTCCAGCGTTGCCCCAAAGCCGCTACAAATGGTCGAAGCTCCAATTACTGAAAGATTGGCATCAAAAGCCACGCAAGGATTGACAACCGTAATGGTTGTTTGATGCGTTGCTGAACAGCCAGTGTGGTCTGTGACAGTATATTCAACGGTCACTGTACCAGCCGCTATTCCTGTCAAATTAGTTGAAGCCGTGTTGGTAGGACTTAAGGTCGCGAAACTATTGCCAATAAGGATAGTCCAGCTGTGCGAATAATTTCCGGATCCTCCAGTCGGATTTCCATTCAAAGTAATCATACTTCCGACATCAACCTGAGTCGGTCCCGTAATGGTAGCGGTCATTGGAGGGTTAACAGTCACAGTCACCGGTATCCAATCTGTACAACCTTGAGGAGTCGTCCAAAGGATGTAATAAGTAGTGGTTGTTAAAGGAGCGACAATGGGTGATGGCAATTCATTCCCTGCATTAGGCGGTGAGGCATCGTGATAAGTTTTAGTCCCCGACGTACCATTTGATTCGATAATATTTACGGTAGCTAGATCAAAAATGGCTCCCTCACAGATTTCTGGCGTATCATTGGTACTAATACTTGGAGATTGATTGATGGTTACCGTGGCATCAACTGTATTGGTACAGCTTCCTCCATCAGATACTTCTGCCCAGAGATCTGCAACAGTGTTCAGGTCGATGTTTGCTGGGGTAGAAATGATGGTTCCGCCGTTATTAGGGTCCCCATCGTACCAGCTCACTGTGTTTCCACTTCCTCCATTTACGGTGTTGTCATGCTGTGTCAAATCGTAATTGGATGCTTCCGTGGTGCAGGTGACGATATTGGGGTCATTGGCAGTGATGACCGGGCAGACGGTGGCGCAGGTGGAGAATTCGGAAGTGTTGTTGGATACATCGGTGGCGGTGGCGGTGACTTCGTCATTTACGTTTATTGTAACATTGAAAGGAGAGGAAAGTGTCCAATTTCCGAAAGCGTCGGCGGTGGTAGTGCCGAGGTAGGTTTTGCCCTGACAGGGGGCGCCGAAGCAGCCTGTTTCGTCGTGGAGGAAGAGTTCGATGGTGTGGTTTGAGAGACTTGTACCGGATATGGAATTAGTAGAGGCTGTAGTTATTGTCGGTTCTTGATTTCCTACGGCAGGTGAAGCATAAAATATCCCGTCTATTGCATTACAATAAATGCTGTTTTCTGTGATTTCTGCACTTACACCAGGTCCGGAAATTCTAATTCCATAATCAAAATTTGCTATTAGATTATTTGGTCCAATAAGTGCTGTTCCTGAGAATAGCGTAACTGAAATACCATTTCCTCCAGGTCCAAATAGCGTGCTTCCATCTGCACTTACACCAATATTGTTATTGAATATTTCACAATCTGTTCCTGCTTGCATGCCGGAAGCAGATGCATTTATGACATTTCCAGAAATAATTCCATTTGTGTTAATGGCTTGAATTCCAACAGAACATGCGTGAATAGCAGTATTTCCAGTTTCATCAGTACCGAATTTATTATTTGAAATGGTCACTATTCCAGCGGTTTGATTCATAACATTTACGCCCATATCATTCACCACAATTATATTATTGTCAATCGTATGATTTCCTCCACTCATATCGGGAATTCTAATTCCTCTGTAATCTCCTCCGTCAAATATTCCATTTTCATCAATTCCTATTCTATTTTCAATAAAAGATAAATTAAGCCGAGTATTTCTACATTCAATGGCTGAACCTGCATTTGTACCTGGTGCAGTAATTATATTTCCTTTATTTAAATCACCAAATTGAAAATTATCAGCGGATACAACAATACAATGTGTACTAAACCCATTGAAGTGCATACCATAAACACTGCAAAAGCCAGCAGTTAAATATAAGACGGTATCTAATCCGGTTCCATCTACGACTATATCCCCTAAGCTATAAGCAGGTTGGGTGGTTCCGTCAATTGAAATTCCCTGATCCATTACTTCAGGTAAAGGGCTTTGCAGACTAATCGTGTGTGGTGCACTTCCCGAAATATTAAACTCAATATTATCTAAAGCTGAATCTGCATTGGCACACTCAATGGCCTGGCGAAGAGAGCCTATGCCTGAGTCATTTGTATTGGTGACAGTTATGGTCGTGCCTCCGTTTGAAGTAGGGCATGGGTCAACCACTATTGCACAAGATGAAAATTCAGAAGTATTATTTGAAGCATCCGTTGCTGTTGCAGTGATCTCATCACCTAGGTTTATGGTCGTATTGAATGGCGAATTTAATGCCCAATTACCAGAAGCATCAGCTGACGTGCTTCCCAGATAAGTTTTTCCCTGACAAGGTTCTCCAGGACAACCTGATTCATCGTGAATGAACAATTCAATTAGATCATTTGGAGAGGCAGTGCCGGAAATTTGAGTTTCAGTGGCTAGGTCAATAGTTGGGATGGTTGTACTACCTAAAGTAAAAATGCCAGAAAAATTATTGCAAAAAATACTGTTTTGACTTATGGTAACCTGATTTCCAAAAAAAGAGGTCACCCCCCAATTATTAAAAGCAATAATGTTTTTTTGATTGCCGGATCCTCCTACGGTACTGGCATCGCTTGCGACTATGCCACTATCTCCATTGCCCATTGGTGTTGTCCCATCCGAACCGACTCCCACCAGATTATTATATATGGTGTTATTACTACCTCCATTTATAAAACAAATCCCGTCATCTCCATTATTAGAAACAATATTTCCTTCATCGGTTCCAGCGCCACCAACAGTAGCATTGCTGACATTAAAAAGTTGGATTCCATCATATACATTTCCTTCCGAATTCATTCCGGTTTCATCTACGCCAACATAGCAATTTTTGATTTCTATGCCATCTGATTGAGTAGCATAAATGCCTTGTTCATTTCCGGAAACAACCATTGGGCGATTAGCATCTCCTATTTTGACGTTTAAAGAATTGAGCACAAAGATTCCTCTTGTATCGGTAGTATCAGGAATACTCAATTTTATGAAGTTATGGATATACAAACCATAAATTTCTACAAAATCACTGTGAATAAATAAACCTTCCTGAGTCACCTGATTATCAGAAAGCAGTTCTCCACTTAATCGGATATCGCCTAAAGACCAGCCTGGTTGAGTAGTTGCGTCTATGATGATCCCATCATCCGTGATGCTTGGTAAGTCGGTCAAAACTTGTATGATGTGCGGAGCACTGCCCGGGATATTGAATTCGATATTATCTAAAGCGGGGTCTGCATTGGCACAATCTATGGCTTCTCGGAGCGAGCCGGAGCCGGAATCGTTGGTGTTGGTGACAGTGATGGTTGTGGTTCCAATAGGTGGGCAGGCTTGCGTAACTACCAGAGAAACGGCCAAAGAGGTCAACGTAAGAGCTGGAGCACCTGGATTAGTTACCTCACATGTATAATCCCCCGAGTCGGATATTTGTAGATTGTTAAAATCTAGCTTATTATTTCCATTAATTATGCTGTAGAAACTACCATCCTTATACCAGGTATAAACATTATCTGAAATAGCAGCATCAATACCTAAATCAATTGTATAATTATCTCCTACAGATAAATTGACTGTTTGAGCATTTCCGATTGTTGATTGAGGAGCGTAGCTGGAGTTGGAGGCATAAGTATTGAAAACTGACATATTGGGGAGGATATCATCGAAAGTGAGATTGTTATTTTCAACTCTTAGTCCCCCATGAACCCATGTGGATGACCATGTTGATATGGAACTTAAATCGGGTAAGGAGTCAATATCATTGTCAAAAATGCCTATTCCTTCAATAGGATTTGATGTCATGTCAGGAAAGTTGCCTGACAAGCAATTATTTTGAACAAATATTCTGCTGAGAATCGGACAGCTTCCAAAATCAGGAATAGTACCAGTTAAATCATTATTATATATATTTAAACTAATTAGGTTTGGTAAGTTTGAGAAATTGGGAATACTTCCTGTAAAATTATTATCTCGAATCGAGAGATGATTCAATTTTGGCATTTGTGAAAAATCTGGTACAACTTCACCATTAAAATTATTTACCCCCATATCTAAATTGGTTAATTCCGGCAAATTGAAATCGGGGACTGAACCAGAAATGTTATTAAAGAAAAGTTGTAAATATTTCAAGCTTGGCAAGCAGCAAAAGTCGGGAAGAGGACCAGTTAAACTATTCTCCCCCAATCTTAAAAATTCTAAATTCGAAAAATTTGAAAAATCAGGAATTGTACCCGTTAAATTATTTTTTCTGAGATGTATAGTTTCTAGATTTGGCAGGCAACAAAAATTAGGAATACTTCCTGATAAATTGTTGTTTAACAGACTCAAGACTTCAAGATTCGGCATCCCTGTAAAGTCTGGAAGATTTCCAGAAAAACTGTTATAGCCAAGTATAAGCCATTCAATATTAGGTATCCCTGAAAAATTGGGAAGATTACCTGATAATTGATTATCTGAGAGATCTAATGTTAATACAGAAGGTATATTGAAATTTGGGATAGCTCCAGTATAACTATTTTCACTTAAACGAATTGTAGTAATGCTTGTCGTATTTGAGAATGATGGCAATGCTCCAGATAAGTCATTAGTTTCTAAAGACAAGAAAACTAATTGTGGTAAATTTAGATTTGGCAATGTGCCTATTAAGTTATTTGCATCCAGGTCTATATAAGTGACACATCCTGAACCATCAACTTGTATTCCATGCCAATTATCAATAACCTGCCCGGCCACCAACCAGTTGCTATTATTTGTCCACCCCGCCCCATTAGTAGAATTATACAAATCCACCAAAGCTAAAGAATCACTCACAGAATCACACATACAAAAAGATGCTCCTACTAATGGTTTATGCATCACAGACGATTCGTCTGTAAAGTCGAACCATTTAATAAAATCAAATAGCGAGGGCATCGAAGTAAATCCAAAAACAAGGAAAGCAAACAGGGTTTTCATGGCGTGGTATATTTTTTTTGTTTCGTGGGGTCTTTTGCTATCCCTCAGGGCGAAACGTGTTGTTTTTTCAAAAAAAAATGGGTTGGACTTTAGGTTTACTAAACTTTCATCAAAGTTTAGTAAACCTGAAATTCAACACCCTAATTTCAATCAATTTTTTAGTTCAATTCATTGTTTGGACTCTTGCAAACAAATGTATCAAAATCCTATTGAATTTTTAAAAGAATTCTAACAACTGAAAACCACAAAAAGCCCGGAGAATTCATCCCCCGGGCTGTTCAAAGCAATATTCTACCCAATCATTGTACGCGAATCTTCTTGTCTTCCTGCACATTGGCAACCAGCAATGTGCCACTTTGAATGGTAGAACCTTCACCCGAGAATCTTCCTCTCAATGTCTGCTCAAGTCCCTGTAATTCAATTTGTTGTCCGTCCACAGATTGGACGTAATTGACGATGATTGAAATCTCTTCTGGATGGTTGTAAGTGGTTTTTGTGATTTTGGTGATTTGTCCGACTGCCATTGCTCCGGCAGCTATTGCGACTTTGTGTTTGACAAATACATCTGTTTTGACCTGGAAGGTAATTAGCTGTCCTTCCGACATTTCTCTGGAATTAATTTCCAGGGTCGTTTCTAAAAAAACTGCTGTTCCGGCTTCAAGCGTTACGTTGCGGTGAAATAGGTCAATATTGTAAGTTGGCAAAGTCAACATTTGGTTTTGGGTGTTCGCAAAGGATGCTATGGCAATCATTGCGAAAGTAAAAGCGAAAAGGGTTCTCATGATTTTGATTTTTACGAATTATCAATTGAAAATTTCAAGAGTGGCAGGGTTTTGAACCCTGCGCTTAGAATAAAAAGTGCAGGGTTCAAAACCCTGTCACTCATTGGATTCGTGAATTATTATGCATCAATGTCAACATCATTCAAAATACGTGCGCTGAGGCTGGTTCCAATTTGCAATACAGCGTCATTTGGAGGGTTGCCACAAGACTGGCAGCAGTTGGCAGTTACCTTGTGAGGGATGCTTCTCAGGTAGATGCGTTGACCATCTACAGCTTGTACATTTTCTACCGTAATTGTAATGTGAGAACACTTGCCATTACAACCTTTGGTGACTTTTTTGACCCACCCTTCGGCGATGCTTCCTGCCGCGATGACGACATTGCCATTGACAGTGACATTGCTTCGCACGAAGAAGTCCAATGTGTTGCCTACTTCGATTTCACTGGCTTTCACTTCTTCATTGAGTTGTAGCGAGACGATGGTTCCTGCTTTGAGGGTTACCATAGTTGGAGGTGCAGGGCAATAGGAATCAGTGGTAGTTGGAAGCATCAAAGCTCCGAAAGTGGCATTGGAAAATGTGAATGCTAAAAGGACTACGAGATTTAAAACAAGTTTTTTCATGATTTTAAGATTTTTTAAGAGTATGTTTAAAAATTTTACGAATTGAAAGTCAAGAGCTTAAGGTTCTGGCGAAAAATTAATGAAATAGCTTATCGGGATAAGCGGTTGAATTAATTTGTCCGAAGGACTCCTTTGGAGAAGCCAGGTTCATAAGATATTGGTTTTCAGGAAGAAAAAATTTAAACATACTCTAAGTTGAATTATCAGGTTCATCAAAATTTTGTGGGAACTTTTTTAGAAAAGCGTTTTCCATGAGGCGTAAATTTTTCATCTCTTCACCCCGGTTAAGCTTCTTTCCTTTCTTTTTATTCTCACAAAATTTTCAAAGAACCGTTTTTTTTTGTGATTAATTTTGATTACGCTAATTGGTGGAAGGAAGGATTTGGGCGTACCCAGGAAGGAGAATTATTTTTGTAAGTAATTTGATTTTCTAAATATATTTTAAATTTAAGATGTTGATTATCAGTTGTTTAGTGTGGTTTATTTTTGGAGATAAATTTTAATGATAATTCAGGATTTGCCTTATTGAGGTGATGTTTTGTGTGGCGGATATGTGTGGGCAAAAGGTATTGCCACAAAAAGATCATCGAGGTAAGCGTTTTTAAGGCAACACCCTTTTCTCTCGCTCAGAGGCTCTTCTCAGGGCATCACCTTAAAAAAAAATCCTGCAGACACCCAGTCCTACAGGATCATAAAACCAACCATTATAAGTTTTGATGCGCTTTCGATTTGACCATCCAAATTTTCAGAGTCAATTAATTTTCATACTAATCAAGACTCCACATTCAAACAAGCCAATTTTCCAATAAAGTACTGTTGTGGTTTTGTCTTCTTCAAACGGGTACCTGTGGAAGGAATGCCGAGTAGGGGAGATTTCGCAGACTCCAAAATTTCAAAATCATAAGTTTCTCCTTCTTCAATTTCGATGCGCATTTGGATAATTGGAGAAGTCTCCAATAAAGCGATATCTCCTTCCAACAGCCTAAAGTTGCTCTCCAAAGAATTGACATAGCCTTTGGTTTTTCCTTTGTAAGTTTTGCGCTGGGAGCTGGATTTTTTGGAATAATCAGATTCTCCGTAGTGTAAAACCACTGTTCTTCCATTTTTCAAATTGAAAAAGACTTTGGATTTTTTCTGCCAAAATCTCTTGATGACAAAACTTGGCGTTTTCCAATCAAAACTAACACGTAAATATTTGTCTTCATTGACAGATTTTAGTGCCAGGTGCACGGCATATTCGCTACTCAATTGTTTGACATTGATGACGGTTTGCAATGGGGTTTCGATGATGCGTTGTTTGGTGAACTTGTCTACCTCATTGGTTTTATAGGCGCAATCCTGTGCACTGAGTTGAAAGGTTCCTAATAAAAGGAATAGGGGAAAAATTTTAATAATTGTTTTCATTGATTATGGTTTTTGATTCGCGGACAAAAGTAGCTGTTCAATAAATCCAAAGCATGTAGCATGAAGTGAGCTGGTGAATATTTGAAGTGAAGTTGGTTCTGGTTAGCTGGTTGCTGGTTTGCTGGATATTGCTGATACCATTGAGGTATGAAATAGTGGATAGCGAAATGGTGTTAGCAATCGAGCTTAATGCTTGTTAAGCTTGGATTGATCGATTAGATTAGTGGGCATAAAAAAAAGCCCTTCGAAAACTCGAAAGGCTCTTTAGCTTTACTATAATGTCAAACGAATAAAGAATTCGTTTTTATCATTTTAGTATCTTCTTCCGCCACCGCCGAAGCCGCCACGGCCACCACCAAAACCACCTCTTCCACCGCCACCACGGTTTTCCCTGGGTTCAGCTTTTTTAACGACGATTTCGCGTCCATCAAATTCACAACCATTCAAGTCATCAATAGCTGCTCTGGCTTCATCATCATTAGGCATTTCGACGAAACCAAAACCTTTGGAGCGACCTGTAAATTTATCCATGATGATCTTCACGGAATCTACTTCACCGAAATCTTGAAATGCATCGCGCAAGTCACGCTCTTCGGTGTCAAAATTTAATTTTGCAACAAAAATGTTCATAAAAAAAATAAAAACTGTGAGTAAACTTAAAAGGCAGGAAAAAAAGAATTCAAAAAGAAAACAAATTAAACCAGACAGGAAAATTGACTCAAATAAAAAAAATAAGGATGCAAAGATGCATAATATTATGTTCCCATGCATGATTAAGACAGATTATTTTGAAAAAGTCACGATTTGCTGGGTTCTGGGTTCTTTTATTTTTCATAAAGTGGTTAAAAATTAAATTTCTACAATTAATTCCCCCTAACGGCACTCCCACCTAAATCTATTTGCTCCCAGCAAATGCTCTCGCGGCCTAAAGAGGGGCATCCTCTCTCTTTTGAACTAAAGTAGAGGGTGGCGGTTCCCCAGGGCTGTTAAGTTCTATTATTGAAAGTCAAAATGTAAAATGTAAAATGA